>JBGCFI010000018.1:0-129380 GCA_045106855.1 Granulosicoccus sp.
ACCGTTCAGAGAGCGTCGGAAATGATCGTAGTTTATCAGTGGGTAACGACAAGACAGAAACAGTTGGAGCGAATCGCACGTTGACCGTGGAAGGCAATAAATCAGAAACCATCGAATGTAACAAGGAAATCAAGGTTCACGGTACCCATACGGAAACGATCAAGGGTGCAACCAAAATCGATGTTCTAGAAGGTAATAGCAAACATGCTGTAAAAAAAGGCACGCTTTCCCTCTCATCCAAGAAAAAGCTCAGCATTAGCACGAATGACAAGATGGAGCTCAAGTCCACATCAGACATGCAGCTTGAATCTGATTCCAAACTGACACTCAAGGTTGGTGGTTCGCAGATTGTCATTACCTCAGGAAAAATAGAAATAAAATCTGCTGAGATTGAAATTAATGGTTCATCGAAGGTGGTATCAACATCCGCTGGTGCTAATGAAGTCTCGGGTAGTAAGATTGATGTTAAGGCATCAGGTGCAATTGCGATCAATGGCGCATCGGTCAGCGTGAACTAGAAATGACACCGATGATCAACAAAGGTATGAACTTCGCGATTGACAGCTGGCCGGTATTGGCATTGGCGGCACCGATCGCGGGTGTCATTGCCGGTGTCATAGTCACCAACGTGGCACACAGGCTTTGGCAGGCGGGGCTTATCAGTGTTCCTGTCGTTCTTCTGTCAATGATCGGATCCATGGTAATCGTGGGGCTTCTTGTCTTCAAGATGTCGCCAGGCGAACTGCGAATACACTCAGATGAGCTCATTGTTGATCGTGTGTTGTTTCTGGATCGTCGAATCCAGCTTGCGGAAGTTGAGATATCGCTGGTACGGTGGTATCCCGACTGGACGCCGGTTGCGCGTGGATTGCAACTACATCTTGGTAACACCGATACCTTAATCAGGCTTGGCGTCAGCAGTCTGCAACTGTTGGAACAATTTGAAAGCCAGCGCCCTGCAATTGTCGATAAAGTATCAACGAGGATGCCGCACGCGGTTATCTCGCCATCGGAATTCCTGCGTTTACTGGAGCATCTGGGTACCCCTGCCAATGACATTCTAGGAGTTGCTCGTGGAGCTGGTTAATTCAACAACGGTTGTGGCAAGCACAATGGTGGCGGAAAGCATCGATCCTGAACGCCGTTCGGTTCTGGGCATCGCTAAAGCCACTTTTGTAGTATCCACATCCGGTGCTGTAAAGCTGGATCGCGTTGATCCCATGCCAATCTATACCAAAGATGTGGAAACTCGCTATGGGGTATTGCCACGCGAGGATATTCCGCGCCTGGATCCGGTTTTCGAAGTGATGGTTCTGGGCAATGCCTATGCACCGGATGATACGCCGGTCGCTCAACGCCAGATTGACCTGCAAGTAGGGCATATTCAGCAGTCTTTACTGGTTCATGGTAACCGTCACTGGGTAGGTGATAGCGACAATGCATCAATAAGCCACGCGGAAGCGTTTACACGTATGCCGCTGGGTTGGCATCTGGCTTACGGCGGCACTGAAGAGGTAGAGATCGATGATGAGTCGTTTGTCGATGTTGCCGACCCGGTTAATCCTGTGGGTAAAGGATTCAACTATCGACTGCAAATCGAGCAACTGGCCAGTGCGCTGCGATGCCCGGATGGTTATCCGCGCTTCAGCGCTATTCGCCAGCTTCCCAATATCGAGTCTGCAAAGGACCCCATTTCCCAACCCGGCCAGGTGCCTTTGCCGGTTTGCTGGGCACCTTGTATGAACAGTTCGGGCATTATTATCGAAAGAATGAAACGCGCTCAGCGGGCTGCCGGGCAAAGTCCTGAGCTGCAAGCGGATGCTGTAAAGCTAGGCTCACCTCTGATGTTGCACAGGGCGCATCCTGATTGGGTCATCGAAACACCGGCGGCTGAGTCGATCGTCCGGCTAGAAGGCATGACACCGAAACAGGCGTTGGAATTCAAACTGCCAACCTTACGGGTATTGATGGATGTGTCGGTCGGCGCTGAAGAGCGTACTGTCGAACTTCATCCCAATGGGTTGACCTTGTTCCCGGACTTGCGCAAGTTCACCATAATATTCAGAGGCGTAATTCCGTATCGATACCGGGCATCAGATCAGCGAACTGCTCGCATTCGACTTGAAAACGGGTGGGCCCCTGCGCCACTCACCGCTGCACAGAAAAGGAGATTGTCATGAGTCTGATGCAAGTGCATGTCAACGTGGCCTACGATCCCACCCTGGGAATGAACTCGCATACCTTGTGGGCCACCATGCTCCCGGTACCTGCGCCTTCCACGCCAACTTTCGCGTTCGAAATGATTGCAACGCAGATGTGGACAGCCGGTTATTTTCTGGGCAAAAACAAATTTACCGATACGGTCAAGCATCGTAAGTTTCCCATCTGCCAGGGCGATCATGATATCGGTATTCTCATACCCGATGTCACCATTCCTTTTGTTAACTTCTACTATCTGATCATGTGGCCATTTTCATCGCGCAAAATGGCTTTCTCAACGTCGACGGTAAAGTTTGATGGCAAGCCTGTGGGTTGTAGTCAGATCGCACCTATACCGTTACCGATGATGACATGTGGTGATCCCTTTACTCTTCCCACAGCCTTCCCGATCATCAACTGGTTAAACGAGCTCAAGGTAGGCATGACCCTTAAAGACTTGCTTTTGGGTATAGCCCAGATTGCCGTGAGTATTGCCATTGACGCCATCTTCAACAAGCTGGGTAAACCCAAAGGTGGGGCTGATGCGGCCAAGAAAGCTGCCAAGGAAGCCGCTGAAGAAGCAGCTAAAAGAAGTGTTGCCAGCCAGGTTGCACGTGCACTGCTTCCGCAAGTTGCCGGCAAACTGGGCATTCCATTGTCACCGCTGGCGCTGGCAAAAAAAGGTGTGAATGCGCTGGCCGGATTTGGTTTTTCGGTGGCTCAGGGTAACCCGACGTTCAAGGTGGGAGTTGGCGGCGGCCCGGTGCCAGAGTTGTCTTTTACAGCTGGTGGCAACGAGCCTGCAACCGATGTACTGGGTGTTCCGGGGCTGGGCATTGGAAATACCCCAACGAATGATCCACTGCACATCGTGACGGACCCCGAGTAGCCTGATATGACACGCATACCCGCCCGGCAGCACTATGACGTCGATATCCAGATAGAAGGTGGCGAAGACAAGCTATCGTGTTTTGCGAATGCGTTTATCAAGTTCACCTATCGGATTGATCCGCGTTCGAAAACACTGAAACCGGCAAACGCAGTACCGCTGCAAAATGACCTCAAGGACGAGTCATTGCAACCTAGATTGCCACCGCACAGTGATTACTGGCCATGGAAGACCTACACCGATATTGGTATTAACGGCGCGGCTTACGTTGCTGATGGGGCGAGTGCTCAACAGCATTCTGTATCGGCCGTTATCGGCAAGCGTCGCCGCGACATACAAGTGTTCGGACAACGATTCATCGAGTTTCAGCGGGGAAAACCCACTATTGGTCAAACTCAGCCTTTTACGGAGCAGCCTTTAGGACTCGAGTTTGCCTATGGAGGTTGTGACTTCCGCGTACCCTTTGACAACAGCGATCCACGGGCCATAAGCGTCACCCTTGACGCTGATCATCCAGGACTTTATCCACGCAATCCATGGGGAACAGGATACCTGGCGATGAACGATCCTGTTGACGGTATGCCTTTACCGTTACTCGAAGATCCTTCAGATCTTCTTACCAACAATCGATTGATTGCCACGTCACCTGAGGAATGGTACCGACAGCCCATGCCCGCCCACATAGGTTGGGTGCCCGTGAACTGTTTTCCCCGTAACCTGTTTATTGCCATTGAATGCGACCCCTGGTTCCCACCTCCTGATGATGCGCAATTGAAAGAGATCAGCCTCGGACATCTTGCAAAAGGTTATCGAAATCTTCTGGCCAACCAGATATTCGGCATGGAGCCGCATTGGCGATTTCATCAGGAAGCTGTGCCGGACTTTATGTTTAAAAATGATGTTCATGGCGCGCCGGTATTGCTAAAAGGATTACACCCGGAATACCCGGTCATCGAATTTTCACTGCCGCAGGCTGCGCCGGTTCTGAAAATGAAAATTGAAGATATTGTCGAAAATGTGCAGCCGTTTTTAACCTCTGTTGAGATTACCCCGGACAAGGAGCTCGTTACCATGACATATACGGCCTCGATGAACTCTCCGCGACCATTCATCCCGGGAATTCATAAAAAAATACCTGTCGCAATATCGGTGAATGACGAAAAGGCCGTTGCCTACGCCACACCACCAACGCTGAAGACTTTGCTGTCAAAAGCGAAAGCCGAGAAAGGAGAAAGCCAATGAACGAACCTGGATTCAGTGAGTCTGCACAAATGGCTGAGCTTTCGCTGGCCAACGGCGAGGTTCTTGTCGCGGAGGTGGTCGTTGAGACACATCCGGTCATGGCCGGGCGCGTGCTGGTCAAGGGGCAGGATGTAGCGGGTCGTTCCTTTGAAGATTGGCTGCCGTGTATGGATGGGTTGAATATCGGCGCAAGAGATCGCGTTCTGGTACAGCGACCAGGCAATTCGCCAGAGCCGCTTGTCACGGGAATCGTGGAGTCAGCGCAAGCCAGGCGTAGGCCTGTCCGCAGTGCCCAGACGTTGACATTGCAGGAAAACGAATCCTTGACCATCAATGACTACCAGGGCAGAGCGCTCATTGATATAGCCTCAACTCCCTCGGGCCCCAGTATTCAACTGCATGCACCACTGGCAGAACTTGATGTCAAAGGGGCTTTACGATTGGAGGCTGATTCGCTTGAATTCAAAGCTCGTCAGGGTGAAATGCAGCTATCGGCCTCAGGTGATATCAAGGTTGATGGTGAAATGATCAAATTAAACTAACGGCCCATGTGCCAAGGCCGCAATATCAACAGGGGTTTTCGTCTATTTTTGCACGTCGAATTTCGTGGACGTGGCGCCTCAGGGTCAAACAGCGCAGGAATCCACGCGAGCATACGCGAGTATGAAGTCTTTGAGGCTGAATTCCAGCAGCTGTAAATTAGGTACACCGCGTTCAGTTTTAACAACGGCACTAATGGTGATATAGCTGCCTCTCAAGAGCTGGTTTAGAATGGTGGTGTAGTTTTTAGTGATAGCCGCGGTGGAGTCACTGATATATTGATCAAAGACAAACGGTAAATTGTCATCTACGTATAAACCCGCCTGTAACTCATTGCGGACTATCGATGCATCTGACAACACGTATATCACCTTGTCCGTGAGTATTATCTGCACACGTGAGGGGCGATCTCCACTCCCAATGTTCATTGCCTTGCTCACCACAAGGCATTGCGACTCACCTGTTGAAGCACTCCGGTAATCTTGCGTCCACCATTGCTTACCGTTAGAGGCACGTTCGGATTTTTCAACGATGGTCGAGGGAATCACGGAGGCCGGGCTGACTTGTTCCCTGATATCAGGGCCGTTGCCTTGCGATACGCGATCGTTGTTCGCATTGATGGATCCACTACCGGAAAGAGCCGAGGTGCCTTTTGTCGCAGCCCCGTCGCTTAATTCATTTCCTCCTGTGGATTCTCTCTCTGCGCGGGATTGAGCAATCCTGCGTTGTTCTTCGCGCTCGATTGCCGCAAATGCCTCCTCGTAACGGTCTCTCTGCGGATTAGCGCAACTGCCGAGCAGCATGCAAACACTCAACACAGAGGCGAGGGTGACTCGAAAATTCTGAGCAGGATTAGCCTGCGCAACTATACACATGCACACGGGTAATATTCACTTATCCGGTTGGTTACGTTCCGTACACTCTATCCATTGATTAACAATCAAGCCAGTAATTATTCTGAACTGAGAGAGATAGAGACATGCCTTCTTACATCGAAACAGCTTTCAATCGCATTACCCGTTTAATCGATCTTATGGGTTATGTGCTAATGATGGTCTTGTCGCTGACACTGTGGTGGGGAATTTACTCAGGGGTAGAAATTACCCTATCTGCTGATCAGGGGCAGGCCCAGGCGACCGACGGTAATTCATCAACTTCTGGTACCGCTCTCGTCTATTTATCGCAAAATGACGCACCGTTTCAGCAGGCTCCTTAGTCACGAATTAACGCCTGGTCGTCAGCTCTTGAACACTAGCGCGCAATCCTAGTCTTTAGGCTAGGATTGCGCCAATTTGCAGAGCCTCTTGCCAACCAGAATCGCTTGATATTCCACGTAGCTAAAAACTCAAGCTGGTTCACTGTTCAACCTCTTTTTGAGAATTAATCTTATGAAAAATTGGCTTGCGGCCGCGGGATATGGTAGTAAACGTTGTAGCCGTGTTACAAAAGCGAAGGTTTTTCCCTTGAATGCGGTTGAGGATAGTTTGTCGATGGATTCCCCGGATGTTTTTTTTAAGCTGAAAGTTTTGTCTGCCCTGGACATTGACTCTCTAAAGGTACAGTTGGCCCGTTGGACGAAAAGGTTTTTTTCAACGGTCAGGATAGCGGGCTTCAGGCTCCTGTTTGCTCTGATCATAGTGTGCAGTTCGGATGGTGTATTGGCGTTTGGAAATTCCACATCCACATCAGATGATCGCTTTTTTGTAAATTCCTCAAAACAGTTCCTCTCTTTCAATGGAGGCGAGGGTGATTCTTGTAATAGCTGTCATAGCAACACGAACCAGAATAGGTCTTTGAGGTTGAGTTCACCCTCTGTCGCGAGTGACGCCACCAGCGCAACATTAACGCTCGATGGGACAGCAGGAGGTGTCGTAGCCTACTACTGGCGTTATCGGCTTGGCTCCTCTGGCGACGGCAGTTATATTGAGAACACACCATCGGATACTGTGAATTTTTCTGCATCGACAGCCAACCCCGAAATTCAGTATTGTGTTGCGGAGAAACCCAGTAGTTCGCGGGACGACCGCAACTGGAACTGCGATACGCTCACGATTGAGCGAAACCCGCCACCCAACAAAGCACCTGTTATTTCGGCAATTTCCAATCGCAGCATAAATCACATGGATTCGACCACTGTGACGGTTTCTGTCGACGACGAAAATACCTCAACCGTCTTATTGTCTGCCAGCGACAATACCGATCCCGGTGTTGTCGATATCACAAAGGTTGGGGATAACAGTTTCCGCGTGAGTGGCGCCAGTCCCGGCACCTCGACTATCACCATCGAGGCCCAGGACGAATTCGGTGCTACTGACACTGAAACGTTCGAGGTAACCGTCGTAGAAGTAGAGTCGCCTGACACCGCGCCGGTAATTGCTGAGATAAGTGATCAGTCAATGATTGCCGGGACGAACAAGATCATCAATGTACTCGTCGAGGATGAAGATCCCGGATCGGTCTCATTGAGTGTAACTGGTAATTCAAACAGCGACGCTGTGTCAGTATTGGAGGCAGGTCCTGATACTCTCCAAGTCTTCGCCAATTCAGTCGGTACATCGCAGATCACGGTACGTGCCACTGACAATAATGGCAAGTTTGATACTGAAACATTTTCAGTCGATGTAAAGGATTCGGCTGTTGATAATACAGCCCCGATCGTTTCGGGTCTGTCAGACCTGTTTCTTGCGTTTGCCGAGAGTCGGAGCCTTGCCTTGACGGTGCTGGATGAGAATCCTGACACAGTAGAACTCAGCGTCCACTCAAACAGCAATCCATTTTCGGTATTGGCCTCACTGGATGGAAATACGCTAAAAGTACAAGCGCTGCTGCCAGGCTCTTCAACGATTGAAATTCGTGCAAAAGACGAGAAAGGATCTACTGGAAATGCCACGTTCACAGTGAACGTGGGCCGAGTGTCTTCGCAACCCGTTATTCTGGATATCGTGCCGGGCCGGGAGCTTGTGCTTGACGTCGGCGCGGAAGTGGTTGTCGAACTCGATGTCGATGATTCGGAAGAAGATGATTTCAAGTTCAGTGCTCGTTCATCCAACAGCGCGGTTGCCACTATCGAACATCAGGGTGATGGAAAGTATCAGGTCAGAGCTGTCAGTCAGGGTACAGCTGTCCTGACAGTCGACGTGACTAACTCGGCCGATTTGAAAACAGAAGCGACGATAGATGTCAGCGTAAACGCAGTCGTTGCAGTGCCGGTGGCGTTCGATGATCAATTCGTTTTTGATTTTCTATCAGAGACTCAGGAGCTCGATGTGCTTGTAAATGATTCTGATGGAGAGGGTTCCACGTTAACCATCGTGTTGGATTCCGCTCAAACCTCACTGGGAGGCACTATCAGTCTTGGAGCTGATGTGGTGAGCTATATTCCACCACCGTCTTTTACCCGACAGGATTCGTTCTCCTACCAGATTATGGATGCTGCGGGCAATCTGTCGAACCGCGCCTCCGTTAGCATTCTTCCCTCCGATACAGATGGTGACGGTACGTTTGATGGCAGTGACAATTGTCCTATTTTTGCCAATGAAAGACAGCTCGATAGTGATAACGATATGATAGGCGACCTATGTGACCCTGACCCCGATGGTGATGGTGATCTGGGTGAGGCTGGCAATCCGTTCACTACCGGCAAGTCTCTGGTAGAGAGCATATGCCTTGATTGTCACCAGGACGGCCTGGAAGGTTCTCCAGCGTTCGGCGATACGCAAGCGTGGCGAGCGCGTGTTACGGAAGCGGGAGGTATTCCGCCACTACTCGACAGCGTCTCGCTTGGGAAAGGTGCCATGCCCGCTTGGGGACGTGAGTATTCTGCCCGCGAACTTACGCAAGCCATTTTATACATGACAGGTCTTGAGGATCCAGCGCTTAGTGGTGATTTCATCGATCGGGATCTGGACGGCGTAAACGATCTCATCGATAATTGTATCAATCACCCCAACGCTGATCAGCTCGATAGCGACAATAACGGGATAGGCAACGACTGCGAGCCCGATGCGGACAATGATGGTGTACTCGATTATTCACTGTCCTTCCAGTTCTTCCAGGAAACACCTGCCGGTAGAGTCACCGGGGGAATTGTGCAAGCTGGTGCTGGGCAAGTAACCGTGCTGGCACGTACCCGGTCCGAGATTCCCGGCTTAAGCTACAACTGGAATGGAAGTGACGCAGCTATCCTTGCCTTGTTTGAAGGCGCACCGACCGATGATGTTGTGACATTTTCACCCACAGCCGAAAATACGGGTGTTTACAATCTGGAGGTGGCAATTCAAGGCAGCGGAATTCAGGGTAAAACCCGCGCTCGATTAGTCATCGTAGAATCACCGCTTGTTGACGATCTGGCCGATCTGGATTACGACGGTTACCCGGCGTCGCTGGATAATGACAACGCGAACGCCAACCGAATATTAAGTGAGAGTGGCGCTAACGTTTCCAGCAGTGTGTTTTACAGTGACCAGAGTATTACGCTGGGTGCCTTTACTGCCCAGCAGGCAGCGTCGTCCCGTTACAGTGCTGCCAAGGCAACTCTCAGTCAGGCTGAGTTTCTCGCTGCAGCACAACGACGTTATCCGGACGTCACGCCGATAGCAGATTCCACGATAGATAACTCTATTGGTGTCATGGATTTTGAACTACGCGATCTTGATAGTGATAGTGCAAATATAAGATTGAAACTGTTAGGCAATATTCCACTCAATGCCAGTCTTCGCGTCTATAATCCTCGCTCGGGAAGCTGGAGAAACTTCTCCGGCACCGGATCAGACAGTATTGCCAGTGCGCCGCTGGTTGCTGGAGAATGTCCTGCCAATGATAGTCCCAACTACACCAATGGCTTGATTGCTGGTCAAGGCTGTGTAAGATTTCGTTTAACTGACGGTGGGCCTAATGATTCAGATGGTGTTCGGGATGGTGTCATAGCAATGACTGGCGTCATAGGTTCGTTGTTAAGTGATCCTACTACGGGTAACAGTGGGCCTGGAGACGTCGATGTAAGTCCATCCAGAAGCGGCGGTGGCGCTTTATCCTGGTTGGCAGCTATGCTTTTGCTTACCGGCATTGCGACACGCCGCGTCCCATCGTCAGTACAATGATAAGCAGGGCAAAAAGCTTACTGTACCTTCGTCCAATAAGTTTAATTCAAAGGGCGGTTGCCTTGCTTTATAAAAAATCATGTGTGAATGTGTCTGTATCACGACGAGATAGTGCAAGCACGTGTATAACAAGAACCATTTGTTCAGCCCGAGAGGTATTGCATGCTTAAATCAACGTCCACGCTGCTATGTGCAGTCATGATGTCATTTACGGGCAGCGCGTTTGCACAGGAAGAAGGTTCGCAAGCAGCTAACGCTAAGAGCTCGGGTCCTGCAATAACAGGTATTGATCTTCGGTACATTAATGATAGTAACCCGGCCAAGGCAGAATTCGATCGCGATATCGAAGCGACCGGTTCGTTTCTGGGTCGCGTTACCGGGACTTTTTATTCCAACCTACTCGTGCAGCAAAGCAATCTTCTTAGCGGAATATCGTTTAATGGCTCTGCATCCTACGAAATAAACGGGGATATCGAGGAGCTGGGCGAATCCCGGTACAGGGTAAGTGCTGACTGGTTTCGCGAATACACCACAGCATCCCTGGCACCTTTCTATCGACTATCACTAGGTCTTGGTATGCTGGATTCCGAATCTGCTATCAGAGACAGCTCTATTGTGGATGTGTCCGCATCAGTCAACTTTCAGCCTACCAATTTTTTCGACACCACTCTGGGAGTTCGGTACGAGGTAAGAGAGGCGGAAACCGAAGTGTTTGATACGAGCAAGGCAACCGTTTCACTGACAGCTAATTTCTCACCGCTACAGCGTTTGATTCTGCGCGCCGGACTGCGATTTGTAACCGGCAATGAAGTATCGACAGCAACACCTACTATCAGCATTGTCAACGCGCAGGATGTCATCGAGCCTGATGATGCTTTCGGTGGTTTTGAAGAAAATCGGTTTGCGTATCTTCTGGATGCAGATTCTACGCTTCTGGAACTTGGTTTGGGGTATGTGGTTTCCGATGCAATCGAAACCAATTTGTTGTACAGAATTGTCAGTACCAGTGCTGCAGGTGATATTGGTTATGACAGAAACATGTTGGAGTTGACGTTCAGCTACAGCCTGTAATTGACACTAAGAACAAAGATTAAGCGTCTGAATTCCGTTATCGTCCCGGATAGGGTATTGATTTTCCGGAGGCATAAGCTTTGAGCGCTGACGGCTGTTAATAGAAATAAAGAGTAGATGGTATGCCTTACAAAAATAGGATGTCTGCAATGAACAAGATTCTGCTTGCGTTAATGCTATGTGTACTGCTGACAAGCTGTCGAGGCGAGGATGTAGACACTACCGAAGCTACGTTTCCAGTGACTCCCAACCCTGATGCGTTTGCGCGTTATCTCAATGCTGCACCTGCTGTCCCAGCCAATGGCGTCATTGCCGATGAGATTCACAATGTCGAGGATTTTCCTGAGGCCTATTACAATACGATTGACCCCATGAAAACTCGTGATACTTTCGAGAAGTGGAGGATTGCAAATGGCTTCCTGAATGCCGATGGTTCACCAGCAGACTGTTTGCCGCCTTCTTGTGTGTCTACTCATGTCAAGTTTCGTGATACCAAGGATCTTGGTTATGGTCGCAACATGTTTCTTCGATGGAACAAGAACAGCGGTGATGTTGCCGTGTATGTCGAGAACTTTCAGGTCGACGTCATCGCTGGCCTACCGTACGGGCCCCTGAATTTCGAAGCACTGGTTAGAAATGAGCGCGAGTGGAATTTTGGAGTCAATGCAATCGAATTCTCAGCCTTTCCGGCAACTGGAGCATCGGCCCGCAAATTCACCAAGTTCTATAACTTCGCTGGCGATGGTGTCATTAACATGTTAAGCAGTGGCTCCCAGCAACATTTTGTGGATCTGGACGATCGAGGACCCAAACCCATGCCAACGCCTTGTATTGTTTGTCATGGTGGACATGGCCGTACACTGGTTGTGGCTGATACAACGGGTACCAAGGTACTTGCGCCCACGATAACCGGCGGTGTACCCGGTGATTTGCAAGCGCATATGCAAACCATCGAACTCGATACACTTCAGTTTGCTAATGAGCCTGGTTTTACCAGAGAAGACAATGAAGACGGTATTCGTCTCATTAACGAAGCGGTGCTAAGCACCTACGCTTATCGTCGGGATACTGCGGCTACACTTGGGCAGGCGGGCGATTGGGATCCGACATTCGCTATTGAGATCCTCGAAGGGCGCTATCGCAACAATATCGCATCCGTTGGTACTTCTTACGATACAGAGTTTGTCCCGGCACAGTGGCAAACAAGCCCCAGCTCTTCAAGCATTTACAACAGTCTGGCAGGCCCCAACTGTATAGTGTGTCATGCACTTCGTGGCAGTGGTCTTAATCGATCGATCAGCTTCGACACCTTCCCGGAATTCCTGACTTATTCTGACCAGATTGATCACTTGACGTTCGAGCGCGGGTTAATGCCAGCCGGATTATTGAACTATGCCGATTTCTGGGAAAGCGGAGTTAAAAATCCGGCTTTGTTAGCGGCTGTCATTGGACATAGCGAGAACATCAATCCGGATAACAGTGTTATCAAGCCGGGCGCGCCTGTGGCAAAACTGGTGGCACCCCCTGTAGCTACCGGTATGAGTGGCTCGCAGCGTTTTGACATCCCTCTAAGTGCCGGTGGTAGTGCGTTCGCGGTCGCGGGCAGTTATCGGTGGAGCGTTGAGCCTGCCAGTTCTGCTACCGTAACCGTAACCGATGCTGATTCTGGTAAAGCGGTATTGCGTGCGAGTACACCGGGCAATTACACCGTTACGCTAACTATCGACGGTGAACAGGGTGGCACCGACTCGGCAACAGCTTCTGTGACGGTACGCGAGCAGCAGCCCAACATGCCAGCCCCTGAAAACATTCGTTTTTTTGGTGACGATGGAGCAGATATTTTCTCATGGCTGACGAATAACTGTAGTACGTGCCACGCGGCTGATGGCGGAAACGATGGTATTCCAGTGCACTACACGCCGTGTAATGCAGTAAATCTGCAGGGTGATGCCAATCAGGGCTTCGATTTTGTGTATCGCAGTGTTCTGGCGAGATCCAACCTTGACGCTCCTCACGATAGTCTGATTGTGCGCAAACCAACCAATGGTGCTACCGACCTGACAAGACTTTTGGATAGTGATATCCCTAACTATCACGCAGGTGGCCTGGTTCTGGGCAATGATGATGACCTGGGACGTCTGGTCAGCTGGATATTGTCGGGCGCACCACGCGGTATTCTTCCACCTGCTTCGTTGATTGATAATGAAGCACCTAATTGTCGGTGACCGGTTTTCATGAACAGTTTGCTTTTAGAAACCCCTTTTTTTGCTGAATTTCCTAACGATGTCCTGGTCAGGCTGGAAGAAAAATCCGTCGTCCGGAAGTTCAAGAAAAATACACATTTAATGATTTGTGGTGATGAATGCCATTCAGCTTACGTGATGCTCGAAGGCAGCGCCAATGCCTACACCGATGATGCTAATGGAGAGGAATTCATCATCAACAGTTTCCGTGCTGGCGACTGCTTTGGTGAGCTCGGTGTGTTGGACGACTTACCTCGAACTGCCAATGTGATCACCACAACAGCGTGCGAGTGCATGGTTATTCCCAAGACAGAGCTCCGGCGTGCAATAGAGGCTGAACCGGGAGTTGCGCAGGCTATCATCAAGACTCTGGTGGGTAGAATTCGCGGTATGACCGAGGATGTCAGCTGTCTGGCATTAATGGATGTCTATGGGCGTCTCGCGCGTGTTCTGGGGTCTGAATCCAAGATTCATGATGATGGGGTCATGCGCATGGAGAGGATTACACATCAGGAGCTGAGCAAGCGTGTGGGTGCCAGCAGGGAGATGATCAGTAAAATTCTGAAAGACCTGAAAACAGGTGGGTATATTAGTATCGAGGATCACCGTATCGCTATCATAAAGAAATTGCCAGAACGCTGGTAAGCCTGTTCTGGTCTACGTTACAGGTGTTTTTTTAATCGGCGACATACAGCGATTTCCAGTAGTTCTGGTAGCATTGACCGGTGTAGTAAACTCCAACGTGGGATGCCTATTGTGCAGCAGACGTTAACGGTATTTTTTTCTGATATTGCCAACAGCACGCGACTTTATCAAGAACGCGGTGATGTCGTCGCACACCGACTCATTACCAATTGCCTCATCGAGTTGCGTCGCGTGGTGGAAAATCATGACGGAAAATTGCTGAGAACGGTCGGCGATGCAGTATTAGCAAGTTTTGAATCCAGTGACAATGCTATGTTGGCGGCTGTTGAATCCCAGCGTATGCAGTTGTTATCCCCGCTCAGGATCCGTATCGGGTTTCACGCCGGTGAGGTTATTCCGGATTCCGGAGATGTGTATGGAAATGCGGTCAATGTGGCTGCGAGAGTCGCAGGTTTTGCCAATGCCTCGGAAATCTACACCACCGAAGATACGGTTTATCAGTTATCACCACAGATGCGAAAGGCTGCAACATTTCTGGATCATGTTGATTTCAAGGGAATAGAGCAACCACTGCCGGTTTATCGAATTCAATGGCAGGAAGAATCTACCCAGAAGCCGACAGAAGATACGCGTATTGTCACGGCTGTCAGTCGAACCTCAAAGTACCGTTCGGATATGGTTCTGGAACTGAGTATGGGGGCTCTGACTATAAGAATAGACAAGGACAACCCACAGATACGGATAGGCCGGGAAGTTGACAACGATTTCGTCATTCGCCATGAGTCTACATCGCGATATCACGCATCGATAGAGTTACAGCGCGGTAGATTCCTGATTAGTGATAGCAGTACGAATGGTACCTACCTTATTCGGCAAGGTACCAACGCCCTGTTTGTTCGTCGTGAAAGTATCAGTCTCGATAGCACGGGTATTATTGGAGCGGGATGGCACCCGTCAGCCTCTGATGCGGAACAAATCAGTTATCGGTTTGTCCAACAAATGGTTGAAACTTAGGGTTGGTGTATAGGCGGTCAAGGCACATCTATCGTCTTTAGCAAGCTATGACAAAACAAACCATGAACATAGGGCAGGCTGCCAAACAATGCTCGCTTCCGGTGAAAACGGTTCGGTATTATGATGAGATTGGCCTGGTCTCGCCGAAGCGAGGAGCCAGTGGCTATCGGGAGTATTCGTCACTGGAAATACACCGCTTGCAGTTCGTTGCACGAGCACGTGGCCTCGGATTTTCCCTGGACGATTGCCGCCATCTGCTGTCATTGTATGACGATCGTAGCCGTGCCAGCGCTGATGTAAAGCGTATCGTGCAGGAAAAACTGACTGAGATTGATCAGAAAATTACCGAGCTACAGAATCTCAGGCAAACACTGACCCAGCTATCAGACCATTGTCGTGGTGATAGCAGGCCAGAATGCCCGATCCTCGCTGATTTGTCCGGCACCGTCAACGCGTAATTGCCGCGTGTTGGTGATTCCGTGAGGCTGCTTCAGAGGACGCTGGAGCCGATTGGCCAGTGTCCCTGGCTTTATTCTAGTCCCTCAGGCCCTGACACTCCGCCGCTAACCGGGTGATTCCTTCCCAATCGCCTTTATCCACCATGCTTTTAGGTGCTACCCAGCTACCTCCAACGCACACCACACTGGGTAGGCTAAGGTAGTCACGTGCGTTCTGCGCGTTGATGCCCCCAGTAGGGCAAAAAACCGTGTCAATGAATGGACC
This sequence comes from Granulosicoccus sp., assembly GCA_045106855.1. GTDB lineage: Bacteria > Pseudomonadota > Gammaproteobacteria > Granulosicoccales > Granulosicoccaceae > Granulosicoccus. The sequence continues at coordinate 15,666 of JBGCFI010000018.1, forward strand.
GGCGAAGCCACTAAGCAGAGCGGGCCCGCCTGCTTGAGAGGCAGGGAAGAATTTCAAGGCGGTGAATCCTTCGTCGCGAGCGCGCATGATGTCCGCAGGTGTCATGATTCCCGGCAAAAGCGGCATGTTGATCTCGTTGGCCGCTTTGCCCAGCGCCTGCGTAAATCCGGGACTGACGGCAAACGTAGCACCGTGATCCTGTGCACGTTTCAGATCATCACCGTCCAGAGCGGTGCCTACACCGACTATAGCGCCTTCGACATCACTCATGGCTTGCATAGCATCCAACGCCTGGGGAGTGCGCAGGGTAACTTCAAGTGTTCGCAGTCCGCCTGCCACCAGAGCTTCTGCCAGCGGACGTGCCTTGCTGACGTCGTCGATGACGAGTACGGGAATAACAGGGGCAACCTGCATTAACTCTCTAACTTTCATGGTGTCGCTCGTGGGTAAGATTTGGTTGCGCGAATCGGGATGATTTGTCGTTGGAATTAGTCATCGAATACACTGACAGCGCCCAGTTCGGCGCTGCTGACATGATGACGAAACGCGGTGAAAAGTTCGCGCCCCATATTGATGGTTTTACGGCTCAGATCAGGATGTTCCGGCTGACGTGAATCCCATTCTGCTGTCTCGACCCGCGCATTGAGCTCGCCGGTATTGGCGTCAAGCTGGATAATATCGCCATCGCGTACTTTACGTAGGGGACCATCCAACAGGCATTCCGGTGACACATGAATGGCAGCCGGTACCTTGCCGGATGCGCCCGACATTCTGCCGTCGGTGACTAGCGCCACTTTGTATCCACGATCAAGCAGAACACCAAGGATGGGCGTTAACTTGTGCAATTCTGGCATACCGTTAGCGCGTGGGCCCTGGTACGCAATAACAGCCACAAAGTCCTGGTTCAGTTCATCGTTTTCAAAAGCAGTACGTAGTGCGTCTTGTGAGTAAAACACTTTGGCAGGCGCTTCTATCGCGAGGTGCACAGGTTTTACAGCCGATGTTTTTATGACGGCACGTCCGAGGTTGCCAGACATGAGACGTAAGCCACCATCTGCCCTGAAGGGCGATGTTGCGCTGCTGATAACCGTACCATCGATAGATTTTCTGGAACCTTCACGCCAGGCGAGTACATCGTTGTCTAGCCATGGCTCTTGAGTGTACTGATAGAGGCCGGTAGATCCGCCTACGGTTTGAACGTCTTCGTGCATGAGTCCGGCATCAAGTAATTCCCTGATAACCAGCGCCATACCACCAGCCGCATGAAACTGATTGACGTCTGCCTGACCACTGGGGTAGACGTGAGTCAGTGTTGGTATGGCATGGCTTAGCTGGTCGAAGTCATCCCAGTTGATGACGATGCCAGCGGTTCTCGCAATAGCAACAAGATGCAGTGTGTGATTAGTAGAGCCACCCGTTGCCAACAACCCGATAATGGCATTGACGATGGCTTTCTCATCAATGAGTTTACCGATGGGGGTAAATTCATTACCGCGCTTGGTGATAGCAAGTGCACGCTGAGCGGCAGCTGTCGTCAATGCAGAGCGCAGCTCGGTACCCGGATTGATAAATGCAGCACCGGGCAAATGCAGGCCCATGACTTCCATCATCATCTGGTTGCTGTTGGCTGTGCCATAAAACGTGCAGGTACCCGGGCCGTGGTAGGAGGCACTTTCTGATTCCAGCAGTTCTTCTCGCGTGGCTTTGCCTTCAGCAAAGCGTTGTCGGGTACGCGCTTTATCTTTGTTAGGTATCCCTGATGTCATGGGGCCTGCAGGAATAAATACCGATGGCAAATGACCAAATGACAAAGCACCCATAAGTAATCCGGGTACGATTTTGTCGCAGACACCCAGAAAAACTGCGGCATCGAATACGTTATGTGACAAGGCGACCGCCGTAGACATGGCAATTACGTCGCGACTGAATAACGAAAGCTCCATCCCCAGCTCTCCCTGCGTTACACCATCGCACATTGCTGGTGTGCCGCCTGCTACCTGCGCAGTGGCACCCACAGCGCGCGCAGCTTCACGAATTTTTTCTGGTGCGTGCTCATAGGGTTGGTGCGCGGAAAGCATATCGTTGTACGAGGTAACAATAGCCAGATTGGGTGCGCGTTCTGCATGCAGTACAAGTTTGTCGCTGGCTGGCGCTGCGGCAAAGGCGTGTGCCAGATTAGTACAGCCCATGCCTGCTCGACCCGAAGGCGCTGCTGCCAGCGCATTGATGCGATCAAGGTATGCAGCACGAGTATTCTGGCTGCGTTGTGCTATCCGGTTAGTAACATCAGCGACGGCGGAATTCAAATCAGGCATAGGAAAGTGAGTCTTGGTTGTAAGCAAACTACAATATTATGTCATAACATGCGTATACATCTCTTTGAATATTTAAACGCAGAGCTGTGAAATTGTTTAGAATTAGCGCTATTGTGTTACTCAAACGTTTTGTAATAAAACTACATAAATGAATCTTATTTCTAATGAAAGTCTCCAGCCTTTCGATTTCGTTCTGTTTGGTGGAACCGGTGATCTGTCGCTGCGAAAGCTCATTCCGGCGCTGTATTTCAGGCATGTGGCCAAGCAACTGCCAGAAGACGGTCGCATTATTGGTATCGCGCGCAAGGAATATGATACCGATGGCTTTCGTAAAATGCTCGATGAAAGTGTCCGGGAGCACATAGAGGAACAGGATTTTGATCAGGACAGCTGGCAGGATTTCCTACAGCGTGTTCACTATTGCTCTGTGGATGTTACGCGGGTCGAAAGTTATCAGTCGCTAATAGAGCTGCTCAGCGGTCGTGAGCAGCACGTGCGTGTTTTCTACCTGTCGGTAGCGCCCAGTCTTTTTACAGCAATCACTAGTGGTGTTCATGCCGCAGGGCTGATTACCGAAAGCAGCCGCGTGACATTGGAAAAGCCTTTGGGCCGCGATCAGGCATCCGCTGAAGAAATCAACGATAGTTTATCCGCCGTTTTCAAAGAAGAACAAATTTATAGGATCGATCACTACCTGGGCAAGGAGACCGTTCAGAACCTGTTAGCTCTGCGATTTGGCAATGCTCTTTTTGAACCCCTATGGAGAAGTGAGCGCATCAGTGATGTCCAGATCACCATTGCCGAGGATCTGGGGGTGGAAGGACGGGCCGGTTATTATGACCAGACCGGTGCGCTACGCGATATGGTGCAGAATCATCTACTGCAGCTGCTGGTCATACTGGCTATGGAGCCACCGGTTAGCATTGATCCGGACGCAGTACGCGATGAAAAAATAAAAGTACTGCGAGCACTTAAACCATTGCAAGGCATACACGCTATTGAAAATTCGGTACGCGGACAATACAAGGCTGGTGCATACAGCGATGGCCCTGTTCCGGGATATCTGGATGATGACGATGTACCTGACGACAGCACCACGGAAACATTTGTCGCTCTGCGCGCAGAAATTGGTTCATGGCGCTGGGAGGGCGTGCCGTTCTTTTTGCGTACCGGTAAACGCATGGAAAGCAAGACAACGGAGATTGTCATTAATTTTAAAAAAGTGCCCCATTCGATTTTTCCTACTGCCGATGGCTTCAGCACGCCCAATCAGTTAATTATCCGTTTGCAGCCTGAAGAAAAAATTCGAATGCGTATCTACGTCAAGGCCTGGGGTGACGATATACAATTGCAACCGGTCTATTTAAACCTTGACTTCAATGATGTATTTCAAAAGCGCAAGATGATCGCCTATGAGCGTTTGCTGCTCGATGTCATTCGAGGCAACCCTACATTGTTCATGCGTCGTGACGAAGTTGCAGCAGCCTGGGCTTGGATAGATCCGATTCACGAAGCCTGGGAGCAATATCAGTATTCACCCAAAAACTACACTGCGGGCACCTGGGGTCCCAGCGCTGCAAATGCGCTGATCAGTAGGGATGGTTTACGCTGGAATGAGGATTAGGCAATGAGTACTGAATCGGTCAGAACCTTGTGTGAAAAAGCCGGAATAAGCTGGCAGGAAGCCGACAATGCCACAGCATTGGCTGCCAGGCTTGCACAGTTTGTAGCAGACTCACTACAGGCGAACATTGATGAGCACGGGCAAGCTTCGCTTGTAGTTTCTGGTGGCAGTACGCCTGCTCCAGTTTTCAAGCAGCTATCGCAGGCATCGATTGACTGGACTAACGTGGCAGTGACGCTGGCAGATGAGCGTTGGGTCCCACCCGGTCACGCTGACAGCAATGAATCACTCGTCCGTAATACGCTTCTGGTTGGCAAGGCATCTGGTGCCCGATTTGTGTCATTGTTTCGCGATGGTGTTTCGCCGGAAAACGCGGTCGATGATGTTGCTCGTGAAATAGAGACCATGACACAACCCTTTACGGTTACCATATTGGGAATGGGTAACGACGGGCATACTGCATCGCTGTTTCCGGATGCACCGGAGGTGCAATTGCGTGCCGCAATGATGCTGGACAGCCAACAAAGTGTTGCAGTGTTAACTCCTCCCAGCGTAAATCAAGCACGCATTACGCTGACACGCGCGGCTTTGCTGAATTCAACTCATAGAATTCTGCATATGACCGGCGAGGGCAAGCGACAAGTGCTTACCGATGCGTTGATCAGTAGTGCCTCTGACGGGCAGCAACCCGGAGAATACACCGAGGGTCTGAAGCCAATTATCGGGTTGTTGACGAGCCTTCCTGAAGCTGCATCTGTTTTCTGGAGTCAGTAATATTTATTTATGCTAGCGAAAATCAAGGCGGCCAGAGATAGTCTGAGAAAATCCGAACAAAAAGTGGCAGATGCTGTACTCGCCGACCCTGAAGCCAGCGTGCAATCCTCTATTCATGCTATCGCCACTCGGGCTTCGGTCAGTGAGCCCACTGTTATCAGGTTCTGCAGGGCTCTGGAGTGTGTAGGTTTTCAGCAGTTCAAGCTCAGACTTGCGCAAGACCTGGCGCGGCGTGGGACGTTTTTCTATCAGGACGTAACCGTTGACGACACCAGTAAGGAGCTTGCCAACAAGCTTCTCGATGGCGCTATTTCTTCACTTGTTCAGATTCGAAATCAGATCAATGAGCAGGCACTTGATAAAGCTATAGAGTTTTACGAGCAAAGCAGTCGCGTAGAATTATATGGCTCAGGCGGGTCGGCCGTGGTTGCAGAGGATGCGCAGCTAAAGTTTTTCAAGCTGGGCAAACCTGCTATCGCTTATTCCGATCCTCACATCCAGCATGCAGCTGCCGCGTTGCTCGATCGGGACGCATTGGTTATTGCCATCTCTCACTCAGGTCGTAGCAGTGACATTCTTAAAACGGTGGAAATCGCCCGTGCCGCCCGAGCTCGAGTTATTTCAGTAACGGCTACCAGGTCCCCGCTGGCACAGTGCAGCGATGTTGCCCTGACGGTGGATGTTAATGAGGACAGCGATATATTCTCACCGGTAAAATCAAGGCTTGGTCAGATGGTGGTTCTTGATGTCCTGGCAGTGGGTGTCGCGGTACGTGGCGGTCCCCAGATGCTGGAGCAGTTAGCCAAAGCCAGGCGTGCAATAGACTTTAAGTTTGTTTGAGTGCTTTGCCTTGTTAAACGCAAGGCTCCCTAGTTACTGGTTGGTTCACCAAACGCGGAAACCGTAAAGGGATCGAGCAGTATCCGAGCGCGGGTAAATACCTCGTCTTCATCCAGCCTGAATACAGCGCTTCCTGTTGAGTTAACATCCACACTTAGAGGATCAGTGAACTCCTCGTCATTGGCAATTTGTATCTCATAACCGTTTGCCTCCTCTGGTGGGTCGACGACTGTTACCAGAAATTCGCTTCCCTGACGCACCACATTAGTGGAAACAGCTCCTATGCTGGGGTCGATGTCTGCCAATGTTATTCGGGTATTGGACGTTAGTCCGAGCAGTCCGTTGATATCAACAGCTCTTAGCGTCAGAAAGTAATCGCCAGCGTCGAGCGGCTCATTGAGCGTCGCTTTTACGTCAAGCAGGTTACTGCCTTCCGGAAGTGATAAATCAGTCAGCGTCTCATTGGCTGCTTCATCGGTAGACACGACTGCCAGGTAACTGCTTGCATCGATGAAAGGCCACCATTCGATGGTATCGCCAGCTGTGATTCTCGAAGGTACGCGTTTGAAGACGGGGCCCGGAATCAATTCAATGGGTTCTCCGGGGGGTTCTCCTTCCTCGACTACCAAGCCGAATCCATTGTTCAGCGGTACAGTCTGGGACTGTGCAGTTACATCTACAAGACCCTCTGCCACGCCCACCAGAAGATTTTGCGAGGCATCGACATCGAATACCGTGCCACGTACTGCCGCAGATGCGTACGGAGTATTAATACGAAACTCCACAGGTTGTTGATCACGGGACTCTACATCGGAAGTTACACGGCCTCTCTGAGTTTCAATTTCGATCAGACAACTATCATCAGTTTCAAGGCACGTCAGGCGCTCAAGCTTCGCGACGGTGTCGGGTTGCAGATTGATAACCGAGCCGGATGAGAAAGCGATACTTAAATAACCATCAATCGAGGTAGTAATGACATCGCCCGAGTAAACCAGAGCATTGCGCGAGAGCGTTATGATTCCGGGCTCTTGTGTCCCGTTATCGATGTCGACGACGTCGCTGGCGTGGCTGGCGCTGACGAGGGTGGCACGCGCTGTCAGATCCAGCAATCGTGTCGCTGTGACCGTTCCCTTGACAAATACCACTTCGGCAAACTCATCGCGTTTGGGTACTTGCACTGGGATTCTGATAATGCTACCCGGGACGAGTTGCGTGGTGGGTGTCAGCTTGTTGTATTCGGCTAGTAAGGGCGCAAAGCCTGTCTTACCCAATTCACGTTGTGCCAGCTTGGCTAGTGTGTCGCCAACCTCAACAAGTACGTCGCGTGAGATTATCGTGTGCTTATGGCTTGATGAGCCAACTGCAGTCGCGCTTTGCGCATGAGCTTTTGTAGCCAGAACAGCCAAGGCAACTAGGATCAGCGATCTTATTGACGGGCATTTCATGATAGCGATGGTCACCACCTGCAAGCGAGCATCCTTAAGGATACCCGATTACCGGCTATTAAATATTCTCATCGGGCAGTTCTTTGAGTCTGGTCAATCTGAGCATATTCGTCGTGCCTGTGCGTCCGAAGGGCATCCCCGCGGTGATGGCAATGAGTTTGCCCAGCTCTCCGAACCCCTCCTGAAGGGTAATTTTAATGGCGCGCGGCACCATTTCGTCGATGCTGTTTACGACATCGTGCACGACGGCATGCACGCCCCATACCATACTGAGTCGACGGGCTGTCTCCTTATTGGGTGTACACGCAATGACAGGCGCTTCAGGGCGTTCCCGGGCTGCTCGAAAACTTGAAAACCCGGATTCGGTGTACGTAAATGTGGCTGCCAATGGAATGACGGAGGACACATGGCGAAGCGAGGAACTTATGGCGTCAGCCGCAGTATCACCCGGCGTTGGTAATGCAGAATCGATGGATTTACGGTAGTAGGGGTCTTTTTCAACCTCGATAATGATGCGATTCATTGCTGTGGCAGCTTCAACAGGAAAGCTGCCCGCTGCGGTTTCAGCTGATAGCATGACGGCGTCAGCACCATCGTATATCGCTGTGGCTACATCGGAGCTTTCTGCGCGTGTGGGTACCGGTGAATGAATCATGGATTCAAGCATCTGTGTGGCAACGACTACCGGCTTGCCTTCCTGGCGAGCGCAGCGCAGAATCTTTTTCTGCACGACCGGCACTTTTTCCTGTGGCATTTCTACGCCAAGATCGCCTCGCGCAACCATGACGCCGTCGCTCATCTGGACGATTGCTTCAAGGTGTTCGATTGCACCGGGTTTTTCGAGCTTGGCCATGATTGCGGCTTTATCGCCCACAAGACCACGTAACTCTTCCATGTCCTCCGGTCGTTGCACAAATGATATCGCAACCCAATCGACACCTAGCGATAAACCGAAGTCCAGGTCGCGTCTGTCTTTCTCGGTCAATGGAGAAATGGGTAGGTAGAGATCAGGGACGTTCACACCTTTGTTGCCACTGATTTCGCCACCTACCATGATTTCCGTAAGCGCCGAGGTCTCTGTAAACTCGAGTACCTTGAGTCGAATCTTGCCGTCATTGACCAGTAATTGGGCGCCGACACTCAATGCCGCAAAAATCTCGGGATGGAGCAGGGGAGCGCGGGTCGCGTCACCGGGGGTAGGGTCCTGATCGACTGTGAATTTCTCTCCTGGTACCAGTATTTCGCTGCCATTGGCAAACGTACCAACACGGAGTTTAGGCCCTTGTAGATCAAGTAGAATGCCTATAGGCCGGCCACGTTCAGCCTCGATATCACGAATGATTGCGTGTGTTCTGGCGTGATCTTCGTGGACACCATGGCTGAAATTGAGTCGGAAAACATCGATGCCGCTATCAAACAGCTTCAGGATGGTTTCCCGATTATTGCTGGAAGGGCCGAGGGTGGCAATGATCTTAGCGTCGCGTGTGCGTCTCATCTTCGAATCGTAGAAACTCAGTTGTTTTGTAGTTTCTCTACGTAACAAATTTTATGTGTAGAGATGTTAAGCGCCTAGTTTAACGCACCAGCGCACACATTATCGAGCGAATGCGTAAAACAGAGGGTGAGGGTATGTAGTGAAACTACATTGAAAAAGTACACGTGATACTGCCGTTGCGAAAATGGGCGACTCAAGGACTTGCCTCGTAAGGTATTCTTCACACCCTGATAAGTTCCTACTTGTAGACCCCGGAGTACCCACATGTCAGCCGAGCCAGATGCAGTATCGGCCGCAGCCAACCTTGGCGCGGCAAGTGATGAGGTCGCAGCACGTCAATTGCGACGCGAAAAAGCCGCCGCCGAACTTGCCCGACTGCTCCCGGCGTCCGCGGTTCTTTGGACTGAGGAGGAGCTGAAACCTTATGAGTCAGATGGCCTGACCGCCATGAAGGCGACGCCTTTACTAGTGGCACTGCCGGAGAGCGTGGAGCAGGTACAGGCGATTATGCGTTGGTCAAAAGCTTCCGGAACACCAGTCGTAGCCCGAGGTGCCGGTACCGGTCTTTCCGGTGGAGCGCTTCCTCATCAGGATGGACTGCTGATGGGATTGGCAAAATTTAACCGGATTCTGGAATTGAATGCTGATTACGGTTTTGCCCGAGTACAGCCGGGTGTAAGAAATCTGGCGATTTCAGAGGCGGCGCGCCCACATGGTCTTTACTACGCTCCCGATCCATCATCGCAAATTGCCTGCACGATCGGTGGCAATGTTGCGGAAAATTCGGGTGGCGTACATTGCTTGAAGTACGGATTGACCGTCCACAATGTTCTGGGAGTAACGATTGTAACGGCAGATGGTGAGTTGCTTAATGTGGGTGGCGCCGGTTACGACAGTGCCGGCTACGATTTGCTGGCTTTGCTTAATGGTTCGGAAGGTATGCTGGCAGTTGTTGTCGAAGTACGGGTCAAGCTGTTACCCGTACCACCAGTGGCAAAACTTGTCATGGCTGCGTTCGATAGTGTCGAAGCTGCAGGCGATGCGGTGGGGGATGTTATTGCCGAAGGTATCATCCCGGCAGGCCTTGAGTTGATGGATAACCCTGCCATTGTTGCAGCGGAGGCTTTTGCGAAATGTGGCTATCCAACCGACGCGGCAGCACTTTTATTGTGCGAGCTTGATGGTATCGAGCAAGAAGTAAATGCGCAGGTTGAAGGCGTATTCCGTGTATTCAAGAAAGCAAATGCTTCAAGCCTGCACGTGGCAAATTCAGAAGCTGAGCGCCTTCTCTTGTGGAAGGGGCGAAAATCGGCATTTCCCGCGGTTGGCAGACTGGCACCAGATTACTATTGCATTGACGGTACCATTCCGCGCAAGCAGCTTTCGCATGTTTTGCAACGCATGGAGCAAATGTCAGCAGAATATGATCTGCCTATCGCTAATGTATTTCATGCTGGCGATGGCAATCTTCATCCGTTGATCATGTTTGATGCAGGAAAACCCGGAGAGCTGCACCGTACCGAGGAGCTTGGCAGCCGCATTCTGCAATTGTGTGTCGAGGTTGGTGGAACAGTCACAGGAGAACATGGAGTTGGCATGGAGAAAATAAACGAAATGTGTGTTCAGTTTGATTCAAACACATTGACACAGTTTCATTCAGTCAAAGAGGCGTTCGATCCGGAAGGGCTCCTCAATCCGGGCAAAGCGGTACCGACCTTACAGCGCTGTGCAGAATTTGGCGCCATGCATGTGCATCATGGCGAAATCAAGTTCCCGGAGCTGGATCGATTCTGATGGCAATGACAATTCCATCCAACGATGCCAGCGAGGTATTGGTTGAACAAGTCAGGCAGGCCATCGAGCGAAAAGCACCCCTTCGTATCGTTGGCGGCAACAGTAAAGCCAGCCTGGGCAATAAAGTCGATCACAGCGACGCAACTGAGCTTGCCGTGCGCAGTCATGAGGGGATCATAAGTTATGATCCTACCGAGCTGGTTGTGACGGTACGTGCCGGTACACCGTTAGCGGACCTGAACGACGTGCTTTCAGAAGCAGGGCAGATGCTTCCCTTTGATCCACCCGACTGGTCAGGATCAACAATTGGTGGCGTCATAGCCTGTGGTCTGTCGGGTCCTCGAAGACCTTTCAGCGGTGCGGCACGTGACTATGTACTTGGCACGCGAGTTATCAACGGTCAGGCACAAAATCTCTCGTTCGGTGGTCAGGTAATGAAAAACGTCGCTGGTTACGATGTGTCACGGATACAGGTTGGCGCATGGGGCACGCTCGGAGTGTTACTGGATGTGTCCATGAAAGTACTACCACTGCCAGAGCTTGAGTTAACTATCAGGCAAACCTCTAACCGGGATGATTTGCAAGGGTTTGCACCATTGATGCGTAAACCTCTTCCACTCTCCGGCGCAATGCTTATAGATTCCGATCGGTACCTGCGGCTGAGTGGTTCTGATGCCGCGGTGCGTGTTGCTGCGGCCGAACTCGGTGGCGATATTGTTGACAACAATATCTGGCAAGCAGTGAGAGATCATACTCATCCGTTTTTTCTAGCTGCTGGTGAGGCCACGCAAAACAGCAAACAGAACCTGTGGAGAATTTCGGTGGCAGACTATTCGCCTGCGCTCACATTATCGGGCGACTGGCTATATGAGTGGGCTGGAGCGCAGCGATGGTTGCTTACCTCAGCCGCAGCCGAAGATGTATTCAGGGTGGTGAAAGAGGCTCAGGGGCACGCGACCCGGTACAACGCAGGTGACATGGCAAGCCCTGCTTTTCAACCGTTGAATGGCACTATGAAATCCTTGCAATCGCGCCTTAGAGACAGCTTCGATCCTCTGCGATTATTCAATCGTGGTCGGTTTCATCCCGAGTTGGATGTCGACCCCAGACTTGCCTCCGTGAGCGCCTGATACATGCAAACTACTCTAGCGCCTGAACTGGCAAACGATCCCCGCGCCATTGCGGCAGAGGCGGTGCTTCGAAAATGCGTACACTGTGGTTTCTGTCTGGCGACCTGTCCGACCTATAATCTTCTGGGTGACGAGCTGGATAGTCCGCGTGGCCGCATCTATCTGATCAAGCAAGTATTTGAAGGGCATGCGCCAACCCAGACAACCCGAACACATCTCGATCGCTGCCTGAGCTGTCGAAATTGTGAAACCACGTGTCCCTCGGGAGTGGAATATGGTCATCTAGTCGATCTTGGCCGTTCGATAGTCGAAGAGAAAGTGCCGCGTGGAGGGCGGGAAAAATGGTTGCGCAAAGGAATCCTTAGTGTTCTGCCTTACTCGAAAAGAGTAGCTCCGCTGGTCAAGCTTGGCCAGATCGTAAAACCATTGCTACCGGCATCCCTTGCGCGGAGTGTCCCCCTTAAACAATCGCCCAGGCCAACGCCGGATGCACGGCACGACCGGCATATGCTGGTCCTGGACGGTTGCGTGCAGCCCTCGATGTCTCCTGCGACCAATGCCAGCGCCGCAAGAGTGCTCGATGCGTTCGGCATCACGCTTAAAGGGGCAGAAAATTCAGGTTGTTGTGGTGCCGTTCACTATCACCTGAACGAACAAGACAACGCCAGGCACTTTATCCGGCGCAATATTGATGCGTGGTGGCCATCTATCGAAGCAGGCGCTGAAGCCCTTATCGTCACCGCAAGTGGCTGCGGCGTCATGGTCAAGGATTACGCGCATATTCTGGCAGACGATCCCGCTTATGCTGACAAGGCCAGAAAAGTCAGTGAACTTGCTCGAGATATTGTCGAAGTGCTCGTAGACGTCTTAAGCAAGGAGGACGTGTCTTGTTACGTTGAGGCAGCAGCGTCTGTCGGGCGGGTGGCTTTTCACGCCCCATGTACTTTGCAGCATGGGCAGAAATTACCGCAGGTGACAGAATCCTTGTTGGGTAGATTAGGGTTTACCCTCGTGCCAGTTGCAGATGCGCATACGTGTTGTGGCTCGGCGGGTACATACTCGATATTTCAACCGGTCATCAGTAAACAACTCAAGGATAACAAGGTGCGGAACCTGCTGGCTGGTCAGCCCGACGTCATCGCTACCGCCAACATCGGATGTCAATTACAGATTCAGGGTGGGGCGGGTCAGGCTGTTGTTCACTGGATAGAGCTTGTGGATAGAGTGGTTACAGCTCAGGTATGATAGTACGCAGTTAACCATTGCTTAAAACGCCCAATCATGCGCCACTATCACCATATTGATCTGTCAACACGGCAAGTAAACACGGATGAGCTTGAAGGCGAATCCATCGTGCGTGCCGGTCGTTACCTGATCGCAAAGACACTTACCGGGCGCAAGCTTGCCGATGTCGAGCCGCTATCGCCTCAGAACCCATTGATTTTTTCCGCTGGCCCGTTTGCGGGCACCAATTTTTCTAACGCTAACCGGGTCAGTGTTGGCTGTAAGAGTCCTCTCACCCTCGGTGTCAAGGAGGCCAATGGCGGCGGAACCTTTGCGTTCGCATTGGGCCAGTTAAAAATTGCAGGCTTTAACCTGGAAGGTGCCAGCGAGCAATGGACGATGATTCAGTTCACCAAAGATGGACAGATTCTCTTCCACGATGCCAGTGATTACCTTGGTATGGGCAACTTTGAGACAGCAGCGTTGCTGCATGAACGCTTTGGCAAGAAGGTAAGCCTGGCGCTGTGTGGACCGGTTGGAGAGTATGAGGGCCTGATGTCCGGTATTGCCTTCAGTGATGTCGATTTACGACCATCACGACTCGCGGCACGCGGTGGTGTTGGGGCTGTCATGGGATCCAAAAAGGTCAAGGCCATTATCGTGGATCTGGATCGGATGCCGCCGTTGCACGAGCGCAAGAAAGTCATGAGCGCAGTCAAGGAATATCGAAAGATGCTTGATGCCGAACCCGCAATCCAGGCGTTTCAGAATACAGGGACTGCCATGGTCGCCGATTACACCAATCACGTTGGAGGAATTCCTGTTCGCAATTTCACAGCAGGCCAGGCGCAGGACACCGAAACTGGCAAGTTCAAACTGGGTGGTGATTTTTTGCGTGAGCAAAACCTGGAACGTGGTGGTGAACAAACTCATGCTTGTATGCCCGGCTGCATTATTCAGTGCAGTAACGTTTATGCCGATGCCAACGGCAAAGAGGTCGTGTCTCCCATTGAGTATGAAACCATAGGGTTACTGGGAACCAACTGTGGTCTGGAAGATCCTGACGATCTTGCCAGGCTGAATTATCAGGCCAACGATCTTGGCATCGATACTATCGAACTAGGCGGAACCATAGGGGTACTTATGGAGGCTGGCAAAGGCGAATTCGGTGATGAGCGATATATGCACAGTGTGCTTGACGATTTACGTGCAGGTAACGAGGCCGGGCGACTTTATTCCCAAGGTACTGCGCGTGTCGGTGAATCCCTTGGCGTAACGCGTGTTCCTGTCATCAAACGTCAGGCTATCAGTGCCTATGATCCTCGAGTGATCGAAGTCACTGGCCTTACCATGATGATGACCGCCCAGGGCGCAGATCATACGGCAGGTAACCTGCCATCCTACGATTGCTCAGGTAAAACCGTGGAAGAACTGGTAGCTGTCAGTCTGGATATCCAGGTTATGTGCGCGGCCGTGGATTCTCTGGGGCTTTGTGTATTCGGTCGTTCGGTAACCAATGAGCAGCTGGAGTTTATCGTACAGGCCATTAACGATGCGCATGGTGTCCAGTTACCCACAAGCTTTTTTGTCGAGCTTGGCAAACAGACGCTAGCACTTGAGAACGAGTTTAACCGTGCTGCAGGATTCCTTGATGATGATGACGAGTTGCCTGATTTCTTTTACTCGGAAGCGTTGCCTCCGAGCAAGAAATTCGCACGTTTTCATACATCCGAGGTTAACCGGGCAGCTGAGCAATGGTGGAACTGATCCTTCAGGCTGCCTTGTTGTTTGTGTCGCAGCATTCAACACTATTTTGTATTAGATAGGGCGTAATCACGCTCACAGGTTGTGGTCTGCTGAAATAGTATCCTTGCATCTGATCACAGTCATTGGTAGTCAGCCAGTCTACTTGGCTGGCTGTCTCGACGCCTTCGGCAACTACCTCTAGGCCCAGTATCTTTCCCATGTTCAAAATTGTGCGCATAAGCATGGAACGCTTACGGTCTGCGAGAAATATCTTGTCAATTTTCAGACAATTGAGTGGGAAGTTCTGTAAGTAGGCTAGATTGGAATAACCGGTACCAAAATCATCAAGTGCCAGTCTCATACCCATTGCGCTGAGTTGCTGAAGGGTGGAGTTCACAGAATCTGTCTGCCCTATCAGAGTAGATTCGGTAATCTCAAGTTCGATCATTGCAGGGTCACAGCCAGTTTGTCGCAGTGCATGAAAAATGTTTGCCAGCAGATCGTTTGAGTAGAATTGTCGCGCTGAGACATTGATAGAAACCGATACCGTGAGCCCCTGATCGAGCCAGAGACGTTGTTGACGCATAGCGGCCAGTAGCACCCATTTTCCAAGATCGACAATTTGCCCCGTTTCCTCTGCGAGGCTAATAAACTCGTCAGGTTGCACCAGGCCACGCTGCGGGTGGTTCCAGCGAATCAAAGCTTCTACACCCGCAACGCTCAGGTTATCGCACGAAATCCTGGGCTGATAATACAGTTCGAATTGATTGTTTTCGATAGCTTCAACCATGTCATTTTCAAGGGTCATGCGATCCTTGACATTCTGGTTGATTGACGAAGACGTTTTCGCATCGTACAAACAGAATCCACACTGTTTTGTCTTGGCCATGTACATGGCAGCATCGGCATTTTCGAGGATAGATGTAATGCTTTGCCCATCATCAGGGTAAACGCTGATACCTATGCTTGGATGCACTCGTAGCTTATGACCTGACACCATGACCGGTTTGGCCATGACAGAAAGGATGTGCCGTGCAAGGCTTGTCAGATTATCGGGTTGGTCTGAAACGGTGCTGAGCATGACAAATTCATCACCTCCGAGGCGACACAAAAACCCCTCGCTTCCCAGTGTCTGACGAAGTCGTTGAGCAACATCGATGAGTAGCTGATCACCTACTGCATGTCCCAGTGAATCGTTGATGATCTTGAATCTGTCCAGATCGAGAAAATAAATTGCAAAGCGTACGGCTGTACCTTTGCCCAGCATGGCTTCCAGATGATCGTTCAATGCAGCGCGGTTTGGCAGGCCTGTCAGTGAATCGGTAAATGCGAGACGATACGCCTCCTGTTTTGCATTGTGTTCCGTTGTGATATCGGTCTCGGAATTCAGATACATTGTTCGTCCGTTCGTTGGATTTATACAACGTTGCACGTGCACGCTGTGCCAGCGAATTCCCTGGCGAGTGTGTATCTGGATTTGTGCATCGCAGCGATCGTCTTCACGAAGCTGATCAGTCAGGAGCTGCAAGTCTCTGACATTAACTAATCGTTGTTGAGCGCAGGTAACTTCTTCGGGTATGGATTCGCGCGCAGCACTGTTGCAATACACCAGCTTCAAATCTTTGTCGAAGGCACTGATCATAGTTGATGTATGCATCAGGGCGGTCGTTCGAAATGCCGTTTCCGAGTCTGTGGCCGAATGCACATTCTGGATGTGCATCAGTAAAAGTTCCCGCCCATTCAGCGCGCGATACGCAGATATCCGGAAGTCTGCGCTTTTCGGTTTGCTTTTAGGGTAAACCGTCCAGCGTTCAACGATGGAATGATCGGTGCCAAAGCACTCCTGTTTGATTTGGAAAAGTCGCAACCTGGCTGTAGCCGTAATGTTACTTTCCATGTCACGGTGGCAGAGCTCTGTCAGAGAATCTGCTTCCCAATAATCAATAGCATGAGCGTTAGCCCAGACGATCTTTATGGCATCGGCGTCAAAAAGATACAGAGGCACGGTTATGATCGACATAATCTGCAGACGCGGATCTTCTGCAGGGTCGTAGGTTTGCGATCTCGGAGTTAGAGGAACGTCCATTTAACGTTGTGTATTCTCGTCTGGACTAGGAATTACAATTACAGGCTGCCCATACCTCATCGGTCAAAATATGAGCTATGAGTATTTGAGCTGTCTGCTTCAGGTGAACTGGCGTTTGTGTCTACCATGCAAGGGTGACGCAAAGGTGGAAAAAAAATAACCTGTTTCAAGAACTGAAAAAGTGGGTCTTTGGTAAGACGCTATAAAAAGACAGTGACATTGTGAACAGGCTCACATGGACGCTATCGGTGTCACGGTACTATGCCGTCATTAAAACCACTGTTAGTTCGCAGTGATTTTGCGTCAATGGTCTGACTTTCGAAGATTGCGCAGCTTACAGCTGACGCTTTGCTGCTTTCTGAGACCTGGTTGACGATGGTCATTGTCCAGTGGTGATAACTTCGCTGGAAATCCGGGACTCCCCGGGTAGTTACATTTGTCTGGAGCCGCCTCAATGAAGCGCACGTTCGATTTTGTTGGTTTGAATACTGTCATTTCTGAAGCATCCAAACCGTTGCATCAGGTGTCACCGTCCCTGGCGCGTAAGGCTGGGATGGATGCTGGTATTAACGGCACGAATCCCAAGAATTGCCATTTTTCATATTTCGGTGAAGAGGAACTTGAGTCCGAGTGGTACCGAGGATACCGCCTGGGCAAGCAGAACCGCGAAGAAGTCTGAATTAGCTTCTAAAGAAGCTTTTTTGCAAACGCAGGCTCTCATGAGCCTGCGTAAGTCCGCATAGACTTAAGCGGGGGTTCGGTTTTTTATCGTCCGGACATTCAGACACGGTACATGGTGTAAAATCGTACCATGAGCTGTCTTGAACTTGATGATGATGCTGTTTTGAAGGTTGCAGAACCCATGATGGATGACATTATGGCCGGCATCCGCAAACGCGACTATAAACTTCACAGTAACCACTTTTCAGTGGTCTTGAAAAGTGTGCTGGGACCTGATGAGTTTCTGGAGGCTTGCGATCAGCGAGAAGGCCAGTGGGGGTCGCCTGGTGCTCGTGAACTTGTAGCGATTTTCCGAAAGGAAAAATCCTTCACCTTGATCTGGGATCAACACTTCGATCGTACAGAAGACCAGGTGGTCGCTATGACGACCATAGCGCTGAAAGGTGGCAGGTACTTTGTCGATAATTTCGCTCTGGAATAGCTCGCGGTTAGCGTCAGTGTATTCTCGCGCTATGGTTGGCCTCCTGGCTTGTTTACTGGTCCTTAACCCTTTGGGTGTGATGTCTGATACGGGGCGTCTTCCCGTCGCGACCAGTGAGATCATAAATCCTCCGGATCCAGGTGGCCCGCACAGCGAGCTGCATCTTGCGCGACTCGTATTCAGTCATGGTGTCCACAGCAACTGGGGACCCGGCAGGCCCTGGTGGCGTATCGACTGGCCATCGGCTGAACATTTCTTTGCCGGCGGTTTACAGCGGTACACGGAGATCGATGTTGCGCCGGACAGTGTGCACGTCAGTCTACTGGATCAATCCATCTACGATTATCCCTGGCTGCTGGCACAACAGGTAGGTCGCTGGCATTTGAGTGATGAAGAGGTTGCCGCATTGCGCGAGTATCTGCTGCGCGGCGGTTTTCTGGTTGTGGATGATTTTCATGGCCCGGCACAGTGGAAAATTTTCGAAACTGTCATGCATCGGACACTGCCTGGGCGCCCCATACAAGACTTGGGTGGCAGCGATCAATTGCTGAATGTCCTTTATGAGCTTGATCAGAGAACGCAGATACCTGGACGACGCCATATACAGGGATATTCCCGTTCATCCGTGAGTATTGAAATGCCGTACTCACCGCCACGATGGCGAGGTATTCATGATGACACCGGTCGCCTGGTGGTGGCAGTTAATTTCAATATGGATATGGGAGATGCCTGGGAGCATGCGGACGATCCTGTCTATCCGGTGCCGATGACATCACTGGCCTATAGATTTGGCATCAATTATGTTGTCTATGCCATGACTCATTAGGTGAGGTAGTCAGGAGTGTGTTACCGACCTGCTTCATCAAGTTTGTCGCACCAGACCTTAAGCACGTCATCACGAATTCCAGGAGCCATATTGCCAATGTCACTGACTCGGTTTTTGGCACTGGCGAGAAAATCGATATCTGAGCCCTTGAACACATACATGACGGGGAACATTCCGGCGGCGAACAAGACCAACCAGAACACCAGTGCGAACCCTTTTCGTACAACTTGAATGAACCCAAGCAAAGACAACAGACTACCTGCGATCAGCATCACAAGCTCAGACTGCGGATGTGCCAGAAACTGCTGGACAAGCTCCATGCGACTACCTCCCGTAATTATGATTAACTAGTGTAGCGTACCAACGGCAGTACACTGGGCCTTGAGGCTCGCAGAATTTAAATCACTTACTTTTACACTTGGTCGAATAAGCCACTATGAATCTATCTACCGTTTACTCTCGGCGCCTGCTTTGGATGGGTTGCCTGTTTTCGGTCATCGGTTTGATGAGCTATGCAATTTACGCAGAGAGGGTGCTTTATCTTGATCCCTGTCCCTTGTGTATTACACAGCGTATGTTTTACATCGGGATTGGTATTTTTGCGCTCATTGGACTGATCATGATCCGTAATCTGTGGGCGCAGAGGTTGTCTGCAATATTGTTGTCTTTGTCTGCCCTCGGGGGAATCATAACCGCGGGGCGGCAGGTCTGGCTTCAGCATTTACCGCCGGAACTGGTTCCCGAATGTGGTCTGGGGCTGCAGTACTGGCTTGAAAATGAGCCCTGGTTGAAAACCCTTTCGTTGTTATTCAAGGGAGATGGTAATTGTGCAGAGGTTCATTGGCGTTTCATGTCATTGAGCATGGGCGAGTGGTCACTAATCTGGTTTATCGGACTTCTCGCCGTTGGTCTCATCCTGTTTTTCAACAGAAAAGAAGGTATCTGGAACGCCTGATAGATGTCTGTCTCAGCATTGCTGATGTCGGAGAAAGTTAACAAGGTTGCCAGGTACGCCTACAAGGAGAAGGCGCACTTGGCGAGTGGCGATTGACTCTTGTTTAGTCAGTTTTCTTTGTCAGTTTTCGCTTAAACGCTGCTGAAGTGCAAGATATGCAGGCTTTACCTGATAACGATCGTCAAATATCAACGGGTTATACTGGCGGCGCCAGGAATACATGTCGCTATAACCCCAGGTCTGAAACGCCTTGCACCTGGGCTGGTCCAGACAAGCCGACAATAATTGTTCGTAAAGTTCGGCTTGTTGTTGTTCTGTATGACCATCGCCGATAGAGATATCCAGTTCGGTAATATAGATATCCAGGTCCAGTTCTGCCACCTTCTGAAATGTGGCAATTACTTCGTCCACGCGGTCAAAGTCGGCGAATAGATGCAATTGAAACCCGACGCCATCCAATGGCGTTCCGTCATCCTTTAACTGTTGCATCAAGTTCAACATACCTTCAGATTTGGGTCCCTCAAAGGCTATGTCATAGTCGTTGTAGATCAACGTGGCTTCAGGAGCTGAAAGTCTGGCCTGCCTGAACGCAATATCGATGTAGCTTGCCCCCATACCTTCAAACCAGACAGAGCGTCTTAGGGTTCCATCTTCTTCCAGTGACTCATTGACCACATCCCACAATGGAATGTCACTGGCATATCGTGCAAGTACCCTGTCGATAAACTCGCGCATAATCAATTCACGCTCGGCAGGGGGTGAGCGTCTGACCCACGCTGGTAGCTGTCGATGCCAGACAAGAGTGTGCCCATGAACAATCTGTCTTTGCGCCTTGGCAAGCCGTATCAGGTTATCCGTAGCAGCCCAGCGAAATATGCCCGGTAGCGGGTTCAAGGAATCGAACTTAAGAGAGTTCTCCGTACTGACAACGTTGAACTCCTCCCCCGCGATATGAGTGTAGATAGCGCCGTCTGGACGCTCGTAATAGCTTTGTAATGCAGCGTAGCCGAACAGCAAGTCGCGCGCTGTGGCAAGTTCACGTAATCTGGCTCCCGGACGATCAAACGCGCTCTGCGGCAACACCTCAATGTTCACGTCCTGCTCGCCTGTCAACGATGGATCGTCTGCATCGATTGCCTTGAGGTTTATCGTCATCTCACCGGGCGCATCGGGTATGAAGTGCAGTATGGATATGGCTGCCTCGCTGGGGTGTGGTGTAACCGTTCCACCAGCCGGCGGGTTGAGAATCTCAAGGCGGGCAATAGTGCCGTTAGGGTCATTCACTTTGATATAGGCCACCACAGGATCGTTCACCCGCACAGTGTGTCGACGAATACCATTGATAGTCGGAGGCAGATTTCTGATGGCACTGGTGTCGCTTGGCAAAGATACTTTTATTCGGATGGTATAGGCGGCACGATACAGTGGCACTTCGGGATCTACAGCGTTAACAGTGAACTCATGAATGCCGACATCGGGTTGCAACGGGCGCCAGAAAAGTGATTTTGTGCCGTCTTCATTGTCACTGAATCTTCCCCCCTCGGGCAAAGTGCCAGGAAACATACCGGGTAGTCCGCCATTGGCGTCATCCGGGTCGTACAGAACAACCAGTTCGTCGCCGGCAAACACTTCCACGTTGGTGAGATCGATAAAGTAGGGGGGAGTGTTGATTTCCGGATTAACCTCTGGCGGTATGCTGAGAACAGCCGGGAGTGGTCCGACTTCAAAATCAGCATCAGTAAGACCATCATCTGCGTCAAACAGGTCCCGAACCGGGTCACGCAAAGCCACATGCTGAATGACGGCAGTTGTGTTCGGCTCAGCGAGTACCGGCTCATCGCCAGCGCCGGGTGCAGGCGTCAGTGGAGGATCGGGGAGTTCAGCCAGAACTGGACTTGCTGGAATGGCGTCCGTTGGTATCAGCTCGATCTCTTCACTGTCGTTTTCTGCCTGCGGCTCGGGATTCTGGCCGTCAGCAGGGTTGCCGTCCATAGCAATTTCCGCCCCATCAGATGTGGCATCGTTGTCGGACGATGAGCTGCAACCTCCGATCAGAAAAATTGCGGAAACCATAGCCACCATCAATGCGGATAGTGGAGTGGGTACAGCGTTGGGTAGACTCATAACTGGCATCCAATGTCTGATGGTCTGCGGGAGTGAATAGTAGGCGGGTAGTATCGCTGTGATTGTTAAACTCACAGCATAGTTAGGAATTAACCGTCATGATCGAGGACCCGTGGCGACAAATTGTGATCAATCTCCTGCACGGACTATAGAATAGTTGATAGCTTGACCGTTGGCATGACAATCATCTCTTAGTGACCCAACGGTCATAGCCGATGGCGAAAGGAGAAATACCATGGGTACTGTTCATCAACTGCCGAGCGCTGCGGATGCGAAAGCAAGGCTTCTGGAGAGGCTGGTCAGTGACATGATTGCCGGGCATCCGAACCCGAAAGTTGCCAGTCGATGGGCAGATATGGCTCGTAATACCTTGGCTAAGTACCCCGGCCCACCATTACCGACTCATCCTGTACTGGATCTGGATAGCGTTGCCGGGCTTGATCAAACGCAGTCTGTCGCAATACAGGCCATTACCGAGCAATGGTTACAGCTTTACTTCAATGACGTGCTAGATCAACTGATGAAAGTACACAAGGACTTGCTGAGTCTGCAAAAGACAGTCGCCGAGTACGAAGTAGAAAACGGTACGCCATAGCCTGCATGATTCAGAAAAGCGGTAGCTTAATAAATAATCCGGTTTAATCAGCTTGTTCGGTCATCTGCTCAGCCTCTCCGATGAAAATGCGTCTTGTATCGCTGAATCCTATTCGTCCGATGCCCGGAAGCTTCAGGGCTGGAGGTAGAAGGTCAATACCTGCTGTTAAGCCCATGAGGTTTAGCTCGATGCCTTCTTCCAGACCAGCCAGAAGTCCTGCGTACCCGCGAGCAGATACCTGTACTCCAACCCCGCTTGGTGTCCTGCTGAACAAGTGTTCCCCGGGTATATAGTCCTTGCCGATGGCTGTTGCCGGTAGTTCAAGTCGCAACTGGGGTACCTGTCGTGCCAAATGCGCGATAAATGTGTTGCTGTTCGGGCCGGGCCAAACACGATAATAGTGGTTGTAGGGGTAGGATTGCGCGGCCGTGTGCAGGGTGTCGATCAAGGCGTCCACTTGATAACCCCCTCGAATTTCGCGCAGTAGGGTGGGGCGATTGCCAAACCACATTCCGTCGGGCACGCCGGTTCGCACTCGCACAGCATCACCGCCCCAGTAACTGCGATATCCTATGACCTCAAGCCGTGTGTAACGTCTTTCACCGACACGTTTTGTTGCCATCCAGGTGTGTACACCGAATGCACCTCGCCAGCGTGCCGCTCGGGCGGCGTACACCTGAATTACCGCCTCGTCGCGATTGGCATCCGGTGCTTGCCTGGTGCTGCCGTGACGGCCGAATCCGTGTGCGCCTGCGTTATCCGAAGAGTAGTGAGCCACAACCATACAACCCACTGGCACGATAAAGAGTAGTACGACAATCGTGATGAGCTTGAGTAAGGTTCTAACGCTTGATTTCATCAGTTTCTATTCGCCTTTATGGCATTCGATGCCGGCATGGGGTAGGCTTTGGCCCCATGAAACACAGACTAGAAGGAAAACGGGCGCTGGTCACGGCAGCTGCGCAGGGTATTGGCGAGGCAACAGCAAGGGCATTTGCCGAAGCTGGCGCACAGGTACTGGCTACTGATATTAACGCCGGAAAACTCGGTGAACTGGAAGGTGTCGACAATATCAGCACCGCCACTCTTGATGTTACAGACCGGCTGGCGATCAAATCGTTCATCGAATCGCAGGCGGCATTTGATGTGTTATTCAATTGCGCAGGTTTCGTACACCATGGGTCGGTGATTGAGTGTACCGATGATGAGTGGGATATGGCGTTTGATCTCAATGTTAAATCGATGTTCAGAATGTGCCAGGCGGTTATTCCCGGTATGCAACAGCTTGGGGGCGGCTCAATAATCAATATTTCCTCAATTGCGGCTCATAAAGGACTCGTAAACCGGTTTGCCTATGGCACAACGAAGGCCGCTGTCATCGGTTTGACTAAATCTATTGCGGCAGACTTTGTCACCGAAAGAATACGATGCAATGCCATTGCGCCAGGTACCGTCCAGTCACCGTCCCTGGACCTGCGCATTGCAGCTTTTGACGATCCGGTCGAGGCCCGTAAGCAATTCATCGCCCGTCAGCCCATGGGGCGTCTGGGTACTGCACAAGAGATCGCGGCTATAGGGTTGTACCTGGCCAGCGACGAATCAGTTTTTACAACAGGAACTCTCATGAAAGTTGATGGTGGAATGTCCATATGAAACTGCTGCGATTTGGCGAACCAGGATTCGAAAAACCGGGAGCCCTGGATGCCGACGGACGTATCCGGGACCTTTCATCGCACATTGATGATATTGGTCCCGATCAGCTTGACGATGCGTCGCTTGCCAGTTTGGCAGGCATTGATTTGAAATCTCTACCTGCTGTGCCGGCATCGATCCGTCGTGGGCCTCCAGTCAAAGGTATTCGCAAGATAGTCTGTATCGGGCTTAACTATTCAGATCACGCGGCTGAATCAGGTCTGCCTATCCCCGAAGAACCGGTTGTGTTCATGAAAGCCGATACCTCGATCACAGGCCCCAACGATGACGTGATCATGCCGTTAGTCAGCAAGAAGCTGGATTGGGAAGTAGAGCTGGGCATCATCATTGGAAAAGAGGCGCATTACATTGAAGAATCCGAAGCGCTGGAGTACATCGCAGGCTACTGCGTCGTCAATGATGTATCAGAGCGCGAATTCCAGATCGAAGGCACTGGCCAATGGACCAAGGGTAAAAGTCACGATACATTCTGTCCGCTTGGCCCCGAGCTAACGACACGTGACGAAATTCCTGATCCGCAGACGCTGGATTTATGGCTGGATATTGATGGTCAGCGTGTGCAGACAGGTAGCACCTCATTGATGATTTTCAGTGTTGCGCATATTGTCAGTTATCTCAGCCGTTATATGACCCTTCGTCCGGGGGATCTTATCTCGACCGGCACACCGCCAGGTGTGGGACTGGGATTCAAGCCACCGCGCTACCTTAAGGCTGGAGAGGTGATGACTCTTGGGATCCAGGGGCTCGGTGAAATATCCCAGAAAGTGGTCAATCATCCACGGCATGTATCCTAGCCGTCGCTCTCATTCATTAATAAAACACAGATAAATTACAGCATGACAGATAAAGAACGCGTTGGATTCATTGGCCTGGGGGCAATGGGTGTAGGCATGGCAGCCAATGTATGCAAGGCTGGATACCCTCTTACCGTGATGGGCCACACGCGACGTGAGCCCGTCGATCGACTGTTGGCGATGGGAGCCAGTGAAGTAAAAACGCCAGGAGAGCTGCGAGAACAGTGCGACGTTGTCATTCTATGTGTAACGACGTCGGATGCTGTCGAGGAGATTGTCAAGGGCGAACAAGGCCTGTTATCGCAAGGTAGTAATCCGTTTCTTCTGATTGACTGCGGCACCTCGCGTCCCGATTCCACGCTTGCTTTAGGCAAACTACTGGAGCAATCGGGTTGTTCCATGATGGATGTGCCGCTGGGAAAATCCGCGGCTGCAGCCGAGGAAGGTACCCTTAACATGATGGCTGGTGGTAGCGAAGAAAATTTTCTGCGAGCCAGGCCTTTGTTAGAGACCATGTCCGAAAACCTTTTTCATGTGGGTGGGCTAGGTATCGGTCATCGTATCAAGCTGATCAATAACGGCTATTCCATGGCTGTTGCCATACTGGCTGCTGAAGCGATGGCTGTTGCGCGTGAGGGTGGCGTTGATCTGAAGCTTGTACATGATGTTATGGGAGCTGGCCCCAATCGTAGTGACTTCTTTGACTGGATCATGGAGTCGGCTGTAAATGGTGACGAATCCAAGCTGGCGTTCGCATTGAAAAACGGCTTCAAGGATATGGGCTATTTTAAAGCCATGGCAGATGAGGTGGGTGTTGATGCAACATTGCCCGCAGCCGCACATGCTCGGATGGCCCAGATAGTCGAGGCTGGTCACGGTGAAGACAATGTGCCTGCGGTTATGCGTCATATTCGAAAATAACAGATCAGATAGAGACTGCCATGAGCGGACCCACCGATGGCACAGATGCCAATGAAGCCCGCGTGGTGTGGCTGGATGGTAAACAGGCGGCGGCGCGCGCCGTACTGCGGCTAGCGGGCGAGGACAACGTTGCGGTTGCATTGCGAACTCTGAAACCTGGAGAGCCACTGGATGATAGTGATTCGGCATTGAGTAAGATCAATGCTTCCGAGCGAATCATGAAAGGTCATAAAGTGGCTTTGAGTGATCTCTCTGCTGGCAGTCGGGTGATTAAGTACTCGCAACTCATTGGTGTTGCCAGTGTCGATATCAAGGCAGGTGATCATGTACATACACATAATCTTGCATTTACATCGAATGATGCCGCTTTGCAGCCGCGCGCCGACACGCTGCCCGAGCTGATTAAATGCACCGATACGTTTTCAGGTTATGCCCGTGCTGATGGTCGGGTTGGGACACGTAACTTTATAGCTGTGCTCAGCAGTGTTAACTGTTCGGCGACTGTCGCCCACAGGATTGCATCGCACTTTGACCATCACTTGTTATCGGATTATCAGAACGTGGATGGTGTGGCAGCTTTTACACATGGTACTGGTTGTGGCATGGATTCAGCTGGAGAAGGCTTTGCCAATCTGCAACGTGTCTTGTCAGGCTATGCAACACACCCGAACGTCGGTGGTGTACTGATTGTTGGGCTTGGATGTGAAACTAGTCAGATCGCGGAAACTCTTAAAGAACACAAACTGGCCGATGGTCCACTTTTGCGCACCATGAACATACAAAGTAGTGGCGGGCATGTGAAAACCATTGCCCGTGGTGTACAGATGATTGATGAAATGCTCGTGGAGATCAATCAACTGGCGCGAACACCTTGTCCGGCTTCCGCCTTATCGCTGGCTTTGCAATGTGGCGGCTCGGATGCGTGGTCAGGGATTACGGCTAATCCTGCATTGGGTCACGCGGCTGATCTCATTGTGCGGCAAGGTGGCAGCGCGGTATTGGCCGAGACACCGGAAATCTATGGCGCGGAGCATCTTCTGACGGAACGAGCCATCAGCAAGGATGTCGCTGATCAGCTTATGCAACGAATTGATTGGTGGCAGGATTATGTTGCACGCAACGATGGTTCGCTGGATAACAACCCGTCACCGGGAAACAAGCTTGGTGGTTTGACAACCATACTGGAAAAATCTCTGGGAGCCGTTGCAAAGGGTGGAACGACTTCGCTTAATGGTGTATTCCGTTATGCCCAGAAAGTGAATTGCCCGGGTTTTGTGTTTATGGATTCACCGGGCTACGATCCTGCATCGGTTACCGGCCAGATAGCCTCTGGATGTAATCTGGTTGCCTTTACGACGGGGCGAGGCTCCACTTTCGGTAGTAAGCCTGCGCCGTGCCTGAAGATTGCGACCAATACCGATATGTACAAACAACTATCCGATGATATGGATATCAACGCAGGCACCATCGTCAGTGATGGAGACTCCATAGACAAGGTCGGTGAGCGGGTCTATCAGCGATTGCTTGAGGTCGCCTCCGGCAGTCCCACATTGAGTGAATCGCACGGACTAGGTGATAACGAGTTTGTACCCTGGCAGATTGGCGCTATCATGTAGCTAGCGCTACACCTCCGATATCAATGGATACGCATACTCTGATAATAGGTGCTGGATTCAGCGGAATGCATATCGGTTTGCATGCTAAGCGAATCGGGGAGGTTTGCGGAACAAAGCGTGACGAATCCACTCTGCACGAATTACACAAGAAAGGGCTTGATGCTTTAGCGCTATCAGTATCAGATCAGTCGTCTATCGAGGATGTGCTCACTGACGCCTTGATCCAGCAGTTTCATAA
Source organism: Granulosicoccus sp. (assembly GCA_045106855.1). GTDB lineage: Bacteria > Pseudomonadota > Gammaproteobacteria > Granulosicoccales > Granulosicoccaceae > Granulosicoccus. The sequence continues at coordinate 43,083 of JBGCFI010000018.1, forward strand.
AACATCACATCTTGTGCTGTGTGTAGGGCCTTCCAGGGGAGAGCCGTTCAGTGATCCGATCCTGAACTTGCTGAGTTCTGCGACAGTTCATCTACCAAAACTGCGATGGGTCGGGTATCTATCTACAATTGGGGTATATGGAAATCATGACGGCAACTGGATCGATGAGACGACTCCGTGCATTTCCACACAAACGCGCTCGTTAATGAGGCGGCAGTCAGAACTGGGCTGGCAGGCATTAGCAGCCCGTTGGCAGGTACCGTTGTCGATACTCCGACTTTCCGGTATCTATGGAGCAGGCCGAAGTGCTGTTGATGATGCGATGACCGGTCGTGCCCGAATGTTGATAAAACCCGGCCAGGTATTCAATCGTATTCACGTTGAGGACTTGGCCGCAGCAACAGTGTTATGCGCATCCAGAGAGTATAACGGTGTTGTTAACATCACTGATGACTTACCGGCTGCACCGCAGGATGTTATCCGATACGCGCATGAGCTCGTGGGGAAACCAGCGCCGGTAGCTGTGGATTTCGCTACGGCTGATATCAGCCCGATGGCTCGATCTTTTTACAGTGAAAACAAGCGGGTGAACAATGCAATGAGCAAGCAGGTCTTAGGCTTGAAATATCAGTATCCGACTTACAAGGCGGGACTTGATGCGCTGTGGCAACAGTTTGACAGGTAAAACGCTTGTGGGCTGAAGCGAAAGCCGGCTTTTCAATTATCCGGATTTGATGTTTTTGCTGCACTATCCCCGACGTCTTTATAAGGGTATTTAAGATGCCCGTATCGTATGACGAGCACCGCCATCGTCAGCAGAAGAATAGACCCTGAAATAGCCAGAATGCGCAATTCTTCAATTTCTTTGACTTCAATTATCAGGTAGCGTGCTAATGCCACCATGGCTATATACAATGGGAAGCGCACTTGAATCTGGCCGGTTCGCAGGTATTGACCTATCATTGCCAGAACTTCAAGGTACAGAAACATTAACAGCAAATCAGCCAGGGTAACTGAGCCGCGGTCTATCATTATCCAGATTTCCTGGGCAATGGCGACAGTTGTGGCAATGCTGGTGGCAGTCAGGGCAACAATTTCAGCAGCAACCAGACCGTTGTCCAGAAACTTCCGAGTTTTGATTAGTAGCGGATGGTTATGCTGCATGGTGCGAATCTGTGCCATGGGTTCAGTATCCATAGTACCCGTATCCAGAGATAAACTCACGCATCTGCTGACACTGCAACATTGCACATCGTGGTTCCAGAACGTGCAATGTCCCAACGGCTGCGCTTAGCGTGATCGGTCAGCTAGCCGATACGCTGTTGGCGTCATTGTCCTCCAGTGAGCCTTTGCAACTTTTAACCGTCGCCGTTGTCGTGTACTTTGTGGCTGGTGTCATCAAGGGTACTTTGGGAATTGGGTTTCCAACAGCCGCTGTTAGCTTACTGGCACAGGTAACCGATGCACGTACAGCGATAACGTTAGTCATCATGCCCATGCTGATCACCAACTTGTGGCAGGTGCTACGCGCACAAAAATTTCTGTCGGTTATCAAGCAAATGTGGTTGCTGATATCAATGATGCTGATACTGATAATCCTGTTCTCACAATTGTCTTCGCAGGTTCCTGTCGATAAACTTGCAGCTGTTCTCGGTTGCATCGTCGCACTTTACGCCTTGCACAGTTTATTTGCCCGTCCGCTTGTTCTGAATCCCGCGTTTGACAAATCGGCTCAGGTGGTGGCCGGAATTAGCGCTGGTATCATGGGTGGGCTGGTGAGCGTATGGGCGCCGCCTATACTAATTTATTTGCATACCTTGAGAATGCCAAAGGAGGGGTTTATCTCGACAGTTGGTGTGCTTCTCTTGTTGGGCACTTGCGTTCTGCTAATGAGCTACGTTGGCAGTGGTGTGTTGACGTATGGTTTGTTCTTGTGCTCTTCGTTGCTAATTTTTCCATCGTTGTTAGGTTTTACCATTGGTGAGATTGTGCGAAAACGTATCAGTTCGCATCGATTTGAACGTCTTCTTTTATGGTTTTTTTTTCTTATGGGTCTAAATCTTATTCGCCGGGCATTGTTCTAAAATGAGTGGCCACTATTCACCCATAAAAGATTTACCAGTGCTCTATGAGGACGCGTGTTTACTGGTGGTCAATAAACCGGGAGGCATGTTGTCTCAACCGGGCAAAACACAAGACGGTTCCGTACTTACGCGTGTTTTGGAGAGCGACAGGGAACTGCACGGTCCGGTTCTGGTTCACAGGCTGGATATGGACACGTCGGGTTTGTTATTAATGGCGAAAAAGCGAGGTATCCATCGTGCGCTGCAACAGCAGTTTGAAAAACGTCAGATACGCAAGCGTTATCGCGCCCGGCTCGAGCACCCGGTACAGGCTCTGGGCGGACGAATTCACTTACCCGTCAGATTGGATGTTGACAATCGACCCATGCAAATTGTCTGCCGTACTCATGGTAAAAAGTCAACCACCCTGTGGCACCGCGCTGATATAAGCGATGCACGTGTCGTGGCGTTCTATCCGCTTACGGGCCGAACTCATCAGTTAAGGGTGCATGCATGTTCACCACAGGGGCTCGGCATTGCGATAGCAGGAGACAGGCTGTATGGATCAGCAAAATCATGCACAAAGAACTCATCTGCCGTAAACCCCGTATTAGAGAATAAATTGATGTTGCATGCAGACTTTCTGGAGTTTTATCATCCAGAAACGCAGCATATACAATCTGTCACTTGTCCTGCCCCGTTCTGAAAACCTGAACACGTTAATCATGATGCCTTCCAATTATTGTCTTATAACGGTTCATCAAGCGGTTTAGCATTATGAAAACGTTTGCAATAGCCTATGGCGCTGCTGTGATGAGCTTCCTGATACTGGATGGTATTTGGCTAGGTGTCGTTGCAAAAACGTTCTACGCTGGACAGCTGGGCGATTTGCTGAGAAAGAACTTCCTACCGGTTCCGGCGATAGCGTTCTATCTGCTGTACACAGCAGGTCTGGTTTTTTTGGCGGTCAGGCCGGGACAGGCTGATGTCAGTCTGGGAAGTGTTGCATTTTATGGAGCTGTTGTCGGCTTCCTGGCATACGGTACTTATGACATGACCAACCTGGCCACATTGCGCGACTGGCCATGGGCTGTCAGTGTTGTTGATCTTCTCTGGGGCACTATACTATCATCGATGGTTGCTACTTTTTCTGCGTTGGCAATTAGATATTCAGGTTTGTAACCGGTCACTAGCCAGATTGCATATTTTTGAATTTCCAAGGCTGAACTACGTTGGGGGCACTGGCAATAGCTGTGTTACGCAACTCGGGACTGATCTAAATCCGTATGTGCAGTCAGTGCATTAACATCACAATATGCATCAATCCATTGACTGGCAATCTCAGGTGAGACCATTTGCTCAAGATAGGTCTGGATGGTCTGTCTTTGTGAATCGTTGGAAAGCTCCTGAAATTGTGTCTGCATGTAGCGGATTGCGTGCAATATGACGAGTGGGGTAATTGTTGATGTTGGTTGAGGTGGTGAATCATGTTGAAGCGCCACGGCTTCTACCACAGGATCGGGCAATAGCCAGAGTTTTAGCAAGTACGCACCTTGTAGTTCAACATTCGGCTCTGTCGGGTCGGCCGCAGCATCGCTTTCCTTACACAGCACGATAAGCTGACCGATGTTGCTGAGCATTCCGGCAATCTGAGCGTAATCGACCACTTTGCGTGGGACTTTTGCAAGTCGTGCCAGTTGGTTGGTTAATGCGCCATTCCTGTTAGCACTGTCATTGAGCATGCGTAGTTGTTTTAGCTGCTTCGCGTCGCCGTCGAACTGAGAAAAAACTTTTGCAGTCAACGTAACATTCTTGATCAGATGTACACCGAGTAATGCGACACCTTGAGATACTGACTCTATACGCTGGCTTAAACCGTAAAACGCCGAGTTGACTATTTTTAAAACAGTCGCTGTCAGAGCGCTATCGGTTTCGATAATTCTGGCAACGTTCAGCAGGGAGCTTTGTTCTGACGTCAGCTCGCTGACCATTTGCTGGTAGATTTCCGGTAAGGAAGGCAAACTACTCACATCGTTCATACTGCGTATTAAAGAGTCGCTACTCAGCAATGCCTGTAGTTTCATTGAACCTTCAATTGTACTGATCAACACATCGATGGGTAATGTACGGTTTACAAATCGATGGTTTATACAGGTACTTTCCGATATAGCCTCGTTATCGATGTCAGCCGAAAAGGTAATGCGGACGATCTCAGGATAGTTAGCCTGCAGCTTGCTCAACAGTTCAAAACCGCTCATGTCATGAAGATCGGCTTCGGTGATGATACAACTGCTGAGATCATCTCCAACGTGTTGTAAAACGTCAATTCCGCTGGACAGGCTGATAAAACGCCAGTCTGGCTTTGCTGAGCGAAGGCTGTCAAGCAATTCTGCACGTGCTGCATCGTCGCTGTCGGCCAGTATGATAGTGGTCATTTTACGAATGCTCGAAAGGTCATTGAACAGGTGCGCCTGGTGGTTGCGGATCACTCCTGTAACATCACATACCCTTCGGTAACACATTGCCAGCCAATCGGGTTAACCAGCTAACCCCATGATACCTGCCTGTCCCGTTTGTTAACCGTGCTGTTTGGAAAGGCGGTGTTCTCTGATCAGGTCGCGGTACCAGTACGCACTCTTCTTCATTGTTCGTGTCTGAGTCCGGTAGTTAACATGGACCAGACCGAAGCGCATCGAGTAACCCTCCGCCCATTCAAAATTATCCATAAGGCTCCAGGCAAAATAACCTCGTAACGGAATGCCTTGTAAGATGACTTGCCGAGCTGCGTCAAGGTGATCGTTGATGTAGTCGATGCGAGGCTGGTCATTAACCGAATCGTCGTCAACGTCATGGTTGTACGCGGCTCCGTTTTCAGTGATATAGCAGGGTGGTAACGAGTATTCAGTGTAGATTTTCGTTAAGAGGTCGCTCATGGCTGTGGCATCGATTTCCCAGCCTATATCGGTTCGAGGCACGTTTTTACGAGTATGTTGTTGTGTTGCGGGATACACCATTTCGCCAGCCTTGTGGCTGACATATTCAGGTGTGTAGTAGTTCAGTCCCCAGTAATCTATCGGCTGATTGATTGTATCCATATCGGCTTGCCATCCTTCAGGCATAAGGCTGCCCAGTGCGTCGATACAGTCTGCGGGATATTGACCCCTGAACAAAGGATCGAGAAACATACCATTGTGAAATAGATGATGCCTTTTTGCGGCATCAATATCTTCCAGCGAATCTGTAGCGGGCTTGATCTCCTGAATATTGAGAACAATGCCGATGGGAAGTTCTGGACGCTGGTCACGTATGGCCTGGACGGCAAGTCCATGTGCTCGATGCTGTCCATGTATGACAGCAAGAGTGGTGTTCAGTTTTTTCTGGCCCGGCGCATGTACACCTAGCAGATAGCTTAATATTGAAGAGCACCAGGGCTCGTTGAAGGTGCATATCGCATCAATTCGATCGCCGAACAAACGTGTTATCGATGCGGCAAACAGTGCAAAGTGCTCGGCTGTTGCACGATTCGTCCAGCCTCCCATATCTGCTAGATATTGAGGTAGATCCCAGTGGTACAAGGTGACATACACTTTGATGTTTCGTTGTACGCAACCATTTATCAGATTATTGTAGAAATCAACACCGGCCTGGTTGATCACTCCGTCGGCATTTGGGTAAATACGCGACCAGGCAATAGAGAATCGGTACGCATCCACCTCCAGTGAGTCGATGAGGTCCAGATCTGACTGCCACCGGTGATAATGGTCGCAGGCGACGTCACCGGTATCTCCACCCTTAACACGGTTGGTCTCATGACAGAAGGTATCCCAAACGGATGGGGAACGCCCATCTTCGGCTACAGCGCCCTCAATTTGATACGCAGCAGTCGCGACTCCAAATAGAAAATCGGAAGGAAACCCGGAATTGGATAAAGGCATGGTGATGTGAATACTACCCGTGATACTGGTTAGGGCAGAATTATAGTCATACCTTGACTGCTACCAGCGATTTATTTACGCTGGTAGCAGTAAGTTTCCGCTATGTACTGCGAACAAAATTTTAGAACAGACCTTCGACTTCGCCGGAATCATTCAGGCGAATGACCTCTGCAGAAGGCTGGCGCGGCAGACCTGGCATTGTCATGATCTCACCACACACCACCACGACAAACCCTGCGCCTGCAGATAAACGAACTTCGCGAACCGGAACAGAATGTCCAGTTGGTGCACCACGCAGGTTCTGATCTGTCGAGAAACTGTATTGCGTTTTAGCCATGCAAATTGGCAGATGTCCGTAACCTGCGTCTTCCCATTGACGTAACTGGTCACGTACTTTCTTATCAGCCAGTACTTCATCGGCACGATAGATTCGTTTTGCAATGGTTTGAATTTTGTCGAATAACGGCATTTCATCCGGATACAGTACATTGAACTGCGAAGCACCACTTTCTGCGATCTCCACGATCCTTGTTGCCAGTTCTTCGGTGCCCTTGGATCCCTGTGCCCAGTGTTTACACAGTATGGCTTCAGAGCCTAGTGACTCCACATACGCCTTTACAGCGGCAACCTCCGCATCGGTGTCAGTGACGAAATGGTTGATGGCAACAACAGCGGGGACGCCGAAAGACTTAACGTTTTCTATGTGGCGGCCCAGATTAGCGCAACCTTTGTTAACAGCGTCCACGTTCTCGGAACCCAGGTCGTCCTTGGCAACACCACCGTTCATTTTCATGGCACGGACTGTCGCTACGATAACCACGGCATCGGGTGCAATGCCGGCTTTACGACATTTTATGTTCATGAATTTTTCAGCGCCCAAATCAGCACCAAAACCTGCTTCAGTAACCACATAATCAGCAAGTTTGAGTGCTGTTTTCGTGGCGACTACGGAATTACATCCATGGGCTATGTTGGCAAAGGGGCCTCCGTGTACAAAAGCCGGATTGTTTTCCAGTGTCTGTACAAGGTTAGGCTGCATGGCATCCTTGAGTAACACGGTCATCGCGCCGTCTGCCTTGATGTCACGACAGTAGATGGGCGTCAGGTCTCGCTTGTAGGCGACAATGATGTCACCCAGTCGCTTCTCCAGATCATCCAGGTCATTGGACAGACAAAGAATTGCCATGACTTCAGAGGCCACGGTAATGTCAAAGCCTGCTTCACGAGGGAAACCGTTAGTTGCTCCACCCAGACTCGTAGTAATCTGGCGCAAGGCACGATCATTCATGTCCACGACACGGCGCCAGACGACACGACGTGAATCAATTTCCAGGGCATTACCCCAGTAAATGTGGTTATCGATCATGGCTGACAGCAGATTATGCGCTGATGTGATCGCGTGAAAATCACCCGTGAAGTGCAGGTTCATTTCTTCCATCGGAATGACTTGAGCATAACCTCCGCCCGCAGCGCCTCCTTTCATGCCAAAGCAAGGTCCCAGAGATGCCTCTCGAATACACACGGCAGCTTTTTTCCCGATGGCGTTGAGCCCATCTCCCAGGCCTACAGTTGTTGTCGTTTTACCTTCACCTGCCGGTGTGGGATTGATTGCGGTGACAAGTATCAGTTTGCCATTGGGTTTCTCAGATTGTGCTGCGATGAACTCTGCTGAGACCTTTGCCTTGTCGTGGCCATAGGGCAACAGATGTTCACTGCCAATCCCAAGCTTTGAGCCGATCTCCTGAATCGGTTTCTTGTCAGCCGCGCGAGCGATTTCAATATCTGTCAGATGTGCCATGCTTGTAATCCCTAAAGTGACGCAGTTTTTTATGTTGGCTGCGTTGTTATTGTGGTTGTATGTGGATTTGACTTATAGACTTCATTGTCGTGCTTGAAGAACAGACATCTGCAAGCCGCAAGCTACGGTTTGCAGATGTTGACGTGAAAAACTATTCTGCCGCTTCTGTATCACCCATTGCCAGACTGACGCTGGCTGCCGAATATTTAAACTCGGGAATCTTTCCATAAGGATCAAGTACTGGGTTGGTCAATGTGTTGGCCGCCGCTTCCACATAAGCGAATGGCATAAACACCTGTCCTTCAGCGACAGCCCTGTCTGCGCGCGCCATGACTGTGATTGATCCGCGACGTGTTTTAATGCGAACCATATCTCCGGCTTGCGCACCCATTGCTCTCAACGTTTTCGGGTGCAAAGAGCAATTGGCTTCGGGTTCCAGTGCATCAAGTACCGTTGTACGTCTTGTCATGGAACCTGTGTGCCAGTGCTCCAGTTGGCGACCGGTGATCAGTATCATTGGATACTGTTCGTCAGGTACTTCAGCCGGCGGAATTACCGAGGCGGGTGTGAACTTTGCCCGACCTTCTTTTCTCGGGAAGCCGTCGCCAAATACGATCGCCTGACCCGGATCTGTCGGACTCAGGCTGGGGTAGGTCACGGCTTCATTTTCCAGTCGTTCCCAGGTAATGTTGTCTAGTGAGTGCATCGACAACTTCATTTCTGCGAAGACTTCTTTTGGATGTGTGTAAGTCCAGTCGAGACCAAGCCGTTTAGCAAGTTCCGTGGTGATCCACCAGTCTTCCCGGGCCAGCCCCGGGGGTGGAACCGCTGGCCGACCCATCTGCACCTGACGGTTGGTATTAGTGACCGTACCGGTTTTCTCAGGCCACGCTGCTGCCGGAAGGATGACATCGGCATAGTTGGCTGTCTCTGTCAGGAAAATATCCTGAACTACCAGATGTTCAAGTTTTGCCAGAGCGTCTCGCGCATGATCCACGTCAGGATCTGACATGGCAGGATTCTCACCAAGTACATACAGGCTCTTTATCTTGTCCTCGTGGACCGCATCCATAATTTCAACCACGGTCAGTCCTTTTTTGCGCGAATAGTTATCGTTGCCCCAGATTTGCTCAAAGGCTGAACGCACGCCGTCATCTTCAACGCTCTGATAGTCAGTTAGAAACATGGGTATCAGTCCCGCATCAGAAGCTCCTTGTACGTTGTTTTGTCCGCGTAAGGGATGCAGGCCAGCGCCAGGCCGACCAATCTGTCCACACATCAATGCAAGGGATATCAGACACCGCGAATTGTCCGTACCATGAATATGCTGTGACACTCCCATTCCCCAGAAAATCATGGCGGCAGGGGAGGTGGCAAACGTACGCGCAACAGTTTTAAGTGTCTCTGCTTCGATACCGCAGATAGCCGACATTTTCTCAGGCGGGAAGTCCTTCAGGTGTTCACGCATGGCATCGAAGCCTTCTGTAAATCCCTGTATGTACTGGACGTCAAACAGCTCCTCTTCAACGATGGTGTGCATCATGGCGTTGAGCATGGCAACGTCACCACCGGGTTTGAAGTTCAGGTTATGCGTGGCGTAACGACTTAAACCCATGCCTCGTGGATCCATGACGATGAGTTTGCCACCGCGTTTGGTGAACTGTTTGAAGAATGTGGCTGCAACTGGATGATTCTCAATCGGATTGGCACCAATGACGATGGCGCAATCGGCATTTTCTATCTCGTTAAACGTGGCGGTTACTGCACCAGAGCCCACGTTTTCGAGAAGTGCAGATACCGATGAGGCATGGCACAGGCGGGTGCAGTGGTCAACGTTATTGTGTCCAAGTCCGGTTCGGATAAGCTTCTGGAACAGGTAGGCTTCTTCGTTGGAACATTTTGCAGAGCCAAACCCTGCGATGGTTTCGCCGCCTTCGGTATCCCGCAAGCGAACCATCTGAGCGGCAGCAGAATCAAGCGCTTCGTCCCAACTGGCTTCTCGGAAGAATTCCATCAGGTTGCCCGGGTTGACGTTAAGTCCTTTTTCCGGTGCATCATCGCGTCGGATGAGCGGGGATTTCAAGCGATGCGGATGGTCCACATAGTCAAACCCAAAACGTCCCTTGACACAGAGGCGCTGTTCATTGGCGGGGCCATTGACACCGTCAACCCACATGATCTTCTTTTCTTTTACCTTGAAACTCAGTTGGCAACCAACGCCGCAATAGGGGCAGACCGATTCCACTTCCTTGTCGTAGTCGAGGCTGTCACCTATCTGCTCTTCGTTGATTGCAGTTGCAGGCATGAGTGCTCCGGTAGGGCAGGCTTGTACACATTCACCGCATGCTACGCAGGTGCTTTCACCCATTGGGTCGGCCTGATCGAAAGTGATGCGTGCATTGCGTCCGCGTCCCGACATTCCGATGACGTCGTTGACTTGAACTTCACGGCAAGCACGTACACATAGATTACAGTGTATGCAAGCATCTAGATTGACACGCATGGCAACATGCGAGCTATCAAGTAGTGGAACCTGCTCAATGTTTACCTGCGGGAAACGACTTTCACTAACATCCTGCGTCGATGCCATTTTCCATAGTTGTGAAGACTGATCTCTCGCAGCGTCCTGTTGTGGTTGATCGGCGAGTAGAAGTTCGATGACCATCTTGCGCGATGCTGTAGCCCGATGGCTTTGAGTATTGACCACCATGCCTTCAGTGGGCATGCGAATGCAGGATGCCGCCAGGACTCGTTCACCTTCAATTTCTACCATGCATGCTCGGCAATTGCCATCTGAGCGATAGCCTGGTTCATCGGCATAGCATAAATGCGGTAGCGTGTTACCTTCACGCTTGGCAATCTGCCATAAAGACTCATCAGCACTTGCGGTGACCGTCTTGCCGTCCAGTGTAAATGTTACTGAAGGCACCGATTTTTCATGCGAACTGCCTGACGTTGTTGCGCTAGAAAGTGACATCTAGATTTCCTCCGGAAAATGCTTCATGACAAGTCGAATGGGATTAGGTGCTGCCTGACCCAGGCCGCAAATCGAGGCATCAATCATGACTACGGAAAGTTCCTCGAGTAACTGTGTATCCCATTTGTCCTTTTCCATAATTTTTACGGCTTTCTCGCACCCAACGCGGCACGGTGTGCATTGTCCACAGCTTTCGTCTTCGAAGAATCGCAACATGTTCAGTGCTGCGTCTCTTGCCTTGTCTTTGTCTGACAACACGACAACCGCAGCTGATCCGATAAATGACCCGTGCGGCTGAAGAGTGTCGAAATCAAGTGGTACCGTATTCAGACTGGCGGGTAACAAGCCTGATGAAGGTCCACCAGGCTGGTACGCCTTGAAAGTATGTCCTTCCAGCATTCCCCCGCTGGCTTCAATGATGTCAGTAATGGTGGATCCGGCAGGAAGTAGTTTGACTCCCGGGTTTTTCACACGACCGGAGACACTATAGCTGCGCAAACCCTTGCGACCATTTTTTTCCACGCTACTGAGAATTTCCGGACCTTCGCGAGTAACTCTCGTGATCCAGTGAAGCGTTTCGATGTTGTGTACCAGCGTTGGACGATCAAAAAGTCCTTTCTGAGCAACATACGGCGGTCGATGGCGTGGAAGCCCGCGTTTACCTTCAATTGATTCAATCATTGCAGATTCTTCGCCGCAGATGTAAGCCCCGGCACCACGACGTACTTCAATATAACCTGGTTCAATTAGTCCAGCAGTCTGCATGGCCTGAATCTCTGTATCCAGGATATGCAATACAGCCGGGTACTCATCACGCATGTAAACATAGGCTTTAGCGGCATCAACCGCATACGCTGCGATCAGAAGTCCTTCGAGGAAAAGGTGTGGCTCTCTCTCCAGATAGTAGCGATCCTTGAATGTTCCTGGCTCACCTTCATCCCCGTTGACGGCGATGTACCGTGGTCCGTCCTCGGCGCGAACAAATGACCATTTTTTTCCACTGGGAAAACCAGCGCCACCCAGGCCACGCAGTCCGGATTCAACAATAGTCTCCTGGATATCGTCAACGCTTCGATCGCCGTTGCGAAGTTCTTTCAGTGCCTCGTACCCACCAGTTGCGCGGTAAGCATCGAAGGATTGATATTCAGGAATTTGTGTATGCGTATCACCGCTGGCAATTGCTGCCTGGACTGATTCAAGTGTTGCGAAATCGATATGCCGATGACCAAGCTCAAGCGTTGGTGCTGTATCGCACCGTCCCATACAAGGTGCACGAACAACGCGCACCTGACTCGTATCCAGATTCGTTTCCAACGCGTGCTTTAGTTGCTGGGCACCGGCAAGTTCACATGACAAAGAATCGCACACTCGTATCGTCAGCGCTGGTGGAGGTGCATCGTCTTCGCCGATGACGTCAAAGTGTGCATAGAAAGTTGCTACCTCATAGACTTCAGCCTGGGACATCTGCATCTCTTCTGCCAGAGCACGGATGTGCATTGCCGAGATGTGCCCGTAGTCGTCCTGAATAAGGTGCAGGTGTTCGATGAGGAGGTCGGCACGCCGCTCTCGTGTGCCCAACAAACCCTGTACCTGCGCGAGGGCTGTATCGTCAAGAGGGCGCCCCTTTGGACGGTGGCGTCCTTTCCCGCGACCGGACTTCCAAACGCCTTGTTTCTGTTTTATCTTGTCCGGAGCTGTTGCCACGTTATGTTTTCCTCTATGTCTTGCAGTCGTTTCGGCTGCGGTTATTATTTGTCAAACCCGTTATTGTTTGTCTATGACGAAGCAATACAGGCAGGCATATTTTTTTGAGACGGTACTATTCTGGTGATTTCATGAGTCGTCGTCGTTACATTTCCATTACGTTGTGTAACGAAGTGGTTACGGTATGCAAAAAGCTTATAGCCGATGAACGTGGCGAATACAATTTGAAAGAGTGATGTCTGTTTTTTTCAATGATCACTGAGAGATGGTCCATGGTGGTTCGTGCAGCGCTTTCTGATTTCATGGATACCAGATCCAGCATGCAAATGCGCTCCAGTGCCTTCAATGCAAGTGGGCCGGTTATGTCAAGCACAGCCCAGCTGTCAGATTGGTCTGATAAATAAGCAGAAGAGTCTAGCGCTGAGCAAATATGTTCGACAATTGAGTGCGTTGAATTTTTACCAGGATCCACAACCATAAAACACTGATCTGCTTGTAAGCCGACTAAATTGCCTGTACACACGGTGTCCGTAAGTTTGATACTACTAATATGTCTACATTGTCCGATGTCGGGAAATGTGACATGCCAACGCGAATCCAGCGCTTCGTTGACTGCTCCGAGACCATCACGAGGCACGCTTATCGACACGATGGCTAATTCAGGGATTTCAGTGACTTTAGTATCTGCGAAAGTCTGTTCATAACCACCTAGTGGTGACATTGCTGTTAGCTGAAAACTATCCACGTAAACGCTCTCCCTCCGGATCTACGAAGTGTGGCGACACAATGGTTACATCTATTTCGTGATTTCGCAGGAGGTCGCTGGCGACAATATTTTCACCAGTGCGTTCCGTGCCGCGGCGAATGAATCCCAGACCGATCGAACGTTGCAATGCCGGTGAGTAGGCAACAGATGTCATCCAGCCCTCATCGTTTGAAAGTACCTTTTCGGCATTTTTTCTAAGGAAGTGCGAACCTGCATGCAGGCTTTGCGTCTTGTCTACGGGTACAAACCCGACCAGGCACATACCATTGTCATCGTTCATTGATGTTCGTTGTGAAAGAGTTTTGCCGATGCAGTCCTTGCCGGCAGCAACCATTCGCCCTAGTCCAAGATTAACTGCAGTGGTTTGCCCATTAAGCTCGTTACCCGCAGCATGACCTTTTTCTATGCGCATCACCCCCAGTGCTTCGAGACCATAGGGAATGGCATTATAGGGTTTGCCTGCAGCCAGTAATTTGGCCATCATGGCATGTGCATAGCGCGCGGGCACCGCCAGCTCGTAGGCGAGTTCTCCAGAGAACGAAATGCGAAACAGGCGAGCCCGGGTGCCACTGCAAATAGTGAGTTCACTGCAAGACATGAACGGAAAGTTCTCATTGCTGATATCAAACGGCTTATCAACGATAGATTCAAGCAAGCGACGAGAATTAGGCCCTGCGACTGCAAACTGCGCCCATTGTTCAGTGGCTGAGATGAGATGTACATCCATCGTTGGCCATAGGCATTGTCTGCAGAATTCCAGATGTCGAAAGACACTGACCGCATTAGCCGTGGTGGTGGTCATAAGAAAATGATATTCGCCTAACCGTGCGGTGGTGCCGTCGTCCATCACGAAGCCATCTTCTCGCAGCATAATGCCATAGCGCACTCGGCCCACTTTGAGTGTGGAAAATGTGTTGGCGTAGACCTTGTCGAGAAACGCCGCTGCGTCACGACCTTGAATATCGATCTTGCCGAGTGTGGTTACATCGCAAATTCCTACAGACTGACGGGTTTGCTGAACTTCGCGATCGACACTTTCGCGCCAGTGACTTTCTCCGGGCTGCGTGTACCACTCGGCGCGCAGCCAGGCTCCGGATTCTGTAAATGAGGCGCCGTTGGCCTCTGCCCAGGCATGGGTCGGGGTGTGTCGTGTCGGACGGAAATGTTTACCTCTCGAGCGTCCTGCAAAGGCTGCTATGGGCACGGGCGTATAGGGTGGGCGAAAAATGGTAGTACCTGTCTCTTGAATACTCTGTCCCGCCAGTTCTGCCATGACAGCCAGCCCAAGAACATTCGACGTCTTTCCCTGATCTGTGGCCATTCCAAGCGTTGTATATCGCTTTGCATGCTCTACAGAGCGAAACCCCTCACGATGAGAGAGCGCCAGATCCTTCGACGTGACATCGTTTTGCAGGTCGATCCACGCACGACCCTTTATTCCCGGAACCTGCCAGTATGCCGTGATGCGTGCTGATTCTTCGCTGGCGAGAAGCGGTACGGTGGCGACTGCTGATTTGCCTGAGTTCTCGAGAATTTGTACAGCGTTGGCATGCCCGCTTTGCAATGCTTGTGAAAACGTCATTTGAGCATTAGCAGCTCCCGCAACCTGCATACCAGCAGGCAGATCCTGTCCCGGAATAAACGCTGCAATATCGTCAGACCACACGGGCCGTCCGCGTTGATGGCAGGTCAGGTGAACATTGGGGCTCCAACCACCGGAGACAGCCAGACAATCGCAATAGATGATGTCGCCTGTAGACAAAGTGACCGAGTACAGGCCAAGGCGTCCCGATGAATCGAAAACCTGATTGTCCATGTATACCGGGACGTCTTTGATTTGAAACGGTGCCGGGATGGCACGCGTGTCAACAACGGCTGTTACTTCGACACCTGCGGCGTTTAAATCGATAGCTGTTTTCCAGCCATCATCATTGTTGGTAAATACACAGACCTGCTTTCCGGGCGCAACTCCGTAGCGGTTAAGGTAACTTCGGACAGCACCGGCCAGCATAATGCCGGGTCGGTCGTTGTTGCCGAATGCTATGGAGCGTTCAGTGGATCCGCTGCACAGAAGAACTCGTTTCGCATAGATGCGCCAGAGTATTTGTCGAGGTTTACCTGCACTGTCTGCAAGGTGGTCGGTACGTCGTTCCAGTGCTCCGTATATCCCATGATCATAACCACCGTAGACGGTAGTCCGGGTCAGAATTCTTACGTTTGGCATGGATGCTAGCTCAGCCATGCTCTGACGTGCCCATACTGAGCCTGGCTGACTATCTACGACACATTGTTCACTGTTGAGCCTGCCGCCCGGCAAAAAATCTTCATCTGCCAGCACTATCCTCAAGCCAGCGCGCCCAGCCGTTAATGCGGCACTGATACCAGCGGCCCCAGCACCGACAATCAGCAGTTCGGCGTGCAGGTATCCTTTATCGTAGCTATCCGGATCTTCGCGCATGGAGAGCGAGCCAAGACCAGCAGCGGCGCGTATCACGGGTTCATAGACTTTTTCCCAGAATGCTTTAGGCCACATGAAGGTTTTATAATAAAAACCTGCGCTAAGAAATGTTGAAAGCAGGTCATTAACGGCCATGACATCAAAGTTCAATGGACCGATATGGTTCTGGCTGGACGCTTCCAGCCCGTCAAATACTTCGATAACTGTGGCGCGTGTATTAGGTTCACGATGGGCACCGGTACGCAGGTGCACCAGCGCGTTTGGCTCTTCCGGGCCCGCTGTGAAGATACCGCGAGGTCTGTGGTACTTGAATGAGCGTGCTACCAACTTCTGATCGTTAGCGAGCAGGGCGGATGCCAGGGTGTCCCCTTCCCGTGCTGAGTACTGTTTATCATTGAAAGTAAAGCGAATTCGCGCCGCACCTTTGAGAAGCCCGTCGTTGATCCGTCTTTTACCATCTTCACGGCGAGGGTGTGCGACAGCATTGTCGGGATTACTGACGTGGAGCGTGCCCTGATCAGTCATGAGTACCCCTGACGGATCTGGCTAGCGCCACATCACGTGCCAGATCTACCGAACTTATTTCGTGAGTCAGAGTGTCTCGGGTAACGACGAGCCAGGAACGATCTCCTTGCTCGTGATACCAAAGCTCACGATGAGTGCCTGCAGGGTTGTCACGAAGGTGCAGATAGTCATGAAAGTTTTCTGCAGCGTCAGCGTTATCAGGATCTGGCCTGTCAAGTAACTGTGCGTCACCCAGATATACGAATTCCGAACTGTCTCTCGGGCCTAACAGTGGATGAGGTATCAGCATGATTTCAGTGCAGGTTAGGTTGCGCGCCAGCGCCGCGTTCATCAATAACCGCGCCGCTACGAAAGCGATCCAGGCGCATGGCTGCTGCACACTCATGAGATTGGCCAGTCGCAATCAGATGTGCATAGCACCATCCACTGGCAGGTGTTGCCTTGAACCCGCCGTAACACCAGCCACCGTTAAAGAACAAACCCGGAATAGGTGTCGCATCGATATACGGGGACCCATCCATGGACATATCCATGATGCCGCCCCACATGCGCAACAGTCTGGCACGGCCGATGGCCGGCATTATGGCCATGCCCCCTTCGCAAACATCCTCGACGACTGGTAAGTTGCCCCGTTGAGCGTAGGAGTTATAGCCGTCGATATCGCCACCAAAAACCAAACCGCCTTTATCTGACTGGCTGATATAAAAATGCCCCGCACCGAACGTAATGACGCCGGGGATAGAAGGTTTTAAACCTTCTGAGACAAACGCTTGTAGTACGTGACTCTCTATAGGCAGGCGTAGACCCGCCATTGACATCACGCGGCCGGAAGAGCCTGCGACACACACTGCAACCTTTTTAGCCCTTATCGTTCCTCGCGTACTTCTCACACCAACGCAATGCCCGTTTTCCATAAGGAAGCCATTGACTTCGCAGTTTTGCACGATATCCACGCCGCGACTATCAGCAGCACGGGCGTAGCCCCAGGCGACGGCATCATGTCGCACGGTGCCTGCACGCGGCTGCCACAAACCACCCTTGATAGGAAACCGGGCGTTATCAAAATCCAGAAAAGGATATTGCTCACGCACACCTTGTTGATCGAGCAACACAGCATCTGCGCCGGAGAGCAGCATACTGTTGCCACGCCGCACGTACGCGTCGCGCTGTGCATCACTGTGATAGAGGTTAATGATTCCGCGTTGCGAAACCATGGCGTTGTAGTTGATGTCCTGTTCCAGACCTTCCCACAATTTCATCGATAGTTCGTAGAAGGGCTCGTTACCGGGCAACAGATAATTGGAACGGATAATCGTTGTATTGCGTCCGATATTGCCCGAACCAAGCCAGCCCTTCTCTAGTACCGCAACGTTGGTCAGGCCGTGTTCCTTAGCCAGATAATGCGCGGTCGCCAGACCATGTCCACCCCCGCCGACGACGATGACGTCATATTTATTTGCGGGTTCTGGCGAGCGCCACGTTGGCTGCCAGTTCTTGTTGCCCGTAAGTCCTTGTTTGAGAATTTGAAAGGCGGAGTAGCGCACTTGGATCACTTTGGCTAAAAGTTTTTCTAGGATGACTGAAAAACGCGACTAGATGTTTTTCTAAAATGGACGTATCATTGTCTAATATGGACATTGCCGAAAAATACTTCCCAACATTCAGAGTGGGATTCGTGTTGGTAGACGGTTTTGCATTGATGTCCTATGCATCTGCAATGGAACCGTTGCGTGCTGCTAACCTGATCGCTGGGCGGCCCCTGTACGATATTCGTCATATGCCAGCTCTGGGTGCGCGTTCGACAAGCTCCTCGGGTGCAATCGTTGGTGCCAATACCTATCTTGGTGAGAAAATTGATTTCGATCTGGTTTTAGTGGTTGCCGGTAGTGACCCGCAGCTTAGTCAGGTGCGACGGCTGGAACATTGGCTCAGAGTGCTTGTGTCAAGAAATGTCCTGGTGGGTGGTGTGTCAGCTGGCCCGTTAATCCTCGCAAGGGCAGGTGTCATGGAAGGACACAGGCTTACAGTACATTGGGAGCATGCTCAGGCGTTGCGGGCGGTATCGTCCAATCTTATTGTAGAGAAGACGCTATTTGTCCGCGATCGAGGAAGATTGACCTGTGCGGGTGGAACAGCAGCCATGGATATGATGCATGCTTTAATCGCTGGGCATCATGGTGGTCGTTTTGCGCAGAGTGTCAGCGACTGGTTCTTGCACACAGACGTAAGGCCTGGCGAGAATCCTCAGGTTGCTGGGCTTGCAGAGCGTTACGGTGTATCCGATATCGGCGTTTTAACAGCGCTCCAGGCAATGGAAAATCACTTGGATGATCCTCTGACCCTGACGCAGATCAGTGGCATCGTGGGTGTTAGTGTTCGACAGGTTAACCGGCTTTTCCGACAGCATTTGGGTAGGAGCACTCAGGATTTCTATGCCAGACTCAGACTTGACAAGGCTCAGTCATTGTTGCGCGGAAGTCTGTTATCAGTGACCGATATTGCGCAGGCAACAGGATTTGCAAACACTGCTCACTTCAGTCGTCAGTTTCGCCGCACGTATGGCGTTTCGCCCTCACGGTATCGTACGCAAGCGGTGTAGTGGAAGCTATACTGGCCGTGGTTGGAAGGATAAGTAAACTGACAGCACTGAAATCAGTATCGCGCTGCTTTTGTAAATGCTGCGTTTTGAAAAAGCGGCGAAGTCTAATTGATTCAATCGAACCCTATAAATGGCTACACGACAAGCAATACCTGTTGAAACAGCGCTAGCGTTAACCACAGGTATAAAGTTACAGCAGGATCCTCATGCAGTTCGCGGTGGTGAAAAACGACTTGAGGTCGCTATCGGTCTTGAGGTTCGATTACTACGCAAACACGTCGGGCTCACCGTGGCTGAACTTGCCGAGAAGAGCGGTGTGTCTTTGGGCATGTTGTCCAAGATCGAAAACGGGCTGACATCGCCTTCATTAACCACGCTCCAGTCAATTGCTCATTCACTGGGTGTACAGATATCTCAGCTTTTAAAACGATTTGAGGAGCAGCGACCAGCGCATTTTGTCGGTGCGGGTGAGGGTGCGGCACAGGAAAGACGCGGTACTCGAGCTGGTCATCAGTACCAATTGCTTGGCTTTCTGGGTTCCAATGATTCGGGAGTTATCGTCGAACCCTATATGATCACTCTCAACGATGATTCCGATGTTTTTCCAACCTTTCAACATGATGGGCTTGAATTTTTATACATGCTGGAGGGTAGTGTTGAATACCGGCACGCTGATGAAGTTTTTATTATGCAGGCGGGTGATTCACTATTTTTTCATGCAGATGCACCTCACGGGCCGGAACGGTTGATAACTCTTCCCGCAAGGTACTTGTCTATTATCTCTTATCCGCAAGGTGGTACTGGCTGATCAGTTTCGTTCGCCAGTTTCGCGATTCAAGGCCGCAAGAGTTTTATTCGCTAATTCCCAATGTTTCAGTCATCCAGAAGTTTGGGTAGTGTCACGACAATGCGCAATCCGACATTGTTATTTCGCACACTTTCGATAGTCAAAGCGCCACCGTGAGCTTCCGCTATGCGGTTACACAAGTGCAAGCCCAAGCCAATACCTCCGGTTTTTCGGGTGCGTGATGCGTCAGGACGATAAAACGCATCAGTAACAGAAGGCAGGTGAGCCTCATCTATTCCGGGCCCATTGTCCGTGACGATCATCATTATTTGATCATCATTCTTTTGCAGCTGGACTTTCACGTGCACAGGTTCGCCGGAAAATGGCTTACCGTGCTGAAGTGCATTGTTGATCAGATTGCGCACTAATATCTGTAAACGAGTTTTATCAGCTTTGATGAAGAAGGAGTCAATCGGTTCCTGCCAGTCAATAAAAGTATCGAACTCATCGACGGTATCGCTGACAATACGCTTCATGTTATGTTTCTGCAGGTCCAGCACTACATGCGTTTGCAGCCGTTCACTCTCAACCAGTTGTGAGATAAGTCGTTCCATTTCTTCGATATCGTTAATCAGCTTTTGTTGATGGCGGGATGGTTCGAGCATTTCGCAGGCAATACGAGCACGCGTTAATGGCGAGCGAAGCTCGTGACTAATGGCCAGCAATAACTCTCGTTTGGCGTTGAGCATTTTTTCAATACGTTCTGACATCTGATCAACACTATGTGCCAGCAGTGCTAAGTCATCGCTGCCTTTTGCGTGAGTACGCGCATTCAAGTCACCGTCTCTTATCTGCTGCACAGTGGCCTGTAGTTTGCCAATCGGTTTTAATAGATGTCGAATTGCGAGAAAACAAAGGGTTAACAGGAGAGCAAGTCCCAGCAGGGCGACAATGAGTTCATTACCACCGCGCCCGCGACCTTGTGGTCTTGAAAACTGAATGTACGCAATATACTCATCGGTCTGGAGGCGCAATACCGGGTTGTTTCTGTCTTCTCCGATGGCAATGTTGTTAATGCGTGGGCCTTGTGTTTTGCGGTTAGCCCCGGCCGACATGGCACGCCAGCGTCGTGGCTTGGCGAACTTGATCTTCTCTACTCGGATTGGCGTGCTGCCGGTTGTGAATATCTGTTTGCCGCTATCGAGTTCGTGAACCTGAATCCTGATTGACAATCGTGCGGCAAGTTCTCTTGCCCGGGTTTCGTCAGGTGGGGTTCCAATATCCTGTTTGACGTAGGCTACGTACTGAACAAGATGCGGTACGATGCTCCTTTGCCACTGCGAACCCAGTCCACGTGAAAACAAACTGGCCATGAGAACCACGGCAGCTACTGCCGTAATTATGAAAACGGCCAGTAGTCGTGACGAAAGGGACGCCGGTAAACCGCGCATCATAGTCTGCGTCGCCCGACAAATGCGTAGCCGGCACCATGGACCGTTTTTATCGGACTGCTCGGTTTAAGCTTCTGCCGCAGCCGACTGACCAGAATATCGATAGAGCGCGAGAACAGCTCTATCTCACTGCCTTTGAGTGCGGACAATAAATCGTCACGCGAATATGTCTTGCCTGGTGATTGAGCTAACAGGCAGAGAAGATCATATTCCTTGGTGGTGAGATCCAGAGCCGTTTCATTGACCAACACTTGTTGTGTGTCCAGATCAATGGTCAGCTCGTCAAACAAAAGCACATGGCTCATTGCAGATTTCTTGTGGCGTTTAATATTGGCCTGCAGACGAGCCATGAGTTCTCTGGGCTCGAACGGTTTGGGCAGGTAGTCATCAGCGCCCAGCTCCAGGCCGACAATCCGATCGGTAACATCGCCTCTTGCCGTGAGCATGACGATGGGCGTGTCGCTGAACTGTCTTATTTGGCGGCACGTTTCAAAACCGTCAATGTGAGGGAGCATGACGTCTAGAATTATGGCGTCATGGCTATCCGGATACTGCTTTAGGAGGGTTATGGCGTCCACAGGGTCATGACATGCTGTGATCTGCATGGAAAACCGCTCAGCGTACTCGATAAGAAGCTCTGCAAGATCTTCATCATCATCAATCAGCAGTACTTTTGCCATAAGCCCGTGGATTGTTGTTGCGTTGTCATTGTGTCCTAGTATGAACGTTTTACACCGGTATGGCGGGGAGTATTCCACCACACCGGCTGTTAAGCAGGTGTCAGAGCCGATCTAGTTGTTGCTGTTGTGCCGTTTGCCACGATGTTCCGAGAACCAGCTCATTCGCTCACTTAGTTGCTGCTTCTGTTCGGCATTCAGACTGTCGAAAAATTGTGCAGCCGCGGCAACCAGTTCAGGCCCCTGATTCTGCAAAGCCGTCGTACGAACTGTGATCATCTCAAGTGCGGCACCCTGATCGAAAGTTTCGGCACCGATCAGATCACCCAGTGTCTGGCCATCGGTATCAGGATTGGCACGCATCAGTTCTCTGGTTTCACGCAATTCCTCTTGCAACAGCACCAGTGCACTGGATTGTTGTTCGTCAAGGTCGAGTTTCTTCACAATCTTGCTCACCATGCGATCACCCAGGTTGCCGTGACGACCTCCTGCGACAACAGCGGTCGTGGAAGCGATGGTTACGATGGTGATGGTTGCAAGAATAATTTTGGTATGGCGTTTCATGGTATGAGGTCCTGTCAGTTTTGGTGCCATTGCCCCTGTGGCATGGCATGTGACAAAGTATCGGCCAGTCGCGGTGCTAACACATTGCGAGGTCGCATCAGTAAGTAACAAGTTGTAACAGCCGCCACAAGCCGGTTAATTAGCGATTTCATCAGCGTGCTTTCACCGCTTCATGGCGTGGAATTTTCACTGGCATGATGCTTTATCAGTGATGTTGGTATCCAGCGAGTAGGTTGTAAGCGCATCAAATCGGTATGATTGACAACCTTACGACCTGATTGTCAACGTTGAGACAACTTATGACCCCGATAGAATCCCGATATGCGTTCGCTGTCGATATAACCCGAAAAGCCTCCCAAAGTGCGCTTGAGCTGTTTCGTGAGAAGGATCAGCTCAATATCGAACAGAAGGGCTTGCAGGATTGGGTCTCCAACGCTGATAAATCGGTTGAAGATCTTCTGAGGCAAGCAATCAATGATGCCTTTCCTGAGGATGCCATTGTTGGAGAAGAACACGAGAATAAAGTAGGTAGCTCGACGTTTACCTGGGTAATTGATCCGATCGACGGCACGACCAATTTTGTCAATGGCACACCCGGATGGTGTGTGGTTCTTGCCTGTGTCGAGTCAGATCAATGTGTTTGTGCGGTGATTTGTGATCCGGTAAGCAATGAGCTATTTACAGCATCCAGGGGCCACGGTGCCAGTGTCAATGGTCGTCCCATGCGAGTAAGTAGCTCAACCGCAATCAATCAGGGTACGTTGGGAGTCGGACATAGCAGTCGCGTGTCGGGGCAATTAACTGTGGATGTGCTGGCAGCGATCATGGCCCGTGACGGATTGTTTCGTCGCAGTGGCTCCGGTGCTCTGGATCTTGCCTATGTGGCAGCCGGCCGGCTCATCGGATACGTGGAGCCTCACATGAATGCCTGGGATTGTATTGCCGCGCTGCTGATGATCGAAGAGGCCGGGGGGGTCGTTGAACCCTTCGATATGCCCACTATGCTCGAGAATGGTGGGCGCGTAGTGACAGCGTGTGATGGGGTCTATGATGAAGTGCTAGCCATGGCTCAAGCCGCGTACGTCGCGTGAACAGGACTTAATATAGCCTGGCCTGTGGTACGCAAGGTTGCATCAATATTCAAATTCCCCAGGAATATTGAGCTCTGCGAGCAACGCGTGCAAGGGTACAAGGCTGCCAGAAATGGGCCCGGTGCTACGTTTGATTCCCATGCTGGTTAATGTATTGACTTCGTCCGGGGTTTCAACACAAGCAGCCACCAGCAACAGGCTGGATTTTGCCTCAACAGCCAAAAGAGCATCGAGAGTGGCACTGTCGGTGGTACCTGGCCGTAATTTTTTAATTAACTCACGCCCCAGATGAAGTTCGTCGAAAGGTATATGTCGCAATGGGGCTAGTGCATCGAGGTTGTCAGAACGTATTTCATAGCCAAGGCGTACATCACTGGTTCTGAGTCGATGGCAACTCTGCCGTAATGCCTCAGAGTCATACATAGCAGAAACACCGTGCAGGATAAACGTCAAGTGCCGAATCGGTAAATACGATAAGGCGTTACTGCGCATGAGCTCGTCTGCCAGTGTCGGTACAACAGAAAATGCGCGCGCTGGCATGGGTAAAACAAAATCGATACGACCCAGTGATACAGGATTAAGGCGTGAAGCAGCATCCAGTGCCATTGCCAGCACCCATCTGGCGAAATCTGCGCCACCGTCACTTCTGGCAGATGCGTCGCTGATTAATTCACGCATCGATAATCCTGGTGTTATTGAATTACCGATGGTCGCAGGTTCTACATTGATCCAATGTCTGATTTCGTATCGACGGCGCGCGCCGTGCAACCGTCTTCGCTCTTGATCAAGGACCGAGAATTGGTTTGACATTAACCGTGCGCGCAGTTCCTGCTGCTGGCCGTCCTCGGGTAAGTGGCTGTTGGCGCTGGGTCTAGCTTCAAAAACCTCGCCGCTAATTCTACGAAAGCTGGTTGGCGTTTCTGCATCAGCAGGCATATCAGCAGAAAAAATGGCTCCCCGTCCCGCTTCTTTGGCGGCATAAAGGGCCTCGTCTGAGGCTGCCAGAATTACTCCGGCGGCCAGCCCCGGCTTATCGATGTGTACGAGTCCGATACTGGCCCCGACACTGAGATACTGTCCTTCCCAAGCGAGCCGAAATCCGGATACAAAGTTTAAGACATCAATTGCCGTCTGTTCTGCACAGATAGTTGTTTTGTCGGGTAGCAGCATAGCGAATTCGTCTCCACCGAGACGAGCGACTATATCTTGGTGACTCACCAGCCTTTTTATTCCCAGTGTGATTTCACGTAACAAGGCGTCGCCTGCTGCGTGTCCATAGAGATCATTGACCGGCTTAAAACGATCAAGATCAACCATCAGGAGTGTATGGGAAGGTTTACTATCGAGTAGCAGTTGCTCGAGCTGTTGTTCGAATTGGCGTCGATTAGCAGCGCCTGTCAACACATCATGTAGTGCTGCGTGGCTATCAATACTACGGGCTGCTTGCAGAGTGTTTAATCGCGACAGCAATATGACGACAGCACAGCCAAGGCAGGCTACCATCAAAATGGCGGAAACCAAGGCAACATGTTGTGTGTTGTGAATAGCACCCAGCCAATTCACGTTCAGTGCTTTACTGAAATCCGGCCAAAGTGCCAACAGACATAAAATAGCCAGCAAGATGATCAGGTAGATTAAGGTATGGCGCCCTGAGTGGCTGGCTTCCGGGCAAGTGATATCTTTCATAAGGGGCTACACCATCCTTCCGAAACTACTCGACGCGTTTTTCAGGTATCGGCAGTCTTGGTGTCGCGTTGGATTATCCGATATCGGTAAAGTGAGCCGGTGCAGGTTCAATCATAGTTGCGTGCCAAGATGCTTAAACAGTACACCTGTTTTTAGTGCGTTTTTTACAAATTGCTACACGGTTCCGTGTTTGACAATCAACGGTCTCCTTCGAGTAAGCATTTAAACGTCTGGTCGGTTGCAAGGCACAATTTCATAGCCCAGCGCTTCAGGCTCATCATCAGCCATTTCGGCTGGAAATCCTTCAGCGAGTATCTTGATATCGCAGGCATCTTCAAAGCGACGTATGATATTGGGCGACCATTCACGCATACCGTATCGGTCAGCGCCATCTTGCATGATCTTGATCATCAGCGGATTGATCTCCAGTGGTACACCTGCGCGTTCGGCAATCTGTTGAAACAAACCGATGTCCTTAAGCACGAGATCCATAGTGAAACTGATGTTTCGTGAACCATTGAGGATTACCTGGCTTTCAGTCTCATGCACGAATGAATTGCCGGATGAAATACGAATAGCCTCGTAAGTGGTGGCCAGATCCATTCCGGCGGCAGCGCTAGTGGTCAAGGCTTCACACAAGCTCAACAGGTTTGCTGTTGCCAGATAGTTGGTCATGACTTTCAGCACTGAGGCTGAACCGAGCTCTCCGGTATGGAGAATTCTGCGTCCCATGGTGGTCAATACGGGTAGAAGCTTTTCGAAGCTTGGTCGATCACAGCCTGCGAAAATGGCAATATTTCCAGTTTCGGCACGGTGGCAGCCACCAGATACCGGACAATCAACAGCGAATCCACCGGCATCGATAACTTTTCCCCCCAATCTTTTTACTTCCGCAGCATCCGTTGTACTCATTTCTGCCCAGATAGTACCCGGTGTCAATCCTTCCAGAATTCCATCGGCCGCTTCCATAACGGTAGCACTGATGGTGGGTGAGGGCAGGCAGGTGATTACGACGTCACAGTCTGTTGCCATGGCCGCCGCTGATTTCCCATAACTTGCTCCACGATCAAGTAGTGGTTGCGCAGCGTTCCTGTCGAGATCTCTGACGGTCAGTGTCAATCCATTGCGAAGAATGCTCCCCGCAAGTTTGCTACCCACGTTTCCAAGGCCAATAAATCCGATATGCATGGAAATTTCACAGTTGTTAGATGTCAATCAATCATAGGAGACTTTGGTCGTTGTTGCGTACTTATGTCCTTTGGGTTGTGATTTTTAATTTCAGCGTAATCGTGTTGAATTTCTCAACAAAACTTTCAACAGAACGATGCGTTCCATGGTGCTGAGATTTGAAGGGTTCTTGTTTGTCTGTCTTGGTCGAAAAATTTAGGCAGGCCGGTAACTATGGCGCTATACCGGCAATAATCTGTTTGAAAACTGACGACCCTTAATAGTGCACGGTGTATTGTTGAGTGGCGCACTCTCGATTTCGAAGTGGGATTGCCTATGTCTATGTGTGTTTGTACACTGAGCTGGCAGAGCATATTCGGGGGAAACTGGCGTGTGGCAACCTCAATGCACCCTTCATGAAGTTGTGAGGATGTTCAGGTATATGGAAAAGCGGTCTTCCAGACCTATTTCGATGAAATTTTGTTTTCGCTGTACGATCCAGTCAATCTTTCAATACCCAATGGGCGAGTGATGGTTTACGATGATGTTCAATGTCGTTCGGGTGCGGCTGACAAGGCAGCTTGCGACAAGCGTGCTGCGGGGTCGACGACAACTGTGGCGGAAGCGGGTTGGTGCAGAAACAGTAAGGCGGTGGTGTTGAACGATGAATAGCCCGACAGTTGAGTCGACCGGTACACAGTCATCTGGTGCTCCGGAGGCTGCAGTGAGTATCCGGCAAATTGAAAAACGTTACGGAGACTTTACCGCGCTCAAAGATATTGTTCTTGATATTCAGGACAATGAATTTTTTACATTGCTCGGCCCCTCAGGTTGTGGAAAAACAAGTTTGCTTCGAATCATCGCGGGATTTGAAGCTACCAGCGCAGGCAGGCTATTTCTCTACGGTGAGGAAATAGAGAACCTTCCTCCACACAAGCGACCTATCAACACCGTATTCCAGAACTATTCACTTTTTCCTCACATGAATGTCAGTGAGAATATAGGCTTCGGTCTGCAGATGCTGGGCTGGCCATCCGAGCAGATAACTGCGCGAATAGCCGAGATGGTCAGCTTGGTCCGGCTTGAGGAATTTGTTCATCGAAAGCCATCACAATTGTCGGGCGGTCAGCAGCAGAGGGTAGCGCTGGCTCGTGCGATGGCGCCAAAACCCAAAGTGTTGTTACTGGATGAACCTCTTTCAGCACTTGATCTGAAACTACGTCAACAAATGCGTACTGAGCTGAAAGCACTTCAGCGCAACACCGGTATTACCTTTGTGTTCGTAACCCATGATCAGGAAGAAGCGTTGTCCATGTCTGATCGCATTGCGGTGATGTCCGCTGGCAGAATCCAGCAAGTCGGTACACCTGCTGATATCTATGAAAAACCCGCCAATCGCTTTATTGCTGACTTTATCGGCGACACCAATCTTATTCAGGCTGAAGTCATTGAAATGGCAGATACCATCGACAGTGTCATGGTGCGTCTGGATACCGGTGGTGTCATTCGCGCTGATTGTACCGCTGATATGAGCATCGGCCAGAAGGGTGTCGTGTCATTAAGACCAGAGCGTCTGCACTTGCAAGCGCCAACGAGTGTGTCGAGCGAAGACAATAGTGCACAGCTCCACGGTGTTATCAGCGATGTTGTCTATCTAGGAACTGACCGACAGTATTGTGTAGCAATTTCGGATTCTGAGTCCGTCACAGTACGCACTCAGAACATTGATGAAGGTGATTCGTTGTTACAGTCCGGTGCCAGGATCAGCGTCAATCTAACCAGTGGCGCAGCACGGTTTCTGGTGAACTGATGGCGGTCATCGATAGTGGCAAGACGGTCTCTTCTACGTTTGCTCCGGTACGCGGCTGGCTTTTACTACCTTCGTGGTTAGTCATTGGATTTTTTCTACTCCTGCCCGTGCTACTGATGCTCGTGTATTCCTTTTTGACAAAGGAGTTCAGGGGCGGAGTGATATGGGAATTTTCACTGGCAGCTTATGATCAATTCGTCTTTGATCGTGGCCTGTTCGGTGATGAACCCGTCAGTATTGAATGGACATACATAATCATTTTTGCCCGCTCAATCGGGCAGGCTTTCATCGCAACTGTTTTGTGTCTGGCTATCGGTTTCCCGACCGCGTATTTTGTTGCCACTCGTCCGCTTCGCACACGTTCTTTGTGGTTGTTTCTGATCACCATTCCATACTGGGTCAACCTGCTGATTCGTACTGTGTCCATGAAATTTCTGATTCGGGACAATGGCCCCCTGAACGAATCGCTGCTTTGGCTGGGGGTTATAGAATCCCCGATTCAACTCATCAATACGAATGTGGCAGTGCAGTTGGGCTTGTTTTATTCCTATCTGCCTTTCATGGTTCTACCTATCTATGCGGCAGTAGAGCGCTACAACGCTTCCTTGTCGGAAGCGGGAGCTGATCTGTATGCTACCCGCTGGCAGATCCTGCGCAAAATCATTCTACCGGTCATCAAGCCCGGGATTATCGCTGGATGCATACTGGTTTTTGTGCCTAGTCTGGGGGCTTTTCTGGCGCCTGATTTACTGGGTGGTGCCAAGACATTCATGATTGGGTCGCTTATTGAAGAGCAGTTCAAGGGAAATGCAGGCAATTGGCCATTTGGCGCAGCGGCATCCATGATTCTATTAAGCATGGTGATGCTGGTGCTCATGATGTACGCACGATCTCAAATCCAGAACTCGAGCGGTTAGCCGACATGCGTCTATTCAAGAGTCGTTTTAACGTTCGTCACTATCCGGGGTTTTTCGGAATTACACTATTGTGTCTGTTCATACTATATACACCTCTTCTCGTTGTGATGGTGTATTCGTTCAATGACAGCTTATCGATTACGACCTGGGGTGGTTTCTCCTTACGCTGGTACGCTGAGATCTTTACCGGTACAGAATCAGCCAAGTTCAAGACAGCGGCGTGGAATTCATTAACAATCGCTCTGGCTGCAGGGTTCAGCGCCACCACTATAGCTGTTGCCGCCGCCATCGGAATGGTGCGAGGTGGTTATTTTGCCGGGAAGTCGCTGAGTTTTGCCTTGATATCCATGCCAATCATGGTGCCCGAAATAGTAACGGCTGTAGCAACTCTTGTCTTTTTCTCGGCTATAGGATTTACACTGGGTTACGCCTCTATACTGGTAGCGCACATTGTATTTTGTATTCCGTTTGCCTATTTACCCATTGCCGCAAGGCTGCAAGGTATAGAAGCCAGTTTCGAAGAGGCGGCGCAGGATCTCTATGCAAACCGCTGGCAGGCGTTTCGTTTCGTGCTTATGCCAATTATGGCCCCCGGAATACTATCAGGATTTCTACTGGCGTTTATCATTTCGCTGGACGATTTCATCATTACCAATTTTATCAAGGGAGCGGGTGTTGAAACGCTTCCAACGGCAATTTTCGGATCTGTAAAGCAGGGAATAAAGCCTAATATCATGGCATTGAGCACACTGATGTTGATGTTTTCAGTTGCGATAGTCACAGCTTCCTATCTAATCGGGAAGTCTGGCGAAGAACCTCAAAGTGATAATGCCGAATAATGTTAGTGTTGAAGAATGAATTTGTGTACGCGCGATATTGCATGCACTTGAGTAGTTTCAATTTAGTCGACCAATAGAGCATAATGATCGTGCTATTTTCTACATGATTACGTAGTTAGTTTAACTTTTAAACATTTCAGGAGTTCTGCCCGATGCTACCGTCAATACCATTCACTCGTCGCGTGCTTGCCATGAGCATTGCAACAACGATTACCGGTCTTTTGTCCATCGCGCCTGTTACCGCACAAGCAGACGGTCAACTATCAATCTATCATTGGTTTGAGTATATCCCTCAGGAGCTTCTGGACAAGTTTTCTGCGGAGAACGATGTTGAAGTCACAATGGATACGTATGACAGCAACGAATCCATGCTTGCAACGCTCAAGGCAGGTAAGCTAGGTTCATACGATGTGGCGGTTCCCGGTGATTACATGGTGCAGATCATGGCTGGCGAAGGGCTACTCGATACCATTGCCCAGGGTGAGTTGGCAAATTTCGATAACATAGATGACCTCTGGTTGAACGTTCCTTTTGATGATGGACGTAAGCATTCGATTCCATACCAGTGGGGATCAACCAGCTTTTCGGTTAACCGTGATGTCTATCAGGGGGATATAAGTTCTACGGATATCCTGTTCGATCCACCACCCGAGCTGGCTGGCAAAATCAATATGCTGGACAGTCAGGGTGAGGTCATGCTGATGGCGGGATTGCATCTGGGTATTCCACAATGTAGTCAGGATCGCGAGCAACTCAAAGCGCTCGATAATCTGTTGCAAAGTGCCAAGGCGCAATGGGCCTCTTTTGGCTCTGACATTGCCAAGGATGTACTGGTCTCTGGTGACGCCGCTGCCGGAATGATCTACAACGGCTTTTCGGCCAAAGCACGAGAAGAGGGTGCCAATATTGAATACGCTTATCCGGAACAGGGTTACGTTGTCTGGATGGATAATGTCGTGTTGCTGAAGGATGCGCCTAACCGGGAAAACGCTATCAAGTTTATGGATTTTCTTCTTGAGCCAGAGAATATCGCTGCAGTGACTAATTTTGCTCAGTATTCTGCAGGTGTTAAAGGCGTCAATGAATTTCTGGATCCTGCTCTGGCGAAATCACCTGAAGCTAATCCACCCACGGGTCCAGAAGGTGTTTTCGTGGCTGTCTGTGATCAGGCCACACAGGAAGTCTATGACCAACTGTGGACAAGACTCAGAAAATAGTCCGAAAATACGTCATTATTTTTTACTGATGGACCTTACGCATCGCTATAGCTCCAAAGTCATGTCATTGGGGCTACAAAGCCGACTGTGAGAACACTTTGGTGATGGTGCGTAAGGTCATGCCAATAATAGTTGCAAATTCGTTTTACGTCATTGTGAAGACATGCTTGTATTGTCAGTTGTTCAGGTATCTAGAATCAGTTAAGTATTTTCTGATAGTGGCGGATGCGATGACACTGCGGCCTTATCAATTAATGCCAAATAATAATACGATCGATAACGGATGGGGTGAGCATGTCTATTGAAGACGTAGGCACGTTGATCGTCGGTTGCGGGCAAGCAGGCATTGCGATGAGCGAGCACTTGTCAAATATTAACGAGTCGCATCTTATCCTGGAACGCTCTGAAATCGCTGAACGATGGCGTAGTGAGCGTTGGGATTCACTGGTCGCAAACGGACCTGCCTGGCATGATCGTTTTCCGAATATGGAGTTCGAAGGGCTAGACCCTGATGCCTTTGCTTCCAGGCAGGATGTTGTCGACTATTTCGTGGCGTACGCTTCGATGATAAAGGCTCCGGTACGTTGCGGTGTAGAGGTTACCAATGTACAAAAAGCCATTGGCAAAAATGGGTTTGTTGTCGAGACATCAGCCGGTAGTCTGCACGCGCGAAACGTCGTTGCCGCAACCGGTGCGTTCCAGCACCCTGTTTATCCATCGATAGTTCCGGAATCCATAGTAGTCGAACAATTGCACTCCTGTGCTTATCGCAACCCGGCGCAGTTACGTGAGGGTGCGATACTGGTCGTTGGCGCTGGATCCTCAGGCACGCAAATAGCCGAAGAGCTGGCAGGCTCTGGTAAATCAGTCTATCTGTCAGTTGGTCCGCATGACAGACCACCACGTAGATATCGTAGACATGATTTTGTCTGGTGGCTGGGAGTATTGGGCAAATGGGACGCGCAGGCACTAGAGCCGGGACTTGAACATGTCACCATCGCAGTAAGTGGCGCTAACGGGGGAAATACAGTAGATTTTCGAGAGCTGGCCACCCGAGGTGTAACACTGGTCGGATTAACACAATCCTACGAAAATGGTGTTATCCGTTTTGCCTCTGATCTGGCGGACAATCTGGCAAAAGGGGATGCAAATTACCTCTCGGTGCTTGATGAAGCGGATGCCTATATTGAGCGCAATGGACTGGACCTTCCGCAAGATCCTGATGCGCGCGTTTTTGCGCCTGTACCCAATTGCGTCGAACAGCCGATTCGAGAGCTTGATGTCGCTAGTGCAGGGATTTCGTCGATAATCTGGGCAACGGGCTATTCTGTAGACTACGGTTGGCTGGATGTCGACATCTTTAGTGCCGACGGAAAACCCTTACACCAGCGAGGGGTATCGGCTGAGCCTGGCATCTATTTTCTGGGATTGCCATGGCAATCCAGAAGAGGTTCCTCGTTTATCTGGGGGGTCTGGCATGATGCAAAGTATCTGGCTGATCACATTGCTACACAACGAGGGTATCTGGAGCATCACCTGGCTTCTAGAGGATCTATATAGATATCGCATAAACCCGCTGATTGATCTGCGGCTGATAACCCCTTCATTGTGTGATGAAGTAGTTGACGTCGCCCGCAAATTACATCACCATTCACTGGCTATCGGATCATTATCCGGGCTGTAAGTGGGAGAGCGTATCCGGGGTTAATTTGCACTGGTGCCGCCGAAGGGGAAACCACCCGTAAACTCTCAGGCGAAAGGACCGCTTGCAGCATTAGCACTCTGGAAAGTCGGGCGACATGCCCGCGCCGACGGTGTAAGCAAACATCGGCAATGTTTGCGAGTCTCTCAGGCTAAAGACAGAGGGGTATGAGCTGCGTCAGGTGTCTATGCCATTGGCGTAAATTTCGTATGCCCGGAGTCTGTATGTCCAATTCGCCTGATAGTGCCAATACGGAAAAGCCTGCCACCACCAGTCGCACGGTGCTTTACGATTTGCACAAAGAGATGGGTGGAAAAATGGTAGATTTTGCTGGCTGGGAGATGCCCGTGCAATTTCCGGCCGGAATCATGGCTGAACACCGTCAGTGCCGTGAAAAAGCTGCTTTGTTTGATGTTTCGCACATGGGGCAGCTCGAACTTCGAGGAGCGCGCACAGCGCAGGCACTCGAATCGCTCGTACCGGCGGATCTGGAAAATTTGCCAGAGGGTCGTTGTAGATATAGTTTCTTTACCAATGCAGAGGGAGGCATATTAGACGATCTAATTATCACCAATGCTGGCGATCATTTTTATCTTGTGGTTAATGCATCGACGCGTCGAGAGGATATTGCACATCTGCGCCAGCATCTAACCGACGTTAGCATCGACGAGCTTACGGACCATGCATTGATCGCTGTTCAGGGTCCGGCGGCTATAGATGTCGTGTTAACCCATTGCCCGGCGGCTGCAAATCTTATCTTTATGCAATCCATTGAAGTCAGTATTGACGATGTCCCGTGTCGGGTTTCACGCCTGGGTTATACCGGTGAAGATGGTTTCGAACTATCCATCCCAAACAAACATGCTGATCGGATAACCCGCCTCATGCTGGCTCATGATCTTTGTATGCCGGCGGGTCTTGGTGCCCGGGATTCATTACGCCTGGAAGCGGGCTTATGCCTCTACGGTAATGATCTGGATACAACGACAACGCCTATTGAGGCTTCGCTAACCTGGGCTATCCAGAAGCGTCGTCGTGCAAAGGGTGGTTTCCCTGGTGATTCGATCATCATGAATCAGATAACTGATGGTCCATCCCGAAAGCTGGTCGGAATTCGCCCGGGTGGGCGAGTACCGGCACGACACGGTGCCCAGATTTGCGATATGTCGGGTGCCGTCATCGGAGTTGTGACTTCAGGGGGATTTGCGCCAACGCTGGGTGCACCGGTTGCCATAGGCTATGTCGATTCGGCACATGCACATTGTGGTACAGCGTTGATGTTATCCGTCAGAGGCAAGCTGCATCCTGCACAGATCAGTGAGTTGCCTTTTGTATCGCATAGTTACAAACGTTGATTTGTAACAATCCATTAATGAAAGCAAGCGCTTGAAACAATTGCCAGGCAAGCGACGATAACCTTTACGATCACTGGGTCCAGAGATAACACTATGTCATTCAAACCTACAGATTACTTCGCCTACGACTTTGCCAATCGACGGCATATCGGACCCTCATTGGCGGAGATAGATGACATGCTCGAGGTTATCGGATACAGCAGTCTGGATGAACTGATAGATGCAACGGTACCCCCGGTTATCAGGCAATCAGAGCCTCTTGATTGGGGGCCAGCCATGACGGAACGCGATGCCTTGTATTTCATACGTCAAGTCGCCAATAAAAACAAGTTGCTTACATCGCTTATTGGTCAAGGTTACTACGGTACAACTACGCCTGCTCCTATACTTCGCAATATCATGGAGAACCCCGCCTGGTATACCGCCTACACGCCCTATCAACCGGAAATCTCACAAGGGCGCCTGGAAGCCTTGCTTAATTTCCAGACGATGGTTAGCGATCTAACCAGTCTTGATGTGGCTAATGCATCTTTACTGGATGAGGCAACCGCAGCTGCCGAAGCCATGGCCATGGCGAAACGTTCCGCAAAATCGAAAAAAACCGCATTTTTTGTCGATGAGAATTGCCATTCTCAAAATATCGCTGTTATCAAGACGCGTGCAGAACCACTGAATATAAAAATTATTGTCGGACCTCCTGACGAGCTTGATGCGACTGAGGTGTTCGGTGCGATATTCCAGTACCCCGGCACTTACGGCCATGTAAGAGATTTTACCAACAGTATTGAGTCTCTCCACCAGCACGGAGCTTTGGCTGTTGTAATTGCTGATCTGCTTGCGTTATCACTGATTAAATCACCCGGTGAAATGAATGCTGATATTGCAGTTGGCTCCACTCAAAGGTTTGGCGTACCCATGGGGTATGGTGGACCACATGCGGCTTATATGGCTGTTAAGGATGTTTACAAACGCTCAATGCCTGGGCGTATTGTTGGTGCTTCTATAGATTCCAGAGGCAATCCCGCCTATCGCCTGGCTCTGCAAACGCGCGAACAACATATCAGGCGTGAGAAGGCTAACTCCAATGTGTGCACAGCGCAGGCACTGCTTGCTGTCATGGCATCCATGTATGCGGTCTATCACGGTCCTAACGGGATAAGGGCAATTGCCGAGTCGGTGCATCGTAAGGCTGCGCGATTGGCCAAAGGTCTTGCGCAACACGGCTTCAATAGCGAACCTGACGTGTATTTCGACACCATCACCGTTGAGGTAGGGCAGCTTCAACGAACCGTCATGACGGCGGCGGTTGCCAATGGGATCAACCTGCGCAAAGTGGGTGAGACGAAGGTAGGTATCAGTGTTGATGAGCAGACCCGGCCGGAGACCATAGAAGCCGTATGGCGTGCCTTCGGTATTGAGCTGAAGGATGACAGTCAGGTGAATCGTGAGTATCACCTGCCCAATAGCCTGCTTCGCGCAAGCCCGATCCTGACCCATCCCATATTCCATCAAAACCGTTCTGAAGCCCAGTTCACGCGTTATATGCGTCGGCTTGCAGATCGGGATCTTGCGCTTGATCGGTCAATGATACCGCTCGGCTCGTGCACCATGAAGCTAAATGCCACCGTTGAAATGATCCCGGTTACGTGGCCGGAGTTTGGACAGTTGCATCCTTTCGTGCCTAAAAATCAGGCGGAAGGGTACTTGGAGATGATTGCAGACCTTAATAGCAAGCTTTGTCAGATAACCGGCTACGACGCCATATCGCAACAACCCAATTCCGGAGCGCAGGGTGAATATGCAGGTCTTCTGACTATTCGTAATTATCACATCGCGCGTGGTGAAGCACACCGTAATGTCTGTCTGATTCCAACATCAGCTCATGGAACCAACCCCGCTTCCGCACAGATGGTGGGATGGAAGGTTGTTCCGATTAATGCTGACAAGCACGGCAACATTGATGTGCTGGATTTTAAACAGAAGGCTGAAAAGCATAGTACTCATCTTGCTGGCTGCATGATCACTTACCCATCAACGCACGGGGTGTTCGAAGAAACGGTTACCGAAGTTTGCGCTATCACCCACCAGCATGGTGGTCAGGTCTACATAGACGGTGCGAATTTAAATGCCATGGTCGGATTGTCCCAACCCGGCAAGATTGGTGGTGACGTTAGCCATCTCAATTTACATAAGACGTTCTGTATTCCACATGGTGGCGGTGGGCCTGGAATGGGACCTATTGGTGTCAAGAAACATCTTGCACCTTATTTGCCGGGCCACCCTGAACATCATGATGCTGTTGGCCCGGTCGCCGCTGCACCGTTTGGCTCACCGTCCATACTTCCCGTGAGTTGGGCATACATTCTCTTGATGGGTGGCTCAGGATTGACACAGGCAACGAGAATTGCCATCTTGAATGCAAACTATATCGCAGCACAGCTTAAAGGTTCGTATGAGGTATTGTTCAGCTCGGAAAAGGGTCTGGTGGCGCACGAGTGCATCCTTGATACCAGACCCTTAGCAGCCAGTGCCAATGTCACGGTTGACGACATTGCAAAGCGACTCATGGACAGTGGCTTCCACGCTCCAACCATGAGCTGGCCTGTTGCCGGCACGCTGATGGTCGAACCTACCGAGTCAGAACCCAAAGCCGAATTGGACCGATTTGTTGATGCCATGCTCTCGATCTATCAGGAGGCGAAGGCTATCGAAGAAGGGCGTATGGATGGTGCCAACAATCCTCTGAAAAATGCACCGCATACGGTAGCTGATCTGGTGGGCCATTGGGACAGACCGTACACTCGGGAACAGGCCTGCTATCCACCGGGTGCCTTAGGTGTTGACAAGTACTGGCCCCCGGTCAACAGAGTTGATAATGTTTATGGGGATCGTCATCTGGTGTGCACATGCCCTCCCATGGAATGTTATGTCGATGAGCCTGCTGAAGAAAAATCCTGAGCGTTGCAGACAGAGCTGTTTTTTCGGCTCTGAGTGCTCTATTGTCGATTATCAGGTTTTGCTGGGTTGATAACCGTTACGAGTTTTCCGGCTGGAATTAAACCTGTGCGAGTGTCTCAACGGACCTATACATAGCGATACTCGCCGACACCAGAATGCTTTTTGGATACTCGTTAAACCTATCTGATAGGCACGGCTGCTGGTCTGGCCAGAAGTAATAGGAACGAGTCTGGTCGATAGGCATATTTTACTGATCGTACAACCAAGTAACATACATTGCTGGTGGCGGGAAGTTGCCAGTATAACTATATTTGCGACAAATTCCTGACACTGTTTCATATTTTGGTGCACGTTCACCTGTAAAAATACACTTCGGTACTCCGGTAAAAGCAATCGGGTAGGTCGTTCACTCGAAAACAGAGTGTTGAGGTAGAAACCAGGAATTGTCACTTTGTTATGGATACGCAGAATAGTAATTTATTCGACGCTGCCGCAAATTCGGCCAATACTGATCCGACAATCCATGATGTTTTACTGCAGCCAGTAAGCGATTCACGAACATCTGCAGATCTCTTGCTAGATCAGACCAGTTCTGCAGAAGAGTGTTGGAGCCTTATAAGCGACTGTAAGAGTTCAGAGCAGCGGCTAATAGCCGGCACGACCTTGTATCATGAGGGCGACGTCTGTAAGAATCTCTATTTTCTTCTTGATGGTTGGGTTGCCACTTGCAGAAGTCTTCAGGATGGTCGGCAACTGACACTCAGTTTTCTGATGAAAGGTGCTTTTCTGGGATTTCAGTCAAACCTTTTGTTACCGATGAACAACTCCATGCGTTGTTTGACAGATTCAATCGTAAGCGTATTACCTAGACACAAATTTATTGCCTTGCTGGAAAAACATCCAGATCTTCTTCAGCTGCTGACGCAAACCAAGGCTGTGGATGAAAAGATCATCTTTGACAATCTGTTTAATATTGCGACACGGCCTGCACGTGCGCGAGTCGCCCGTTTTCTCATCGATATTCATACCCGAATTGTCAGGGCTCATCCAGAGCAAGATAGCAAAGATGTTTATTTGCCATTAACACGACAGAATATTGCTGATGCACTGGGGCTGACCAATGTACATATCAGCCGCGCAATGTGTGCCATGCAACGTGAAAATTTGTTCTCATTTAAAAATATGCGACTGCAGATTCATGACTTTGAGAGATTGTTGAAAATCGCAAACCACTAGATCACTTATGGGGCGAACGCCTCAGGCCTTGCCCTCATTCACGTGTTGCGCCAACGAGGGCTGAAGTCTCATCGGGTGTAAATGCACAAGGGATTAGATTGACAAGCGATACTGTGCGGCTTTGTTTCTTAGAAATGGAAGTCCTTTGTCCATGACCTCTTGATAACTGTTGGCAACTGGACGCCAGACGGACAGACCATAAGCTATTTCCGGGGGCATATTGATAAAGCTTTCCATGGCCAGCCCACCCGAAAAATTAATAGCAGCCAGCGTGGCAAATACTTCATCCCAATCACAACAGCCCTCGCCAGGGGTTCCTCGATCACTTTCAGACAAATGTATATATTTGAGGTGATCGCGTGCATCAATAATTGCATTGCCGGCACCTTTTTCTTCAATGTTCATGTGATAAGTGTCCAGATGGACAAAGATATTGTCAGCGCCGACCCGTTCAATCATCTCAACAGCTTGCCACCCTGTATTGATTAAATGGTTTTCATATCGGTTGACAGGTTCTATACCGAACAACAGATCAATTTTTCTGGCGTGTGCTGCCGCAGCGTCAAGTACGCGCGCGACATTATCCAGCTCTTTTGTTGTCGGGGGATGCCCGGTACGTTCGCCGATACCGCCAAAGGTTACCCCTGAAAGTCCTTCGGAACCAATCTCCCGAGACTTGTCCAGAGCGGATATAAGATACGCGATAGCCGCATCCGGGTTGACGGACGCAAGGGCGTTTTGTGGCAGACCCAGCGAACACATAGCGCGCATCTGGTGCTGCTCTAAAAGGGATCTGGTGTGAGCTGCGTCAATGGCTGGTGGATTCAGCAGGGGAATCTCGACAAAATCCATCTTGTACTCAAATGCACTTCTAATGGCGGTTTCGGCACCATTGCGATCCCAACTCATTGTCCACATGCTTGTGTGAACACCGAATCCTGTGGGTATTGCCATACAGACCTCTTACACTTTTAAATCGATGTCTCTTTCGAATAGCTGAACAGCGTTAAATCCTGTTAAGTGGACACTAAACCAATGCAGAGTACATCCGGTGATAGACTATAACATTCGTCGCATTTGCTTAAATAGTGTATTCATCTCCACTGGTTTGACGAAATATTCGCAGTTTGCTACATCTGAGAATTCAGCGTCTTCAGATATGAGTTCGCCGCTAAGCATGATAGCCGGAACATCTGGTAGCACCTTACGCAGTTCAGCGACGGTGATATAGCCGGAATCACCATCGGGTAATCTGACGTCCAGCAGCAAGATGTCGGGAGCGTCCTGCATTGCAATCTGGCGCGCCTGGGAGGTGCTTGCCGCTTCACTAACCCTGCATCCTGAACTCTCCAGCAGGGTTCTCATGCTTTGCCGAACCGCACGATTGTCCTCACAAATCAGA
Organism: Granulosicoccus sp.; assembly: GCA_045106855.1. GTDB lineage: Bacteria > Pseudomonadota > Gammaproteobacteria > Granulosicoccales > Granulosicoccaceae > Granulosicoccus. The sequence continues at coordinate 82,767 of JBGCFI010000018.1, forward strand.
ACGTGTACATCTATAAATTTCTGCTTGGAGCTATGCGTCGATTTTTTTGGTAACGCTTCTATAACCGGGTTGGAATTGGGTGTTTCAGAGGGGACGATACAGGGCAGGTTCAGGGTAAAAGTGGAACCGATGCCCGGAGTGGATGTGAGCTTTAAATCTGCATCCAGAAGCCGCACGATTCTTCCAACAATAGAAAGTCCGAGACCCAGTCCGTTCTGGCGATCTCTCTCAGGATTGTGGAGCTGATAGAACTCCTCATAAACGCGTTTCTGTTCTTTTTCCGGAATACCCACTCCGGTGTCCTCTACCTGAATGACGCAGGTTGAATCGAAATCGGAAATATTGACAGATATGGAACCCTCCTCCGTGTATTTGATAGCATTGTCTAGCAGATTTCTAATAGTGCGCTCGAGCAAGGCCCTGTCAGTCTCAATCAGGGAATCCGATTTGTAGATCCCTAGAAGTTTCAGTTTTTTGCCATTTGCCGCAGGCTGGTAATCATTGATCAATCTTTCTATCAGCGGTTGCACCCGAAAGCGGGTAATTTTTATCCGGGTTGCGCCGGCATCCATCTTGGAGATATCAAGCAGAGAATCGAGTTCGGCGGAGAGTTCTGCCATGGCTTCTTTGATTCTGTTTGCTATTGAGGCGCTTTCGTCGTCGAGTGTCTGTAGTGTAAGCGCAGCGCTGAGCATTGACATGGTGTGAAGCGGTTGACGCAGATCGTGACTGGCTGAGGCAAGAAACCGTGTTTTCGCTGCATTGGCGTTGGTCTCTGACTCAAGTGCCGTCTGCAGTTTTTCAGTCAATACACAGTGATCTTCAAACGCCCTGAATACATCACGCGACGACAAATACAGAAATACACCAAGTACGCCGATGAGCAGGACGTTTGCATGTTGCCAGAGAGTAATTCCTGATATTGGAAAGTAGATCCATGCGATTGCCACTGAGAGCAACTGAGGCACCGCGAACGCAAGGAATGTAGGCAAGTAGCCATGTGAACCTACTATGTGTCCGGTACACACACTGAATATGATGACGGTGTAGATGAATCGTCCACCATCGCTAAGGTACGGAAAAAACACAATTGAACAGGTTTGACACAGCCCACTCATCAAAGCTAGCAATGTGGCATACCTAAGTCGTTTCAGTGCTCCGTTAGCGTCCGGTCGACTGAGTCGTGGGAGAGCGTAGTAGCGTATTGCCTGGACCGATAGTCCGATTACTATCCAGAAAATCAGCAGGGGTGTATTGGGATAATTTTTTGCCAAGCCACCGATAGCCAGAATCACGATAACCATAGGAATTCCGTCTCGCATCGTTCGCTTGTTAAGGGCCACAAGCAATGCGAGACTCCTGTTCTCGACGGTGTTGTCTGACAGGTTTTCCAATTTAAACGGTTCTAATTATATTGTTGGCAAATCCAGCGTCAGTGACTCGGTGCATCATCGTTACCGGGTAAATTTGCGTCAGTAAATCCTGACTCTGACAACAGGAAAACGGCTTCTGTCCGATTGCTCACTCCCAGAACTCGGTAGGCTGCTGAGAGATGCAATTTCACAGTTCCTTCGGAGATATTCATTTCACGAGCTATAGATTTGTTGGCTTGTCCTCTGGCGGCCAGCAATAGTGCGTGACACTGTCGCCTTGTCAACGCTTCGACACCGCTGAAATTCTCTTTTCTGGCAGTTTCTCCACCAACAAAACTCTCTGGTGGCAGGTAGATCCCGCCGGCCAGAACTAGTTCCAGTGCAGCAATAAGCACAGGCGGGTGTGAACTCTTCGGTATGTAGCCAGCGGCGCCATGATCTATACAATGCCGAATCACCTCTGCGTCGTTCTCACCGGAAATGACGACAATTGAGCCGGTTGGCTCCATCGACCTGACGGTAGACAGCGAATTTACACCCGTACTGTCGGTCGTGGCTAAATCCAGCAGGATAAGGTCCGCATTGGCTACTAATCCGGGGTCGAGTTTGCCTACTCCATGGGCCTCGTGAAACTGCAACTCATCTGACAAACCTCGCAGCAATAATCGCAATCCTTCGCGAAACAGGGCGTGATCATCAACGATCAGAATGTTCATTTGTCTGTTCACAGGCAAAGTAATACTATTTCCATTAAATGTCAGACGTTTGTATTTGTTTTACTTGCAAAAACACTCGAGTATACAACAATAAAGATCGAGTAAACGTCTATTGCCAGGCTCACTTTCAATCTGAACTCACTGTCCGATTGCAAAGAAAATCCGCACCAGTTTAATCACATTTGCCCGGCAAAAAGTTTTTTTCCTTGTTCCACATCGATTTTGGTACCCATTTCAATGTCTGAGATTTCGCTCCGAGCACAACTAATACTTAAGGGTAGGAATTGGCGACAAATCCGACGGCAGGGGAGCAACGAAATCGGCAAATCCAGCCATTAAGCGCGTACAAGGCGTTTGAGCTGTGTATCGGCTCGAAGGCTAGCACAGGGGAGAGCCTAGTCTCAATGTACCGGTTGAATCCGAGTGACTGGATTTCGCACCAGGCCCTGCTGATTTAACAGACGGGGCGTCTGGAGTGTTGGCTGCAACGACAACAATGCCTTTCTCGCTCACCCGATACCTTAATGCATCGGCATACGGATCGTAGCCGATTTCCGTTCCGTCGGGTATTCGAGTTCGAGAATCAATTATTGCGTTTTTAATTCGGCATCGTTCTCCGATGACAGCTCCCGGCAGAATCAGTGAATTATCAATCTGAGTCCGTTCGTGAATCTGAACATCTGAAAACACTACCGAGTGCCTGACCATGGATCCACGCAAGACGCATCCCGAGCCGACGATGCAATCAGAGGCCAGGCCTCTGTGTCCAATTGAATCGCCGGTGAATTGCACCGGAAAAGAACTGCTGATGTGGGTATGGATCGGCCAGCTACGGTTATGAAGCTCAATTGACGGCTCTAATTCCAGAAGCTGCATATTGGCTTCGTAATATGCGTCGAGAGTACCTACATCGCGCCAATACGTTTCAATCTGCGCTCTCTCGAACTCGTAAGCCAAGACGCGATTTGTTTCAATCAGAGAGGGAATTATGTCAGAGCCGAAATCGTGACTGGAATTCTCCGCCTGAATGTCTGCTTTTAAACAATTCAGAAGTAGTTCGGTGTTAAAAAGATACACACCCATGGAGGCGTGGGCGACTCCAGCGCGACCAGGTATGCCCTGTGGTCGCGAAGGTTTTTCATCAAACTGCTTAATACGGTTTTGCGTGTCTGTTCTTACAATGCCAAATTGCCCGGCGTTTTCGAGTGGCACCTCGCAGCAGGCAATGGTCACTTCAGCATTGTTTGCGACGTGTTCACGGATCATTCTTCGATAGTCCGCCTTGTAGATATGATCACCCGCCAGGATCAAGGTATGGCGGGGTGACAGGTTTTTTAACAGATCCAGATTCTGGCTTACCGCGTCTGCCGTACCCCGATACCAGGTATTTCCATGTCGTTGTTGTGCGGGTAGGATGTCCAGGAACTCATTTTGTTCACGCCGGAAAATATTCCAGCCCTGCTGCAAGTGCCTGATCAGGGAATGCTGCTCGTATTGCGTCAACACACCGATTCGTCGTATGCCGGAATTGAGGCAGTTGGATAAAGTGAAGTCTATAATCTTGAAACTGCCACCGAAGGGGACAGCCGGTTTGCAACGTTCCTGCGTCAGGGGGAGCAATCGAGTTCCACGTCCTCCCGCAAGTATCAAGGCAAGCGTGTCTTGTACATTATCGGTACAGTGGTTTTGGCTGACCAGCCGGTCAACACTTCGGGATGGCAAACATTCAATGTGCTTGCCATGCAATTCATTGGTGTCAACGGCCAGGCTTGTCAACGACGATTGGTATTGTCGATTCATAATCACCTCGATGCGGTCAGCCACTGTATGAACGCAAGGGTTAGACCATTCCGTTTTGTGCAATGTCGAAATATCAGCCCTGAATGTTACTAGCGGCAGTATTTCCTCGTTACTCATTGCCATGATGTTGGCCTTATAGTCGGCCTCAAAGCAGTCAGAATTTGTAGTGTGCAAGGCGTTACTTGGAACCCTGGTTCCGGGAGTATTCAAAGTGTTGCCAGGGTTAGCTGAACGCAGATTTTGACTGTCGGAACCGATTGGACTGATTGGCTGTGGTAATGGTGTTGATTACCGTTACGCTGATGCTAACGGTGGATTGAGGTTGTCTGTAACATACACGCCCACAATTAGTAGAATATCAACCTTCGGGATCTGCAATACAATGACACCAAAACAACGTGCTGAACAATCAGCGCAGGCCATGTGGAAGGATGACAACGCTAGCGTATGGTTTGGTATAGAGCTTGTGACTGTTGACATGGATTTTGCCGTAATGCGACTTATCGTCCAGAGTCATCACGTAAATGGCTTGGGAATATGTCATGGAGGCATAACATTTGCGCTGGCCGATAGCGCATTCGCATTCGCGTGCAACAGTCGAAATCACCGAGCGGTCGCGCAACATAATAATATTAGCTATCTGGCGCCGGCAAGCACTGGCGATACATTAACTGCCACGGCGACTCAGATCAGTTTGACAGGTCGAAGTGGAATCACAGACGTTGTTGTAAAAAATCAGAACGACGTTATCATTGCGCTGTTTCGAGGCGCGTCGAGAATGATAAACGGGCAGTTGTTTGAAGAAATTACGTCGAAATGAATGATCAGGGAAAGGGTGAGGAGCCTGACGTTATTGAAGCATTTATCGGGGGTGGTTATTCGTACTATTCAAGCTTAAAATGGCTACCGACACTTGGGAGTTAGAAAAACGTCGGTAACCCTTTTTCAGCTACCTACTTGGTGACGACCTTGAGTTGACCGTCTTCCGCCGTAATGTCGATCGTGGTTGCAGAAGAGCCGGGTACACCGTTATCAAGGCTAAAGACATAGTTGTCTCCAGATCGGACAACCGCTTTGTGTCTGGTAATTTGGCCATTGATATCAACGTTTGGACCTACTGTAGTAATTACCTGAAAGCTGTCGTTGTAATTCTCAGTGTAGTAAACAACGGCCGTATAGTCTTCTAAATTAACCGTGTGAGCGTGTAATGGAGAGAGATCAGTGGGTGATATTGATACTGTCGCTGCAATAGTGGATCCCGCAGTCACCACAGCGGCTGCGACGAAGGCGATATTACGAAGTGAGATAAACATAAGAGTCTCGGTAGGTTGTGGAAAAAATCTTTTTCGCTCCGTCGTTTTAACTCGGGCAAGAAGCAAATCCATCCTTGAATCGATATTCGATTTCAGTGTGTTCTTGCTACCGTATGAATATTCAGTATGTATGGCTTGAACCAGAATTTGTTCTGCCAGGCTGGACAGAGTATGGTTGCGACCAGTGTTGCCGACAACGGGCTTAACATCACACCACTTGTGAACGAAAACTACGGTATAAAGATGATTTTCAGCTTTTTAGCGTTGCTGCACGTTATATTGATCGGCTGTTTGCGTGAAATTAACTCTGCATGATTCATTGATAAGCCGAATCTGTGATTCGTCGCTAATTTTCATGCGGATTTCTTTCTCCGGTAACGTGAATCCGAAGTTTTCTTTCGGAATTTGCAAGCAAGTTGCGCGCTCATAGGGCATGTAACGCTCACCCGGTAAATACATGTGCACGATTTGAACAGGTCCACAGCTGTACCAGATCCCTGATTCAAAGAATCATGAGACCATCAATTATTGCAAATAGACCTGTTGCCAAGATTACTCAGTGAATTTCTTGCTGTGCGCGTGAGTTTCAAACTGTCTGTTCACCGGGAATTTTCGGGTGCTAGCTGATTTGCCACTATGCAGGAGACTAAACTGTTCTTTCGTTCTTGGCCGATAATTTGATGTGAGACCGATAGAGAATAATGGTGTTAATACAGCCCGGTATGTCAGCGCAAAAATCAGTTTATTCGTGATGCCCTAAAACAATGACCTTGGATTTGACAGACTCCTGGGTGGAAAGTTTTACCGGTTTGGCAGGCCTTGCAGATTTGGCGGGTTTGACAGGCCTTTCAGGTTTGGCAGGTTTGTTAGGTTTGATAGGCTTTTGCCATAAAAGCTCTATGGTCATACCGGAAAATCCGAACTGTCGTTCAACTTCCCGTTTTATCTTATCTTTTAGCGCTTCAGAATTTTCCAGTAAATAGTGCTCCAGCGTTACATGGACTCCCAGCTCGTGTCCCACTTCGTTGACTCTGCGAAAGTAGATCTTGTTAACCATCAAAACGCCTGGCAGTGTGTTTATAAATGACTTGATGTCCTCTACAGCCATTCCACGCGGGGCATAGTCAATATTCTTTCGAGCAACATCCAGAAGGGTCTGTGTTAACACGAAAATAATACTTAATATTACGCCCATACCGATAAGCGTATCCGCAAGTATTTGCAGGAACTTGTGTTCAATAAGGGCGATGACTATAGCTACAAGAGCCACTGCAACTCTAATTATTTTTTTTGTTGCCGGTCGTTCCATTGGCTGGCGTTTATTCGTTGCATAAAACTTGAAGTACATTGCAAGTTCGATAGCGATATACGTCAATCCTATCAGGACGACTCCGATAGCGTTGCCGATTGGCTCCACCACAATATTTTGTAGCGATATAAAAAGTATGCCAATAGAAGTACCTGCGATCAGCGAACCGCTCATCAAATGAACAACTTCCTTTTCCCGGAAGCTGCAAAAACCGTTTGAATAATATGTTGGTACGCTTGGCGCTTGCGTGTGAGACAGTTGCCTTATTGATCCCAATACCAGCGAAGGAAGACAATGGGACAAAACAAGCAATCCCAGCGCTACCACCACAAGACTATTTGCATCCAGACCGAAAAAAACCACAAAACAAAACAAGGCCAATTCGAGAAAATAGCGTTGATAAATGTTTTTATGGAACATAGGCGAGCGTTTCCCAGGTCCCCGTAGCTTACATTAACTCATGGTGATTGACGGCTGGTACTTTTACTCATATGAATCTTCTGTAATAAAAGTAACGTCGTTGACTCTTTGCCGCCTACCCAGACGAATTCATTGTGGTTCAAGATAAGTAAAAACCACTATGTGCTAGTAATTTCATTGAGAATCAGCTGGGTTACTTGGGGTTTTTATGCGGCTATTTTTATGCGACCATATGGTGCATCAATAGATGCTCGCCGTGTGTCAAGGCAGGACGATTTCGTTAACTCCGAATGATGAGTCAGGGCGCTCGGCAGGGGCAGTCGATGGCATAGAAATCACTTGTACTAGTTATTCTGGTTTGTTCTGGAATTCGAGTTCATTTCTAACAAACCTGCTGGTATTGTTGTAGTGAGATAGCAGTAGATGTACTGCAAGGTCAGCATCTCGCGCTAATACCGCGTCACATATATTATTGTGTTCCTCAGTCACGTCTCTGTCAGGGTATGCTGCTGAAACGCAAAGTTGTCGGTACCGAACATTCTGTTCATAAAGCTGAGCGCAATATTTTAAAAGAATGGAAGATCCGCAAAGACTGATCAGGGTTTCGTGAAATGTTTTATGCGCAAATTCCCAATCCGAATTTGATGCGGGTTCTTTGTCAGTTGCGGCACGCGGTATACGAGACAATCGGTAATTAGCTAGAATCAATTGTTCTTCCCATTGATTGTTGCCGTTGGCAATGGATTCTCGTAATGCACGTTCTTCTAGCCAGCATCGGGTTTGCAGCAGGTCGTCATACTCTCTCTGGCTGATCTGACTGACACGGAAACCACGTTGATCGATTCTCTCTACCAGGTAATCGGATGTGAGCAGGCTTAGCGCCTCTCGTAATGGACTGGTGCCAACCCCGTATTCTTTGCGCAGTTGCTCTACTTTCAACTTTACACCGGGCTGGAGTCTGCCGGATACGATGTCTCGCCTGAGGGTATGATAGACACGCTGGGTTATCGATTCCGCAACACCGCTTTCCGCAATCAGGTGCAAGTGAGTTCCTTCTTTGTCGGCGACCATCGTTATTCCCTTGGCAGGATAAGGGATACCAGGTCAGTGCCCACTATCGTTGCACCCTTGTATCCGCTTACTGATACGGCCTCCTCGTAGTCTGTTGTGGACAACGCGCCTCCGGGAATGGGATAAGGGCCCTGGTTCTTGGCGTCTAGCGGTGGGATAAGGTGGGTTAGCATAAGATGACTTGCTCCAACTCTAGCTGCCATGGCACCCAGATCGGTGGCTGTGCTTTGACGGTAAAAGATAGGTGCGGGAAACCCGCTATTTCTGTCGGGGCCCATAACGGGATGAATGGTTGAATGCACAATGACATCGGCACCCGTGGCCAATGTTTCTACTTGCGCAGACGTAGAGGAATCTCGTGGAGGCGCTGGTTTGTCGTTGCCGGCATCGCCCCCAATCACCACACTACCGGCAGGCGTATCGACCCGATAAGATGCATGACCGGGAATATGTCTTGAGTTTATTGCCAGCACTGCCACGTCGCCAGAACTCCAGACCTTCTCCGGTTTTTCAAGGTTTTCGAACGTCATGACATTGATCAAGTCAGCAGGTCCTTGTGGCAGACGCTTGGGGTTTTCACCAAGGCGCTGGGCTATTTCACCGGAATAATGCAAGGCGTCACCAATGTGCGCGGCAAAGGCGCGGCCGCTTAGCGTATGGCCCTTCGGCGATTTAGTGTCGTCGCTGACGACGAAATCGACTTTCGGTCCCGATGAATTGAAATGCCAGCGAAGCTGCATTAGATCAATCAGTCCCTCTGTATGGTCAGAATGCAGATGCGTGATAAATATGGCGTCCAGCTTGCCAACGGGGACATTGACTTCTGAGAGGCGTTGGGTAGTTCCGCGTCCAGCGTCAAATTGCAACGCGACATCATTACAGCCCTTGTCTGAGTCCCCATACTGTATGAGCGTGCCTGCACCGGCCTGGCCACGGAACACGGGTGGACCGCCCTGGGTGCCAGTCAGCGTAATCTTCAAGCAAGGCGCAGCGTGAGCTGACATACCACTGAGTATAGAGATGCAAAAGAGGCTGGTAAGAGCCCATCGTGTATGTGATCGATACTTGAACATGGCTAGACCTCGATATTGCTCAATACTAGATTTCCATTATGTGGATATTTGTTTAACATGGTCAAATAAATCTGTATTTTTTTAGCTTCAAGGGAGCACTGTCATTAGAATCGTCACGTTCAAGGGTCCTGATGGGCCACGCATTGGCCTGCTGGACGGGGATCAGCTTGTCGACCTTTCATCGGTGGACTCTAAGGCTCCAACGTCCCTGCAGAATGTTATCGAGGCGGATAATTGGAAAGAACTTCAAGCCTTAGCCGATCGGGCGACTGACTCGGACCGAATCAGCCTTGATTCCATCGAATATCTTGTGCCGATCGAGAAACCCGGAAAGATCCTTTGTCTGGGTCTTAACTACATGGAGCACGTTGATGAAGGTATCTTTGAAAAACAGCCTTTTCCGACTATTTTCATGCGTAGCAGTACCTCCATGGTTGCTCATGAACAACCGGTAGTCCGGCCGCGCAATTCGGTCACTCTGGATTACGAAGCCGAGCTGGCTCTGATTATTGGCACGCGGGCAAGGCACTTAACAGCAGAGAACGCACTTGATCATATTGCCGGATATACCTGCAGCAATGACGGTTCGGTGCGGGAATACCAGCGCCACACTATTCAGTGGACGATGGGTAAGAATTTTGACAATACGGGTCCTATCGGCCCGGTATTTGTTACTGCCGACGAGCTTCCTCCAGGTGCTGCCGGTTTGAATATCATGTGTCGTTTGAACGGGGAGACTGTTCAGTCAAGCAACACCGATATGATGATGTTTCCCGTGGTAGAGACACTCGTATACCTGACTGAAGGTTTGACGCTGGAACCGGGTGATATTGTACTAATGGGCACACCTTCAGGTGTGGGACATGCGCGCAAGCCACAGCTCTGGATGAAAGATGGCGACACGGTCGAGGTCGAAATCGAACAGATCGGAGTATTGCGAAATCCGGTCGTTGACGAAACGTAGGGCTGGTTGCTGAAATAGACGGTATTATTTGGCTACACCGGATGCGCAATAGAGAATTGTCTGCAGCCAGGAGTCCCGATATGTCAGTTTATTGTTATGAGAGTTTAACTGACTGTGACGATAAAGCTGTAGAGAATTGAGGCGATCCTTCGTTAATCAGCCATCGCCGCAAGCGATATTTCCTGACGTTTTTGGCGTGCATTGGATCGTTTTCGGCCAATACGCGCGCTTCTTCCAGAGAACCGCATCGATAGATCACCAAGCCGGAACCTTCCATGAGCGTTCCTGTGTCATCTGACAAGGGACCCGCCAGGAATAGCTTGCCTTCAGTCTCAAGTTTGCGTTGGTATTCCAGATGCTCTGGGAGTATTGTCTTTAGTGCCAGTTCATCGCTTATAGGTGTGCTTTCTGTCACGTATAGCTCCAGGGCCAAAGCACCTCTTTGCTTTGCGCTTGCTTTGTAAGTACTCCAATCCGGCATTCTTATCTCCTCGTTCAATACACCGGATAGTAATCTACAACACAATTAATGTGGATTTTAATTGACTTGAGGGGATGAATATAGTTATTTTCTGTATACCTTCTTAGCAGACGCCAAATCAGTGAATAACGGCAAGACTCCCACCGACAATTCCGCCCGGCGTGAAAAAGCGCAGCAAGACGTGCGAGATTTGCGGCAGAGAATCTCACATCTGGACAGCGACTCTATCGACTTGATTCTGACCGGCGCGCGTTCTCACTACGCCTGGAAAAATGAGCCCGTTACGGACGAGCAGATTCGACAGATGTATAACATCGTCAAAATGGGATCCACTAGCATGAACGGATGTCCAGCGCGGTTCGTTTTCGTAAACACTGAAGAGGGTCGTGAACGCATCGCCAAATCACTGAAACCTGCCAATGTCCCCAAAGTGGCGGGCGCACCCCTTACCGTTATCATCGCCTATGATCTGGAATTCTGGACGCATCTTCCCGAGCTATTCCCCCACGAGGACCGTCGCCACCTGTTTGAAGGAAAAGAGGCGTACTGCCTCGATACCGCTTATAGAAATTCAACACTGCAAGGTGCGTATTTAATGATAGCGGCGAGAGCGATGGGTTTGGATGTCGGGGCAATGAGTGGTTTTTCCAACGAAATTATTGATCAGGAATTCTTTGCAGGGACTACCTTGCGGTCTAATTTTTTGTGCAACATCGGTGTTGCTGAAGAAAGCGCGTTATTCCAGAGACTTCCAAGATTCGATTTCGATCAGGTCTGTTCATATGCCTGATATCTGCTACCAACCCTGAGTCTCGGTTCCTATGACATCACCTAATGTCAGAGTTAAAAACACGGTAATACTGCGTGCTTCGGCCAACTGCCCATCCCATTCCTTGTCGAAAGTCAGCGTACGCGATGTGGAGTTCGCCATCGATGAGCCGGTGGAAAGGGGTGGTAGCAACCTTGGGCCAACACCTACGGATGCTGCGTTAGCAGCACTGATTGGCTGTACCAATGTCATTGGCCACAAGTGCGCCTCACGACTTGCTATCGATATTGGTGAACTGCATATCGATGCCAGTTGTGAATTTGACAGAAGAGGAGTTACTTTGCAGGAAGGTATCGATGTACCGTTTGTTAGTATCGCGTTAACCATCACGACCAGCAACCGTGTTTCTGAAAACAAACTTAAACAGCTTGCTGAGGAAGTATCTATTTATTGTCCGTTGTCAAAGTTATTTCGGCAGGCGGGTACATCAATAGAAGAAAACTGGATTTCAGGCTAGACAGAGCGAAGACTCGCGCAGCATGAACTGTCCATTGACACTAACTTGGAGACAACATTGTGGATCTACAGACACTACGGCATAAAATCGGACTGGTAGCGCTGGCTATCACTGCAACTGCAACGGTAGCACTGCCTTCACAAGCGATTGCTACCGAATCGATCAATATGATTGCTATCGATGGCTATCCTGAGCGCTCTATGTGGGTGCGGGAATTTTCCGGTTTTTTCATACCCCGCGTCAACGAGGAGCTGGAGAAAACCGGCAATTTCGAGATCAACTGGCAAGAAGCGTATGGCGGACAAATTGTCAAACCGCGCGGCGTTCTGGAGGGTATTAAGCTGGGCCTGGGCGATATAGGCATTGTCACAACCATTTTTCACAACTCCAAACTTCCGAGCCAGGGTATCTCAGCGGTTACCCCGTTCATCGCTTCAGATGCCAGGGTCGTCGCCAAGGCGGTAGATGAAATTGCCAGAGAATTTCCTCAGATGGGAAGAGAGCTTGAAGCTGAGAACCAGGTCTATCTGGCAACCGGTGTCGTACTCGATACCTATCAATTGTTTTCGTCAACGCCCATAAATTCCCTGGATGATCTGAAGGGTAAAAAAGTTGCTGGTGCTGGATACAATCTTAGATATCTGGAAGGTATTGAGGGTGCGGCTGGTGTACGCGGTGGCTTACCCAATTTCTACAACATGCTACAAACCGGGCTTGTTGATGCCGCTATGTTGTGGCCGGAGGCTGCCAAGACTTTCAAGATCGCAGAAGTTGCACCTTACATGCTCAAAGTTGATCTTGGCGCAGTGAACTCAAAGACGGTTACCGTCAACAAGGATATCTGGCAGAAGTTGCCTGACGAGGTCAAAACGATTTTGCAGTCGGTAGCTATTGAATATCGTGATCACGTTGCATCAATCGCGATGGATGCTGCGTCTGCATCCCTGGATGCGTACAAGGCTGGTGGTGGTGATGTTATCGAATTGCCAGCTGATGCGCGTGCACAGTGGGCAACTGCCATGCCCAATATTGCCAAGGACTGGGCGGCGAGCCTGGATCAGGCTGGCGCTCCGGGTTCCGACATGTTAAAGGCCTATATTGAGAAATTGAAAGCAGCAGGATTTACCCCTGTCAGAGACTGGGCTGCGGAGCTTTAGCAGACATCGATTGTTTGCCTCGCGCTCACTGTGCGTATGTATAACGTACAACAACTAGGACGTCTTTTCCACGGCATTGCCATGGTTGCCAATGCCGCTGGAACACTCGTCATTTTTGCGTTGATCGCTCTCATGAATGCCGATGTGTTTTCGCGCAATTTCTTTGACGCACCATTGCGCGGTGTTGTAGAGATGGTTATCTTTTCTTTGGTACTTATCGTCTTCTTACAGCTACCTGATGTCGTTCGAAAAAACCGCTTGACCCGATCGGATGGCTTTCTTGTACTAGGCCGTAACCGCTTTCCGCGCTTTACCAACGTACTCGATAGAACGATTGACCTGGCAGCGGCCGTATTTATGGCTATGATTACGTGGACTATGTGGCCGGAATTCACCGAATCGATCGCCACATGCCATTTTCTAACAGCGCCCGAGTTCGGGCCGGCACCCACCGGTGAGTTCATTGCAGATTTAAAGGTAGCTCTGGCTCGCTGCGAGTATTTTGGTACACCTGGTGTTTTTACTGCACCCTGGTGGCCGGCAAAACTAGCCATCGTTTTCAGTTCCGGGTTATGCACCGTTATCTTCTGCTTGAAGGTGGTGTCAGGAGAACACCGGCTTCCTGATGGCAAGAGAGATGTTGCAGCATGACGCCTGTTGAGATAGGTGCATTTTCCGTACTGGCGATAGTTATCCTGATTTATCTCGGGGTCTATATACCCGTCGCTCTCGGACTCGTATCGTTTGTTTCCATCTGGTTAATTAGTGGTAAATCCATTCTGGCATTCAACTTTCTTAAAATCGCTGTCAGCGATGGAGTAACAGAATACGCATTTGCAACTATTCCATTATTTACCGTCATGGGTTTACTGGTTTCCCGAGCAGGGCTAGGCACGGATATCTATACGGTTCTGAATAGGGTATTTATTCGCATTACTGGCGGTATCGGCATGGCAACGGTTGGTGCCAATGCGGTGTTTGCTGCTGTGACGGGTTCATCCATAGCATCTGCATCTGTATTTACAAGAATAGCGGTTCCCGAAATGCGCAAACTGAATTACAACAAACGATTTGCCGTCGGGGTAGTTGCTGGTTCATCGGTTCTGGGCATGATCATCCCACCAAGTGCCATGCTCATTATTTATTCATTCGTATCCGAGCAATCGGTGGGAGACATGTTTCTGGCGGGTATTGTGCCGGGACTGATACTAACTGCGGCCTATATCGTGTGGATTTTCGCAGCATCAAGGGTGCAGCCTACTTATCTGGGTAGCAATCTCCACACGCTCGAAAGCCGGCCATTGAGCTTCATCGAAATTCTCGACAAGACGGTACCTATTGTTGTCTTGATCTCTATAGTCCTTGGAGGCATATACACCGGCTGGCTAACGCCAGTGGAAGCTGGTGCTGCAGGAGCTCTTGCTGCACTGATAATTGCGTTGTTGCGTCGCGCCATTACCTGGCGGGGCTTGTGGGAGACGGCACTTGAAACCGGACATATCACAGCGGCCATTCTCTTTCTTATAGCCATGGCATCATTGTACAGCCGTATGTTGGGCTACGCCGGTTTACCCAATGCCCTGGATGATGCACTCCAGACATACGATTTTGGTTTTGTCGAAGTTATGACGATTTATGTTTTATTGATGCTGTTTCTTGGAACCATTCTGGATACTGCATCCATCATCCTTATCGTTGTGCCATTGTTTATTACATTGGTAGAATCAATGGGTATGAGTCTTGTATGGTTTGGCATAATCACTGTCATCGGTGCAGAGATCGGGTTGTTGACTCCTCCGCTGGGCATATCGTGCTTTGTTATCAAGACCAGCCTTAACGATCCGGATATCTCTTTGAAGGATGTCTTCCTGGGCGCCTTGCCATTTGCAGGCATCATGTTGTTGGTGCTCATTTTATTAATTAAATTCCCGGCACTATCCATTGGCATACTTGGCTAGCCTCAGGTCAGAACGTATCAACAGGATTTCTTATGCGCACGGTGAGTAAAGAAAGCATCACTCAGTCATTTATAGATTACATGGGTGATGAAACTGACGAGCGCCTGCGATTCGTGCTCGACTCGCTGGTCAGGCACCTGCATGACTTTGTCAGGGAGACCGAGCTTACCCATGATGAGTGGCGCAAGGGTCTTGAGCTACTGTTTGAGGCTGGCAACATCTCATCACGTGAGCGCAACGAATTTGTACTTTTTTCCGATGTCCTGGGGATGTCTTCGCTGGTTGACATGATGCATTCCCCTGACGGTGTAACGCCGTCAAGTGTTCTAGGTCCATTTCATGTCCTTGGCGCTCCCGAGCTTGCAGTCGGTGGCGATATGCGAGGTGACAATGAGGGGAGCGCGGTCGTGGTATCTGGCAAAGTACTTGGACAGGATGGGAGCCCCATCGAAGGTGCGATACTGGAAATCTGGCAGACGGCAGAAAACGGATTGTATTCCGGGCAGGATCCGGAGCAGACTGAATACAACTTACGCGCGCGTATGACAACCGGTGCCGAGGGTAGCTATCTGTTTTCCACGGTCAGGCCTGCGCCCTATACGGTGCCGGACGATGGGCCTGTCGGGGAGCTGTTAAGGGCGACTGGCAGGCATCCGTGGCGGCCTTCGCATCTGCATTTTATTGTTACAGCCCCTGGCTATAAAACGCTGGTTACCGAGGTTTTTCCCAGTGATGATCCCTATCTGGATCAGGATGCCGTGTTTGGTGTCCGGGAGAAGCTGATCATGGAGTATCAGGAACGTCATGATCATACAGAGCTACCGGATCTGCTGAAAATCAAGAATAAACTGGAAGGTGAGCGCTACTACACCGTCGATTTTAACTTTGTACTGAAATCCGCTGACTGACCATAGCGCTGCTATTCAGTAGAATTCGGTTGGCCACATTAAATTGGTCAGTTGTGCGGGTGGAGGAAACTAGAAACATTCGTACACAGCGATTTAAAGCAATAACGTGCGTGTATGCTAAGCCAGCTTGGTTGTTATTGACGAGACGATAATGAAAATCACCGACGCTACCGTGTTCATTGGAGGTCCCGGTAAGAACTACGTCACTCTGAAAATCATGACTGATGAGGGCGTATACGGCATTGGCGATGCAACTCTTAATAACCGGGAGACGTTGCCGGCAGCTTATTTGAAGGAGTACCTGATTCCCTGTCTTATTGGAAAGGATCCAAGAAACAGCGAAGATATCTGGCAATATTTTTATCGAGGAGCGTACTTTCGAAGGGGTCCCATTGCCATGGCTGCATTTGGCGCTATTGATATGGCCTTGTGGGATATCAAGGGGAAAATCGCTGGACTACCGTTGTATCAGTTGTTCGGGGGAAAGAGCCGGGAGGGTGCTTTGGTTTATGCGCATGCCACTGGTTCTGATCTGGAGGCTTTGATAGATTCTGTTGCCTACTACAAGGATCTTGGATATAAAGCGGTGCGGGTTCAATGTGGCATTCCCGAGATGCCTTCCGCCAGCTATGGCGTGACAGAATCCAACGAAAGCGTTAACAACTACATTACAAGCTTTACGGGTGCAGTACCTAAAGAAGAGGTATGGGATAGTGATCTATACATGCGTTACATGCCCAAAGCATTTGATAAACTGAGAGACACGTTCGGATTTGACATCAAGTTGTTGCACGATGTGCATCATCGATTGCTACCTAGAGAAGCTGCAGAATTTTCAAAGGAGCTGGAACAGTTTCGCCTGTTCTGGCTGGAAGATCCTACTCCCGCTGAGGATCAGGATGCACTGAAATTACTTCGTCAACTTTCCACTATTCCAATTGCCATTGGCGAGGTGTTCAATTCTATCTGGGATTGCAACAAACTGATCGAAAACCGATTGATAGATTACATTCGTGTCGCTGTAACCTATGCGGGTGGTATTACCCATGTAAAGCGCATAGTAGACTTTGCGGCTTTATATGATGTACGTACCGGTTTTCATGGTGCTCCCAGCCATTCACCGGTATCCATGGCAGCACAGGCCCACCTGAACGCCTGGGCGCCCAATTTTGGAATTCAGGAGTACCTGGTATTGGGTACGGAAGAGTGTGATGCCTTGTTTCCCTCAAATCACAAAATGACTGAAGGTATGTTCTTCGTCAGTGATGCGCCGGGTCTGGGTGTAGACTTTGATGAAAGTGAAGCAAAGCGCTACAATTACGTACAAGGGTTTCATCCGGTTGCGCGTCTCATCGATGGTACCGTCTGGAATTACTGATATTCAAATCTGCGCGCACACTGCAAGCGAATCCGCTTCGGCGTACCTTCTTAGTTTCTAAATCTCAAGATCTACACTATGGAATTAAAACTACTGGCCATTGGTGAAGCTATGGCTGAATTACGTCAATCGACAGACGATGCATTTAGTGTTGGATTTGCCGGTGATACCTTTAATACCGCAGTATATTGTGCAAGAGCGTTACAGTTAAACAATGCAGTCGGCTTCATGAGCCGTGTAGGTATGGATCCTCTATCGCAGGCTTTTCTCAAGCTTGCTGTAGAGGAAAATCTGGATCCATCGTTTATCTCTCGCGATCCGGATTACAATATTGGTATTTATTCCGTATCCACAGATCGCTCAGGAGAGCGTAGTTTTCACTATTGGCGCAATAGCTCTGCAGCACGACGAATGTTTATGGTTGATGATGCTGTGAGATTTATTCCTGCTGCATCAATTACCTATTTGTCAGGCATTACATTGGCCATTTTGCATCCTGCGGCCAGGCGGCGGTTAATGGATTATCTCAAGGAGATATCTGATGCTGGCAAGACACTCATCGCTTTCGATTCAAACTATCGGCCACGACTGTGGGAAAGCAGGGAAGTAGCGTTAGAGGTAATTGGCGAGATGTGGTCATTCGCCGATATAGCTCTTCCATCCATTGATGACGAGATGGAACTCCATGAAGATAAAAGTGAAGATGCCGTTATTGCACGATTTTTAAAACGTGATTGGAAAGCGTGTGCCATCAAGCGTGGAGTAAGAGGTCCGATATCTCCCAGTCTCGGAGAGGAAGCTCATCCGGTTTTCAAATCTGCCGATCATGTCGTCGATACAACGGCAGCCGGAGACAGTTTTAACGGTGGGTATCTTGCCGCTTTTCTCACGGGAAAACCTGAGAAAGCGTGCTTGTCAGCAGGTCATGATTGTGCGTCACGGGTGGTCGGGTTTAGGGGGGCTATTGTTCCAGCAGAAAGTTAGTCTATTTCCACGTTCAGCAATGATGTAGTCCCGATTTAATGTGACCACCGAAATGAACAATTTTTCTGACGTAAATTCCTTAGATGATCCATTGATTACTCGCGTTATGGCTTGCGTCAATGATCAATCTGATGGGACGCCATTGACGTCTGATCATTCGATAACGTTGAATTTTCATCCTGACATAATGCAGGGCGGAGTAAGTGTCATATCGCAGCTGCTAAGTGACAGTTTGTATCGTTCTCAATTTGAGACTGGTACCAGTAGTGGGAGCCTCTCTTCGCATGTCGGCGGTAAGCGCTGGAACTGGGAAAGCAGATTGTTTTGTGGTCTATATGACTGTGCTCCATCCAGCAAACGACCTAAATATGGTGCGCTTAACTATAAAAAATGCTTGGCAGGCGGTGCGCCACGTTTCGGATCGGCCTATCTACGATTAAAGTCTCATGTTCTTTGCCAAACAACATTTGCCTACCCGGACAGCCATTACGAGTCAGTCGATCTTGGTACACAGACGCGCATGGGATTGATCTCGTTGGCTGATGCCAATGAAGCCGGACTCGACGATTCGCTGGATAATTATGTTGAGGCTCATGTACATGGACCTGTACACGTGGAGCGCGATGTAGATTCGTTGGTACTGGATCCAAGCTTTCGCAATTCACCGATTGAATCAGTTGCACAGCAGCTACCATGCAACGTCGAATGGCATGGCGGGTTTCGCCTGGAGTCTAGTCATTATGAACAGTGTCTGGGCTTTAGGGGTAAGGAAACAGCTGATTTCGTCAACTATTTATCCGGGAAAGGTGTGATTACGCCGGCAACACTGAGTCCTTATCGCGATGGTTCCGTTGATGAGCAGATTATTAAAAAAGTCTGGCACTGCCTGGTCAAGTTCGGAGCAGCTTAGCTCTTTCGCAAAAAATCGATCTGTTTAGAAACTAATTTGACACGCTCGTGATTGTGGTAGATCAGCGCTCAGGTACCGACATCAAACGTTTTAGGAACTACGACTTTAAAGCTACGATCTTCCGCATCTGTAAAATACAAATCGCAGTCATATCCCTGATCATCCAGGAAGCTGAATATTCGTTTCGGGTTTTTTAAAGAGTAGGGGACCAGAAGAGTGGCAATACGATGCCGTGTGGCTTTCGGAAATCGAGCTGTCATGCAGGTGCTGACGGGTAAGCCTTGATAGTCAACCGGATCGACATCGGGAAAATCAGTGAACTGAGTAAGCTCGGCAGCCCCGGCTTCAGACCATAATATCTGTCCGTAGAAACCTGCTTTTGTTCCTGTATAGCGATAAGTTTTGCTACTCAGTGACATCGGAGCATTGGTATGGAGAAGCCAGTCTATCGAGACCGGCTTGTCGGCATCGATAGCATCAACGATAACAAAATAGCTGTTATTGACAAAATAGATGTCGCGCAAAACTTTGTTAACTTCAGGCGTTAATGATTGATAAGCCGCCGTGGCTTCGCCTTGTATATAGATGTGATCTTCACGTTTTTCAGCGCAAATCAGTTTACCCGAAGAACGCATCGCCAAAGCCTTGTCCTTTGACGCATACTGACCTTTGCCATCTATTAAAATAGCGTTTTTAGAGCGTGTCTGACGACGCCAGTTCTGATGCATGGTGCTGTTAAACGCAACATAATGACCTGATTGAATCGCGAGATCTTCTCCAAATCCTGCCAGGCAAAAAGCATTCTGGTCACCATGACTGTGACTGATAGAGCCAAATCGGGAAGATTTCATAACGAACTGAATATGCTTCTCCGGATCTGCCATGTCCACTTGTATGGCAGCCCAGCCAACGCCTTCAAACCAACGTAAGGTGTCATCATTGGCCGGGGGTTTTGCTTCGACAACGGGGAAATCTGTCCGATAGGCTAACTCATCGAAATTCAGGTCCCACCATCCGTAGTTGTAGAACGCCATTTCCGTACCGGTGTCGTTACGCTTTATTTCGTCGTAGTACCACTGGTAGGCACCATTACCCGTTACCCCGGCAAATTGGCGCAGATTGTAACCAATTTTCAGTGAAGGCAGATCGCCCATGGTGCTGTCGTCACCAAAGGTCGCACGCCGTGTGTCAGGCGATTTGGTGAAGAGTGGGAAGTCTCCGGTAGATTGGAAAAATGGTCTTTTGTACAGGTCTATACCGGTATAGCCTTTAAGCAGGTTGGCAGCATCAATCAAGTATGCCATTCCGGTCATCCAGTAATGAGGACCTTCTGCCCAGCCACCTTGCGCATCTCCCCAGGGCGAGTAAACAGTGCTCAGGAATTCTATTGCATAATTCAGCCAATCCTCGGCTTCAGGCTCATCGTCGAGTAATGCAATTGCGGCGGGAATGAGCACCGCAGATACAGCGCGAACGGCGTGACTGTCAAAAGGAAAAAGCTGGATATTTGCGTGTTTGATGATGTGATCTGCGGTTTCACGAGTGCGTAACAGCAATGCATGTCGTACCAGGGATCTTTCATCTGTTGTGAGCTCGTCGTATAGCCAGTCATAGCCCCATGCCAAGGCACCGTTTACGCGAAACGCCCATTCGTCGGTATAGCTGCGGGATGTTGTTCCCGATGGATTCCATGATGCTGCTTCGAGCAGCCAGAGCTTGGCTCGATCAAGCATCGGCTTATCATCAGTGATTGTGCCAGCGACCGCCAGATGTCGGATTGCATAAATCAGTTCCTGGCAATCGATGTAGGTTTGTCTCCAGACAGAGGCCACGCGTTTATGGCCAGGGTAGCCTGGGGGTTCTTTCATGATTTCCCGCTCCATCCAGGGGCGAGCTGATTTCTCATAAAATACATCCCAGGTGCAATGCGAAGGATTGTTGGACAGGCTACTTTTAAATGAAGCGATCTGGTCTTTATTCATCCACAATCTTGGGTGATCCTTATAGGATTGTGAGAAGCGTTTTGCGCGCGGTGGAACCGGCGTTTCCGGAAGTTCAGCCGACAATGTAAAGTGTCTATCCATACTCCAGCTACTGGCTGGTGCATTGTTATTTTCAGACCATACCGCGTACGACCAGACATAGTCACCTGCAGGCAGTGCTTTGTCAGGTGTAAAAAAATTTAATGGAATAGCGGTATACGTCTGCGTGTTATCCGCACTGTATTGCGTGTCACTTGATACACGCAACACGTATTGTGCTTCGTCCTCGATAGTGGGTAGCCAGGTGAACCTGGGTGGGTTTTCAGTGATCCGTGTATCAGTCGTTGGCGAATACTGGATGGTGAGTTTACCAACGGCAGGCTCATCCAGCATATCAACCTTTGAACTCACCTTATTATCACTTGGCATGGTTGTTTTCGTGTCACTTGTCGTGTAGGAACAGGGGTGAAGCACCAGCTTTTGCTGTATGCAACACCCCTTATGCTAAAGCTTATTACCCGTATTGACGATCATACGCAGCCTGCATGACTTCGATGACGTCGTCATAACCCATCTTTTTCAATGTAGCGATGTAATCGTCCCATTCAGCTTCGATATCGCCGGTACCTAGAATCCAGGCCTGTTGACGTTCCAGCATATAGGTACGTATTGATGCCCAATACTTGTCAAACACTTTCTGTTCGTCGGCATTCATGGCGACTCCAAGAAACTGATCGATCAGGTAGTCACCCTCGTCGTATAGTGCAATACCCTCAAGAGCAATAGCGTTAGACCACTGGCGCTCATACTCATAATCCTGGAAGTAGCCGCGCTGTATCTGTGCACCTACAGCATATAGCTGCGAATTGACAGGCTTGCCTGAAGTCAGAACTTCATCAGTAAATTTAGGTTTTCCATCGACCATGGTCCATGTCTGGCCTTCAACACCGAAATTCTGCAGGTTACGACCTTTTTCGGTAAACCAGAAATCGAAGTACTTGATGGTCTCTACCGGGTGCTCGTTGGTATGACCTATTGCCCAACCGTCAGGTTTGACGGGAATACGACGATGCTCTTCCATTCTAACACCTGAAATGGAAGCTGGTGGTGGAAACGCCTTGAACGTAAATCCTGGTACCTTTTCTTTCAGAGACACGTTATAGCTTGATGTTGATGCAAACCAGTCATGCGTCATACCGCCCAGGTTTTCTGACAATAGAAATTCACGTGATGATGAACCACGGGTGAAAATTTCAGCATCGATGAGTCCTTCGGAATACCATTGTGCAATGTTTTTTATGCCTTCGCGATATCCCTCACCTGCGTAACCGTGCAAGATTTTGCCGTCGCCAACGTAAAAATCATGATAGCTGTCTGAACCGGATGAGCGACCATCCCACAGGGTAACCAGACGCAGTACTTCTTGCCATTGGCGCGCAAAAAACGGTACCTCGTCTTTCTTGCCATTACCGTTGGGATCATTGTTACGGAATGCGGTTAGTACTTTGTGTAACTCCTCAACGCTCTGAGGTGCTTCCATATCTAAAGCTGCCAGCCAATCCTGACGCATGAAGTAGGCTCTTCCGTATTTGCCGTCAGGTAGATACGGTATGTAATAAAGGTTGCCATCGGCACTGGTGGCTGCCGAGCGACGGTCCGGGTATTTATCGAAAAAAGCTTTTATGTTGGGAGCATGTTCGTCGATGAGATCGTTCAAGGGGATGAAAGCACCCTCAGGTCCAAATTGATCGACAAATTCCTTAACCTTACCTCCACCCACTATGTTTGGGATATCACCTGTCGCCAACAATAGATTCATGGCTTCCCGGCTGTCTTCTGTATTCTTGCCAGAGGTCTTGTCAATCATATGAATGCCAGTCAGGCGACGGGCTTCAATTTCTACTGGCCAGTCTTCCTGGTAACCGGGGTATTGCTTGGCGTGCATGTGTATGGTGAGTTCCAGAGGATCCTCACTGATTCTGTATTCTGTTTCTGCCATCGCCGGGACGGAAATCGCCAAGGCTGACAGGAGTGTTGTTGCAATAACAGATTTTTGCATACGTTTTTCTCCGGGTGGTTGGGTCGGTCTTATTGTGAATATCATTCTTTTACTCCTCCAAGCATAATGCCCTTATTAAAATACTTCTGAAGAAACGGATAGAATATCAGCACCGGTATTATCGAACAGACAATGATGGCTGAGCTAACCGTCTCGAACGAATAGGCTGCGTTTAGCAGCGTAGATGAAAACTCCTCGGTATCCTGTAGTTCGGTGATTACATGGCGCAGGTAAACCTGCAAGGGTACTTTATCCCTGTCCTGAAGTAGAATCATGGCCCAGAAAAATCCGTTCCAGCGCGACACCACACAAAACAGCGCAACGGTTGCTATCGCGGGTTTGGCCAGAGGTATGTAAACTTTCCAGAGTATCTGGAATTCGTTAGCGCCGTCCATTCGAGCCGCTTCCTCGAACGATTGTGGCACCGCTTCGAAAAAATTGCGGAGCAATATGATATTGAAACCGTTCACCGCGAAACCAATGATGATACCGAAGTAGCTATCAAGCAGCCCAAGGTCACGCATGTTAAGAAAGAATGGAATCAGCCCCGCGTTAAACCACATGGTAAAGGCAACCAGCAAGTTGAAAAATCTGCGTCCGTACAAGTTCTTGCGTGACAGGGCATACGCACCCGGAATAATAAATGCCAGTGACGTTAATGTGCCACCGATGGTATAGATAAATGTATTCTTGTAGCTTATCCAGAATTTCGGTTCGGATAATGCATATTTGTAAGCAGCTAGTGTTGTTTCAACAGGTGTCAATACAACATTTCCAGCGGCTGCCTGAAATCCTGAGCTGAATGAGACGGCCGTAATATAAATGAAAGGGTATAGCGCTGAGATTGCGAATATGCCAATCAGAAACATATTCAACACGACAAACATCTTATCGCCGCGGGAATATAAATTAGTAGAGTTCATATTCCGGATTCCCTCACCAAATCGACGTATTCGAATAGCGACGTGAAATCGTGTTCGCGGCCACGACCATGACAAACGCTACCACGGCGTTAAATAAACCCGCGGCGGCTGCAAGATCATATTGTCCTCCCAGTAGTCCTTGTCGATAGATGAATGTATTAACGACATCGGCAGTCTCATACGTCGCTGGTTGATAGAGGAGAATAATCATCTCGAAACTGACTTCAAGCAGGTTGCCAATGCGAATAATCAGCATGATGAGTATCGTTGGCAATATGGATGGCAAAGTGATTTTCCACATCATCTGCCAGCGCGACGCACCGTCAACTACAGCACTTTCATAAAGTGTGGGGGATACCCCGGCAATAGCTGCGAGATAGACAATGGATTGAAATCCTGCTTCCTGCCAGATGGTGGAGCCTATGAATATGGGCCTGAACCACTCGGGTTTGGTTAAAAAATACACAGGCTCAAAGCCTAGCGCTGAAATGATCGTATTGACGACACCTGAGGAGGGTGAAAACCCGGCAATGACTATGCCGGCGATGATGACTGATGATATGAAATGCGGAAGGTAGACGATGGTTTGCGTTGTTTTCTTAAACGTCTTGTTGATTATTTCGTTGAACATCAGCGCCAGAAGTATCGGCATGGGAAAGCCGATTAACAGCGAGTAGAAACTGATAGCAAACGTGTTTTTAATAGCTCTTATGAATTGATCATTTCCAAACAGTGTCTCGAAGTGTTCAAATCCGATCCAGGGACTGCCTGCCACTCCACGAAAAACACTGTAATCCTTGAACGCTACCTGTAAGCCGTACATCGGTTTATAGAGAAATACCAGTAACCAGATGACTGTTGGCAGCAACATCAGGTATATCTGCCATTCGCGTTGTATATGATCAACAATCTTGTTGACACGACTTCGATGAAGCTCAGGCGGATCTTTGCTGATCAGATCAGTATCGGACACAGACTTGTTCATGCGCTTTGCACTTGACCGGTCAGGGCGATACCCGTTTCACCGTCAAATATTTTGATGAGCTCGGGGGTGATCGTAAATCCCGTTACAGAACCCAGCATGTCGATCTGACCTAGCGTGCCTGTTCTCAGTACGAACGGGTCATTACCAATTTTTGCATGCAGTAATGCTTCAGAGCCTAGTGTTTCGACAAGATCCAGATCAATATGTATTTGATTTTCATTCTCTGCTGTGGCAATTTCTGCAAATTCTGGTCGTATACCAACAATTATCTCTTTACCCATTAACGGATCAAGTGCCGGTAGTACCGGCAACGGTAATTGCTTTTCGCCTATCTGGGCAATGGGGCCTTGTTCGTTGGTCGCAAGGATTGCGCGTATCTGGTTCATGGGCGGTGAGCCAAGAAACCCTGCGACAAATGAGTTTGCAGGGTTCAGAAATAATTCCATCGGTGTGCCAATCTGTTCGATATTGCCATCTTGCATGACCACTATTCGATCGGCCAGCGTCATCGCCTCTAC
Source organism: Granulosicoccus sp. (assembly GCA_045106855.1). Lineage (GTDB taxonomy): Bacteria > Pseudomonadota > Gammaproteobacteria > Granulosicoccales > Granulosicoccaceae > Granulosicoccus. The sequence goes on from JBGCFI010000018.1 coordinate 108,335, forward strand.
CTGATCGTGTGTCACGTAAATGCTGGTTGCTCCCAGGCGCTTGTGCAGGCGTTTGATCTCAGCGCGCATTTGCGTCCGCAGCTTGGCATCAAGATTGGAAAGCGGTTCATCGAACAAGAAAACTTTGGGACGCCTGACGATCGCACGGCCCATGGCCACGCGTTGACGCTGTCCTCCGGACAAATCGGCAGGGCGTCGTTCCAGATAGGGTGTCAGGCCGAGAACCTCGGCGACTTCCTTCACAGTCTGCTTGATTTGCGCTTTGGGTTCTTTTCTGATGTTCAAGCCGAAGGCGATATTGTCAGCGACGTTGAGATGCGGATAGAGCGCGTAGTTTTGAAACACCATTGCCACGTCACGATCTTTGGGTGCCACCCGATTTACGACCCTGCCATCAATGGTCAACACGCCAGAGGTGATTTCCTCAAGACCTGCGATCATGCGCAGCGTGGTTGATTTACCGCACCCGGATGGGCCGACCAGAACGACAAATTCTTGTTCGCTAACTTCAAGTTCTACGCCGTGAACGACTTCTACCTCGCCATAGGACTTGACGATACGTTCGAGCTTGACGCCAGACATACTTTCTCCAAAAAAACCGTCTTTCTACGTTTTTAACTACTTGCCAGGGTGTTTTTTGAGTGGTCACCATGGGTGGGCTACGCGACGCGGGCCGTAACTATGCTGCAAGTAGACAAGCGACAAGGCAGCCATAGATCCGCTGTTTGGCAAATGGTATACTAGTATATGTTATGGTGCAAATCAGTAATTAGCCCGAGGTAAAAATGTCAAAAAAATGAAAATCGTCGAGATTCTCATCACGCCAATCGCCATACCAGACGTGCCTTTGGCAAATACCAAGGGTGTGCACCCGTCAGTTTTCCTTCGCACTATCATTCAAGTTAAAACCGACAATGGCCTGGTGGGGTTGAGCGAAACCTACGGTGCCAGCAGAACGCTAGAGGGCGTGAGATGTGCCGCACCATCGCTGGAAGGTCTTGATGCCTATGATCTTCACGCGCTTCGGTCTCGGATTGTCTCAGCGCTTCCGGAAGGCGGCGGTGTAAATGCACCAACCGCCCTGGCGGATCATAAGCTTATCGATGTGGTTTACAGCGCTTACGAAATTGCACTGCTCGATATCAGGGGTAAAGAGCTTAACCGGCCACTCTATGAATTGCTGGGTGGCGCGGTACGCAAGACAATCCCGTTTGGTGGTTATCTATTTTATAAATTCAAGAAACAGGACCTGACCTTCGGACCGGATCTCATGGGCGAGGTTATGACACCGGATGCCCTGGTTGAGCAAGCTAAAGAATTTTCAGCACACTATGGATTTAAATCATGGAAGCTAAAGGGTGGCGTGCTGGAGCCTGAGCTGGAGGTAGAAACCCTGCTTAAACTTCGTGAAGTTTTTCCCGACCACGGGCTTCGAATCGATCCGATGGGTGCCTGGAGCGTACCCACTGCCATAAAGGTTGTCGATCAACTCAACGGCATTCTGGAATATCTCGAAGACCCTTGTCGGGGAATGGAGGCGATGGCGGAGCTGTCCAGGCATATCGATGTTCCACTTGCTACCAACCTGGTGGTTGTAGAATTTGAGCAGATTATCGAGGCGGTAAAAACGAACGCCGTGCAGATAGTACTATCCGATCATCATTATTGGCGTGGTGCCACAGGTGCACTAAACCTGGGGGTGATTTGCCAGGCCGCCAATCTGGGTGTCTCGATGCATTCCAATTCACATCTGGGCATCTCGCTGGCCGCCATGTGCCATGTTGCCGCTGCCACGCCCAATCTGTCATTCGATTGTGACACGCATTATCCCTGGTCTAAGAAGGAAATCATTAAAGGTGGTCGCCCTGAATTCAAGGACGGTACTTTACAAGTTCCTGAAGGTCCCGGGCTGGGAGTGCAGCTTGATGAGGAAGCCGTTGCTGAGTTGCATGATTTATATAACGCGGCAATGGTCATAGACCGAGATGACACCGATGAAATGCTGAAATATATCCCAGATTATGTTCGCAAGGTACCACGATGGTAGATAACAGTTACCGCATCTTCGGCACCCATGGGTATTCAGGACAGACGCCTAAAAGGCCGACACATCATATTGCAGACGAGCAAGAGGGATTTGCCGGTGCATTTACATAATTCTAGCGGTCTTTGATCATGGAGCAACATCTGAAAATTGCGGAACGTCGCACCAGTGTGGATCTGGTTTTCGATTATCTCTACGATGAGATCGTATCCATGCGTTTGCTGCCTGGTACAAAAATATCTGAAGCGGAAATGGCAAGCCGGTTCGACATTTCTCGCCAGCCAGTTCGTGATGCCTTTAACCGGCTGGAAAATCTTGACTTACTGTTAATTCGCCCACAACGGGCAACTGAGGTAAAACGGTTTTCTTCCAAGGCAATAACCACCGCCAGATTTGTACGCGCAGCTGTAGAAGCGGAAGTCTTACGCAGAGCTGCGCGCAATTGTGGGAAAGAAGGTGGCGAGTTGCTGGAAGCTCGTTTATCCGAGCAAAAAATTGCTGTTAGTGAAAAACACTATGACCGTTTTCGAACATTGGATTACGATTTTCACCAGGCATTGTGCGCTGTGGGAGAAGTAGACTTCGCCTTCGAGGTCATAGCCAGAGACAAAGCCAAGGTAGATCGCCTTTGCTTTCTAAGCCTGGCACAAAATGAGAGGTTGGAGCTATTGTTGAACGACCATATCAGTATTGCTGAGATGATTAGAAATAACGATGAGCAGGGAGCGGTTGATATCGGCATGCTGCATCTGTCCAGACTGGATGACACAATCGCTGCCATACGTGAACAGAATTCGGATTATTTTTATGATTAACTGGAACAGCCGATAAAAGCGCGAATATGCTGGTTAACTTGCTGAACTGCTATCCCCGTTATTTTGTAAGACGAGTTTAAGCTGAATTGCTCTATGTATCGCTGGTAGAGCACTTCGAATCTTAATTTTATGAAAGACTCTATGTGAGCGAAGTTAATCACACCAATTTTTCAGATCACGAATTGATGTCCGGTGTAAACTGTAAATCGATCTACTGTGGGAGTACACGCTTGTGAGTCATTTAATTAGCTTGATCGTTGGCGTGATTGCGCTTTTACATCTGTACATCGCCTGGTTCGAGATGTTTGCGTGGACGACGAAAGGCCCTGAGGTTTTCTCGAGTTTTCCTTCTGAGTTGTTTGAACCGACCGTATCGATGGCAGCTAATCAAGGACTGTATAACGGTTTCCTGGCAGCAGGTCTCATCTGGTCACTGTTTATAAGAGACAGTGTATGGAAATACCGCGTTGCCTTGTGTTTTCTATTGTTCGTGGCGGTTGCGGGTATTTTTGGCGCGTTTACCGTATCTCAGCGTATTCTCTTTGTGCAAACATTGCCGTCGGCGTTGGGAATTGCCCTTATCATGTTTTACAGAAAGACACGAGCCTCCGAGCACTAACGCAGAGTGAGCGTCGCGTATAGGCGCTGGCCGGCAATAAAAGTAAGGGTGCAAGGTGCACCTAATCTAATAGCCTGACCAATCTGACGGGCTTCGGGCGTAGGCTGGAAAAATCTGGTTCTCTGTAGCTCCGTTTACCTCCGGCAGATGGGGGCTTAACACTAACAATCCGGTGCCGTGTTTTGTCAGTATTTCATCGACGCTGAGCCCGTGGCACGATTTCTGCCGGACGCAAATTGGGCAAGCAGAGTTATTGACTGTTTCTAAAGTGTGAGCCAATCATGATTTTTATCATCGTTCAAGCTGCCGCAGCGTAAGTCCATTCGAGTGTCGCAACACTGTGGAATGGGCTTTGCACTGCACTGAAGCTCCCACGTCCAAAACGGGTTCCCATCAATGTTATGTACCTGCAAGGTAACCTTGGGTTCCGCTGGTCATCATTGGTCTCCGTATTCAATTCACTATGCCTGCGATCGATTGCCACGAAAATGCTGACAGAGCCCATGGGCGATACTCCCGATTGCACACTATAAATTCAAGCCGCGATCAAACGAGCAGGCACAATATCAAGTCCCTGATACGTGCTACTCGTGCTGAGTTACTGACGGAACAACAAGCGTTGGTGCTGTTGATTGTCGCCGAGTTACTTGATTCAACCGACCTGGAAAGAGCACTGGATGCATTTGTCGGTGCACTGCAGCAGCATTTAGTCGCCAAACGTGTATCTATTGCTTTGGTAACGGCAGATGGAGATTTAGAACTTGCGGCGATATCTCAACAGGCCAGAGTCGATCTGGCATCGAACGAAATACGGCTATTGCTTGATGTCATGCACGAGTGTCTGGAGCATGAGAGAACCCTGTGTTTTCCTGTTACTGATGTAAGTACAGGCCCTCTACCGGGTCATCACGCACTGGGTACTCGGCGTGAATATACAAGCCTTGTTTCTGTGCCACTGTACAAGGATGGACAAGCAGTTGGTGTACTACTGCTTGAGCGCTACAACGCAGAACCCTTTATCAAGACCACCGTTGATCTTCTCGAACTCGTAGCCGCCAAATCTGCATTAACCCTGGCACTGCGTCTGGAAGCGGAGCGGTGCGTTTCCGAACGCGCCCGTCTTGCCATGAAAGGAACTCTGGAAAGGTGGTGCGGTTCCAATCAGGCTAGTCGACGGATACTGGTAGCGCTTATGCTTGTCGGTGTTGTCGCTATGGCATTCATGCCGCTTTCGCAGAATGTCTCCACCCATGCGGAGTTAGTGCCGAGCGAGCGCCGCCTGGTGACCGCACCCTTCGACGGTTTTGTTGAAAGTGTTGCTGTTAATCCCGGTGAGATCGTTGTCGCCGGGCAGCTGATTGCACAGCTTGAGTCAGGCGAACTTGAGCTTGAAGGAACTCGTCGAAACGGTGAAATCAGTCGGGTTGAATCTGAATTTCGGTATGCGATGGCGAGTCATGACAGGCAGGGTACCGCTGTTGCGCGAGCGCGTCTGGAACGCGAACGTGCTCTAAGGGCCATTATCGAGCAACGTCTGGAGCGCGTCGAACTCCGCTCACCCATTGATGGAATCATTACAAACGGTGATCCGACCGACGTGATCGGTGCGCCGGTTACTCGGGGGGATACGTTGTTTGTCATTGCGCAAGCGGACAGTTATGAGGTTCATCTGATGGTCCATGAGAGTGATATCCAAAATATATATGAAGGACAAGTGGGCACACTCTATTTGAAAGCCCAACCATCGAAGAAGCTTCACATAGAGGTACGCGCGATACAGCCAGTTGCTGAGAGTGTAAACGGTGCCAGCCGCTTTCGCGTTAGAACGACACTGGAGGTACCAGAGGGTATGGTGCCTCGGCCAGGTGAGAGTGGCATCGCGCGACTAAAAGTCGGTAAGACCAATCTGCTTCGTCTTGTTACAGAGCCCATTATCCGATACTTGAGTAAGTTCTGGTGGTGGCTGTCTTTATGAGTAGGGAGAAATTGTTCAGCGCTCATTGGCATCGTGTTCGGCACGTGCGTCCATGTCTGGCTGCTGACGTAACTACAACTCGCCACGTTTATCGTGACCGACCTTACTGGGTATTGCAACGCAGTACGACAAATGATTTTAACCGGGTAGACGCGCGAGCATTCGTGCTGGTTGATCAGCTCGACGGTCACAGTACTGTCGAAGAGATCTGGGAGAAAGCACTCGTTGATCATGACGAATCAGCACCAACGCAGGACGAATGGATAGCGTTGTTGGCAGAGCTTCAAGAGGCGGAGCTTCTGGTTGTCGATCAACGCGTATCGGCAGAACGGCTTTTTGAACGGCGCGAACAACGAAGATCACGTGACAATAAAGAGCGCCGATTGAACCCACTTCATCTTCGCTTTGCGCTTTACGATCCAGATGCACTATTATCGCGGCTGACGCCGCTTGCAAAAGTACTATTTACACGCATAATGTTGCTTTTGTGGGTAGTGTTAATGGCGATAGGCATATTCACGCTTTTGCTCAACGGTGAAAGACTCGCTGCAACTTTATTCACTGCGAGTTTTCCCTCTCCTCGGCTTTCACTTCTGATCCTGATTCTCTACCCGGTACTGAAACTGTTGCATGAACTAGGTCACGCACTTGCTGTCAAGCATAAAGGTGGTGAAGTACATGAGGTGGGCCTTGTGCTTATGGTACTTGTGCCGTTACCTTATGTCGATGCGAGCGCTAGCGCTGCTTTCCCGGATAAAAGCGCCAGAATGCTAGTGGCAGCCGCAGGAATATTTGTTGAGTTGTCATTCGCCGCCATCGGAGCAATCCTCTGGGCAAGCAGCTCGGGATTGTTAGCTGATATCGGTTTGGCGCTTCTGTTCATAGGCGGTTTCTCAACGCTGTTGGTTAATGGTAATCCACTGTTACGGTTCGATGCTTACTATCTGTTAGCCGATCTGCTTGAAATACCGAATTTGTCGCAACGCTCCCGTATGTTGTTGCTTAAGCGACTTCGTGCCTGGTTGTGTAGCGAAAGAGATTCCGGCCCTGCACGAGAAGATAAAGCAGAACTATGCTGGCTATATGGTTATGGACTTGCCTCGATGACATACCGGGTAGCACTTATGCTCTGGATTGCATGGTGGCTCAGTGGACGCTTTCTTCTTATCGGTGTTGCACTGGCTGCGTATACGCTGATAAGTATTTTGATTTTGCCACTTTATCGTGGCCTACTAGTGGTGTATCGCGATAAGACGCTGCAGGCCGCTCGGCCTATAATGTTAATGAGTACCGTTCCCGTTGTGTTTGTTTCGTTGGCCCTGTGGTTACCACTACCGCATGCCAATTTAACACGCGGTGTCATCTGGCTTCCTGACGAGGCAATCATTCGGGCAGAAATCGGATGTGAGATTACTTCGGCATCGATAGAACCAGGTCAGAATGTTCTGTCGGGACAGGATTTGTTTGAGTGTTCTGATCCTGAACTTGTATTGCGAGAACGAGAGCTGGTAGCACGAATAGATGAGTTAAATGCCAGGCTAGCAGGTCTGGCCGTACAAAATCCGGTCGAACACTCACGGTTGCTTACAGAACGGATCACAAATAGCAATTCTCTTTTGGATGTGCGTAAACACCTGGATCAGAGCTTTCGAACTGCTTCTCTTGATGGTCGATTTGATGCCTTGGGTACCGCCGCACTTGAAGGGCGTGTTCTCGCTAAAGGCGAGATCGTTGGCTATGTTGTACCTTCAGATGTACGCACGGTGCGAGTTGCGCTCAATGAAACGGTAGCCAGTCGATTGGATTCTGACGTACGTAGAGTTGAGCTGCGCGTCAGTAATAGCAAGCACGGTTCTAGGGTTTATAAGTCAGAAATTATATCCCGTACGCCTCGGGCTAGCAGAGAGGTGCCCAGCGCTGCCCTTAGCACTGCAGGCGGTGGTCAACATCGCGCCGACCCATCCGGCAACGGCAGACAAGTACTGGAACCGCTATTCGACGTAGAATTATCATGGCCGGAAAGTGCTGTTGTGGCACCGGTGGGCGCGCATGTCGATGTCCGATTCGTGAACACACCAAAACCACTTGGTGGGCGTCTGGCCAATGCAGTTCGTCGCGCTTTCAAAGATAGTAACAGTATCTGATCCATGGCACGAAGAAGTGCCAGATTACGTGAAAGGGACAATGGCAGCCAGTTGAAATAGGTTATTGTTCAGGAATAGTTATTCCTTTCTTTTTTCAGCTAAGGGTTGCCAGTTAGCGGAGCGTTCGCTATGGATGGTTTATGAGTTCCAGTAAATGTCTCCAGAGACTGGTTCGGAGTGGCTGGTATCATTCATTTGCTGTCGAAAATCGGAAAGCGTCTGGTATAACTTCAGGCGAGCACGGCTCTGATTACCCAGTGGTCTATGATCCTCAATACAGTGCCAGGGATTCATTTTCAATTTTTTTGCAAATTCCATTCGGCTATTGGTATCGAATTCTTGCTGGGGTATATGAATGCGGGCAACGGGAATAAATGGAGAGAGTGATTCCGGCCAGCGTACTCCAGCATGCTCTATTGGCATATGATGCGAATCAGTCTGTAACTGCACCATAAGATCGAACTCAACATCGTGTCTGTTTAACGCCAACGTCATGTTTTCTCGCAGGTAGTTAAACGAAGGTGTTCCGAATGGCAGGCCGGGAATACTCGTAGGTACTTCTGTTCTGGGAGCGAATGAGTACATCATTGCCTGATTTTCACCAAGCAAGTACGGTACACAGCTCCAGTATCGTGTACCTAACGGGTTGTAGAGTGTTTCGTTCCACAATGCTTGCATCAACATGTCGCAGAGATGCGGGTCGCGTGGATTTAGAAAATAGAAGATTGGTAAATCGAGCAGGCTCCAATACTGAAGTTTGGCGTTTTCTTTTACATCCGGCGTGACAAAGGTTGGTGTTGAGACGCAGATGAAATCCTGGGTATGCTGCTCTTCGTCCATCAGCTTTTTTCCACTGACTCCCATTAACTTTACAGCCATGCTGCCGAATCCGACGTCGTTGATATCGGCGGGTACATCGGGTCCTGGGCCGGAATAGCGCACCCAGGCATCATAGGTTTTTGGTTCTGCGAATACGCCTTGCCTGAAGCTCTCGGGTATATTGTCCAGGATAGTAACCGTTGCCTTGACAATACCATGTGTTTTTGTATTACCCCCGCGCTCGTATCCACCCGGTTTAAAGCGTCCACGCATCTGGTCCATCATCAGGTCGATTATGCTCTCAAGATTTTGCTCTTCATCCTGCTGGATGTTTTCTGTGGCCAGAGGTAAATTTTCATCAATCCGTCGGCGGTTGATAAAATATTGGACAATGTGTGCACTTGGCTCGCGTAGTAGACGGTTCAATGGACGGCGAAACCAGGGTTCCAGACGGCGCTCCATATGCAGCAAGGTTTCAAGAATCTGATGAACAACTCGTAAGAGACGATACAGAATCGGATTCATGTGGAGTTCTCCGATTGTTCGTCAATACCAGAATTGTGTTGAGCAATCTGTGCCAGATAGTTTAGTGCCCGAATACCTGGCATGAATAGATAGGCACCACCGCGTACAGTGACGAATTGGGGTAGGTCTACAACCGTTACTGGACCATCTTCGTTGTCGGTATAGTTGAACGTGTCGGTTGCTGAACTGTTTAAACGCATCTGTCGATGAGCGGTTATAGGATCTCTTTGCCGATGCAGGCCGGCAAATGCAGAACTTGTAGACCAGGCCGACTGCACAAATTCAAATTGTCTGACAATATTAGCTGCCAGGCAGATGAAATGCAGACCGGTTTTGCCAGGATTATCGTCATTGTCTGTGTTAGTTTCTGGCTCCGTCATGCCATAGGTGCGTCCTCGTCTGAGAATGCGGTGGAACCGACTGGATGCGATCGTATCCTCGTATTCATGTGTTCTGCCGAATCCAAGAAATCGTATCAGGCGTATCCAGAATCCCGTCGTACCCGGTGGGAAGTCTCCGGTACGTGGGTTGCTGCGACGAACATGCGAACTGATTGGACAGCGTTTACCGTGAGGATCATCGTCATAGTTGAAGTGATTTCTGGTATGTGTTTCCGGAATACCCGGTATGGGTTGATTGCTTAGCGGGACAAGTGGTGCGCCATCTTTATCGCGCCCGACCATCATTGAGGCAAGGTGTTCGGCTGTGTGTCTATCTGAGTCACTTTGTGTATTCATGTAGGCCCAGAATCCCTCGACGTCCTGTTCCAGTTGCCGGATAACGATGTATGTACCGTTTTTTCCAAGATCTCGGTAGTCGTGATCGCTGCGTGCAGTTGGTAGACTATCAGCCGCATTAGCTATGGTCGATTCGATGCGAGGTCCAGGAGTAAATTGACCATACTCATTAGGGTATCCCAATACTATTTCACCCGGCGCAAGCAAGTTGGAATAAGTATCTCGAGAGTGTACGTCGGATGGTTGAGTCTGTCGCCAGTCGATAACAGGCTGGCTGATACCATCCACAAAACCAAAGGGTTCTCGTGTACCGAGCGGATCTGTTGGAAGAACACGTATTACTCTAAACGCATTATTGAAATCTGTTGTCAGCGTTTCATTTTTTAACTCTTTGATTTCACCTTCTCTGGCGTACAGCATAAGTAGTAAATGTATTTTCCTGGCATCGTGATGACCCCAGAACCAGTTTTCCGGCGCATTGGTATCGATATCACCTAATCGCCGTGAACGCCCTTCATCACCAGACATTCCAACGATGTATTCATCCGGAAAGTCATTCAATACTTCTTGCGGTAGCCCGAGCATCTTTAGTCCACCGGGTGTAATTGCAACTTGGACAGCGCTCGTTGGCGGTGTTCGTGTTGCAGTTGCGGTTGTCACAGGTGCGTTTTGTAACCAGCGACCGGCAGCTTTCGCATCACTAATACCAATGAGCATGAAACAGCTGTCAGGGAGCTGCCCGTGACCGAAGCGCAGCAATCCCTGCATGTCGTCAAATTCCGGAACGCTACTAGTGTTCATCGAGCTGCCAGTACCTGCACGACGATAATCATGTTCGTATCTCGCTTAGCCATAGTCGAATGCTGTTGTCATCAGCGGGGTAGCTTTCGATTCCCCGACGAATTCGTGCGTTTCTGGACATGTCTAATGCTGTCAGTCCCGGATGCGCGTGGTACCAGACAGCCGAGGGTAGCTGATGTCGCCGAAGTGTGTCTTTAAAGGGTTGTTCCAGCTCAGCACCACCTTTTATTATCCAGCGTGTGCGTGGGTAGCCCACGCCATGACTGAAAGTCAAGTTTAGCCCGAAGGCCACTTTGTTGATGAAATCGTCCATGTAGCTTTCCAATGATCCGTCATATTGACTAGCGAAGAACATGCTTCGGTTGTTATTTAGAAACACCCATCGAGCAAAATGTATGGTGCGTACTCTTGCAAGATATCCTCGCTTGTAAACATGCCGCGCAGCATAGTTCACCAGTTTCATAATGAATTTTAATAATAGGTATCGAAACATACCGGGCTTGACGTCGCCAAACACATTGAACTGATTGCAGACATCGAGATCCTCAATTTCAGATAATTTTCTTATATGAACTGTGCTAGGTTTTTCATGGATATCCGGATCGGTTTTTTCTGCATAGCGCAAGCGCAAAGCCACCATCGGAGTTATTAACACCAATAGCGGGGACAGGAGAAATAGAAGCAGGGGTAGGGATATCAGATCTATCAGGTAACGGCATCGGTAACGCCAGGATGTGGGCGTCTCGGGTGTCAGAGTTAGATTGCCGCTATGCCGTTCTCTCTCAACATGATTGAGTAGTTCCTGGCGAATTTGTCGAGGATTATCCCAGCTGTATTTTTTCAGTAAACCTGGAAGCATAAGAGACAACGATTTCTGCAAACATTCATCCTGACGAACTTGCAAAACCGTTCGTCCAAACCAGTTGACGTAGGTGGCAGCAGGTTTTGCACTGTTTAATTCAAGCCATTCCAGTAGCGTCCCTGTGTGGGTTTCAAACCCGTCACAGTGCTGGTAAAGTCGTTGAAGCCCATTTGATGCTCTTATACTCAGGTTGGCCAGAAAATCTTTGGTTTCACCGTCAACGTCGCCTAAAAATGCCAGAGCTGCTGGCCAATTATGCGGTTGCCAGCCAAAGGCTTCTATTTCATGCGCAGTATTGGCATCAATAATCAATAGGCGAGCACTGTGCAGAGTGTCAAATTGTTCAAACGGGATGGTGGTGTTTGCCGGGTTGACTAATCCCGGAGATACGTTCATGGAATCCAGCAGTGCCTGCAAAGCTTCCCGTTTCTCGGGGAGTATAGGGACGACAATCATAAAGTCTGATTGCGGAGTCATGTGGATAACCTGAAGTGTTCTGGTTTGATCAGTTCATTGACTGATAAAATCAGTGCACATTGTTTTCTGGTGTTGGTTCGGCCGATAGTGTCTTATTGCCTGAAACCGGTTCATGTGCGGGTTCCGTGTATTCAGATACCGAGTGCGGCTTGCCTGCAAACAATTGTTCGGGACAACTCAGGGCAAAATCAAGGATACGGGTTTTTTTCCACCAGACCTTGCCCAGGTACAAACCGGGTTCTACCTGACGAATCTCGTCTCGTATCAGCTTTGCGAAGAATGATGTACTGGAGTAGTCAATTACGATGGCTTCTTTCTGGTCAAGCCAGCTTTTGTCCCGGTACACCTTGGCAACAATAAAATTCACACTGAAAGGGGTAACCTTATTGATCAATATGCCAGATTGCCCATCGTCAGCAAAAATGTCGAATACTTTACCTTGCCAGGCAAGGAGTCTGGCAATACGCGCTAGTGTACGAGGTAGCAGAGCACCGGTAACGATGGCTGTACCACGCGTGTCTCCAGTGGGTACAGGGCCAGCCGTGGCCTTGCTAAAAATCGTATCAAGTTCCTCGGTAGAGAGTGATAGCCAATGCCGTAATGTACTATTCATGGGAATACTCCTGATCCGTACGATTGTTGAACCCTTCAAATTATGGGTTGGCCCGATGCTGAGCGCCCTTAGCATATACCTGCTGTCGCACCGCATTCATTCTACCGAGAGGTGTATGTGCTGCTAATGATTGCCATGGGTTGAATTGACTGGATTCGCAACTTGCAAGTGCAGCCACATCATCTGCAGCCTGTTTGTTGAACCGCAATGTAGCGACTGTCTGGAACGGTGATTCGTCCTCATCCCATATGACCGAGGCATCTTCTATGGGCATTGTATCCGGATTACTTTGTCGTTGAACGGCAAATTCAAAACACGCTGGGGCCTGTTCAAGGTGTGCCATTAATGCTGAACGTAGCTGATTTTCACCTGGATTAACTACATCATCAGTTCGGTAGGTGGAACAGGGGATCAATGAGTATTTGACAGCGGTTGTGGTGTCCGGGATTGAATCGCCGGCTAGTATGCCGCCATCGAGTGCCGAGGGCACCGTACTCCAGTATTGGATATCCAAGGGACTCCTGTGTTTGTCTCTGGCCTTGAGAACTGTCAGCAGAGATTTCAAATGTGGATCGAACGGATTGAGAAAAAACTTGATAAGGCTGAATGTGCCACCAGCCTGACGAGCCTGCATAAACCCCAGAAAATCTTCCGGAGTTGCAACAAAAAGCGCAGGATAACTATTAAGTAGAAAATCCTGTTTACCTGCATCACCCCAGATGGTTTCACCGGGCACATTGCTGACCCGTATTGACATACCCCTGATATCCTTCTCAGAGTCGTCCCATTTACTGGCGTTGGCAAAGCGTGCGGTAACTGGATAGCTTGCGGGCTCAGCAAAAAGTCCGTGACGCAAGTTATCAGGCAAGTTGTCTGAGACGGTAAATTCACCGGTAAGGCACGCGATGGTCTTGGGTTGGTTATAGCGAGGGATTAAAGATCCGCGCTTGTCGGTTGTTGTAGTGGCGATTGTCCGCTGTTCCATTTCTGCAATCAGCTTTTGAATATCCTGTTGTTCTGGAGGTTTGTCGCTACAGCTGATCAACGATATTGCGAGACAAAGCAGGAGAGGGAAAGCAGGTAAGTGTCTGTTTGTCATGCTAGATTCCGTCCGCCACTACTGTTGAAAGGCGACATCTTCTTCGGCCCCTGGACGAGGAGTCCAATCAAGCGAGTAATACTCACCGCGATCACGTGCCCAGGGGTCGAATATGTTTCGTACTGGAAGCAACTCTTGCCTGAGTTGAGGCAGGGCGCGCAGTAGAACGCGTTTCATAGGAGAAACTTCTTGTGTATGCCCGTTGACCGGAACCGGTTCTACACAAGTGTCTTTACCGTCAACATCAGTTTTAAGCGGATAGGGACAATCCGATAATGGGCCATTGTTCTGTACCCAGTCGAATCCGGCGCGACTATAGAATTCAGGCCGGAAACTGGAGGTGAAAAACCGATCGCTGAACAGGCGACGAGAAGCATTGATAATGAATACATGAAACTGGGTTTCGGATATTGCAAATCCGTGCGGACGTGTGTATTCGGCTAACCAGCCAACAATATTGTCCACATCTTCAATATTATCTACGACGCTCCCATGTGCCTGACCATGACAGTCGTTGATGAAATCCCCGTTTGAATCACGTTGTACCACTGAAATGATTTTTTCCTTATCGCATACATGCGTGCCATATATGTCTCTCAAGCGTGCCACGGTCTCCTCCTGGTGAACACGTAGAGGATCATTGGGCGGTAATTGTTGATTAATGAAATCGTCAAAGCTGGTCAGTGTTTTCAGACCGATTTGCCGACGAAATTCATTGAAACGAGGTACGCCGCGTTGACGATCACGCACGATGTCCAAGGCAGCGATATCGAGTTTTCCAGACTCAGATGCCAGGTGTGGCATTGGCAGGTTTTGTAGAAATTGCGGCGCGTTGCGCAGGTGTAAGGCAGCTAGACGTTGTCGTCCCATGCTGAGAGCCCAGTTATCTATGCCACGGTCGTGCATCATGTCAGTTGCGCCGCTACGCACTGTATCCAGAACCGGAATTTTCAGGTTCACCTCATTGGGATTCTGAGCATTCCGAAACTCAATAAGGTCGGGCACCAGAGAATGCAACCGGTATACAGATGTAAATTCTTCCGGAAAATTGAAAGGTGAGCCGAAATGGTTAATGCCTCCGTTTACGTCGCTCTCGATCCTTGTGATGTCCCATTTGTCATCTTTCCACCACAGCACGCCTTTCTGACGCGTGTTGCCCAGTCCAAAAATGCCAGCTCCTGATGCAAAGACTGAATATAGAGAATTGGATGCAGCCGCATTGGAGGACCTGCCCAGTACCCTGGCAAACTTACCGGATAAACGACTTAGCAGATTTTCATCACGATTAACCAAGCGACGAAGCACTTTGGATACCTTGTCCTCGTTCTGATTGAACAGGCCATACCAGTTCGAATTCATGGCTGCGTGCAATGGTTCGTTGTAGAGGAGCTGCGTTGTCCACTCGATAGTGTGTATCTTGGCAATGCTTGCGGAAACCACAAGTCGAGCGACCTGAAAAAGCCGTTCATTGTCTACCTGCTGCCAAGTAATTACATCGGAAGGTGTTTCCGGGTTACGTAGTCCTGAATCCTTGTCTGGCCATTGTGCCTGCAGTTGTCGCACATGATCTACAAAAGCGTTATGTTCTCGGGCGAAAACGTTGTGATAGAAGCTAAGACCAATATTCCAGTTATCAGGAAATCCGACAGACTCCTGCCCGGCCCACTGTGGCCGTGTAGGACATTGATCGTCTTGTGGATTACAAGTTGGTAGTGGTGGCAGGTAATTATCGATTAGCTGCAGTTTCGCTGAGTCATCCGTGTCGCGAAGTACTCGCTTTTCCGACAATGCATCATGACCGTAAATTTGCGAGGCATCCCACCAGGCCGTGACCTGGTTATTCGTGGTCTTAGGGGCGCGTGCAAGATGTCTATCGCCATTGAATTCAAATGTTTCAGGGGTGTCCGTTTTCGCATACAAGGAACCTTCCGCAGCATCTCCCGGGCGACAACCTGCATTCACTGCTTCCTCACTATCACAACCGACGCGTTCCAGTTTGTCACTGTTATGTCCCTCTATAGTGTGAGAAAACCAGTCATGTGTCATAAACTGAATCCAGAAGGCAGCTAGCACGTTAAAAAACGGTGCTTTGATATAGTCACAATTAGCATCAACCGAGTAGTCGCCGTCTCCTTGTCCATTGTTACAGCCGTTTTCCGGTGTCTGGTCGCGTGTGAACAGCATACGACTGATTAATTGAGGATCTGGTGTCAATGGGCTTATGCGGCCGTCATGTCTATTTCGCGTAAGATCATTGAGTTGCAAATCAGGAAATGTAGATTCAAATTTTGCGTTCCTGGCAAATGGCATCCCGACTGACCCCATGAGTGGATTAATCGCATCATTACAGATTCCTGATAGTGTTCGATGAGTTAGCAGTTCTGCACGGCAAATCTGTTTATTGTTGCCCCCAACACGTTCGTAGTCTGCATGTTCCTCAGGAAGGCGCATGGCATCCCATTGATCAAGAGTACGGCCATCTTTTCCGTCACGACCAGAGACGTATTCTTTGTAAGTTGATTGATCGAACAAATTGAATTTTATTAATTCGATACGTTGGTACTCCAGATCCATCAAAGCACCATCAATACCCCTGCCATCTGGAAAAAGATGCTCACCGATTTTGGTTTTGGCTTTTTTGCCGTCAGGGGCGAGCGTCGTTGTATCACCGGTTGCGAAGTAGTGTTGCCAGTCAACCCAGGGAGTTTGCTGCCATTTGGTTGCCTGTTCTCCCCCCCGACATGAGGCTGTATCTTGCTGGACCTTACCCAGGAATCGGAACGAGCGATCATCTGGAACTTTCAAGAGTCCACTTTTTGCGCTACTGACGCAGTCCCCGATCAAGCTTTGGGACCATGTTGCACCACTAAAGGTGAGCACACCTGTCAGACTTAGCACGCTGGTGGCCCCAAGGCATAATCGTGTGCAAAAACCAGTTCTGGAACGCGATGTCTTTATCTCGGACAGAAACTTTGATCGACCACTTTCAAATTGTGTATCCATGATTGCCTATTCCTCGTGAAGTGCAGCTCCATGCGCCCTGTGCTGGGAACTTAATCAGGTTGAACGAATCTCAAAGAATATACAACCGCACCATACTGTACAAAAGGTTGGGATTCGTCGCATTTCAGGGCTGGCCGAAGCCTTAGTGTTTCGGGCCTATGCCTGTCAAGGAAGGCAGGGAATGCAACCTGAAAGATCGTAAGGGTTGTTGTCTGGACTGTTCAGCGCGACCTGCGTCGAGATTATCCGGTCCGGTGGCACTGGTCTAAGGAGATGCAAAATGCCCACGCAGATCGTGTGTTGAATGTCGGTCATACTGAGCATGTCGCGTTTGAACCGACAGCTTGCAGCGTGTTCCTGCCGCAATAGTCCAGATATTTCTTACTGGTATCTGGAAGGAATTCCATCTCGTGGCCACTCTCCCTCCAATGGCTGAAATCGCTAAGTGGTTATAGAACTGCCTCAAAATCCCAGAAATTCATGTCAAGACCTTGACCGCCTTCTATCGCTCTCGAAAAGGTTGTGAGTCGGGTAGTCGAGTGATACTTAGCCGGTTTTGGCGAACAGAATCAGGTGAAGAGGCGTTGAACTTCTCAATCCTGTGAAAGACCCAAAGCCAAATAATCCACACTATGAGATATTGACAAACTCTGTCTATCAACCGGTGAATCTGTGATATTCATTCTGATGGCTGATATCCAGAGTACTTCTGAACAAGGGAACCCGGCTACTTATCATTCATCTTCTATCGTTACGCATGTGATAACTGTCACTGGCGAACGACATGACAGTGGCCATACTTGGATAGTATGAGCATTGATATCGCGTGGAATATAATCAAACCGAAAAACCTGAATATATCAAATGCTTACTGAAATGCGTACCTGCAGTTTGGTACACTGGACAATTGTTGAATAATAAGAAATATGGCTAAAACATCGAAAACTGCGAAGGTACAGGAGCTTTCCAAAAAGGGCACTTTTGCGGTGGAGCCAAGTCCAGCCAAGGTGGGTAGTGCTCGTGGCATCGAATCCATGTTTCGTAACAGCTATCGGGCTCAGTTAGACATGATTGCACTGGCAGCCACCAAAGCCAATATCATGATTTCTTTAAATGGATTTCTTGTTTCCATGCTGCTGTTGTCCGGCACTTATCTGCTGGCCACGGATCGTTTGCTATTGATACCCTTTGCGTTGTTGTTAACGACTTGTACCACGGCGATATTTTTTGCGGTACTGGCAGCTCGTCCTGTCATTAACAGGGAAGTACAAACATTAGAGGATTTTCGGACCGATAAAGCAGACCTGCTGATTTTCGATCAATTTTCTGCCTTGTCATCTGAAGACTATGGAGAAGCAATGCAAGAGATGATGCAGGATAACAAACGTGTTTATGACAATATGATTTCGCATATTTACAGTCTGGGCTGCATGGCTGACAAGAAGTTTCTGCGACTCTACTATTCATACAGCGCATTTATTGTTGGTCTGATTATCAGCGTGGTGTCTTTGCTTATGGTTATTACCTATAGTACTTTTGCTGTTGTTTGATATCGTTAATTATTCTGTTTATTGGCTAATCCGTTTAAAAACCGTAAAGCAGTAGCAAGCAACTAAAAAACAAAGGCAGGAACCTCGTTCACTGAGTTAGCGCTACAGCGCCAGGCGAATCAGGAAGGCAAGAGTCAACACAACAGCGACACCTGCAATCCAGAGTCCAACAAACCAGAGTAACCTTTTCGCTGTTGTGCTGAGCACTAGTGATAGCCTTCGGCAGGATTTACTTTTCCTCGAAATACCCAGTATGCATAGGCGGTGTAGATCAGTATCACAGGTACAAGGACAACGGTACCCACTAGTGTAAACAGTAGGCTCTCGTCCGGTGCCGCGACATCCCATATCGTCAGTGAAGGAGGCACGAGATAGGGGAAGAAGCTGATCGCTATTCCGACAAAACATAGAAAAAAGAGCAGTAATGAATAAATGAATGGACTGATTTCGTGTTGATCTTTTAATCCCGTATACAGCCCTTTAGCCACCAGAAGTACCAGTATTGGCATTATCGCGCTGATTATAGAGCTAGGCCATGTAAACCAACGCTGGAAGTAGACTGCATCCTGAAACGGTGTAAGGAAACTGAAGACCGTAATCAGTGTGAGAGTACAGATGCCCGTAGTTTTCGCGTAGCCTCGCATGCGGGTTTGCAGCTCACCGTCGGTTTTCATGATGAGCCAGGTGGAACCCAGCAGGGCATACCCGATGACCACGGCTACTCCTACCAAAAGACTGAATGGTGTAAGCCAATCCCACCAGCCTCCGCTGTAGGCCCTGTCATCAACTTCGATGCCTTGAACCAGCGCACCCAGTGTTATGCCCTGCATCATGGAGGCGACCACTGATCCGCCCGCGAATGCAACGTCCCAAACACCTTGCCAGCGAATGGTGCGCCATCGGTATTCAAAAGCAACCCCTCTAAAAACCAACGCCAGCAACATAAGCGTAATGGGCATATAGAGAGCAGGAAGAATGACGGCGTAAGCCAGCGGAAATACGGCAAACAAACCACCACCACCGAGAACCAGCCAAGTCTCGTTTCCATCCCAGACAGGGGCGACAGAGTTCATCATCACGTCACGGTCACTGTTTAATGCTGCGAATGGAAAAAGGATACCGATACCCAGGTCAAACCCGTCAAGAATCACGTATGTCAATACGGCAAAGCTGATTATGCCTGCCCAAATCAAGGCTAAATCGAGTTCCATCGGTTTGCTCCTATCGGTTTGGGCTTGTGGCTTCGGGCATGATTTGTTGCGCTGGAGTGATTCCTGCTGATCGTATCGGTCCATCATTGAGTCCAAGCCTGGCTGTACCGGGTACTTTGAGCATCATTCTGAGCAGGTAGAAGGTACCTGCACCGAAAACGAAAAAGTAGACAATAATGAACGCTGTTAGAGAGGCTGCCACAGCCGGAGCCGCGACAGGTGCCAGTGAGTCACTGGTTCGCAGTAGCCCGTACACGGTGAAGGGTTGTCTGCCAACTTCGGTGGTTACCCAGCCAGCAAGTACCGCAATGAATCCGGCTGGTCCCATAAGGATAGAGATACACAACAGCCAGCGATCATCATACAGACCGTTTTTCCATCGACGCCAGAGCGCCCAGAGCCCGACTCCCAGCATGGCAAAGCCAATGGCAATCATGATGCGAAAACTCCAGAAAACGATAACGACAGGTGGTTCCAGATCGTCAGGCACTGTGTCCAGACCGTCTAGTGGTGCGTTTAGATCGTGTTTCAAAATCAGGCTTGAGAGTTTAGGGATCTGCACGGCGTAGTCGATTCGTTTTTCTTCGCTGTTTGGTATTCCAAACAGGATCAAAGGGGCACCGTCTGGATGGCTGTCATAATGACCTTCCATCGCCATGATTTTGACCGGCTGATGCTCCAGAGTGTTTAGACCATGAAAATCCCCTGCGATGATTTGTATGGGGGTGACCACGATAGCCATCCACATGGCCATGGAAAACATACGACGTGAGGGCAGGTGAGTGTTGTCTTTGAGTAAGTGCCAGCCAGCAACGCCTGCCACCACAAATGCTGTTGTCAGGTAGGCAGCAAGAACCATATGTACCAATCGATAAGGGAATGAGGGATTGAAGACTATCTGCCACCAGTCAGTAGGTACAAATTGACCGACCTCGTTTATTTCATATCCTACCGGCGTCTGCATCCAGGAATTGACGGAAAGGATCCAGGTCGCCGACATCAGTGTTCCAATCGCAACCATGGCGGTTGCGAGCATGTGAAGCGTTGGCCCAACTCTTTCGCGACCAAAGAGCATAATGCCCAGAAATCCCGCCTCAAGAAAAAAAGCGGAAAGAACTTCATAGGCCATTAGCGGACCAAGAATAGGTCCTGTCTTATCGGAGAACACACTCCAGTTGGTTCCAAACTGGTAAGACATAACGATTCCCGACACGACGCCCATGGCAAAAGCCACTGCGAATATTTTCTTCCAATATTCGAACAGAACGAGGTACGTCCGATCTGCGGTCTTTAGCCATAAGCCGTTTAGTACAGCCAGGTAGCTGGCCGTGCCGATCGAAAATGCCGGAAAAATGATGTGAAACGAGACGGTGAAGGCAAATTGAACTCGCGCAAGCACCTCTGCGGACAGAGAGTCGATAATGATCACCTCGTACAATAATGACAACGTTCAGAATACTAGCAATCGCTTTTTCGATATGTATGTCCTTACATACATACAGTCTAGTATTGAGACCAATTCAAGCACAGAATAGCGTATTCAAACACCGCACTTTCATCGAAATTTCATCGCACTTTCAATGAACGTTCAATGAATCCTAAAGCCGAAACCCCGTTTTGTATTTCTTGGTATGCCAGTGTATCCCGGCACATTGCGTTGGCTGACATCATGACATATCTGGCGGGTGATATAACCTAAAAACAACTTTCTGTAAGCCGCTATATTTACGGCCATTAGGCGGATCGATGATT
>JBGCFI010000019.1:0-20915 GCA_045106855.1 Granulosicoccus sp.
CGCGTCAGCCCCATCAACAATGCCGGTTTCAAGTGCAGTAAACACTTCGGTAAAATCCATCACCACAGGCTTGGCTCCAAGTGAGGCAAAGATTTCACTTTCCATACCGGGAGGAGATCGAAATTTAAAATTCTTCAGATCTTCAATACCTCGTAGTGGTTTAGTGGAATTCAACGATTCTTGACCACCCACATGCGCGCCAATGAAGGTCATACCAAAATCTGCGTACAGCTCATTTATCTGCTCACGGCCACCACCGTAGTTGACCCAGGCCAGGTATTGCAAAGGCGTGTCGTACCCGCCCATGGTATCGGCAACAAACTGAAAGGCTGCATTTTTACCGGTCTGGTAACTACCGTTGGTCATGTCGCAATCAAGAATACCTGTTTGGGCCGCATCAAACGTCTCGGCGGACTTAACAACGGCAGACGAGTAAAAGAACTCGAGTTCAATATCCCCACCAGACATGGTGTGAACGTTATCAACAAATTCCTGAAGCAGTCTGCCTTGTGTCGATTCCGCCGATTGGTGACTCTGGATTCTGAGTTTGGATGTTTCGGCAATTGCCGATGTGCCCACTGCACTTAGTGCAATAGCGGTTGCAAGAAAGGTGGTGGTTCTTGTAAACATTTTTACTTCCTCCATTGATTTCAACACATGAACGCCTTCGGCTGGAGCCGCTTTGATCAGGCTTTATTCATCAAAAAAAGTGCTCACCTAAAAATGAGTGCTTGAACTACATATATACTCAAATAGTTATCATACCAGTTGTTGCATTATTTAGTTTTGATTTCATAAAGGGGATCTGAAAATGACGAAAGTAGCATTGTTCAGAGCGGGCGGAAAAATGGGAGTACGCTTGCCTCTTAGCCGTGGTGTCAGCGTTGCCAGTGTGGCCATAAAATCCAATGAATCGAACACAACGTGCGTAGCCCCATCCCGATACGCACTCTTCAAGGCATATCTGACCACCCCCGATCTGTCAATTCCTGTCGCTTCTGCCGATAACGCGGGGCGGGAGATATATCGGCGGGGTCGCCCCGGCAAAACGTTCCAGCTTTGCGCGCTCACGCATGTTCACCGATATACCGGACGGAAGGCCGCCCCCATGTAACGAGAATCCCCTGATCCTGCCAAGCTGCTCTGTACCATACTCTTCTTTCCGGGCGGGTATCGTCTGCAACGGGCCGCGCAGGCTGTCAGCACGTTGCACCCTGCCTGCAGCCCTATGGCTATTCAATACGTGATCGCGTGGCCCTGTAATTGTTGCAGCGTATCCTCATCATCTCCTCGGGTCCGAATACAACAATTTAGTCGGCCAGCGCGTCAAACAATGGTCCACCACGCCAGCGTGGGTATCCATAGCCATTCGCCATTACGACATCAATGGCTGCCGGGGAATCAGCAATTCCTTCATCCAATATGACTCGGGCTTCAGTTTTTATCTGTTCAAGGATGGTCGACATTATTTCAAGCTCGGTGAACGTTCGCCTTACGATACCTTTACGTGTTGATTCAGATTCAATCAACTGCTCTACCCTCACATCGCGTTCTGCTTTTTTACCGTCCGGATATTGGTAATAGCCGCGACCCGTTTTTCGACCAAATCGCTCCATTTCGCACAGCTTGTCCGCAATGTCGACGTAGCGGTATGCGCTTTTTTCAGACTCAGTGAGTTGTTTTCTCATTGCCCAACCGATATCCAGCCCCGCAAGGTCTTGCATTTCGAATATTCCCATAGGGAAACCAAAGTTTTTCATGGCGTCATCGACTTGATAAGGTAGCGCGCCGTCTTCAATTAGATATTCAGCCGTCCTTCGGTAAGCGGACATGATCCGATTGCCAACAAATCCTTTATAGTTGCCGGTTGGTACCGCGATTTTCCCTGTGCGTTTAGCAAAGGATAGAGCGGTTGCAATAACATCGGGGGCTACAACGTCGGTACGAATCACCTCCAGCAGTTTCATAATGTGGGCTGGTGAGAAGTAATGAAGCCCTATTACTCGGGCCGGATTGCGGGTTAAACGAGCAATTTTCTCAATATCAAGATAGGAGGTATTGGATGCTAAAATTGCTTCTGGCTTAGTCACCTCGTCAAGCTTTGAAAACACGTCAGCTTTTACCGCCATGTCTTCAAAAACCGCTTCTATCACCATGTCAGACTCACCCAAGGCAAGGTATTCATTAGAGCCTTGGAAATTACTCAGTGCATGATCATGTTTTTCTTTATTGATGATACCGCGTGACAAAGACGTGGCAAGAATTGTCTCTAGATTGATGTGCGCATTGTTTACTGCATCGTCGTTCCTTTCGATCAGAGTGACGTGAAAGCCGTTCAAGAGTGCAGACGCGGCAATGCCTGTCCCCATGGTACCTCCACCGACTATTCCGATTTTATGGATGGGTCTTGGGTCTATACCTTTCAGTGCTGGTATTTTTGAAACGGCTCGCTCAGCAAAAAAAAGATGCCTAAGCGCTTTTGATTGCTTACTCTCGCGCAGTGCTTGAAACGTTTTGGCTTCTAGCTCCATGGCCTCGTTCAGGGGCATATCAATGCTTCCAGCCATAGTTTCAATGACTGCAACTTTGGCAAATTGCATGCGATTTTTAGCCGCTATCAGTAATTGATTGATTTCACCGTCGCTCAACGGATTAATTACCAACTGTTGGGACAAAGGTTGCCGATTGGTGTTGATAAGGTTGGCACGCGCATAATCTTTTGCCTCGACAAGAAGATCACCTGATGCAAGGTGATCAATCAGTCCCATGTTCTTAGCGCTGGTTGCAGTTATTTTTTTACCGCTATTAATCAGATCAAGCGCATCTTGCATGGCAACGAGCCTGGGTAGCTTCACTGTTCCTCCTGCGCCAGGTATCAACCCGAGGTTTACTTCGGGGAACCCAATCGAAGATCGAGCATCAGCGATTCGAAACCGACAAGCCAGCGCTAATTCCAGGCCTCCACCCAAAGCCGTTCCATGCACAACTGCCAGCCAGGGAATGGGAGCTGAGTCGATTTGATTGACAACCGTGGACAAGATGGGCGCTTGGGGTGGTTGACCGAATTCCTTAATGTCGGCACCAGCCACGAACGTACTGCCGTTGCATCTCAGCAAAACCGCTTTCAGTGCTTGATTTTCATTCGTTTGACGGATTGCATTTGCTAGACCCATGCGCACGGCATGAGAACTTGCATTAACCGGCGGGTTGTCGATGGTGACAATCGCAAGATCATCTTCGATTGTGACTTGTACAGCCGTGACCATAGGAGCCTGCCTTTTTTTATTACCAACGTGTGTGATTTAAACGACTACTGAAAAGCTTGTAAGCCAGTCTGCCCACGCCCTAATATCAGCGCATGAATATCGTGTGTGCCTTCATATGTGTTCACAGCCTCTAGATTCATAGCATGACGTATCACCTTATATTCGTCACTGATACCGTTGCCACCAAGCATGTCACGTGCGGTGCGAGCAATCTCAAGCGCTTTGCCACAATTGTTTCGCTTCATCAGGCTGATCAGCTCGGCCGAAGCCGTATGATCGTCAAACATGCGTCCTAAACGTAAGCAGCCCTGTAAACCTAGAGCAATTTCTGTTTGTATATCAGCGAGTTTCTTTTGTATCAGTTGGGTTGCCGCCAATGGCTTACCAAACTGTTTTCTGTCCATGGTATAGGTTCGCGCTGTATGCCAACACGATTCAGCAGCGCCCATTGCCCCCCAACTGATACCGTATCGAGCACGGTTCAAACAGCTAAATGGCCCAGCAAGGCCAGAGACTTCGGGCAATATATTTTCATCGGGAACGAAAACATCTTGCATTTGTATCATACCGGTTACCGATGCGCGCAAGCTGAACTTGCCTTCGATTCTTGGCGCGTTCAGCCCTTTCATTCCTGCCTCTAAAACGAACCCTTTTATTTTATTGTCATGAGCGTTTGATTTAGCCCAGACAACGAAAACGTCAGCTATCGGGGCATTCGTGATCCAGTTTTTTGCACCTGATACCAGATAGCCACCGTCAACCTTGGTCGCTTTGGTTAACATGCCGCTCGGATCTGAACCATGGTCGGGTTCGGTTAAGCCGAAGCAACCCACCCACTCGCCAGAAGCCAGTTTAGGTAGAAATTTGTGCCGCTGCTCATCCGTACCAAACGCAAATATTGGATGCATAACCAGGGACGACTGCACAGACATAGCCGATCGATAGCCGCTGTCTACGCGTTCTACTTCGCGAGCCACCAGACCGTAGGAAACGTAATTGGCACCTACTCCGCCGAACTCCTCAGGGATTGTAGAGCCAAGCAAGCCAAGCTCACCCATTTCATTCATGATTTCCCGATCAAAGACTTCATTTCGGTTGGCACCTAGAACCCGGGGAGTCAGTGCGTTTTTGCAATAGGCAGCGGCAGCATCCCGAATCATCCGCTCTTCTTCACTTAGTGAATGATTGAGTAAAAAAGGATCTGCCCAGTCAAGTTGCGCCGGCTTGGCTCTGGCGAGCTCGGGTGTATTAACAGCGATAACCGCTTGATCTGGCATATTCATCTCTGATCTTTCCGACTTTGTGTTGCGGTTGAGAATGTATTTGGCTTCCAGCTAACATGTTTTAAGCATAAACTATTTATACTTGCAATGTAAACCTTCATAGAATATATTGGGTTAGTGTTGAAAACTATAGAAGATCACACCATGCGTATTGCCTGTTTAGGTGGCGGCCCCGCTGGGCTGTATTTCGCTATATCACTCAAGCTGCGTCAGCCTGAGGCTGACGTCATTGTTTTTGAACGAAATAAGGCGGACGACACATTTGGCTGGGGTGTTGTTCTATCTGATGAAACTCTGGACAACCTGGAAATAAACGACCCGATCAGTGCCGCGTCCATCAAAACGCATTTTGCATACTGGGATGACATTGCAGTGCATCATCAAGGGCAAAAAATGTTGTCCACCGGCCACGGATTTTGCGGCATCGGCCGTCGGCAGCTTCTAATCTTGCTGCAAGCCCGAGCACGCGAATTGGGTGTGCAGCTGGAATTCGAGTGTGAAGTGGGCGGCGCTTCCCAGTATGCGGATAAGTATGATGTAGTTGTCGCCACTGATGGCTTGAATTCCATGACTCGCAGCGAGTTCAGTGACGTGTTCAAGGCTGATGTAGAGACGTTGCGTTGTCAATTTGTGTGGTTGGGTACCCATCAAAAATTTGATGATGCGTTTACCTTCATTTTTGAACAAACTGACAAAGGTTGGATCTGGGCACATGCCTACCAATTTGATGCTGATACGGCCACCTTCATCGTTGAATGCTCTCAAGAAACGTTTGATGCGTATGGTTTTGGCGAGCTGAATCAACAACAAAGCATCAAGGTTTGCGAGGAAATTTTCAAAGACTATTTGGGTGGTCACGCGCTGCAAACAAACGCAAACCATATTCGTGGCTCGGCGTGGATCCGTTTCCCTCGAGTGTTATGCCAGAAATGGAGCCACAAAAACATTGTGTTACTTGGCGATGCGTCTGCCACGGCTCATTTCTCAATAGGCTCAGGTACAAAGTTAGCGTTGGAGAGTGCGGCGGCACTCGCACAACACCTTTCAGAAGCACCTGATCTTGCACAAGCGTTTGAGCTATACGAAGAGGCCCGCCGTCTTGAAGTATTGCGGCTGCAATCCGCTGCGCGAAACTCGGTAGAGTGGTTTGAAGAAGTGGAGCGTTATCTGCACCTCGACCCGGTTCAATTTAATTACTCACTATTGACTCGCTCTCAACGCATTAGTCATGAAAATTTGCGCCTACGCGATCCTAAGTGGCTTGAGTCAGCTGAACGGTGGTTTCAGGAACAGTCAGGAGTTGCTTCAGGAAGCCCGGTTCGGGCGCCTATGTTCGCACCTTACAAGCTGCGCGGCATGTACTTGAAAAATCGAATTGTTGTCTCGCCAATGGCCCAATATAAAGCCATTGACGGCTGCCCGACTGATTGGCACCTTGTTCACTACGGAGAGCGGGCCAAGGGAGGTTGTGGCTTGCTTTACACAGAAATGACCTGCGTTTCACCTGATGGACGCATCACTCCAGGGTGTCCTGGGCTATACGATGCCACGCACGAGATCGCATGGAAACGCTTGTGTGATTTTGTACACCTGGAGTCCGAGAGTAAAATCTGTTGCCAGATTGGCCACTCAGGGCGAAAAGGTTCTACGCGCATCGGTTGGGAAGGTATGGATGAACCTCTGAAAGAAAACAACTGGGCGTTAATCTCTGCGTCGGATATTGCCTGGTCTGAGAACAATGCCGTACCCAAGGCGATGACTAGAAGCGATATGGATGTTGTCACGCAGCAGTTTATAGACGCAACGTCAATGGCTGAGCGATCTGGCTTTGACATGATCGAGCTTCACGCCGCTCACGGCTATTTGGTTTCATCCTTCATTTCACCGTTGTCTAATACGCGCACCGATGAATATGGCGGTAGTTTGGAAAATCGCATGCGTTATCCATTGGAAGTGTTCGCCGCGATGCGTAAAGCATGGCCCGAGACCAAACCCATGTCGGTTCGTATTTCGGCCACTGACTGGGCGAACAATGGCGTAAATCCTGATGAAGCGGTAAAGATTGCCAGGATGTTTCATGATGGCGGTGCCGATATTATTGATGTGTCAGCAGGGCAAACATCCACAGACGCCAAACCCGTTTACGGTCGAATGTTCCAAACCCCGTTTTCTGATCGCATCCGCAATGAGGCTGGATTGGCGACCATGGCAGTCGGTAACATTTACGAGGCTGATCACGTGAATTCAATTCTTATGGCAGGTCGGGCTGATCTCGTGTGTTTGGCTCGTCCTCATTTGGCTGACCCTTATTGGACGTTGCACGCTGCGACCAACCTGGGCGATCGTCAAGAGTCGTGGCCTCTACCCTACGAGCCCGGTAAAGATCAAGCCTGGCGATTGGCAGATCGCGAAGCACAAATTGCGGCAGGCTCATGACACAACTCGCCCAAACAAATTTTTCCGAAAAACATGTCGTCATTTCCGGAGGCGGAAGCGGTGTTGGCGCTGAGATAGCAACACAGTTTGCGGCCAGTGGTGCCAAGGTCTGTATTCTTGGACGCAACACAAGCAATTTGGAACTAGTGGCAACCAAGACAGGGGCCATGCCCATTGTGTGCGATGTAACTGATTCGAAAAGTGTAATCGAAGCCATATTAGTTGCGCGTAAAAAGTACGGTCCGATTTCCATTGCTGTAGCTAATGCAGGTGGTGCCATAAGTAAACCTTTTGCATCCATGAATGCCGAAGATTTCTCGGCAATGATGAATGTGAATGCATTAGGCGTTTTTAATTTGTGGCACGCCTGTCTTGCCGATATGAAGGAGCAGCAGTGGGGACGTATGCTGGCTATCGCATCAAGTGCAGGACTGAAAGGCTACCCCTACGTCTCTGGCTACTGCGCGGCAAAACACGCTGTTGTTGGTTTAACCCGAGCGTTGGCCATTGAGCTTGCTCGCACGCCTATTACCGTAAACTCGGTATGCCCCGGATTTGTCGACACACCCATGCTGGAAGAGTCCATCAAAAACATCGTTGCCACGACAGGCAAAAGCCCTGAAGATGCTGCGAAAATACTTAAATCGAACAACCCTATGAACCGTTTTATCACCACCAGTGAGGTCGCTTCCGCCATTTTGTGGCTAGCCACTTCAAGTAGTAGCTCTGTTAACGGTCAATCAATATCCGTCAATGGAGGTGAGCTGTGAGTCAGGCTGCCAAAGAACACCCAGTCGAATCTGCAGCGAAAGCGCGGTTGCGTCTATGGTTAAAGTTGTTAAAAGCGTCAAAGCAAATCGAAGGAGAGCTGCGTGAGAATTTCCGAGTTGAATTTCAAAGCACCCTACCGCGCTTTGATGTTATGGCAGCGCTCTACCGCTTCCCGAAAGGTCTGCTGATGAATGAATTATCCGATGAGTTGAAGGTATCCAACGGCAACGTCACTGGCCTTGTAGACAGAATGGTCGGCGATTCGCTGGTCAGCCGAGATCCCGTAGTTGGCGACCGACGCGCACTTCGCGTCAAGCTTACCGCTACAGGAAAAAAAGTGTTTTTAAAACAGGCGAAGCAGCATGAACGCTGGGTAGATGACTTGTTGAATGATGTATCACCTCAAGATGCAGAATCAGTCATAGAGCATATCGAAAAAATAATATCCAACAACGCGAACGAGCAATCAGACCGATGAGAAAATGCCGGACAGATGTTTCGCACTTTCAATGTGAAATTGTTAATCGTATTGCAAAGATATCTCTGAATAGGCCTGAGCGTAAGAACCCTCTCACGTTTGACAGTTACTCTGAACTTCGCGACTGGTTTCGAGATTTGACTTACTGTGATGATGTCGACGCCGTTGTTTTTGGTTCAAATGCAGGTAATTTTTCATCAGGCGGCGACGTACACGACATTATAGGTCCGCTTACCACGATGTCGATGAAAGAGCTTTTGCAATTCACTCGGATGACGGGTGACTTGGTTAAGGCGATGTTGAACTGCGGAAAACCTATAATTGCAGCCGTAGACGGTATCAGCGTGGGAGCCGGAGCTATCATTGCGATGGCGTCAGACATACGAATAGCAACACCCTCTGCTAAAACGGCCTTTCTTTTCTCACGTGTCGGCTTGGCCGGTTGCGACATGGGCGCATGCGCGATTTTGCCAAGAATAATCGGTCAGGGGCGAGCTGCGGAGCTGTTTTATACCGGTCGCTCGATGAGTGCAGATGAAGGCGAGCGTTGGGGCTACTTTAACCGTGTTGTTGATGCAGCCGAACTTGACTCAGAGACAACGACATTAGCCGAAAGGATTGCGCAAGGCCCTAACTTTGCTCATATGATGACAAAAACCATGCTGCAGCAAGAATGGTCCATGTCTATTGAACAAGCCATTGAAGCCGAAGCGCAAACACAAGCGTTATGTATGAAGACAGAAGATTTCAAGCGCGCTTTTCTGGCCTTTACCAACAAAGAAAAGCCCATATTCGAGGGCAATTAGATGTCAGATACATCCTATTTACAATGGCCATTTTTTGAGGACAAACACCGAGCGCTTGCAGAAGAGCTGGAAGCCTGGTCAACCAAACACTTAGTTAATCTAAATCACAATGATACCGATCAACTATGCCGCTCTTTAGTCGAAGCACTTGGGGATGCAGGTTGGTGTAACCATGCATCGGTTGACCCAGCAGATTCGCTCTCCAGGATGGATGTCCGGAGTCTATGTCTTATTCGAGAGACGCTTGCCAGGCACGAAGGGCTAGCCGATTTCGCCTTTGCCATGCAGGGTCTCGGAACAGGCGCTATCTCATTGTTTGGCAATGAGGAACAAAAAAATCACTGGTTGCCTGCAACACGTGCTGGACAGGCTATTTCAGCATTTGCTTTAACTGAGCCACAATCCGGGTCTGACGTTGCAAATTCCACCATGACTGCGACACGTGATGGCGATGATTTTGTTCTCAATGGTGAAAAGACCTGGATCTCCAATGGCGGCATTGCAGATATGTATACCGTTTTCGCGCGCACAGGTGAAGCCCCCGGTGCAAAGGGATTGTCAGCGTTTATCGTACCAAAGGAATGTCCCGGTTTTAAGGTATCTGAACGGCTTCATACCATAGCCCCCCATCCTCTCGCGCTGTTGCAGTTTGATCACTGCCGTATTCCGTCCAGTGGGCTGTTGGGCCAACCCGGCTCAGGTTTCAAAATAGCCATGAGCGTTCTTGATGTCTTCAGGCCAACAGTCGCTGCTGCTGCTTTGGGCTTTGCACGTTGCGCGTTGGATGAATCGCTCTCGAGGGTTAATGAGCGTGAGATTCAAGGGGCAAAGTTGTCCGAATTTCAAATGGTACAGGGCCATATCGCCGATATGGCACTTAATATCGATGCCAGCGCATTGCTCGTTTATCGTGCCGCATGGCTTAAAGACAGCGGAGCCCCTCGCATAACGAGAGAGGCTGCCATGGCGAAATTGTTTTCAACAGAACAAGCACAGAAAATAATCGATCAATCCGTACAGCTGCATGGAGGCGATGGGGTTCGATCTGGTGAAAAGGTTGAAACTCTCTATCGCGAAATCAGGGCACTTCGTATTTATGAAGGGGCTTCCGATGTCCAAAAGATCATAATCGCTCGCCATACACTGGCAACTTAGCAAGGTAACTAAAAATGCTTGGACCAACAGCGCATATTGATACGTTCGCCAGAACAAAATTGCCACCCGAATCGCTTTGGCCAGAATTCCTGCTCGATGACTTTCCATACCCGGAATATATAAACGTCGGCGTTGAATTAACAGACCGAATGGTTGAGAAAGGGTTTGGTGATCACACAGCTTTGATTGGCAATGGTCGGCACCGAACTTACAAAGAGCTCACCGATTGGACAAATCGCCTGGCTCATGTTTTGGTCGATAATTTTGGAGTACAACCGGGTAACCGTATTTTGATTCGTTCCAGCAATACACCCGCCATGGTCGCGTGCTGGATTGCTGCTACAAAGGTTGGCGCTGTGGTTGTCAATACCATGCCGATGCTACGTGCCGCTGAGTTGAGTCAAATCGTCAATATTGCTGAGATCACGCATTCTTTATGCGATATGCGATTACTCAGTGAACTTGAAGACGTTCAAGCAAGCAGCAAGACACTTGATCACGTGATGGGGTTTGACGGCAGCCACAACCACGATTCCGATTTAGATCGGCTCGCACTCGAAAAGCCGGTTCAGTTTGACTCAGTAAAAACCGGTCGTGATGATGTTGCGTTGCTTGGTTTTACCTCTGGCACCACTGGCGTACCCAAGGCCACAATGCATTTTCATCGCGACTTACTGATCATTGCTGATGGCTACGCAAAAGAGGTTCTCAACGTCACACCCGACGATGTATTCGTGGGTTCGCCTCCCTTGGCATTCACATTTGGCCTGGGCGGTTTGGCCATTTTCCCGTTGAGATTCGGCGCGACGGCAACTCTACTTGAAACCGCTAGCCCGCCAAATATGATTGAAATTATTGAAAAATACAACGCAACCGTCTGCTTTACGGCACCAACAGCCTACCGTTTCATGCTCGCTGCAATGGATGAAGGCGCCGATTTATCCAGCTTGCGTGCCGCCGTATCCGCTGGTGAGACTTTGCCCGCCCCCGTCTACAACGATTGGATAAATAAAACGGGCAAACCTATGTTGGATGGCATTGGCGCAACTGAAATGCTACACATTTTTATTTCCAACCGATTTGATGACCATGCGCCAGGCTGCACAGGTCGGCCGGTAACCGGATATCAAGTGAAGGTCATCGATGATAATAACAACGTGGTACCAAACGGAACAGTTGGCAGACTTGCCGTTAAGGGGCCTACAGGTTGTCGATATTTGGCAGACGATCGGCAGGCCAACTATGTACACGAAGGCTGGAATATAACTGGTGACAGTTTCTCGATGGATGATGAAGGTTACTTGCACTTTGCCGCTCGTAACGACGACATGATTATTTCGGGTGGTTATAACATCGCCGGCCCTGAGGTGGAAGCGGCACTACTGGCTCATGAATACGTAGCCGAATGTGCGGTTGTGGCCGCGCCCGATGAAGAACGTGGCTCAGTGGTGCAAGCGCACATTGTTCTTAACGCAGCTGTTGATCCCTCTACGGAAACCGAAACGGTACTTAAAGATCATGTGAAGGCGAGCATCGCGCCTTACAAATACCCACGCTCGATTGTATTTTGCAATGGCTTACCCAAAACTGCAACGGGTAAGATTCAACGTTACCTTTTGAAATCGTAGCCATATGAGTGCATCAAGCGCTGAATTCTCTCTGGTTCAAAAAGTGCTGTTTAAGCATTGTGACCCGGCAGGAATTGTATTTTATCCACGTTATTTTGAAATGATAAACGATACAGTGGAGGCATTCTTTGAAGAGTTCCTGCACTACTCTTATCGCGAAGTCATTATAGGAAATGGCGCACCTACGGCACAAATCAGCGCTACGTTTTCGGCGCCCAGTCGGCTGGGTGACATGCTTAATATCGGACTAAAGCTCACGGCTTTGGGCAACTCAAGTATGAACCTGGCATTCGAGACTCGCTGCAACGGTGAGCTACGTTTTTCAGCACAATCGGTATTGGTCTATATCGATAGTAATGGGAAACCCACGCAATGGCCCGATCGTGTACGTCAAAAACTATCACCGCAATTGTCCGGAGAAAAAAAATGACCAATACCATTATCCAGCCTGAAGATTGGGTAAACGCCAAAGGCTATGCAAATGGTGTACTCACTGAGGATGGATTTTTATTTGTTGGTGGTCAAATTGGTTGGAATGCCCAACAGAAATTTGAAAGCGATGATTTCATTGGACAAATGGAACAGACATTGATCAATATCATGTCCGTTGTATCATCGGCGGGAGGAACCGCGACCGACATTGTTCGACTAACGTGGTATGTGATCGATAAAAAAGAGTACGCGGCGCGTCAAAAAGAAGTGGGCGAGGTATATCGACGGATCCTTGGCCGGCATTTTCCTGCAATGACCATGGTGGTGGTGAGTGGTTTGATTGAGGACGAAGCACTACTGGAAATCGAGGCTACGGCTAAGTTACGCCGACCAAGCACTTAGCACTTAGCACTTAGCATGTTCAACTGGTTTACAAGGTCTTCCGCTGGCTTTTCGGTGCACTTATATTTTTGTAATCGGGTATCAGGTTTGACAACATCCCACCACATCAAATGACTTTGAGAATTTCCCATACCAAAGCACTGTTAGGGTCTTTTAGCCCCTCAATCACAGTGAAATGGTTGTGAATGCCATCGTCAATACCATCGATGTCGGCGTCTAAGCCACCCCAAATCATCTGCATCAGCTTCGCTGCGGTACTAGGCAGCACGACCAAACCAGAAAGCGGGCAATTCTAAAGAATTCGACACATGGGCCATGTTGGCAAATGCCGTGTCCCTATCGCGTCTGTTCATAAGGCTAACTCACCGAATATACCGGAGTGGTTGAGAGAAATTCACCGTAAGCAGTTGCACTGGGATGCGCGAACTTTTCAGCCAACGGATTGGATCGCTTCGTTTTGGTTGCCCCCATGTCAGCTAGCAGTTCGTCGAAATGGCGGAAATGAAACGGAGCCGAGCAAAGTCCGCCGTAAACTTGTGCAGCTGGACGTTCATTGCGTTTCCAGTTCAGCATCATGTCAATGTCCTCGTTCATCTGTGTATCGTTGGGTTGATTCACCAGTTGACCATCAGCGTAGCGAACCAGCCAATTGGCTATCATTTCTGCAGACAGGACCGTGCAAAAACTGGAGTTGAAACCCACAAACCCCATGTGCGGCAAATCCGGGTTTACCGACAGTCGATAGACACGGTACTGACCGTCTGATTCGATGAGACTTTGCTGGTATTTTTCAGGCAAGTACGGCACGCCCAATTTCCAGCCCACTGCCAGAATGGCCGTATCGCATGGCACAACATCACCCGTACTCAGCTTTAATCCATTGTCGGTGTAGCTGTCGAATGTTCCAATGACCGGCTTGATCGAACCCGCTTTCAAACAATCAAACAGCCCGGGTGTAACAATAGGAAGTGAGCAAGATGCATCCTTTTCGATGGGGCTAGACGGCACCATATTGTACTTTTTCAAACCCAGTTGCAATTTGAGCATAGTTTCCAAACCGCGAAAATTTGCCCATACCAATGGTTTGACCAGAGTCGCTAAGGCTTTGCTGATTGGAGATCGGTTCCAGCCGTTGAATTGCTCTTCTTGGGCGCGCATATAAAGCAGATTTTTGAAATTGATACCGCCAATGTGATATGGCACACGCCACACATTTTCCAAGTACACCAAACGAACTGACTTAGCGCCGCTGTTCACGGCGTTTACGGCAATATCTGTGGCGGACTTTGAGCCACCCAATACAACAACATCCTTGCCGTTCACGATAGATGAATCGGTATATTCCGATGAATGCATCACCTGCCCGCCACGTTCAATAAATGTGTTCTGACCTGGGTGGGTAATAATATTTTTATCAGAGAACTGCCCTGTGCAAACAGACACAAAATCAAAGTTCTGAGACCATTCTTTCCCGGCCGCTTCGATAGTTAGTGTCCAACCGGGCTCGCCATCCGTGCGCAGCTCCATGCTTTTTATGTTGGTATTGAGCCGAAATAAACGAGCAAGATTATGTTTGCGGGCGTATGAGTGAAGGTAAGCATGCACCATGGGCCCCTTGGGCCACTCGGGGTAATCATCCGGCATGGGATGGTCTGTGTAGCAGTACAAACTCTTGGGTGACTGAGTCTGTACATCCGGGTAGGAACGCGACAACTCCCAAACGCCACCAAAGTCATGGCTGCGCTCAAAGCCAATAACGCGATGCCCCTTCTCGTCAAATGCTTTAGCTGCGGCTAAACCGCTTACTCCACCACCGATTACCGCAACCATCTTTCTTTTAACCATCATTACTCTCTAGAATGGATTGTCGATCTCAATTACTAATTTTGGGTTCAAACAACATTGTCGCTCAAAGAAACACCTTGCAGGGTTCAAAAAATCAGGTATCAGCCGTTCTCTGGAGGTGGTAAAAAGTCAACTTCATGCAGCGCAGACAAGCGCACCAATTCTTCAGGGTCGGTTACACCGTCAAGTTTCGTAAATAAATCAAACAGTTTTCCTGCTGGGGCTACGCCAAAAACACATTTTGCTGTTTTACCCGAGCGGTTAAAAATTCCATGGGCTTCGCCTTTGGGCATACGAACCGTATCTCCAGGTCCAGCTTTGTGCATATCGCCTAAAAACTCGATTTCAAGATCGCCTTCGAGAACAAAAATCCATTCGTCTTGAGTCGGGTGAATGTGAGGAGGCACAAACGTGTCAGCGGGCAATATGGCGTCCCACACAAATGCGTCTGTACTCAGTAGTTTCGGCACATAGGTTTGACCAACGACGTTCCAGGACAGGCCGCCAATACCTTCTGATGATTTAGTGATGCCTTTTTCCATTGTTCAGTCCCAAATTTATCGAATTGCCACCATAAATCAACCCTCACCGACATTAATATCCGAAAAGCGAACAATCGAGCCCGAATAGTTGATTAATCTGACTGGTTTGGTAGCATTTCTAACCAGCTTTGGAGCAATAAGACGACACATGGACCCCGGTATCCTCACACAGCACTCAGTTCTCAAAACTAACGACCTGAAAATGGCCCGGTATTGCGTGTCGCAAAACTTCTGCGATCACAAACTCGACATAGACGATGGCGGGAAAGCGCTCTCACTCGTTTACAATCATGCTGCTGGAAAACATGTATCGGTAAATTATCTCCACTACGGTGCAAATGTCGCAATAGATCCGGGCATGCTCGAATCGTTCTTTTTGCTGCAAATCCCCCTGTCGGGACAGTCGCACGTTCAGCATCGAGGCGAAAGTGTAGACGCGAATGTTGATACCGCGACGGTTTTGAATCCTGATCGACCCACTAAAATGCGGTGGAGCGACAATTGCCGAATGCTTCTTTTACAAATTGACAAAACCTACATGGACGAAGTCGCGCTAGACATCACCGGTACGCCGTTACCTGGTCCAGTGCGTTTTCGCACGAGCGTTAATCTGACAAGCCACAATGGATCAATGTTAAAGCGAAGAATAATGTCTTGTGTCAACGGGATTGAGCATGGACAACTCTTCCAAGGTAACAACGCCAACGGATCTCAGGATTTGCAAGTGGAGTTTGAACTCACCCACTCCTTGCTGATGCTCCAGGAAAGCAACGTATCGCATATTATTGAAAAACCCAATCTAGATGCAACAACACACAGTCTACAAATGGCAGTCGATTACATTCACGCTCATTTTCATGAAAGTATCACAATGAAAAATATTGCGTCAAATGCTAATGTTTGCGTCCGAGCTTTACAAAAAGGTTTTAGAGTTCGTTATGGACTAACACCAATGCGATATTTGAAAAACGTTCGCCTTGACCACGCACGCTACCAACTGATGACTCGCTCAAACACACCGTCGGTCACTACGGTTGCGCACAATGCCGGGTTCACTCACCTCGGTCGCTTTGCACAGGAATATAAAGAGCGTTTTGGTTTGTCCCCCAAGCGAACAAAACAGACATCAGTTCATTTGAGCTGAAATTTGTCCGCCGCCTGGGTTATTCTTGACAGGGGTGGTGTAACGAGCACCAGCGCAGCAACATCAGAGCCAAAATTTAATCGAAAAAGTGCCATTGGTTGACAACTGGTGTTGAACATAAGGCTTCACCAGCTGGAATCGGCTTATCCTGCGTTTGTTTCAAAAAACAAACTTAGACATCCAACACCGCGAAATATTTATATTCACAATAAATCATAGTACGCGACGAATATAAGAAACTAACTCAACACCTAGATCCGAATCGCGAAATCTAAATGCTGAGCGCACGGTTCGAAAGCAACTGGCTCGCATAACTCATCAACAAATGGTCGTTCTTATGTGCACTTACCAATTGCACGCCAATTGGAAGATCTGACTTCCCTTTCAGTATAGGCAAGTTCACACTTGGCAAACCGGTTAGTGAAAAAAGGGTGCAGCATATCGGATCACCGGTGCTTCCCATTAAGGGAGCTTCTGCCAATGCAGAGGGTGTGAGCATGGCATCGTATTGTTCAAAGAGTATTCTGAACCAGGCTATACCAGCTTTGCGTACCTGCAAAGCCTCTCGATACTCCGCTTCTGATCTGTTTTTAGATTTTTCAAAAATCTGTCTTGCTGATGCGCTAATGTTATCCCAGTGATTTGTAATTTCATTATCCAGCGCTCTAACAATCTCGTAGTCATAGATTGCTTTGTGTGCATCGAGATAATCGCTGAACTCTGCTGGGGTATCTTTACGTATGACTGAGCCGTCGAGTTTAGTCAACAAGTCTTCGAATGCTACGTTAGCATCGTCGCTGTAGCGATCACTATAGGGCATTTCAAACCAAACGATGGATGGTGGCTTGCTTTGCTTTGTGTGAAGTTGCTTTACGAGTGATGGTCGTGGTTGGTCGTAACTTGCATTGTCTGCCGGGTCGTAGCCAGATATGGCATCCGTTAGGGTCGCTATGTCGTCAAGGTTTTGGGCAAACACGCCTACGTGATCAAGTGTGGTTGATGTTTCAAGCACTCCGCGTCTTGAGACAAGGCCACGCGATGGCTTAAAGCCGAACACGCCGCAGAAAGAGGCTGGTCGAATAACAGAACCACCGGTTTGGCTTCCTATCGCGAGTGGGATATGACCTGCTGCTATAGCTGCGGCCGATCCGCTTGATGACCCCCCGGGGCTATGATCTATATTGTGTGGGTTGCGTGTTCGAGATGGATTGAAAAAAGCAAATTCGGTTGTCACCGTTTTACCCATAAGAACAGCGCCGGCCGCCTTTAGCTTCTCTGTCACGGCAGCGTCTTGTTGGGGTTGCCGACCCTGGTATATGGGTGAGCCGTACTCTGTTGGAAAATCGATGGTATCAACAATGTCTTTGACACCCACGGGTATGCCACGCAATGGCGCTGCAGCATGCTGGATATTTTGCTTTTGATTATCCAACTGTTTCGCTTGCTTTAGTGCAAAAGCAGGGTCTCGATGTTCCCAGGCGCTGATTGTGCTATCGCTACTGGTTATTTTATCGTTGTAATGACTGACTACGTCCGCACACGTAACGTAGCCTTTTTTTATGGCGGCAATCGTTGCCGCCACGTGTTGTTTTTCAATACTCACATGCACTTACCATATTTATAGCTGGATTGTTAGGCTGTATTCAATGCCCGAATCACTACCTATATCAATTGGCATAAGCAATAGCCGGCAGCCAGGTCGTTAATTCTGGCCAGAAAAATACGATGGCCAACCCAATCAATTGCAGAATAACAAAAGGGATAACGCCTTTATAAATATGCCCTAAGGTGACGCCAGGTGGGCACACACCTTTTAAATAAAACAACGCAAAGCCTACCGGCGGTGTCAGGAAGGATGTTTGCAGTGTCACTGCAACCAGAATAGCAAACCAGACAACAGACGGATCGCTAACAACACCGAAGCCGTTAACGGCTAGATCTAGTGACAATATCACCGGCAGCATCAATGGCATGATGATCAAGGTGATCTCTATCCAGTCGAGCAAGAAGCCCAGCAGAAAAATAATAAATAAAATAAAGAGCACAATCATTTGTGGATTGTCAGACGTGCCTAGCACCAGGTTTTCGATGA
This sequence comes from Granulosicoccus sp., assembly GCA_045106855.1. Lineage (GTDB taxonomy): Bacteria > Pseudomonadota > Gammaproteobacteria > Granulosicoccales > Granulosicoccaceae > Granulosicoccus. Next base: position 18,281 of record JBGCFI010000019.1, read on the forward strand.
TTGCGTCGCCGCCGTAGCGGCGCAAAATGTATGCAAAGAAGTTGGCAGCGATAAAAATACCAACGATGTAGCCAGCTGTATTAAGTGTTTGTCGAGATACATCGCGGAAGATAACTAAGTTCAACCTACCACTCAACAATGCCAGGGCTGTTGCTCCCAGCGCTCCAAGTCCAGATGCTTCGGTTGGTGTCGCTAATCCAAAGAATATGGAACCGAGCACTAAAAGAATAAGTAGCATCGGCGGCACCACTGATAGTGCAACTTGCAGTAAAACCTTAGAGGTTACCGGTTCTTGGTTTTCGGGTAACGGCATGGATTTGGGGCTTACCAGGCCGTACAAAATAATAAAAATAATATACAGCGCGCCAAGGATTAGCCCCGGGATCAATGCGCCCATAAAAAGATCGCCTAACGAGATGGAAAGCTGATCACTCATGATCACCAGCATAATTGACGGCGGAATCAATATACCCAGCGTGCCGGAGGCAGCAATCGTCCCTGTTGCGATCGGTTTGCCATAGTTTTGTTTCATCATTGCGGGTAGGCCCATAACACCCAGCAGTACAACTGATGCACCAATAACACCTGTGGACGCGGCAAGAATAATTCCAATCAGCATAACAGTGAGCGCCAGGCCACCGCGCAATGCACCGAATAACACCTGCATTGAACGCATCATCCGTTGAGCCACACCCGATTGATCAAGCATCAAACCCATAAAAATGAACATGGGCAAAGCCACTAATACCGGGTTTTTTATAATGCCACCGAAAAATCGCCCGGCATTAACCGCCATTTTTTTATAAGTAATGCCGGTACGTTTGAATTCGATAACCTCGGATATCGCTTTACGATGTTCATCTAGAACATATTCCCCCAGCACAACAAAAATCAAACTCACACCCACCAGTGAAAACGCCACTGGAATACCTGCAAATAGAAAAACTACAAAGACCAGGAACATGGCTAAAACCATCCACTGGTTCAAATCCAAATACTGACCGAGGAATGCAAGAACCTCCATATTATTGCTCCCGATTCTTGCGGCTAAATACCCACAAGCCAACGATCAGTATGAGAAGAATTGTTAGCGCTGAGACGGTTGAATACTCCATCAACGGTTCTTTGGAAATTTTGCGTGGCTTGATATCTGGGTTATTGATTTTTATATACCAGTAAAATCCATAATGCATCAGTCTCTCTAAAAAAAACCACGCGAATGGGAATGCACCGATCAGGCATTTGACCATGGTCGGTGTAGTGAACAGCCGTAGGTTGCGTTTCATCATCGACCACGCGGCCATTCCGGCAATGATGAGTAGGATGGGTAATGTAATCTTTAGTAAGTACAAGCGATGCAGGCCGTTAGGGCTGTCCGAGCCTTCTCTTGCTGTCCATGAAGCAAAGGCATAGTGACCTAGAATATCGACCATAATCGCTATGAACGGTAATAACAACCAACCGAGTGCAAAGATTTCGAGTTTGGCTTTCTTAGCGACCGAAAAATTCTGATGAAAGATGTCGACCCGTACATGACTGTCTGTAGTGATTGCGTAAGCGAAGCCGGTGATCATTGCAAAACCGTATAACCACCATTGCCCGTCATCCAACCAAGCTTGGTTGTGGCCCATCTTACGCATAATGACTTGAGACACAATGGCAAACATCAAGATCGGGAATATCCACGCCACGACATTGGAAATACCCACTACAAAGCGATCGACTTTGTAGTGTTCTTCTCGTCTTCGCTCACCAGGGTCACTGATCACGAATGGCGCATTACTGTCTGGCGAAGTATCAGGCATTTCTTAGCTCGCTTTGGGAGGTGGGCATAGCTGGCTTGGCACAAGCGGTGGGTGGATGAGCTAAAAAGAAAGGGCAGTCAATGACCACCCTTTCTAGATCACGGACAGAACTAACTTGACTACTTGCGAGGCAGGTAGATATTGGTAGACCAAATTTTGTACCCTTCACGGTACTCAGCCAGGTCGTCCCATACTTTTTTAAACATGGCATCTTCTTCAGCCAGACCCGCTGCAACTTCATTCCAAGTGCTTTCAAATGTCTCAAGCATTTCCGGAGGCCATTGTTTGATGGTCACGCCGTTATTTTCAGCGTTATCCACCATGGCTGCATAGTTGGTTGCTTCACCTTCAGCCAAACTAGTGGTGATATTGGCCAGACAAGCCACTTCAATCTGATTCTTGGCGACATCCGACAATTCATCATAGACGTCTTTGTTGATTAGCAGTTCAAACAGGGTCGAAGGCTGGTGCCACCCTGGGAAGTAGTTGAATTTAGCGATCTTGTGGAAACCCAGGTTCGCATCAATTCTGGGCATGGAAAATTCAGTCGCATCAATTGCACCTCGTTCAAGGGCTGGGAAGATATCGCCACCGGCGAGAAGTGATGTTGATACACCAAGCTTCTGCATAACTTCAGCACCCAAACCAAAGAAACGCATGTTCAGACCTTTAAGGTCATCAAAGCTGTTAATCTCGTTTTTAAACCAGCCTGATGTTTCCGGTGCGATGACGCCGCAAGGAGTTGCTACAACATCGTAGCCCGCTTCGTCATACATCTCCTGCCAAAGTGCAGCGCCATCGTCATACAGAATCCATCCGAGATACTCACC
>JBGCFI010000002.1:0-255077 GCA_045106855.1 Granulosicoccus sp.
CCTGAAAAAGGATTTTCATACAGCATATCGTGAGAATCAACACCGTCATCAATGACGCAATCGGTTTTTGGTCTGGCCACACAAAGCAAAATATACCCGGCGTTGGATTGCCGTTTGTTTAGAGCAGAAGCTCCGGGCTGCCGAACACTACCCGATATCAGTTTAGCAGCGCAGGTAATACAACCCCCGTACGCACAACCAATGGGAAGTTGGTAGCCAGCTTCAAGAGCTGCCTGGTATATGGGCTTGTCGCTCTCCACGTCCAGAGTTACGCCTGAATTGCGCAACGTAACCTTAAAGGTTTTTATATCCAGCATGGTTGAGTGATTGTTTATGATTTAGATGGTCTGCCCAAGCTTTGGCTTCCAGAATGGTCTAAACAATTCAATCTTCGGGCAACGGTCCATAACGACTCGCAAGCCTGCCTCTTCAGCGAGCCTCGCAGCATCCTCATGATATACACCAATCTGACCCCATAACACCTTTGCGCCGACATCGATGGCTTCGCGGGCAATGCCGGGTAGAGCTTCAGAGGCACGAAAGACCTGGACCATATCGATGGGTTCATCAACATCGGCAAGCGATGCAAACACTTTCAGTCCGCGAATTTCGTTGCCTGCCTCTTTTGGATTAACCGGTTTCATGTTGTATCCCTGCTCATGCAGCACGCGCAAGACACCGTAGCTGAACTTAGTGGCGTCCGGACTGGCACCTACCATGGCGATGGTTTTGACATCGGAGAGTATGCTGGCCAGATACTCGGCCGGGTAGTCTTCTTGATGATTCATCATGTATTTACTCTATATCCAGATATCAGATGTGCAGTCACCACCGGGATAACGGGTCTCATGGCAACGGGAAGGACCGTTAGGTTCATTGCCAAAGTTGACGATAAAATCTTTGTTGATTTCCATTCCCCCAGTTTCCGTATTGCAGTCAACCATCAACATCACACCGCCCTTGTGACGAATTTCCGGATAGAACTGGTTATCCCATGTGGAAAACAATGATGTCGTGACATACAAACGTTTTCCATCCAGACTCATCTGGATCATCTGGGGACCACCTGCAATGTCAACACCGTTAACGGTTGGTGCTTTCTTTAGTAGGCCGCCCATCCATACCTGGCCAGTCATGACCGGGTTATGGGGGTCGGAAATATCGTACTGACGAATATCGCCGTGAAGCCAGTTGCTAAAATAGAGAAACCGATCATCCATTGATATCAGTATAACGGTGATGAGACCCGGCAAGGGGATTGGCCATTCAGGGTGTTTTTCATTCTCGACGTCGATGATCTTTTCGACAATCCACTCCTGATTTTTTTTGTACCAGTGAATGATATTGGATGACATAGCGGCCCCCACGAAGCCGTGTGACGAGTCTGGATCGTGCAGAAACCTGACCTCTAACGGGACAAGGCCATCCTCTCCAAGGTAGACAGTATTCTCTACTTTCTTTTCCTTGAAATTCCAGAAGTGTATTTCCCGACCATATTTCAAGTGTCCTACCTCTTCCAGGTCGAACCCGGGCATGAACGTATTAGGTGCTGCCCATTCACTGGATACCATGACGTTGTGACGTGGTTGATACCAGAAGTCGTAGTTGAACTTCATACCACCGAGATCATTTTCCCAACGCCCGACAATGTCAAAGTCTTTGTTCAAATGTAAAAAACCACCGGGTGCATGGCCCTTGGCATCACCCAACATGGATATGATGATGTCCGAGCCCAGGCAATGAACGGTATGTGGCGCGGAGAGATCGGTTTTCTCTTTGATTTCATCACCGCTGATTACCTTGTACACCGACGGATTACGAGGATCAGTGCCACAATCGATAATGTGCAGGTTGGAGCTACGTACACCGGGAACGATTAAGTACTTTCTCTCCATTTCACCATCGGAATAACAAGAGGAGCAGGCATTCCAGCCCATGTGATGCAGCTCATCGCCGATACCGGGCATCTCGCATCGGCTGATAACCTGAGAGTAGGCCGGGCTGTCTGGGTCGGCATCAATAGTTGCCAGGTAATCGGGTTTTTGAATGCCTGTACCCACGTAAATGGCAATCGTATACAGAAGCTTCTCTCGTGGTGCCTGCATGGCCTCGGCAGGAGACGCATAGCCTGGACCGCAACAAGAGGTGCTTACTGGATCTGCCATATCTAAATCTCCCGGTTCGACCAAAATTATACGATCAGGCTTGGAGAGTTAAGCTATCACATTCCACCTTTGATATAGGCGTCGAGGCAGGCCGGGCAGGGAATTAATTGTCTTGTCGTAAGTGGTAGCACTGCTATGAAGATCACTGGTAGTGCTTAGTGTCAGTGTGGGTAAGCTTACCGGTTCTTAGCAGTTAGAGGGCTTTCCGTATTCTAAGACAAGTTCGCCTTGGACCCTTGCCCTGAAAAAATCACTGCGCTTCAGCTGGCAGACTAAACCCCAGCACACTACCTGCTGGGCCGAATGCATAATCTCCGCTATCCCATGGTGTAAAAAACGAGACAACTGAACCGTCTGTTAGTGTCACCAGGGTATCGAAGTTTTTCGGGTCACCGTTGTCTGCTTGTATTGTCATTGTATTTGAATCTGGCAATAGGTAAAAATTTACGTTGCCTTGTTCAAATGTGGTTGCGCCTGCTGTTTTGGTTAGTGGTGATCCTCCGGCAGTAGTGGTGCCTGATAGTCTTGCGCTGTTGTTATCACTAACCCAGACTCTGGCGTTGCCTAATGAAACGGTGTATTCATCTTCGGGCAATAAGTCTGGTGTTGGGAGACTGTCGGCGTCGGAGGTAAGCGTATTCAAGGTAGAAACCTCCATAGTTAAAACAACATCGGAGGGGACGGTGACAGTGGTTGTCATGGCTACCGAGCTTTCGCTGGTAGAGTTATTGACTCCTGAGGCGTCAACAGCGAGTGTCTCATTTTTTATCACAGATCCGGACAAGGACGTAGATACGCCATCTACTCCATCAATCTGAATCCCCAGATTGATATCGGTTGTGAAGGCGTTGTCGGTGGGTCTCAATCGGACGGTGTATCCACCGTCAATCAGAATTCCACCTATCTGGCATTCATCAAAACTGTAGCGGCCTGCCAGGTCCACGGTGTCCGATGATTCGGCTTTTGTCGCTAGCAAGGATCCACCGTCGGGACATGTGTGAGTCCGGTTGACACTGCTACTGCCGTTCAGCAATGTATCTGAATTGACAGTATCCTGCAGGGTCAGTGGCGATTCATCGGCAATAACCTGGCTTTCCAACAGTGCCAGGAATGCAACGTGACTGTAGACAACCTGCGCTTCGCTTGTTTCGGCAACAGCTGCTACCGCCGCGGCGTAGTTATCACCGTTGAATTCTTCTGCGTTGAGCACGTTCGTGACGTTCTCAATTAACTGATCGTATCTGGGAATATCAATACGGCTTGCGGCTTCCAGTTCCGTATCATTTTGTGTTGTATCCGTATCCGTATCCGTATCCGTATCCGTATCCGTATCCGTATCCGTATCTGTTCCTGTTCCTGTTCCTGTTCCTGTTCCTGTTCCTGGTATTGCAGGAGGATTCAGGTCGGGGTTGGCATCCTGAGCTGGGTCTGCTTGTACCTCGGGTGTGACACTTGTAGAGTCGCTGCATGCGACAAGTGTCATGGCAATTGCCAGCGGAACGAGTACTTTGATAGGGTTTTTAAGTGTTGTGAGATCGGTGATCATTGTTTGATTTCCGTATTAGTTTTTCACAAGAAGTCAACAAACAAAGGCAGAAATCCATTAGTTAACGTCTGTGGGATCAACGCCTGTATGCAAGGTTTTGCATTGATGGAGAGGCTATCTCAGGGTAGTGATCTTGCGAAAGGGACTATTACCTTTCTTGTGATTGGAGCAGCGCTACATTCGGGTCAATGAAAATGATTCGCAGATAGCGTGAATAAAAACGTCGTTGTCGCTCACGTGTCAGCGTTGTTTTTGACAAAAGTAAATTCGCTGTAAGCCTGTTGCGACAAGGCTGCGTGATATTAAAATTCTAATAAATGATGATCAGGAAACGTTTCCAGTGAGTATGTATTTGTGATTAAGATTGAATTTTACCAATGTGTCAATACATCCATGTCAGCAGGGCTGCTGCTTACATCACTTAATACACGGTATCCGATGCTGCAATCGTCAGGAGAATACGTTGATGTTTTCCGGAACCTCAAGTGCCTGTAACGGTGTCATTTCCGGATGCTCTATCGCTTGCAGTATTGCTTTTGCGAGAAACTGGCCAGCTCGTGACACATCCTCATCGACCGTCAATATCCCGGGTCGAAAACGCCCGAGTAGCGGAATGATTTCTCGTGTGCAGACATCGACATCCGTACCAATGGTTAATCCCAGATTATCGACCGTGGCAATTGCACCCAGAGCGGCCGTTGTGGATGCAGATAAAAGAGCGTCAGTTTCAGGGAAACGTTTGAAATGTGAGTGAATAGTGGCTTCTATTTCTTCCAGTGGCGACTCGCAGTTCGTTTGTTCTGGAATGGTTAGCGTCATACCGTGCTTATCAGCTGTCTGTTGCGCGCCGCGTATGAGGTCCTGAGAATAATTCTGCGTTTTTGGAGGCGGAATCAGGAAAACGCAACGGCGAGAACGTTTGGCAAATTCACCAAGTATCAGTTGTCCCAGTCGAACGTGATCGAAATCGAAATAGGCATGCTTTTCGGCAATGGATGTTCTACCGTGTGTGGCGAAGGGGAATCCAACCTCACGAAGATAGTTGACGCGAGGATCATCGGGCAACGTGGCATTCATGATGATGCCATCGGCTGAGCCGGACTCAACGATATACCGAATCGGAGACATTCGATCGTCCGCAAATGATGGGTTCACATTAAGGTGATAATCGGTGCCTCGCAATCCCCGAGCGATGGATCCGATGAGTACGGCTGTCTGGTTCATGACGTCGTAATCGGTAGAAAGCACCAGCGATATCACTTGCGTTTTGCCGGTTCGCAGTCGCAATCCCGCGCGGTTGGGCCGATAACCGATCTGTTGCGCTATGGCCTGCACTCGCTCTTTGGTCCGCTGCCCGATGTCCGGTGCGTCGCTAAGCGCTCGGCTGACCGTTGGAACTGCCAGACCGCTCAGCCGTGAAATGGTCTTCAGTGTCGGCCGCTCACCCGGTGCAAGTGATGCCTGCACAGGCTCAGGGTTGGGTGCCGCGGCCTTTTTCGAGTTATCTGATTTGTCCATGCGGAAACGTTTATTGGTGGCAGCACGTTGGAAATAGCGCCGCGCTGATTTAAATTCCGAAAATATCCGAATCTGATTCGCGCAGGATCACGAAAATCTAAATCGTTATAGACTTCTAATCTAAATCGATATAGAATTTTTTGCAAGTCAATAAACCCTTGGAGGAAACTTGATGAAATTAAATATAAAAGCCATTAGTCATACTTGTCTGGGTGCCGCGGCCATGGCCATGTGTGGCGTGAGTCAGGCCGTCGATCTTGAAGTCACTCATTGGTGGACATCAGGTGGTGAGGCTGCTGCGGTTGCAGAATTTGCCAAAGCGTTCAACGAGAATACTGAACACAACTGGGTCGACGGCGCTATCGCCGGTGGTGGTAGTACCGCCCGTCCGGTCATGGTCAGCCGTATTATCGGCGGCGATCCCATGGGTGCAACACAGTTCAATCATGGTCGCCAGACAGAAGAGCTCATAGAAGCAGGTTTGATGCTGGATCTTACTGATGTCGCCGAAGCCGATGGCTGGCTGGATATCGTTCACCCGAACTCATTACTTGATAGTTGTACTGTTGATGGACGCATTTACTGTGTACCAGTGAATATACATTCCTGGCAATGGATATGGCTGTCACACAAGGCATTCGCTGACGCCGGCGTCGATGTACCTGCAAACTGGGATGAGTTTGTTGCGGCAGCCCCTGCATTACAGGAGGCTGGTAAAGTACCGCTCGCTATGGGTGGTCAGCCTTGGCAATCCAGCGGTGCTTTCAACGTAATGATTGTTGCCATTGCAGGTCTTGATGCCTGGACTGAAGTTTTTGCCAATAAAAACTCAGAAGTTGCTGGTGGTGACGTCTTCAGGAAAGTATTTGACGCCGCCGCCGCCGCTCGCAAATTATCCGTTGACACAAATGTACAAGATTGGAATCAGGCGACCAATATGGTCATTACCGGTGAAGCCGGTGGTCAGATCATGGGTGACTGGGCGCAGGGTGAGTTTCAGGTAGCAGGCCAGACTGCCGGTGAGGACTACACTTGCCTACCAGGATTGGGCGTCAATGAAGTTATCTCCACGGCGGGAGATGCATTCTATTTTCCCAAGCAGGATGATACTGAAGTGGAAGCTGCGCAAAAAGAACTCGCCTCTCTGATGTTGACCAAGGAAGTCCAAGTCAATTTCAATCTGAAAAAAGGCTCTTTGCCTGTACGTGGCGATGTGGATCTTGCGGCCGCCAACGATTGCATGAAAAAGGGTCTGCAAATCCTGGCTGATGGCAACATTTTGCCGAGTAGAGACCAACTCCTCTCGCCAGACACCCAAGGTCAGCTTGAAGATCTGATGGTCGAGTTCTGGTCCTCAGAAGATCTTGCGGTCGACGAAGCACAAGCGCGCTTTGCCGACATTATCGCCGACGCAGACTGATCACGTGTTAGTGATCTGACGCATAGATGAGCTGATTCGTTCGATGTCGTTTTGTTTAATCGGCCGAATCAGCTCAGCGTGTTTATAAGCTGCTGAATGTCGGAGTCCTGAACCATGTCAGACCCAATGCCCAACGTTGACACGACGTTTGAGCCGAGTGTCGCATCACGGCGCAGACCCATAAAATGGTTGCGTTACCTGCCTGCCAAAATCGCCTCTGTTCCCATGATCCTCACGGCTATGGTGGTGTTCGTTGGTGGGTCGGTATGGACGGTCGTGCATTCGTTCACCAAGTCACGTCTATTGCCCAAGCTCGACTTTGTGGGTCTGCAGCAATACGAACGACTATGGGGCACCAAGCGATGGCTGGTTTCGGTTGAGAATCTTGCAATTTTTGGCATCTGCTCTCTGATTTTTACGCTGGTTATCGCGTTTTTTCTGGCTGCAATGCTGGATAGAAAAATTCGTTACGAAGATGCTTTCCGGACAATCTTCCTGTACCCGTTTGCGTTGAGTTTCATTGTTACCGGCCTTGTCTGGCAATGGATTCTCAACCCTGATTTCGGTGTGCAGAAAATCATGCGTGGCCTTGGCTGGGATAGCTTTACATTCGACCCGCTCAACAATCCGGATATCGTCATTTTCGGGGTTCTCATTGCGGCCTTGTGGCAAGGTACCGGGCTTATCATGTGCATAATGCTGGCTGGCTTGCGGGGCATCGATGAAGACATCTGGAAAGCGACCAGGGTCGATGGTATCTCTACCTGGAAGACCTACGTTGTGGTCATTGTCCCCATGATGAAACCAGTATTCATTACCTCTCTGGTGCTCATTGCAGCAAGTATTGTAAAAGTCTACGACCTTGTGGTAGCCCAGACATCTGGCGGGCCGGGTATCTCCTCGGAGGTACCTGCAAAGTATGTCTATGACAAGATGTTCCTCAGTCAGAATCTTGGTCAGGGATTTGCGGCATCCACCATGATGCTTGTCATGGTCATCATCATTCTCGTCCCGTACGCCTATCTTCAATATGGAGGGCGTAAGCATGAATAAGTCATTGCTAGAGGAGGGGCCGCGAGGTTCAAAACCGCGCAAGTATCTTTCCCGCAACAATATTTTCCTGTACGGAATACTGATACTGGTAGCGATGTACTATCTGCTGCCTCTATACGTGATGGTCATAACCTCCATGAAAGGCATGCCGGAGATCCGACTGGGCAATGTCTTCAGTCCACCGGTAGAGGTGACTTTCCAGCCTTGGGTGAAAGCCTGGGCCGAAGCCTGTACCGGAATAAACTGTGATGGCCTGTCCCGAGGGTTCTGGAATTCGGTACGTATACTCATCCCATCGGTGTTGCTGTCCATTGCTATTGCATCCATTAATGGATACGCCCTTGCCAATTGGCGCTTCAAGGGTTCGGAGCTGTTTTTCAACATTCTTATCATAGGTGCATTTATTCCCTACCAGGTCATGTTGTACCCCTTGGTTATCATACTGAGAGAGATCGGGCTGTATGGCAGTCTCTGGGGGTTGGTGCTAGTGCACACGGTATTTGGCATGCCCATTCTCACACTGCTTTTTCGCAATTATTTTGCTTCGGTGCCGCAAGAGCTATTCAAAGCCGCACGTGTCGACGGGGCAGGCTTCTGGGGTATCTTTTTTCGCATCATGTTGCCAATGTCGCTACCGATCTTTGTTGTCGCTATTATTCTTCAGGTCACAGGCATCTGGAATGATTTTCTGTTCGGTGTCGTCTATACCAAGCCCGATGTTTATCCGATGACGGTGCAACTGAACAACATCGTGAATTCCGTACAAGGTGTGAAAGAGTACAACGTCAATATGGCAGCGACGCTGCTGACGGGGCTCGTTCCGCTGATCATCTATTTTGCGTCGGGCAAGCTGTTTGTTCGTGGTATAGCTGCCGGCGCTGTGAAGGGATAATCAATACATGCAAGATGTCAGTGTTTCGGTTCGTAAGCTGGACTTGTCTTTCGGGTCAGTCAGTGTATTACGTCAACTCGATATCGATGTGTACGATGGTGAGTTTCTGGTGCTGTTGGGGTCATCCGGTTGTGGCAAATCCACCTTGCTCAACTGCATAGCCGGGTTGCTGGAAGCCAGCGATGGGCAGATTTTCATCAAGGGTAAAAATGTCACCTGGGCTGAGCCAAGCGAACGTGGTATCGGTATGGTCTTTCAATCCTATGCACTTTATCCACAGATGAGTGTCGAGGGCAATTTATCCTTTGGTCTCAAGAATGCTCGCGTACCTAAAGCCGAGATTAAAAAACGTATCGCTTATGCAGCTCAGGTTCTTCAGATAGAGCCGCTGCTTAAACGCAAGCCTGGCGCATTGTCCGGCGGGCAGCGTCAGCGAGTTGCCATCGGGCGAGCCCTGGTGCGCGATGTTGATGTGTTTCTTTTTGATGAGCCATTGTCGAATCTGGATGCAAAACTGCGTGCCGATTTGCGTGTGGAGCTTAAACGTTTACATAACCAGCTTCAGAACACCATGATCTATGTAACGCACGATCAGATAGAAGCCATGACACTGGCTGATCGCATCGCCATAATGAAGAACGGATCGGTACAGCAGCTTGGTAGTCCAGATGAAATCTACAATCGCCCAATGAACAAATACGTTGCCGACTTCATTGGATCTCCGTCCATGAACTTTCTCGAAGGTCAACTCGACAAGGGTGTTATTCGGGTAGGCGAACATGCCTTTCCAATGAAGGGATACGAATTTGCCGATGCCAATGCGTCAGGTGATGTCTGGCTGGGTATCCGCCCGGAACACATCATCACCGATGACAGTGCATCAAATGCTGCGTTCCAGACGACGGTAGAGGTCGATATCGTTGAGCCGACTGGTGCAGATACGCTGGTGTTGGCGACACTTGCGGGCAGTCCGTTTCGTGTTCGTATGGATGGGCAGGCACGGGTGCGCCCCGGTGAATCGCTGACTATCGGTATTAATCCTGCGGCTGCTTCGGTCTTTGACAAAGCCTCTGAACAGCGTTTGTAAAAATATAAAATTGCTCGCAAGGCACACTTGATAGACGAAAAAGATATACCTACAACTTGAATGGCAAGCACTCATGATAGTTCGCCCGGAAAGCGTTTGTTTTCATTCGCGGCGCACCACGGAGAAGAGTACAGCGACATTCTGTTTACATTGATTTGTCACGGATACCTGAAACCATGAAGCCTATTTCCTACCAGCTCTACAGTTCACGAAACTATTCTCCGCTTGCCGATACGTTCAGCATGTTGAGTAAGTTGGGTTACAGTCAGGTCGAAGGCTTTGGAGGCCTTTTCGCTGAAGGCGTTGACATTGGCAAGCTTAAAGCAGATCTGGATGCTAATAACTTGCACATGGCAACGTGTCATTTCTCCTTGGAAGCCGTGCGCGATCAGCCGGACACCGTTATATCTCACGCCAACTCGCTAAACACAGAGGTCGTGTTTGTCCCGGCGGTGTCGCCCGATCAACGTACCAAAACGGCTGCTGGGTGGGAGGCGCTTGGTAAGACATTGGCAGAGATAGGTAAGCCGCTACAGGATGCTGGACTAAAGTTCGGATGGCACAACCACGCCTTCGAATTTGCTGCAATAGACTCTGAGCTGCTACCGCTGGATCTTATTCTTGCCGGCGACGACAGTTTACTGCTTGAGTTTGATGTGGCCTGGTGTGTTGTCGGAAAGCAGAATCCGTTAACATGGATAGAACAATATTCCGATCGCCTGATTAGTGCGCATATAAAGGATCTGGCGCCAGAGGGTGAATGTCTTGATGAGGATGGTTGGGCAGACGTTGGACAGGGCACGATGGATTGGCCTGCATTGTTAAAAGCGCTGGATACTACCGCCGTACAATACCGGATAATGGAACACGACAATCCCAACGATCACCATCGGTTTGCCAGCCGCTCCATTGAGACCCTCAACTCGCTCCTGGTAAATCAGTTATGAGTAACCTGGGTGTTGGGATCATTGGTTGCGGTAATATCTCAGAAGCTTATCTGCGTCTGGCCCCTCTGTTTCGGGGAGTCCGAGTCGTCGCTGTAGCCGATATGAATATTGAGGCTGCCAGGGCGCGTGCTGAACAGTTTGGTGTCCGGGCCAGCAGCGTTGATGAGTTGCTCGCTGCCGACGATATCAACGTTGTAGTCAATCTGACTATCCCGGATGCGCACTTCGATGTCACTCGGCAAATTCTTGAAGCGGGTAAACATGCTTATTCAGAGAAACCACTGGTATTGACGCTGGAGCAGGGTGAAACCCTTCGCCAACTGGCCGACAGTCAATCATTGCGTGTTGGTTCAGCACCCGATACGTTTCTCGGTGGCGCACATCAGCAGGCACGCGCTGTTATCGATGCTGGTGATATAGGTAAAGTCGTCGCGGGTACCGCTCATGTGATGAGCCACGGTATGGAGCAATGGCACCCGAATCCCGATTTCTTTTTCCAGCCCGGTGCAGGCCCGGTGCTTGATATCGGCCCGTACTATGTCACTAATCTGGTTCAGTTGCTGGGTCCGGTCAAACGCGTTGGCGCGCTGACAAGTTCTGCCTCGGCTACCAGAACCATTACCTCTGAACCGCGCTACGGCGAAACCATTCCGGTTAACACGCCAACTAACATTCACGCTCTACTCGAGTTCGAACAGGGTGCCACCATCACGCTATCGAGTAGCTGGGATGTTTGGGCACATCGACATGCCAATATGGAGCTTTATGGTGCCGAGGGCAGTTTATTTGTCCCCGATCCGAATTTCTTTGGCGGTATGCTCGAAATGGCCGACTCGACTGGTCTGATCAATCCTGTAAAACCTTGGGATCATCCCTTTGGCAGGCCCAATCAAGTGCATGCAAAACTCGGCTGGGTGAGCAATTATCGTACTGCCGGACTTGCCGATATGGTTGATGCCTTGCAAAGTGGCAGGCAGCACCGATGTTCGCTGGAGCTTGCGATACATGCTGTTGATGTCATGACATCAATACTGCGCTCCGGTGAGAGTGGTAACTTCGAACAGATTGCAACACGATGCGATCGACCAGATCCATTGACACCGGAAGACGCTGCAGCGCTGCTGGTTTGATGGCAACCTTGGCTCATATAAGTAAAGCGCTATCAGGTATGAAAGTCGCTAATTGATCATGGGCAATGGCATTGAGTTGAACAATGGCTGGATACTGGCTCCATCTCCTGATGATGTCATTGCCAAAAATAAACTACCCCTGACACAAACCGGCGCTGTGCCATTTGATGTTCCTGGTGATGTTCATTCGGCGCTGTTAGCAGCAAAGTTAATTGATGAGCCTTACTATCGAGACAATGAGTTTGTTGTTGACTGGGTGAATCAGACAGCCTGGGTGCTGACCCGTCAATTCGAATTTGATGTTGTGTCGTCGGGACATCATGCTGTGCTGACGATTGACAATATCGACTGTATTGCCAGGGTCAGTGTGAACGATATTTGTGTTGGCGACACTGACAATCAGTTTGTTCGTTATGCGTTTGATGTCAGCGAGGCGCTGCGGGCGGGCGACAATCAGCTGAAAATCGAGTTTGAGGTATCGCGAGATGTTGCTGCACAATTAAGACAATCACATCCGTTCGACTTACCAGATAGCCAGAACTGCAGAATTCCCAATAATCATTTTTTGCGTAAAACACCCTGTCATTCCGGTTGGGACTGGAATATCTGTTTAATGCCAACCGGTATCTATGGATCGGTGGAATTGGTTGAGTATTCTCTTTGTCGTATCGATGACGTGAGTATCAACCAACGCTTCGATGATCTGGATGTAACGCTGTTTATTAATATCCGGCTTCAGGTTTTTCAGAAAGGCTGTGCCAGTTGTACCGTCTCTCTTGGCAACATTGTCACTAGTCAACACGTGGAACTATACCCGGGCGAGCAGAGCATTGATGTACAACTGCCAGTACCCAACCCGGACCGATGGTGGCCACAAGGGCTGGGCGAGCAAATCCTTCATAGCCTGAGCATCGAGCTTGACAGCCAACGATGGCAGTCTGACATTGGCATACGTGAAGCTTGCATTGAGCGCAAGCCAGACGTCAAAGGTCCCGGCAGTGGGTTTGCTATCGAGATAAACGGTCGTGCCGTGTTTATGCGCGGAGCAAACTGGATACCTGCGGATGCGCTTCCTGCTCGTGGTACGCCGGCGGTTGTTAGAGAGCTACTCACTTCAGCGGTTGACGCTAATATGAATATGCTGCGCGTCTGGGGTGGCGGGCAATACGAGGCCGACTGGTTTTATGCGCTGTGTGATGAATTGGGTATTCTTGTGTGGCAGGACTTTATGTTTAGCTGCAATCACTATCCGGCCACCAATCCCGACTGGATAGCAAGTGTTCGCACCGAGGCGACCCAACAGGTCAGACGCCTGTCCAGATTCGCAAGCGTTGTCTTGTGGTGTGGTGATAACGAACTTGTCGGGGCGTTGCAATGGTGGGAGGTGACCAGGACTCATAGAGATCGCTATCTTGCCAACTATGTCCGATTGAATACTGCTCTGGAAGAGATTGTTGCCAGGGAAGTACCGCAAACGTCATGGTGGCCGAGTTCACCCTCACAGGGTTTGCTGGATTACGCTGATGGGTGGAAAAGCGATGTTGCGGGAGATATGCATTTCTGGGATGTTTGGCACGAAGCTAAACCATTCTCCGCCTATCAGGAGATCCGCCCCCGATTTTGTTCGGAGTTCGGGTTTCAATCATTCTCCTCGATGCCAATGATCCGAGCTTTCGCCGAAGAGGAAGATTGCAACGTAAGTTCTCGCGTAGTGGCTGTGCATCAGCGTAATGAAGGTGGCAACGCCCGTATTGTTGAAACCTTAGTGCGATATTTCAGGTTTCCCGATTCGTTTGAACGTACCGTGTTTTTATCTCAATGCCAGCAGGCAATGGCTATTCGCACCGGAGTTGAATACTGGCGCTCTCTAAAACCTCATTGCATGGGAACACTTTACTGGCAATTGAACGATACCTGGCCCGTTGCATCCTGGTCATCACTGGAATATGGCGGGGCGTGGAAACTGCTGCACTACGCGGCTCGTCGATTCTATAGCGATGTCATGTTAATGATAGTGCCGGTTGATCGAGCTGCGCAAGGTGACGACTCACCCTTTTCGTTGCGTGCTGTTAGCGACCGCCCAACCACTGTCAATCTACAATATTCACTTCTGGCTATTGATATGACAGGTATAGTGCAGAGGCAATGGTCAGGCGACTGCCGGGTTAGCGAAACCCGTGCTATCGATCTCATGACGCTTAACCATGGCGATATCCCCGATGGTTGTTTTTTACGATTTCAATGGAAGGGATGTCCGGATACAGACGCAATTACACATGTTATTGATCCAATTGCCGGTGAGGGGGAATATTGGCCTAAACCGTATAAGGATTATGAAATACCCACGCCCACCATCAAGTTAGAAGGCCTGGATGGGGCAGATGATTACACCGTCGCTTTAGAGACGGATAAGCCGGCTTTTTTTGTAACGTTAGAATTAGGCGGCAGGCGTGTCTGGTCTGACAACGGTTTTACATTGTTGCCAGGCATCCCTAAAAAAATCCACGTGGTAAAGACGCTAACCCATCCAGGTATTCCGGAGGTGCCGGATTTGTCTATTCAGCATCTTTAAGGTTCTCGATAGTTATTACCTTAAAGCGCGTTAATTGGAAAGTTTCGGCTTGAAACTTTCGAATAAGTGATTGCATGATGCCATTTACATCACATCGAAAATACCGTTAGTCAACTGGAATGTTCTTCTTCGGCCGGGATTGGGGCTGCAATGTTGGCGCATTCTCCGGCGGCCTTCAAAAGTAGCGTTTCCAGAAGGTAGGCACGATTTTTTATTTCCTGCCAATCTTCGGAATTACACGCCTCTTCAAGAGATTCTGCTGCATCAGACACAGGGTTGATTCTAAACAGCCTGGATACACCTTTGACCGCATGTGCAGTTTCGAACAGATGCTTTTTATCGTTTTTTTCAAGCCCCGTGTGTAATGCGCTGATGTGCTGTGGTGCCTCATCCCCATAGGTCTTTAATGCCGTTCTTGCCCATGTAATGTTTCCGCTCACAGCATCAGCGCAGGCTTGTAGATCTACCATAGGAGATGTCTGTGGTCGTGGATTCTCTGTGGAGCGGGTCCACCGCGCTATGGCATCTCGTACTGCCTGAACCGTAGCAGGTTTGGTCAACAGGTCATCAAAGCCTACTGCCATTGCCCGTTTTCGCGTGGAACTGTAGGCATCCGCCGTCATGGCCACAACAGGTACCTGTGCATTTGCACCAGCGCTGTTGCGAATGGCTTCCGCGATTTCGAAACCATCCTGATCCGGCATGTGTAGATCAAGCAGTACCAGGTCAATTTCCTCTGTCTCCACGTACGCTAATGCCTCTTTACCCGAAGAGGCATAGATCCCACGAATTTCCAGGTAATCGAAAAATTGCATAAGAAGATCGATATTGATTCTTTGATCATCGACAGCCAATACTGTCAAAACACGGTCTGTTTTTTCTGGTCGGTCGTCATTGGTAATGGCGCTTGCGGATACTCCAAAGGGTTGGTCGCTCAACGCTCGTTGTAAAGAACGCTTGAATGCAATACTTGAGGGAGTTTTTAAGGCATAGCCAGTAAATCCAGCCTGCTGTAATCGTTTTTGAATAGAAGGTGTCAGCTGGCTAACCAGTGCAATACGCTTTTCGTAATCATGAAGTTCTGGCAAGTGTTTATCTTTCTTGTCTGATTCGGAAGATGGCACTATAGGTCCAACCCAGCTGCGCCCAAGCATACGGTTGGGTATGTTCTGGATGTATACCGATGAGGCGGGGTTGGTATCTGTTTTCAGTGTTGCCAGATTTTTCTCTACATACTGTTTTACGAGGGGTTGCAGCGGAGCATACGAATCTCTATAGATCACGCCACTGTCCTCTGGTGCAGGCTCCACGGGTTGAATGGATGCGGTTCTAGCCACCTGTAGAGGTATTACCACTTCAATACAGGTACCGGAGCCCGCCTCGCTGCTGAGTTCGATAGTGCCATCAAGAAGTTCGACGATGCCGCTACAGATGAACAGTCCCAAACCAGTGCCGCCGTAGCGGCGTGTCGTTGACATGTCCACCTGAGTAAATGCTGAAAACAGTAGCTTTTGTTTTTCAACGGGAATACCTATGCCTGTATCTTTGACAGTGAACTTGACAACCCGCAGTCCTGATTCATGTTCTATAAGTTCTGTGCTTAACAGTACGTGTCCTTCATGGGTAAATTTTATGGAGTTAGATACAAGGTTAAGTAGA
The DNA here is from genome assembly GCA_045106855.1 of Granulosicoccus sp. Classification (GTDB taxonomy): domain Bacteria; phylum Pseudomonadota; class Gammaproteobacteria; order Granulosicoccales; family Granulosicoccaceae; genus Granulosicoccus. The sequence goes on from JBGCFI010000002.1 coordinate 15,990, forward strand.
ACCTGTTTTAGCCGGGTAGGGTCTGTGTAAACTTCTCGCAGTGACAGGTCTGGCAACGGAGTGACAAAAAACTCGACGCCTCTGTCAACTGCTTGCATAGCGACCGTGGTGTGTACTTCATCCAGTAAACTTTCAAGATTGGTGCTAATAGATTCAACAACAAGATTGCCGGATTCGATCTTTGAGATATCCAGGATGTCTTCTATCAGATATAACAGGGTCTTCGATGAATTGCTTATCATGGTGAACTGATCAAGCTGGGTAATATCCAGTCCGGATTTATTCATGACCGATAACGTGCCGATAATGGCGTTAAGCGGCGTCCTTATTTCATGACTCATATTTGCAACAAACTGCGATTTAAAAGCGCTGGCGGTCTCAGCTGATTCCCGGGCTTGCTCCAGTTCCGTATTTTTTTGTTCCAGAAGGCTTAGCGTGCTTTGTAAATCCTCGGTTGCTAATTGAATCGCTTGAGTTTGCCTGGCATGAAACGCCTGCAGTTCGGAAGAAAGGTAATTAACACCAACAGCCAGTTCGTCCAGTTCCCCACCAACTGACACAGCGGGGATCTTTACATATTCGTTAGCGGCCAGTGCCTTAACTGAATGTGTCAGTGTTCGAATGGGGTTGATTACTGATCGGGCAAGGCTGTATGCGGCGCCCATTGCCAGGAGAAGTACAACCGTGACATACATCAATCCCCGTCTGACGATGACCAGTTGATTCTGGTAAGCCAGTGTCAAATCGAGCTTGAATAAGATTCGGCCGACTTTTTCTCCAGATATTGTGTGCGAGGGAGCCAACGGTTCAGTGCTTGAGCGCTTGTCGAACAAGGGATCCTGGAACTGGGTGAGATCTGTTCGCTGTACAGGAGCGCTAACCCGATTCACCATAGGTTGCTGCGAAACCCACTGTCTAAGCTTAGAGGCAACAGCTCCTACACGTTGCTCCTGCTGATTTACCGCATGTGCTTCGTGTAACAACGCGTTTTCTGCATCGTAAAAACACACAATCTGAATGGATGGAATCGCGAGCAGTGGTTGCGCCAATTCATCCAGCAGTTGCGTGTTTGCAGTGACAAGTGCAAACTCGCTCGCGTTTGCCAGCCCTTGAGCCAGCGTCACTGCCCTTTGCAATTCTGACTGCTCGCTATCCCTGACACCTGTCACTACGGAATAAAGCGCCATTAGAAATGCAACTAGCAGGGCGGGTACAAAGGCTACCAGCAACATGCGACTCGTTATTGACAAGTTTCTCATGGCCGGAAGTCTCTATCCGTAAACGTGGTATACGCATCGAAACTCAACAGTTTGGTCAAGCGTAACGATTTGGCGACGTTAACATTATCCGCTATTGAGAAGTACCGTGGATAACTCACGATAGTGGCTGACTCAGTTATCGCTGTGGTGGGTGTTTCGGCAATCTCCCTGAAAATCTGCTCAGGCGTTGAATAGGCAGTAATCAGCGCACCTGCCTTGACATAAGCACGGCTTAGTCCGACAACAGGTTTGCCATATCCGTAGGCAGTCAGGAGAACGGTTCGTAGTGTCTTACGACTGAAGATTGACGATTCGGGTATGGCTATCAACGCATCGTTTGTTGCCAACACTTCACTCAGTTGTGGTGCCAGTGGCAATGTAGGGCGATATTGATTACTGTCCAGTGAAATTTCTTTGCTACTCGCGGTGTCGTTCTGCTTATTTGATTCGGATAACACAGCGAAGCGCGAAAGGGCCGGGTATACGCGTTGCGCGACTTGCGCCTGTCGAACAACTGGCTGATCAATCACCAGAGCCGAAAGTGAGCGAGGTAGTGGTAATTTTGCATTGCGGTGAATTGACCGGAAATTCTCTTCGGTCAACAATACGCATCGCACATCCAGGGTTACATTGATACCAAGAATTTGTTCACATCCAGCAACACCAGCCGCAATGATCAAACCCTGCTCAGGCCACTCAATTGAACGTAGTGATTGATCATCGAGTTCTATAACGGAAAGGTTCCTGTCAACAAATTCTGTTGCTATCGTTCGTTTGATATCATCATTCAGAGAATTAGCCAATCCGAGTACCACGAAGATGGGACGGTCATCGGTAAATTGCTCTGGCGCAGAGGGGGTTGTAACGGTGTTTGATAACGACCATTGTGGTGTCACGCATAGCGTTATCAGCATCACTAAGATGCTGACACACTGATTTACGCGTAAACGCTCAGGCATGTTTGATACAGATTAAGGTAGCTGAACAGTTAGTCGTGCAAAATACAAATTTTCAACTTGATTACGTTGCAGGTAATCGACTGTATCGCCCAGATCCAGTTCTGCCTGCAGCGCCAGTGATGCGTTTAGACGCGATAGGCGGATGTTTTTGGCTAGCCGTAAATCCAGCCTGTTAAGCTTCGATTTATCTCTCACGTCGTCCCATATCCAGTTGCCGGAATAGTAGTACTCAGCGCTGGCTGTGATTTGCCTGTTCAAACGGACACTGCCGAGTACTGACAGTGTATGCTTTGGTATCAGATTTCGAGAATTTAATACGCTATCCTCACCGAAAGCATAGGCATAAGAAGCTCGAAATCGATAACGGTTACTCAACTTGTAGTCTAGCTGTAGCTCAAACGTGGTGAATTGGTAGTTAAATCGATTTCTGTACGCCCGGGCGGTTTGATCGAAGGTGTCGGTTTCAACCTCACGTAGCAATTTGAGTGCTATCAGATCTCGTAGTTCGTGATACGAGATTTTGGCGTCCAGTGTGAAGCCTCGCCGCGCATTGTTGTAGTAATACCCGAAATCGATTACGTCAATTGTTTCCGGTTCTATCTGTTCATCGTTGATAACTATCTGATCGGTCAGGCCCAGTCCATTGCTGACGACCAGATCAAACTCCACCAGGCCGTCCTCCTCGAGTAGCAGCGGCGTGCGGATACCACGTGAATAACCAAACCGCAGTTGTTGTCCGGGTGCGTGTTGGTACGCCAGGCTGAACCTGGGTGAAGTGCTGATATTCGTGATACTGTTGTTTTCGATCAGCAGCCCGGAATTGAGCAGCCATTTTTCTCGCGGTGCGAATTCTGAGTGTGCGAATACACGTTGAGCGTTAATGTAGCGGGTTTGTTCGTCAGCAAATTGAAACTGTCCCATGACAGAGTCCTGGCGGACAGCAGCGCCGTAAACCAGTCGGTGTTGCGGATTGAGCCTGAATGAGCGTTGAACTTCCAGTTCATGACGGGTTGAACGTGAGTCCCGATCAATGTCCACATCCACCGTCAAACCGCTAAGTAGCGGGTTGTCTGAAGCGGCTGCGGCATCGAACGTCTCTGATCCTGAGTCTTTGATGTCAAAGTAGTTAAAATAATATTGCACACGCCAGGAGTCTTCACTGGAGTGGGCGTGTTCCCAGACAAATTGGGTATAGGCGTTTAAGGTTTCTTCATAGCGTGCAAGATCGTTTTCTTCAACGATTGTGCTCAGCTCCATATGACCACCTTGGGTAGCCCCGATATCAATGCCTATTCGATCTGTAGGTGTCAGTTGCCAGTGCGTCCTGACTGATCCCAGTTTGCTGCGCTCATTGTCGGATATATTCTCGAACCCTTCATCTCGCTCGCTTTGCAGAGTCACTCGATAATCAACTTTATCGCCGGACTCGTAGTAGGAAACGGTACCTGACCTGAATTCATTACCACCGGCCTCCGTATTGACAAACCATCCCGAATTTTCTGCCGGCGCGCGTGTGGTTATGCTGACTACTGCCTTGAATGAATTAGGGCCGAAGGTGGCTGCGTTAGGTGCGCGCGTCACTTCTATGCGTTGTATGTCGGATAGTGCTACCGGTAGCTCGCTCCACGGAATGCCGCCGTACAACGGCACATAGGTGGGCCTGCCATCAATGATCAGCTGCAATCTCGGATTGTAGCGTTCGGAAGTGCCGTGATAGGTGGCGGTCGGGTTGCCATTTACCTGCCGCCCAACCTGAAAGCCAGGCACCAAACGCAGTAAGTCAACGATGGTTCGAGCGCCACTGAGTTCTATCATCTCGGCGTCGATAATGGTGATAGAAGAAGGTGAACTGGATATGGGTTGAATCAACCGGGATGCCGACAGTACCACCGGTATTTCGTCATCGAGGACGTCCAGGCGCTCATCCGCATGTGCCTGGGAAACTATGCATAGCATGATACAGACGTTAACGAAATCAGAGGGTCTGTGGATAGCTGTCCGTGGGCTCCACAGCCACTTGAATGAAGATTGCAAGCAGTAGCTCCGATGTTGGCAACAGTGACAAAAGAGCTTGTTGTCGCTGAGGTTAGGCTTTAGTTTCCTGCACTATGTTAAGCCATGCCATTATATTGTATCTGCCAGTTCAGATAGCTGTTTATCTGTGGTTCTTTTACCTGTGCCGAAAAACTATGAAGGGTGCCTGTCGATGTTCAGTTGCTGTTTATCGATCAGGGCGCGAATCCAGTGCATTGCGCACCGCGATGGAAAGGTTGGATTTGTTGTAAGGTTTTGCCAGCAGGTTAGCCATTGTTGCGGACTCATGCTCATTTTTTGTGGTTGGCCTATCCGTATATTTTCTGGTGAATCCACTGGTTAGCAGCACATTGAGCGACGGATACGCAGCTTTCGCTACTGCCGCCAGTTCGTGTCCATCCATGCTTCCGGGCATTATCACGTCAGCAAACAGCAAGTCTATGTGTTTGCCGGATTCCAGTACGGCCAGAGCCTGCTGACTGTCATAAGCCGTGACTGTCTCGTACCCCAGGCTCTGTAGATGTGATACGGCAATATCCATCAGAGACTCCTCATCGTCTACAACGAGTACCGTTTCATTTCCGTACTCAAAAACTGCCTGAGCATGGGGTTTTGCGATCTCTTCGGTCAGTAGTTCGTCACTACGCGGCAAATAGATTCGGACATCAGTCCCTTGACCGGGTTCAGAAACAATATCCATGTGTCCACCGGAGCGACTGACGAATCCATAGACCATGCTCAGGCCCAGGCCGGTACCTTCGAGGTCCGCTTTCAAAGTAAAAAACGGCTCTGTCGCTCTTTTGAGCACCTCCGCGCTCATTCCATGGCCGTTGTCTTTTACCGATAGCATGACAAACTCACCGGGACGAGAATCCGGGTGATTGCGCGTGTAGTGCTCGTCAAGCGCGACGTTGTCCGTTTTTATTACAATTTCCCCTCCATCTGGCATTGCATCACGTGCATTCAGCGAAAGATTAAGAACAGCGTCTTCCAGATCGCCGGGATCGATTTTTACATTCCATAGATCCTCCTCAAAATGCATGCTGATGTTGATCGCCACGGTGAGTGAATTTTCGATGACGGCTTTCATGCCATCCAGAAACGTGTTGAGTGATACCAGATTGACCAATCTTGTTGTGGTTCGTGAATAACCGAGTAATTTTCGTATTAGTTCAGCGCCGTGGGTGGCACTCTTATACGCAGATTCAACATGTACTTGCGCCTTTTTATTTGTCTGGACATGGGCTTCCAGAAGTTCAAGATTACCCATGACAATACCTAGAATATTGTTGAAATCATGGGATATGCCACCTGTCAGTTGTCCGATGGCTTCCATTCTCTGCGCGCGGCGTAAGGTCTCTTCCAGCCGCTTTTGTTCAGTGATATCGGTGACTATGCTTCCTAGACCGTTGACTTCCCCCCGATTGTTGAATACCGGGAACTTGATGGTAAGGAGGGTATGCAGCTGGTCGTCGCTGACTAGTTTAGTGGTTTCTTCACGGCGCTCTGGGCGTCCTGAATTCAGAACGGACAAGTCATGCTCACGTGTGGCTGCTGCCAGTTCTGGATCATGCATATCGAACGGTAGCAATCCGACGATGTCTTCATTTTTAACGCCGAAAATCCTTTCAAACTCTTTGTTTATTCGAAGATATCTGCCTTCACGATCCTTCAGGTACACTTCGACTGGGGCGTTATTTAGAATCGCATCGAGTTGTTGTTTGAAGACGTGCAATTCCTGGTTTTCACGCGTCAGTCTTTGGTTATCCCGCCGAAGCTTTTCAATTTCCTGGAGCGCCGATTTACTATGCGATAGCAGTGACATTTCTATTCTTTTCAGGCTTGCAAATTATGCGTTGTCCGCATGAAAAATATTACAGATCATGAAGAGAACAGACAGTTTACCATCGACGTTAAGCGCCTGAAGATGATCCGCTCACGACAACCTTTGATGGCCTATGTCATCTAAACCGCAAATTCAATAACTGATTCGAAATCGTTGTGAGAAATGCCACAAGCTGAAAATTACACAAATGAGAGTCTAGAGATTCTCAACTTCAGCCCGATAGAGGTTCGTGTGATGTCTCAGTTCACGCTCAGCGGCACTACCAGAGGCCCCGTGCCTCGAAATTTTCCATTTAAAAGAACGTCTCTGGAAGACAGGCTTGAAGGCTTGTCAGATAATGAGCTCCTGCAGCTACAGGATTTACTGACGTGGCGCTTGATGCAACGATCCCCCACTCATGAGAAGTCCACCAATAGCGCGCACAGCGCGATGGAGTTATTGAATCTTAAACGGTTGACCGCCAGGGAAAATGAAGTACTGACGCTCATTGCCAGCGGCTATACACGTCCGGAAGTAGCCAAAGCCCTCAGTATCAGTCGCAATACCGCTGCAACACATGTCGCCAATATCTATCGCAAGCTGGAAATTGAATCGATTGCAGAAGCCACCATGCTGGCCTTTCGATGGGGCATGGTTTCCTGATCAGAAGGTGCAGACGTTAGCGATGTCAAGCCTGTTTTCATAGTTCGGTGTGAGGTTCATACCTCTATGTTCAGCTTCAGCTTCAGCAAAATCGAAGCGACTCTTTGTAACTGATCATGTACTGATCTTTGTTAATTGCTCTCGAGGTTTGAATTTGTGGATAGAAACGCCAGTTATACCTGGTAAGAGTTGTTCTGTTTTAACTGATGACGCGCAACAATTCCTTGTCAAGCGGCACCATTAGCTGAAATTTTAGATTCCTGGTATTCCCTACCGAATAAATGGCCGTTGTCTGTTAAAATCGGGACGTGGGGTTCTTAGACTAAAGTCTGAATTCACTAACAGCCGTAAATCAGAAATGTATCGTTCAAATTTACGAAAGAAGCTTTTAATGCTGTCCCAGTAGGTTGATCTAAAGAACACGATGTTTGTTATGCGTCAATACGATAAACCAACGGTATGAATCTTACGCCTACCGGTCTAACTCTCGGTTTTTTCGATATATTCCAGGCTTTGACAGCAGAGCAACGTGACGAGATCGCAAAGAAAATGTCTTGCCGGCAATATAATGCAGGCGAATTCATTATTCCGGCACCTGATGATGATGGCCACGTTTATTTTTTGATAAGCGGTCAGGTTAGAGCCTGCGCGTACAACCAGACAGGGAAGCAAGTCCATTTTGAAGATTTGCAGCCGGGCATGATGTTTGGTGAGCTTGCCGCAATCGACAGCGGTGAGAGGACCAGTGATTGCATTAGCACCGAATCATCCATGGTAGCGAGTCTTGGCAAGCAGGCTTTTCTTGATTTGCTGGAAGAGTACCCGTCAGCTAAGAACCAGGTGTTGATTCGGCTGGTTGCTCTGGTACGTCTGCAGTTACAACGGGTTTATGAATATACATCCTATACAGTCAATCAGAGGGTTCGCTTCGAATTGCTGAGACTGATGTCAGAAGGTGGTGGTGGTGACCCACCGATAGCATTAAAAACCGTACCGACACAATCAGAAATTGCCGATCGGATAAGCTCGCATAGAGAGGCCGTGTCCAGGGAATTGACTTTGCTTGAGTCAGAGGGCTTGATCTCGCGTGCGCGGGGCCAATTGATCATTAATGATCCCGTTCTGCTAACCAAGCGGGCTCAGTTAAACTGAGCAGATTGACATTGATCGGGCAACGCACCGGAGTTGAATGTGACGCAAGATATTCTTGTGCAACGGTAAGTGAGATCCTGCTAATCATGACATGTATGATTAAAGGCTCTAACGTGGGATCTCACATGTTACATAATCGAAAACCATTGTCCCATAGACGCTCGTTACCCTTAGTATTAAAGGCATGCAGACTTTGAATTCTGAATCAAAGGTGTCCGCAACCGGCAAAATACGGAAAGCGGTCGAAACCGCCTTCATGTCGGTGATGGTTGTCAGCATCTACAACACAGTAAAGTTCGCTGCCATTGTCATCGACAAAGACGATCCACGCTGCGGGCGATACCGATTTTATAGTGTTTCGGTGTTAATGCTGTTCGTCTGGATGTCGTGGCTGGTAATCAGTAGAGCAGGCAATCAGTAACGTCAGGCCACCTCTGTGCGCTAAGGCTTGAGTTCGCGCCAACTGACGCGACCATTCAGCCCACTGGCATTTAACGTTGTACTAGTCGAGCCTGTCCCGTCATCTTTGCTGGTCAGGATGACATCTTCGTGTTGGGCCGCAACGATGGTTGGAGAGGCTAAGGGATTGGTGATTCCCTGAACGCCGGAAAGCACTTCGCCTGGGGTAAAACTTCCGTCGCGATTCAAGTCGATAGAAGGTGGGAGCATGGCACCTGATGCGCCGTCAAGAATCATAAGCCAGCCTAATTGATCTGGTGTGCACTCGTTTCCAGTCGGTATATGCGTGGAGACTAAAAGTTTACCTTCACGCAACAAGGGCTTAACGATGACCTGCTCACCCATCATGGAAGGATGGTCAAAATCCATGTACCAGCCAAGGTGCGTCTCCCAGTCGATGGCTTGTTGGGTACTTTTTCTAATACGAAGTGATGTGTCATCTGAACCATCGCCATCAGTGTCGTAGGCAACAGCCGTCTCTGAGGTGATCCTCTGTTGCAGAAATTGTCCGCCATTAAAATTGACGAGTAGATTCGGATCTACAAAGGGGTTTTTATCCCACATTGCAACGATGCGATTCAATCTGCTGGAGTTTTGTTGATCAGCCGGTTCCAGGTACTTGCCAGAGGCCATGTAAATCATGACACCTTCGCCCGAAGGGTGACTGCCGATCGTTACTTCCGCAGTTACTGGCCGCCTTCCATTGTTATCATAAATTGCAAACATCCTATCGCTGATGCGACTCCAGCTGGCGGGATTACTGGAGCGCACATCGTATTTGGTCAATTCACCCGCCAGATCACCGGTGTAGATAATATCCACAATGTTGTCGTTATCCAGATCTACGGCTGTTGGTGCGTTTACCCCGTTAGGCCATGCTGCTGAACCCGCACTTGTCAACATCTTACTGAGTAGTTCACCGGTTTCCAGATCAACGATAAAGATTGCGCCGCGACCATGGCTGGACTGATGGCCGTCTGCTTCGAGTGCGTTGTATCCATTGCCGAATATAGCTGCCCAGCGTCCATTGTGCATACGTGCAATCAGCGGACTGGTGTAGGTGTAGCCAAGATCCGGATCATCTTCGTCCGTGAATTCCCACATAACGATATCGTCGGCATCAGCCTCAGTTGTGGAACCTACAGAGGTAACATCCAGCGCGAAGACGCCCTGGCCACCGCGACCCAGGCCGCTGACAAGAACGGTACGCCACTCATCATCAATTATGACGTCGCCAATTCTTGGTGTTGCGTTAACGTAGTACTTGTGCCGGTAATTCGTGCTGGCAAGCTCTGGTAGTTCGTCGTAGACGCTGGAGGGTATATAGGCAAAAACCTCTGATCCATCACCTGCACTCCATTGACCATCGGTGTATTGTCCGGCGTTGAACGCGTGTAGCATGCCATCATTTGCTCCGACGTACACCACGCGTTGGCGACTCGCGTTCTGCTTTCCAAAGATTGAGTACGGATTGTCGGTTTCAGGCATTCCGGCACCCCAATCGTCTGGATAGTAGTACACCGGAGGACCAACCAATTGCGGTGTTGAGTGAACGATGTCCCCGAGTGGTTTGTCGCGTGTACGAAACCCGTTCACCGGGTTGCCTCTTACGTAGTCAAGACGCGCAGCACCCTTCAAGTCAAGCGCATCGGTGGTGGGGTCGCGAGACAAGGCCTCTACTTGAAACAAATCCAGTTCTGTGGCCGATGGGTTGAGCGGATCGGTTGGCCATCGAAACGCGATGCCGGTTCCGGTGCTTGGCTTATGTGTCAGGATGGTTCGAGTATTGGCTTCGATTTGCTGTTGTAACGGGTCATTGGCATTCCAGTCAACGTTGTCAGCCAATGTGCCCTTGCTGTTGATAGCGCGCGACGTCAATTCGCCATACCATCTTCCGGATCTAAAGCTCGCTTCATAGATGCGCGAACCGGTGCTCAATGAACCTCCGGATACACCCACTGAACTGGCATCCGCACTGGCTTCGCTGATAGCGTTAAAAACGTTGCGAAGAGTTTGCACCATGCTGCTCGGATCAGTGACTCTGAAGTAGTTGTCAGGTTCGTCATCACCGTTATTGTCCCACTCTTCCAGCTGTGGTATTCCATCGTCATTCAGATCTTCAAACCCACCCCATTTCGCTGCATACCAAAGCGGTGATTTCAACACTTCGGCGGCTGGCGTATTTGACGGGGTAAACCGTATCTCACTAACCAGTGGCAAGCCTTCATCGTCGTCCCAGCCGAATCCCGGCAAGTTTCCGGGCGGTACATCAAGTACGAAATCGGGATCGCTATTCTCGTTGGTGTCCGCGTCTCGAACGACTAGATAAACGCCGTCTGCCGATGTGCCGGAAACGCTATAACCCATATGTTGAATGAGACAACCGGAAGCCTGCAGGCTCGTTACAGAGAATACGATTTCATCGCCTTCTACCTGGTATTCGTATCGACTTAATGCGTCCATATCATTGTCAGCGCCTTGCTCCATGTCTTCAAAGGACACTCGAAAGCTCCCGCTGGTTGCCGATTTTTCCTCAACGACAAATCCGACAATCGCGTTGGTCGGGCTGTAGTCTGTCGCTACATTGCCGGGGTAGCCGCAGCCGCCGACTGTTTTTGCAAACGGTGCAAACGTGACTTTGTTTTCGCCAACATCAACATCTATTGATGGAAGCGGACTACCTAGGGCAAGTACGAAATTGCCTACGTTTTGTTCACCTTGCACGTCAGGCTGCAGATCATTTTGCAAGCCGAAATAGGATACGCTAGGCGCGTAATAGCTGCCTTGGCGGTGTGGAGCCTCTGGCGATTGTCCACGGATATTGCGGAAAGTGGTCACCATTTTTGGAGAAGGAGAGCCATCTGCAAAGCCATTGGATTCGCCAATGAACTTCATTCCCGGCAGGTCGCTTTCATTGCTGGAGATGAAATCTGCAATATCACCCACATGAAGGTTGCCCAGAGAACTATCAGTAAAAGTGCCAAAGTCGCTGCCAGGTAGTTGATCGCCGTCAAATGATGGGCTTGGATCACTGACGATAAGCTGGTAGGCAGCAGAGCATTGTGAGTAGGGTTGATCGGTTGAATAAGGATTGTCCCAGTCGGCTGCTTCCAGTCCTAATTGCTCGTCCATACCCGAGTCGGTAAAGAATGAGGGGGTGGGTGCTTCGGATCCGGCCAGATAGCGCATGCCTTCATACATCATCTCGGCTATCGGGTTTCCCCATGCACGACACTCTCCGTTGAGAAAGGGTCTGTCTCTTAACCATTTACAATCGCGCTGCACAGTGCTTTGCTCATAGTCGTTGGGAATCTGCAAAGCATCCAGAGTTCGAACGATGCCACCGGTTGCATTAAATACACCAGTGTAAGGATCGATTTCCTCCTCACCAAACGAACTCATCGTCTGGCGCAGTACACCACCCTGTAAATTATTCTCATAACTGCCAGTCAACAGACTGAAATACATGGTGTTGTTTTCACCATATTCATGAAGAAGACCGAAGGGTTTGTAGTGTCCGTTAGGGTACTCACGGCAGGATTCTTCGAGAAAGCCGGTGCGGCAGACCTCTACATCCAGTTTGATGTCCATGTCTGCGTTGCCGTCACCTTGAGTTCTCTCTTTATCTACCCAGTCCCAGATGCGATTATTGTTATTCTCACGGATACGAAGATACGGGATATCATCTTTACCGACGAAGTTGTTTGTGGCCAGAAGATGTCGGCGTCCGTTTGATGGTTGATCTAGCGGGCTGACGTCGGATATCCGAAATCCATCGACACTTTCGGAGGTATACTCGATGCCCCAGGTATGGTTTTCCCAGGGAACAAAGGCCCTGCGCAAAACCGTTAGCGTGGGTGTGTCAGTTATACGTTTGCCACCATACAATGCCCTGAGCATGACATCCATGCGAGTCATGGTGACATAGTTTAGAAAGTCTCCACTCCAGCTTTGCGAATCAATAAGGCACTTCTTGTCGACAGCGAGCTGGGTTGCTTGAAAGCGAGACCCTGTATGGGTGTAGCAAAACCCGGATTCGAAATAACCATAGTAGTCGATTTCATCAGGCTTGTAGCGAATGTCCAGTACGCCATCACCGTTGATGTCTTCGTAGGTCGGATAAGCCTCGAAGAACAACTTGTTATCTCTTTCCACGATCAGTTGCACCAGCGCAGTCTTGCTGCCATCAACAAATAAGGGTTGATCGGGTAAGTTCAGGAGCGTCCCTGTAGCGCTACCGCTGGCAAGCGTGCCCCACAAGATCACCAATAGTTTTAATACGAACATACAAAAATAGTTTTGCATCTATTGAATGTAGCTCTGCTTGTGAGAATCCAGCTACGAATAGCGGCATGTGTAGCATGCGACATAAGCGAGTGGGGTTAGATGCAGGCGTCGGCTGAGCTATCAGTGCTATGACTCTGTGGTAGGGCGTTATCATCCGATAGGTTACTTGTGCGTTAATTCACTCGATTGATAGTCGATAGAGGCAGTGCGGTCGGGAAAATTCGGTAACCATCGATGTAGATAACAGTGAAAAATTATATTGGGTACAGTTCTGATTCAAGTATTAAGGCGTCAGCTGGTTTCAGTATGATTGAGCTGTTGGTTGTTATCGGCATCGCGGGTATTCTGGTCGCTTTGGCGATGCCGTCATTCTCTCTCTTTCTTGATAGACAGAAAATATCCACTTTGACCGAAGAATTCTCTTCGTCAGTAATTGTGGCTCGCAGTGCGGCTATAAAATCCGGAATACCCGTAATCCTTTGTGCCAGTAGTGATGGCAGTAGCTGCGGCGTCCAGTGGGACGATGGCTGGATTGCTTTCAGGGACGATGATCGAGACGCTGTGTTTGATGTGGCAGAGCCGATTGTTCTTATGCAAGACAGTGCGTCAAGTAATGCCGGGATATCGGTCGTGTCACTAGCCGGTGATGATGTTAATGCGGTTGGTTTTAATTACCGGGGTGCACCAGATTCTGCACTCTCAGTATCGGTATCGCGTGGCGAACAGAGTCAGCTGATGTCCATTTCGCCATTCGGCAAAACGAGACACCATGATTAGCCTGCAGGCCCAGCAGGGTATAGGGCTGATTGAGGTGATGATCGCTCTTGCGTTGATATTAATTGCAGCATTGGCTGTGGGGCATATGCAAACCAGCAGTGTTCTTAGTGCCCGGGCATCTTCGATGCATTTTTCTCTGGACAATCTGAGCAACGAGATGCTGGAAACTCTCAGAGCTCAGGCAAGTGATGCAGAATCTGGTGTGTTTGAATTTGATGGATCTGTAGAAACCACAGAACCTGTAAACGGCGAGGTTTCTTCGTGGAATACTCGTGTTCTGGAAGCAATACCGACAGGAATTGGCACTATCAGTTGTACCGACGGGTTCTGTGATGTGTCCATCAGCTGGGTAGAGGAAATTGATGGCTCCAACTACAGGCAGTTCTATCGCGTTAGAACACCGTTATGATCAGTCACAGGTCAGGCTTGGCAGGCTTTACGTTAATCGAGTTGATGATCTCATTGGCTATAGGATCAATCGTAACAAGTGCAGGCCTGTCACTGTATTTGCAAATCAGTTCGAGCCGCAGCCTGCTTCAGGCTGAGCTAGCTTTACAGGAGAACAATTACTACGTTAATCAAACCATGAAGCAACTGCTTTATCAGGCGGGATACCGACCCTTGGATTCTGCATTGCTACCTACTCCTCTGTTGCCAATAAAATCGGCTGATCAATCGTTTGCTGGTATCAATGAAAGCTGGGACGAAGGTGAGTTCATTCGGGTTGAAGACAATGGAATTGCCATTCGTTTTGAAGGATCATCCGATAGTTCGGGCGATGCAGATGGAACCATCATTGATTGTCAGGGTCGTCCAATTGCTGGTGGCGAAATTTCGGATGTGAAATTAAGCGTGGAAAGCGGTGCTCTTCTGTGTACGACTGACGGTGATTCAGTGGAGTTGCTATCGCCGGACGATGGTGTAACCATTGACAGTATTGCCGTTTTATGGGGTGTGGATTCTAACAACGACAACGACGTGGATGAATATGTAACGGCCACCAATAACCTGCAATCGAATGAAAAAATAATGGCGCTGCGAGTGCTGCTGTTGTTAAGTAGTAGAGATAACGTTAAGTCAGGTACATCGAGTTACCGTTTTAACGGTGTTCGATATTCTTCTGATGACTCTAGGTTAAGAAAGGAATCCGTAACCACGGTTCAAATCAGAAACTAGATGAAGGCTACATCATGAACACTAAGCAGACTCCATTTCCTGAAAAAGACTATTGGTCAAAAGGGTCAGCGGCTCAAGGTGGTTTCGCTCTATTCACAACTCTCATCATTGTCGTTATTGTTGGCATTCTGGCTATTTCTGGTCTGCGTACAACAGAGCTTAACCAGGTTCTGGCAGGTAATTCCATTCAGCGCAGCCGAGCATTGCAAGGGGCAGAGGGTGGGTTGATAGAAGCTGAGAGAAGTACTGCGGCTATGGTAGAGCGGCGAGTTTTTTCTTCGAGTAATGCCGCTGATGGAATATTTTCCAGACATGCCATAGAGAATTATTGGTGGCGGGACGATGAGTTTGAAGGGGCATGGATCGCAGATGAAGATGACTACCCTGGTGTTGTTGATCCCCCGACGTATGTCATCGAAGAGATAGGCCATTATGAATCCGACGGTGGCAGTAGAATAGTGAATCTGGATAGAGGGGGAGCGCAGTATGGCCTTCGAACGGCCACGGGGAGGGAAGTCGTTCTTTATCGTTTACAATCCAAAGGTGTTGGCAGTACTGATGGTGCACAGGCCCTCGTCGAATCCTTGTACATAAAGAGCCAATAGCGAACAATGAATAGTGCGCGCATTCGTGGTTTTACACTTGTCGAATTGCTGATTGCCCTGCTGATTGTTTCGGTTTTGATATCCCTTGCCGTACCAAATTACCAGGGCTATGTTCAACGCTTGCATCGAGACGATGCCCGACATTTGCTGATGTTGAATGCACACAGGCTACAGCGATGTTTCACGCTTGAAGGTGTCTATAACGGGAGTTGTGTCGTACGTCCTTTGTCGGAAGAAGGTTATTACGCGCTGACCAGTGTTATTACGAGCAATACTTTTGAGTTGACCGCCACAGCGGTAGCCGGAACCAGCCAGGCTTCAGATGATGCATGCCAGACTTTTACGTATACGCATACGGGTCAAAAGACGGCCAGTGGCTCTGAATCAGATCGGTGCTGGTAGGGTAGTCGCCGGTGGAATTACTGATAGTATTGTCACTTGCGACAATTCGAGTGCGGTAGCTAACGGGCAGGGTGTGATGGTTGTCTTATCTGCTTTTTCTGCGGGTGCGATTTCACCGTTGGGGCTGTAGTATTCAGAATATTGCCCGACCTGGAGTTTGATGAACATGGCCTACGCTACTGCCAGACGTCTGAACGACGGCTCTATTCCCGTGGTTGATATCACGCCACTTCGAGATGGCTCCGATCCTCAGGGAGTCGCGGCTGCATTGCACGCAGCAAGCCAGGGGCTTGGATTCATCTACGTCAAGGGACATGGCATTTCAGAAGCGATCCTTGAGAACGCTCGTCAGGCTGCATTGACATTTTTTCGCTCACCTTTGCATGAGAAGGAACAGGTTGCTATATCCCGCGCTCATCGAGGCTGGTTGGGTCTGGGTGGCGCGAAAATGCAAGACGATGCTCGCAGTGATCTCAAGGAGAGTTTTGTATGGGGCTTTGAGGCAGCGCCCGGGCATAGTCTGGACGATCATCCTTTTCGTGGTCTTAACCAATGGCCCGTGCATCAGCCGCAGTTCTCAGAGCATGCCATGGGCTGGTACCTTGCCGCTCACGAAGTAGCTCACCATCTGATGCGAGGGTTTGCACTTGGACTGGGGCTGGCAGACGATTTTTTCCTGCGAAGTGCTGATAAACCGTTAAGCCGGGCATCAAGCGTGTACTACCCGGCCCAGGAGGAGAGTCTTGGCATGGAGCAGTTTGGCGTGGGGCCACACACAGATTTTGGTGTTCTTACTGTGCTATGTCAGGATAATACCGGAGGGCTGCAGGTTCAGAATATCAATGGGGAATGGCTGGAAGCCACCCCGGTTGAGGGCACCTTGATTGTCAATGTGGCCGATCTGCTATCGAGATGGACCGGGGGGGCTTACAAATCGACGCCCCATCGTGTCGTCAACAGCTCGGGGCGAGAGCGTTTATCTCTGGTGCTGGCATTTGATCCTAACCCGGACACCGTTATTGACGCTCGAGACGTTCATGGAGAAGGCTACGAAAGCCCGCATGAGCCGATAAGCTGCGGAGACTACCTGCTCTGGCGTTTTGATAAAGCGTTTAATTATCGCCACGAGGACAACTAGACAGATCGACTGGTAGCCAACGAAATGAGGCTTGTGCCAGATTTAAATGCGCTGGTACTTCCAGAGAAATTATAAAGCTTGAGTCGCGGGCACAGCAGGCCTATGATCGGCATCAGGTTTATGACGTTGGGGAATTCAGGTGACAGCATGGATCCGAATGATCGGTGACTCTGAAGCCGATGATCAGTTGCGAGAGATTCTCGATGAAGCTCGCACACCTCATGGTACCGTCGACAACGTCATGCGTGTGCATTCATTGCGACCGGCCACCATGCAAGGGCATGTGGCCCTATACCGGGCTGCTTTGCATAATAGCGCCAATACACTGCCTACCTGGTTGCAAGAGACACTGTCATCCTATGTGTCAATTCTTAACGACTGCCCTTACTCCTTAGCAAACCATTGGGCTAACGCACGCCATCTCATCAATGATGATGAACGGGCTGATGCCATCGAAGTGGCGTTGAAAACCGGTAATCCAGGGGCTGTATTTTCCGGTCGTGAACTGGCGCTTCTGAATTACACCCGCAAACTGACCCTCGAACCTCAGTCAATGCTGGAGGCTGATGTGCAGGCATTGCGAAATACCGGGCTGGATGATGGCGAAATTCTTGAAGCCAATCAGATAGTTGCCTACTTCAATTATGTCAATCGTCTTCTGAACGGATTGGGTGTCAGCACCGAAGGCGACATTGTGGGTTACTACGCAGATGTTTGAGGAACAACCCGGCTCTCATCCCGCAAGGGCCGGACAGACAGATTCTGGCTCCAGTAAGCTGGACGATGTACCGTTATCGGCGGGCGCGTGTGGATTGTTGCAGCACTGTGTAAAAGGTCAGCCGGGTGAGCGTTTACTGATTGTGTCTGAGCCTAAAGGTGCCGGGTACTATGACGACGACACCGTCCAGATGACCGCCACGGCGGCACGGGCCTCGGGACTAAAGGTGTATCAGACACAGGCCCCGGTGTCGTTAGGCTCTCCAGGCGAAATCGCAGCCTTTATCGATGTGCTGACAGGATTCGATCATGTCATCTTTTTCGCGCGTGTGGGTGACCAGCTTCGTTTTAACGAATTATCTGCACTTCCTTCTTCAACCATGTGCTACACGCTGGACAAGGACATGCTGGACTCTGCGTTTGGCACGGCGTGTTACCAGGGTTTATGTGATGTCAAGGCGTTCATCGACAAGGCCTTCCAGGAGGCGATGCATATACGGGTGACCTGTCCACTGGGAACAGACTACAGCGGCAAAGTGATGTGGCAGGAGCAAGCGATCGCCGATGTTTCGCTGAAGCGTTTTCCCATGCTGGTACCCAAGCCGATTCCGGCGCGAGGTTTTTCGGGCAAGGTTGTTTTGAGTCGATTTCTCGTAGGTACCGGTGCTCATTTTTACGAGCCCTATAGCTTGAGCCTGAATGAAGATGTGCATGCCGTTGTCGAAAATAATCGTTTGGTACGCTTTCTTGGCAGCAAGAAAGAAGTAGCCCGTGTTAACGCACACCACGAGGATATTGCGAAACGTTTTGGTGTAGATCCCTGGTATGTTCATTCCTGGCATTCGGGAATTCATCCGGGTTGTAGTTTCCCGTCCGATGCACGCAACAACTTATTACGCTGGTCTGGTAGTGCTTTTGGAAATCCAAGGGTGCTGCATTTTCATACTTGTGGTGAATATGCCCCGGGCGAAATTTCCTGGACGATCATCGACCCTACCATTTGTATTGATGATGTACCGGTCTGGGAAAATGGAAATCTGTACCCTGAACGTCTTGCAGGTGGTGAGCATCTATTGGATGCGCACGCAAGACTGCGCGAGCTATATCGACAGCCGTTGCGCGATATTGGTCTCTTTGATTAAAGTGAAACCGCCTTCGGGTTTGGGTGATCAGTAAGATTTACGCCCGGACGTGCTCCAGCGCCGTGGCAATTCCGCGTAGTTCAGCCAGTCCCTTGAGGCGACCGATGGCTGGATAGCCGGGTTGTCCCGCTACGTTCAGATCATGAAGAATTTCCTGCCCGTGATCAGGTCTGAACGGAATGCACCAGTCACTACGACCTGCTTTTTTACGTTGAGCTTCTTCGTCAAGTATGGCGCTGATGAGTGCAACCATATCGGTTGCACCTTCCAGGTGTGCAGCCTCGTGAAAAGATATTTTGTCACCTGATGTCTCTCGCGCGACATTTCTCAAATGGACAAAATGCACCTTGCTGCCCAAGCGGTTCATCAATCCGGGGATGTCAACATCGGCGCGCACACCCAAAGATCCTGAACACAGTGTTATACCGTTGGAGGTGGAATCCAGAGCTTGTACAAGTGTCGCGTAGTCTTCTTCACAAGACATGATTCGTGGTAAGCCGAGCAGGGAAAACGGCGGATCATCCGGGTGACAACACAGCTTAATCCCAAGCTCCTCTGCAGTTGGAATTATCTCAGTCAGGAAGTCCAGCTGATGCGTACGTAGCTGTGATTCTGATATGCCATCGTACATGGCAAGGTGCTCTTTCAGGTTCTCCAGCGAGTATCCTTCCTCAGCGCCTGGCAGACCGCACACAATGTTTTTTGCAAGACGTTGTTTTTGTGCCTCGCTCATTTGCCGATAACGCTGTTGAGCTTCCTCAACTATGGGGTCCGGAAAGTCTGTTTGTGCGTTTTCTCGTTTCAGAATATGAATATCAAACGCTGCAAAATCGATGAGGTCGAATCGCATGCACCGCGCGCCATTGCCAAGCGTGTAGGCAAGGTCAGTGCGTGTCCAGTCCAGTAGCGGCATGAAGTTGTAGCAGACGGTTTTAATCCCGCATTGAGCAAGGTTTTTCAAGCTGGTCTGGTAGTTGAGCAAATGCTCTTTCCAATCACCGCACTGTTGCTTGATAGGCTCGGATACCGGCAGGCTTTCAACAACATCCCAGGTAAGGCCACTGGGCTGGCCGTTACCAAAGTGAGCAATCTCGGTTTGCCTGAGCTGGATCTGTTCCACTGACCAGACCGAACCATTTGGCACATGATGCAGGGCGGTGACAATGCCTTCAACGTCAGCCTGACTGATGTCCGCAATACTCACGGTGTCGTGAGGACCAAACCATCTCCACGTTTGTTTCATGTCTTTTTCAGTTCATAGGGTGATATTCTAAGCAGGTGATCAATCTACATACTTGTATGGAAGTACGCAAGTATGTTACGTTTCTTGTTCAGGCAAACCGGAAAATTACGCTGAATACCCCTGACCAGTGGCAACTAGATCAGATGCAGGCTGTAAGCCCGCAACTACGGCATATCTTGCGTTCGCGCATTATTCGTAATGATCTTCCGCCTTCCAGCAGTGTTTCAGAATCCGGGCTTGCTAAAAATTACAATGTCAGTCGGCAACCAGTGCGTGAAGCATTGATCACACTGGTTAATGAGGGCCTGGTAGAAATACGACCGCAAAGAGGTACCTTCGTCAAACGTATCGATCTTGAGTCAGTGCTTAATGGCAGATTCGTGCGCGAGGCAGTGGAAGCTGACATTGTGAGAATAGTCGCCAAGAGTCCAGATAAATCACTGATAACAGATCTTCGCAAACAGATAAGCGAGCAACGCAAATGCAAGAAGGAATCATCCAGCCATTTCATTGAACTGGATGAGAAGTTCCACCATACGCTGGCTGACGCTGCAGGCATGCACAAAGTCTGGGATTTTCTGGAGGCAACCAAGGCGCAAATGGATCGGGTCAGATTTCTCACGTTTAACGAATTCCCTACGAAAACACTCATAGAGCACCATCAAAACATCGTTGATTGCATTGATGATGCCACCCCCGAACCCGCCCAGCACGCCATGCGTAACCATTTACGAGAAATTCTGCGAGTGCTCCCTGAAGTGCTGGAACGGTACCCGGAATATTTTGACCACGTCGAAGCCTTGGGTGAGGCTTACACCCTAAATTAATCAAGGAGAAAACTATGCAAAACAAACACTACAAGAAAGCGACGGTAATGATTGGGGCGTGCTGCCTGGCAATTGCCGGTGGGACAGTGCACGGTGCTGATTTGACGTTGAAACTTGGGCATCTTGCGAATGAGCAGAACGCCTGGCATCAAGCCGCCGTAATGTTTGGTGAAGAGCTCAGTGCCAAGACCAATGGCAGGATCGAAGTCGAGGTTTTCCCCAATGAATCTCTGGGTAAGGAGATTGATCTTATCAACGGTATGCAGTTGGGTACGGTTGATATGACCATTACCGGGGAAAGCCTGCAGAATTGGGCACCCATGGCCGCTTTGCTGGCAGTCCCTTATGCCTATAAATCACTTGAGCATATGGATGAAGTCGCCAGTGGACCCATAGGTGATGACATCAAGGCTGAGATAATCGAGAAGGCCAAGGTTCGTCCCATTGCGTTTTTTGCACGTGGCCCGCGAAACCTGACATCCAATCGTGCCGTCACCACTCCAGCGGAGCTGGATGGTCTGAAAATGCGTGTTCCCAACGTCCCACTGTTTGTCGACGTATGGAAGTCGCTGGGGGCGTCCCCCACACCGATGGCATTCTCCGAGGTTTTTACTTCATTGCAAAACGGGGTCATTGGTGCGCAAGAGAACCCTTTGGCGCTTATACGCTCAGCTAACTTCAATGAAGTGCAGAGCCATGTCAACAAGACTGAGCACGTGCGGTCCTGGATATACCTGACTATTGCGGAATCCACCTGGGCCAAGTTACCTGAGGCTGATCAGGCGGCTGTCATGGAAGCTGCAGCTGTTGCACAGAAATTTGAAAGAGGATTGCTACTGGAAAGTCTTGCTGAAGATCAGGCGTACCTTGAATCCAAAGGCATGACGTTTGTTGACGTCGATGGAGCGGCCTTCCAGGCCGCAGCAAAAGAAGCTGTGCTGGCCAATGTAAAACCGGAAATCAAGCCTATCGTCGAATCCCTTTTCAGCAACTAGGAAAATTCGCGATAACACGGAAGATTCGCGGGGTCGTTAGCCGTTTGCGGCTAATGGCCTCGTTAGTCGATATAACGCATGCAGCACATTGTTGAAAAACTGGAAACGGCGATAGTTGGTGTGAGTCGCCTGTGTCTCGGCCTGTCGTTTGTCGTGCTTATTGTCGCGGTACTCATACAAGTACTGGGCCGTATGTTTGCAGCGTCGCCTGTCTGGACAGAGGAGCTTACGCGTTTTGCTCTTCTTTATCTTTGCGCATTTGGTATTGGCCTGGCCTGGCGCTCCGGTGATCTGGTCAACGTAGACATTGTCTGTGAATCACTACCCGGACAATGGCCCAGAAGATTGCGTCTGGTGGTGGCGCTTATCAGTTGCACCTTGTGTGGCTTTTTACTGGTTCCTGCATGGAAGTTTGTTTCTATCGGTGCTTTCCAGACTTCACCTGCCATGTCTCTACAAATGACCTACGTGCATTTAACGGTGTTTATTCTACTCGCATCGCTAGCGATATTTTCACTACTACGAGTGTTGTCAATGCTGTTTGGGAAAGATGACGGCTTGGCTATTAATCGACGTCCGGATCTGTAATGGGTTTGCTGGTTCTCGCGTCGGTATTTTTTTTCTCCCTGGTTATTGGTATTCCGGTTGCCGTGACCCTGGGCGTAGCGTCGCTGTGCTATTTGCTGGTCATGGACATACCTGTGGTGGTAATGCCGCAGAAGATGTATGCCGGTCTGGATGTTTTTGTGTTGCTCAGTATTCCCGGATTTATTCTGGCCGGAAACCTGATGAACCGCGGAGGCATTACTGAACGAATCATCCGCTTCGCCAACGCGCTTGTCGGTTGGGTACGCGGTGGACTGGCTTTGTCGAATGTTGGCGCATCCATGCTCTTTGGCGGTATCACGGGTACTGCTGTTGCCGATGCTGCCTCTATAGGTGGGGTGATGATTCCCGGAATGAAGAAGTCCGGTTACCCTGCAGATTTTTCAGCTGCGGTAACAGCGGCTTCTTCAACTGTTGGCCCGATTATTCCCCCAAGTGTACCGATGATTATTGTCGGTGCCTTGTCGGGTATTTCGGTAGGCAAGATGTTTCTCGCGGGCGCTATTCCAGGGATTCTGATGGGTATTGCCATGATGATTACGGCGTATCTTATTGCCAGGCGAAGAAGCTTTCCGAGGCAGCCATGGTTGGGCGCCAGTGAGATTGTGAAATCTTTCGCTGGTGCCTTCTGGGCATTGGCGATGACGGTCATCATTATTTACGGCCTGCTCAGCGGGATTGCGACGCCGACTGAAACAGCGGTTATAGCCAGTGTGTATGCGTTTTTTGTGGGTGCCTTTGTCTACAGGGAATTACCCATAAAAGAGGTGCCGGGAATTCTTATCGATAGCGCGATATCGTCCGCTGGGATACTGGCACTGGTTGGCTTTGCCAATGTCTTTGGCTGGATACTGGTCTCGGAACAGATTCCGAAACTGATTGCCGATGCTGTTCTTTCTGTTACTGACAACAAGTTCGCTGTCATTCTTTTAATCAACGTGTTATTGCTGATAATCGGTATGTTCATGGAAACCATCGCCGCGTTGATCATCGTGTTTGTACCCTTGTTGACGCTGGCACAAACTGTTGGCATAGAACCGCTACATTTTGCGACGTTTGCCGTGCTCAACCTGATGATTGGGTTGACAACACCGCCATTGGGCGTGTGTCTATTTGTGTGTGCAAATATTGCCAAACAACCCTTGATGCCAGTGGTGAGAGCGATTATCCCGTTTCTGGTCACCAATATTCTGGTGTTGCTTCTGGTCTCTTACATACCAGCACTGGCGACATGGCTGCCGTCAGTGCTGATGCCATAGGTATATCGCAACACCTATTCTAGAACACCATTTCGGGGACGTTGTCAGGAATGGATAACTCGCCTTCGGTGAGTTTAGCTATCTCTTCTACGCTTACGCCCGGTGCTCGTTCTCTTAGTACGAACTTGCCGTCTTCAATGTCCATAAGCGCCAGATCGGTTAGAACTCGCTTGATGCAGCCTTTGCCCGTCAGTGGCAAGGTACATTCCGCCAGCAGCTTGGATTGTCCTGATTTGGATGCGTGTGTCATGGTGACGATAATGTTGTCGGCACCCGCCACCAGATCCATAGCGCCGCCCATACCTTTGATCAGTTTCCCGGGAATCATGTACGAGGCAATGTTGCCCTGACAATCCACTTCGAATGCACCTAATACCGTGAGGTCTACATGACCTCCACGGATCATTGCAAACGACTCATCCGATGAAAACAGCGATGCACCATCGATCATCGTCACGGTCTGTTTTCCGGCATTGATCAGGTCGGGATCTATTTCACTTTCCAGCGGAAAGGGACCCATACCGAGCAAGCCATTCTCCGACTGCAGCATGACTTGCATACCATCGGGAATATAGTTAGCTGCCAGGGTGGGGATGCCAATGCCCAGATTGACGTAGAAACCGTCCTGAAATTCCTGAGCGACGCGTTGAGCGAGTTGTTCACGAGTTAAAGCCATGTCAAATACTCCTTATGCGCTGCGAACGGTGCGCTGTTCGATGGGTTTCTCGAAAGTGCCCTTGATCAGACGGTTTACATAAATACCGGGCAAATGAATCTCATCGGGGTCCAGTTGACCGACCTCAACGATTTCCTCTACCTCTACAACAGCTATCTTGCCGGCCGTGATAGCAGCAGGATTGAAGTTACGCGCTGTTTTGCGGAACATCAGATTGCCAAAGCGATCGGCTTTCCACGCCTTGGCTATGGAAAAGTCGCCACGCAGAGATTCTTCGAGGATGTAGTGACGACCGTTGAACTCGCGCACCTCCTTACCATCACCAACCTGCGTACCGTAGCCCGTTGCTGTGAAGAAGGCGGGAATGCCAGCGCCACCTGCGCGCATTTTTTCTGCCAGTGTCCCTTGTGGAGTCAGTTCAACTTCCAGTTCGCCATTCATGAGCTGGGCTTCGAACATCGCGTTTTCGCCCACATAGGATGCAATCATTTTCTTGATTTGCTTATCTTCGAGTAACAAGCCCAGACCTTTGCCATCAATGCCGGCGTTGTTGGAGGCGATTGTGAGCCCTTTGGTGCCTTTGCGTTTTATTTCCTTGATCAGGTTCTCCGGAATGCCGCAGAGGCCGAATCCTCCGGAGATGATCGTCATATTGTCTTCGAGGCCATCCATGGCCTCCTCGTAACTTGTTACCACTTTGTCGAAACCGGACACAGCTCACTCCTGATCAATGGCTAATATTTGCACAGAATGCAAGAAATCATTATATTTATCAAATTGTATTTTTTAATTAATTGATAAGCTAAGTATATTAATGCAAATAGCGCCGATAACCATCAACCAGGTCATTGCATTCAGTGCAGTGGCGCGCACCGGCAGCTTCGCCGACGCCGCCATTTCCCTGCACCTGTCACAACCTGCGCTCAGTGTCTCCATTAAAAAACTTGAAGAGTCCCTGGGTGGTAAATTGTTGACCCGCACCACACGATCGGTAGCGTTGACTCCAGAGGGCAAAGCGTTTTACCCGGTGGTGCGCCGTTTGTTATCAGATTGGGACCAGTCTTTACAGGACGTCCGTAATCACTTTGAGTTGCGTCGTGGCAAGCTGGATATCGCTGCCATGCCAACTTACACCACAAACATGTTGCCTGGAGTGCTGGCAGACTTTCACCGGCAGCATCCTAATATTAATGTAACGATTCATGATGTGGTTGCCGAGAATGTTGTAGAAATGGTGAGAGAAGGGCGTTGTGAACTTGGGGTTACATTTGATCCCGGAGATGCACCTGACCTGGATTTTCTGCCCTTGTTTACCGATCGTTTTATTGCCATTCTGCCCCCCGCGCATCCACTGTTAAACCGGGCTAAATTGCGTTGGGATGAGTTCCTGACTTACCCGCATATTAGCTTGCAGCGCCCGGCGGGAACCCGGGAGCACATTGATCAAGCCCTGGCAAAAAAAGGATTGGTACTCACCCCTGTATTTGAATCCCATCAACTGGTGAGTATTGGAAGGATGGTATACGAAGGGCTGGGATTGAGCGTTGTGCCCAGTACGAGTCGGGCGCAAATGCTCGAAATGGGACTAGAGTGCCGTGCGATTTCCTCGCCGGTCATTACGCACAAACTAGGCGTTATTTCCCGACGACAGCAGCAGCTCTCTGTTGCTGCGCAGGCCATGAAAGTGCTTATTACCACAGCCGCAAAATCTCCCATCGTGTCTTAGCATTACCTTCGGAAAAACGGTTTAGGGTAGCTCTTCGTCTTTCAGGAAATTGATAAGTCGCTGTAGCATGGCATCGCATCGGTTTAACTGTTCCACCTCGATGTACTCGTCGGGTTTGTGTCCCTGATTCATTGATCCGGGGCCACACACCACAGTAGGTATGCCCAGTTTTTCCGAGAACAGCCCGCCTTCTGTTCCAAATGCCACATAGGTGGTGGAATTAGCACCGACCAGCGACTTGACGAATTCCACCACACTGGATTCTTCTGATGTATCAAGACCGGGATAGGCATTCCATACATCCAGTTCGATAGCGGCTTCGGGAATGTTGATGCGCGCTTTTTGAACGATGTTGTCTGCTGCTTGTTGTATATCGTTTAGCAATGCTGTTGGATCGTCAGCGGATGTATGACGAATTTCGAATTTGACGGTACAGAGATTTGGTACGATATTCAGTGCCTGACTGGCATTGATTTGTCCAACATGGAGCGTTGTGTAGGGTACTTCGCCCGGATCGCTGTCGGTCAGATCAGTGCGCAGCTGAATGTCCGCCTGCATGTCGCGAATTACGTTGACAAGATCGCAGGCAAGATGAATTGCATTAAGGGCATTGGGCGCAAGCGCGGAGTGTCCTTCGCGTCCTATGCATCGAGCGGTTATGGACATTTTGCCTTTATGTCTGGTTGCCACCTTCAGGTTGGTGGGTTCGCCGACAATGCACATGGCAGGCTGTACGGGTGAGTTATGCAACATGTCGATTAACGATCGCACTCCAACACAGCCTATTTCCTCGTCGTAGGAAAATCCAAGATGCAGAGGGGTTGCCAGTTTGATTTTACTGGCGTTGATAGCGGCTGCGATAGCGCAGGCAACGAAGCCCTTCATGTCAGTGGTGCCACGACCATACAAGCGATTATCTGATTCGGTGAGTTGGAATGCAGGGCGAGTCCAGTTTTGTCCTTCGACAGGGACGACATCGGTATGACCGGACAGCATAACGCCCGGTTTATCGGTTGGGCCGATCGTACAATACAAATTGGCTTTAGTGCCATCGGCATTAGGGATTAGCGCAGAAGCAATGCCATGCTCATGCAGTAGCTTTTCAATGTAACTCATTAAATCCTTGTTGGGCAGGCGACTCGTGCTGTCGAACTGGACAAGGTTTGACAGAATGTGGTGTGTGGATATCATGATGTCCATACACCGCACAACTGCGTGATAAACGGACCCGGTAAGCGACTAGACAGGGAGTGATTCATTTGGGTTGCCGTTGGATGTGATGCGAGAGCTGACGATTATGCCAGAGCAAGCTGCTTTACATCTCAATACCGACGAATTCGCGCAATTTCAACTTCAAGAATGAGCCTTGTCTTTCCGGCTGCAAACCTCACTCGTTTTTCTGAACTGGCAGTAGTGCCAGTTCTGCTCGCCAGTCTCACCACTTGGCTTTTAAAAATACAGTGCGGATGGTTCCACCAGTATTTGAATAGACTTTGTAGCAACCCTTGGACAACCAGTTAAACCAGCCGCGACCCTTGCCGGTCCATTCACCAAGGCAGGCAAGTCCGGCTTTGTCAAACGTGTAGATTCCGCTGTCGGATCCATTTTGCAGGACCCTGACGACAGTAATATAGTCATAGGCATCCGGATAGTTGTAATAGCGAAAACAATCTGAGGGCAGGGCCTGTTCAGTGGATGCGGAGTAGATTTTGTTTCCATCCGGGTCCAGCATGCCTTGCGTCGATGGCCAGACCGTTTTAACCAGCTGATAACTTTCGCCGCTATATAGTCCGCCGTGAGCGCTGGCTTTACCGCACTCGATGGTAATGGGTTTTGTCTTATCTACCGTATAGACGGTAAAGGGTATTTTTTCTGAGCGTGATAAAAACTTCTGACCATAGTAAGGGCTTATCAAGCACCCTGTTAAGGTTGCCAGTGCAACGACAACTGTCGAAGCTTTCAAAAGTCTATGGGTCGATGTTGAAACGATACGGTTCAGTTTAGTCATTTTATATCTCCCAAGTCTATGTAGCGGGGTGGTTTTGCAACTGCTAATGCATCCCGTTAGTAAATGCATTAGCACATGGATAAACAACAGCATCTATCAGCTGAATAAGCTGTTGTCGCTGACGATAGAAATAATTCATATCTCTGTCCACTAACCTTCGGTATTAATGGGTGATGAGTTGCTACCAAGGTAGAGTGAATTATGCGAGCGCGGTATTTATACCTGTGTATACGACACTCACTGTTAGTTTCAGGTTTGCGCACAGATCGTGTCCGGCAATGCCTGAAAGCCAGTTAACGTATCAGTGGATATAAACAGATTGAGAAACCGTCTGGGATGCCGCTAGTTGAGAAATGCTGTGGATAGTGGTTTTCCCAGTGATTTTTTCTCAGAACCCAAGGAGGCTCTATGCCAGGGAAGATTAACGTGCCCGCTTTGATTATTGGAATCGTGATTGGCTTTGTCGCCGTTTATGCAATTCCCGTGGCAGCTGATTTAGACATTAATCAGTTTGTTGGCACTGTTGTATAAAATTTCGGCAGTTTTCTGGCAATAAGCCGGCAGTGATTGCATAAACGTCGGTAGTGGACTAGCTGTCTGAATCTGTTCTGCGCGGTGTGCAGTGAGTAGTCAGGCAAAACACGCGGTATTGATCTGATTAAGCGGCTATAATCAGATCATGAGCTCATGATTCAATGCAAAATGATTGATCGACTTGACCATGTCGTGCTAACGACAGCAAAACCTGATGCTTGCGTGCATTTCTACACTGAGATTCTTGGAATGCGCATGGAGAGTTTTGGAGAGGGTAGACAAGCGTTCGTGTTTGGAGCCAATAAAATCAATCTTCATATTGCGGGCAGGGAGTTTGAACCAAGAGCGCATCTGCCAGTACCCGGATCACAGGACTGGTGCTTTATCTCCTCGGTTCCATTAGATGAAGTTATGGAAACCCTACAGGCACACGGTGTGGATTTGCTGGAAGGTCCTGTTGCCAGGGCCGGAGCTGCGGGTCCGATTACCTCAGTTTATGTGCGCGATCCTGACCTGAACCTTATCGAAATCTCGGTCTATGACAAATTGCGTGACTGATAAGGAAATTTTTAAGGCCCCTCTGCACACCGTCATCAACACTAAAAAGCCAATCGATTATTGAATTTCGGGATAATTGGCACTATTTTCGTGTGCGAGTTATTAAATACAAGATAGTGCAGAATTCATACTTGTCAGATCGTGGCAAGGGTTAGAATAGTGTTACAGATTTTCGGTAACGAATAATTGTGCCGCTAATCCAATCTTCAACAACAGACCGGGAGCAAAATACTATGGCCATTTCTCTGCAGAAGGGACAGAGAATATCGTTGGAAAAAGATGGAGGCTCGCTCAAACAGTTGTGCGTGGGAGTCAATTGGGGCGCCATTGAGAAAAAAGGTCTGTTTGGTGGCAAGAAAAAAGAGGCCGTGGATCTGGATGCTTCGGTAGCCGTCCTTGATGCTTCCGGCAAGATTCTGGATGTCGTCTATTTTGGACAACTAAGTTCAGCATGTGGCGGTATAAAGCATTCCGGCGATGATAGAACTGGCGACCTTGATGGCGATGATGGGCTAGACAATGAGGTCGTCATAGTAAACTTCGATACCCTCAACCCCGAAGCCACGCAAATCGGGTTCCTGTTAAATTCATTTGAAGGACACGATTTCAAAAATATACCGTTTGCTTCTATCCGGCTCTACAGCGGTACACCGACCAGAGTGGATGAGATTCATGCCCAGTTCGACATAGCAAATGATCCAAAATTTGCAGGCTCTGTGTCCATGGTAATGGGCAAGGCCTATAAGCACTCCAGCGGATGGAAATTTGCCGCCATTGGCGAAACCACGGCAGACAGAAAGCTAGAGCAAACTATCAATACCTTTGCTTCAAGCTATTTGTAGCAAGCGGCATCCTCGGTTGAACTCACTGTCGGTCAGGGAATGATGATGGTGAGTTATTCCCTCTCGGGGCGGCATCCATAGATTGCGGCTCTGGCGAGGGTTCTTGTTGCCCAGGTGCGATGAGTGGCAGGTTCCAGCATCGCTCCCCCTCGTTTGAACACAGCAGGTGCCGAGCTGTCCAGTACTCTCTGTGCATCAATAAATGAAGCATGGGGAACCGTAAAACAACGTTGAATGATATCGATCTGATTAGGATGTATGGCAGTTTTGCCAACAAATCCGAAATCAACGTCTCGCTGACACTCCAAAGCCAGAGTGTCCGGGTCATCTGTGATATCAAATACGGGTGCTGTCAAAGCAAAGCCTCGTCCACTCAAACTGCACATCAGCTGAGACAGGCAGCCCGCTAATGGACCGTCGTAAAGCGTCTGCCCCCTTACTCTGCGCAGGCCCAGGTGTGATAGCAGGTCGTTGCCTCCAACGCGTAGCGCAAGAACGCGATCATCGGCAGCTTCTGTCAGCGTTTGCGCAAAGTGGCTTAACGCCAATGCATCAAAAATCCACGCACTCTCCAGGGTTGGCATTAATACAATATCCAGGTCCCTTGCAATGGCAACCCAGTCGGGCAGACTGTCTGCCGCCAGTTTGGGAACAACAAAACCATCCACCGTTGTGATTCCCTTGAAGGTTGCAATATGCAGTGCCATCTCCAGGTCACGTGGCCTGACAAAAACCAAAGGCCCATTGTCGGTGATGTCTCTGGTAACCAGAAGGGTACGCAGGCGTTCAAGTCCCAGGCTGACGTCATTGTCATGGAGTGCATCTTCAAGGCACAACACGACGGAGCGTAAGGTGGGATAGCGCTTGCCGGCAATCACCTGCGCCAGTTGTGGATGGATGACCGGCACATACATGGTGGCTCCCAGCTGTAACGGGTCGATACGATGGGCCATGTTTTCTTTGTTTTCAGTTGAAGACACCATTAATTCTGGTCCCCGCTGTTTCCTCGATGAGCAATAATCGTGATTGCTCGATAGGGCAGGATGTCCAGACCTCGTTCTTCAATCGATACACCGGCTTGCCTGGCAAGATGAACCAGGGCGGCGAGATCGTCGTCTTCGGCGCTCGATACAATGACTCTGTCCGGCAGGCGTCGCAGCACAGCACGCGTTGCCTCCGCGATCCCGGGTTTAATACGGTTCATGTTTTCGATACGGAACTCATCCGCTATGTTTGCGATCACATGGTTTGCCTGAACAGCCATGTCGATTTCCCGGGACTCAATGTCTGTCTCTTGTCCGCTTGCCTGACCCGCGATACCGGGAAGCGCGTCGAATACGTATTGATGGATGGTATCTACAAACCGTCTTGACAGATCATAGTCCTTCAGTTCATGCAGCTGAGCCGTTGCATGATATTCAGAAGACTGTTCATAATTTTTTCGAAGTACCGATCGGCTGATAAGTCCTGAAACCGTGCTGCCCAGAATACCTGAAGGAATAAGCCAGTCCTCTGAGGATGCACTTAGCCAGGCTCTACCTGCAGGATCTGCCAGGGTGATCATTCGGGGTTCAACACCAAATTCCGGGTGTTCGGCCATAGACGTTTCAAGCTCGTTGCTGATGGCCCCTTTGCCGGTCCATCCATCAACGAACAGAACGCTGCACGCAGAGTGTTGTTGCAGAACATACTTCATGGCATTTATGTCAATGCCCTTGTCCCTTATTATAGATACACCGTAATGGTTGGATTCTCGGCCTAACACTTTCAATGCACGATGCAAAAGCACACCGATAGGCGCACCGGCTCTTACGAGTGAAAGCAAGGTTATCGGGCCTGTAATCCGCTTATCCAGCTCTACTGCAATATACGCAATATCGTGGCCCATGCGTTTACCGAATCGAGCCAGTGCCTGCTCAAAAATGCTCAGATAGCGTTCATCGGGCTTGCGTTCTTGTGTCAGCATCTGCGAATAGTGCGCAATGCCTTGCTGTATCAATCTTTCTTTTTCCGCCGGATCTTTATATAGCTGTTGAATTTCCGTTTCTGACAGCGGACTTAACAGGAAAGTGATGTCATTATCATCATACGTACCAATTTTTTCGCGCTTGCTTTTACTGGTGCTGATTTTGTCTGATGAAGATTGCATGGTCGTTTGATGCTACAGAAGCTGATCGATTTGAGATCGGGTGGGCGTCAGCCACACATCGCAAAGGCGCATAAAACCAAGGTCACTTGCACTGTCTCCGACTCCCACGGTTAATACAGCCTTTTCAGATCGTATTTTCTCAAGTAGATACTCCGTAGCAATAGCCTTGCTTATCCCTTTAGGCGTGACTGATAAATTATTTGCATTGCGATGGAACTGCCAGGCATCTTTCATCTGGAAATCATCAGTGTTCAAGTGGGACTTGAGTTCATCAGCGATGATGAGCAAGTCCTCTCCATGCGTTGACGTGTTGGATTTTGCCACGGCGTACACGGCATCGCAGGAAGGCTCAATCACGGCCCAGCTTCTGATATTCATCGCATGCCTGGCCGCGATGGATTTCAGCGTGTCGACAACGCCGTGAATTGCATCCTGTTGACTGGAAAGTATGGAATTTACTATCGATGCCCATTCCTCATTAACCGTACCATTCCGGTTGAGCATAACTGCACCATTTGCCAGAATAGCGGCGGGACCAGCGAAGGGCAATGTAACGCGGGAATAAGCTTCCGTGCTCCGCGCTGTAACAGGCACACAACGGCTCAGATCCATCCAGTTAACCATGGCTTGCTGTTTACGCGTCATGTAGCTGTTCTTCCCGGCGGCAGCGCTCGCGGCAAGCGTTTTTCCCGGTTGTTGTGAAGCCGGTATCTTGCGCAAGGTACTAAACAGGGAATCGTCAAGATCGGTGAGAATAAGGATATCGGGTGAGTTACTCATGGCATTGATTTAACGTTGCCGGCTCAAGATTTCCGGTGTTTGCTGTGACGGATTGATGGTCGAAAAAGTCATTGTCGAACAGCACATGGGCTTTTAGCGCAAGCACAAGGCTTGCATCGATATTCTCCACTGCGGTGTCAACACAAATAACAATGGAGGAGTAGTCAAGTGGATTGACGTTGTACAAGTAGTTACTTATTCCTAGTTCCTCATGGTCTCTAAAGCTGTAGGCGCAGTGAATATCATGATTGGTTATTATCGGTGATCGGGTAGTGGCGCTGAATCTGACATTGACACCCGTTTTCTCGATGGCTTCCGCTAGCAGAAAAGGCTCCCAGACATGCTCACCCGTACCGAGAACCAGCACGGGGCGATGATCAGAGCCGTTTTGCTCTATGTGTTGTCGAAGTGCTTCTGGAACGTAGACGGTTGTGTGAATTGAATTGCCAATGCGCGCATCACCGTCTCGGTGCACAGGTGCACTCGCGAGTGACGATGGTACATCCGGGTCGGGTAATACCATCGGTATTGCCTCAGGATCCGGAGTCCAGGAAAAACGCCCGGATAGAAGTGAAAAACGTTCAGCCACCAAATGGCCCGATGCTGCCATTGTCGAGGGCACGGTTATGACTTCTGAAGACCAGTCAGTGAGCGTCAGTGCAATGATGCGTTCGATGCGGTGGAGGCCGGCCTGTATCAAGGTCGTAGCAAGGGAGCGAAACGTGTTTCCGGAGCTTGTTTCGTCATCTACCATGATCAGTGTGCGGCTTGCCATGAGAAGTGACTGATCGCGAGCCAGTGCAGGCATATACACAGTATGTCCAGAGGCATGGCTATGGTCTTCCGAAAAGCGGCCGAAGATCGATTGCGGGCGTAAGGTCCGGGTACTGGAAATGTTCAGAACATCATCACGCTGTGTTCTTTGAAGATAGGCATCATGGACACCAGCTCCAAGTCCGACGGCCGTTTCCGCCATGCCGGTGATTAGTATCGGGCCGTTCAGATCATCAGCCAGGTTGTCTGCCAGTCTGGACATAGCTTGTCGTGCCATGCGGGGACTGACTGGCACATGTCGTCCCAGCACGCGAGAGACGAAGACAAATGATCTGCGCGGGTTAATGCGCTCGCCAAACCCGTAAAGCGCTTCACCATCTGATCCGGCAGGGTGCTCCGTGACAATCTGACCGGTACTTAATGTGGCAGTTCTGCGGACTGTCGTATTGTTGTCATCAGGCTTGCTCATTAAAAAACCGTATTTGCTCCAGATAGGGTGTCCGGCAGTATACACAGGTCATTTCTGCACTCGGGTCACACGAAAATTCCTTCTATAACTTACGGATAGCTCAGAGTATTAAGAAATGAGTTTCCTGTTAAGCTTACTGGCGCAGACAGAATTTTCCGTGCAGGTGTAGCCATGGCCGTTCAGCTGAAGCAACTAATCACGGGTCTCAGGATTTAAAAATGCCGAAGATCGCAAGCGATATCATAAAAATAAATAAGCCAGGCAAAGCAACATGGCACCACATTAGCTCGCGACTTCCATGCGCGTCTCGCCCCCGGATCCGCCCGTCATGAAATCTCTTGTCCAAGGTCAGAATACGCCTCTGGCAGGCACAGGATTTGAAGTGTCCGTTGATTGGAAAATCAGCGACGTGGCAGCGAGTATCGATGTCAGCGCTTTTTTATTGAATAGCGACGGTAAGGTAACCTGCGATGAAGACATGATCTTCTACGGTCAGCCCAAGTCTACCGACGGCAGTATTTCGATCACATCGGATTCGTCAGATAACCAGGGTGGTGTTTTGGTATTTTCACTGGATGTTTCCAGACTGCCGGCACACATCGACAGAGTTGCCTTCACAGCAACGACACCTGCGGCTTCATCTCCACCGTTGTCTACTGTCGGTTCGCTCGAAATCAGATTGAATCAACCTACGGGAAGCTCCGGCGAATTCGAATCCTGTGCATTTACCATTGATACACGTGACGCGGTTGAAGCTGCCATGATTCTGGGCGAATTCTATCGTCGTGGCGGTGGCTGGAAGTTTCGCGCAGTGGGGCAGGGATTTGTGGGAGGACTTGCACCTCTGGCGGAACACTTTGGTGTCACTGTTGATGATCCGGGAACAGACACTTCCGCTGATGTTTCAAGCCCGGCGACAACGTCAGAGTCTGCGCCAGAGGCTACATCGGAGCCGTCGGTAGAGCCATCAGCTCCTGAGGCACCGGTAAGCCTGAGTAAGATATCGCTTTCCAAGGCCAAGCCCTCTGTCAGTCTTGAGAAGCGCGGTGCGACACTCGGAGAGATCCGCGTCAACCTGAACTGGAATCAGAAAATTCCGGGAAAAGGATTATTCGGTCAGCCGAAGATGACTTCCGTTGATCTGGATCTGAGTTGTCTTTTTACATTGAAAAGTGGCGAGAAGGGCGCGGTTCAATCGTTGGGTCAAAACTTTGGCTCATACGACAGTGCACCTTGGATACACCTGTTGGGAGATGATCGTACAGGTAGTGTCAGCGATGGCGAATGGCTGAAGATCAACGGTGCGAACTGGGATAGCATCGAACTTGTGGTGATATTCGCGCTTATTTATGAAGGTGTTCCCAACTGGTCCTCGACGGATGGCGTGGTTACCTTGCATGTGCCAGACCACCCGGTGATCGAATCAAGGATGGACGGCGACTCAAAACACCGGGTTTGTGCAGTCGCTGCGCTGGAAAATGACAATGGTCGCTTGAAAATGACGCAGGAGAACCAATATTTCAAGTCGGCGAAGGAGCTTGACGAGCACTACGGTATCGGTTTGAGCTGGACGGCCGGTAGGAAATAGCACCGGCACAAGCACTATTTTTGCTTTGTACGTTTTCACCCCTGGATAATTAACATCTCAACTGAGGATATCCCCATGCTCGACTGGTTAAAAAAGAACTCCGAAACCGCGCGTGCAGCACTAACTGCCGAAATTGGCAAGTACAAGAACCGGGCCTTTATGGAGGCTGTGGTTTCCGGCTGCGCTCTGGTATCTGCTGCTGATGGCAATGTCTCTTCGGAGGAAAAGCAGAAAATGGTGGGGTACATGCAGTCTTCAGACGAGCTCAAGGTTTTCAAGATGCTCGATGTAATGAATGCATTCAACGATGCAGTTGCCAAGTTCGAGTTTGACGCGGAGATAGGCAAGGCTGAAGCGCTCAAGACTATTTCGAAAGTGCGTGGCGACGAAGGCGCTGCGAAACTGTTAGTGCGTGTGTGTTGTGCCATTGGTTCAGCCGATGGCGATTTTGATGCACAGGAACGAGCCATGGTTGCACTTATCGCAACAGACCTGGGCCTTAACCCGTCTGAATTTGACCTTGTCTGATCCGATTCTTCACATCAAGAAATTGAACAACCGAGCCATATATTCTGCAACATGATTGAACTTTCAACTTATGAGGTGGGTGTCCTCGCTGTCGGTGCGATCGTTGCCGGAATCTGGATGCTGGTCAAGGGGGGTGACTGGACCATAGATGCAGCCGTTGCCATTGCGCAAAGAGCCAAGCTTTCTCCGATGTTCATCGGTGCAACCATTGTTGCATTCGGTACATCGTTACCCGAGCTTTTTACATCAGTAAACGCGAATCAGACAGGATTTCCGGGAATCAGTCTGGGTAATATCGTAGGTTCTAATATTGCCAATGTGTTGCTTGTGCTGGGCGCTGCGGCGCTAATCTTTACGTTATCTGTCGACAAACGTGAAGTGAAGAAAGACCTGATCATCATGCTGATAGCAACGGTAATTCTGATTGCGGGCATGTTGTTTGGCGTCTTTGAACGCTGGATGGGTATAGCGATGGTCGCCTTGCTTGCAGGCTTCGTTGTGTGGCAGTACATCAACCGTGCCATAGATACAAGTGAAGTGGAAGAGCACGACATGACGGCATCCAGAGCAGTACTAGTGTTGTGTGCAGGTTTTATTGCACTGGCTGTTGGCTCTGAACTGCTGGTGCGTGGTGCGGTTGTGGCGGGTGGCGTTATCGGGGTGCCAGAAGCCATCATCGGTATGACGGCTGTGGCATTGGGTACCTCCTTACCTGAACTGACAGCGTCAATCGCGGCCGCTGCCAAGCGCGAAACCTCCCTCATGTTCGGCAACATAATCGGTTCGAACACATTTAATATCCTGTGGATTATCGGATTTACCGCTGCAGCCAAACCACTGGTCGTTGATCCGTCCTTGCTGGGACTGGAGCTATCTTTCATGGTGCTGGTGTCTGTTGGTTTCGCTGCCATGCTGGCGATGTCCATGAGCATCACGCGGGCTGTCGGGTTCGGTTTTCTGGCAGCCTACGTGGCATTCACGCTTTATCAGTTCAGAAACACGATTCTGTAGCTGACCCTTTAAGTTGACCGGTCAACACGTTGTTGACACAAACTAACGAACAGTCAGCTGACTGTTCGTTACATGAAATCTGACATAAATGAGGAGTATTTAAGATGGGAGTATCACTTTCTAAAGGCGGTAACGTCTCACTGAGCAAGGAAGCCCCCGGGCTTTCCAAAATTGTCATTGGTCTGGGCTGGGACGATCGTTCCACTGACGGCGCCGACTTCGACCTCGACGCTTCCCTGATGATGCTGGCCAGCACCGGTAAAGTGCGTAATGATCAGGATTTTATCTTCTATGGAAATCTGAAAGCTGCGGACGGATCGGTCGAGCACACCGGTGATAATCGTACCGGCGAAGGCGATGGTGATGATGAGAAGATCAACGTCTCATTGGACAAGATTCCGGCTGATGTTGAAAAGCTCACCTGCGTGGTTACCATTCATGAGGCGGACGTGCGTAAACAGAATTTTGGTCAGGTCAGCAACGCATTCATGCGTATTGTTAACGCTGAAGGTGGAACTGAAATCGCCAGATATGACTTAAGCGAAGACTTTTCTACGGAAACTGCTGTCATCTTTGGCGAAGTCTATCGACACAATGGTGAGTGGAAGTTCAAGGCAAATGGCCAGGGATATGCTGGTGGGCTTGCTAAGGTTGCGACCGATTTCGGCATCAACGTCGGCTAACATCTGCTCGAAATATTATGTGAAATCATGCGCGCACGGCCACCTGAAATGGCCGGCGCGCATCGCCTGAACCGGTCGAATTCGAATAACATATTCAAAAAACCATATTTATATTGAAATTCTGCCGCTATTTGGTTTATGTTGTCAGAACACTGACACCTAAAGCCATTTAATGCGGACTGGTTTTAAAATCCTTAAGCGCGTCAGACCGAATGCCTTGTCGATCTTATGTCTGGTCATGGCCTGTTTTTCACAGGCTGGTGCCAGCGACAACACATCATTAGAGCATCTGGTAACGCCATGTCTTGCGTGTCATTCGCTGTTTCCTGATAGCACTACCCATGTTGGGCCAACGCTTGCTGGAGTGGCAGGTCGTGCTTTAGGCACGGTTGCAAACTACACCTACTCCGACGCCTTTTCTGCGAAGGCATCTTCAGGACTGGTCTGGGATCGGGAACTGATGGGGCAGTTTCTGGAAAATCCTCAGGCTGTGGTGGAGGGCACTGCCATGCGGTACGCGGACACACCCGATGCAGAGCATCGCACTCAGCTTCTTGACTGGTTATTTTCCAACTCGCCCGAAGCTGTCGCAGATCTGTCGAACGCCACTTACACTGATATCCCTGCCGTCAAACAGGTGCTGGATATCGAGGCTGACAGGGACTACGGAGAGTATCTGGCAGGCGAGTGTATGACTTGCCATCAGCCCGATGACCACAGTGGTCGTGTTCCCCCGATACACAAGCTGACACCTGATTACTTCGTTAATGCCTTGCTCGAATACCAGAACGGTGTTCGAAGCAACCAGGTTATGCGCAGCGTTGCAGGCGCCTTGGGTGCTGAGGAGCTTGCAGCCTTAAGCGCTGTCTTTGCACAGCGAGTAACTCACTGACGTACCAATAGCTCGACAAATAACGGGCATCATTCATCAAAATCCATTGAGGAGAATTCTGATGGGCACCATCAATAGAAGACAATTTGTTTCTGCCATAGGGCTGGGGTCAGCAACGCTTATGCTGCCGCCTGCTCTACTCGGGCAGGCCAAAGCCCGAGTTGTTATAGTCGGTGGCGGTGCCGGTGGCGCTACCGCTGCGCGTTACCTGGCCAAGGACTCAGTTGGG
This sequence comes from Granulosicoccus sp., assembly GCA_045106855.1. GTDB lineage: Bacteria > Pseudomonadota > Gammaproteobacteria > Granulosicoccales > Granulosicoccaceae > Granulosicoccus. The sequence goes on from JBGCFI010000002.1 coordinate 54,962, forward strand.
GAGCTCGACATTACACTTATTGAGGATTCCGAAACATACACTACCTGTTTTTATTCCAATCTGTACCTTGGAGGGTTCCGCACGTTCGATTCCATTACGCATAACTATAAAACCCTGGCCTCAGACTATGGCATCACCATGAAGCAGGGAAGAGCGGTTGATGTGGATAGGCAGGCTCGTGAAGTTATCATGGGCGATGGCAGTCGCGTGGCGTATGACAGATTGGTCTTGTCACCGGGTATCGAGCTGCAGTACGAGAGTGTGCCGGGATACTCTGAAGCTGCTAGTGAAATCGCACCGCATGCCTGGCAGGGTGGTCCGCAAACAACCTTGTTAAAGCAGAAACTGGATGCACTTGAAAACGGGCAGAATATTGTCATGGTGGCACCGCCCAACCCCTATCGATGCCCACCGGGACCCTACGAACGCGTATCCATGATGGCGCATATGCTCAAGAGTCGTGGTTTTACTGATAGCCGCATCTACATCATTGATCCAAAACCCAAGTTTTCCAAACAGGGGTTGTTTTCAGAAGGCTGGACGCGACATTACCCTGAGATGATCGAGTGGTTTTCTCCGGAGGTACACGGCGGCATTGTGGCAGTGGATGCTAATGCGGGCACGGTGGAAACTGATCTAGATACGTTTGAAGGCGCGTTGCTGAATATTATCCCTGCGCAAAAGGCAGGTGCAATTGCAGTAACTGCAGGTTTGACAGACGACAGTGGCTTCTGTCCCATTGATGCTGTATCAATGCGCTCCACCCTTGACGAAAACGTCTTTGTCACAGGGGATGCGAGTATCGCCGGTGCCATGCCCAAGTCGGCGTTCTCTGCCAACAGCCAGGCAAAAGTGGCTGCCATGACAATTCGTGGTGATCTACTGTCCAGTCGCGTGTTTCCGGCTAAATACAGTAATACCTGTTGGAGTCTTATTGCCACCGATGATGGTGTGAAAGTGGGTGCCAGTTATGCACCGGGTGATGACGGTAAAATTCAGTCCACCAGCAAGTTTATCAGTCAGAATGGTGAAGATGATGCACTTCGAAAGACTACCTACGAGGAGTCTATAGGCTGGTACTCTTCGATAGTATCTGACATGTTTGGCTGAGGACACCTGGCCAGGCAATGAAGCAGGGTGCGTCATCCGGCGCACCCTTAGTTACCCCGGTGTCGCTGGAATTCAATGCCTACGCTAGATTCGCTGTTCCACACGCCGCTTGTAACAAGCCTTCTTGTTTTAGCAGCTTTTTTTGTCGGATTGTCCAAAGGTGGCCTTCCCGGTGTGGGAATGCTTGGGGTGCCGGTGCTTTCACTGGTCATGTCGCCCATTAACGCCGCCGTTCTATTGCTTCCCATTTACATACTCTCAGACACTGTAGCGGTCTGGTTGTATCGCAAGGAATTCAGTGTTCATAACCTGAAAGTACTGATACCAGCAGGATTCTTGGGAGTCGCTATTGGCTGGGCTACGGCATCTCTTGTATCAGACCGTGTCGTTTCAATGTTGATTGGCATCATGGGTGTGGCGTTCTGTCTCAATGTCTGGTTGCGAAAGTCCCACTCTAAATCACCAGGAGAGGCATCTCTGCCACGCGGTATATTCTGGGGAACGTTGTCAGGATTCACCAGTTTCGTGTCGCATGCCGGCTCGCCGCCCTATCAGATTTATGTGTTACCGCAGAACCTCTCAAAGATGGTTTTCGCTGGCACCACCACTATTGTCTTTGCAGCGATTAACCTTGCCAAGCTGATTCCATACGCAACGTTACATCCATACTCGCGGGACACTCTTGAAGTGGCTTGCCTGTTGTTGCCTGCTGCCTTGTTGGGGACTGTTGCAGGGCGATTCATGGTCAAGTGGTTGCCGGAGGCCAAGTTCTTCCTGGCTGTGCAAATTGCATTGTTCATCATCTGCATGCAGTTGATAAGCGACAGTATGAGCTAGGCACACAAGCCTACCCGTTAAAGACAAGCGGTGTTAAAGTCTGTCTGACATACAGATCCGGGTTCAAAGCGCGTGAAATCACTTAACAAAAAGCTCAAGCAAATTCGCGCAGGCAAGTACACGCCGTCGAATTTTGTCATCGCTGATGCCAAGGATGGCGACATGGCTTTTGGGGTCACAGCTCCCGGCCCGGATAAGGTGGAGGGCGGCTGGAAGCCAAGGGAAGATCACCTGTCAGCCATTGAACAGATGTGTCAATCAGGGTTGGTCGATATCATGCTGATGTCCGCATCTACGGCGCAAATTCTGAAGAGTCGGGGTGTCTTCAGTAAATCTCCTGTGACCCCCGCTGTGCGGTTAAACGATACAACCGATATCTGGTGTGCCCGTGGTAGCAGGTATCGAGAGTACGCTTCCCAACCCTTTGCAACCGCAGACCTGCAGGCTGTAGCACCGCTGTGCAAACTAGGTCTATATTCAATGACCTTCTCCAACGATTTGCAAGCTGACAAAGCAAGCCTTGAAGCTTATCGGGAATTCCGATTGGCCTGTCGGCAGGTTGGCATGTCGCATTTTCTTGAGGTATTCAATCCGGCCTTCGATATCGGGATCAAGGCGTCAGAGCTTGGCTATTATATTAACGATATGATTATCAAGGCGATCGCGGGAGTCACCAGTGAAGACGCACCGCAATTCCTGAAGATTCAGTTTAACGGTTCCGGGCCCATGGACGAGCTCTGTCGCTACGACCCCACACGCCTGGTCACCGGAATACTGGGCGGGGCAGCCGGGACTACACGTGACACTTTCGAGTTAGCACTCCAGGCTGAACAGGCGGGTGCCCGTGTTGCGTTGTTCGGACGCAAGATCAATCTGGCTGAATCACCGTTAACACTCGTCACACTGATGCGAAAGACGCTGGAGCAAAAATTAACTCCCACTGAGGCGGTTCATGAATATCATGCGCACCTTAAGGAAAACGGTATCAAACCGGCGCGGTCGCTGAAAGTGGACCTGAAAATTACTGACACGACGCTTAAAAGCTAAACGTACGTTACTACGGAATATTCATGGGCAGACGTGGATTTATCTGTGCAGGATGTTGGACTGTTGATCGCATCAAGCTCATTGATCATTGGCCAGTAGAGGAACAACTGGCTCGTATTACTCTGGTGGATCGACAAGGGGGCGGATCGGCTTACAATGTTGGTCTGGATATACGCAAGCTTGACCCGTCAATGCCAGTCGCAGCCATTGGTTTGGTGGGTAATGATGAAGATGGTGATTTTCTCTATCAGCAAGCGGCGGCTCACGAGCTTGACCTGACACAGCTTCATCGTACACAGAACAGCGCTACGTCGTATACGGATGTCATGAGCGTCAGTGATAGTGGAAAGCGAACCTTTTTTCATTATCCCGGAGCCAATGACTTGCTGGAGCCTTCTCACATCGATTTCTCTACGAATGGCGAGCGGATACTTCATCTGGGTTTGTTGAGTGTGCACGCTCTGATGGATCAATTTGATGAAGATGGCAGTAATGGCTGGTCGAAGGTCCTTCAGCAGGCCCAATCGTTCGGTATAAAAACCAGCATCGAAATGGTCTCGGTCGACCCGATACTTAATCGCAAGCTGGTTTTGCCTTGTTTACCATTTCTGGATTATCTGATCGTGAATGACCATGAGATAGGAGCTATCGCGCAGCGCCAGACACTGGTCGATGGCGTTGCCGATATACCGCAATGTATTGAAGCTGCCAACATTGCTCTGTCGATGGGCAATATGCAACTGGTGGCCGTACATTTTCCCGGTGGTGCTGTCTGTGTCAGTTGCGAGGGTAGTGCATTCGTTACTGAATCGTTGTCGGTTCCCCAGTCAATGATCAAGAGTTCAGTGGGTGCCGGTGATGCCTTCGTTGCTGGGTTCCTCTACGCCATACATGAAAACAAGAGTTTGTCGGAGGCAATGGAGCTGGCTCATACCGTGGCAGCCTGTAGCCTTCGATCGATGACAACTACCGGCGCTGTTGAGAGCGTCGACAAATGCCGGCAGTTTGCCAGTCAGTTGGCGCATTTGTAACTTGGGTGTCAATTCAGGCAATTTAAAGCGCCTGTCCGAAGGTCTAGCCCTGCCTTGTTGTTAAAATTCACATTAGGGAATATAATCCCAAATATAAATCAAGGAGGTACCTATGCTGGCTATTCGAATAAGTGCGGGTCTGCTATGTCTGAGTTTAACGATGCTGAGCATACCGTCGCAGGTTAGGGCATGTGGTGGGTTTTTCTGTACGACAGTACCCATCAACCAGGCTGCAGAGCAAATCGTATTTCGTCAGGAAGGAAATGAGGTAACTGCCATGGTGCGTATCCTGTATTCCGGAAACGCAGAAGATTTCAGCTGGGTAGTCCCGGTACCTGATACACCACAGATTTCGTTGGGCGCGAATGTCACATTCAATGAGCTGGACTTTGCGACGCGGCCGCAATTCATTCTTCAAACCAACGGACGAGTCTGTGCAAAAGATGAGTTCATTGCGTTGCCTGTCGCCAGTCCGTTGGTTGATGCTGCTGATTCTGAAGACGGAGGTGTCACCATCGAAGAGGAACTGAGCTTAGGGCCTTTTGATATTGACATCGTCAGTAGCGATAATGCTGATGACATGTCTATCTGGCTGCAGGACAACGGTTATGCTATCGGTGATCGAGGACAGGAATTGTTAGAGCCTTATATTTTGGCTGGTATGAAATTCGTTGCGTTGAAACTGCAAAGCGGGGAGGCAAGCGGCAGCATTCAACCGCTCATCATGCGTTATCCCAGTGAAAAACCCATGGTTCCCATTCGTTTGACTGCTATTGCGGCTGAAGAGGATATGGGCGTTTTGGTCTGGGTCGTTAACGATGCACGCGCAGTACCCGAAAACTATGAGCATGTCACGCCCAACTACACGAAGTTGAACTGGTACTCGGGTTCATTTAACGCGTATTCCAGCTATCAGACCTTGATAACCGATGCCATGAATGAGGCTGGCGGGCAAGGATTTGCGACTGACTATGCCGGAAGTATCACTGACTCTATTCACGGTTCACTAACCGGCGCGGCTATTGTTGAAGACAATCTTGCCCAGCTGGATACCATTGGTGACGATGCGCAATACCTGGTGAACAGTCTTTTCATGACAACTGATACGAGTGCTTCTCTTGCCAGTTTGCAGACCATTTTGCCATTGCCAGACGGTTTAAGTACCAATGTATATTTTGATGCCGCTCAACTTGCTTCTACGTTTACGCCTGATGAATTAAGACAAGCCCGCATTGATACACGGCAAGCAATAGTCACTCGTGAGCTTGAACCTATTCGTAATGGTGTGGATCTGTTACCCGAGGGTGCTTACTTGACGCGCTTGTACACGACACTCTCTGCGGACGAGATGACCGTAGACCCTTCGTTCAATTACAATTCATCGATGCCAGAGCAAGCTTTGCGCCGCGAGGCACAGCTAAATGCCAGTTGTGAAAATGATGTTTCACGTTGGAGCCTGACGTTAGGAAAAGGAACTGGACGTGAAGGAGAGAAGGTCCTTGAGGTGACAGGGCAACCCATCCCGGTCGGAGTTCTTCCTACGCCCATAGATGATCAGCCAGCGGCATTTCTCAGGCAAAGAACCTCTGCAGATGCTGCGCCAGAATTATTGTTTCAGGCGGAATCTTCGTTGCTTCAAATCGGGGCAGATGGTAGCAGTGGCGGGAGCGACATTGAAACTGACGACAATGATGGTTTTCTGGGCGCTTTCGGTTTTATCGGGTTGATATCCGGTGTTTTTGCAGTGAGTTTAAGGCGACGTTGGAACTGGGTGTAGAGCACATGGTGATGACACAGGATTAAAGGTTTCGCTGACCTGGATTATTCAAGACTACACCGAACCGGTCTGCAGGGATTCGCAGGGTTTGGCCTCTCGTTAATTTGAATAGTCCAGGTTGGCGGATTTATTATGGTTTTTTAGCAATACTGTGTTTACACAGTATGCTAAACAAGTACGTGATCAACAACGTTTTTCAATAATCGTGATACTGAATTGTTAAAATCGTTATGCGGCAAGCTACCGCAAAACGTAATGGATCCAACCGCGAACACACTGCCGCCGCCTGGCATATCGCACCACAGTATGTCGGCTCGAATTAATTCCGTTGCAGACGGTCCTGGCAGCGTGGTGAGATGCGTAAGCATCTCCTCGGGTACAAGAATGAAATCATCGCTATGCGATTCAGAGCTAGCAAGTACAACAGCATTGGCCGGTGTGCCCAGACGCGTATCTGCTCTATCAAGTTCAAAGCCAGCCGCACCGCCTCCGCATAAGCCGAAGTCTCCTATGAGTTCACTTTCAATTCCTTCGAAAACCCATTGATAAGAAGGGTCAGAGTTGCAACGTCGGTAGTGGGATCCGTAAAATTGTCCTTGTGCTGAAAAGCCTAGCCCACATAGTGCTTGCGGTGGGCGGCCATTACGCCTCCACAGACCGCCGTATTGTCCATCAAATGCGTGGTAGTACTCGCCGGGTTCAGCAGCCCAGGCGCGTATACCCGCCTCTGCGCGGCGTATTTCAAGCGTATCCTGTTTTTCCGGTTGCAATGCAATACGCCAGTAGAATCCATTGCCGCCAAGGTAACTCAAGTGGCCGCCGGTATCACGATAGTTTTGCAAGGCATCCAGTGTTTCGGTTGTGTGATACTCAGGATGTGAACCGGTCATAACCATGTCATAGCCGCTTAGCGCCTGTACGCCTTCATCATGAAGTTCCCGGTCCGTGATGATGTCAAATCCAAGGTTCATGGCATCGAGCCACGCGATTAAGTGGCTGTCGGCCTGAAAATGCCGAAGGCCTGAACAATCTGTATTACCGAACGTAATGTAGCCTGGACGCAGGTTGAACAAGGGTCTCAAATGCGATGCATGGCAGATACCACTTCCATCACTGTGATAGTTATAAGTGGAAAGTCCATACCCCGGGTATTGCGCAGGATTGTAAGGATAGGCGTCCCATTGACGAACCTGTTCCTGCCATGAAGGTGCCCAGTCAGGGCGCGCATGATTGCCATAGATAGCGTACGTAAATGTCGATACCAGCACACAGAGCCTGTTTGTCGGTTGTCCTTTTGGTGCACAAACGAAAAACGGTATGGCGTCTTCGTGCTCACCGTCGCTCACACGCATAACGTACACACCGGAAGGTATGCCTGCCGGTAACGTATACGAGAAGCTTGTTGCCCAGTCGACGTCTACCAGATCATCATCATGAAAGTGAATGGCTGCATATTGATCGGGGGTGTGGCGCCAGCACATCTCAACGCCTGACCAGCCCGATCCTTTCATGGCGCGTGCAGGGGAATTATACAATTGCAGATGTATAGCATGACCTTCGCTATCTTCAATGTAACGACTGGCCATTTGTCGAGAAAAATCCCATGAAATTTGCAATGGCTTGCTGTCGTTTCTTGCTGCAGATAAGTAGGCGACTCGCAATTCGGGCGCTTCGACCTTACCGTTGAAATGACAACTTGTTGAACCGCTGTCAGTGTCATGGTGTGCTGCAATGCAGATTTCAAATGAAGCGTGATTAAACGCATGACCTATCGCGTCGGGCAGCTTGAGTTCGGAACGTGTTTCGTTGTTCTCGCCAGTTACGTTATTCGTGACCGCGTCAGGCAGTTGTTGACATTGCACATGTAGAACATGATCTGTATTTGATTTTTTTATGCTCAGGGTGATCCTGATCCAGTGCCTTTCCAGTATTGCTGTGTTCAGGTTGACCCTGTGCTCACCCAGAGAACCCTGCAGGCGATTGTTGTTGTCGATAAACAGTGCAAGAGGACCGAAGCTCATGATGCATTGGCGTGCACCGTTCAGGAGCGTTGGCCACACTGTAGCGCTCAAATGAATATCAGCGACATCTCCAGCTAATTCAACGGGTGAGCTGAGGGCATATGAGCCTGCTTTTACCGATTGCTCCCAGACGGGATGCTCAGTACCGTCGTACCACTGCGATGCGTCACGTTCGATGATTCCCGGGCCATCTGGATTCGGGTCAGCACAAATTGAGTGCACTAACCAGCTTTTTATCGTCGCGGGATTGTCTTCACTGAATTTTTCAGCGGAGAGCTTGAAATCGATAGTGTCACCGGCGCGTGCAGAAAGCCGGTCTGTGTAGCCTGTGAGCGGCACGCGTTGCGTGCTATTGTTATCCATATCAGGAAATTCCGTTAAACGAACGAGAGCTTTGTTGCATTTTTCTTTGACCTGATGCCTAAAGTAAGGTTATGTTTGGGAAACCGTATCATGAGTACCCAGATACGACAGCGGCAAGCCGGTGGGTTTTCAATCGACCCGATAAACGTTTTTGCCATGATATCCAGTGGTTCAACCAGGGAGCTTTCTTGAATATGACACGCAGTCTTTTTTCGTTTTCATCCCGTTCGCACAACGTTTTCATGAAGTCTTTGCTAACCTGTACCTGTCTTGCCGCCTCAATGCTTGTTTCAGGGCAGGCGCTTAGCCAGAGCGCGGGTGGCACCATGGTCATGATTGCTCAGCCAGAGCCTCCGTCACTGGCCCCTTATCTATCCACTTCAGGTCCCATCGGCCTGGTGGCCCCTAAAATATACAACGGATTGCTGGACTACGATCTGGATCTGAACACGGTCCCTGAGCTGGCTGAATCGTACGAAATAAGCGAGGATGGCCTGACAGTGACCTTCAAACTGCAAGAGGGTGTCAAATGGCACGACGGTGAGCCGTTTACCTCCGCTGATGTGCAGTTTTCGATCATGGAGGTGCTTAAGCAGTTTCATCCGCGCGGGCCCAATTCATTTCGTGAGGTCAGCTCTATTGACACCCCCGATGACTTGACAGCCGTTTTCAATCTGGAAAAGCCGGCGCCTTACATGATGCGCGCATTCTCGGCCTACGAATCGCCAATCGTTCCCAAACATCTGCTGGAAGGTAAGGATATTCGGGAAGCCGAGCTGTCAAACAACCCGGTAGGCACAGGTCCGTTCAAGTTCGTCGAATGGAAAAAGGGGCAGTATATACGTCTGGACAAAAACCCCGACTACTGGAAAGAAGGTTATCCACTGCTGGATCGTATAGTGGCTCGAATCATTCCGGATGCCTCGACAAGAACGGCGGCCATGGAAAGTGGCGAAGTACATTATGGTGCGTTTGGTGCTATCCCCAATATTGATGTTGTGCGATTACGTGACTCCGATGATATTGGTGTAACGACAGATGGCTATGCCATGATTAATCCAATGGCACTGATAGAGATGGATACTACTGAGCCACCATTCGACAACCCCGCGCTGCGTCAGGCAATTTCACTGGTTATTGATCGACAGTTCCTTATCGACAATATCTGGTTCGGCTATGGCAAACCTGCTACCAGTGCAATGACATCCAATTTCGAACCTTTGGGCCTGTATACGCCTACGCCTGAGTTTTACCCTGCATCGCCGAATGTAGCGGCAGCCAATGCGCTTCTCGATGAAGCGGGTATCGCGGCAAATGGCGATGGAGTCCGTGCATCGGCCGTCATAGATCTAATACCGTATGGCGAGGACTGGCGCCGTGCCGGTGAATACCTGAAGCAGGCGCTTGCCGAGATTGGTGTTGAGCTTGAACTTCGGTATGAGGATGTTCCAACCTGGCTAAAGCGCGTGTATGCCGATTACGATTTTGAGTTAAACGTCAATTACTTCTATCAGTTACCTGATCCGGTCATTGGCGTACAACGTCACTACGGTACCGACCAGATTCGTCAGGGAACTCCGTTTGTCAATTCCACGCGTTACTCCAATGCACGTGTAGACGAACTGCTGGCTGCAGGTGCGATTGAGGTGGATGCCGCAAAGCGCGGTGAAATCTATGCCGAGATCCAGTCGATTCTCGGGCAGGACCTGCCTGTGGTAAACCTATTCGAGATGGAATTTCTGACGGTATACAACGAAAAACTCAAAGACCATACAATCTCGGCAATGGGGGCTTATCACTCTTTTGATAAGGCGTACATCGAAGAGTAGAGCTTGTGTCTGGTCTGGTCGTGAGTGTCATTAGTCATCGGTGTGGCTGCCTGTGAGTCAGGCAGCCCAGCGTTCGCGTTATGTGCTGAAGCGCCTTTTGCAGGCAGTGCCGGTAGTGTTGGCTATTATTGTGGTCAACTTCTTCCTGCTGCAGCTTGCAGAGGGCGATGCAGTCGATGTTCTCGCTGGTGAAGCAGGTTCTGCGACACCGGAATACATGGAGCAGCTGCGCGAGAAGTTCGGTCTTGATCAACCATTGCCGGTACAGCTTGGCGTCTATATGAAGAACATGCTGAGCTTCGATCTGGGTTATTCGTTTCGGCACGACATGCCGGTTTCTCAGTTGGTACTGGACAGGCTTGTGCCAACGTTGCTGTTGATGGTCAGCACCATATTGCTGGCGGTGGGCTTCGGTATAATTCTGGGTTTGATTGCTGCTGCCAACCTGAACACATGGCGTGATAACGTTATTAGCATCTTCGCGCTCATATCCTATGCCACGCCTTTGTTCTGGGTTGGCTTGATGATGATCGTTGTGTTTTCTCTGAAGCTGAGATGGTTTCCTACCAGTGGTATGGAGAACGTCGCTATGTTCTACGAAGGTTGGGACAGAGTTAAGGACATAGCGCATCATCTCGTCATGCCGACACTGACGCTCTCGCTATTTTATCTTGCCTTGTATACCCGACTGATGCGTGCGTCCATGCTGGAGCAGGCGAGCATGGACTATGTGACAACAGCACGCGCGAAAGGGCTGACCGAACGCCGGGTGGTATTCGTGCATATTCTTCGCAATGCGTTATTGCCTGTGGTCACTATGGCGGGAGTGCAGGTGGGTTCACTGATCGGTGGATCGGTTATCGTCGAATCGGTATTCGCCTGGCCCGGACTCGGTATGCTGGCTTTCGAAGCCTTGTTTGCCAGAGACCTGAATCTTTTGCTCGGTATATTTCTGCTGTCCGCATTACTGGTGGTGGCGATTAACTTGATTGTGGACTTGTTGTATTCCTTTCTAGATCCGCGTATCGAGGTTGCTTGATGTCATTCTGGGCCCGATTTTGTCGAAACCGATCCGCCGTTGTCGGTCTGGTGATTCTGGCTATCGTTATTATCATTGCAGCCACTGCAGGTCTTTTATTTCCCGAGGACCCCTTCAAGCTTGTCGGCAAATCCATGTCGGCACCCGGTGAAAACGGATTTTTGTTCGGCAGTGATACATTGGGCAGGGATGTTGCTGCCGGTATGGCACATGGAGCACGTGTGTCGCTGCTTATTGGTTTGCTGGCGACCTCGGTAGCCGTTTCACTGGGGGTTTTACTCGGAGCTTTCGCAGGCTATTTTGGTGGCTGGGTCGACGACATCCTCATGCGACTAACCGAAATGTTCCAGACTATACCTTCCTTCATTTTTGCCATCCTTATTGTGGCAATCATGAAGCCTTCGATAAACAGTGTGATCATAGCCATTGCTGTTGTTAGCTGGCCTGCGGTTGCACGACTGGTACGTGGTGAGTTCATGTCCATGCGCAGTCGGGAATTTGTGCAGGCCTGTCACATCATCGGCATGAGTGACTGGCGAATCATGGTGCGTGAAATTCTGCCCAATTGCCTGTCACCCATTATCGTTACGGGTTCCTTGATGGTTGCTACCGCCATTCTTATCGAAAGCGGACTGGCTTTTCTCGGTTTGGGAGATCCCAATATTATTAGTTGGGGTTTTCAGATTGGTGCCGGTCGAACCGTGCTTCGCAGTGCCTGGTGGGTCTGCACATTTCCCGGCATTGCCATCATGTTGACTGTACTGGCTATTAACCTGGTGGGTGAAGGCCTCAATGATGCCCTTAACCCGCGGTTGCGTGAGCGCACATGAGCACGCACGCGACTGCTCTTGATTCGGATGTTAATCCTTTGAATACACCGGAGCCGGTGCTGTGTATTGAGGACTTGCACGTACTGTTGCCCAAGGGCAGTGAACGCAAGTACGCGGTTGAAGGTGTGAGTTATACGCTGGCACCTCAGGAAATTCTGTGTGTTGTTGGCGAGTCCGGTTCGGGTAAGTCACTAACGGCGAGGGCGGTAATGGGCTTACTACCGGCCCCTCATGTACTCTATGAGAAAGGTCGTGTTGTATTTCAGAACGAGGATTTAACCCAGGTAAATGAGGCGCGCATGCGTCAAGTGCGCGGCAGTGAAATTTCCATGATTTTTCAGGAACCCATGACGGCGCTGAATCCTGTCATGCGTATCGGCGATCAGATTGATGAGGTCATCCGTTTCCACGATAATCAACCGCAAAAATTACGTCGTGAACTTGCACTGGAACTACTGAACGATGTGCATCTTCCAGATCCACCGCGCATTCTTAGCGCCTATCCGCACGAGCTGTCGGGTGGTCAGCGTCAACGAGCCATGATAGCCATGGCACTGGCGCTAGAGCCCAAAGTACTGATTGCAGATGAACCCACAACAGCGTTGGATGTAACCACCCAGGCCCAGATTCTTCGATTGATCAAGGAGCTGCAGGCAAAGCACAACACGGGTGTACTTTTCATTACCCATGATTTTGGAGTGGTTGCCGATATTGCTGATCGGGTTGCTGTCATGCAGCACGGCAGGATTGTTGAAATCGGTACTGTCGAGAAGGTATTGAATCACCCGGAGCATCCTTATACACAGGCTCTGATCGAAGCCGTTCCAAGTCTGATACCCAGGCCTGCTAAAAACGTCGTTAATGCACCTATTCTGGAGGTGAAACAATTAGTCAAGACGTATCGCTCCGGAGGAGGCTGGTTCGGTCTGGGTTCACCAGTCAAGTCCGTGAACGCCTGCGATCTTGTCGATGTCGCACTCAATGAAAGTGAAACCCTGGGGGTCGTGGGCGAATCAGGTTCGGGTAAGTCCACGCTGGCAAGATGCATTGTTCGTTTGCATACAACCGAGTCTGGAGAGATTATCTACCGAGGCCAGGATCTGTGTGCGCTGGGTCGTGCGGCCATGCGGCCGTATCGCTCAAGGATACAAATGGTATTTCAAGATCCTTATGGATCATTGAATCCACGTGCGACAGTAGGGCGAATTGTTACTGAAGGCCCGGTGATACTCGGTGAGCCCGCTAAGGCTGCTGAGGCACGGGCTCGCGAGATGCTTGAGCTGGTTGGTCTGGATGCGCGCGCCTATGAGCGATACCCGCATGAATTCAGTGGTGGACAACGTCAGCGTATCGGGCTGGCAAGGGCATTGGCACTTCAACCGGAAATACTTGTGGCAGACGAACCGGTATCGGCACTGGATGTGTCCATTCAAGCTCAGGTACTCAATCTGCTGGCTGATATTCGGGAACGATTGCAGTTGTCGATGGTGTTTATCACACACGATTTGCGCGTAGCGGCGCAAGTGTGTGATCGTATTGCTGTCATGAAGCTAGGGAAAGTGGTTGAGCAAGGTACGACAGCGGATCTATTTGAAAAAGCTCAACACCCTTACACACGGGAATTGATTGAGGCGGTACCGGGACGAGAATGGAGTCGCCGGCGTGCTGCTCGCCTGAGCTCCTGATAAGCACTTACAGTTCGGTCAGTGCTTGTTCTGTCATGCGTTGAGTATACCCATGAATTTTGTAGTGGCCGGGCATCCAGCCCTCCAGAAATCGGTGAAAATCGGCCCATGCAGTGGCGTATAGTCCGCGCCATTCTGTTACTACAGCCTGACCAAGCGTTGCGGGCAGGTAGTTTAGTAACTCGGTGAAGTACACATCCAGCAGTTGACTGGAATATTGCTCGCACTCGGAATCGGTCAAGGCACTGCTTAAAAAATACATGACATCACGAATTCCGCAGCCTTTGCCGACGTACTGGAAATCTACCATGGCAACATCGGTATTGTTCTCTGAAAAGCACACATTAGCGACTTTGGCATCACCATGAACCAGAGTCTTGAACTGGCAATTGTTCAGTTTTGCATCGAGCAGTGATGCTGCATCTTTAAGCTTGCCAGGCTTCATGGCATTGAGCTCTTCCTGTCTGGTTTGCAGGTACCAGTAAGTGCCGGTCCGCCAGAGGCCTTCACCCGGTGACTGCAAATGATAGCCATGAAATCGTGCCAGCCAATGAAGGCACGGTTTGCAGGTTTCAACATCTAGCTGGCTGTGTCGCCCGGGATAGTTCCGATCAAGATCTTCGATAATCAACCAGGTTTGATCTCCCGATGAGTGGCTGTCGAAGTGCCTCGGCATGGCGCATAGGGTTCGGCATGATTCGACATAATGACGATACCAGTAAGCCTCGATGCGATACGAATCCAGTTTTCGTTGCATGGATGTATTTGTGTTCCAGCCCCGTGGGTGATTCGAGGAGGTTGGTGGTTGGACGTGTTTAACGATAACCGATGACGGCTTGTCTATCAGGCCTTTATCATCGTATTCAAGGATAAGACGAACGATCTGCCCGTAGCCGCTCCACAGAGTCTGAACCGCGTGTGCCTCGCTAATTCCAGACGCAGCTGTACTTGTAAGTATGTGCTCAAGCAGCTCCGGAGTCTGCAAAACGGGTGATGTCATGTCTGAGCTCAAGTGTCTGGGCCGTGTTCCGGTATATGGTCATTCTTCTAAGTTAACGCTCCATCGTTTGTAGGTATTTGATGATCGCTGAGAAATCCTCCGGCCCTCCGCCTTGCTCTACAAACTGGCGATAGAGCTGCGTGGAGAGTGCACCCAGAGGTGTTGCAACATCTACCGAACTGGCCGCATTCTGTGTCAGATTCATATCCTTGAGCATCATATGCCCGGAAAAACCCGGTTCATAGTTGTTATCTGCAGGTGACTGCGGCCCAGTACCCGGGACAGGGCAATAGCTGTTGACCGACCAGCAAGACCCGGTTGAACTGGATAGAATATCGAACAGGGTCTGCGCATCCAAGCCGAGTTTCCGGCCAAGGTTAAAGGTTTCGCCAGTACCTATCATGCTCGTGGCCAGTAGCATGTTGTTACATATTTTTGCGGCCTGACCGTTGCCGGCATCACCACAGTGAATGACATTGTCAAACACGGGTTCAAGGATGGTTCTAACTTGTGACAGGTGGTTTTTATCCCCACCAACCATGGCGGTAAGCGTGCCTGCAGCAGCGCCTTTTGTACCTCCCGAAACCGGGGCATCGAAAAATGTATAACTGTTCTTCGAGGCTAATTGATGTGCCTTGCGCGCATCATTTATATCGATAGTGGAACAATCGACAATCGTACCCGGTGCCGGACGTCCATCAATGATCTGTTGCAGCACCTCCAGTACGATGCTGCCATTGGGCAGCATCGTAAAGATAACATCGGCCTCGTTGGTACAATCCACCAACGAGCTGCATAGAGCAATAGAGTCCTGTAGCCGTTCGTCTGATTTATTCAGCTGAGGGTCGTAACCGCGAACCTTGTGTCCAGCTGTTGCCAGATTGTTAGCCATTGGCAAACCCATATTGCCAAGACCTACGAATGCGATGATTTTAGAAGACATGTCGCTTCACGATTATTTGAAATGTCTAACAGTTTACCGCAGAGCGAGAATGGCTTTTAGCTATTAATGAGCTTTAATTCACCACGATACTGACTCGACGGTTGGCTTTTCTTCCCGTTGCGGTGGCATTGGACCTGACAGGGCGCTTCTCACCTGCCCCCAGAACGCGGATCATTTCTCTGTCAATACCTTTTTGTAGCAGAAATTTGCGGACGGCTTCTGCGCGGCGGACAGAGAGTTGCTGGTTATAGTGTTCAGGACCCCTGCTATCGGTATGTCCTGTAAGCGTAACGCGTGCTCCGGGCGTAGTGCGCAGGTAGTTAACCAATGGCTGCAGTTTTTCCTGTATGGAGCGAGTAGGGGTAATTTTGTCAAAACCGAACAACACGGGCTCTTGTACAAAGGCCTGCGCCTTGTTATCAAGGCTGTTTACTGGCAGCGCAGCACTCAAGTCTGGTTCATGGGCGGCCTCCCGCCGAGCACTTGCCTGGTTTGTACCTGACAGAGTGTGTGCGGTGCCTGTTTTTCTTTTCTCCAGTTGCTGGCGTGTTGATTCACTGACCAACCAGGTGATCTTGGGAGCAGGTTTCGTCGCCATCATTTGTTCTACGGTTTTTAACCTTAACTGGTACGGCGTATGTTTATTGGCGCTGAGGTAGTACGGCGCTTGCTGCCCTGCGCTTGCCGAGTTGTTAGAGTCTTGTTTCAACGCAACTCTGGCGGCCTCTGTGTGTTTCTGCCGCTTGGTTAACCAGTCGAATGAGGGAAGTGTCAATTTGCCCGTCTTATACACAACAGACAGACCCACACGACTTACATCAGCGTCATAGTTTACGCCTTCAGCGCGTAGAGACAATCTATTGTTAACGGGTATCTGTATACCTACCCCTGCTAGCCAGTGGGCATTGCTGCCGCGTTGCAACTGAAGGTTACTCTGGTTACTTATCTTGCCAACCCCGAGTCTGCCGTACACTGTAAAATTTCCGCCAAAACGGCTTAAAGCTGAGCCATCAAGGTGGTAGAGTGCACTGAGGTTGACATCTTGATAGTCGATTGCTCCGATAGGATTCAGGTTCGTTGTACCCAAGTTCGAATATTCGAGTTCAACACCTAATGTGCGAGTTAGTTGATAACCTGCAGTGGTATTCCAGGCAGCGCCCAGGCTGTCCCGACTTTCCAGTTCCGCGTTTTCGATGCCGGGCATCAACCTTGACGCCCCGCCACCAATACCCAGATACAGTCCTGTCTGCACATCGGCAATGGTTGGGCCAGCTGCAAGGCTGGTACTGAGAAAAACCAGTAATGTACGCTTAATCGTTTTTACCGTACCAACGTGTACCAGGATGAGATAGATAGTAGATAAAATTAACAAAGCGGTGAGAGTGATATCCGGGCTACCTGAGCCTGAGATACTGCATCCGCCGCCACCGATTGCCGTCGTGGCAATGATAGGAGCTTGCGGCGTTTCGTCTACGGCGGGTTCAGCGGGACCAACAACTGGGGTGTTACTGTCGGGTAGTCGTATAGATGCAATCTGAAAGAACCCGTCACCCTGGCTATCTGCATCAAAGCGATCAGCAATTCCATCTGAATCGTTGTCGGGTTCGCCCAGCACACTGGCATCCACACGATCATCAATACCGTCAGAGTCGCTATCCACACCATTGGTGATCGTGACATCGGCATAGTCGGCTACCCCGTTGGCATTGTTGTCACCACTGATATCCACTCGACCATCGCCGTCTACATCAGCATCGACCAGGCCGGATCGTGCAATGTCGAACTGTCCATCATTATCGCTATCAAGATCAACGTAATCCTTATCACCGTCTGAGTCAGTGTCGACCAGTTCCAGTGGCACACTGAAATAGCTGTCGTCCATGCCATCGGCATTGACGTCCAGAAAGTTGTCAGCAAGGCCATTGCTGTCCACGTCGATACCGCCGGCCTCAACAAGGTCGGGAATTCCATCGTTGTCAGAGTCCAGGTCCCGGTGGTTAACAAGCGAATCTCCATCCGGATCGGCAAGCACCAGGGCAGTTACATCGTTTAGTACATTGTTGATGCTGACGAAGCTGTCAGAAACGGGTGCGATTTCAGCTGCATCGGAAATGCCATCATTGTCTGAGTCCAGATCGCGAAAATTTCGTATCCCATCCCGATCCGTATCTGCTGGAGTGTCAACGCGTGTCAGGCCGATGAGTGCGGTTTCATCCATCATGCCATCGTTGTTGGTGTCCAGAGTTGCAGCGAGAGCAGGGTGCTCACTAGCTTCAATTAAATCGAAGATGCCATCGTTGTCTGAATCGATATCGAATTCATTGCCAATACCGTCACCATCAGCGTCACTTCCACGCTCAAGGCTGTCGGCCAGAGTGTCACGGTCCATGTCCAGACCTTGAGGTATAACACTGGCATTTAATTGATCGCCCTGATACTGCCTTTCAACCTCATCACTGTAACCGTCGTTATCGTCATCAGGGTCGGCATTGTTGCCTAGTCCGTCACGATCACTGTCTTGAGTTTCAGTAAAGTTGTATGGAAACGCATCCAGCAGATCCGGAACGCCATCATTGTCATCATCCAGGTCTGCAACATCGCCTATACCGTCGTTGTCGTTATCACTGGATTCAGAGGCAAGTTCCGGGAAGGCATCTTCGGTGTCTGGTACACCATCATTATCATCATCGGTATCTGCCGCATTGCCGATCATGTCAAGATCCGTATCTTTCTGTTCGGCAGGATCCAGTGGAAATGCGTCGAGTTCATCGAGCGCACCGTCATTGTCTTTATCATTATCGGCGTTGTCGCCTATACCATCGTTGTCACCGTCGCGCTGTTCGGAGGCATCCTGAGGAAATCGATCAGCATTGTCGCCAACACCGTCATTGTCAGAATCTGTAGTTTCGCTCGGATCATTGTCGAAAGCATCAGCATTGTTGCCTACGCCATCTTCGTCCGAATCAAACCACTCTTCAGCGTCTTCCGGGAAAGCATCCAGACTATCTGCTACGCCGTCCTCGTCGCGATCGCTAACGCCTGGTGGTATCTCGCCTAATGGTGTCGGGTCTGAATTGTCTCCGATACCATCATTGTCTGAGTCGGTCGTTTCTGCAGGGTCATCGGGAAATACATCGGCGTTATCACCCACGCCATCGTTGTCAGAATCGGTCGTCTCGGTTGGCTCATTGGGGAAAGCATCAGCATTGTCACCCACGCCATCGTTGTCGGTATCCATCGTCTCTGATGGATCATTTGGAAATACATCAGCGTTGTCACCGACCCCGTCATTGTCAGTATCGTTGGTCTCTGCAGGATCAGACGGGAATGCATCGGCATTATCACCGACGCCATCGTTGTCGGTATCTATTGTCTCTGAAGGATCATTTGGAAATACATCAGCGTTATCACCGACACCATCGTTGTCAGAATCGGTCGTCTCTGTGGGATCATTGTCAAACGCATCGAGAACGTCGGCCACGCCGTCGCCGTCAGTATCGTTTGTCTGAGAGGGGTCGTTAGGGAATTCATCAGCATTGTCACCGATGCCATCGCTATCCGTATCCTGGGTCTCGGTTGGATCTAGCGGAAATACATCGGCGTTGTCGCCGACCCCGTCATTGTCGGTATCGTGTGTCTCAGCAGGATCGGTCGGGAATACATCGGCATTATCACCGACACCGTCGTTATCCGTGTCGATTGTCTCGTTTGGATCAGCAGGAAATGCATCAGCGTTATCACCAACTTCATCATTGTCGGTATCGGTAGTCTCCGCCGGATCAGACGGGAATGCATCAGCATTATCACCCACGCCGTCACTGTCGGTATCGGTGGTCTCGGCTGGATCAGCTGGAAATGCATCGGCGTTATCGCCGACGCCATCGTTGTCGTTATCGGCAGTCTCGGCCGGATCGGTGGGGAATGCATCGCCGTTGTCGCCGACGCCATCGTTGTCTGTATCGGTAGACTCTGTCGGATCAGTGGGAAATGCATCCGCGTTGTCGCCGACGCTATCGTTGTCGGTATCGGCAGTCTCGGCTGGATCGGCGGGGAATGCATCGGCGTTGTTGCCGACACCATCGTTGTCGGTATCGGCAGTTTCGGACGGATCGGCAGGGAATGCATCGGCGTTGTCCCCGACGCCATCATTGTCGGTATCGGTAGTCTCCGTTGGATCAGCGGGAAATGCATCGGCGTTGTCACCTACGCCATCGTTATCTGCATCTGCTGATTCGGTGGCATCATTTGGAAAACGGTCATCTGCGTCGGGAACACCATCGTTGTCTGAGTCTGGAGGTAGAGTCCCTCCATTGGGAGTGTCGTCTTCCGTATCCGGAATTCCGTCGTTGTCATCATCAAGATCCGCCTGATCCCCTATGCCGTCGCCGTCGTTATCGCCACTCTCGTTCTCGTCCAGAGGGAATGTGTCGGATTCATCGTCTGTGCCATCGTTATCATCGTCCGTATCTGATGTATCGAGTACGCCATCGTCATCGCTATCTGCCTCCGGATCTGATATGACGACTGGCCCACCGGATAGTCGCATGGTCAAATTGTCGAGACGATCAAATCGCGAGCCACTGGTTGCTGTAACCGACAGATAGGGGTGTATGGTGCTCGCTTGTGTGATATCCGTATTGACTACATCGTCTTGAGAGAAGATGGCAATAACAGAGCCGACAGTTCCATCCTGACTGGCGTTGCTGATAACTACTGATACATCAAATGTACTTTGTGCACCGCTCAGAATTGTAAGTTCAAAGTGATACCAGGTATCTTCAAACAGTACGTCGAATTCATCCAATTCGAAATCGTGCCGCTCCACGGTAGGACTACTTAATGTGCTTGACAGAATAGTGACTGTACTGTCTGTCGCTATGTAACCAATTCCTGATGATGTATACCCGGAGCTGACTGGCTCATTGACATTGCTCGTTGCAATGCCCAAGCCGCTAAAACCGCGTGCTGTCGAGGTTCGAAAAAAAGCTGACAAACGATAGGAGTCTCCAGCTCCGGTTACAGAATAACCGGTCTTCGAGGTCCAGATATCCCCTGAATTCTGTCCAGCTGACGAATTGACCACGCCGGAATTGTCTATTCCTCCGGTGGCCTGATTGAATAGTTGTGTATTGCTGTCGGAGTTGAACCGGCTTTGCAGGTCAGTGGTATCGTCAAAATCAATGTTGACGATGGTATCTGCGTGCGACACATAGGTTACAAGCGTAAACAGATGAAAAACGAGGACAACAGAGGCGAGACGAATAGCCTTTGTAAACTCAGAAACAGAAATCATGGATATTTAACTACCGTTGCTATTTAGCATTTGAAGAGGACCATTCGGAGGTGGTCCTTCGGTAGGTCTTGCCATCCATGTGCCAGAAAACGTAGCCTGATGCGTAAAGCCCGGTAGATACTAAAACAGCATGTTTCATTGCTGTGGAATCGGCTTATACATTGGTGTTACCGGCCGATGACTTTGTTGACAAAGGGTTACTTTGTCGCGTTATGTATCGCTGTTAAAGCACAAATAACACTGTCAAGTCGTCAATGCAGAATGCCCGGTCTCTGACACAGTGACGTGTCGGTCTTTATTCACGGTTGGGGAGCGCAATGAAGGCCTCCTGTGCGGCTTACACGTTAACGTTGACGACTATGTAATACGCTTAATGTTTCTAGGTGAGCCGTTTGTGGAAACATATCCAGCGGGGTGATTGATTCCAGCTTGAATTGCTGGTCGGTCAACATGGCCAGATCACGTGCAAGGCTTGCAGGATGACACGATATATAGACGATGATCTGTGGAGGGTTCAGGCAAAGCGCCTCGCAGACGGCTTCATCCAGTCCAGCACGTGGCGGATCGACAATACTGAAGCTATCGCTAAGCGGCAGAGACTTGAGAAGCTTCTCTACCTGGCCATGCTGAAAACGCAGATTGACGATTCCTGCTTTTAGCGCAGTATCTCTTGCAATACGAATGTTGTCTTCGGAAGAATCGACACCGATGATGTTGCTTTCCGGATAACGCTTTGCCAGATCGATACTCCAGGTGCCGCGACCGCAGTAGAGATCGATATAACGCTTGTCATGGTATTGACTGGCAATGGATGCCAGCAGGTTTGATAGTTTTGTGCTGACAGAGGTGTTGACTTGACGAAACCCTGCATCGGTGGAGCTGTCTTCCTTGATTGGCAGTACGGATATAGTGTTGTCGTCTATCGCGATCTCTACCTGTCCTTGTGGACCTTGCGAAAGAGCATCTTTCAGATGCTGGTTAATGGCATCTTGTGCAATTGCACAGTTTTCGACGGCGACCAGTTCATTGCTTCCACGTTTTCTAAAGTGAAACTGGTTGTTCTTGACTTCACCCCGGATACGATTGCGATAATTAAATTCGTTATCGGAGGGTATGATCGGATTGATGTGTGGGTTTTCAATTTTTCCGATGCGAGACAGCGCTTCTGTCAAGTGTTGTACTTTAGTGGCGAGTTGCAAGTTGTAAGGCAGGTGTTGCCAGTCACAGCCTCCGCAGTGTTCGAAAAACTGGCATGGAGGTGTCTGCCGCTCGGGCGAACGCCTTACTATCTCCAGTACTTGTCCTCGAATGAAAGATTTTTTCCGGGTAGTGGGCTTTATTTTCACGCGCTCACCAGGTGCTGTGAACGGCACAAATACGACCTGTCCATTGCTGCGCCCGACGCCATCGCCATTGCTACCCAGAGAATCTATGTCCAGCGTGATATCAGACGCGGTTTTTCTTGCTGGTCCGCGCCGGTATTTATTCCAGCCTGTTTTATCTTTGCTCACCGTCGGAGTATACCGTTTAGACTTTCAGGTAGCCGGGTTTATCTCGTTTGTGTAGTCTTCAACCTTGTTCAATCAAACCAGGGATAGCCTATTGTGAGCACGACTATCAAGGTCGCCTGTGTTGGAGGCGGATTTTTCAGCCAGTTTCATTTCGATGCCTGGCAGCGTATTCCTGAGACGAGTTTGTGTGGGGTGTGTGATATCGATCATGCGCGAGCGGCGGCGACAGGTCACCCTGCCTACACCGATCTGGGGCGTATGCTCACGGAGATATCGCCGGATATTCTCGATGTCATTACTCCGCCGGCGACTCACGTTGAGATTATTGAGCAGGCCATCGACCTTGGTGTACGCGTGATTATCTGTCAAAAGGCCTTTTGTCGAAATCTTGCGGAAGCAGTTTCCGTGGCAGAGACAGCCGCCAATGCCGGCATAACGCTAATAGTTCATGAAAATTTCCGCTTTCAACCGTGGTTTCGAGCGGTACGTCAACAGTTAGATGAACAGGCGCTGGGTCAGGTGCAGCAGGCCTTGTTTCGTTTGCGCACAGGTGACGGGCAGGGGCCCAATGCCTACATGGACCGCCAGCCATACTTCCAGAAGATGCAGCAGCTGTTAATCCATGAAACGGGTGTCCATTACATCGATACCTTTTGTTATCTTTTTGGCGAGCCCACCGCGGTGTATGCTGATTTACGACGACTCAATCCGGCCATTGCCGGTGAAGATGCAGGTTTAGTCATATTTGATTTTCCCGAGCAGCTTAAAGCTGTTCTGGATGGTAACCGCCACCTGGATTTCGAGGCCGTTAATACGCGAGTCACCTTTGGCGTGTTTATTGTGGAAGGAACGGAAGCCTGCTTGAAACTCTATGGTGACGGTCGTCTTACCCAGCGACAATTCGGTAGCCAGCAAGAGCGAACTCTGCTGGAGCCCACAAAATCTCCTGGGTTCGCTGGTGATTGTGTTTATGCACTAAGTCGCCATGTGGTGGATCATATGTTGAACGGCGCCGAGGTCGAGAATACAGCACAGCAGTATTTACAGATTCTGCGGCTTGAACAGCTGGTCTACGACTCTGCAGCCAGGGGATGCAAGCTTTCAGTTCTCGCTGAAACCGTTTAATGTAGAGATTCTCACAAGGGCAAATCCGTTATGTATCAGTACAGTGAAAAGTCAATGGCTTTGCAAAGTGCATTGCAAAGTTTCATGGATGAGCACATTTATCCGAATGAGCATGTTCACGCGCAGCAGCTACGCGAAGCAAGCCATCGATTTTCGCCGTTACCTATCGTAGAGTCTTTAAAAACAAAGGCCCTTGAGATAGGACTTTGGAACCTGTTTGTTCCCGAGGAGCATGCCGAATATTCGTTGCACGGGGGAGTGGGTTTTTTTGACTATGCGCCACTGGCTGAAATCATGGGTCGTGTTCAGTGGTGTGCCGAGGTTTTCAATTGCAGTGCACCTGATACCGGCAATATGGAAGTCTTCATGAATTTCGCCACCGATGAACAGAAAAAGCAGTGGCTTGAACCGCTTCTGGCCGGACAGATCAGATCCTCCTATGCGATGACCGAACCGCAAGTGGCCTCAAGTGATGCTACCAACATCGAACTGCAGATAGTTCGGGAATCCGATCATTGGCGACTTGATGGCAAAAAATGGTTTATCACGGGCGCTATGAACGAGAGAACAAAAATCTTCATCGTCATGGGTAAGAGCGATCCGCAAAACCCTGATCGCCACCTTCAACAAACGCAGGTGCTGGTGCCCAAAGAGACGCCTGGCGTGAGTATTGTCCGGTCACTGACAACACTGGGTTACGATGACGCACCAGTTGGTCATGCCGAGGTCCATTTTTCCGATGTCAAGGTGCCGCTGGAAAATGTTCTTCTCGGGGCAGGGCGTGGTTTTGAAATTGCTCAAACCCGACTGGGACCCGGCCGAATGCACCATTGTATGAGGCTCATTGGGGCAGCTCAGCGGGCACTTGAAATTACCTGTCGGCGGGTTGAATCACGATCAACGTTTGGACGAAAGCTCAGTCAGCATCAATCAGTGAGAGAAGATATTTCTCGCATTTTTTCTGAGATTGAAATGGCTCGTCTGTTACTGCTTAAAACCTGTCACAAGATCGATACGGCGGGTGTTAACGAATCTATAGACATGATAGCTGCCACTAAAACGACGATTCCGTTACTCGTGCAAAATGTGCTCGATCGCTGCATGCAGATGCACGGTGCCGGTGGTCTGACCGAGGACTATTTTATGGCGGAGGCCTTCAATTATGCGCGCTGGTGCCGACAGGCAGATGGCCCTGATCAGGTTCATCAGATGGCATTGGGAAAGAAGATCATTCAGCGGTACGCATAAACTGCCTACATGAACGACTTTACTATAAATACAGCGGTACTTGTCGACTACCTTGTAACGGTCATGGACGGGTTCAAGGGGCCTGTGACACTCACCAAGTTCGGTAGTGGTCAATCCAATCCGACATATAGGCTGGATGCACAAAGTGGTATCTATGTGCTGCGTAGAAAGCCCTCCGGTCAACTACTTAAGTCGGCACATGCCGTTGATCGTGAGTTTCGTGTCATTAGTGCTCTGCGTGACAGTGAGGTGCCCGTTGCCCATACGTATCATCTGTGTGAGGACGACAAAGTCATTGGAAGCATGTTTTATGTCATGGAGTACATAGAAGGACGCGTGCTTTGGAATCCGGCTTTACCGGAGATACACAGGTCCCGTCGCCAGGATTACTTTGACGCCATGATTGACACACTGGTAAAGCTTCACAAGCTGGATGTCGATGCTTCAGGACTAAGTGACTATGGCAGGCCAACCGGTTATGTCGAGCGACAAGTCAGCTTATGGACACGGCAATACAAGGGATCGCAGACAGATGATCTCGGCGATATGGAGTACCTGATGGAGGCCTTGCCGGCTATCTGTCCCCCTGATGATGGTCGCGTGTCGCTGGTCCACGGCGACTTCCGCCTGGATAACATGATGTTCCATCCAGACCACCCCGCAGTACTGGCGCTGGTTGACTGGGAGCTATCAACACTGGGCCATCCATTCACCGATCTGGCTTATCAATGCATGCAGTTACGAATGCCTAACGATGGCTTGATGTCTGGTCTAGGTGGTATTGATCGTCGTGCTCTTGGTTTACCGGAGGAGCAAGACTATATTGAAGCGTACTGCCAGCGAATGGGGTTGAGTGAGATACCTCATTGGAATTTCTTTCTCGGTTTGAGTTTTTTCAGATTTGCAGCGATTTTGCAAGGCGTGAAAAAGCGTGCTCTAGAGGGTAATGCCTCAAGCGAACACGCATTGAAAATGGGCGACTACGTTGCACCACTTGCACGAATGGGACGTGAGCAGCTTGAGAATATTTAGAACGAGGGTAGACTCAAGTCATCTCCGCGTAGGCGTCAGTCATCTCCGCGCAGGCGTCAGTCATCTCCGCGCAGGCGGAGATCCAAGTGCCCTTTGGGGTATCTAATGTTTGATACGCAAGATTCCCGCATCCGCGGGAATGACGGTAGAGGGCAGACTTAAATCATCAACGCGCAGACTTCAGTCATCTCCGCGTAGACGGAGATCCAAGTGCCCTTTGGAGTATCTAATGTTTGATACGCAAGATTCCCGCATTCGCGGGAATGACTTGGGGTAGGTGTTTGATTTACAAGATTCCCGCATCCGCGGGAATGACGGTAGAGGGCAGACTTAAATCATCAACGCGCAGACTTCAGTCATCTCCGCGTAGACTTCAGTCATCTCCGCGTAGGCGGAGATCCAGGTGCCCTTTGGGGTATCCAGTGTTAGATATGTAAGATTCCCGCATCCGCGGGAATGACTTGGGGTAGGTGTTTGATACGCAAGATTCCCGCATCCGCGGGAATGACTGGGGATAGGTGTTTGATGTGTAAAATTCCCGCCTATTGCGGTTACGAAGATACGTCTGGCGATACAAGTTGTTACAACTTGTTGCTAGGCTGAGACGAACGTCGTTGCATACTGCGATACATTGATCCTGACTAGCTACTTAGATTACTCCCATGAAACGCCTACTAAATCACCCGTGGTTTCTCTGGTCAATTCTTGCTCTGCCTTCTATTCCCATGATGTTAGCGGCAAGCCAGGGTGCTGATCCTGAGAGACTGCTTCATCCGACGGGTGAATTCGCTGCCAGGTTCATGATCATAGCCATGATTCTTAGTCCACTATTGCGTCTTTTCAGGCAGATGAACTGGAAGACAGGGTGGATTATGTGGATGTTGAAAAGAAGACGTGCGTTTGGCGTCGCTGCATTCGGCTATGCGGCCATACATACGCTGTTCTACGTTCTGGATGTCAGGGTCTTGCAGGATATGCTGGCAGAATTCTGGTCCCTGGGCGTCTGGACAGGGTGGGTGGCGTTTGCCATTTTTATCCCGCTGGCATTAACCAGCAATCAGGCGAGCGTGGTCGCGTTGGGCAGCAGATGGAAGACTCTTCAGCGCTGGGTTTACCTGGCCGCGGTGTTAACGCTGATTCATTGGATTTTTGTTCACAATAACCTGGGCCCGGCACTCGTGCATTTTGTCCCGTTAGCCCTGTTGGAGATATATCGGGTAGTGTCTATTTTAAATGAACGCAAGCTGAAAATGGAGCCATTAAACTCATGAAGAAATTGACCTCTGTATCGTTTTTATTTTTGATATCAGCACTCTTTGCCGGAACATCTCACTCAACCGGACGAATGACCTGTGATTCTGGTGATAAGAGCAATTGGAAAAGTGAAGAAGCACTTATCGAGAAAATCACGGCAGAAGGTTGGCAGGTACGCAAAGTAAAAGAGGATGGTGGTTGTTATGAGGTTTATGGCCGCGATCCTGAAGATCGACGTGTTGAAGCCTACTTTGACCCATTGACGCTGGAGAATCTGCTAATCGCTCGTCGAGGTAAGATCCTGTATAAAAAGAACTGAGTACCTTCTTGTGAGTCCAGCCCGCTGGGTACAGCTTCTCATGATGGCATCGTGTCTCAGTATGGCCACATTGCCAAGTGCAAACGCGGCGCAGCAAGTCTTCAGTGAATTGCCAACGACACTGGATCGAACGACAACACTCGTTTTCGAAAACGATATTTTTACGGGCCAGGACAGTGGCTATACCAACGGCGTTGCGTTGCTGTTTTCCAAGGGAACGTTCCCCACGTTCAGTGCAGACGTCGTCCCCGATCTGGTAGCCCGGGTAGTACGAGGCAGCTGGATTGCTAAAACAGATCAACGTAAACGGGGGCTTGTATATACGATTGCGCAAGGAATGCAAACTCCCGAAGATATCACTGTCACCTCATTGCAGTCAGATCAGCCACCTTATGCAGGCGTGCTGCTAGGTAGTCTGTCCTTGTATGCATTTGATCATCAGATGGTGGATCAGCTTTCATTCTCTCTTGGGGTTGTAGGTCCTGTCTCACTTGCCGAACAAGCACAGCGACTCATTCATACTGCAACCGGCTCGGACGATCCGGCTGGATGGGACAATCAGTTGCACAACGAGCTGGTTTTTCAGTTGGAAGCAAGTCGTGGTTACCGTCTGGCAGCAACTAGACTGGGCACGGGGCCTGAACTTGATCTGATTGCGCATGGCAGTGCGGCACTGGGCACGCTTGCGTCGCATGCGTCGGTATCCCTCATTGCAAGAATAGGTAGAGAGCTTGCGTTGACTTTTCCAGTGGCAACACTTTTACCAAATCGGCAAATCAACGCCAATGTATTTTCTTCAAAACCTAGCTGGTTTGGTTTTGTTGGTGCGGAGTCACAGTACCTTGCCAATGATATCCTCATTGACGGCAACACGTTCAGAGACAGTCATTCGCTCTCACTTGACCATACCCGTGAACGGCTGAGTATTGGCTTAAGCTTTTCCGTTGGCCGCTTCGGGTTGACTTTCCTGTATGCGGATGTCCCGGGAAATTCGGATGAGGATCCGTTTGGCGCTGTAAGTGTTACCTACAAATAATGATTATGCAGAGGCTAGGTTGCGACGGTTAGCTTGCCGGATACACCATACTTTTCAATCAGGGAGGCAACCAGGCCAGAGTCTTTCGCACGGGTAATAAATTGTTTAACGTAGGCCGTAGCTTCCGGATTACCGGGTAGGCAGCCTATCGATTGCTGTACGGCGGTAAAGCTTTCATCGAATAGAACAGAACCCGGCATAAGCAATTGTTGCTCGATGAGCTTTGGTCTGAGCCCCGCCAGGGCATCAAGGTTTTCATCACGGAAGAGTTCAAATGATGCATCCAGGGACGATGCGCGATGTAAATCCGCATGCTTGAGGTTGTCAGTCAACCATAAGTCATACGCGGCTCGTTCCTTCACTGCTATACGCACACCGGGCTGATCCACGTCGGTAAATGACTTGATCGATGACTCTGGTGGTACCAGATAACTTGCCTGGATTTCGCAGTAGGCCGGACTGAAAGAGATAACACGGGCTCGGGCGGGTTCTGCCGCGATATTGGCTATATCCCACTCAGCCTTGCTGGCAGCATCGGCAACAAGCCCGGGGCCTTCGTAGCACACAAACTGTACGCCAACGCCTAGCTCTTCAGCGATAGCGCGTGCCATGGCCGGGGATACACCATCTGGCTCTTCCTGCCCATGACTTGTACTGACGAGCAGAAAGTTACTCATGTTTAACGCAACACGAAGTGTTCCACTCGGCGCAAGCTGTTGCCTTATCGTGTTTAAGTTCGCTATCGCCATCGGGCTGGACTTTTTACTCAATGGGTTGAACGAAGAATACACCAACGCTGACAGCGGAGACCTTCACCAGAGTGCCTGCCTTTATGGGTTTATCGGGAAAATCCTGGCTAGGTTCTACTCGCCAGTTAATTCCGGAATACTTTTGCTGGGCATGAACGCTTCGGCTGATGTCACTGTCAAGCGTAAACGTATGTCCAATGATGTCACTGCTGCGATCGTTGCCCAGTTCAGAACCACTTTGTAGCCTTTTGAGAGGTCCCCATAGTACGGCTGTTACTATAGCGGTAGATACCGCAAAGCTGGCTACGGCTGCCACGAACTGATCGGGTATAACTCCAAACCATAACAAGGCCCCGGTGATTAAGGCGCCAATACTCCCGAACAGCAGTACACCACTGCCTAGCCCGAATGCGATGAGTTCGATAGCCAGCAGTAAAAAACCTAGCGCCAGCCAGAAACCAGCCTGATTATCTAGAAAGGTATCAATCATCAGCTATTACCTTGATTGAACCCCGCAGAATTCATCGCAGCGACAACGGCCATGCTTTGTGCCACGACCGATCCTGCCTCGGACTTTTCGCCATCCATCAACACGATGGTGGACGATTTGGCAATGGCCTCTTTGGCGCTTATTGCCTTTGTAGCCAGATCCAGCTGTACGGCTTTCTGGCCTTCTGCTGTAGCTGCTGCTCGACCAATGGTATCCAGCGCTTCTGCCTGTGCTATTGCTACTGTCTTAATGGCTTCTGCCTCGCCCTGAGCTTCGAGAATCTGTTGTTCTCGTTGCGCTTGCGCTTCGAGAACGACGGCCTGTTTCTGGCCTTCGGCGACGTTAATAGCGGCTTGTCGTTCACCTTCAGATTCCAGTACCGTTGCACGCTTGTCACGTTCCGCTTTCATCTGACGCTCCATAGCGTCGAGTACGCTTTTAGGCGGCGTGATGTCCTTGATTTCATACCGAAGGCATGTTGTACCCCATGCTTCACCGGCCTCATTGATGGCAGCGACAATGGCAGCGTTGAGAACTTCTCGTTCCTCGAAAGTCTTGTCCAGAGACATTTTGCCGATTTCGGAACGCATGGTGGTCTGTGCCAGTTGGGTTACGCCAAAGATATAGTTGTCGATGCCATAGCTGGACTTCTCGGGATCGAGAACTTTCAAGTACAGAACGCCATCGACGGTAAGGGTAATATTGTCCTTGGTTATTGCCGACTGTGATGGCACATCAAGCGCCAGTTCCTTGAGCGAAACCTGATACGCAATCCGGTCGACAAAAGGCAGTATAAACTTGAGACCGGCAGTTAGCGTTGTCTTGAATTTGCCAAAACGCTCTACGACGAAGGCAGTATTTTGCGGCACAAACTTGACGGAAGAGTTGAGGATGAGCACCAGCACTATGGTGAGCCCTATCCAGAATATAGATGCTGAAGATAGCAAGAAGTCCATGGTCGCTGATGTTCCTCAGGAGAGTTTGTTGTTATATAACGTATAGCTGTTTATGGTGGCTATTTCAATGGTTTTCAATGGTTTTCAATGGCTTGCTGTTCTCCGACTGAAGTTATGCCGGCATCGTGTACGGCTACGAACACGCCGAACTGAGTTATGGCAAGGCCTGATGCCTACATTCTGAATACAGCTGGACGTAAAAATGGCAGCTTTCTTGAGGGGATGTTGCAGGTTTTGTTAGCGCATTTACCGTGTAACCTGAAAGTCTGTAATTTCCCATTCAGCCTCCCTGTAACCCATGCCGACACAGAAAGATGTTGCCAGACTGGCGAGTGTGTCCACCGCAACAGTGTCTCGCGTAATAAATCGGCGTGCAGGTGTCAGTTGTGAAGTACACAAGAGAGTAGAGCAGGCCATTGATGTGCTTGCGTATAGACCTCACGCAGGTGCCCGGGCGCTGGCCTTGCAACGAAGTGGCACCTTAGGCGCGATCGTTCCGACTTTAAACAACGCATTATTCGCGCAAGGTATCAATGCCTTTGAACGGTGTGCACAGTCACTTGGCTATTCCTTCAATCTGGCGCTGTTTCATGATGATCCACAGCAAGAGTATGAGCTGGCGATGCGCATGATCGAAAGAGGCGTTGATGGTTTGTTGCTCGTTGGCAACGATCATGATTCGGGGATTTTTGACCGGCTAAAAAAAGCCTCAATACGGCACGTGTGCGCCTGGACGTTTGATGAATGCTCCCGTTTTCCACACATAGGATTTGATACCACAATAGCCATGCAGGAGCTGGTTGATCATCTTCTTGCGCACGGGCACCGGAAATTTGGAATGCTCGCTGGAAGGGTTGGTGATAGTGTTGGCACCAATAAGTGCATACAAGGCGTTGTCAGCAGGCTCAATCATCATGGTCTTGCATTGTTACCCCAGTGTATTGTCGAGGTTAGCAACTCGCTGAGTGACGGCCGAAAAGCCTTCTGGGAGCTTATCAATAACGATGTATCTGCGATACTGTGTGACGATGATGTTATCGCACAAGGCGCACTGCTCGAAGCGGTAAAGATGGGGTTATCGATCCCTGAAGATTTGTCTATCACCGGATTCGGTAACAGTGATTTTTCTGCCGAGTTGTCTCCATCACTGACGAGCGTTCAAATTAATGCGTGTGATATGGGTGAGATCGCAGCTCGATCATTGATAACCGCTATAGAAAACAAGACTGCGGTAGTTAGCTGTCAATTGGATACGCAACTTGTTATTCGTGAAAGTAGCGGTGTATGTAAACCGCTTACTCTACAGGACGACTCACATCATGTTCTGGCAATGATCGGATAAAAGACTCGATGGTACTCGCAACAAGCCCGGTGCGAGTGTGATGCGGGGCGTGACCTGCACCTTCTATCAAAAAGGCTTGTACATGATCCAGTTTGTTTATGAGTCTGTTGTGGTGATTCCAGGCGGGAACCACATGGTCGAATTCTGCGGCGATTGATAAAAGAGGTTGAGTGATTGAAGGATAGTTTGGTGCTTGTAAAGCCAGGTAACCACTGAGCTCTGTCCTATCCAGTGAATTGTGCTTATAAGTTGCAGGGCGCAATGACAGACTCAGTCCCGTATCACTGACATAGTGCGGTGGCACTTGTTCAGGTGCAAATACCTCTTTTACGGCATCATCCAGTGAAAGTCGGCCGAGCGGAGCGACGTACTGCCACACAAACAGATCGCCCAGTACGGGCCGCGCACTGAGTTCAACGTGCCAGGCGCTGCCACCTTCCCAGGGATAAATAGCGCCTGCAATGAGCACCCCGGCAGCCACGTTGATATGTTCATGGTTTGCCAGAAGCGCCGCCATAACCACAGAACCTGCCCACGAATGTCCTATGAGCACGGGTTTTTTAATATCCAGGGTATGCAGCGCGTCGAGAATTACGTTGGCCTGCTGTGCCGGGTCTGTGGCCAGACTCTCATCTCCCCGGTCGCTATAGCCGTGACCGGGCCTGTCGAGCGACAGAACACGCCATTGTGTGGCTAAAGCAGGGTGTAGATTTGTGCTGAAATCCAGAGCGCTTGTGCTGGCACCATGAATGAGCACTATCGTGAAATCGTCAGCACGCTGTGCACTGCCTGAATCTATCACATGCAGTTCATGTTCACCGGCTTTAACCAGAGTGCCTTGCATGGGGTATTCTGAACTTGCCTGCAATGACAACAGTAGTGTTATCAGGATAAGCCCCGTATTGAATGCTACGAAGACCAGTAGAACACGAGTAATTAGCTTTCTCATGGACGTATTATCCATGAAAAAGAGGTTTACATCATTTCAGTCAGACAGATTCGAGCATCTGGGTTGCGCGTTCAAACCACATTCTTGACAGTAGATTGTCTTTTGGCAGCTGGATGCCCAGCGTGTCTATTCCGGTATGCCGCTTTTTTAGCTCTAACAGAATCTTTTTGGCAACCATCTGGTTACCAAGTTCGATCTGTGCAATGGCTTCACTATAGATCGAAGTTTCAAAGTAGGTCGTGTCTGGATGGACCTTTCGCAGCGTCTGCATAGAGCGCAGAGCGTTTGCTGGATCATTCAGATCTATAAGCTGAATATACCCTTTAAGATAGTAGGCATCATCAGCCAGGTAGCTATCAGGATAGGCGGCAATAAACCTGTCCAGTGTACGTACCGCAGCTACATAATCCTGTTTGTCTCGCTGGCTCATCGCATCCAGATACAAGCCAAGATCCTCCTGGCCGTCGTAGATTTGTGCTTCATCGATAATGGGCAGACGAATGGCGGCGCGACGCTTGTTTGTGGTGACCGGATCGTTCTGCAAGTAGGTGCTGTAGGTGTTACGTGCGGCACGAAAATCACCGGCGGCTTCCAGATCACTGGCCTTGTAATAGCTCTGCTCGTTGATATTCACAGATTCGTCGACCATTTGAATGACATCGTAGTCGACGGTTAATACAGCGTCGTTAAGGCTGGGGTTGGTACCGTTGGCTTCAACTTCGATTTCTGTTGTAGGGCGAAAAGCGACGTCAACATTTACCGCTTCGGCAGGATTCAGAATAATTTCATCCAGCACCTCTACCGTAAACTGGTCAGCATGCTCGCCCACTACCGATACTTTCTTTAACGGGTATATATCAGCTCCGCGATTGGCTATTCGTACAGCCAGTGTTGCGCTGGTTCCCACGTTCTGCGTTCCGTAATAGAGCACTTGGTCAGAATTTTCACCCAGAGGCTGCTCTTGATGAGTCACATAGAGATAGGTGCCGTTTACACCCTTAGTGGTGATCTGTGGACTGCTACCGCCGCCGGAGCAGGCACTTAACATGATTGCACCAATGGACACACTCACATACGTCCGCAATTTCCATGTACTCATTGTTTTCATATCCGGGAGACTGACAAGGCCGCAGTGGTTCAAGATCAGGCAACTTTACTGTTGTTATCGTCATCTACCAGGTCAAGTTCGTTGTCCGAGGCGCTGGTTTGAAAGAAATCCAGCGCACTTCTGCAATTGTCCAGTGCGATATCGATTTCAGGGGCCAGTTCGAGTACGGAAGGTTGATCCTGATGCGTTTCCAACTCAGCAATGCTTTCCTTCGCAGCGCTGATTTGCAGGCGTATGCTGTGCATCGCAGCCGTTAGCTCAGTCGAAATTTCACCAAACTCGTTCTTGTCGCTGGAGCGCAGGCGCACATCCAGTTTGCCATCTCCGATATCACGCAGCGCACGCTTGATGGCAAGAATGGGTCTTCCCAGTTTGCGCGTAATATAGATAGCCACAGCGCTCGTGATCAGGACATTGACGCCCAGCATGACAAGCATCCATTTGCCAAGAACCGAACTCATCGTGGGTAGCGCCTCGTTGGCCATGGCGATATCTTCCGAGACGAAAAGTAAAGGAGCCATACCCTGGAGCAGGGTGCCAAGCATCTGGTGATAAAACACACCCACAAGGACTGTTGTGACCGCCAGATACACCAGTGAAAGCAAGATTACTCGACGGATTTCCCTTGCCTGGAAAGTCTTGTCGCGCAGCAGAGAGATCAGAAAAATGGAATCGGACGAACGAGCCATGTTAAGCACCAGTACAATAGGTATGGCTTTTTTGTCGGCGCATTGGTCGGTAACTTGATCTGGTGTCGTATCAGACGTTTATCGGCGTATTTCATACTTGTGCGCTGGTTCCCAAGATTTACACTGACATAGACGATGACCCCTGATTCTCTGGAAAACGTTGACCCGGGCACGGCGTTCTCACTGGCGGGTGCGATCTACCTGTTATTGGCTGTCTGGGCAGGCTTCCACGTTATCCTGAACAAGCGTAATGAGGCATCAGCCTTCAGTTGGCTGGGGATTATTGTCCTGGCACCTCTGATCGGTGCTTTGCTGTACTGGTTTTTCGGTATCAACAGAATCCGCCGTCGCGCTCAGGCTGAATTAGCCGACCACACAAGCGCCGCCACACAGCGCGATGAGAGTCTGTGCGTGCCGATGCAGTCATTACCAGCCAGCTGGCAGGCGAGGATGCAATTTGGCGCTGGCGTTCACGACGCGCCCTATCTTGCCGACAATGCCTTGCAGCCTTTGCGCAACGGGGATGAGGCATACCCGGAAATGCTGGGGGCCATCAACCAGGCGCAAATCTGCATTGTACTGTCCAGTTATATTTTTGAGTTTGACGAGATCGGGCGGCAATTTGTTGCAGCACTTGTGAATGCGCATAGGCGCGGCGTGATGGTGCGGGTCATGATCGACGGTCTGGGAGTCGGGTATGGCCTTAGTCTGGTGCGCTCTGACAGAGTGCTGAGACGCCAGGGGGTAAAGACGGCGCGCTTTCTGTCGGCACTTTCAACCAGTGGTACCCGTTTTATCAATTTGCGTAACCACAGGAAAATCCTTTCTGTGGACGGGCAGGTTGCGTTCATTGGTGGCATCAATATCCGCGACAATAACCTTTTGAAGGGCAGTGCAGCGCATAAAACGCAAGACGTTCACTTTAAGGTGCGAGGGCCCGTGATCAACCAGATCAATCGCGTCTTTGCTACTGATTGGGAGTTTGCCAGTGATGAGAAACTGCATTTACCTCCTTGGCGAGATGACGGTGAGGCCTTGCCGGTTGCCAGTCGGGTGTTGCTGGATGGTCCTGACGATAACTTCCAGAAGTTGAAACTGACTATTCTGGGTGCGGTGCAATCAGCGAAAAAACGTGTGTGCGTGGTCTCTCCCTATTTTCTGCCTGACAAATCCATTACCAGCGCCTTGCAGCTGGCTGTTCTTCGTGGCGTCAAGGTCGATGTCTGTTTGCCGGCCAGAAACAATCTGCGAATCGTAGGGTGGGCCATGCAGGCCAATCAGGCTGAGCTACTGGAGATGGGCGTAAACGTATACGAGTCACAGGATCCATTTGACCATAGCAAACTTTTCATCGTCGATGATGACTGGTGTCTAGTTGGATCAAGTAACTGGGATGCACGCAGTCTGGAGCTGAACTTCGAGATAAATCTGGAATGCTACGACGTTGCATTTAATCGCGAACTAACGGCCATTATCGACGACAAACTCATGAATGCTGTACAAATTTTGCATGTACCCGATCATCAGTTTCTCGTGCGCGTACGTAACAACTTCTGCAGGCTCTTCTCTCCGTACTTGTGACTTCAATGATCATTGAAGAAATAGTGTAATCATGCTCAGAAACCGCTTTTTGCCTCAGAGCTTTAACGCCGAAGACGCGCTGCAAGTGATGGGTTGCCCCAAGGCGGGCAGTTTGGGGCCGGTGGTTCATTGCCTTCTGTGGAATATCCTGAAAGCCAAGCGTAGTAACTGGCTGAATGATTTTGCACAACTGAGTGCGGACCGCGACCTTATCCTGCTCCAGGAGGCTGTTTTCAATGCTCCCACCGATCCATTGTTTAATAACAGCGACCGCTTTGGATGGGTAATGGCGCGAAGTTTTACCGACCCCATAAGTCAGATCGAGCACGGCATCAAAACCGGCTCCACGTGCCAGGCGGATGAACAACAGTTCTACCTCTCACCCCATTCCGAGCCTTTGCTGCAGACGCAGAAATTACTGCTTGCCACGTTCTATCCCTTGGCCTTGAACGATGAGCGCTTGCTGGTGTTGAACATGCACGCAATTAATTTTGTCGGGATTAAAAAATACGCTGAGCAGATCGATCAGCTTGGTGACGTGTTGGCGTCGCATACGGGCCCGGTGATCGTGGGTGGTGATTTCAACACCTGGAATCCCGCCAGGCTTGAGCATTTTCGTCGCGTATCGAGCAAAGCAGGCCTGATTGAGGCCAATATGGAGCGCCAGAGTAAGCTGGCGCATATGAACCAGCACCTCGATCATTTGTTGTTCAGGGGCTTGAAGCTATGTTCTGTGGAGTCTCTTGGCCAATTTCAATCGTCTGATCATTCGCCGATCGTGGCGACATTCGAGCAAGTGCACGATGTTTAGCGAGCCGTAAGGCTCTGGTGTTTATCCTCTGACGGTTGTAATCAGAAAAGTGACAAACAAAACCACCGCAGCCAGCAACATGGATACGTTTAGCCACTCCTTTGACGAGCCGCGCGGTCCGTTTTTAACCCAGTGTTTTGCGGCCGGCCACATTCGTACCAGCATGAAACCCAGAAACAAAGCCATGGGAATCTGGAACCAGAGATCATTCACGATGGTCTTCTCCTGACTCTGCCGTATAGCAGGTGTAACAGTAACGACACTGGGCCGCTTAGTGCGACCCAGATGGAGTAATTGTTGGGGCTCCCGCAACCAGAGTGATAGCCGGGAGCTACCGCCACAGCCCCCACACGGGCGATGGATGGTAGCGTCGAGCGTTAGTCGTCGCTCATGATGCCTAACAGGTGAAGCAGGCTGGTGAAGAGGTTAAATATGTTCAGGAACATAGATACAGTGGCACGGATGTAATTCGTTTCCCCGCCGTTAATGATTCGGCCCGTATCAAACAGTATGAATCCGCTCATCAACAAAACGATAGCACCAGAGAGAGCCATTGACAGTGCTGGTATCTGCAGGAAAAGATTTAGCAGCAGGGCGCCGAAGACAACCAAAAGGCCGACGAACAGCATGCCACCCATGAAATCAAAACTTTTCTTGGTGGTGAGAACGTAGGCACTCAGGGCCAGAAAAATTGCGCCTGTGCCACCCATGGCAGTTGCCACAATGGTGGAACCGTTGGGCAGGGCCGTGTAGTAGTTGAGCATGGGTCCGAGACCAAACCCGAGCATGCCTGTTCCCAGAAATACAATGCCCACTCCCGCGGCTGAATTCTCGTACTTGGGCAGCAGGAACATCAGAACGCCAATTGCACCAAACGTCATCACCATTGAGATCATGCGCGGAGGAGCAACCGCCATCGAGATGGCTGCCATGATTCCGCTGAACAGTAACGTGGCCGCTAGAAGCGCGTAGGTGTTACGCAGCACACGGTTGGTGGAGAGAACACTGTCCTGCGAATGCGTAAACGCTTTAGTATTTTGCATAACCTTCAAAACTCCTCAATATCAGACGGTAGTTTACCCTACCAGGCTTCAACGAATTGATAACTATACCCTTTTAGCCGAAATTCAAGCAAATGGATCAGTCGAATTAACCGCAGACCAGGGTCGGGAATTCAGTGTAATCGTACTCGCTCCCCTAAAAGGATGATAGTGCCGAAATGGACACCTTCAAGGCATGAAAATTCAGCGAAAAGATCAGGTCAATCACCACTTTATGTTCAGAATCTTGTACACTGCGCTGCGCCGGAGAGGTGGCAGAGTGGTCGAATGCGGCGGTCTTGAAAACCGTTGACTGTCAAAGGTCCGGGGGTTCGAATCCCTCCCTCTCCGCCACAAATACCGTTGGCAGCCTTTTTGAGCTCACACATGTGGTCCCGAACGCCCCCTTGAACAGCTGAATAGCTAGTGGTGCAGGCAAGCTACAGCTTCAACACGTCCCACAGCTGCCCACTGAGCTGGGGCCGTCAACGGACTATGGCCCGTGCGGTTTGAATAATCCTGAATGAAGGCAAGCGGCGAGGGCAGTTTTGCGCCGATCAGCTTAGTAAAGTTGCTCAAATCCGCCAAGAAATTTCTGATTGACTCCCAGCCTGGTGACTGCTGGACCTCACAATACCCCTCGTTAAGCCGAATAACGAACAAAAAAAAACCCGATAAAAACCGGGGCTTATTTGTACAACAGACGTTAGTACGACAAAACTGCGCGAGAGAAATTACCTGGGAGAGACGCCCAATGCTTTAACGGTATCTACTGTGAGGTGTCCGTCTGCCGGGAGACCTTTGGCTTTCTGAAAGGCGGTTACTGCGCGTATCGTTGAGGGACCGTATTTTCCGTCAGGCTTGCCTGCGTTAAAACCACCGTTAGTCAGTGCCCGTTGGATCTGAGAGATTTTTGCCGGAGTTGTGTTGGTTTCACACATGATTTCACGCCACTGCATCTCGCCGTCTTTTGATAGTTGGCTGCTCGATACCGTGGTGTATTTCGCCGCTACAGGAATTCGACGCTCCTGCGCAGGTGAGAGTTCTTCTGTGATATCAACCATGCCGTACTTGGCTGGAATCACAACCGTTTTGGTGTGAGCCTGCTTGTCTACGATTCGCTTCGAAACGGTTTGATATTCAGCGGGTATCGTGCGTACGCGAGTCGTAGCAGGTGTCTTCACAACTTTCTTAGTGATAGTTTTATAAGTGGCAGGTACTTCGACCAGACACATGATTTCACCGGTGGACGCATCGACGCGTTCGATGGGACCAGAACCTTTCTTCCAGACTGTGTGGGCGGGCTTGTCCACAACACGTTCTGTTTCTGTCGCGTACACAGCAGGTACTGCTTCAGTGACTGTGCGGCTGGGTTTAACCAGAATATTTTCAGATACGGTTTTATAAGTTGTAGGAACCGTCACAAGCTTTGTCGATGCTTCCTGGATTAAGACCTTCTTTTTAACTGTCTTGTACTTGGCAGGTATTAATTCGATTCGCTCGCTAGCCTGGCTGATAAGCTTTCGCTCAGTTGATGTGGTGTATTGCGGTTCCATCCACACGCGGGTAAAGCATTGGCCGGCTTTTGCGTTTGGAGGCAGAAGCTTCTCCATGGCGCCACCCGGTGCAGCTGCACGGCTCACCTTGGTGGATTTCAGGGCATTTTCGCGCTCTGTCAGAGACTGTTCACGTACCTCCAGGGCAGCTTGACGAGCCTCTAACAGTCGCAGCTCATCTGCTGCGCCGTTTGTCGTGCCAGTACTGCCACAAGCACTTATGGACAACAGCACTGCAATTGAGGCGAAGGTACGAGTGGGTATTTTTTTCATTAATAGTTATCCTTAAAGATGACGTAATCACGAAGTCGAGCTCATGTGTTGATTCGTCCATGTACCCATTCATACCGATTACCTAACGGGACAATGAAGCGCAAAGCATCTAGCGGTTATCTGGGAGGATTAATAAGGGCGACACACGATTGTTTTCAATTCATGTCGCTTGCCAGGATTATTGGCGAA
Organism: Granulosicoccus sp.; assembly: GCA_045106855.1. Classification (GTDB taxonomy): domain Bacteria; phylum Pseudomonadota; class Gammaproteobacteria; order Granulosicoccales; family Granulosicoccaceae; genus Granulosicoccus. Next base: position 95,025 of record JBGCFI010000002.1, read on the forward strand.
TAGTCCGGTTTGCACTGACAGACCTATTCGATGCCTATCGATGAGCCGGTGCCTGCTGATCAGGCGTTTTCACAACGGCGCAGGCACTACTGAATAATGGCGTTTTCCCACGCGTTCACAAATATCTGACGCTTCATTTTGTCGAGAAAAATCATCAGCCCCGGGTCCAGTGCAATAACGGAGCGAGGTGTAGTGGCTGTGTTCGTCCCCAGAGCAGGAAGAGGGTTGTCTTCGCGACCGGGTGTTGCCCATTGCGATGTGATGAGAAACTTCAGAAACGCTGTAGCGGCTTCAGTTTGCGTGCTGCCAACAGACACCAATGCGGTTCGCATCATGGTGGTAGGAAAGTCAGACGGCAGGATAACCTGGATCTTATTGGCAAGATCGTCACGTGCATCCGCGTAGCTACCCAGGACATTGTAGGAAATGGCAATCTTACCTTCAGCCAGATCTTTGATCATGTCTCCAGAGCAGCAGTACAAACGGGCGTCCAGGCCACCCATGATTTCCATGAGCCGCCAGTATGTCTCCGAGCTTCTGGCGTCCTGAGTCGCCAGTAAGTACCCCAGGCCTGATTGACGAACGTCGTAGGTGCCTATTCGACCTCTGAACACTTCCGGGTTTGCGCGTAGTACCTCGATCATTTCCTGTCTGGATCCGGGTACAGGTAGCGATTCAAAGGCGGCTTTATTAATGACAATGGCAGCGGGTTCCAGCGTGAATCCAAAAACACTTTGACGCCACTGTGCCCAGTCTGGATGAATCAGCTCTTCCAGAGTGCGTGCATAGCCGTCGTTTACCAGCTTAAGCTGTAGATCCATCGCGCTGGAAATAACAACATCGAACTGATTGGGTGCCCGGCGATACGAGTTGTAGATATCTGACGAACCGGCCACCAGATACTCGACGTTCAACTCCGGATAACTGTTCAGGAAGCTTTCAATGATAGGGGCAAATACTGATGTATCCGTACTGGAAACTACACGCAATGTCAGAGTACCGGATTGACCTTCGAAAAGCTGTTGGTCCTCCCACTCGAGGGCGTTTACACCAAGCGCACACATAATCAGTATTAGAGCGAAAATATAACGCATGCGCCCCCCTCTGGACTGTTCTTGATAGTCAGTTTGCCGCCATGGGCGACGGCTACATCTTGTGCGATAGTTAGTCCGAGTCCAGAGCCGATAGTGCCACTGGCGTTGCTGCCTCGAGCAAAGCGATGAGTGAGTTTGCTGATTTCATTGTGTGGAAATCCGCTGCCCTGATCCGTGACTTCTATGCTTGCGCGTGGACTTGAACTGACTTTGATAACAATACTGCTCTCACTGGGCGAATACTTGAAAGCGTTGTCTATGATATTGCGTATCGCGTTCTGAATCAGAATGGGATCACCGGAGACCATGACGCTACCTTTGCTATCAAGTCGCAAGTCAACATCTTTCATCTCGGCAACCGGTGTCAGTCGCTGAACAATTTCGCTGATGATTTCTGTCAGGTCTATCTGCTGGTACTCAAGCTGATTGGCCCTGAATGTAATCATTGCGTGGTCAAGCAGTTGGGTAGCCGCACGCGAGCTTTCATCGATTGCCCGAATCATGGATCGTACTGCCTGCCTGTTTTCCTCTTTATCCACGCGTTGCAAGGTCGTTTCTGCATAAGAGCGTACGGTGGACAATGGTGTCCTTACACGATGTGCAGCTTCCGCTATGAATTCTTCAGATTGGCTGAAAGAGCGTTCAAGGCGCGTCATCAAGTGATTGAAAGAAGATACGAGTGGCAGCATTTCCATAGGGACCGGTTGTGATACCGGGCTTAGATCCTGAGGGCCGCGTTTAGCCACAGAGTCGGCCAGTTTTTTTAAAGGGCCGATAGTTGAGGAAGTGACCCAGACTGATAACAATACCGCCACACTAAAAAAGCCTACACCATAGACTGCTGCATTACGTGAAATGAGGCGCAGTATGCCGGACAGGCTATCTTGAGTTTGCGCAATAGTGGCCGTGATCTGTGTACGCATGCCGGCGCCAATCAATATGCGGGATGCAGTAACTTGTCGTATCTGCGCTTGCATATAACTCGTTGATTGAAAAACGGTGTCCGAGTCGGACTCCAGCATCGGCAATTTCATGTTCTCGTAGCCCGAGAGCAGGGTGTCGTCCTGATAAATGGCGTAGAACACCCGGTCATCTGTTGCGGTAGTTAGCATGGAAAACGAAGCATACGGAATATCCAGTTCGACGCTGCCGTTACGAATAATCGCTGAATCGAGTATCGAGGTGACCGACGCTCCAAGGATACTGTCCTGACTTTGCTGTGCTATCTGCGTGGCGTAATCCCTGACGACAAAGTAGAGAAGCAAGGTTAATACGGCAACGCCACCTATCAGTGTGATGGCGAGTCTGTTTCCCAGTGAGCCCGATACCTGAACGGCTTTGCTTACATCCGAATCACTCATGGTCGAGGCGATAGCCTAATCCTCTAAGGGTGGTTATCGTGACGCTGGCAGATTCCAGATGCTTGCGCAGACGACCTATATAAACTTCTATTGCATTTTCCGAGACATCGTCGTCGTAGGAAAACAGGCGATCAACCAGTTTCTGTTTGGAAAAAATCTGGCCGGGAGAGTTAATCAGGACTTCCAATAGTCGTAATTCCCGATTGCGCAGAGTCAGCACGGTGCCTGCTACTGACAAGTGACCAGCCACTGGGTCAAACTCGATGTTGCCGACTCGCAGAATAGTCTCCGTCGATCCGGATTTTCGCCGCAACACCGCTCGGCAGCGTGCCTGCAACTCGGCATGATCAAAGGGCTTTGTGACATAGTCGTCTGCACCCAGGTCCAGCATACTGATGCGGTCAGATACTTGCGAACGAGCAGTTAATACGATGACCGCTGTATCTTTCTGCAAAGCGCGATGGTGTTCAAGAAATTCGCGGCCATCGCCATCGGGAAGCATGATGTCCAGAAGGATGAGATCGTATTCAACCGAGTCGGAAAAGCTGATGGCAGAGCCCAGGTTTTCAGCATGATCAATCACATGACCATCCAGTCTCATACGAGCGGATATGGCGTTTGCAAGCTCCTGGTTGTCTTCGATCAGTAGGAATTTCATGGCAGGGTGCAGCATGACAGGTTGTTGTCAGGTTGCCGTGCTGAAATGCAAAGCTGTCCTGTACGCAGGATGGTTATCAAAGAGGAGAAACTCATAATGAAATTTAATACCACTCGCCGCACCCTGCTGGCGTCAGCTATTCTGGCTTTGGGTGTTTGCACACCTGCGTTTGCCCAGGATGGTGCTGTCATCGACAAAATTCATTTTCTGGTTCCTGGTGGCGCTGGTGGTGGCTGGGACGGCACCGCACGAGGCACCGGTGAGGCATTGACCAATGCAGGCCTGGTAGGCAACGCTTCGTACGAGAACATGTCCGGTGGCGGTGGAGGCAAGGCCATAGGCTACCTGATTGAAAATGCCGATAGTAATCACGATACACTGATGGTGAACTCAACGCCTATCGTTATCCGATCGCTGACCGGGGTATTCCCGCAAAGCTTCCGCGATCTCACTCTGGTTGCGGGCACCATTGGCGACTACGCGGCAATTGTAGTCTCCAAGGACAGTCCGATCAACTCAATGGATGATCTGCTGGCAGCCTATGATGCTGACCCTGCATCCACGGCTATCGGTGGTGGTTCCGTTCCCGGTGGTATGGATCATCTGGTCGCTGCCATGGTGATGGAAGCCGCTGGCAAGGATGCATTGGGCGTCAAGTACATTCCTTACGATGCAGGTGGCAAGGCCATGGCTGCATTGCTGTCAGGTGAAATCGCGGCATTGTCCACGGGCTTCTCTGAGGCTGTCGATCTGGCTGACGCCGGTGAAGTCAAAATCATCGGCGTTACCTCCGATGAGCGAGTCGACGCTGCTGCCGATGCAAAAACGATGAAAGAGCAGGGCATTGATACATCATTCGTAAACTGGCGTGGATTTTTCGGAGCACCAGGTCTGCCTGAAGAAAAGGTGTCCATGTATCAGGACGTCATCGAAAAAATGTATGAAACCGCCGAGTGGGAAGAAGTACGCGCACGTAACGGTTGGGTCAACATCCACAATTCCGGCGACGACTTCAGAGCCTTCCTCGAGGGTCAGGAACAAGTCATCGGTGATTTGATGAAAAAGCTGGGTTTTCTGTAGGCAACCAGAAAGATCCATAACGACGGGTTTTTCACCGTCACCGAATCTCCACGGCTCAGACGCGTGGAGGTTTGGTGACTATAGACAACATGTAATTCCACTAGATAGTAGAGCGGTCTGGCACTTCAGTTTGTCCGGGACACTCTACTGCTGTACCGGGGACGCATAATGGCTCTTGATCGCTGGATTGCACTTGTATTACTTGGCATTTGCCTGGTGTACGGGTATACAGCCTGGTTCACTATGGATGATGTGTTAGCACCATTCATGCGTCGAAACCCCATTTGGCCGAGCACGTTTCCCAAGGTTCTCTCCATTCTCGGTATCGTTGCATCAACAATCATTCTGCTGGGGCTGGAAAAAGGCGAACAAGCCATTGGCGATATTGATTATCGTCGTTTGGGCGACTACAAACTCGGACAGGCGATCGCGCTGCTGGGCTTGATGGTTGCTTACGCATTGTGCCTTCGCCCTCTCGGATTTATCTTTTCGACAGCTGCTTTTCTCATTCTGGGATCCGCCATTCTGGGTGATCGAAAATGGCATGTCATGATCCCCGTTGCAGCGATTGCCACGTTTGCCGTCTGGTATTTGGTTCAGGAGGTACTGGGAATCTTTCTAAGGCCTTTCCCCGGGTTCCTGATGAGCTAGAGCGTAGCTCAGACCTATAACTAACATGAAGACGGATCAACATCATGCTTGAAGGTTTATTGATCGGCCTGCAAACAGCGTTTTCGATACAGAACCTGCTGATGGTCATAGGCGGTTGTCTGATTGGTACATTTGTTGGCATGTTGCCTGGGTTAGGGCCCATGTCCATTATTGCCATCATGATTCCGGTTGCCATTTCCATGGGAGATCCATCGGCTGCTCTGATCTTGCTCGCAGGTGTTTACTATGGTGCTATTTTCGGTGGATCAACCTCGTCAATTCTGCTTAATGCACCGGGTGTTGCCGGTACTGTGGCTAGTAGCTTTGATGGCTATCCACTGTCTCAACAGGGTAAAGCGGGTAAAGCGCTGACCATTGCGGCTATTGCCAGTTTCTGTGGCGGAACGATAGGCGCATTGTTGCTGATGATATTCGCGCCAGCGTTGTCATCGGTTGCCCTGTTGTTTCATTCTGCCGAGTATTTTGCGTTAATGGTTGTGGGCCTGTCAGCAATTGCTGCCTTTGCCGGAAGCGGTCAAGTGGCCAAGGCATTGATGATGACCGTTCTGGGGCTGATCCTGGCAACGGTAGGCGAGGGCGCATTGTTCAATATGCCGCGTTTTACCATGGGCCTCATGGATCTGCAATCGGGTTTTGGTTTCATCACCCTGGCCATGGCCATGTTTGCATTGCCTGAAGCAATCTACCTTGTATTGAAGCCGAGTCGCGCCAGTAACCAGAACGGTGGTGAGATAAAGGACCTTCGCATTACAGGCGCTGAAGCAAAATCGATTGCCCCAGTGATTGGACGACAATCGTTACAAGGATTTTTTATCGGTGTATTGCCAGGCGCAGGTGCAACTATCGCCAGTTTCCTGGGCTATGCTGTTGAACGCAACATTGCAACCAAAGAGGAGCAGGAACAGTTCGGAAAGGGGTCTATCAAAGGCCTGGCTGCGCCAGAATCCGCAAACAATGCAGCGTGCACGGGGTCGTTTGTACCTCTACTTACCCTCGGTATTCCGGGTTCGGGCACAACAGCGATATTACTTGGCGCACTGATAGCCCTGAATGTGACGCCGGGACCTCGCTTGATGATTGATGAGCCGCAGATATTCTGGGCGGTGATAATTTCCATGTATATCGGCAATCTGGTGCTGCTTATTCTGAATCTGCCATTGATACCGTATATCGCCAAGGTGCTGTCTGTACCAAGGGCCTATCTGATACCGTTTATCCTGTTTTTCACACTGATGGGTGCCTATATTGGACAAAACAACGCAACAGAGCTCTTACTGTTAGTAGGTTTCGGTATCTGTGCCACAGCGTTGAAATTTGCAAACTATCCACTGGCGCCGCTGCTCATCGGGTTTATTCTTGGAGGGATGCTGGAAAACAATTTTTCCAGATCCATGCAACTATACGATGGGGTCTCTTTTATCTGGGAGAGACCTATGACCCTTGGGCTACTGGTTATCGCTGTTATTCTCATTATCCTGCCCAGCTACCGCGCTCGACGTGCTCGATTGGCGGGTGTTGCTGATGGTGACTAGCGTTTGCGGCGTTGAAAAACTTACACCGGTTTCGTTGCCCATCCTGACAGAGACTTACCTCAATAAGCGGCTATGGCTTGGGCGTTGTCACGCAAGCCTTTGTTGGCTTTAACCTACTGACATCTGGCGTCTCTACCAAGGTCATCTGAGAAATAGGGACGCCGCAAATTGACTCGGCGATTTCGTGGTAACACACCTCCTCCGGTGTTTATCCAGTACCGCAAATTCTTTGAGTGCATCAAGCCGCGTGAAACATCGTCTACCACGGTGTTTGAGCGTATAACACGTAATTTATAGTGTTACTGGTCTAGCGCACATCAGCGCCTTGTCAATGTGCGCTGATGTCCTGCAGAGAAACCTGTCTAGCGAATGGGAGGCGCGTAGATCAAACCACCGTCTGTCCATAATGAATTAATCCCACGCTTTAGCCCTATTGGGGTATCCGGTCCGATGTGCCGGTCGTATACCTCTCCGTAGTTACCCACTTGCCGAATAATACGGGTGCACCACTGCGGATCGAGTCCCAGGTTTTCACCCGTGTCGCCTTCCTCGCCGATAAGGCGTCGTATGGCAGGCGTTGCACCGACGTTGGCGTTGTCAACGTTGTTGCTGTTTACACCAAGTTCTTCTGCATTAATCATGCAGTTCAGTGACCAGCGAACAACGTTGGTCCATTCACTATCATTCAAAGGCACCACAGGGCCCAACGGCTCTTTTGAAATAACCTCCGGAACGATAATGTGTGCATCGGGTTCGTCGAATGAGCTGCGTTGCGCAGCAAGCCCTGAACGGTCGGTGGTGAAGGCTTTGCAATCACCAGTAAGGTAGCCATTTACGGCTTCACTTTCATCATCATAGTAGACGGGCCTGTAACGCATGTCGCTGATGGAAAAGAAATCTGCAGCGTTGAGTTCAGACGTTGTGTTTCGCGTGACACAAATCGGCTGATTGTCCAGCTCGAGGGCACTGCGATAGCCCGAACGCTTTGACACCATGAAACCCTGACCGTCGTAGAAATTGACGCCGGCATAGTCACCAAACAAGGCGTTACGCTGAAGCGTCCAGGTGGTGTTGCGAGACAGGATGTCGATCTGGCCATCTCTTATTGCGATAAGCCTATCGGTTGAAGAGAGAGGGGTCATCTCCACAGCTTCGCTGTCGTTAAACAGCGCGCTGGCAACGGCTCTGCAGATATCGACATCGAAGCCGGCATATTCACCCAGACTGTTGGCACGAGCAAAGCCTGCCAGATCGTTGTGGACGCCGCAACGAATGGCTCCACGTGCTTTAACATCGTCAAGCATGGTTGCTTGCACACCCATCGATACGGCAGCGAATAAAACAACCGCTACCACCCGGATCGTAGATATTTTTTTCACGTGTCTCATAGTGTTTTGGGCCGGTAATGCACGAGTTCTACAGGAGTCGGGGAATCGTCAGAGGAGTGTCGGTAGCTGGCGCGGGCGCATGGGGCAATGTACGTGGACTCAGGTGGAATGCCAAAGCCAAGTAACTCTTGCTCAACACGAATAGCCCGTGTCATTGCAGCGTCGTTGCTACCATCGGCATCCAGGCAAGCCTTGATAATCATGATGTCATCATCGCTAAACTCGCGCACCAGTAAACGCACTGCCTGCTTGTTGGTAGCGCCCATTAGCTGAGTCTGGTTGTCATCGAATATCAGTACCGTGCGGCGATGTTTGTTGAATCGATCCAGTGGTGGAGAATCGCGTCTTGCCTGAATCTCAAAAAAGTGCAGACGCGCCTGATCGAAAATGTCTGCCTGAGGTGTGCGTTTGTCTGCAGGCAGTTCATCGTAATCGCGAACGTCGACAGTTTTCACCGCCAGATTGGGGTCTGGTTCGCCTTCCAGTTGCACGCCGCTGATGAACGCATCACCACGACCGCCCTGTTCGACAAAGATCGAATCAGAAAGCTCGATATCAGCTATGGAGTCGGTGCCATCGATCGTGAGCAACGAAGAGGGGTAGATAAGATTGCCGTCTTGTACACTATATTCGCGACGCAAACTGATCTTGCCTACAGAGAGCTCATAGTCGGTAACCAGCCCTGATTCGGTTTCCGATAAACGTTTGCTGTATGAAACATAGTTTTGTCCCTGATCAGCATTGACCTGCTGGAGCCCGAACCCTGCGTCTTCAAGCGCGCGAACCACGGCGTTACCGTAAGCGGTTTGCGGCTTATTGATTTGTAAAGTGATTGAGCCTGATTGCATACGAGGTATCTGGACCAGGGTTGAAATCATGTTAGTGGCGATCAGTTGCAAATGTGCGCGTTCAGGTGCGCTGATTAATTCAAGTGCTTCGCGATTGCCGCCAAGACGCGGTGTGATAGCTTCTGCACTGATGCCAAAGGCTTCTTTGCCAGTTTGCGAAACGCAGCTGCTTAAGAGAGTCACGCAGGAAATCAGACTGACGGCACAGCTTACAGAGCGTATGAATGGGGAGGAGGATGTTCTCATGATAATTTCCGCCACAGTTCCAGGACTACGCCACGGCTAGGAAACTTTCTCCCGGCTGATACGGGTGCCCAGCATCCTTCATCCAGGATCCGATCGCGGGCAATGCCCTGTGACAACAGGGCTTGGGTGACCCGTTCCGCACGTCCAAGTGCCAGTCCTTCATTCCCTATGTCAAGTGCCGTCGGGCCATTACTGCAACCCACCAGACTAATGAGGTCGCCGGGACCAAATCGTTGTTGTACAAATTGTTCGATCAGGAGTTTATTCGTGTTGCCAAGAATCATGGAGTCATTACCAAATACCACTATCTGACGTTCTACCTGTTCGTAATTATCCAGAATCGAGCTGAAGTTGGACTGGTCTGCGTAAAAAAGGTTGTTGACCTCGACACGACTGGAGTTCAGACCTTGCAGGCTGGCTGTTTGCGTGCTTCTGTTGACAACACGGTCGACAAGGTCTTCGGTAATCAATGAAATGATAGGCGGTGCCTGATTGCTCAAATTCATTGAGGCCGCATAAACGGCTCTGGAATGGTCCGGGTTGCTAATGAGGAATCGCCCGGTTGGAGTATCCGGGACATTTACTGAAACACGGGTACCGGACAAGCGAACCGGGCTGGCCGGAGATATCATGTTAGCGCGCGGCACCTGGTAATCTCGGCCGATGTCGACAGCACCGATTGAGGCATCGAACTGAATGAGAGGTTCGCCGGTATCGCCGGGTTGTTCCGTACGGGTAAAAGTGAAGAAATTTGATCCCTGATCCGCACTGACTCGCTGGATGCCGTAACCGGCTTTTGCAAATTCATTGACAAAATGTGTCAGAAGAGGATCGGTGTTGTTATTGCTCACCTGTAACGTTGTGTTAAAAGGGGTGTAGATCTGACGGGCAATGCGGATGATATCGGCGGCGATTGACCGGTCGACAGGCGAGACGGCTGCGGGTTGGGAGAGCGCAGCTTGCGCTTGGGCACCGGGTGGTTGCAAATTCATCGACCCGCAGGCACTCAGAAACAAAGCGCCGGCTACGCTGACGAGCGGCAACCAGTTTACGATTGTTTGTCGGCGTTTGGAATGCCAGGAAGAGCTCGGCGCTTCAGCTATCCCGGCCTTGCAGGACTCTACGTTAATCATTTGGGCAAACAAACTCCACATCATGGGGGATCGACTACGGCCGACTTAACCTTCGGCTTGGTGTAAAAGATAACATTAGTGAGGATTGGGCTCACAATGTATCAGGGGCATTGTTCAGTAACGTGAATTGCTTTGCTATGTCAGCTTGGCGATTCGTGAATGATGCCACTAAAGTTCGTCAAGCATCGCATGTATAGTGCGCATAATGCGATAGCAGCTTGCCAATCTCTTTCGGGAGGGCCCGCCGCTTGCAAATTTACGTTGACGGGAATTGGATATGCTTTTGCGGTTTCTAGCGTTGTCAGTGTTCTGCGTTGCCTTGCAGATTGGCGGCTGTACCATATTTAACGATGAGGGGATCACCTCTGAACCCAGCTCGAGTGCGTCGAGTCCGCTTGATCTGATAGCGCAGGATTTCGTCAGTGCGCTCAGTCAATTGGAGAGCTTGCCGCCTGCTGGAACAACGGTCGATCTTCAGCGCTCGGACCGTAGCGATGGTTTCACGCTGGCGATGTTGCGTGCCTTGCAGAAGGCTGGATACGGGGTTCGATGGGTCGAGAATGAAGGCTCTGCCTCATTATTTCAGTACCGGCAGGTTGCTCAAGCCGCTGCCGCCGCTGCACAGCGTGATACCTATGAGCTAGCCGTGGGTTTCGTTGAAATGCGTCGGGATTACGTAACGGATGGTGGCGTCAGAGTGCGGCCTGTCACACCCTTATATGTACGTGGAACTGACGCCAGCGGCATTGTTCTGAATGATGCGATTTTTGATCAGCAAGAACAAGAACACGGTCAGCCGGAGGACCAGGATACGCCGGTGCAAAATAATACACAGGATTTGCAGGTGGCTCAGGTGAATGCTGTGCCCCTGAAGCCATTGGCGAAAATTCAGAGCACTGCCTCACCGGCACTGGGATTGCAGAATCCGTCTTCGCTCACGTTACCTTCGGATGCTAATCCACTGAGCCCGATTGTTGGCAGCGCAGTGTCGGGTGGTTCCTTGTCCCTGCCACTTGTGAAAATGCCACGTGGGGAAAACGTGTTCGAATTAGGTGGATCGAATTTCGCTGATGCGCTTGCCGGTCGATCTGTACTTGCCGAGCAAGTTCTGATCTTCGGCAACGATTCCATGCGCCTCGGCGGTCACAATAAAACGCTGGTAAAGCGAATGGTTGAACGCTTTGATCCGCAAACTGATGTTTTCTCTGTAATCGGTTGCTCAATGGGACCAACCGCTGTTAAAGGTGGCAATGCAGCACTTGCATTAGGACGCGCTGGTCGGGTGGTCGAGGCTTTACGATTCGCTGGAGTTGACGATAGCCAGATTCTAGATGAGGGTTGTTGGGCCGGAGACGGATCGCTGGACGATCTGCCGCGGCGCGGTGTTGTGCTGACGCTAAACAGGCAGGGGTGATTACAGCGGGCTAATCGGGTAGTACAATGGGGGCGCTGTTTTCACACGGAATGTCATAAAGGAATATCGGTAACCATGTATAAACTCCTGACTCGTCAATTCTGCCCGGCAGTGGTGCTCTCGCTATGTCTGTGTATCAGTCATGTTACGCACGCTTTTCAGTTACAGGCACTCGATGAAAGCCGTGTAAACCTCATGGACTACGTCAACAAGGATCGATGGACGCTAGTTATGTTCTGGGCTACAGACTGCATACCCTGTGAAGAACAGAAACCGGCTCTGGAGGCATTCCACCGACAGCACAGTGCTAGTTTGGCAACGGTTGTCGGGGTGGCCATCGATGGTATGGAAAACAGGGAAGAAATTGACAAGCTAAACAAGTTACATGATCCGAGTTATCCCAACCTTGTTGTGTTCACTGATGTGTTCCACCGTCAATACAAGGAGCTTGTTGGCAAGCCTTTCAGGACGACTCCGACATTTCTGGTCTTCGATTCCAAGGGGCAGTTGCAAGGTAACCTCTATGGTTACATTGATTTTGACGCGCTAACGCAACATATCGCAACTCAGAATTAACCCGTCTGATTCATTGCAAGACTGGTTTAAGAGCTGTGTATACAGATTTATAACGTAAATACTCGTCTGCAAAACTATCTGTCAGCTTATCGGGTTCGATGCTGCGCATAATCTCCGGTTCCGTGCAAACACTTAAGGGGTCGGCATTATTAGCGGCAATCATTCCCAGGCGAGCTGCTCCCAGACTTGCGCCAAAGTCGCCATCATGCGTCAGATCAAGGGGTAATTGCAGCGCGGTGGCCAGAACCTGCAACCAGTAGTCTGACTTGGATCCACCGCCGATGGCGGTAGCTCGTGTCAATTGCGTACCAGCTTGTTGCAGCGCCAGTTGGCAGTCGCGGAATGCAAATGCCACCCCTTGTAATACAGCGCGAGTCATCTCGAGCGGATCGGTTGAATGTTTCAAGCCAACGAATACACCGCGGGCATCTGAATCATTGATGGGTGTTCTTTCGCCGCCCAGATAGGGTAGAAAAATGACATCGGTGGGCACCGCCGGAGTATTTATCAACGCATCAGTTAATTCAGCGGGAGATTTTGATGTCAGGCCTGCCAGCCAGTTAAGCGCATCGGTTGCGGCGAGAATCACGCCCATTTGATGCCAGGTACCGGGCAACGCATGGCAAAAGGTATGTACCGCGCTCTCGGCGTTGGGTTGGTAGGAGCCGTTAGCGGCAAACAGGACGCCAGATGTGCCCAGCGATAAAAACGCGCTGCCGGGCCTTACACAGCCCATACCGCAGGCACTGGCGGCGTTATCTCCAGCACCGCCTGCAACCACGACGTGGCTGGACATTCCGTACTGCGCGGCTAGCCCGGCGCGTAATGTGCCGGACACGGCAGTGCCTTCGACCAGAGCGGGCATCTGCTCTGACGTTAACCCGGTTGCTGTTAAAAGATGATCTGACCAGGATCGTTTTTCCACGTCGAGCCAGCCGGTGCCAGCCGCATCAGACATCTCAGCGACATGTTCTCCTGTCAGCCAGAGCCGTACATAATCTTTGGGCAGAAGTACCTTGGCTATTCGTTCGAATACATCTGGTTCATTCTCGGCAACCCAGGCAACTTTGGGGGCTGTGAATCCAGGAAACAGGATGTTTCCTGACAGGTCCCTTGAGCGCTGTGTATCCAGGCGGCTAGCCTGCGCCTGACTGCGCGTATCATTCCAGAGCATACATGGGCGCAGAATCTGGTCGTCCTTATCCAAAAGCGTGGCGCCGTGCATGTGGCCTGACAGGCCAATACCTTTAACCTGCGCCAGCTCGCTCTTGTGGCTTGCAGCCAATGCGGCAAGAGAGGCTTCGATTGCGCTTAACCAATGCGCTGGATCTTGTTCAGACCAGCCATCGTGCGGACGACTCACGGCAACGCTTGTACTGTGGCTGGCCACAATTGTCTGTTGCTCATTCATCAGAACAATTTTTGCACTGGAGGTGCCCAGATCAATACCTAGATACATGGTTTTTCTCGGTTAAATACTTGATTAGCGAGGTGCTCAAACGTTATTTCTCTGTGGCCGGGAACCACTGCATCGCATGATCCTGGCCGCGCTTGATGACGACGTGACGATTCGCAAACAGTTTGTACGGAGCACTCCATTGACCATCCGGCCATTGCACTCGGACAGTTGCCCGCTCGGCCACACCCAAGCCAACATGGATGAAGCCAGCAGCACCGGATGCATGGCCTCCACCCACTTGTACACGTCGTCCTTGTACATGGTTGCCGGTTTTTATCGACAGCCTTGCGCCCACGGCATTACGATTGATTCCGGGTTGCTGTAGCTCGACCTTGAGCCAATTGCCGCCGGCACGTGTGCCGCCCGCGTATTGCATGCCTTGATGGCGGAACAGGCTTATGTTGGCTGCCCGGTTTACCACCACGATATCCAGAAGACCGTCGGCATTGAGATCAACGATATTCGCACCACGTCCTCGGGTATCTTTAGCAATTCCGGCTCGCTCTCCCTGTTCGGAAAATGTATTGTCCATATCGCCCAGCAGTAAGTTGTCCGGATCAAAACGCGCAAAGTCCTGCATATTCTCCACATTGCCCTTGGCAATGAAAAGGTCAAGGCGCGAATCGTTGTTTACGTCTTCAAACTGTGCATGCCAGCCGGTACTGGGTTTGATGTCATCGCCGGTGTAAGGGCGATGAGCCGTTGCCTGATAGGACCAGGCCATGTCCTCGTAGCTGGGACGGTTCTCATCAATTGCTTGTTGTAAATCGAGTACCTGAAGTTTTGTGTCGCCCATCGACGTCAATGCATATTCAGGGTAGCCATCGGCATTCAGATCTGTTTCCGCAATACCCATGCCCCATATGACAAGCGGCTCCCATCCATCAGCACGACTGAACAGGCGAGGGTAGCGACCGCTATCCAGTCGCCACAGTTGCTCTTCACCTCCGCGGTAATAATGGCGATCGTTGGTTATTCTCAGTGCATCGACACCGCTCTTGTTCCAGTCGGTGAACAGCATGGACAAAGCACAGTATCCTGGTGTCAGGCTTTGCTTGTTGTCGTATCGGGGCTGTGTGCTTGCATTGGGATCTTTCGAGTCAGTTTGATCCGGACGATGTAACTCATTGTCATGACAAGTACCCCAGGGCGAGCCCGGGGCAGTCCGGTCAACGTAATTGCCCACAGCCAGAGTGGGTTGCGTGTTCCCCGCTTCGAAGGTTGCGCTGAAAGCGGTTGTCCAGGCATTGCCACCGTCAAAGCCCCATGTAGCATTGGCTGCCTTGAAGCTGCAATTATCACCACCTTTAAACAGCTGATTGCTACCTGCACGCATCACGAAAAGGTCTAGATGGCCGTCGTTATCGATGTCTATCGGGTAGCTTCCAAGCACCCCGGTCAGAATAAGTTCGCTATTGGTATCTTTTTCGAAGCTGAGTTGATCTCCCGGCTGGCTGTTGTTGATGTAAAGCGCCGACTCGTTCTGACCTCCCGAAAAATACAACTCTGGCATTCTGTCGCCGTTGCAATCAAAACTGCTGACGCCGCCGCCTACAAAGTATTCCCATCCACCGGTGTAGTGATGATCAATACCTGCCAGCAGAGCCTGTTCCTGGTACCCGGGAATATCGCCTTCAAACGGGCGGTGCTGATCTTCAGCGTGAACGAGTGTCAGGGCCATCAGATTCGCTATGATCAGCGTTGCCAGGCTAGCGGCTGATCTGTATCGGATCCTGGAAATCATGGAGTAATAATCAATGTTTTCAGGTAAGCGATGACAGAGGATTGCATCTGTTCAGTCAGTGCCTGCCACGCATCGCGCGAGCTGCGCGCCTGGCCGCCATGGGCTTCAATGACCTCGGCAAGCGTTGTCATGTCACCTCTGTGTCCATAGGGGGCTGTCGACGCTACGCCCCACAGCTCGGTGGTCATGAAAACGTTTCTGTCGACAAATCGTTGCGAGAGCAGTTCGTTGCCAAGTGCAGCGACTTGTTGATCGGCAATTGTGTGGCGTTTCAAATCACCAAACAGCGGAATTTTATAATGGCCGTTTGCGTCTCGTTCCAGCTCTTTGGCCCAGTCGCGAAGCGCAAGATCATAAACGCTTGCTCGCCCTTCATGCTGTCGCAGAGTGCCTGCGGCGTCCACGGGGCCGGGATCGTGAAACTCCAGGCTTTCCAGTGGAAGATAGGGTTTATGGCAGTCTCCACAGCCGATTTGTGAGAAAACCAATTCACCCTGGCTTGCGGCTGCCTGCCATTGACGGTTGTCTGGCACACTTTGAACCGGTGGTGCGAGGGCGGCTTGCCATGCCACCAGAGATGAGACTTCGGCGGCTCTGATTTCGACAGTGTACTGGTCACCGTCATAGTCATGCTCACCTGTCCAGCGGGGACCGAAACGCTCATCAGCCTGCATGCCGTGATGATGGTTGAGAGCGTTGATGGTGAACTGGCGAAGAGAGGTCATGACGCCCTTGTGACTGAACGGTCGTACGATCAGGTCCTGGTCCACGCCCTGTACATCGCGTGTGTCGACAGTGCCATCTGCCATGGCCGTCAACGATCCGAAATCTATTCCTTTGGTCAGCAGCTTCTGCCGGGTGTTTTGACTTGTTAGTCGGGCCTGTTGCAATGCCTGATTTCGCAGCTCCAGTAAATCTCGGCTCATCTCCCTGGCAAGAAGCTCCACCAGACCTGCACCAAACAGGTGATTGGTGTTGCGTTCGTTCGAGAATTGCGGATCGATAGTGTCGAAATCGCTGTGTACAAAACCCTCTGAAACAAACACATTGGCAGAGAAGTCTCCAGAGCCGCCTGTTTTTGGCACGTTATGGCAGCTGCTGCAGGCATTGGCATCCAGCCCGGCAGTGCGAGAAAACTCATGCCGAGGTGGGCGCTTGCGTTTGCTCGGAATGATGGCCTGTGTTGCCAGAGGACGACCCGCGCCATCAAGTACGGTGAATCGTGCATCGAATAACCGCTCGCCATGATCTATCAGCTGTTGCAGTGAGCTTGCATCCAGTCGTCCCTGAAACTGTTGATCAGTCAACCTTTGCAACAGGGTTTTCTCGGCCCAGGGGGCATCATCATTAGCCAGTAATGCAGGGCTGAAAAACACTAGTGTTGCGCTTAATGCCAGACGTGTTTTGCGCATAGTGATTTGAAACATGAATAATTCAGGCAGTGAAATTGTTTACTATCGGGTAGTCGCATGATTGGAGTAGGCGAACTGACTATCCAGGATCGCCAGAGTATTGTTGGTAAGACCGCTTTCCAGCAGGGGCTCCGCATCATCAAAGCAATGCAGTAGATCGTCGGTGGGTGGCTGGTCCTGATCATGTTCGGAAAAAACCGAATTCAAACCGTTGCGCATCAGTTCGAAACCTTCGACGCTGCGTCCGACCAGCGCGACAGGCATTGGATCGAATAACGTAAAAATAGTCATTAGTCCCTCTCCAACTGCAGCGCCAGCTATCGCAAATGCCTGCATGGTGGGTTTGTCTCCTTCAATTCCGGAGGCGCATAGTTTCTCGACCTGACTGCGCTCAACACGCCCCGAGGGCGTGTCATGTATTGATTGCCCGTTGGCCAGCCGCTCAATTCCGTAGTCCGATGCATACGCTTCGATGCAACCCTTGCGGCCACAACGACACAAGGCGCCATCACGCTCGAAGCGCAAATGGCCCAGTTCCAGCGCTGATGAGTGGATTCCTGAAAACGGTTTTCCATCGATATAAATGCCAAGTCCGACCCCATGTGAAAAAAGCACGGTGGCAAAGGACTTTCCAAGCTTGTCTTTAAAGGAAACGCTTAGCGCTTCGGATATCAATCGGCAGTCGTTGTTGACCACTACTGGAAGGTCGAACCTGGTCTCTAATAACTGTCCAAGGGCGATGTTTTCATGCTGAATAATGGGCGACCAGGCGAGGTTGCCGGATGCGTTTTCTGTTACGCCCTGAAAGGCTACACCGATACGTTGAACGGGGTTGCCGATCTGCATGGCGATGACTTTGTCGATGAGGTTAAAGATGTAGTCCACGAGTTGGGTTTTACCCATAACCCGTGTATCAGTCTCGACCGATTTATCATGCAGCAGTTCACCTGCGTAGTTGATTCTTCTCACCTGGATCAGGTCAATCGCCAGATTGAGAGTGACGATATCGCCGGCTGTGGCATTGAGCGTAATTCGGGATTGGGGTCTGCCACGGCTGACGTTGTCTGATTTCATCCGCCCACTGCGCACAATGTCCTGTTCGGCCATCTGGCTGATCAGCGATGAAATGGACGCGGCACTCAGACCGGTTCTGGTTGCCAGCTGGGCGGGGGAACAGGGCCCGTCCGATCGAAGACAATTCAAGACTCTGAGGCGGTTTTCGTTACGTAAGTCGTCACTTCTGGTGATGCTGCTAGGGCTCATTTGTATCTGAAACAAAAAAGTAATCGTTGAAATGTTAAAAACAACTTGACACAAATTTCGTCAGAAGTCACTATTTATTCCAGTCGTGAAATAAATCCGACTTTTAACGACCAGTTCGCAAGAAGCTGGTCTGACCGAAAATAACTGGAGTGAGCATGAAAAAAACTGGAGCCCTGTTAATAGCGGCATCGGTATCGGCGTTTATCGCTGGACCGGTACTGGCTGAAGGCAAAGTCATTGGTGTGTCCTGGTCCAATTTCCAGGAAGAACGCTGGAAGACGGATGAAGCCGCCATGCTGGCGGCAATTGAAGCGGCTGGTGATACCTATATCTCTGCCGATGCACAATCTTCCGCTTCCAAGCAGTTGACAGACATTGAAGCACTGATTTCGCAAGGTGCCAATGCTTTGATCATACTTGCGCAGGATTCTGGCGCAATCGGACCCGCCATTGAAAATGCGGTCAATGAGGGTATTCCTGTTGTCGGCTATGATCGTCTCATCGAAAACCCCGATGCGTTTTACATCACCTTCGACAACGTGGAAGTAGGGCGTATGCAAGCACGCGCTGTGCTGGAAGCCATGCCTGAAGGTAATTACGCATTCATCAAGGGTTCTTCCTCAGATCCTAATGCCGATTTCCTGTTCGGTGGGCAAATGGAAGTTCTGAAAGAAGCTATGGATGCCGGGAAAATTGTTAACGTCGGTGAAGCCTACACTGATGGTTGGAAGCCGGAAAACGCTCAGCGCAACATGGAGCAGATTCTTACTGCCAACGATAACAACATTGATGCTGTAGTTGCGTCTAACGACGGTACTGCCGGTGGCGTTGTGGCTGCATTGTCCGCTCAAGGGCTTGATGGTTCGGTCCCTGTTTCAGGCCAGGATGGAGATCATGCTGCGCTGAACAGAGTTGCGCGTGGTACGCAAACCGTCTCTGTCTGGAAAGACGCGAGGGTACTGGGAGCAAATGCTGCCGAAGTAGCCACAATGCTTGCAGATGGCAAGTCCATGGGCGATGTACCGGGCAGCGTCAGCTGGTCTGGCGGGCCTAATGGTGTCGACATGACAGCTATCTTTCTGGAGCCTGTGCCGGTGACGGCGGCCAATCTTGATGCGGTTATCGATGCCAACTGGATTGAAAAAGCCAAGGTGTGTGAAGGCGCCATGGATAGCGTTGCTGCCTGTCAGTAAACCTTAAGGTTTTATCAGGCTCGTAAGGCGTTCAGCTGCCGCACGATATGCGCGGCTGGATGCCTTTTTTTTATCGAAAAAAACAGCATTTTTTGTAAAAACCTGCATCGGAGTACTTACTCGGATGCATAGGGGTATGTATGGTTGATTCTACAGATATTGCATCCAGCGGCGGTGCGCGACATTCAGAGGAGTCGTTACCGACAAGACTGATAAGAGCGACTGAGGTGGACACCCGTATGCTGGGCATGCTCGGGGCATTGCTTCTAATCTGGATATGCTTTCACGTGTTCTCCGATGGCCGGTTTCTGACACCGCGCAACCTCTGGAATCTGTCTGTTCAGACCTCCTCAGTGGCCATCATGTCGACAGGCATGGTGCTGATCATTGTTACGCGACACATTGATCTGTCCGTAGGATCAATACTTGGTTTTGTCGCCATGATCATGGGGGTAACGCAAACTGCATTTCTGCCTGATCTTCTCGGTTCTGACAGTCGCTACACGTGGGTGCTGACCCTGCTTGTCGGAATGATCATCGGGGCACTTATCGGTGGTCTGCATGGTTACATCATCGCCTACCTCAGCGTGCCTGCATTTATCGTGACTCTGGGTGGCTTGCTGGTCTGGCGTGGTGCTGCCTGGTGGGTAACATCCGGCCAGACAGTTGCGCCCATGGACACTACATTCCGGCTCATGGGAGGCGGCCCCTACGGAGCGATCGGCGCATTCTGGAGCTGGGTGGTCGGTGCAGTTGCCTGTGTCGGCATTGTCCTGATGATTGCACTCGGTCGCAGAAACCGCCAGAGATTTAACTTCCCTTTACGCCCGCTCTGGGCAGAGTTTACGCTGGCCATTACCGGCTGCGCTGCGGTATTAGGCGCCGTTGCAATTGCTAACAGCTACCCCTGGCCGAAAGGGATTGTCCGTCGTTACGCTGCGGCAAATAATCTTGAAATTCCCGACGGTGGATTATTCATTGCCCACGGTATCGCTATTCCCGTACTCATTGCCGTAGGCGTTGGCATTGTCATGACCTTCGTTGCTACCCGTACGCGCTTTGGACGCTACGTTTTCGCCATGGGTGGGAACCCGGAAGCTGCTGAGCTGGCAGGTATCAACACGCGCTGGGTAACGATGAAAATATTTATACTCATGGGTGTTTTGTGCGCTATTGCAGGGGCAATCTCAACCGCAAGACTGAATGCATCCACCAATGCACAGGGAACACTTGACGAGTTGCTGGTCATCGCTGCAGCCGTCATCGGCGGAACGTCATTAAGCGGCGGAATTGGAACCATAGCAGGCGCCATTATTGGTGCGCTTGTCATGCAGTCATTGCAATCGGGCATGGTACTGCTTGGCGTCGATGCACCTTTCCAGAACGTGGTGGTGGGTGTGGTTCTGGTTCTGGCTGTCTGGCTTGATGGTCTGTATCGCAGAAGTTCAGTGTAGCGGAGAGTAATCATGAATACTGCAAGTACGGCACAACAGTCAGCATCTGAGAACTCGACCCAACACGGCGATCTGGTGGTTGAGATGCAGGATTGTTCCATCTCTTTTGGCGGCATTCATGCGGTCGATCATGCCTCTCTGGATCTCCACAAGGGGGAGGTGGTTGCCCTTCTGGGACACAATGGTGCCGGTAAATCAACGTTTATCAAACTGCTATCTGGCGCTTACAAGCGTGACTCCGGTGTTATTCGTATCCGTGGCGCGGAAGCCACAATCAATAATCCACGCGATGCCAAAGCGTACGGTATCGAAACCATTTACCAGACACTTGCTTTGGCAGACAACGTTGACACCGCCGCTAATCTCTATCTCGGGCGAGAGTTGCGCACCGCCTGGGGGACACTTGATGATGTTGCCATGGAAGCTCGCGCGCGTGAGGTCATGGGCAGACTCAATCCACGTTTTCAAAGGTTCAAAGAGCCTGTAAAAGCGTTGTCTGGCGGGCAGCGGCAGTCAGTTGCCATAGCGCGTGCCATTCTGTTTGATGCACAGATTCTGATCATGGACGAACCAACTGCTGCACTTGGGCCGCAAGAGACTGCGCAAGTGGGTGAGCTGATCAAACAACTGAAAGCCGATGGCATCAGCATTTTTCTTATCAGTCATGATATCGAAGATGTTTTCGAACTGGCGGATCGGGTTGCCGTGATGAAGAATGGCCAGATCGTCGGTAATGCTCCGGTAAACGCGGTGACACGAGATGAAGTTCTCGGGATGATAATTCTTGGCAAGTGCCCGCCCGGTGCGACACCGGGTCCTGGCGCGTTGATCGAATAGATTGCGCCAGGTGCCCATAACAAGACATAACAGAGGCCCATTATGAGTACAGGTTTTTTTGGATCGATCGAGCGTATCCCCTATGCAGGCCCGGATAGTGAGGATCCACTGGCATTTCGCCACTATCAGCCTGATGAGCTGATCCTGGGCAAGCGCATGGAGGATCATCTTCGATTTGCAGCCTGTTACTGGCATAGTCTGGTTTGGCCCGGGAATGATCCTTTTGGCGGTCAGACTTTTGAACGTCCCTGGTTTGGCAACACAATGGAGGATGCGAAATACAAAGCCGATGTTGCGTTCGAGATGTTCACGGCACTGGGCGTACCCTACTACTGTTGGCACGATTTTGATATCCGGCCTGAAGGGGATTCGTTTGAAGAGAACAGCGCGAATCTTGATGCGATGGTTGACTATCTGGGACTCAAGATGGAAGCCACTGGCATCAAATTGCTCTGGGGTACAGCGAACATGTTCTCTCACAGGCGTTACATGGGTGGGGCCGCTACCAATCCGGACCCGGAGGTATTCGCATTCGCTGCCGCCACGGTAAAAACCTGCATCGATGCAACGCACCGGCTTGGTGGAGAGAACTATGTGTTGTGGGGCGGGCGTGAAGGTTACGAGACGCTACTCAACACCGATATGGGCCGTGAGCTCGACCAGCTTGGACGTTTTCTGAACATGGTCGTGGAGTACAAACACAAGATTGGTTTCACGGGTGCCATTCTGATTGAGCCCAAACCGCAAGAACCCACAAAGCATCAGTACGATTTTGATGTCGCTACCGTTTATGGCTTTCTAAAGCGATACGGGCTGGAAAATGAGGTGAAAGTGAATATTGAGCAGGGCCATGCGATTCTGGCAGGGCACAGCTTTGAACACGAATTAGCGCTGGCTAACGCCTTGGGTATCTTCGGTTCCATCGACATGAACCGAAATGACTATCAGTCTGGCTGGGACACTGATCAGTTTCCTAACAACGTGCCCGAGATGGCCCTGGCGTACTATCAGGTGCTACAGGGTGGCGGTTTTACGTCGGGCGGAACCAACTTCGATGCCAAGCTTCGGCGCCAGTCCATCGATCCTGAGGACCTTCTGATTGCGCATATCGGTGGCATGGATTGTTGCGCCCGTGGTTTGAGAGCGGCTGCAAAAATGGTCGAAGACGGTGCCTTGTCCGTACCGATAAAGGAACGATATAGTGGTTGGAATGACCAATTAGCCAAGCAGATGCTAAATGGATCGATGGATCTGGATAGCATCGCGGCGCATGTCTTGCAAAATAATGTCAATCCGGAACCGCGATCAGGGGCTCAAGAGAAGCTTGAAAATATTGTCAACAGATACGTCTAAGGGGCCAGGATCACGATCCAGGCTGGTGAAAATGATGCGAAGTGCAGGTGCTTTAGTGGTTTGCCTGCTCGCAGCGGGTGCAGTGCAAGCTGAGCTTGCCATCTGCACAACGCCACAGAGGCCAAACTGTCCCTTGGCTCTGACGTCTCCTGCGGATAGCGAATTCACTTTTTCAAGGCTGATGTTCAACGACAATCAGGTTGCGATTGAAAATCTGGGTGACCGTATTGGCTATCCGCACTGGCAGGCGGATTGCTCGGAATCTGAACCCCATTTCATAGCTGCCATGAAGCGGCTGACACGTGTAGATACCAATACCGACAGCCAATCCATTGCGTTAAATGATCCGCGTGTCTTTGATTATCCACTGCTGTATGTCGTGGAGGCGGGTTTTGCATCATTCTCACAAAGTGAGGCAGACAACCTGCGGGAGTATCTATTACGTGGGGGATTTCTGCTTGTCGACGACTTCCATGGCTCCTATCAGTGGTCGGAATTCGAGAACTGGATGGAGCAGGTATTCCCTGACAGGGACATTGTTGATATTCCTCCGACCCATGAAATATTCAATGTGCACTTTGCCATTGATGAATTTATCCAGATTCCCGGGTTACGTGCCCTGTGCCTGAACCCGGGCGAAACCTGGGAGCTGCCGATCATGAAGACTGCCGCGGTTAACGAGAGTAATTCTTCACGTCAGGAGCCTCGCTGGCGTGGAGTTCTTGATGACGATGGCCGGGTGATGGCCATCATCAACTGGAACATGGATCTGGGTGATGCCTGGGAGCATGCGGATATGGAAGAGTACAGTGCTTTGTACACAGCCACCGCTTACCGGCTAGGTGTCAATTACGTTATTTATGGTATGACGCATTAGTCTTCTGGTTTGCCAATGTGAGTAAGTTCTAGTGCTCAGGAAGGTACATTCATAATGTGCAAGCCCAGCATCTGTTGCATACAGCGAAGTACCTGCGTGCTGTAGCCAAACTCATTGTCGTACCAGACGTACAATACGCAGCGGTTGTCATCAACAATCGTGGCTACCGAATCGAAGATGGCGGGTTCCGGTGTACCCACGAAGTCAGTGGATACCACCTCGGTACTGTATGAGTAGCTGATCTGTTGTCGCAGGTCAGAGTTGTATGCCATTTCGCGTACATAGGCATTGAGCTCATCTCGTGTGGTCTTTTTAGCAAGGTTCAGGTTGCACACCGCCATCGAAACATTCGGAGTCGGTACGCGAATCGCATTGCCAGTCAGTTTGCCTGCAAGTTCCGGTAAAGCCTTGGCAACAGCTTTTGCAGCGCCAGTGGATGTCAATACCATGTTCAGTGGTGCGCTGCGACCCCGGCGCTCGGCCTTGTGATAGTTATCAATGAGGTTTTGATCGTTTGTATAGGAATGCACGGTCTCTACATGACCGTTATCAACGCCAAAACGGTCGTTGATAACTTTTAGAACGGGCGTGATTGCGTTGGTGGTACAGCTTGCGGCACAGACAATGGTATCGTTATCGCCAATCATTTCGTGATTTACGCCGTATACAATGTTCTTGATGTTTCCTCCCGCTGGAGCTGTCAGAAGTACTTTGGCTGCGCCTTTGGGCACCAGGTGTCGTTTGAGGCTTTCTTCATCCTTGAAAACTCCCGTGTTATCCACAATGAGTGCATTCGTGATGCCATACTCGGTGTAATTAATATCCTCCGGTTGATTTGCGTAAATCACTTTAATGAAATTACCGTTAGCGATAATGGCGCTGTTTTCAGTATCGACAGTGATGTGGCCGTTGAACGGGCCATGAATCGAGTCTCGTCGAAGCAGGCTTGCGCGTTTACGAAGGTCACCGTCACGGCCGCCGCGAACAACAATTGCGCGAAGTCGCAACGGGTTGCTGGAGGTGGTTCTCTCTATCAGCAGTCGCGCTAATATCCGGCCGATTCGGCCAAAACCATACAGCACGACATCGCGGGGCTCATCCAGAACGGAAGGGCTGTCCGGAATTCCCTGGATAGCGTCAGCGATGAACTCGCGCAGTGCGTTTGGATTGCTCAGCACATTGTTCTGTCGTGCACTGTGGGCCAGTTTACCGATGTCGATTCGGGAGCTGCCAGGCTGTAATGTAGAAATGACGTCCAGCACGGCGCTGGTATCCACCACCGAAATAGTTTCGCCGACCACCTGCTGGGCTTGCTGATGTGCCTTGATAATGTCGATGGTGGAGGCATTCATCAATTTACGACCGAAGACGGTGATGATGACACCACGCTCCCGATACAATGAGCCCACCGCTGGAATCATGCCCTCGGCAAGCCCTTGTTCCTGAATATAGGTCTGAAGGTGAGTCGATGATCCTGTCAAGGTCTTTATCCTTTCAAAATTGGTGAATGGGATGGTTCGCCTGAATGCGTAGTCAGGACAAATGGTCCATGTGTTTGCTCAGTTCGGCGGCCCGGCCCGGAATTATGGCGATGTTTATTCTAGAGTTTATCGTTGCTGACGTCTGCGCAACTCAGTTAATGGAGGATCAGCTGCACGACGGCTTGCCGTTATTGTCGTTCGGCCGAGGACACTTTGCGCGAGTCCGTCAGCGCTTGATCTGCTAACAGATCCTCCCCGCGTGTCCGTTGCAGAGATATAGCGTCTGACTGAATTCGCGCTAGTAACTGCACGGAATCAAAGAACTCGCAGGCTTGCTCTTCGCCTGCGAGACAAGGTTGTTGGATGTCAAAGCCCCGTTCTTCCGCTTGGCGAAAACGTTTTCTGAGTAGTTGCACAACGTCCTTGGCGTAGTTTCTAAGCAGTGTCTGCGCCATCATGATTTCACATGACGCCTCCAGCATCTGTTCTCGTGAGTCATAACTTTCCGATGATGAAGTGGGGGCTTCCATCCAAGTCTGGTAGTTCGTTTCGTACCGGTGCCAGCTACCGTCCATATACAGTGCATCGGCTACAGCTTGAGCCAGAGAGCCCTGATGTTTTCTCTCTATTCGACCGCATTCGCAACCACGTCTGTCGCAAAATGCTCGATCCTCAGCTTGTTCTGGTACATCAAACCAGCTCTCATGGATTGATAGCGGAAAGCGGTGAACCGTTTTTTTCGCGGTCTCCACGCGCTTGGTCTGGGGGCAGGGGCGATCCTGATATATGGTGCTGTCTCCAGATTGACACGCGAATATTCGCGCCTCACTTATCCTTGGATGGCTCATAATGAGTAGAATACAGGCCAGCAGTGAAATTACTGTCAGGATTGTGGATCCCTTGCGGGTACACGGAATTGTTGCTCTCGACGCCATGGTAGAAGTATCGGCCTGCACCATTACATCTGCATGAGATTCAGTTCACACAAATCACATGCTTTACACCTAAAACGCGTTGACAAACGTTTCCAGCAACTACCATTTACCATCGGCGTACGAAGACACATTGTTGGACATAGCGTTGCGATACATCACGACATTTTCGTCATAAACGGGTAAGACTAAAAGGACTAGACATGATCAGGAATATTCTGGCTGTAACCATCGTTGCAGGACTAAGCGCATGCTCCAGCGGTAGCGATTCAGGTAACAGCAACAACGATGAGCCCCCAACCACCCAGACTCCGCCGACAACGGACACGCCCGTGGTCGATCCGGGTAACGTGACGCCTCCGGGCGGTGGAGAAGGACCCGTTACAGAAACGAAAGCGGGCAGTTACGTTGGCAATTTCGGTGGTGCTAATGGAGTTTACGTTATCAACAATCAGAATCAATTGGCGGGACTTGCCATTAATCCTGATGGCTCAGCGCAATCATTGTTCGGCGATGTTGGTGCCGCAGATACCTTTACTGGCTCTTTACGTCAGTACATCCACGAGCAAAGCCGACCCGATGCAAATGCCGCTGTGTTCGGTTCTGTTGCCAACCTCGCCAATCCTCTGTCAATTGCTGTCAATATTGTAAATGGACAGACCATAACGAGCACTGCCGAATCTCCAACGGCGGTCAATCTTGTCGGTACAACGGGAAGCTCGGTGAGTCCTGCCAATGCGCAGTCTCTTGCAGGCGACTGGTCTGCGGTGCATTCATTTTGTTCCAGTGACGCTAATGGCCAGCCGGTTGACTGCCTGACATTAACGACGTTAATGACGTTTAATGGAACGGAGGTAACAGGCTCTACACAGGTCACAGGTTTCGGTGTCGTGCCGATAGTCGGTGCCATCACAGAGTTTGGCGATGCGGCACTGATTGACTTTAGCTGGGATGGCACGGTGGGTTATAGCGGTGTGGTGTTTTTCACCCCCGAAGCTGATGGCCGGATCGTCTTTATCGGCGAAAACGAAAGCGCTGGCAACGCGACAATTTCAGCATTGATGACTCGCCAATAGAGCTCGTTGTGTTTTGAGGTAGTCGAGCGATGCCTGCGAATTCAGGCTTGGCTGGCAAAAAAGCCTGGTCGTCACAGACCAGGCTTTTTTTATGTCTTCAAGACAATCTCACGGGTCTATGCCAGATAACTGTCACCGCCCGTAAAAACAGGTACCTGAAAACGGGTTAAGAAACCTGGCGATCGGTGGTCTAAGGGTTTGAATACAGAGGCGCTAAAGACTGCCAGAATCACGTAAACCAGCGGGTAAATCATGGGCTAATTGTCGTTGATACCCGTAAATCCTCGTGAGCGTGCACTTTATGGTTAAATATTGGGATAAAAATACCAAACAATTCGTCCAGCGGTATACTATACCACTGTGTTTAATCGTCAGTACGTCGTGTTTCTGGTTGTAACAGGGGTGTCCACGTGATGAATCCCACGGCTCAGGCATGAGAATCCTCTGGTCTCCCGGTCCTCGGTGTAAACTACGTACAGGCGACGCTTGACTGTCAAGATGTCAGCCTGGCGGGTCTTCCCATACTGACTGGGTGAGGGTTAACCTTGCGATTTTTTGCTCTAGCCGATGGTCCGAGTGTCCGGTCCATTCTTGCTGTTCTTGAAACAGGTTTTTGTATCACTGCATGGAAGTTTCTGAACGTCAGACTATCCTTTCACCAGGCGAGATGCTTGGGAGCTACCGGGTCGTTAGCTTCCTGGGGCAGGGCGGTTTTGGCGTCACGTATATAGCACGTGACACGATGCTGGATATTCAGGTAGCGATAAAAGAATACCTTCCAGAACGCATTGCAGAAAGAATCTCCACCAGTACAGTCCAATCACGCAGCGAACAGGACGTTGATGTTTTTCGTCGGGGACTTGCCAACTTCCTGAAAGAGGCACGCACACTGGCGCGTTTTAATCACCCCAATATCGTGAGGGTCAAAAGCGTATTCGAGCTGAACGGTACCGCCTATATGGTCATGGAATATGAGCGTGGACATGATCTGAAAGTGCTGTTCAATCGACGTGAGCAAACCAGTGAATCCGTGCTCAAAAGAATCATTGGTCCGGTACTGGATGGCCTGGAAGAGGTTCACCGCCATGGTTTTATTCATCGTGATATCAAACCTGCCAATATTCTGATGCGGGACAATGGTTCTCCGGTAGTACTTGACTTCGGTTCTGCACGGCTTGCTGTCGGACATGACACCGACACATTGACAGCGATGGTTACTGCAGGGTTTGCACCATTAGAGCAATACAGTGGCCTGGATGATCAACAGGGGCCGTGGACGGATGTGTATGCGCTGGGTGCGGTGTTGTATTATGCGGTGACTGGCAATTCCCCACCCGACTCAACACTCAGGGGTGCGGCTGTGCTCAACGAGAAAGTGGATCCTTATCAACCGTTGACCCAGATTGCGCCTGAAGGGTACAGCCACAGTTTTTGTCGCGCTGTCGACTGGGCGCTGCAATTCAAAGTCTCATCTCGACCGCAATCCCTGACTCAGTGGCGTGTAAGATTGTTCGGTGAAGAGTCGCTTGAGCAGTCGGAATTGCCTGTTGATGACCATGTCGAAGTCATTCCTGATACGGAACCTGTGCTTATCCCTGAACCAGAACCCTTGGTTGACAAGGAGGCGGCTGGGCAAGTTGATTTTGCGGATGATCCCACTGTCATCAATGCAAAAACGTTAATACCAGCATCAGGGTCGCGTAAGAAAGCAAAGCGTCGGGACGACGATACCTTTGATGTTGAAACGACAGCGAATGTGCCGTTTGACAATGCCGCGCTGAACAAGCAAGACAAACAGCGATCTGTTATCGAACATCTATTGCACGTAAAACGTCCGGTTTATCTGGCATTGGGTGCTGTCTTCACATTTCTGATTGTCGCCTTAGGCCTGGTTATTGTAAATTCACGTCAAGCACCCGTTCCTGTCGCTGTTACCGACACTCAACCGGTTGTAAATAAAGTTCCAGAGGTTATCGAACAGCCAGTAGTTATCGCAAGTGGTGACGGTGACGATCAGCCTGAAATAACAGTTCAGGCTATTGAAGAACCGGCAGCCCCCGTTGTGACAACCGATCTGGTAGATCTGGAGAGACAGGCGGCAGAGAAGGCTGAGGCGGATCGATTGGCAGCGGAGCGTGCTGAAGCGCGACTGGAAGCCGACAGGGAAATTCAAAGACTAGAGGCGCGTAAGCAAGCAAAATTGCAAGAGCAACTGGAGCAGGAGGCTGCCGCTGAACGCGCGCGTAAAGCTGCTGCTGCCAGTGAGGCGAACAAGCAGACCGCTAACGCACCGGAAGATGCTGTGAATAGTGCCGCCGGGCAAAACGATGTAAAGCCATTAATCAATTCGTCCGATATGTCCGAAGTACTTTCGCGGTTCGATGCCTTGTCTAAGGCCATTGAACAACGTGATTCCGTTGCTTTACAACAAACAACTATTCAATCGTCCAGAAAAACCGCGTACTTCGATTATGTATTTCGTACCTTTGACAACGTCGAGGTCAAGATAAGTGATATCAGTGCAAACAGGCAGGATCAGACTATACGCGCTACGCTTCAAATCAATCGCATGATTCGCAACAATGGGGATGTGGTTATACCACCCGATGAGTTCAGGAATATCCCCATATATTCTGTAAAGGATAAAACGTGGTCAGCGATTCACTGGTAGCGGGCAGCACGACGTAGCAGAGCGTTAGCATTTTATATTGCGTACTTGCATCCCTCACGGGGTGCCCTGAACAAGCCGCGCCCTTGGATGATTACTTTCCGTTTTCAAGCCAACGGTTATCAGGACCGCTAACGAATGTGCGACGTGAAGTGCAGTTTGATAACTCGCATGTTTAAAGCTTGATAGAGGCAATGTTGCCAGCGTACGTTAATTTTTTACGTGCGCCGGCTCCTGGCGGAATTTACCTGACGACTAACCGGTACGCGTCAAACGGATCAGTCTTCTGCGAGAACATTGCAAATGGCATCGGCCAGAGAATCCAGTCCTTCCTCAGGCAGGCCTGCCACGTTGATTCTTCCGTCGCCGACGAGGTAGATCCCGTAATCGTCACGCAGTTTATCGATTTGGGTCTTGTTCAGGGGCAACCGGCTGAACATGCCTTTCTGGCGAGCGATGTAATCAAAGCGTTCTGAATTGGAACGTTTTCTCATAGCATCGCTAAATGCCTGCCGCAGTCCTACCATGCGAACACGCATGGCTTCCAGCTCATTACGCCAATCCTCATTGAGTGATTCTTCTGTTAATACTACTTCTGTGGAATTAGCACCGTGATCGGGTGGCATTGAATAGTTGGATCGGATGACAGTGCTCATTAGGCCATGTGCACGCATGGCTTCTGCCTCGTCTTTCGCGACTATCATGGCAGCACCGACTCGTTCTCTATAGAGTCCCAGGTTCTTGGAACAGCTGGCTGCTACAACCATCTCTGGAAGCTTTTCAGCCATTAATCTTACGGCAGCGGCGTCTTCTTCCAGGCCATCGCCAAATCCCTGGTACGCAATGTCTACGAACGGAACCAGATCGTTGGACTTGAGTACGTCGATGACTTGCCCCCACTGATCAAGAGTGAGATCAGCGCCCGTAGGGTTGTGGCAACAACCGTGGAGTAAAACAATGTCGCCTGATCTGGCCTTGCTGAGCGTGGCTAGCATGGCGTCAAGGTCTACTTCACCGGTGCTTGCATCGTAATAGGGGTAGCTCTTTAACTCATAGCCTGATGCACTTAACAACGGAATATGGTTTGGCCAAGTAGGATCTGAGACCCACAAGTCGGCATCCGGTCTGATATTTTTCATGAGATCGGCCAGAACACGCAATGCACCACTGCCGCCTACGGACTGTGCAGCACGGATTCTGCTCGTGTCCGCATTGTCGCCGAATACTTGCTTGATCATGGCGCTACAAAAACCGGCACTACCCAGTGGACTGACGTACGCTTTTGTGTCCTGGGTGTCGACGAGTTTTCTTTCTGCAGACTTGACTGCACGCATAACCGGTGTTTTTCCGGCGGAGTCTTTATAAATACCGACACCCAGGTCAATTTTATCTGCGCGCTCGTCAGCTCTGAAAGCTGTCATAAGCGCAAGGATGGCGTCTACCTTGGGTTCGGGAAGTCCTTCAAACATGTTTTGTGATCCTGGCGGGTTTTGCCGATGGGATGGTAAAGATTAAGTGTAGGTATGAGGTTCTGAGGGGCGTTGCGAATAACAACTCTACTCGTCAGATGTCATTTGGAAGCTGGACTAATTGCTAAGTTGCCACTTGACAGCTAGCTGGTCGAAGAATCCACGTTCCGTTTTCAGCCTGATCCATGTGTTCAGGTAGTTGATCCAGACTTGATCATCTTGCGGGACCAGCATGGCGATGGGCGTTCGCGCACGTCCTTCCTTGACGGGAACAACCATCATTTCCGGATATTTAGCCACTAGCTTGTAGGCCTCTACATTGGATGTGATGTGCGCATCGGCACGTCCGGAGAGCACTTCCTGAAAATCGCGGGCTGGCGCTTCAATGATTTTCTTCTTGGCGTTAGGGAAGAAATCCTTGACCTGTTGTTCCTGTGTCGTGCCAAGTGTGGCTGCAACAGTAACGTCGGCCTTGTCCAGGTCATCCCAGTCTGTGAACCTGTCACTGTTTTTTTTCAGTGTGAGCGGTACGGTGTTGAGAGCGAAGTAGCTATTGGTATATCCGGCGGCCTTGGCTCGCCCCGGGCTGATGGAGGCACTCCCGGTCATGTGGTATTTGCCCGCGGTAACGCCACTGACGAGTGTTTTCCAGTCGGTTGGTACAAATTCGACATCCACATCAAGATCTTTGGCCAGTTCTGTGACGACATCAATGTCGTAGCCTTTATAGCTATTGGTTGCGATATCCTTGAGAGTCATCGGGTCCCAATCACCGGTGGTGCCTACTTTGAGTGTGCCACTGGAGAGAATCTCGTTGAGCACGGAATCGGCTGCCGTGACTGGATTGGCAAGACTGACCAGAGCGAGCAGGCAGACGGCTTTGCCAGCGTTCAGCAAAAGGTGGAATCGCTTGAGCATGTTATTCATCTTCAGTTGTCAAGAGTGTCAAGTATACCTTTTCAAGCACTGTTCACGAGCCCTTTTCCCGAGCCTGGTCCCTTGGGTGTCCGCATGAGCTAAGCTGTAACTCATGAAAAAAGCCTCCATGCATAGCGACGCCGCGCCTGCGATCATCGAGATGGTGAATGTGTCCAGATTCTTCGGTAGTTTCCAGGCTCTCCACGAAGTGTCGCTCAGTGTGAAAGCTGGCGAAAGAATGGTCATCTGTGGCCCTTCCGGTTCCGGGAAATCGACTCTTATCCGATGTGTAAACCAACTGGAAAAACACGATTCGGGCGAGGTCATTGTCAATGGCGTAGAACTGGGTCGGAATAAGCGACAGCTACGGGAGATACGTACAGATGTGGGCATGGTATTCCAGCAGTTCAATCTGTTTCCGCATCTGAGTGTCCTGGAGAATCTGATGCTGGGTCCGATGCGTGCGCGTAAGCTCACGAAAGAGGCGGCGACCGAACTTGCCATGCGCTATCTGAAGCGGGTTCGCATCCCCGAGCAGGCCGACAAATACCCCAGCCAGCTTTCAGGTGGCCAGCAGCAGCGCGTTGCGATTGCCCGTAGCCTGTGTATGGAGCCGAAGGTCATGCTGTTTGACGAACCCACCTCGGCACTGGATCCGGAAATGATCTCCGAGGTTCTGGATGTCATGGTCGAGCTGGCAGATACTGGCATGACCATGATGGTTGTCACCCATGAAATGGGATTTGCGAAAAAGGTTGCCGATACTGTCGTGTTCATGGATGGTGGCAGAATTGTGGAATCGGGTACACCAGACGAGTTCTTCAATCACGCACAGTCAGAGCGAGGCCGTTTGTTTCTGCAACAGATATTGCAGCATTAGGCGAGACTCTTCATGTTCACAATTTTAAATTGTTTATCGGAGTGTTGCCGCATGGTTTGTCAGCGTCCAGCATGGCGCCGCGTGCGCATACCAACATTCGTGTTAGCTGTCAGTGCACTACTGACGGGGTGTGGCAGTAATCTGCAGTGGTATGTTGTATCGCCTGCTACCGAATCCGGGCGAACCAATCTTATGTTCATGCTCGGTGGGCTGAAGTACACACTGTTACTGTCACTGGCCGCCATCGTTATTTCCGTGGTGGTCGGTCTACTGGTAGCGTTGCCTGGCTTGTCGGGCAATCCGCTATGGCGCGCATTTAACCGTGTTTATGTAGCGTTGTTTCGAGCTATCCCGGTACTTGTGCTGATTCTTTGGGTCTATTACGGTTTACCTATCGTAATGGGTGTCGCGATATCAATATTCTGGGCGGGTGTTGTTGCCTTGGCGATATCCGATAGTGCATTTGAAGCTGAAATATTTCGTGCCGGTATTCAGTCCATTGATCGTGGTCAGATCGAGGCCGCTGATTCACTTGGCCTGGGGTATGTAGACCGAATGCGCTACGTGATCCTGCCGCAGGCAATCAGACGCGTATTGCCACCATTGGGAAATCAGTTTGTTTATGTGCTGAAGATGTCTTCACTGGTGTCTGTTATCGGTATGGAAGAGCTAACACGGCGCGCCAATGATCTGGTGACATCCGAATACCGGCCACTGGAAATATATACTGTCCTGATTCTGGAGTATCTGGTACTGATATTGGTCGTCACCGCAGGCGTAAGCTGGATAGAAAGACGATTTGAGCGCCAGGACAAACGTTAAATGCCGCGTTCTGTTTACTTGCTGCCGGTATTGCTGGCCTGTGCCAGTCTGACAGTGATGGCGGGTGCCACTATTGCCCCGGGGCTACCGGGGTTGGTTGAGCACTTTGCCGACTATCCAGATGCTGACTACCTTTCGCGGTTTATTCTCACCGCTCCGGGACTTGCGATCGCCTGTAGCGCATCGCTGGCCGGGTGGGTTGCAGACAAACTGGGACGTCGTCTCTTGTTACAGCTTGGCATTGCCTTGTATATCGTTGCAGGTAGTGCCGGTCTGTGGCTTGATGACCTGATCTTTCTTTTGATCAGTCGCTTGTTTCTGGGAGTTGCAGTGGGCATGATCATGGTGTGTTCCATGGCTTTGCTCACTGATCACTTTCAAGGTGCCGAACGGGACAGGGCCATGGGGATACAGGCTTCTGCAATGTCGCTGGGTGGCATCATGTTTATAGCGTTGGGCTCTATGCTTGCTGACATGTCGTGGCGAGCGCCGTTTTCGGTTTATCTTTTGCCATGCCTGCTGTTTCCGCTGATCCACTGGTTTGTTAAAAAGCCACCGGTATCTGCACAAGAGGTGAATGTTGCTGATAATATTTTTCCAGTGAAACATGCTGCATTGCTATACCTACTGGCATGTCTGAGTATGATGATGTTTTACTTCATACCTACACAGCTACCTTTTTATGCGCTCGAAATGGGTGCGGAAAATCTTAAATATGGCGGGTTCGCGATAGCCTTGAGTCAGGTGTTCGCGGCTTTGGCGTCAGCTAACTATCAACGCTTACGGGCGCGATTTGATAATACCTTGATTCTGATCATCAGTTACAGCTGCATGAGTGCAGGATTTATACTGTTGTCTTACGTCGATTCGCTGTTATACATGTATCTTTGCATGCCAATAATTGGAATCGGGCTGGGGTTCAACTTCCCTAATTTGACTATCTGGCTAATGTCCAGAGTGCCTTCCAGCATGCGGGGTCGCTCATCAGGGGGGTTAACCACAGCGGTATTTGTAGGCCAGTTCCTGTCGCCTCTATTGAGCCAACCTATGGTAAACAGTCATAGCATCGCTAAGGCGTTCATGCTCGCCGGGGCAGGCATGGTAGCGTTAGTCATATTGCCATGTATCATTGTCCAGTGGATACTCAAGGACAAGTTCGTCAAACGGAGCCCTTGACATGCTCCGCTACCTATCAGAGGACTACTATGCCAGACCACATAGCGCTTACTATCGAGAAACTGAGAGTGGAACTCGGCGACAGACTATCAACAGGCACTTCCATACTGGAAATTCATAGCCGGGATGAAGCCCACAGTACTCCGGCTTTGCCAGATGCTGTCGTTTTTCCCGAAAGCACCGCAGAAGTATCGACGATCATGAAAATCTGTTCGGCTCACCAATGTCCGGTGGTGCCTTTTGGCATTGGCACCTCATTGGAAGGGCATGTGATTCCGCGTAATGGCGGGATAAGTATTGACACCAGTCGCATGAATCGCGTGTTGTGTGTCCACGATTCTGACTGGGATGCGGTTGTTCAACCGGGTGTCACTCGTGTTCAGCTAAACGAAGAGTTGCGTACCACAGGCCTGATGTTTACCGTTGATCCCGGTGCGAACGCAACGCTCGGCGGTATGGCTGCTACCCGGGCATCGGGCACTAACACAGTGCGTTATGGCAGCATGCGTGACAATGTCATGGCGCTGGAAGTTGTGCTGCCCAACGGGCAGATCATGCGTACCGGCACACGTGCGCGAAAGTCATCTGCAGGCTACGACCTTACGCGGTTGTTTGTAGGCTCAGAAGGGACATTGGGCATTATCACAGAGCTAACGGTTCGACTGTATGCTCAGCCAGACACCATTTCGTCGGCTAGCTGTGTGTTCGAAAGCGTTGAGCAAGCCGTCGATGCGGTGATGATGGCGATGCAGTTAGGTATTCCCATGGCGCGCATAGAACTAGTCGATGAGCTGGAGATGAAAGGATTGAATCTATATAACCCTGATTTTCAATATCCTGAAAAGCCACATCTTTTTCTGGAGTTTCATGGCACGCAAGCAGGTGTGAAAGAACAGATAGACATGTTTCAGGAGGCAGCCTCTGAATTTGGCGTCAGCGATTTTCAATGGGCCAGTAAACCTGAAGAGCGCACCCGGCTCTGGCAGGCTCGGCATAACGCCTACTATGCGGGGAAAGCTTTGCGTCCAGGTGCTGACGGGGTGGTGACCGATGTGTGCGTGCCGATATCCAGACTGGCAGAGGCGATTCAAAAAACCCGCGAGTTGGCTGATGCTTCAGGTCTAATTGCGCCGCTGGTCGGACATGTCGGTGATGGTAATTTTCATTTGCTGATTCTTGTTCACCCTGATGATCCTGTAGAGATGCAAAAAGCCACACAGCTAGTCGGCGATGTTAATAAGGTTGCGCTTGAATGCGATGGAACCGTCACAGGCGAACACGGTGTCGGTACCGGTAAGAAAAAATACATGGTTGATGAGCATGGGGATGCTTATGCGTTTATGGGCATGCTTAAAAAATCCATAGATCCGGACAACATCATGAACCCGGGCAAACTGGTTTCTATCAACTGACCAATTAAATGAACACTTCACACACTCATAACCGGACCGTACTTGGTTGCATTGCTGATGACTTTACTGGTGCAACCGACCTTGCGGGTTTACTGGCACGTAGCGGAGTGAAGGTCTCGCTTCGTATCGGTGTGCCCGAGGGTGTACCGAACGACACATCGGCTTTTGAGGTAATTGCTCTCAAGTGTCGCACTGCTCCCGTGGATGAGGCGGTAAGCGAATGTCTAGAGGCGCTCTCGTGGTTAAAAAAGGCGGGTGCCACGCGATTCTTCTGGAAATACTGTTCGACCTTCGATAGCACGCGCGAAGGCAATATTGGCCCGGTGGCTGAGGCTCTGATGCAAGCGCTCGATTGCCAGCAGACCATTTATTGCCCTGCGTTCCCCGAAAACGGTCGATCAATATTCATGGGTAATCTTTTTGTCGGTCGGCAACCTTTGGCCGAGAGCCCAATGAAAGACCATCCCTTAACGCCCATGCAGGACAGCAATCTGGTACGTCTGCTGCAGCCACAGGTCAACACAGCCGTGGGTCTGGTTGACCGACTCACTGTTGCAAATGGTAGTGATGCCGTGCGCCTTGCGCTGGATGATCTAAAGCAGGATGGAACTGAGCATGTTGTTATAGACGCTGTCGCGAATGATGATCTGAACATCATTGCCCGGGCTTGTCAGGATTATCCGTTGTTGACCGGTGGAAGCGCTGTTGCTATGTCGCTGCCGGACCTCTATCTGGCGGATGGTACCTTAGCGGTCGAAGAATCTGTAACAGATTTCCCTTCGACGCCTGCGGGCACACTTATTTTATCTGGTAGTTGTTCACAGATGACGCGACAGCAGGTCGAGGCCTATAAGAGCAAGGGGCCGTGTTTTCAACTGGATCCCCTGACGCTGGCTGATGAGGGTATCGATAGGGTTCAACAATGGTTAGCATCATTGCCGCCACAGTCCAATCCACTTATCTATGCCACAGCGGAACCCGATAAAGTAAAGGAAGCCCAACAGCGCCTGGGTACTGAGCAGGCATGTAGCTTGATCGAATCCGCGTTGGCACAGCTGGCAGTCCGGGCCAGAGAGCTGGGTGTACGACGTTTTGTCGTAGCCGGTGGCGAGACGTCCGGCGCGGTGACAAAAGCGTTGGGTGTGCATCAATTAATTATCGGTGCTGAAATTGCCCCGGGTGTTCCGTGGACGCATTGTCAAAGTGAAGGCTACGTGCTGGCGTTGACTCTAAAATCCGGAAATTTCGGGGCCGTGAGCTTTTTTGAAGATGCGATGGCTTTACTTGAGGGCTAGAATTCCTTACCTCATAATGCCAACGTCACGGAGCCGATTCAAGAGCATGGGTATCACAATAAGGTGATCACCATCCCTACCTTACCAGGCCAATCGGTTTTGCCGTTTACTCTGTTGTAGCCAACGGGAAATCTACTTGCAGAAGCGGTTGTTTGGTATCTTACGCAAGTTCGGCGTGGAGACAAACAGGCCATGGATGCAGCCGCTTGTTTTCATCTGGATAATGGAGCAAGCCTGGATATTGTTCTCGTTTGCGCAGATGTCAACAAAAGGTTTGATGCTATCAGGTGGCGTCATGGTCAGCTATCTTTACGACCTTGATAAAGTGGCGGGTAATCATGCGTTGTATGCCAATAAATACCGGATCATTGCTGGGGATAGTGCGCTGGCTTTGTCTGAACCCGAGAAATGAAAAAGGAAACTGGCCTGATGTCGAATCATCTTTTTGACGCGTTGTTGGCGGCGCGTACTCATGCCGATGGCGCGTTGTTTGTACAGAACGGCAAGCAGGTTCTGGGAGATAGTGAATTCTTTAACCTTAGTGCTCGTTTGTCCAGCGTGTTGCTTGCCGCGCAGGTTCAGCCTGGCGATCGGGTAGCGGTACAACTTCAAAAAAGTATCGAGGCTCTGGCTCTGTATGTTGCCTGCCTGAGAGTCGGTGCAGTTTTCCTGCCGCTAAACACCGCTTACACTCAAAACGAATTGCAGTATTTCATTGAGGATGCGACTCCGCAGGTTTTCATCGTCGATCCCGGCAAGGAATCGATGGCTCATCAATTACTGGACGCCAATCGTGTACTTACACTTTCATCGGATAGTCAGGGTTCACTCGCTCTGGCGGCACGCAAGGCGCCGCCCATGCAACACGTTGTTCCACGATCTGCTCATGATCTGGCGGCGATCCTTTACACCTCGGGAACAACTGGGCGTTCCAAGGGGGCCATGCTGACGCACGACAACCTGCTATCCAATGCCATAACCTTGGTTAAGTACTGGAGTTTCACTGCGGAGGATGTACTGCTGCACGCTCTCCCCATTTTCCATACACACGGGTTGTTCGTAGCAAGCAATGTCATGTTGTTGTGCGGAGGCAGCATGATTTTCCAGCCTAAGTTCGACCTGGACAACGTCATTGAAGAACTGCCTCACGCCACCACCATGATGGGTGTTCCTACTTTCTATACGCGGCTGCTTTTAGATGATCGTTTTACTGGAGAGCTTGTCGCGCATATGCGTTTGTTCATATCAGGCAGCGCGCCTTTGCTCACAGAAACACATCGGGCGTTTGATGCGCGAACTGGTCAGTGCATTCTTGAGCGTTATGGAATGACTGAAACCAACATGAATACTTCAAATCCGTATTCCGGCGAGCGCATTGCGGGTACCGTAGGGCATCCTTTGCCCGGAATCAGTGTACGTGTGTGTGATCAACAATCTCATGCGCCGCTGGCGGCGGGTGAGGTTGGGATGCTCCACGTCAAGGGTCCCAACGTATTCTCAGGCTACTGGCAGATGCCAGAAAAAACAGCAGAAGAGCTACTGCCTGACGGCTATTTTATCACGGGGGATCTTGCCACTATTGATGATGAAGGCTACGTCACAATTGTGGGCAGATCCAAGGATCTGATCATATCCGGGGGCTACAACATCTATCCCAAAGAAGTTGAGCTAATTATTGACGAGCTGGAAGGTGTGATCGAATCGGCGGTTGTGGGTGTGCCGCATGCCGATTTTGGCGAGGCGGTGGTCGCTATTATTGTTGTTGATCCAAACGCATCGGTCGTTCCAGACAAATCCGCCATGCTCGACGAACTTGCAGGCAAACTTGCCAGGTTCAAACTTCCCAAGCGAATGGAATTTGAAACCGAATTGCCTCGCAACGCAATGGGCAAGGTGCAGAAGAATGTACTTCGAGAGCAATACGCCTGAACGGGGAGATGGTCCTGGCGTGGAATTGGCGCCGGGAAATCCATATCCCGGCGACCCCTGAGTTGTCTATTATCTAACCGGCGAACCGGTTGGACAGACATGCAGTATTGTTTGAAAAATACTGCGACGCCATTCTTGCCGATGACTTAAAACCATTAACGACGCCTGCACGTTGATCTGTACAAGTACAAGCACTTAATGAGGCACTATTCCGCTAATTGCTGCAAGAAATGCGGATCGCATAGAGCTTTAATACAGCGTGGACTAAAACGCTAACTATCCAGAGCTGCATGACGGCGAGCACGGGCAATTGCCTTGCCCGGATTTTTAGCTTTAGCGACCGCGACCATTTCAAAACCACGGTTTTCCAGCTTTTCCCCGCGCCAGCTGTTCGCATAGCGAAAAGGTATATAGATAAGTCCGATGAAGGCAAGCAACGCAAAACCGATCGTGCACGCTTGGACCAGGGGATCGACGTCGCTACCGGCATCGAGCCAGGCTAATCCCGCTATAGCCAATCCACCAATAGACACAATCCACAAACCGATGTATGCCAATGCGGTGCCGAACATATGGCGATAAACAAGATAGGGCAGAGTGAGAAACAGTGCACTCCATGACACACCGGTTTTTACCGCTTGTGCATGGCGATTGCGTCGATAGACGGAAAACGATTTCCCTTTGCGTCCCTGTGTCAGGTCCAGCGGCAACTCCTGTCTGTCGACGTCGACTTCATCACGGTGATTGTGTGAACCCGGGCTTGAAAGATCCGGAGCAGATGCAACCAGTGCTGCAGCGCTAGCAGCGGCCGCTGCTGGAATTGCAGCGTCAGATGTGTCTTCTTCATGATGTCGCGCAGGCTCGGACACTCCTTCGTCTTCGTCCTGCGCATCCAAGTGAGAAAAGTCTGCTTCTTCTGTTACCGGACGCTCCTCCTCACCCAGATCCAGTTCATCTGCCTGTCGACTGAGTTCCTCCGTATACGGGTCGGCCTCAATGATGGTGGGGTCGCGTTTTGTATTTTCGTGATGTTCGTAATCTGTGGGCAAGGAATCATTTTCTAGCCATTCACTGTCAGATTCGGGAGGCTCTGTATCGGCGGGCTGGTAGCTGGCGTCTTCGAGCATTTCGTCAAGCTCGTTTGTCTGGGCATCGAGAACGCTTATATTCGCCTGAGTCATGTCGCCGGAGGTCATATCTCCTGAGGTCATATCCCCTGACTTCATACCACCGGAACTCATATCACCAGAGGTCAAGTCCCCGGACGTCATGTCGGCTGCTGGTGTTTCGTAAGCACCTGTTTCGAGTGGACTGAGATCAGTCAGATCGGCAGCAGCCTCCTCTACACTGGTCATATCGTGGTCGACGTCAGCGGCGTCGGCAAGATCCTGAATTTCAGCGATGTCATCAGCACTAAGGTTCAGATTGGTCGTGCTATCCAGATCGATATCTTTCTCTTCGGCGAAGCCCGCACCAGTGAATGATCCTGTATCCAGTAATGGTGAGGCGGTGTCCTGCTCGGCCTTGAACGTTTCCAGTTCTTTAGCGAAATCTTCTTCTGCGATGCCTTCCTCAGCGTAAGTGTCGTCCAGAATACCGTGGTTCTCTGGCACATAGTCGCTCATGAGGTCTGCGTCCGGTTCGATTAGCTCATCGACTACAGCTTCAAACGTCTCATCAGTATTCGCGTTATCTTCTTCAAAGTTCAGCGGTTCCAGTTGAAGCGGATTATCGGATGCAGCCGGCAGATCAATGCCAGAAGGAGCCGGAACAGATGAAGGAACGCTTGAATCGCCGTCCATCATTTCCATGTCATCGAGGAATCCCTTGATTTCGTCCTCGTCTACGATGTCATCTATGGGGGAGAGCGCTAGGGTGGCATCGTCTTCTATGTCCTGCGTCGTGCTCGCTGAGCTGCCAATACCGTGGGCGCGCTCGGATATTAGTTCTTCGACACGTAAATTGGTGTATAGAAATCGTGCCTCATCGTGATCATCACTGGCAAGTGCACAGGCCCTGGCCCAGATATGCGGGCGACGCCGGTCCGAGTTCAGCTCGTCGGCTGCTTGCTGGTAGAGCTCTTCGTCTATCATCGTGGGTATTCTTTATCGCTAGTCTTCGCAGTTTTGTCAGCCGGCTGTGACCGGCCCGGGGACAAGTGTAGAGTCAGTGCCTACCGTGTTACAAGCGTCAGAGAACACTTTAACTAGCCAGTGTCGAGCCACTTGGTAAAAAACAGACGGAAAGGGTTTTTAAATCTCGCCTTGCAGGGTTACAAGTCTTGATCACTTGCCCTGCCGGATTATGGTAACCGTATTACTCACAAGATGCTCGTATTGCTAAATCGTGCTCTACCTGAGCCCAAATTTCCTGCAACCGGTTGCAAAAAGTCCTTGCAACAAGGAGATTAGCCTCTCATAATTGCAGGTTCCGAGATTTCGGATCAACAGTAATGAGGAGAAATCACAGCATGGGTATTACTTGGAAAAAATTGGCATTAGCTGCAGCGATAGCAACTGTGCCAATGGCTGGCTCAATGGGAGTCGCGCATGCAGAAGGCGAGAAATTCATTCTTGTCAGTCATGCGCCCGATAGCGATTCATGGTGGAACACCATCAAAAACGGTCTGGCACTGGCTGCCGAGCAGGTTGGCGCTGAAGTGGAATACCGTAATCCGCCTACCGGCGACATAGCGGACATGGCCAGAATTATCGAGCAGGCTGCCGCATCTAACCCGGATGGCATTATTACAACTCTTGCGGATCCTGACGTATTAAGCGGTCCAATCCGCAATGCCGTCGATAAAGGTATCCCGGTTATTATCATCAACTCCGGAACCCCCGAGCAGGCAGCAGATGTCGGTGCCCTGATGTATGTGGGACAACCTGAGTACGATGCGGGTCTGGCAGCTGGACAACGGGCAAAGCGAGACGGCATAGGTTCTTTTCTGTGCGTTAACCACGTCATCTCCAATCCGGTGGTTGGTGAGCGCTGTGCAGGTTTCGCTGACGGACTGGGTGTAGAACTGGGCGATTCGATGATCGACTCAGGTCAGGATCCTGCTGAAATCAAAAACAAGGTGAAAGCGTATCTGCAGGCCAATGCGGGAACCGAAGCCATCCTGACACTGGGACCAACCTCTGCTGATCCTACGATTCAGGCGGTCGAGGAAATGGGTATGGCCGGTGATATCTATTTCGGTACATTCGATCTCGGAACAGAAATCGTCAAGGCTATCAAGAGTGGCACCATTGCATGGGGTATCGACCAACAGCCGTTCCTGCAAGCTTATCTGCCTGTGATTGTTCTGGCTAACTACCAGCGATTCGGCGTTCTGCCCGGCAACAACATCAATTCCGGACCTGGATTCGTGACTGCTGATGCTTTGGGTAAGGTCGAGGAATTTGCTGGCGAGTACCGCTAGAAAGGCGCCTGGCGCTTTATGCGCTTGCTTTTGATTTAGTCATTTTTCGATAAGAAGGCAGTGGATCTGCGACAAGTCTGTTGCAGTATCCACCGCCTGTTTGTTCTTTCAATCAAGTGGATTTTCGCCACAGGACATTGACGCATGAATGATTCAGCAGAAGCCGTCGTCGACGAGCGTGTTCAACAACAATCCAGACTTAAGAAAGCGCTTATAAGGCCAGAGCTTGGCTCAATCTGCGGGACCATTCTGGTATTCGTATTCTTCGCAATGGTGGCAGGCGATTCAGGCATGTTCTCTTCAGAGGGAACCATGAACTGGACCATTGTCTCTGCACAGTTCGCCATTATTGCGGTTGGTGCCTGTTTGTTGATGATCGCCGGTGAGTTCGATCTGTCAGTCGGATCAATGATCGGATTTTCGGGCATCGTGATCGCTATGATGTCGGTTACCTGGGGCTTTCCGATGTGGGTAGCCATACTTACAGCGTTTGCGGTCGCTATGGCGATCGGCTGGCTGAACGGCTACATTGTCGTCAAGACGGGTCTGCCTTCATTCATAGTAACGCTGGCATTTCTCTACATATTGCGTGGTTTGACGATATTCCTGTCCATCGCAACAACGAACAAAACCATTATTGGTGGTATCAAGGAAGCTGCTGAAGGTGACCCGCTGGCGGCATTGTTTGGCGGGAAAATTCTTTCCGGCCTGTTTAGCTGGATGGGCGAAAATGGCTGGATCTCAACTTTCAAGGGAGGCTCACGGGCAGGCGAGCCCATTGTAAGCGGCATCCCCATGCTGGTCGTCTGGGCTATTGTGTTAATAATTTTTGGACATTTTCTCCTGACCCGTACCCGATTTGGTAACTGGATTTTTGCCTCGGGTGGAGATGCGCAAGCGGCACGTTATGTCGGTGTGCCAGTAGATCGCGTCAAGATCCTGATGTTCATGTTCACTGCTTTCTGCGCAACGGTGTTTGCTACATGCCAGGTGATCGAGTTCGGGTCTGCTGCGGCAGATCGTGGCTTGCTCAAAGAATTCGAAGCAATCATTTCAGTGGTTATTGGTGGTGCTTTGCTCACCGGGGGCTATGGTTCAGTAATCGGCGCAGCATTAGGCGCGTTGATATTTGGAGTTGTGCAGCAAGGCTTGTTCTTCGCTAATGTAGAGAGCTCTTTGTTTAGAGTCTTCCTTGGTGCGATTCTGCTACTGGCCGTTATTCTCAATACCTATATCCGCCGCATGATCACGGGGGAGCGCTAACATGAGTTCACCACTGATCGAAATGATCGATATTGAAAAGCACTTCGGATCGGTAATCGCGTTGGCAGGCGTATCGTTGTCAGTACATGCTGGCGAGTGTCATTGTTTACTTGGCGATAACGGGGCTGGTAAGTCAACATTTATCAAGACGCTGTCCGGAGTCCATCAGCCCACTTCCGGTGAGATGCGGCTGGAGGGGCAGACTGCGCGTTTTCCCAATGCACGAGCAGCGATCGATGCCGGTATTGCGACTGTGTATCAGGATCTTGCCATGATCCCGCTCATGTCAGTTGCGCGTAATTTCTGGATGGGTCGTGAA
The DNA here is from genome assembly GCA_045106855.1 of Granulosicoccus sp. Taxonomy (GTDB): domain Bacteria; phylum Pseudomonadota; class Gammaproteobacteria; order Granulosicoccales; family Granulosicoccaceae; genus Granulosicoccus. Next base: position 139,683 of record JBGCFI010000002.1, read on the forward strand.
CCCCGGAAAAAATTCGGTCCATTCCGCTTATGGGATGCTGAGAAGGCTAATTCGGTGACCATGCAGGAGATGGCGCGTATGGGTATTAACCTGCGCGAGGCCGATCAGGCTGTGGGTACTTTGTCCGGTGGTGAACGACAGACCGTCGCCATCGCAAGAGCTGTCTACTTTGGCGCAAAGGTACTTATTCTGGATGAGCCCACATCAGCCTTGGGTGTTCGCCAGACTGCCAACGTCTTGTCCACGATAGATAAAGTACGAAAGAACGGTATCGGTGTCGTGTTCATCACTCACAATGTGCGTCATGCCATGGCTGTCGGTGATCGATTTACGGTATTGAATCGTGGCAAGACTCTGGGTACCGCAGCTCGCGGCGAGGTCAGTGTCGAAGAGTTACAGGATTTGATGGCCGGGGGGAAGGAAATGGTTCAACTAGAGCAATCGCTTGGTGGTACTGTCTGAGTTTTGCATACATTGTGATGCTTGTCTGTTCGCCAGCATCAGCGCTATCAAAACGAGTAAGCCGTAATCGTGGCTGTCACTTTAAAAGACGTCGCTGAAGCGGCTGGCGTATCAAGGTCGGCAGTATCGCGTGCATTTACCGATGGTGCTTCGGTATCGGCCTCCATGCGACTCAAAGTAGAGAAGGCGGCACAGGAACTTGGATACACGCCCAATGCTCTCGCGTCCAGCCTGACAACAGGACGCACCCGACTTATAGGGTTGGTGTCCAATAATTTTCATAATCCAATTTTTCTTGAAGTATTTGATTTGTTCACGCGTGGTTTGCAGGAGCGGGGGCTTCGTCCCTTGCTGGTAAATTTAAGCGATGAAACCGATCCCGCTAATTCGTTAAAAATGCTTCGTCAGTATTCGGTTGATGGTGTCGTTGTGGCATCTTCAACGTTAACACCTGCGTTTTCCGAGGCATTTCGCGATGCCAATATGCCTGTTGTGCATTCTTTCGGACGGCATACAAGTACACCCAATGTGCACGTAGTGGGCATTGACAATATTGAGTGTGGCCGCATCGCCGCTCGTGAACTTATCGCCCGCGGGTACAAAAGAGTTGCCTTCCTTGGCGGTCCTAAAACTGCAACCTCTACTCAGGATCGACTGGAAGGATTCAAAGCTGAGTTAGCGCTTCATTCTGATCTGCAATTAACCTATTCATATGCATCAGCTTATTCTTTTGATGCTGGTCGTCTTGAAATGCTGCGTCTACTGGCTGACGAGCCTGCTGAGGCGTATTTTTGCGGAGACGATGTCTTGTCCATCGGTGCGTTGAGCGCAGTCAGAGATGCGGGGCTGGAAGTGCCGGATGATATCGGGATCATCGGCTTGAATGATATGGAGATGTCCAGTTGGCAAAATATTAATCTCACCACTATTCATCAACCTATTCGGCAGATAATAGATTCATCGATCGAACTGATTGTTGCCATGCTGGAAGAGCCTGACCGCTACCCGGAGGCACGACTTTTCCCGAGCAAGGTGATTGAACGCGGGACCTTACGAGAAAGGCAATAGATGTTTTTTTGGGTTTTCATGCCAGGAATTACCCGCTTATCAACCGCGTTAGCAAAAGCGTACAGTCGACCAGGTAATGCCGGTGAAGGTCATCATCTGTTAAAGGTGTCGGCTTTACTCTTTCGCTATTGCTGGCCGAACAATCACTGTCGGTGACCCGATCCCTGGGTCGGTGCATCGTCCATGCTGAGTGCCATTAGTTGGCAGGTCAAAGGTATGAATGGCGGAAGATGATTCAGCGATACATCGGTGGACGCGCATCGACCCAGGCGCTATCGTTTTTACCAGATTCTGCAACTGCGACCACAGCAGCCATGGAACGCAGGCCATCGGCGGCACGCGGATATAAGTCAGCAGCGGGGTCAATAGCTCTGCCTTCATTGTTCGCATTGATAGCTTCTGCCAGGTCTTTATAGATATTGGCAAATGCCAAAGGCATGCCTTCCGCATGACCGACAGTGACGCGAGAGCATCTATCGGCTTCGGGTGACAGGTTACCGCTGCCTCGCTCTATGATCTGTAAACGTTCATTCAGAGGCATGTAAAACAATTGGTTGGGTTGCTCCTGTGACCAACGCAATCCGCCTTTTTCACCAAACACCTGGATGCCGAGTCCGTGCTGTCGTCCAATGGCGATGGAGGATGTCCACAATCGGCCGACGGTTCCACCATCCATGCGAAAATTAACCATGGCATCATCTTCGAGAACGCGTGATGAAATACAAGAGACGTTATCAGCGCTGAGTTTGATGACCTCTTGTCCGGTAACAAAGCTTGCCATGTGCATGGCATGGATTCCACAATCGGCAAACTGAGCGGAAACACCGGCCTGCGCAGGGTCATAGCGCCAGCGCACTCGAGGATTATCTGCATCGGCAGCATCGGCATGATGGCCATGTGCAAACTCGGCCTTGACCAGACGGATAGCACCAAGATCTCCCCGGGCAATCATGGCACGCATGTGGCGCACTAATGAATAGCCGGTATAGCCGTAATTAACTGCGCAAATACGACCAGTGACTTCGCTGAGTTGCACAATTTCTTCACCCTCTGCGACAGTCATTGTCATCGGCTTTTCACAGAGAACATGAAAACCGTTTTCCAGGAAAGCCTTAGTGATTTCGAAGTGTGTTGAGTTGGGAGTTGCCACAGTAACCAGATCGATTCGGTCATCACGGTTTGTCTCGCCTTCCAGCATTTCCTGCCAGTTACCGTAGGATCGATCTTGTGCAAGTCCTAGTCTTTGTCCGTATTCACGACCTTGTTCGGCGCGATAATCAAGCGCGCCTGCCGTGAACTCGAACAAGCCATCCAGCCCAGCGCTGATTCTGTGTGCAGGCCCTATCTGGCTACCTTCGCCGCCGCCGACCATTCCCCATTTCAATTTCATTATGCGAATCCTATTGATTCCAGGTATTCCCGGTTTAGCCGTGCATCGCCTTCTGTATCGGGATTCAGGTTGGGATCGCAGTCTTGTTCAACAGTACACCATCCTTCAAAACCAACGCTATCCAGCAACTGTTTGACCGCAGGAAGGTTGACTTCGCCGTCAGCCAGGTTACAGAAGATACCTTGACCACAGGCCTCGTAGAAGCCAGTTCTGTTGGCGATGGCAGCTGCCTTGATATCTGCGTCGGTATTCTTGAAATGGACATAGGTAATTCGATCCATATGCCTTTGCATAAACGCAACGGGGTCGAAGCCTGCGTAGGTGCAATGACCGGTATCAATACAGATTTTCAGCAGATCGGCATCAACCTCGTCGAGCAGTCGCTCTACCTCTGGCTCGAAGTCCATGAAGCCACCAGCGTGTGGGTGAATTTCGGGAATCAGGCCATATTCGTCACGGCCCAGTTTTGCGACGGTCGTGATGCGTTCTACATAGGCTTTCCATTGTGCAGCATCCATCTGTACTGCCTCATTTGCGCGTCCGGCAGTCGGTGCGCGTTGTGGCGCAATGGAGTCGATGAGAACGAAATGACTGGCACCATGAGCTTTAAGCGCCTTGCATGTTCTTACAGCACCGTCCATGACATCGTCCCATTGGTTTTTGTCGTGAAACGCTCGGAAGACGACACCACCGATCAGTTCCAGTGAGCGTTGTGCCAGCGCGTCGGCTAGTTCCGAGGGATCTTCAGGCATAAAGCCCACGGGTCCAAGTTCGATGCCCGAGTAACCGGCGCGGCTACACTGGTCGAGGACACTCTGCCAGGTTGGATTGCGTTCGTCCTGCGCAAACTCGACACCCCAGGAGCAAGGGGCGTTGCCTATTCTGATGCTCATTGTTATTGCCGTTGGATAAGGAGTGGAAGTTGGTTTGCAACCGGTTGCATTTATTGTATTCTGTGGTGCTACATAGCGTCAACTGGTGCCCCTGAAATGACTGAGGAAACAATTCACCTGACTACTGCCCAGGCAATCGTTCGCTGGATGACGCAGCAGTTCATCGTCATTGATGACAAAGAACAGAGGTTGTTTGGTGGCGGCTTCGGAATTTTCGGCCATGGCAATGTGACCTGTCTCGGTGAGGCCTTGTTCAACGCTCGCCAGGAATTACCCTTGTATCGAGGTCAGAACGAACAAAGCATGGGATTTGCTGCCGCCGCTTATGCCAAGTACCATTTGCGACAGCGCATGATGTTCTGTACTGCGTCAGCCGGCCCGGGTACGTCAAATCTTCTGACCTCTGCAGCGCTGGCTCACGCAAATCGCTTGCCCATGCTCATGTTGTGCGGCGATACCTACGTTACCCGGCTACCGGATCCGGTTCTTCAGCAGATGGAACATTTTAACGACCCGACTCTGGGGGTCAATGATGCCTTTAAATCTGTTACCCGTTATTGGGATCGTATAACGCACCCGGCACAGGTCATTCAATCTTTGCCCGCGGCAATTGCCACACTTATCGATCCCGGTGATTGCGGTCCTGCGTTCATTGGATTACCGCAGGATATCCAGGGATGGAGTTACGATTTTCCGGTCGTGTTTTTTGAAAAAAAGGTGCATCGTATTCGCCGTGTTACGCCCGATATGGAAGAAATCAATGACGCCGTCGATCTATTGAGATCGGCTGAGCGGCCCATGATTATCGCCGGTGGCGGTGTACAATATTCTCGTGCCACAAAGGAACTGATGGCATTTGCAGAGGCCTATCAGATACCTGTTGTGGAAACTATCGCAGGTCGTGCCAACCTGGAAAGTTCTCATCCGTTAAACATAGGGCCCATTGGCGTTACAGGATCGGACTCCGCCAACACCGTAGCCGAACAAGCCGATGTCATAGTGGCCGTTGGCACGCGTTTACAGGATTTTACGACAGGTTCATGGACCGCCTTCTCTCACGATGCCCGATTTATATCCATCAATGCAGCCCGGCATGACGCAGGTAAACATCGTTCTCTACCGGTAGTCGGTGATGCCAGGCTTGCATTAGTGCAATTGCAGAAGAGTATGTCTGGCTTCCAGACACCGCCTCCCTGGGTAGCATTCGCCAAAGATGAACGCAACAAGTGGGATAACTATGTGGCCGTTAATGTGTCTTACGGTAACAGGCCCAACTCCTACGCTCAGGCTATCGGTGTAGTTAATGCACATTGTGATCCGGATGATCGTATTGTCGCTGCGGCCGGTGGTTTGCCAGCGGAAGTAACGGCAAACTGGCGTACTCTGAAAACCGGTACCGTAGATGTGGAATTCGGATTTTCATGCATGGGCTATGAGATTGCAGGTGGCTGGGGGGCACGTATCGCGCAAAGTGAAAAGCAGCCTAAGCAGGATACTATTGTATTTACCGGTGATGGATCGTATCTGATGCTCAACAGTGATCTGTATTCATCGGTTCTTACCGGTATGAAGCTCATTGTGCTTGTCCTGGATAACGGAGGTTTCGCCGTCATCAATAAACTGCAGAACAACACAGGTAACGAGAGCTTCAACAATCTGATCAAGGATGCGCCAACCGTTACCAATCTAGTCGGAGTAAATTTTGAAGCGCATGCGAAATCCCTGGGCGCGCAGGCTGAAACGGTAGCCAATGCCGAGGAACTGGTGGATGCCTTCAAGCGTGCCAAGGCGGCTGACAGTACTTATGTCATTGTCATGAATGTCGATGCTTATGAGGGTTGGACTACTGAAGGTCACACGTGGTGGGAATGCGGCACTCCTGCCGTGAGTGAGAGTCAGAAAGTTCGCGATGCGCATGCCGAGTGGGAGTCATCAAGACACCGCCAGCGTAAGGGCGTCTGATTTTGATGATCAATACCGAAGCGTTCGCGCGTAATGATTTTCTCGTTATCGGTCGGGCGGGCATGGATCTGTATCCAGAGCCTGCCGGTACGCAAATAGAGACAGCAGAAACCTTTCGCACAGCCCTGGGGGGATCATCCGCTAATATCTGTGTGGCAATTGCCCGGCAAGGGGGCAAAGCATCGCTGGTGACCTGCGTGTCAGATGATGCCGTAGGCAGGTTCTGCCTGAATCAGCTTGATCACTATGGTATCGGCCGTCAACATGTGCGAAGTGTAGGCGGTGAGTATCGTAATTCTCTGGCGTTGTCAGAAAGCCGTGTTGAAGAACACCAGACGGTGATCTATAGAAATGGCGCTGCAGACTTTCAGATGACTACCGATGATGTCGCTGCAATTGACTACACCAGGTACGCGGCATTAATCACTACAGGTACTGTGCTGGCGGCAGAGCCTTCACGAGCTGCTACGATGTCAGCATTCGAGCGTGCTCGCGCTGCATCGCTACCGCTGATTTTCGATGTCGATTACCGCCCGTACAGCTGGAGCTCTGCAGCCGAAGCCAGCGATGTATATACGCACGCTGCCAGCCTGTGCGATATCATCATCGGTAACGATACCGAATTCGGATTCATGGCCGGGAACTACGACAAGGGACTGGCCAAAGCGCGGGATCTTGCTGCTAGCACGGCGAGTATCGTTATCTACAAAATGGGCGAAAATGGCTCTATCACGATGACGCCTGATGGCGAGTTCCGTACTGGCGTGTTTCCTGTCAATGCACTGAAGCCTGTGGGTGCCGGTGATAGTTTTATGGGTGGTTTTATTGCCAGTCTGGCCAACGGCTATTCACTCAATGATGCTGTCCTGCGTGGCTCAGCGTGCGCCGCCATCGTGGTAACTCGAGTAGGCTGTGCGCCTGCGATGCCCACCGTGGCGGAACTTGACGCCTTTTTGCAAGAACACCAACCTAGGGACTGAACCGATGCATATCGCTCCGTACGACAACCAGAACAAGCCAATCGTTGATATCGAAGATTCAACAGTGCCGTTGAATTACTTCAATATCGTTAAATTGAAACAAGGCCAGGCGTTCGAGTATCAGGTACCGGGTTATGAGACCTGCATAGTACCTGCCACCGGTAGTGTCGATGTTGACGTGGAAGGCGTCGAGTACAAGGCATTGGGTCACCGTGTGGAAGATGTCTGGGGTGGAGAACCAGAGGGTGTGTATTTGCCTGTTGGTGCAAAGGTTACTATGTCATGCGTTTCAGCTGACACTGAGGTCTTTATCGCGGGTGCAAGATACGACAAAGTGCTGGATCCGTTTGAGGTTCGTTCTGATGAACTGGATCTGGTGCAATACGGCTCTGATGACACCAAAACCCATCGAAAGATCAAGCATATTCTGGGTACCAAGTATCACGATAAGGTTGGACGACTTCTGGTCAGCGAACTTTTCACTGTGGGTGAGGGGGGCTGGTCCGGCTTTCCTTCTCACAAGCATGACACCGACAGGCTGCCCGATGAAACCCGTCACGATGAAACCTATAACTTCCGCTTCAAACCCAAGCATGGATCCGGTGTGCAAATGCTACAGCGAGAAGATAACAAGTCGGGTGATGCGTATCATATTGTGGATGGTTCAACTATCTGTCTGGATAAGGGCTATCACCCCTGCGCAGTGCTGCCCGGATACCAGATGTACTACTTCACGATTCTGGCTGGGTTTAGTCAGCGATCGTTGATACAGTATTTTCAGCCTACCCATGCCTATCAGATTGAGACCATTCCGGGCATTAAAGACATGATTGCCAAGTTCAAGTAATGCCACTGGTAACGCTTGCTGAAGTTCTGCAGCCTGCGCTCGATGAAGGATATGCTGTCGCTGGCCTGGTAACGCTTGGCTGGGAAGACACTCGCGCTTTTGTTGCAGCTGCAGAGGCTGAACAATGCCCGGTTATTCTGCAGGCTGGCCCTGGATGTCGGGAGCATACTCCCTTACCGGTTCTGGCAAGTATGTTTCGTTATCTTGCCGAGCATGCCAGTGTGCCCGTGGTTGCCCATCTCGATCATGGTTATTCGATCGAAGAATGCCAGCAGGCTATCAGTTGCGGTTTCACGTCAGTGATGTATGACGGATCGCGCAAGCCGCTTCAACAAAACATTGATGAGACTGGCGCCATCGCATTATTGGCACATGCAGCAGGCATCTCTTGTGAAGGTGAGATTGGTTTTGTTGGTTATGCCGATGGTGAGCAGTCGAGTGGTACCGATCCGTCTGAGGCTGCACAATTTGCACGTGATACAGGTATAGATGCCATGGCTGTATCTGTGGGTAATGTACACCTGCAGCAGGACAGTCACTCACAGTTGGATGAGAAGAGAATTCAGCAGATTCAATCGCAGTGTGATGTGCCGCTGGTTATCCATGGAGGTTCTGGCGTTCTTCCATCCCAGCGTCAGTCTTTGGCCAGAAATTCGGCAATCTGTAAATACAATATTGGCACCGAGTTGCGCATGGCTTTCGGGTATGCGCTGCGAGAGGCCATAAACAGCGATCAGGAGCGTTTCGACAGGGTATCGATACTTAAAGAAACTCATGAGCCGGTTGTACAGGCTACGCGCAAGGTAATGCAGTTGATAAAAAAACCTGATGCTTAATCTTTAACGATGAATGCTCAGTGTCCACGATGTTGCACACCGGGTACTACATCCCGATAAAAATGCCAGCGCTGCCCGAGTTTTCGGATTGGCAGGTTGATGGACTTACCTTCTTCCAGACGCCTGCTTAGCCACAGGGCAATGCCGAATGCAATGATGCCTGCCATCATATTGCCAATAGCCTGACCGGCCAGAACACCCGGTGCGCCGAACAGGCTGCTGCCAACAAAAACCAGCGGTATGCCGAAACACAAGTCACGTGCAATGTTACTGATAGTGGCGTAACCGGGATGACGCAGTGCCGTAAATAGCGGGTTGGCTGCAAGCTGCAATCCGAAAAGCCAATACGAAACGATAATGAATGTACAGTAGAAGCGCAGTAGCTCTGCGGCCTCTCCTTGCAAGTCAAAAACATTTACCAGAAAATCCTTTAACAAAAAAAGCAAAAGCGCTACCGGAAGAACATAAAGCGTAACGAACAAGCCACTTGAGATCAGGCTTTGACGTACCCTTGACCATTGCTCCGCGCCCATGTTCTGTGATGCGACAGGTCCCACTGCGCCAGAGAGACCATACAGGCCGGCGAACGCAACTGGTGTTATTCGGCCAATGACGGCCGCAGCCGCTACTGCATCGGTACCGAACTTTGCCATTTGTGAGGTTGCGTAGGCAGCCCCGAACGGTCCTGCCAGGTTAGTAATCAAGGAAGGTACTGCGATGCCCAGAAGTTGTCGTGTGTCTGACAGGAAGGCTCTCAAATGGGGAGTGGTTATGAGCTTGTGGCGGTAGATGACGAAGTAGAGCGCGACACCTGCAACGGTGCATCGGGAGATCACCGATGCAATGGCTGCGCCCTCAAGATCCAATGACAGTCCGAATATCAGGATTGGATCGAGCACTGCATTTACCAGGCCGCCAATGATCGTGGACCACATGGACATCCGCGCTTCACCAACTGATCGCAGCAGAGATGTACCTGCCATGGCCACCCCAAGAACGGGCATGGCCAAGCCCACAATACGATAATAATCCACAGCGAGATCCAGCGTGTCTCCTTCTGCTCCAAGCAGACCGATCAAGGTGGGTGCATAGATAACTGAAAGAATCGCTAGCGGGACTGTCAATAAACAGCCAAATAACAGTCCATGCGTTGCCAGTCGGGCAGAGTGGTCTCCGGCGTCAACCGCGGTTGTAAGCTTTTTTGCCCCGATGGATTGTGCAACAACCGTCGAGGTCGCAATAGCAAGTCCGATACAAATTGCAGAACCAAAAAACAGCGTGGTGCCGGCAAAGCCAACAGCCGCTGCAAGTTCAGGTTCTCCCAGCAGTGAAATGAAAAATACGTCGACAAGATCGACAGCAAAAATGGCAAACAGACCAATTGCAGATGTGATGGACAATGTGGTGATGTGGCGAAAGACAGAGCCTTCCGTGTAACTTGTTCCGTATTGCCCCATTGCCTGGTATTACAGTATCGCTAGTGGGTCTGAATATTCACAGCTTCATAATTCCCGGGTGAGCGTCGCCTGAACTCCACGGCAATACTGGGATGTCGCAATGGGGTTGTGTCTTCGTCTTCCAGTAAATTCTGTTCTGACACGTATGCCTCATAGACTGATTCTTCGTTTTCAGCATAGAGGTGATAGAAGGGCTGGTCTTTGTGCGGTCTTACGTTTTCGGGAATGGCCTCGTACCATTCCTCAGAATTGTCGAATACTGGATCCACATCGAAGATGACTCCTCGAAAGGGATAGATTCGATGACGCACAACTTGACCGATACTGAATTTGGCTGCTTTCATCATGCCGCTAGTGTACCTGTATTGCGATCCATTGCCGACGGTAAGGCTGTAAACTTGTCGGATGCATAAATCAACTCGAAAAAAACTGAATTACGCCATCATCGGCACTGGAATGATGGGGCATGAACACCTGCGTAACCTGGCACTTGTCAGGGACATTGGGGATCTTGATGTTAACGTTACAGCGCTTGTAGAGCCAGACGGACCGATGCGGGATTCGGCTCTCGAACTGGCTCGGGAATTGGGCAATAGTGGCGTACAGGCCTATCAATCGCTGGACGAGCTTCCCACAGATGATGTTGACGCTTTTGTCATCGTTTCTCCCAATTTTACTCATCACGCTATCGTCAATCGCCTGATACCGCTAGGTAAGGCTATTCTGGTCGAAAAACCTGTGTGCACCACTCTTGAGCATTGTGATGAGCTTCAGCATGCGTTAAAGCACTACCCGGCGCCTTTCTGGGTGGCAATGGAATACCGCTATATGCCGCCTACGGCGCGATTTCTAGAAAAATTGCACGGTGGTGAGACTGGTACGTTGCGAATGGTGTCGATTAAAGAGCACAGGTTTCCATTTCTTGTGAAGGTGGGTGACTGGAATCGTTTTTCGGAGAATACAGGGGGTACCTTGGTCGAAAAATGTTGCCATCACTTTGACTTGATGCGTCTGATCACACGTTCGGAACCTGTTCGTGTATTTGCCAGTGGGGCAATGGATGTTAATCATCTTGATGAAGTTTATGATGGCAGAACACCGGACATTATCGACAATGCGCTGGTGATTGTTGATTTTGACAACGGTTGCCGTGCATCATTGGATTTGTGCATGTTTGCTGAAGGCTCTGACCCTCAGGAACAGCTGACAGCGATTGGTGATTCAGGCAAACTCGAAGCGTACATACCGGGACCAGACCGATTCTGGCCGGATACGGCAGAACGACATGCCAGAGTAGTGTTCAGTGCAAGAGATCAGGCAGCGCCCGTTACTGAGACTGTCGAGGTTGATGCACGGCTTGCGGCCGCGGGAGATCATCATGGCTCTACCTACTATCAGCATGTCCGATTCGCGTTGGCAGTTCTCGAGGATGCGCCCGTGGAGGTCTCACTAACAGACGGTATCAAAGCGGTTCGCATGGGAATCGCCGCGCAGGAAGCAATTCGGACCGGGCAAGTGGTTGAACTGTCACTTTCCTGAGTATTCATTGAATTCACGGTTGATGACACGATAGCGTATCGTGCCGGTGATATAAGTTTTAGCGATTTCCATTCAGTCTTTGAACACAGCAAGAACATGATGATTCCAACGCAAACAATCGGTACCGATGGCCAAATGCCCGTCATAGGGCTCGGCTTGTGGAAGATTGACAAGGCGCAGGTCGCTGATGTTGTCGTGGCGGCTATTCGCGCGGGTTACCGTCATCTGGACAGTGCCTGCGACTACGGCAATGAAAAGGAAGTGGGGCAAGGCATTCGTCGAGCGCTTGACGAAGGACTTTGCACACGAGAGGAGCTATGGGTCACCTCGAAACTCTGGAACACCTACCATCGCAAGGAGCATGTGGTTATGGCCATGGACCAGACGCTGCACGACCTGGGTTTGGACTATCTGGATCTGTACCTGGTGCATTTTCCAATCGCGCTGGAATTTGTGCCTTTCGAGACGCGTTACCCGCCGGAATGGTTGTTTGATCCGGATGATGAGTTACCGATGATGAAACCTGCTGCGGTGCCTTTGCAGGAAACCTGGCAGGCGATGGAGACCCTGGTGGATTCCGGGATGGCACAACATATCGGGGTGTGCAATTACAATATCAGTCTCATGCGCGACTTACTTAACTACGCGCGCATTGCGCCGGCGGTGCTGCAAGTTGAATCTCACCCCTACCTGACGCAAGAGAAGTTAATGCGTTTTTGTCGCGAGCAGGATGTTGCAGTGACAGCGTTTTCGCCGCTGGGTGCGCTATCGTATCTTGAACTTGAAATGGCTGATGCGAGTGAATCAGTGCTGGTGCAGGCTGACGTTGTCGCGATTGCCGAACGGCTGGGCAAAACCCCTGCGCAGGTGATTTTGCGATGGGGCGTGCAGCGCGGTAATGCCATTATTCCCAAAACCTCCAGAGTAGAGCGCCTTATCGAAAATGCAGCGTTGTTCGATTTTGAATTGAGTGCCGAAGATATGCGTAAAATTGACGCGCTGAATCGCGATCAGCGCTTCAACGATCCCGGCGTATTTGCAGAGAAGGCGTTCAATACGTTTTTCCCGATTTACGAGTAGTTGCCGCTGATGAGGCTCAAACATCAACGAATAGATCACAGGTAGTGAATGGATATCATCGACTACGCGCAGTCGGCCCGGCTCGCACAGTCGAATGGCATCTGATACGCTGCCCTGAATACTTACCGAACAGGAGTTTTTTACGATGAAATCTGTTTTTTTACGAGGTGCTTTGGCGTTTGCTGTTGCTGCGACCAGCAGTTACGTTCACGCTGAGAGTAGTGTCACGATTCTACACACCAACGACTTTCATTCAAAAGTAGAGCCAATCAGCAAGTACGACAGCCCGTGTTCTGCGGAGGATAATGCGGAAGGCAAGTGTTTTGGTGGTTATGCCCGATTGGTAACCGCTGTAAAGGAGGCGCGCGAGCGCAACCCGAATTCTCTGTTATTCAGTGGCGGTGATCAGTTTCAGGGTTCCTTGTTTTACACGTTTTACAAAGGCCGGGTTGCTGCAGAAATAATGAACAGACTGGGCTACGATGGCATGACGGTGGGCAATCATGAGTTTGATGATGGTCCTGAGGTGCTGCGCGAATTTGTCGACGCTGTTGATTTCCCCGTTGTGATGTCAAACGCTGATGTCTCAAAAGAACCTCTGCTTGCAGACAAGATCATGAAGTCAACAGTCCTCGAGAGAGGTGGTGAGAAATACGGCATAATCGGCTTGACACCAGAGGACACTAACGAGCTTGCCAGCCCGGGTCCGTTAGTCAGTTTTTCAGATCCCGTGGCAGCCGTTCAGGCTGAAGTCGATGAGTTAACTGCACAGGGTATCAATCGGATTATCGTGCTTTCTCATTCAGGCTACGAACTTGACAAGCGTGTCGCTGCCGAAACTACCGGCGTGGACGTGATCGTTGGTGGACACACCAATACCTTATTGTCCAATACGGATGAAAAAGCGAAAGGGCCTTATCCGACAATGGTCGGAAAAACGGCGATTGTGCAAGCCTACGCGTACGGTAAGTACGTCGGTGAGCTAAATGTGATCTTTGACGATGCCGGTGAGATTACCCAGGCAACGGGCGACCCCGTACAAGTCAATGCAGATATCGGTGAAGATGAAGGAACGTTATCAAGGGTTGCTGAACTGGCTTTGCCTCTGGATGAGATACGCAACGAGGTTGTCGCTGAAACGGCGGATGTCATAGAGGGAAATCGCGATGTTTGCCGCGTTCAGGAATGCGCAATGGGTAATCTGGTTGCCGAGGCTCTACTAGACCGTGTCCGGAATCAAGGTGTTTCCATTGCCATCATGAACTCGGGCGGTTTGCGTGCATCAATTGATGCCGGTGAAGTGACTATGGGTGAGGTATTAACCGTACTGCCTTTCCAGAATACATTGTCAACGTTTGAAGTGACTGGTGCAGACGTGATCGCAGCATTGGAGAATGGCGTCAGCCAGGTTGAGGAGGTTAAAGGACGCTTCCCTCAGGTGGCCGGATTAAAATTTACCTGGGACAGCTCCAAACCTGCCAATGAGGGTCGAATCATTGATGTGCTGGTTATGAAGGGTGATGGCTGGACGCCCATAGATCCTGAAGCAAACTATGGTGTCGTATCAAACAATTACGTGCGTGGTGGTGGTGATGGCTACAGCATGTTTGCTGAAAACGCCAGTAAGGTTTACGACTATGGCCCTAATGTGGAAAGCGTGGTTGCGGACTATCTTGCCGCCAATGCCCCTTATGAGCCTTTCCTCGATGGACGTATCACTAGTCAGTAGAACGTTACTGCTGGCGGCGGCGTTGTTGCTGCCGCCAGTCATATCGGCACAGCACACTGTCAAACAGCCTCGTGTTGTTTCCATCAATCTGTGTACCGATCAGATGGTTATGCTGCTTGCCGATCCAGACCAGATAATCGGGTTGAGTCGTCTTAGCCGGGATCCTGCTGGTTCGCTGTTCCATGAAAAAGCGCAAGACTACCGGCAGGTTGATCCTTATGCTGAAGAGCTTTTACCACTGGCACCGGATTTTGTTGCAGCGGGGCCTTACACGTCGCGCTACACGCTTAACTTACTTGATGAGTTGGGTATACCGGTTGAAATCTTTCCAATCGCCAATTCCATCGAGGAGATGCTTGGTAACCTTGAGCGAATGGGACAGTTGCTAGTCAGGCAAGAGCAGGCTGAGTCGATTGCTGATGAGGTTAGACAGAGGCTTAGTACCATCAAATCGACCGTTGCTGCATTCAAGGGTACCAGGCCACGTGCAGCTGTATATGACACTAACGGGTACACCGTGGGCCACAAGACGGTGCGAGGTCAAATGATGGCATTGTCCGGGTGGGAGAATGTCGCTATAGACCACGGTATCGAGTCGTATGGTGTTTTAGGGCTTGAGCAGCTCATTGCTCTTAGACCGCAGGCTCTGATCGAATCACCCTATAGTGAAGCGACTTATTCACGGGGGCAGATGCTGACCCGACACCCGGCCATTCGCGCTTCCGGTTTGAATCCATTGATTATTCACGTGCCCAGCAATCAGACTATTTGCGCGGGTCCCTGGGCGGTGGATGTGATCCAGCAACTGGTGAATGCGCGGGGCAGTCTTTAGTCCGTATAGAATACCAGCGTCTTAATTTAACTAGATTTGTTCTTTTTATTCACTAATGTGCCAGTTTGATTGGGCATTGCTAGTTAAATGCTGCTGCCTAGTTAGCTCAGTGCTCTATTGATCAGTTTTCTGCGTATTATGAGATTAGTGCGTAGTTTGCACTAGGGCACCGTGACGTCCGCAACACGGGACCTTTTTCACTTTCGCGGGCAATAACGAGCTTGGATAATCCTATGAAACGATTGATGGTAATCGCTGCAGGGACGGTCGCCTTGATGTCAGGCGCTGCTTATGCGGGTGGTGATGGTGGTTGTGCATACAGCAAACATCTGGCTGCTGAAGCAACAAGCCAGACACCTGTCATCTCGGCAGTGGACGTGGCAGAAGCTGAGCGTCTTAAAAAGTTAGCGGCTTTGGAAGAGCAAGCCTCTCTTGATGCACTAATCGCAGCACCTGTTATTCATAACTAGTTACGGCTGGTTTCCTCGTACTAACCCTCGTCTGTCGCAAGTCAGGCGGGGTTTTTGTGTCTGCCTGGATTTTCAGGTATTGCAAGTTTCTTTGAAAGCTATGCAAGACAGGATTCGGTACCAGCATAGTGGGATTTTATCGATAATTGTCAGTCATCAACTGATGCTCTAGACAGTCAGTGTTTCTGAATGGGCCGCAATTTCTGCGAGCTTATCAAAGTCGTGTATTTGCAAGCGACTCCTTTTAAGCGATAAAATGTTTTCTTTGTGCAGCGTCCTGATGGCACGATTGACGTGCACATTTGAAAGTCCCAGTGAGTCCGCAATATTCTGTTGTGTTATGGGTATGTGAATATCCGTCAGGCTTTGTTCTGGATAAGCCTGAACAACACGCGCATGCAGATTGAGCATGAAATACGCTAACCGTGCCCGTGCTGGACGGGTTGCGATGTTTATCAAATTATCTTGCATGATTTTTTCCTGTTCTGCCTTACCGAGTCTTAGAGACACAGCGAGATCAGGGTTTTCATCGAGGAGGGTTACGAAAGTGCTTCGCGGAAACACGCAAACTACCGTGTCTGTTACGCACTTGACTGCATAGTCTGTAGGCGCGAGGAGATCAGATTGAAACCCCAGAAATGCGCCTGGTAGCAGAAAATTAAGTATCAGTTGTCGTCCGCTCTCTACGCTTCGGTTCATTGAAACCCAGCCATCGAGAACGATATAAATTTCCTTGCAGACATCTTGTTCCAGATACAAACTTGTTCCTGCAGGCAGTTTGCGATTACTGGATCTGTATTTTTTTACAGTAGTCAGACATGTGTTGTCTAATGCTTCGTTAGCAGTTGATCCATACAGCCCTTTTTTTGAATAGCCCTTTAAGGACCGATCATCAAGAGCGGATTTTCTTGCAGCATAAAATAATGAAATATCCGGTCTTGACATTGCGAAATACTATTCCCTTGTTTCTGCTTTTAGGCATGATCCATTTGAGCAAGAGCTTATAGCTTTTCACTTCATTAATCATTTGTCATAGTCTAATTTTGGGCATAAATGCACAAAAATAATATGCCTGCTTTTCTTCTCCAGAATTTCGGTAAAGCAATGGGCTAGTTCGCACAATTTTTTGCGGCTTGAGAAAGTGCAGGGAAAAGTGCCTGATCGATTGCTTTGTTCAGTGAGGAGCTGCCCAATCAGGCATGTTGTGTCGGGCACAATTAACCCCGGCAATCACGCCCCGGGCTGAAAAACGATGTTTGTAGGTTTTTCAATCAGAGCCTGGCAGCTCCAGCCCGCTATTACAGCTCTGGTACGCTTTCAACCGGAACAGGAGATGTGACAATCCTGCTTGCTTAATTCTGTTTGCTATTTGCGGAACCGGTGTTGCGGAACATCGTGCGTTCAATCGGTCGTCCGCGGTGGCAGTCCGGTGTGCTGCGATAGTATTTGCCCTTTTCTCACCTTGCCACCAGCCCCACGACCTTTTCGACGATCTGCCGGTGTGCTGTTTTTACTTCGGGCATTTTGATATCCCTTACCATCTTTGGGTTGATAGGTAGGAATCAGATGTTCCTTACCGTTGCCAATGAGATGGGCTTTTCCCATAGCACGCAATGCATCACGCAACATCGGCCAGTTCTGAGGATCGTGATAGCGCAAAAAGGCCTTGTGCAGTTTTCGCTGTACGCCGCTCTTGGCTATAGGAACATCGTCACCGTCGCGGCGGATACGCTTAAGCGGGTTCTTGCCAGTATGGTACATGGTCGTTGCTGTGGCCATTGGCGAGGGATAAAAATTCTGAACCTGATCGGCACGGAATCCGTTCTTCTTAAGCCACAAAGCCAAATTCATCATGTCATCATCAGTTGTGCCGGGATGGGCTGCAATGAAATATGGAATAAGGAACTGTTGTTTTCCGGCTTTTTTGGTGAATTTTTCGAACATCGCCTTGAACTCGTCATAGGCTCCGATACCCGGCTTCATCATTTTGTCCAGCGGGCCACGTTCGGTATGTTCCGGTGCAATCTTGAGGTAGCCGCCGACATGATGCGTTACCAGCTCTTCAACGTATTCTGGAGACTTTACTGCCAGGTCATAGCGCAATCCTGACGCTATCAACACCTTCTTGATACCGGGGAGTTCACGGGCTTTTCGGTATAACTGGATGAGAGAGGAGTGATCGGTATTGAGGTTGGAGCAGACATCCGGATACACGCATGAAGGTAGTCTACAGTTGGCCTCTATCTCTCGTGATTTGCATGCAATGCGATACATATTGGCCGTTGGACCACCCAGATCCGAGATAACGCCGGTAAAGCCCGGGACTTCATCCCGAATGGTTTCAATTTCCTTGATGATTGAATCTTCTGACCGGTTTTGTATAACGCGACCTTCGTGTTCAGTGATCGAACAAAATGTACACCCGCCAAAGCAGCCACGCATGATGTTCACGGAAAATCGAATCATCTCGTAGGCGGGGATGCGTGCCTTACCGTAGCTTGGATGCGGCACCCGGGCATATGGGTGATCAAAAACGTAGTCCATTTCCTCGGTGGTCAAAGGAATGGGGGGAGGATTCAACCACAGTTTCTGTCCTCCCTGATTTTGTACCAAAGCGCGTGCGTTACCGGGATTTGTCTCCAGGTGCAGTACACGATTGGCGTGCGCGTATAGCGCCTTGTCGTGTGTCACCATATCGAATGACGGCAGCCGCAATACGGTTCTATCCCTCTTGTTCTGACGAATGGCCTGCCTTTCTTCGCGACTCATGAATTTAAGGACCTGACTGTCATCAGGCAGAGCCCGGGCCGCCGTGGAGGAATCCTGACAGGGTTTGGCATCTTCACCATTATTAGCCGTGTCGTATTCCGGGACGATATAAGGATTGACAGGTTCCTCAATACGTCCGGGTTTATCGACTTTGCTGGAATCGATGACAATCCAGTCTTGCGGGATTTCGTCGATCATCATGGCAGTACCGCGAATGTCCGTCAGCTCATTGATTGTTCGGCCAGCTGCAAGGCTATGGGCAATCTCAATGATAGCCCGTTCACCATTACCGTAAACCAGCAGATCGGCCTTGGCATCGATAAGAATGGATCTTCTTACCTTGTCCTGCCAGTAGTCGTAATGGGCGATTCTTCGTAAAGAGGCTTCTATGCCTCCGATCACAATCGGTGTGTCTTTGAACGCTTCGCGGCAACGGTGTGAGTAGACCACGGAACTTCGATCTGGACGTTTTCCGCCGATATCATCCGGCGAGTAGGCGTCGTCTGAGCGAATCTTACGATCCGCTGTGTAACGGTTAATCATCGAATCCATGTTGCCGGCAGTGATGCCAAAAAACAGATTAGGTGCTCCGAGAGCCTCGAAAGCATCGGTGCTGTGCCAGTCAGGCTGGGCAATAATGCCGACCCGAAACCCCTGTGCTTCCAGTAATCTGCCCACGATGGCCATTCCAAAGCTTGGATGGTCCACGTAGGCGTCACCCGTTACGATGATAATGTCGCAGCTATCCCAACCCAGTTCGTCCATTTCGGCACGACTCATGGGCAGAAACGGCGCACGGCCATAGCATTCGGCCCAATACGATGGATAATCGAACAGGGCACGGGTTTTGGGCATCTTGTTGGGAGCAAGCATGGAACGGGTCTCTGGTCCACCGCAAGGGCTAATCACGTATGGTAACTGCTTATGATGACTGTAATTCGTAAAACACTCAAATTCGTGCTGCCAATCGCCGTGATTGCGATCGCTTTGCTGACGACCAGGATCATTGGTGCCAATAAACCCGAACCTCGGACGAGTGACAGTGTGGCAGGTATGGCGACTGTTGAGGCCACACGCGTATCAATGTCGCGGTATCCAGTCGTTATACGTAGTCAGGGAACGGTCCAGCCCACTCTGGCCAATACCCTCGTACCGGCAGTTGCCGGAGCCGTCACCGTAATCAATGATGTATTCGTGATCGGTGGGGCCTTTTCCCGCGGTGATGTTCTTTTGCAGATAGATCCAAGGGATTACGAAATCGCTCTTACGCAGGCGCAGGCCAATCTGGCTCAGGTTGATGCGCAGTTGCAGGAACAATTGGCACTGGCTGACCAGGCGCGCGCAGAATGGCAGTCGATGGGGCGGAGCGGGGAACCATCAGAGTTGACTCTACGTGTGCCGCAATTGGCCGCAGCCAATGCTAACCGCGATGCAGCACTAGCGCAGGTCAGGCAAGCTGAGCTGGATCTTGAACGCACCCGGGTTGTAGCGCCTTACGATGGCATCGTTAGCGAGCGTCTTGTCGACCCGGGGCAGTTTGTTGCCAGAGGTGCTCCGGTTGGCACCATTCATTCCGTCCATGCCGTGGATGTGCGATTGCCTCTCAGCAATCGTCAGCTCACCTATCTCGATCTACCCCGCAGCGCGCTGTCTGCTGATAAGCCGAATGTTGAGCTAAAAGCAGATATAGGTGCATCCGAGCAAGTGTGGACTGGGGCGCTGATTCGCGCTGAAGGCATTGATACCGCCACTCAGCAACTCAATGTGATTGCCCGCATTAGCGACCCCTACACGCAATCAGATCAGCCACTGAGGGTCGGGCAGTTTGTACAGGCGTTAATTGAAGGTCAGGTGTTGGAGGAGGTGTTCGTCATTCCTCGTGCAGCGTTGAGAGAGGAACGCGAAGTCCTGATAATTGACACCAACGGTGAAATACAACGGCGGCAGGTGAGGGTGGCCTGGTCAGATGACCTGGTTGCGGCAATTGACGAGGGTCTGTCTGATGGCGAACTCCTGATAATCACGCCGATGAGTACTGTCGCAAATGGTACGCCAGTACGGGCAACGATAGACGGTGTAGCGCCGGAGCCTCTGGAAAGCTGATGCATTCTCTGATCGCCTGGTTTACGCGTAATTCGGTTGCCGCGAATCTGTTGATGATTTTTATCATTGCGTGGGGTTTATCTGCGCTGGCGACACGAATTCCACTGGAGGTGTTCCCAAGTTTTGAGTTGGACAACGTCACCATAACGGTCCCGTTCAGAGGAGCGGCGCCTTCTGAAGTGGAAGAAGGTGTAACGATTAAAATCGAAGAGGCCATTCAGGATATAGAAGGTATCAAGCGAATCAGCTCAACATCCAGAGAAGGTATTGCCAGTGTGGTTGTGCAGATTGCTAACGGCTATGACTCCCTACAAATCAAGGATGATATTGAACAGCGTGTTGGTGGTATCGACAATTTTTCCGATGAAGTTGGCACACCGAGTATCCGGGTGCCGCAAGCGAACAGGGAGGTGATCAGTGTTGTCGTAGCGGCACCCATGCCGGAAAAAGAGCTGCGAATACTGGCATCGCGAGTGCGCGATGACCTGGAAGCGTTGCCAAACGTCTCAACAGTGTCTGTCACGGGTGCGCGGGAATATGAGCTTGCCATCGAAGTATCGCAGGCATCGCTGGATCGTTATGAGCTGACATTGGCGAGTGTTGCTCAGGCTATTCAAGCCAGCTCGATTGATCTGGCGGCAGGTGCGATCACCACGGCGACGGGTGAAGTCTTGTTGCGTACTCGGGGCCAGGCTTATTCCGTTGACGATTATCAATCCATCGTTGTACTGGCCAGACCCGATGGTACTAATGTGACACTCGCTGATGTGGCGACGATTCGCGATGGCTTCGAAGAGGAGCGAATGGCCCAGAAGTTTAACGGCCAAAGCAGTGTCCAGATAGACGTATTCCGTACCGGCATGCAGAGTGCCATTACGGTTGCTGACGAGGTGAAAGAGTATCTGTTGAGTGCCCAGTCAAGCATGCCTTATGGAGTGACCCTGGGTTATTGGCGTGACTGGTCAAGAACCGTGCGAGCAAGACTGGATACTCTGAGTAGCAGTGCTCTGCAAGGTGGCATTCTGGTGGTTATATTGTTGACTCTGTTTTTACGTTTCTGGGTTGCAGCATGGGTTTTTGTGGGAGTTCCGGTATCCATTCTCGGTGGTATCGCCTTGATGCCTGTGTTCGGTGTCAGTCTTAATCTGCTCAGCCTTTTTGCGTTTATTCTGGTGCTGGGTATTGTTGTAGATGATGCGATTGTAACTGGTGAAAATATCTACACGCATATGCGAAGAAAGAAGGATGGTGTTGCTGCAGCCATCGAAGGGACGCAAGAAGTTGCAGTGCCTGTGACCTTTGGTGTGCTGACAACCGTTGCAGCCTTTACTCCATTATTGATGATAGAAGGCGCGCGTGGGCAGATCTTTGCGCAGATTCCGTTAGTGGTTATTCCCGTTTTGTTGTTTTCCATTATCGAGTCCAAGCTCGTGCTACCAGCGCATATGAGTCATCTGAATTTTCATAGCGAAAAAAAGCCTAACGTGTTTGCACGTATGCAGTTGAAAATCGCAGACGGTTTCGAAGCGTTTATTGCGACTCGATATCAGCCGGTGCTTGCGTGGGCTTTGCTAAACCGTTATCTGGTTCTGTCTTTGTTCGTTGGTGCCGCAATCATTGTCTTTGCGCTCGTAAGCTCAGGTCATATACGTTTTATATTTTTCCCTCGGGTGCAGGCGGAAACGGCCAGAGCCACGTTGGAGATGCCGGCAGGCACCTCATTCGACGTTACACAATCTCATGTCGAACGTATGGGGGAGGCGGTCGAGTGGTTGCAAGCCAGACATGTGGACCCGGATACGAATGAAAGTGTTATCGAATCCATTCTGACAACGGCAGGAAGTGCAGCGGGTGAGAAAGGTAGTCACCTTGGACGAGTGATGTTTGAAATTGTGCCGCCTGAACAACGCAGCCTTCAAATCAGTAGTGCCGAGCTTGTCAACGAATGGCGAGAACGTGTCGGTGCGATACCAGGGGCAAAAAATGTCAGCTACCGGGCTGAGATTGGCGGTGGCGGATCGCCCGTGGATGTGGAAATAACTGGCAGCGACTTTGATCAAATGAACGCCGTGTCACAGCAAATCAAACGACAACTGCGGCGATATCCCGGTGTTAGCGATATCTCTGACACGTTTGAAGGTGGTAAGGAGGAGATACAATTGAACCTTACACCGGAGGCTCGTCAGTTGGGCATCACGTTGTCTGATGTTGCACAGCAAGTGCGCATCGCCTACCTGGGTACAGAGGTGCAAAGTATTCAGCGAGATCGCGATGAAGTAAAAGTGTATGTTCGCTTCCCTAAAGCGGAACGAACCTCGATCTTTCAGCTGGAGCGGTTAACGATCCGGACCCCTGCAGGTCAGGCGGTTCCGCTGGCAAGCGTCGCAGACTTCAAGATGGGCCGGGGTTACGCGCAAATCAGACGGGTCGACAGACAACGTACGTTAAATGTACGTGCCGATGTTGATAAACAGACAACCAATATTGAAGGTATCAAAGAAGATCTTGCAACGCTTGCCAGTGAGCTAACCCGCCAATATCCGGATATCGATATTTCGCTGGAGGGAGAGGCGCGTGAACAACGCGAATCCTTTGCCAGTCTCAAGGTCGGTCTAGTATTTGTGCTGCTGGTCATTTATACCTTGTTGGCAATACCATTCAGAAGTTATGTTCAGCCGCTGATGGTTATGGTCGTCATACCCTTTGGTGTTGTGGGTGGTGTGCTCGGGCATATGATCATGGGCATGTCTCTGAGCATCATGAGTTACATGGGCATGCTAGCGTTGTGCGGTGTGGTCGTTAATGACTCATTAGTACTGGTTGATTGGGTTAACCGGCAACGAAGGCAGGGTGTTGAGTTATTCGACGCCGTAAGGCAGGCGGGAGTTGCGCGTTTTCGCGCCGTTATCCTTACATCGTTAACGACGTTCTTTGGCCTGTTGCCATTGATATTCGAAAGTAGTACTCAAGCGCAGTTTCTGATTCCGATGGCAGTTTCGCTGGGTTACGGAATTCTTTTTGCTACGGCTGTCACGTTGTTATTGATACCCGTCAACTATCTGGTGCTGGAAGATATGAGGGCACTACTGCGCCGTAGCAGCACTATTTTTGCGAAGCGCGCGAGTCATCGTTTTCCAGGCTAGGCTTGAGTCTTTTTTCTGTTGTACGATCAGATGTACTTGCCTTGTCTGACACAGGCTTTGCTGCTTTGAGTTTAGGTGGCAGCGTTTGTGATGTTCCGTTACCCGCCTGGCTAGAGACCGGGTCAGTGGCTGGTGTCTGAATCAGCACGGTTTGGTCACTTTCTCGGGCTTTCAGACAGCCGCCGAATCTCTCAATAAATTCCTCAGGAAACGATTCGCATTGATCAAGCGCTTTACTGAGTAGTCCTGCCTGGCAGCGCTCAATCGTTAAATCGACAATGCGTTGGGAACTAACCACCGCGTCGTCCCGGAAGGAAAAGACATGGTTAATCAGGTTGCGCGCACCATCACTAAGCTTGTCAGCGCCGCCATAGGCCTCAAACACATCCTCAGCGCTATCGTCCTGGCGCATCCTCGCAACTGCGTCGAATGCAAAATTATGCGCCACACGACAGTCAAGCACCGATAGCTCACGCGCAGATTTACTGAGTAAGCGAGTGCTTTCATCAGCTGCACAGGGGGCGTCGTTGTACGTTGTGCTTCCGTCGGTTCCGATACATTTATAAACGGCAGCGTGAGTCGGTGTTACTGTGCCTGGCAGCATGAATACGGCCAGTACCATCGCACGTCCTATCCGCCTTGCGTCAATTTTGGCGTTTCTACGTCTCATGGCTGGGGTATCGGCCAGAAAGCGCAAACGGTTTAGTGGATACGTATAAATTTACCCCGACCGTCTGGTCAGTACCGTTTCATCCAGTAAAAAACGAGAAAATAAAGGTAGTCTTGCAGCGCCCAGCGCACGTGCCTCGGGACCGATCAGTCCTGTGATGATTTCGGGTGAGCGGATACCCTTGGTGTCAAACTTGTCCAGTGCCAGACGAGTCATGGACACGATACGTTCTTTAATTGATATTGGAAAACCACCATCGATAACGATAACGCCGACATCAACAATACTGTTCACCGAGACTATGGCCATTGCCAGAGACTCAGCCAGCTTGTCTAACCATTGCTGTAACTGATCCGAGTCTGTGTGCCAGACAGTTGCATCATGGGATATGTATTCACTATCCAGATCACTGGCAGTCAGGGTGTCATTCTCAAACAACTGTATTGAGGCGGTATCAATTAACTGGGAAATGCCGGAGGGGGCGCTGCTATCAACCACAGGTAACGAGCCGAAAGCTCCCGCGTTACCGGATTGCCCGCGAAATACTGAACCATTAAGGGCTAAACCACCGCCGATAAAATAGCCAATAAAAAAGTAGGCAAAATCTGGATACTGACAACCTCGTCCAAACGTCAGCTCAGCACCGCAAGCAGCCGTGGCATCGTTTTCGATCAGAATCGGCAGATCGCAGACATCGGACAGTGCATCTTCTAGTGAGAAGTCACGCCAGCCTTCCATGAGATGCTTCGGGGCATTCAGTTTTTCATTCCAGTCCCACAGTTCGAAGGGCATGGCAATGCCGATACCGCGGAGGCGTTTTGCAGATGGTTCGCCCATTTTCTCTGTCAATGCGGGTATTTCCCGACGCATGAAATCGGCAATGAGATTCGGGGTGGGGTAGCGGTAGTGTTCCTGACTCTTGAGGACAATATCACCGACAAAATTCATGACAATAAGGTCTGCGCTTCTTCTGCCAAGCTTCAGCCCCATGAAGAAGGCACCGTTTGGGTTCAGCGTCAGTGGAACCGAAGGCTGTCCCACCTTGCCCTTGACCGGCTTTCCAGCGTCCAGGAGTCCCTCACTGGTCAAGTCTCGGGTAATGAGCGTAATCGTCTGTGCGGAAAGACCCGTGCGCCGCGCAATTTCTGCTCTGGAGAGGGCCTGATCACGGATCAGTGACAGCACGAGGCGCTCGTTATGGGCTCTGACTCGCGAAAGATTTGATCCACCACCTGAAATAGTTGTCCTTCGGTTTTCAGTGGAGTCTTTTCGCGTAACTCCCTGAATTTCTTCGGATGTCTTGTTCATACAATCAAACTACAACGAATTAATAGATATATCAAATTTATTTATTTATTGACAATGATACTAATTTGCGGTTTTCTATACACAGGAGACGGCGTTTTTATCGACACGAGCTCCCTTGGAAAAATCATCAAACCATTAATAGAGAGGAAATATAATGCGTTATACAACGCCCATTCTTGCGTCTGCCATTGCTCTGTTCAGTGCGGGCGCTAGCTTCTCGGCAGCCGCCGAGGACATTGGTGCTTGTCTGATCACCAAAACAGACATCAATCCATTCTTTGTAAAAATGAAAGAAGGTGCCACTGCCAAAGCAGATGAGCTGGGCATCAAGTTATCCACCTACGCTGGAAAGGTTGATGGCGATCATGAAACACAGGTACAGGCAATCGAGACCTGCATTGCGTCAGGTGCCAAGGGAATTCTGCTTACGGCCTCCGATACGGCAGCTATTGTTCCTGTTGTACAGCAAGCACGTGATGCCGGCCTGCTGGTGATCGCTCTGGACACACCACTAGAGCCAATCAGTGCGGCTGATGCAACGTTTGCGACTGATAATTTCAAAGCGGGCGAGTTAATCGGTCAATGGGCAGCCGCTCAGCTGGGCGAAAAAGCTGCTGATGCCAAAATTGCCATGCTGGACCTGGCTGCCAGCCAGCCTTCAGTTGGCGTATTGCGCGACCAAGGTTTTTTGCAGGGTTTTGGCATAGAGCTGAATGATCCGAATAAATGGGGCGATGAAACCGATCCTCGTATTGTTGGTAACGACATCACTTCTGGTAACGAGGAAGGCGGTCGTACAGCAATGGAGAATCTGATGCAGATAGATCCTGAGATAAATGTTGTTTACACCATCAATGAGCCGGCAGCAGCAGGTGCCTATGAGGCTCTGAAAGCATTCGGACGTGAGGAAGATGTGTTGATCGTCTCTGTTGACGGTGGTTGCCCGGGAGTAGCTAATGTTGTGGATGGTGTTATCGGTGCAACTGCGCAGCAATACCCGTTACTTATGGCTTCATTGGGTGTCGAAGCAATTAAAAACTGGGCTGATAGCGGTGTTAAGCCTGAGCCGACTCCGGGACTTGAATTTTTCAATACCGGGGTGTCTCTCGTCACTGACCAGGCAGTTGATGGTGTGGAGTCAATTGATACCAAAGAAGGTGCTGAGCGTTGCTGGGGTTAATCCCTTGTCTTATCAACGGCCGTCACTAGAGGCGAATGCCTGACGCGTCGTACTTGGCGGAGGTGCAACGTCTGTACCTCCGCTGTCCTCGATTACTCACATTATTGCCTGTTTATTGATATCTATGACCCCGACAACCCCACAATCGAATAGCAATGCCGAATCCGGCCTTGTCGATGTTAATGCGGATACCGTCGCAGAATTCGATGAAGATCGAAAGACGCCGTTACAACACATTCAGCATTTCTTGCACGGTAACCCTGCGATGGTTCCAGTCATCATTCTTGTGGTTAGCGTCATTGCCTTTCGCATAGTCGCAGGCGAACGATTTTTTTCAGCGTTTAATCTGTCACTCATAATTCAGCAGGTCACCATCATCGGGTTTCTGGCCTGTGCTCAAACCCTGATTGTTTTGACGGCCGGCATTGATTTATCCATAGCCGCGATCATGGTACTGGCATCGGTTGTGGCGGGGAAATTTGCAGTAGTTCTAGGAGTGCCAAGCGCAGTCGCTATACCAATGGGCTTTCTTGTTGGAACCTTATCAGGGCTCATTAATGGTTTGTTGGTGACGCGCTTGCGACTGCCTCCATTCATCGTCACATTGGGCACATGGAATATTTTCTTTGCTCTAGTCATCTGGTATTCAGGTTCTCAATCTATCCGCAGCCAGGACATCGACAAAATCGCACCGTCACTAAAATTTTTCGGGGAACGGATATCCTTTCAAGGTGCTGTATTTACCTATGGGTCGTTTCTAATGGTCGCAGTGTTTTTAGTGCTCTGGTTTGTACTTAACAACACTGCCTGGGGGCGTCATGTGTATGCGGTGGGAGACGACAAGGAAGCGGCTGAGCTTAGCGGTATCAACACCGATCGTTTGCTCCTGTCGGTTTATGGTGTTGCCGGTTTTATTGCAGGTGTAGCCGCCTGGGTGTCCATCGGGCGTGTTGGATCGGTCAGTCCGCAAAGTTTCTATGATGCCAACCTTGATTCCATAACAGCGGTTGTTATAGGTGGTACATCTCTGTTTGGTGGTCGGGGTTCAATATTGGGTGCTTTATTCGGGGCTTTGATCGTTGGAGTGTTCAGCTCGGGGCTAAAAATTGCCGGCGTTGATGTTATCTGGCAGCGCTTTGCAATTGGTTGTCTGATCATACTTGCGGTAGGCATCGACCAATGGTTGAGGAGGGTATCCGCATGAACCAGCAAACTGCTGAAAAGCAAAATATAGATTCTGCAGAGCCACGTGTCGTTATAAAGGCCAGTGGATTAGTCAAGCGGTACGGTAAGGTTGTGGCTCTTGATCATGCAGACTTTGAATTACGTGCTGGCGAGATACTCGCTGTTATCGGCGATAATGGTGCTGGCAAATCAACCATGATCAAAGCTATTTCCGGTGCTGTCATACCAGATAGTGGCCACATGGAACTGGACGGTGAATCCGTGTTGTACCGGTCACCGATGGAGGCGCGCAATGCTGGCATCGAAACCGTTTATCAAAACCTGGCTTTGTCACCAGCATTGTCAATCGGTGACAACATGTTTCTGGGACGTGAGTTACGAAAGCCTGGGTTCATGGGTAAGTGGTTAAAAGCCCTTGATCGGCCTGCGATGGAGAAGATTGCACGGGAAAAGCTTAGTGAGCTGGGCTTAATGACCATACAGAATATCTCGCAGGCTGTTGAAACACTTTCCGGTGGACAGCGTCAGGGTGTCGCGGTTGCACGTGCTGTTGCTTTCGGATCGAAAGTCGTGATACTGGATGAACCCACGGCTGCATTGGGCGTAAAAGAATCTCGCCGGGTACTTGAGCTCATTAAAGAGGTAAGAGAACGTGGACTGCCAATCGTGCTGATTTCTCATAATATGCCGCATGTGTTCGAAGTAGCCGATCGCATACATATTCATCGTCTGGGCAAACGATTGTGCGTAATCCGGCCACAGGATTATTCCATGTCTGACGCCGTCGCTATGATGACGGGTGCGATGGAGGCACCTGCCTAGTTACCAGAACCAGATTACGTGAAAAACAAAAATCGCTGAAGTCTTGAATTACTGACGCTTGTAGATGGACTTTGGCACTCCAATTTCCCGGGACAGTTTCTCAAGGCTGATCGTCTCGGTCTGTCTAATCTGTTCCGGTGGTTTCGATCTACAATATATATACTCATTAGACGGGCATCCCGGTAATTCCACCGTTCCAGTCTATTTGACCTATTGACGGTTAGTGTCGTGTAAGTTCTACTGCGTCATATTCTGATTCAGAGATTTGTATTATGAGACATGAAGGCGGCTGTCAGTGCGGCGAAGTCAGGTTTGTAACAACACACACACCGGTACGTGCCATGGCCTGTCACTGTACATCGTGTAAATTGCGCTCCGGATCACCTTATGGGGTGGGCGTTTACTTCAACGACGAGGAAGTCAGTTTTAACGATGGCAAGAGAGGTATCTACAGATTCCATTCAAGTACAAGCAATCGGTGGATTCAGAATGAATTTTGTATTTGCTGCGGCAGTACAGTCTCCTGGACACTGGAGATGCGGCCCGGTTTGCGAGCCATTGCGGGAGGATCTTACGATAATCCGGATTGGTACGCTTTAGTTGCGCATATCTGGACGGAGTCCGCACGATCAGATATGTGTTATCCCGATGGCATGAAGGTATGCAAGGCCGCCTTGTCCTGAAAACCTTGTTTTTGGTTCTTCCGGTTTAGAGGAG
The DNA here is from genome assembly GCA_045106855.1 of Granulosicoccus sp. GTDB lineage: Bacteria > Pseudomonadota > Gammaproteobacteria > Granulosicoccales > Granulosicoccaceae > Granulosicoccus. The sequence continues at coordinate 169,125 of JBGCFI010000002.1, forward strand.
CCTTGCAGCAGTCTTCCCGATGCATTATCGGAAAAAGCAAATGCGAAGCTTGTTATCAGCGCAATTTGTATACACCTCGTAGGTGAATCTGTGGAAAAAAACGGAGTTCCGTTTTTTCTTCATACAGTATTCCCACGTTAAGTTGCCGGCATTCCCGAACTTTGTTTACTACCTAAGCGGTATCCCCATAGAGGACTACCAATCCTTGTGGCATGGACATAGTCTTAACGCCGAACAATAGTAGCTAGTTGTCATTAGCCAGGATAGAAGAGCTGATGATCGATTCGGGAATAACACTAAACGTGAAGGTGATACATGCTGGAGGAGCTTATGGTGTACCTTGGATATGGTCACAATGTACCTTTGCCCGATGGTGTATACATCGTTAAAGTCGATGACTCTATAGAAGTCGCTATTTATGAGTATGATCAATATCTGCGATTTGAAAGTGTTGTTGCTGTCATGCCATCTAGCGATAATCTTAGAAAAAATATATTGGTGTCCTTGCTCCAAAGAAGTGCTCGAATGGTGAGATATCGTCGGGAAGGTATCTTTGCTGGTCGTGATGGTAGCACTGTATATTTACAGCGAAATGTCGTCTATTTGAATTTTTCTGTGGCGGGCATGGCAGCTGAGAATCGTGACTATGTCAAGAGTTTGTATGCCTGGCGGGCATTAGCAGGTGTATCTGTAAACAATGAAAACACAACCGACGTGATGAATAGCCATTGAACTGCCTGATGATAAAAAACGTTGATATCCAATACTGAGTTGTGTCTATTATCAATGTTACAAGGTTGTAGTGTACTTGCCTGATTTGGGATGTTTTTCGGTGCAGGTGTCTGGCCACTAAGTGATTCACATATATTGCATCAGTGCATTTGGCTTCGCATAACAAATAATGTGGAGTTATTAAAACGATATGCCCGTAGGTATTTTCGACTGTATTGCAAAAAGGCTAGTTTGATAAACCAACAGTCTCCAGTCCAACACGAGACGCTGAGCAAGACTAAGGTACGAAACCGTTTGAATTACCTGGCCCAGCGTATGTATGTTGACAATTGGTAAGGTTTAATTTGTGGAGAAAGGTGATTTTACCCTTCTGTGAACTTCTATTTACAGCACAATGCTTTTCAAGAAATTCTGCTTACGTTTATCAGAGCGGGATTTTTCTGGAATGGATTGAAGCTGAAATAGATTTATCAACACGCTTTAGTAGTTTTAATGAGTTGAGGTAAACGAGATTTTAAAACATACATTCTTCTAGAATTCATCCGTAGATAGAGTATTCAGGTGGACTTTTAAGAAAAAGCTGTGTGAGTAGTCAGTCTAATAATTTCTGTTGACGAAAGATGTTGTTCGATTAGCTTAACGGAAATCTACCTGATGTCTATTGTATGGAAACGTTTGATCCATGTGTTTAAGAATTAATTCTTGTAAAGCATGTCCTGTAAACGACAACAAATATCATGAATATACTAGTAATTGGTGAGGCGGATAAACAGCTAACTGATTGGCTTATCCCACTAAATTCAACTCGTGCATGTGTTGCAGTTCTACTTGTATCCAGTGTGAGTGCCGTAGAGGGAGTAATCCATTCAGGATTTGACGTCAGTATCGTTGTTTTGGTCAAGCCTGCTTCGTTTGATTCCTTGAAAAGCGATATTAAACAAATGAATTCGTTTAGAAAAGGCATGGACAATGCGCAGATACTGGTGTTAGCTGATCCACACAATACTCCGCTAAAAGCAACCTTGCATCAATTTGGGGTTAAGTCTGCGGATCATCCGCATGAGCTTATGAAGTTGATAGAGGCGATCATGCGGCGTGATGAATCAAAAGAAATACGGGTTGTCAATACCAGATACTCATGTGGAAATATTGATTCAAAAGAGCTTAATTTTTTAAAAAAGTCTCCATTGACACCTCGTCAGTGTGAGGTTCTTACCTTGCTAAAGCAGGGTAAGTCAAACAAACAGATAGCGACGGAATTAAACTTGACTGAAGGAACTGTGAAAGTTCACTGCAAGGCTATTTTCAGGGCGTTAGGTGTGGACAACAGGACGCAGGCAGCTGTGTTGCTTACCACTTCGAGTATGGGGCAGATGCAATATATTTAAATTATGAATATATAATTAGTGTTGATTATAATTGTTTTTTATCTTCTGTTATCTGGATTATATAGTTTGCATATTATACGGACTCTGTTCTAACGTTGCGGATTGTGGTCCGAGCTCACAAGGCATCTGGAAGCAGGTTCTATTTGGAAGCAGTATTCAGGGGGAATGAGTTGGCTATGTGGTTTTAGTAATTCGGTAGGTGTGGGTTTGCGTATAGATGAATTAAAAAGATGAAAATCGATAAATTTAACAAGGTAGTAAGGGATTATTTTAGTCGTCAGGGAGAAAATCTTGATAATTACGACGACGGAGGATATATCGAGTTGTCGCGCTCTGATAGAGATAAGGTTTATGTCGAGTGTAGCGAAAAGGGCGCGGTGGCTGTGTTGGGGCGTGAGTATGCCGAGTTGTCGTCTACTCAGCTAATACAGCTGTTGCAAGGCTGTGACCATCGGGTTCGAAGTGCCAGGAACGTGTATGTCGGTCTCAATGGTGACAGCGAGGTTATGTATCTCGTTCGCATCGATGAGAGGAATATGAATGTACCGAATCTAATCGCGGAATTCGAACGTTTGTATGAGCTGCATGAATTATTCGCTAATTTTGATGCTGTGACTTAATAATGTTTTTTGTGGGATTGGATGTTGATAGCGGGTAGTGTGTTTTTTCTTTCTACGATGAGTACCCCAGGAGCATCTGGTATCCGCCTTTGCGAAAGATGATGTTCGATAATGAGTGGCGATGTTGTTTGGTGGGGTGAAGTGCTGTTTGAAGTTGTGTTTTGGTGTTGTGTTTTGGTGTTGTGTTTTGGTGTTGTGTTGTGTTGTGTTGTGTTGTGTTGTGTTGTGTTGTGTTGTGTTGTGTTGTGTTGTGTTGAACTAGGGTGGTTGCACCTGTAATAGCGCATGAGATTTTGAGCCCTATATGCACGGGGTAGCTGCGTAAGCTTCCCCGTGTTTCATATCTCTTGCAGCCGCAAGTTTAGTATTGTGCAGTTACTAAGCTTGCTATCGCTTGCCGGGATCTGAGTTGTCAAGCACGCGATTGAGGGCTTCGGTATTACCGTGCTCGCGGGCTTCTTTTTCCAGTTCTCGACTTTTCCCTCAGTTACAGTGAAGTCCAGTCCAAGTTCCCAGAGTGTATCGCCCGGGCCTGAGTCTTAATATGGAAAGGAATTTGAGTTGTCGTAAGGGTAGAAAAGCAGGAAGCTTTCGGCTCTGAACAAATCGAGTGTGGTAAAGCGTGTGGGGGTGATACCCATGGAAGCGCCTTGCTCGAAAATGGTATCCCAGATATCGATGGCATCTTGAGAGCGACAGAAAATCTCGTATCCACGTTCGCCAGTGTAGCCGGTTCGCGAGATGGTTTCGGGTTGATCAAACAGGCGGTTTGGAATATGGGCAAAGAAACTAGGTTGCCGAATTCCTTCAACGTGCTTTTCGAGAAAGTCTACTGCCAACGGGCCTTGCAATGAAATGTCATGCAAGTTGTCATCAAACCTTATGGAAACATCACTGCCGACGGCCACGCGTGTTAGTTGCTAGTGTCCATCGCCTGATCCGTGTACAACCTTGAAAGTATTTGCACCCGTACGATAGATTACGCAGTCGTCAATAAACTTGCCTCCAACATCGTGCATGCAGCGTAAGAGGTACGGCCCGGGCTGATACGCTCTATGTCGCGTGTTGTTGCTCTGTCCAGAACATGTGATGCGTGTGCGCCTGTCACATGCACTTTCTTGAGTCCGGAGACATCCATGACAACGGCTTTGGTTTGGATCGCTAGATACCCTTCCTCCTGATCCTTATCGTAGCTCCAGGCGGAACCTATTCCACTTCAGTCTTCCAGTTCAGAACCTATAGCGCGATGTCGTTCGGCTAGTGCTGAAAAATGCAAACTGCAGTCATGATTCTGTCTCTCCAATTCGTGACCGTTTGCAAAGGTTGACCAGGCAACTTATTTATGTTTTGTATTGTACTAACAGTCCAGTGTGCTGTCGCGTTCCCATTGAGTCAAACTACTGGAAAACTTGTTCCAGTCATTACGTTTCAATTTACAGTATGCCTGACTGAACTCTGTTCCCATAGAGGCTTGCAATACAGAGTCTTTCTCGTAGTTGCGGATAGCATCCAGTAAATTCAACGGTAGTTGTTTGACGTTGTCACCGGCCAACTCTGGATGGGCATACATGTCATTGTCCAGTCGTTCTCCGGATGGTGTTTTTTTATCAACCCCATCCATGCCCGCAGCAAGTATGACAGCCATTAACAGGTAAGGGTTGGCAGCACCATCGGGTAATCGTAATTCAATGCGTCCATCATCGGGGATACGAATCATATGGGTACGATTGTTACCGCCAAATGTTATGGAGCTGGGAGACCAGGTAGCGCCCGAGAGTGTAGGTGGTGCATTTATTCTTTTGTAAGAGTTCACTGTAGGATTGGTTATCGCAGCCAGTGCTTCGCCGTGATCAAGTAAACCGCCGATGAAATGGTAGGCTTCGCTGGATAAACCAAGCTCCCCTGAATCATCACCAAAGCGATTTGTTTTTTCATCGTTAGACCACACCGATACATGGACGTGGCAGCCATTGCCTGTTAAGTGTGAGAAGGGCTTTGGCATGAACGTGGCTTTCAGTCCATGCAACTCGGCAATGGATTTGACCATGAATTTGAAGAAAGCAAGTTGATCGGCGGTAGTCAGAGCGTCGTTGAAATCCCAGTTAATTTCAAACTGGCCATTGGCGTCTTCATGATCGTTCTGATACGGGCCCCAGCCAAGTTCCGTCATCGTGTCGCAGATCTGTGATATGACATCGTATCGGCGCATAACGGCTGACTGGTCGTAACAGGGTTTCTCCTGCGTATCGAATTCATCTGATATCTGCGTGCCATCAGGCGATATCAAATGAAATTCCGGTTCCACCCCGGATTTCATTAACATGCCTTTACCTGCTGATTCAGCCATAAGGCGTTTTAATACATTGCGTGGCCCCTGCGCTACGGGCTCACCATTCATCCAGGGGTCGCCTGCTATCCATGCCACTTCCGGTTTCCATGGGAGCTGGATGACTGATTCTGCGTCTGGCATTACAAACATGTCCGGATGAGCCGGCGTAAAATCCAGCCAGGCCGCAAAGCCTGCGAATCCTGCACCGCTTGTCTGCATGCCGCCAGCTGCTGCAGCTGGAACCAGCTTGGCGCGTTGCGTTCCAAACAGATCGGTAAAGTTGAACAGGTAGTATTTGATGCCGCGCTCTTTGGCAAGTGTCGTCAAATTCTGTGTCATCGACTGCTCTCTGAGTGTTGCTTGTCTTTAGGAATCATGTTTGCGGGCATCAGTTTGTCGCTTAATAGCCCTGGCCGGGAATCCAGCTCGTCCCGGACAACGGTACACCAGCCATAGCAGCTGCCTCAACTGTGAGTGCGCACAAATCTTCCGGCTCAAGGTTGTGTACATGGTTTTTACCGCAGGCCCTGGCAATGGTCTGCGCTTCCAGTGTCATGACTTTAAGATAATTTGCTAGACGTCTTCCTGCTGTTTCCGGGTCGAGTCTGCTGGCAAGGACAGGGTCTTGTGTCGTGATGCCAGCGGGATCCTGACCCAGATGCCATGCATCGTAGGAGCCTGCTGTGGTGCCAAGCTTGCGATATTCGTCTTCGTAGTGTGGATCATTGTCACCCATTGCGACCAATGCAGCTGTGCCAATTGAAACCGCATCAGCCCCTAGCGCGAGTGCTTTTGCAACGTCAGCACCGTTGCGTATTCCGCCGGAGACAACCAGTTGTACTTTACGATGCATATCCATTTCCTGTAAAGCTCTGACAGCTGGTCTTATGCAGGCGAGCGTTGGTTGTCCGACATGTTCTATGAAAACATTCTGTGTCGCCGCAGTGCCACCTTGCATGCCATCCAGTACAATGACGTCAGCCCCCGATTTAACGGCCAATGCTGTGTCGTAGTAGGGGCGAGAGCCGCCGATCTTTACGAAGATAGGTTTTTCCCAACTGGTAATTTCACGAAGCTCCAGAATCTTGATTTCAAGATCATCTGGTCCAGTCCAGTCTGGATGGCGACAGGCGGAGCGTTGATCAATACCTTTTGGCAGCGAGCGCATAGCAGCCACACGATCGTTGATCTTTTGCCCGAGTAGCATTCCGCCACCTCCAGGCTTCGCTCCCTGGCCAACGACAATTTCGATGGCATCGGCTTTGCGTAAATCATCCGGATTCATACCATAACGCGATGGCAGGTATTGATAGACAAGTAATTTGGAGTGGCCGCGTTCTTCGACGGTCATGCCGCCATCCCCGGTAGTGGTTGAGGTGCCTGCCAGATTTGCACCCCGACCTAAAGCCTCCTTGGCCTGACCCGACAATGAACCGAAACTCATACCGGCAATGGTTATCGGAATTTTCAGGTGAAGTGGTTTTTTTGCATTGCGATCACCGAGGACTACTGATGTGTCACAGCGTTCACGATAGCCCTCTAGCGGATAGCGGGAAATAGATGCACCCAGAAAAAGCAAGTCATCGAAATGGGGTAATACACGTTTTGCCCCTGCGCCCCTAATATCGTAAATACCCGTGCTGGCAGCACGGCGTATCTCGGACATTGTGTATTCGTCAAACGTTGCGGATCGGCGGGGCGCTGCCTGTGGAATCTTGTCGTCCATTATTTTTTTGTCTTCTGATGATTCAACGCGGGCTCGCAAAGCGGCTGCTGGTCTTTAGAGGTTGAGTTAGTAGGCATCTGCATGATCAATATCAAAGTTGTATAACGTTCGCGCGGAACCGTAACGGCGAAACCTGGCAGCGTCCTGATTCAGTTCAGCTTTTTCAAGCAAGGTTGCGAGCGTGTTGAGGTGCTCATCGGTCATTTCCTTTTCGATGCAATCAGCACCGAGGCTTTCAATCGAGCCCGCTACGTAGAGTTTGGCTTCGTAGATTGAATCTCCCAATGCCTCTCCGGCGTCTCCACAAATAACCATATGGCCCAACTGCGCCATGAAGCCGCTCATGTGGCCTACTGAGCCACCAACGACAATATCGATTCCCTTCATTGAAATGCCACAGCGCGATGAGGCATCACCTTCGATAACCAGAAGTCCACCATGCCCGGTAGCACCGGCTGATTGGCTGGCGTTGCCCTTGATGCGCACGAGACCACTCATCATGTTTTCCGCAACTCCCACACCGGCATGTCCTTTAACGGTCACTTCGGCGGCTTGATTCATTCCTGCGCAATAAAAACCAACATGACCGTTAACGGTGACGTTGAGAGGCGCAGTCAGGCCGCATGCTATGGCGTGCTGCCCCATAGGATTGTCGATAAGCCATTCACGTTCATTGGTGTTTGGATCCTTCGAGTGCAATTGCTCGTTAACCGCACGCAGCCCAAGTGTTTTCAGGTCAAGGACATTCACTATGCAGCCCCCGCTACTTGATTGGATGCGGCTGACGTAGTGGGCGCTGAAATCTGTTCGCTGACTGATGCGTTGCCCCATGCATAGACTGTTGCCGGTTTAGGTTCCCAAATTCGAGCAGAGTCTGCACCGGGCAAAGCCGCAATAGCACGGAATTCAGTTGCCATGGCAACCCAGTCATCGGTCTCTGCCATCACCGCATGCTTACAAGCGATGGGGTCGCGCAGAACGGCGAATCCATCGCTTGTTCCTATGCAGAACGTAAAAAAACCGTCCAGGTCTTCCAGTGCATCTTCCAATGCCTTCTTTAGTGGTATTCCCTGTCGCAGTTTCCACGTCAGGTAGGCCGCCGCTACCTCGCTGTCATTCTCGCTTCCAAAACTTACGCCTTTGCGAATCAGTTCCTCGCGCAAGCGATTGTGGTTTGACAGTGAACCGTTATGCACCAGACAGAGGTCTGCACCAGTGGCGAATGGGTGGGATCCCGCTGTGGTCACAGCACTCTCGGTCGCCATCCGCGTATGGCCAATCATGTGTTGCCCTGCAGCTGAAGCCAAGCCAAAGCGTTCATAGACCTCTTCCGGGAGTCCGGTTTCCTTGTAGATCTCGACGCTTTGCCCACTTCCGACCACTCGCACACTGGCATCGAACGCGTCAAGCCACTTTTTTACGTCTGCTTCGTCAGCTGCAGTGGTTAACAATGCATGCGTGTCACGTTGCATGATAGTGCTGCTAGCGTTGAGTTGTTGATTAAGAGCAGCACTTAGCGCAGCCCAGTCGTAATCTCTGTCATCGTGTGCAAGAGAGTATTTGGTACAGCCATCGGCGACCGGATCACGGTAGATGGCAACGCCTGCGGAGTCCGGCCCCCGGCTTGTCATCTCGATAAGCATGGGTTTGAACAGCTCCCCAAGCTTCGGATAAAAATCGCGGTTTTTTAAGTAAAGTCCGGCTATTCCACACATGGCCTTGATGATTCCGTCTACTTGAAGAACGACGTTATCATCTGTTACCGATAGTTTCAACAGAGGAATTAGATATTACTTTCATGAATATTTGTGTAAGGATGCGAGTCTCAAGCTCGAACACACTGAGGAGGAATATTCGCCATGACGAATAAAAAAAGATTGTTTTCCCGACAGCTCTTGAGTTAGTACAGAACTTCAAGGTCGTTAACGCTGGGTCGGCGAGCGAGTTATGGGCTGAACTTGCAGCTGTAAAAGTCGCGGGGAGCCTATCGTGTTGTTTAACTGGAGGCCCAACTTCATTGAAGTTGTCTATCCCGGCTACGAATTTTCTGGCAGAACAGACCCTTTTGAGGCAGGTATCGGTTTTACGGTGCCGTTAAAATCCAAGGAAGATAATTTTATCGGTCGTGCCGTTCTAGAACAGCGCAAGCTTCATCCTCAACGCATGCTTGTCGGTCTTGAGCTCGAAGGAGGCGTTGTACCCGTATCGGGCGACTGCGTACGAGTTGGTCGTGCGCAAGTGGGTGAAGTTACTTCGGCCATGAAATCTCCCATACTGGGAAAAACTATTGCGCTTGCGCGAATTGATCTAGCCCACTCAAGTCAGGGCACAGATGTGAAAGTAGGGCAGTTGGATGGATTACAGAAACGGCTTGCAGCCAGAGTGGTTGCCTTTCCTCACTTTGATCCTGGTAAGGGGCGTGTGAAAGGTAATTACCTCTGATATGGTGTCGGCTGTTTGCTCGTCCTGACTTCGACGCAGCGATTTATTCCACAAGACTGGTTGTCAATGCTGGTCAGAAAGACGGCCCTGAACACACAGACTTATGACCACACGCTCGGCACAACAGCAATCTGAATTGCAAGCCCGGATTACTGAGCTTTTCAATCACCAGATATGTTTTAACGAGTTTCTTGGCTTTCGGGTTGAGTCACTAGACTCTATTCCTGTCAAAATTGGATTCGACATGCGACCTGAGATGGTTGGTCATTTTCTCTTTGGACGGTTACACGGCGGAGTGATTTCCTCGGTACTTGATGTAGCGGGCGGGCTTGCGATAATGATGGGTATTGCCAACTATTTTGCCGATGAAACGCCCGATGAGGTCATGTCACGCTTTGCCAATCTTGCCACTATTGACCTAAGAGTGGATTACCTGCGCCAAGGAGTCGGTTCTCAATTTGTCGCATCATCTGAAGTGATAAGACTGGGCAAACGAGTAGCGGTGACTCAATCGTCCTTGTTTAATGATGAAGGCACTTTGATTGCGACAGCTAACGCAAGTTATATCGTCAGCTAACCTTAGCCTGGTTACTTGGCATAGAGATTCACTATTTTTATCAATAGGCTCGCCTTGTTGGCGAGCAGGGCAGCATAGAGTCTATTCACAACTGCCGATGCGTTTAAATGACACCCATTGAGCTTCTGGCATGTTATCCAGCTGCAGCTGAACGCGACTATGGATAAAATCGGCGTCAAGCACCTTACCTTGCGAACCGGCCAATGCTCCGCTGATTACAGCTACGCGTTGTCCGATAGCCATACTCGGGCGTTTGTTGCGAAGGGCATCCTGCTGTCTTGCCTGATTGGCAGAAAGCATATTACGTAACGCCTGACGACGAGCTTCACGCTCCTCTGTGTCCAGATCGTTTAGATCGTGTGTCAGGTCTACCGGTTTGTTGGATGTGGGATCTTCCGATATCAGAGCGCGCCAGAAGCGTCTGTCTTTCGTTGGATCCTCTATACCGCTCATTTATTTAGGTGCAGCCAGAAATTGCCAGGTTTCTACAATCGTATCAGGATTCAGCGATACGCTGGAGATCCCTTGTTCCATAAGCCAGTAGGCAAGGTCTGGATGATCCGAAGGGCCCTGGCCGCAAATGCCCACGTACTTATTCTGTTTATGTGCAGCCGATATTGCCATACCAAGCATTTTTTTTACAGCGGGATCTCGCTCATCGAACAGGTGGGCAACGAGTCCTGAATCACGGTCAAGACCAAGTGTCAGCTGTGTCAGATCGTTAGAACCGATGGAAAAGCCATCGAAGCGTGACAAAAATTCGTCAGCAAGAATAGCGTTACTTGGTACCTCACACATCATGACAACACGCAGCCCATGGTCCCCACGTTCCAGACCATTGTCTTTCATCAGGGCTAGCACCTGGTCTGCCTCATCCAGCGTGCGAACAAACGGTACCATGAGTTCTACATTCGAGAACCCCATCTCTTCCCGCACACGCTTCAAGGCACGGCATTCCAGTTCAAAGCAATCCTGAAACGAGGAGGAAAGGTATCGGGAAGCCCCACGAAAGCCTATCATCGGATTCTCTTCGTCGGGTTCAAAGAGCTGACCTCCCACCATGTTGGCGTATTCATTGGATTTAAAGTCGGACAGGCGAACTATGACGGGGTGAGGCGAAAAGGCGGCCGCGAGCGTTGCAACGCCTTCGGTGATCTTATCGATGTAAAAACTGATCGGATCGGCATAGCCTGCTGTCCGCACATCGATCTGTGACTGAATATCGTCAGGCATTGCGCTGTAATTCAGCAGAGCTTTCGGGTGTATGCCTATCGTATTACTGATAATAAATTCGAGTCGCGCCAGGCCAATACCGTTGTGTGGCAATTGACTGAAACTGAAAGCGCGTTCAGGGTTGCCTACATTCATGGTGAGCTTGAAAGGCAGCTCCGGAAGTTTGTCGAGTTCGGTTTCGGCAATGTCGAATGACAGATTGCCATCGTAGATAAAGCCGGTATCACCTTCGGCACAACTGACTGTTACTGAGGTGCCATTGGCAAGTTTCGCTGTTGCATCGTTGCACCCGACAACAGCGGGCACTCCCAGCTCGCGCGCAATAATGGCGGCATGGCAAGTTCGACCGCCGCGATTGGTTACGATAGCGGCGGCGCGTTTCATCACGGGCTCCCAGTCCGGGTCCGTCATGTCAGTAACCAGAACATCACCTGCCTGAACACTACCGATATCATCAAGGCTATTGACCACCCGTACCGTGCCCGCTCCTATGCGCTGGCCAATGCTTCTGCCAGTAACCAGTACTGGTGATCTGTGTGCCTGAAGTTGATAACGTGTAATGACATTCTTGTTAGAACGCGATTCCACCGTTTCCGGTCGGGCTTGCAGGATGTAGAGCTTTCCGTCGTTACCGTCTTTGCCCCACTCGATGTCCATCGGGCGGCCATAATGCTTTTCGATAGTGATGGCCATGGTCGCTAGCGCTTTCACGTCTTCGTCATTGAGTGACAAGCGCATCTGATCTTCAACATCCACATCGACGGTTTCGACAGCTGTCGCTGAGCCGTAAATCATTTTAATGCGCTTTTCACCGCGGTTGCGTTTGAGAATAGCGGGACGCCCAGCCTCAAGTGTCGGTTTGTGTACATAGAATTCGTCGGGATTAACCGAGCCCTGAACAACGCACTCACCCAGTCCCCACGAGGAGGTAATAAAAACTGCATCAGTGAAACCTGATTCGGTATCGATCGAAAACATGACGCCACTAGCGCCGATATCGCTGCGGACCATGCGCTGTATGCCTGCTGACAGGGCGACATCGGCGTGTGCAAACCCCTGATGTACCCGATAGGAAATGGCACGATCATTGTAGAGAGAGGCAAAGACTTCACGAATACGCAGTAGCACATCGTCTAGCGTCTGAACGTTAAGAAAGGTCTCCTGCTGTCCGGCAAATGAGGCTTCGGGCAGGTCCTCGGCGGTTGCTGAAGAACGCACAGCCACAGATGCTCCACCGCCACTTGCCGAATTGATGGCCTCCCATGCATCACTGACAGCTGAAACCAGGCCCGCCGGTAGAGGCTCATCGATGACCCATTGGCGGACTTTGGCCCCTGTACTGGTCAGGGCTTGCATATCGTCCGTATCGAGATTGTTCAGCGCTTCGTTTATTCGCTGATCAAGGCCGCTTACCTGCAGGTGTTCCCGAAACGCATCAGCCGTGGTAGCAAATCCGTCAGGAACAGTGATACCGGCGTTTGCCAGATTTGCAATCATTTCCCCTAAAGAGGCATTTTTGCCACCTACTACCGGTACATCATGCATACCAAGGTCTTTAAACCACTGAATATACGTCGTCACGTTGACCCCGCGTTTGATGAGCTAGACTGCTCTGTTAAAGCACGAAACGTGCATGTTAGTGGATTTGCCGTCTACAAACGGTGATCGATCGAAATTACTTATGTCACAGACGATAAAACGTACCGCATTTATAGTGTCCGACCGTACCGGTCTGACCGCGGAGGCGATGGCGCATAGTCTGTTAAGTCAGTTCCCGACTATCGATTTTCAGATCGAAACTTTCACTTTTGTCGACGACGAGGAAAAGACAGCCGATCTGGTGAACCGATGCCTCAGGATCAGAGAGGAACACGGCATCGGACCAATGGTCTTTCTGACGATGGTAAACGACAATCTACGTGGCCGTTTTACCGATGCGAAGATTGCAGTTTTTGATTTATTCCAGACATTTATCGGGCCGATGGAGGAGCGTCTGGGTGTTAAGTCATCTCATACCATAGGTCAATCGCATGGTTTGAACGATGAGAGCGCGTACACGTCACGCATAGCCGCTGTGCATTTTGCCTTGCAAACTGATGACGGTATGGACAGTGATCATTATCGCAATGCCGATCTGATCATTGTTGGTGTTTCACGATGTGGTAAAACGCCTACCTCTCTCTATATGTCTTTGCACTACGGCTTGTATGTATCGAATTATCCACTCACCGACCATGAGCTTGAATTCAAACGCCTACCCGATGCGTTAAAGAAATACGAGGATAAGCTCTTCGGCCTTACGATTGACCCCTTCAGACTGTTACAGATACGTCAGCAACGCTACCAGGGGTCAAGCTACAGCGATGCATCAACCTGTATGCGTGAAATAGCGCAGGCCGAGAGCATTTTTAGATCTGAAGGAATTCCCTATCTCAACACCACGAAAATGTCGGTAGAGGAGATAGGGGCCATGATTGTCAATCAAACCAAAAAAGTAAAGCGGCTCTAATGTACCGGGCAGACTGCTAGTTACTTGGGCTGGTCGACGTAACGCAGATAGGGCTTGACCCGGCGAAAACCTTGCGGATATTTCTTGTTGGCTTCTTCGTCAGAGACCGCCGGAACTATTATCACCTCTTGGCCATCTGTCCAGTTTGCAGGAGTTGCAACCTGATGGGCGGCGGTAAGCTGCATGGAATCAATGACGCGAAGAATTTCGTCGAAATTGCGACCCGTAGTCATCGGGTAGGTCATGATGAGCTTGATCTTCTTGTCTGGTCCGACGATATACACCGAGCGCACGGTTGCGTTGGTGGCTGCCGTGCGGCCTTCGGAAGTTCCAGATTCTGCTGCCGGGAACATATCGTAGGCTTTTGCCACGGCAAGGTCGGTGTCGCCGATCATCGGGAAATTGACTTTGGCCCCTTGCGTCTCGTGAATGTCTTCGGCCCATTGCGCATGATTATCGACAGGGTCAATGCTCAGGCCCATGACCTTGCAGTTACGTTTTTCAAACTCAGGCATCAGATGCGCAACTGTACCTAGTTCTGTGGTGCATACCGGTGTGAAATCTTTCGGGTGTGAGAACAGCACGGCCCAGCCGTCGCCAATCCAATCATGAAAGCTCATTTCACCCTGCGTAGTCTGGGCAGTGAAATCCGGGGCGATATCGTTAATTCGAAGTGACATGTCACGTGTTTCCTAAGGATTAGAAGTTTTTATTGATGTTTTTACTGGCTCAAGGTTTGCACTGTGTTGTCGATGGTCCATTTACAACTCACAGACTCTTGAGGTTATATTTCCGTGCCGTGGCGCATATTTAGGCATTTTTTCATGCTGACAGTGGTCGCAATGGTTGAACCCTCAATGGCTGCACAGACTTTTACGCTGGTTGAAGGCGATATGGTGGTGACGACTGCGCCAACTGCAAGGGGCATTTCGTTGTCGGACAACTCTCAGCTCTGGCCGGCTGGCATTGTGCCCTACACGATTGATCCTGCATTGCCAGCAAGCAGTGTCAGCGCAATTTCAGAAGCCATAGCGCATTGGAATGATGTGGGTGGAATCAGTCTTTTGCCGTTGGCTGATGTACGCCTTTCTTCCTCGACCCCGGTGACAGATTCGGTGCGATTCGTGGCTGGCGAACATTGCGCTTCCTGGGTTGGACGACGAGGCGGAGTACAAGATGTATGGGTTGCCCCATTTTGTCCAGCTGGCAGCGTTATGCACGAGATCGGGCATCTTCTGGGTCTGGAACACGAACATACTCGCCCTGATCGTGATCAGCATATTCAGATTCACTGGGAAAATATCGAACCGGATAAGCTACATAACTTTGATGTCGCACCTCCCGGATCGCGTATGCTTGGTGATTACGATTACGACTCTATCATGCACTACGGATCGCACAATTTTTCCAGCAACGGGTCGCCAACCATCAGCGCCATTGATGGATCAGCACGCAGCATAGGTCAACGCATCTCACCCAGCGAGGGCGACTTAAGAGCGATTGCGCAGCTTTATGGGAGTGATCTTTCCATTACCACGCGAATTGCGAGCGGAGCCCAAGGCAGAGAGCTTGATATCTATGTGAGCAATGAGTCCTTGCAAGGGGCGCACGATGTAAATGTGTCTGTTGGAATAAATGCTGGCGTGGAGGTTATAAATCCGGTTCAGGAAACCTGGGAATGTGCACCTGACCGTGAGCAGGATACATTGTCATGCTCGTTGTCACGCTTGTCTGGAGGTTCTGCAGAACTGTTGACCCTCGCTGTGCCGGTCTCATCTGATCCGGCAGAGATAGAGGTATTGCTGACGTCAAAGACACCTGATCCAGATCCGTCTAACAACACCAGCCGTGTGGCGGGTGATGATGAAAAAGAGCTGCCTGAGCAGAGACCGCTTCCTGAATTGTCCAGTGCCATCAATGACAAGGCGGTTTTGCAAGAGGATGCCGTTGCTCATGTGGCCGTCAACGGAGGTTCGCTGTCAGCCTATAGCGTATTACTTTTACTGCTGTGGAGGGTACGGCAGACCCGTCGTCGGATCAATCTCTCCCACGATGGGCGTCTCTTCAGCGTACATCGGTGGAAGCTGGGCAGCGGGCAGGTTGCCGTCAGAGCTTGCAGCTCCCGCAGCCTGACGAACCTCCTCTGAGCGATTGGGATCACGCAGCAGTGACGGGTCAATATTGTCTTCAGGCACTGTCGTGTTGTTTTCATCGAGAACTTCTTCGGCTGGTGATCCAGTGGGAAGAAATTGTTCGGATCCGGAGCTCTGGGAACCGTTCTGGCCTTCGCCCATCATCAGGACAACTTCGATAATTTCACTGGCGCTGCTGTCGCGCACCAACATGTTGTTGGGGCTGAGTTTACCTAACGCAGTTTCAAGGGGCTCTTCGACGATATCCAGGTTGACACGCGTCTCGGCATCACCAGTAACCACAACGGTAATTCCCAGTGTATTGCTAAGCTCCACGGCCAGCTCGCTCGCCGATATATTGTTGGCTTTCACACTCAGGTTGCCATTTTCAGCATTTATCTCAATGCCGGTCTGGGCGTGAAGAGAGTTGGTGATTAGCACCAGAATTAGCAGCAGTAGTTTTCGCGACAATGGGGACATGTGTGTCATCCAGTGTGGTGCCCCGTAAGGCGTATTCCATAGTGTAATCCACGTGTCCAAAAAGAGAATGGCAAATTGGAAAGTCCCACGGATAATTTGTGATCCGTATACTTGTTTCAGCTGGCTCTGAGTATCCAGTCCTCAATTATTAGCGCCTGAATGCCAGCTTCAATGATCCGAGTCTCTGACGAACAGCGATTTTCGCTGTATTACGCTGCAGTATTCGGCAGTATCGGAGCTATGCTGCCGTTTGCGGCCGTCTGGATGAGCCATGCCGGTATCCAACCTGCGATGATCGGCATAATCGTGGCAGGGCCCTCTCTGGCTATGCTCCTGACTACCATCGCAATTGGTCGATGGGCCGATAATCTGAAGGATCGAAGGCTGGCAATCGTTACCGGAAACTGGTTGATGCTTGTCGCGCATCTGCTGCTTTATGTTTCCACAAGTGAATGGGTGGTTCTGGTGGTCTGGCTGGTGGCCGGAGTCATCATGCATGCCAAGATGCCCATCACCGATGCGGCTGCGTTAAGCCTGACTCGGCAACGCAATAGTGATTACGCCCGAGTAAGAATGTTTGGTTCTATCGGTTTTGTTGTCATGCTCATCCTTGCAGGTTATGCCTACGAGCACTGGGGCATAGGAATATTCGTTACGGGTCTGCTAATCGCGAACATAATCAGGCTTGCCGCCTCTTACACATTGCCTCGTATGTGGCAGCTCAGTTCATCCGAGGAGGTGTGTTTACATGAGAACAAATCGACCGGTTCATTGTACAAAGCAGGCATTCTGCTTACCTTGTGTGGTGGTGCGCTTATCAACGCATCGCACGCTATGGTATACACCTACGGCATTCTATTGTGGACACAGCAGGGAATGTCTGAATCAGTGGCTGGTATGGCCATTGGTATCGGGGTGGTCGTCGAAGTGGCGCTAATGTGGTGGTTCAAGTCTCTCACACAGAATACCTCTGCACGAGTATGTCTGTTAGTTGCTGCAGCGTGTGGTGTGGTGCGATGGTCGATGCTTGCCCTGGAGCCAAACTGGTCATTAGTGTTCTTCGCACAAGCGTTGCATGGCATTAGCTTCGGCATTACTTTCCTGGCTTGTGCAAGTTTTATCTCAAGACGTGTTCCCGAGAGTTCGGCAGCGCGGGGTCAAGGCCTGTTAGCAACAATGAGTACCGCATGTATGGCAGCAGCCACTTTCCTATGTGGCCAGTTATTTGAAACCTGGGGCAGTAACCTCTACTGGATGATGGGTGCGATGTGCGCCTTGGCCATCATGCTGGTGGTCTCTAGTTACCGGTTTGGATTTACTGAATAAGAGTCTTGATACCGGGTGTATCTCAAGCGGGTCGCAACTGCTGTGCTTGCTCATTTACCGCGGTAGCGCCTGCATCGTTAATTGCTGTTGACTCTGGCTGAAAAAAATGTCCAGACTTCTTCAGCGAATTCAAGGTCAGCGTTCTGATTGCCTACTATTAATTTGTAAATTACACCGTATCGCTCTTCGATACTCGGTTCAGTATGACCACCATTGACGACTTCATAGTGCTCAACCACGCTTTGATCCGCACCGTTAGTATATGAATATCGCGTAATCGTTGAATCATCGCGTAGTGCTGAATCGGCAACATTGAAGATTGTCGGGGTGGTCGTCGTCTGATTTCGGTTAATCCAGTACGCGACTGTTTCATCAGTTGAAAATACCTCGCCGCGATCAGACGCTACTTGTCCTCCTTCGTACGGTACCAGAGGGTCGGAGGTACCATTCATAAAGAGAATGGAAAGCGGTAGGTCAGATTCCGTGCAAGCCGAGTTGATGGGTCTGGATGTAACCATAACGGCCACGGCATCGAATTTCTCAGGCACTTCGTCGGCAAGACGCTGAACCATTTTTCCGCCATTTGATGTTCCTACCGCAAAAATGTTTGCATCATTGGAGAGGTAGCGCGTCTGAATATCGTCAAGTAAGGCACTAACGAACGCCACGTCATCGGTTTCCGGGTTAGTCTGGATATCGGCACGACAATCATTCCAACCCTGTTTGCCGCTTGACCCCACGGCGCCATCAGGTACGACAAGAACGAGGTTTTCTCGTTCGGCAATAGTTAGCCAGACTTTGTAGGGTGCTTTCGTGTTGTCCCTACCTAGAATCTGGTCGCTACTGCCGGTATTACCGTGGAACAGGAAAACCAGAGATGCGTCTTCAGGACGGTTTGGAAGGATGAGGTGGTATCGTCTTGTTGTTTCCGCGACATTAATTGTCTGGTGCTCTAGAAAAACACTTCCGGAGTTTGTGCTGGAGTCGGGGCTGTTGTTTCCACTGCATGCAGAAATCAGTAACAGAATAAACAGGGATGTGGATAAATACTTCACTATTATCTTCAAGCTTTACGCTCGTGCCTGATGCTGAGTATGTCGCCATAAAAGCATAGATACGCAGTTGATCGCAACCGGTTGTTGACGGCTCGGGGCAAGTCAACAGATTTCAGATTCACCCTGACGTCGCCACTGAGATGGTGTGCAGCCGAATTGTTTTAAGAACAATTTGCTAAAGGAGGGCATACTCCGGTAACCGCACTCGTGGGCGATCTCTTGTATGGAAAGTTTGCTTTCAAGGAGTCGGCGCGCCGCTAGAGCCTGTCTCTGGGTGCCAATGTAGGCTTTCGGAGAGATACCCACACTCGCCTTGAACAAGGCTGCAAAACGTGAAGGTGATAGCGCTACCAGTTGCGCAAGCTGATCTATAGTGATTGATTCAGTTAAATTATCGTGAATGTAGCTGATAGCAGGGCCAATTCTGCTGTCTCGAATTGCGCTTAACCAGCCTGGAGAGTCGGTATGCTGCATTTCGGTATAAAGGCGAATGGATTCTGCATACATCAGTTCAAGAACACGTTCCAGCATGTAGGACTGGGCCTGACGATTCTTTGAGAGCTCATCCTTAAGCATGGCATGCAGTTGCTGCATTGTATGTGAACTATCAGATCCAAAGACATCGATAAGGACAAAGTCGGGCAATGCCATGATCATCGGATTATGCTTTGTGTTGCGCAACATGAATACGCCGCAGACAACTTCCGTATTCCCTGTTTCTGATGCCGGGGAATGGAATGAGCCTCCCGACATGACCTCTTCAAAGCTTCGGGTCTGACGAGCCTCGCCACTTCCCATGACATGGCCCTGTCCATTGGCGCACATCACCATCTGGTTGGATTGTACGGTGATCGATTTTCCTTTGGCCGTGATCAAATCAAAGTGGCCTCGATGTGCAATGTGAAAAGGTACGACGGTAACGTCATCGCTGACGCCGAGGTAGGGTCGCAGTGTATTACCCCGGGGCACACGGATAGACCATGGAATCGGGTGCGCCTGACTGAGTACTATAGCCCCAGATACACGGAGCTCACCGAGTATGGTACTTAGCGCTGATCCTTTCATAGTTAGTTGATTGGGATAACTGAAAAGGTGTTTAGATTATTCTAATGACTCATGGCTACTTGTAAAGTTCTGTTTCAATCAAAAAAGAGCCAAGAGAAAAAAGTCATGAAAGCATCTACCAAGAAGCCTATTATTCCCCTGCTAATTCTTGCCGCTGTCAACAGTGTTCTTTCTGTGTCTGTATTAGCAGACGAAAACAGACCGGCCTCGCACACAGCGGCGACTGAACTATTGTGGGTAGATTCAGGATTCGGGCCGCAAGTATCTCCTGTATTTGGCCAGTTGTCCAAAGGAGGACATGTCACATTTGTGAAGTTCGCCGCGGGGATGACCACACCCTTGCATAAACATACGCATGATTATACTGGAGTTGTAATTACGGGTATATCCATGCACTGGGAGCCGGGCAGACCGGAAACCAAAAAGCAACTATCTGCGGGTGCTCATTGGTTTATGCCCGCGAACGTGGAACATGTGAGCGAGTGTTTGCCAGGTGTTGAATGCATTATGGCGCTCTACCAGAATGATTTTATGGATTTTATTCCGGCTAAGAAATAGCGTAAATCCTTAATAGCTAAATGCTGTTGTTCATGGTCTTAGCTTAATTGCCAGTTTCCTCGTTGATTGTGTAAAACATAAATTCCGAGAATATTCTATGCAACGAAATATCATGTTGGTTCTTACATTGATGCTAGCGGGTAGAGCGATGACACTGATATTTATTCACAGGGTGGGTGATGGATATAGGGGAGATCCGCCCAATGCCTGGTTAATGCCACTTCTTGGTGATGCTATCATTGGCATTACGGCGTTATTTGTCGCTTATCTTATTGTGAAAAAGACAGGGTTATGGGTTTGGACGTCTATCGTTGTCTGGAATGTAGTGGCGATTTGGGATGCACTTTCCGCGTACGTAGTTTACGTTAGTAACCCGTGGCCTGAGTTTTTTATGATAAGGATATTTGGACCGGGAATGTTTTTTGCCGCATCGTTTTTGCACGTAATGATTATAGTATTAGCTTGCAGAAGCGATGTTCGTCAGTTCTATCTTAGACAATGCAGTTGCGCGAAATGTGTGTAATACAGTGAAGGCGCACATTTTTAACGGGCTGTGAAGCTACAGATTTTTAAAGAGCCGGCAATATCGATACGCGATCAATTACATACTCTGTGGGTTGCTTACGCACCGAGATCTGGAAAGCGTGAATTGACGATATGGTTGCCTGACGTATCGAGCGTATGAATCAAATATGAAAACGGTTCTTTGACAGGTTCCAGCGCCCAATCTCCAAAAGGATATTTCCCATCGTACTGAGATGCAGGACTTCCGGCTATATAGCAATTAGCACCATTCCAAAGCGCCTGATAGGGTCGATGTACGTGTCCACATAGAATCGTGATATCAGAATTTGAACCTGCTATTTCATTTGAAAATGTTGAATGCCCTTCAAGCGTACAAAGACTATCGAACTCGCTCAGACCTGTAGGAAATGGCGGGTGGTGGATCATTATGACGGAGTGAGCAAAGTGATTTTGTCGTATGTGGCTTGAAAACCAGGAGAGCTGCACTTCAGATAATTGGCCCGTGTCCTTACCTTCAATAAGCGTATCGAGCCCGATGATCTGTGTATCACCAAGTTCAATATGAAAATCCAGAGGACCGCTGTTTGCTAGCGGCAAAAATGATGAATATACGTTACGCATAGGTTCACGTTGGTCGTGATTTCCCGGTATCAGATAGACAGGGATGCTAAATGCCTCTAGCAGGGACTTGAGTCTCTGGTAGGAGGCGCTATCACCAGCCTCGGCAATATCCCCTGTGATTGCGACAAAATCCAGATATTTCTCTAGATTTTTTAGTTCAGCAATCAGTTTGTCGATAGCCTCGACCAAATCAGTTCTTAGTGAGGGAAATTCTTCCGGGTTACAGGTGTAATGAAAATCTGATACGTGTGCAAAACGCATAATGATCCCTGGGTGAAATATGCTTGAACGGCTTGAGTCAGTTAAAAACGACGTTTTCAAGTTGGTTGTAATCATACTCTATACGCAGGTTTGCTGATCTCCAGATAGATTTCATCTGGTTGTGTAACAAATCCTCGTGGCCACATTACAAGTAATGTAGCGACTACTTATCACACAACCGCTGTAACCGATCCAGCAATAAACTGGATAGAGCAGCAGCAAGCGCCAGGGTTCATGTGGCTGGCCTACGTTTGCCCGCATTATCCCGTTCATTTGCCTACTGATTATCTATTCCCGCGATTACTTTGTGGTGATGGCGAACCGAGGGCATTGTTTTCGTCTGATAGAAATACTGTCTCACCACTTGCCGGGTTTGTGGCTGATGGTTTTCCTGTTTTCGGCAGCTACATCGATGAAACGATAGTGTGAGAGAGGCGACGTCAAGCTCTCGTTTAAAAGCCGGAGCCAGGCCATCTGACGTAAAGCAGCTCAATGCACCCCTTCAATCAATGAGTTGCGATAAGGACTGACGCAGTGATTTAGGAGCACATCCAAAGCGCTTGCTAAATACACGACTAAAGTGTGCACCACTGATAAATCCGCAACTATCAGCAATACGGCCTATGGGATCCTGACTTTGTCGAAGCATTTCATGTGCTCGTGCCAATCTCATTTCAAGATAATACCTGGCCGGGCTTGTATTGTAATATCTTTGAAAAAGACGCTCCATGGCGCGCGTGGACATTCCCAGGTGTGCGGCGATTTCGCAGCGTTTCAAAGGTTCATCCATATTGTTTCGCATCAACTGGATTGCGCGTTGCAGTTTTTCGGGCACGGGTATGGCTATGTCGCCGGCATAACCCGTTTCAGGTTCCGGAGCCTGGCTTGTGTCAGCTCTGAGAATGTTGCGAATGGCATTAACCGTGTCAATGCTATCCATGCGTTGGATAAGTTGCAGCATGAGGTCGAAGCTACTGTTAGGACCAGCAGCTGACATTCGAGATCGATCCACAATCAGAGCTTCCGGCCTTACGAACATGGTCGGAAAGTGTTTATTTGCATAGTGGCGACTATCTGGGTGCAGGGCACAGGAAAAATGATCCATCAGTTGTGCATGGGCAAGCGCGATGCATCCATTCCATATGCCACCTAACGTGACTTTTGCCCGATCAGCTTCGATCAGAAACCGGCTGGTTCTTTTGTTTTCAGTTAGTGAGCATCGAAAACCACCGCAGACAACGGTTATATCGGTCGAAGTGGGGTCTGCGTTTTTAAGATGATAGTCTGCAGTTATCCGGATGCCCAGATCGCTGACTACCGGAGTTTGTGTCAGGCCAATGGTCTCAAACGCAAAGCGACGCTCGCCGAGCACCAGATTGGCGGTGGTCAACGCGTCGGCTGCCGCGGTGAAGGCGAGCAGGGAAAAATGAGGCTGGAGGATGAACTGCACCGTAAGAGCGTCTTGCATGGGTTAGTTTTTACGTAAATAATGTCGCATTTAGCCATAAACGACGTTATTAGGCAAAAAATGTACGTTTGTAGTCACAATTGTGAGCGACTACGGCACCACAATAGGCTCACCTTAATTTCCAGCCGTCAGCAGCCTTCGTATGAGTCGATTTTCCGGATTTGGCCTGATCAAACAGGCGTATAGGCACCAGGAACACTGGCAAAGAATGTGGCGCAATCCTGTGCCAAAAAAACACTACGACATCGTGATTGTGGGTGGTGGTGGGCACGGTCTGGCCACAGCGTTCTATCTGGCAAAGTTACATGACAAGGTCAATATCGCTGTTATCGAAAAGGGCTGGATAGGTGGTGGGAATACTGGTCGAAATACGACGATTGTCCGCTCTAATTATCTATGGGATGAAGCGGCGCATTTGTATGAACATGCCATGAAGTTATGGGAAGGCCTATCCCAGGAATTGAACTACAACGTCATGTTCTCTCAACGTGGTGTCATGAATCTGGGTCATACGCTGCAGGATATGCGTGACATTCAAAGGCGTGTGAATGCAAACCGGCTAAACGGGATAGACGGAGAAGTGCTGGATGCTCAGCAGTGCGCCGAGATCGTACCGATCATGGATTGTTCTGGCAGTACCCGTTATCCGGTACTCGGCGCTTCCTGGCAACCCCGCGCAGGCGTTGCGCGTCACGATGCAGTGGCCTGGGGTTTTGCCCGCGGTGCTGACAGTTATGGCGTAGATATTATTCAACAAACTGAGGTAACCAATATCATTGTCGAAGATGGCGCTGCGGTGGGAGTTGATACAAAGCAACACGGAGTCATCAAGGCTGATCGAATAGGCTGTGTGGCTGCCGGTAACTCTGGTGTGCTGGCAGGGTATGCTGGTTTCGAGCTCCCCATAGAATCACATCCGCTGCAGGCCTATGTATCAGAACCGATCAAACCCATACTTGATACCGTGGTTATGTCAAATGCGGTGCATGGATATATGTCTCAATCGGACAAAGGTGATCTTGTGATTGGTGCTGGCATTGATGGTTATGTGGGCTATGGCCAACGCGGCTCATTCCCGGTTATCGAGCATACGATGCATGCGATCCTCGAATTGTTTCCACAAGTGTCACGCGTACACATGAATCGTCAGTGGGGTGGCATTGTGGATACAACACCTGATGCCTGTCCGGTCATTTCCAAGACGCCTGTCGAAAATCTGTTTTTCAATTGTGGATGGGGGACTGGTGGATTCAAGGCGACTCCGGGTTCAGGTCATGTGTTTGCCGATCTTCTTGCTAACGGAGAACCCAACGAACTCGCCAGACCGTTCAATTACTGGCGTTTTCATGATGGCTCTCTTATTGACGAACATGGAGCTGCAGGCGTAGCTCATTAATCAACAGTACATCTTCAGTCGCGTTTCAACACGCGATCGAAAAAGTGCTTTTGCCAATCTAATTTAGTAATTACCTACGGTTACATCTATCATGTTTCTGATTCATTGCCCGTACTGCGAAGAGCATCGTGAAGAAGACGAGTTTCATGCAGCCGGTCAGGCGCATATGCCAAGGCCGCTAGATCCTGATTCAATGACGGATGAACAATGGGCCAATTACCTGTATTTCCGTAAAAATCCACGCGGTGAACATCGTGAGCTGTGGGTACATTCGGCTGGCTGCGGTAAGTACTTTAACGTATCGCGTAATACACAGACTTACGAAATCTACCAGACATACAAGGCAGGCACGTTTCTCGATCCAGATCCTGACCGATTGATGAGTACCAGCGGGTCAATACTTAACTACCGCACAGCGTCCAAAGATCCGGGCAAATCATCATGATGAGTCGAGACCAACTGTTGATTCAGCAGAAAAACCGTCTCGCCGCCGGTGGGCGCATCAACAGAAACAAGCCTATCCAGTTTACCTACGCTGGCCGACCCCTGATGGGATACGAAGGCGATACGCTTGCATCAGCGTTGTTAGCCAATGGTGTGGACATCGTCGGTCGCAGTTTTAAATATGGCCGGCCACGCGGCATCATGAGCGCAGGAGTGGAAGAGCCTAACGCCATCATGCAGATAGGTTCAACCGAGGCAACCCAGACTCCCAATATTAAAGCTACAGAGCAGATGCTCTATCAGGGACTTGCCTGCAAACCCGTGAATGGCTGGCCGAATGCCGATTTCGATCTCATGGGTGTTCTTGGCAGAATAGGTGGTGATCTGATGACCCCTGGGTTTTACTACAAGACATTCATGTGGCCCAAGTCACAGTGGCTGACTTACGAAAAATTTATACGCAAAGCAGCCGGCCTGGGTCGTAGCCCCAAGGTGCCTGATGTGGATCGGTATGATCATATGCACCATCACGCTGATGTCGTGATCGTCGGGGCGGGTCCCGCGGGACTGAGCGCTGCTTTGAGTGCTGCTAAAAGTGGTGCGCGTGTTTTGGTTGCCGATGAACGCAACGAGTTCGGCGGATCACTGCTTTTCAGTAACGAGGCTATGGATGGGAAGCCTGCCATGCAATGGGTCTCGGAGGTGGTGGCCCAGCTTAGCTCGAACGAACGAGTCACCCTTTTAAACAATGCAACGGTCAATGGATACCACGATCACAATTTTCTGACCATCAGTGAAAGGCGCACAGATCATCAAGCTGAGCATGCCCCGGTCGGAAAGGTAAGACAAAGGTTGCATAAAGTTCGTGCGGGCAGTGTGGTACTGGCCACCGGTGCACATGAACGACCACTAGTGTTTGCAAACAATGACGTGCCAGGGTGCATGGTCGCTTCGAGCATATCGCATTACATCAATCGTTTTGCAGTTGTGCCAGGTCAGCGCCTGGTGGTCGTCACCAGTAACGATAGTGGCTATCAGTGTGCGTTTGACTGGGCGGACGCGGGGCGCGAAGTCGTCGCTATTGTCGATACGCGCAGTAGTCCTGATGGCTCTGTTACAGAGTTCGCCTCGCAACGCGGTATCAGAATAATTACAGGATCTGCGCTGATCGAGGCGCGCGGTAAAAAGCGTGTTAACGGTGCGGTGGTAGCACCTGTTAATCATGCTGCCTCGTTTGTCGCAGGTGACTCGCAGCTACTTGTCTGTGACACGATTGCCAGCAGCGGAGGCTGGAGTCCTGCAGTGCATTTGTCCTGTCACACCGGCAGTCGCCCTGTATGGTCCGAAAGCATTAACGGCTTCGTCCCGGGCCCCACGACAGAACAGCGATGGACTGCAGGTGCTTTGAGTGGATTAGCGGGATTGGCGGAAGCACTCAATGATGGCAACACTGCAGGTGCTAGCGCTGCCGCAGCATCAGGTCATCAGCAGGTAGATGACACACCAGCGAAGCTACCTATGACGTCTTCCACAAATGAGAGTGTTTGTGCTGCTATGTCCGTGTACTTGTTGCCGCATACACAGCCATGTAGTCGAGCGCCAAAACAGTTTGTTGACATGCAGAATGATGTGACCGCTGCCGGAATTGAGATGACTACGCGAGAAGGATTCGAGTCAATAGAACATGTAAAGC
Organism: Granulosicoccus sp.; assembly: GCA_045106855.1. Lineage (GTDB taxonomy): Bacteria > Pseudomonadota > Gammaproteobacteria > Granulosicoccales > Granulosicoccaceae > Granulosicoccus. The sequence continues at coordinate 195,705 of JBGCFI010000002.1, forward strand.
GCTATACCGCACTGGGATTTGGTACGGACCAGGGCAAGACAGGCAACATCAACGGTATGGCGATCGTTGCTAAAGCATTGGGCAAGAGTATTGAAGAGACCGGTACAACGGTTTTTCGACCGAACTACACCCCGGTAAGCTTTGGCGTTGTGGCCGGTGCGCATACAGGTTCACTGTTTGATCCCCAGCGATTTACCCCGATGCATGAGTGGCACCTGGATCAAGGTGCTGAATTTGAGAATGTAGGACAGTGGAAACGACCATGGTATTACCCGCAAAGCGATGAAACCCTTGAGCAGGCCATTGCGCGAGAACAGCTTGCTACGCGGAACAGTGTAGGTATTCTGGATGCATCAACACTTGGCAAGATTGATATTCAAGGCAAGGATGCACGTGAGTTTCTCGGGCGAGTCTATACCAATGCCTGGGCGAAGTTACAACCTGGTCAGTGTCGATATGGTCTTATGTGTGGAGAGGATGGCATGGTGATGGATGACGGTGTCACTGCTTGTCTTGCCGAAAACCACTTTCATATGACGACAACTACGGGAGGCGCGGCAAGCGTCCTTTCATGGCTTGAGATTTACCATCAAACTGACTGGCCAGAGCTGGAAGTGTTCTTCAACAGTGTGACTGATCACTGGGCGACCATGGCAATTGCAGGTCCCAACGCGCGCAAGTTGCTTGAAAAACTCACCGACGCTGACGTTAGCGCAGATAGCTTCAAATTCATGCAATGGATCAACGCAACGGTGGCAGGGGTTCCCGCAAGAGTTTTCCGTATCTCTTTCACTGGGGATCTATCTTTCGAAATTAATGTGCCTGCCCACTATGGTCTTGCTGTCTGGAGGGCTGTATTCGAGGCCGGACGGGAATTTGATCTCACGCCCTACGGTACGGAGACAATGCACGTTTTACGCGCCGAGAAGGGCTTTATTATCGTCGGACAAGACACAGACGGATCCATGACACCGATCGATATCAATCATGGATGGGCGGTTGCCAAGAGTAAACCGTTCAGTTTTATCGGCAAGCGCGGTATGCAACGTGCTGATTGTCTACGTAGCGATAGAAAACAGTTGGTAGGCTTGATGACAACGGACCCGGATGCACAGCTTCCGGAGGGCGCACAGGCTGTGCGTGATCCAAAGGAGCCAATACCCATGACCATGGTTGGCCATGTGACTTCCAGTTATCACAGTGCGTATCTTGACAGGCGTATTGCCATGGGCGTGATAAAAGACGGCTTGGCGCGTATGGGTGAAAAAGTGTACTTCCCGTTGCGCAATGGCTCTATTGTTGAAGCGGTTATTTGTTCCACGATCTTTGTTGATCCCGATAACAACAGGCAAAAAGCATGAGTAAGTCAGCATTGGTGGCTGTAATGGATCAGTTCCCGGATAAGACGACTAGCAAAAGCACTATGTGTTCAGCACTGGTGCACGTTGGATTGCCCAATGTCGGCAATTCTGTTCAGATGGAACAGTCTTCTGCACAAACCGTCTATGTTCAGGAGCGTCCGGTAACTGGTTTTTTATTGTTACGGGCAAGTGAGCAGTCAAATGCCTTGAGCGAGGCGCTGCAGGATCGCTGTGGGCTAGCGCTTAGTTCAAGGCTACAAAGCGATACCAACGATGAATATTGTGTTCGCTGGATGTCGCCGGATAGCTGGCTGTTAACGTGCCCACTTGATCAGGCCTATGCTATCGAGATTGACTTGCGCAAGGCCGTAGACGCTCATATCGGTATTGTAAATGTATCTGGTGGTTACAGTATTCTAGAGTTATCTGGCAATCGTGCACGTGACGTGTTGATGAAGAGCACGGGCTACGACACTCATCCGGATAATTTTGCCGAAGGTAAGGTTGTCAACACGACGTTTGCCAAAGCTCAGGTGACTTTACGTAGTGTCGAACTGAACCAAGGGTGGGGCAGATACGAACTGATTGTTCGACGAAGCTTTTGTGATTATGTCTGGATGTGGATTCAACAAGCCTCAGAGGAGTTCGGCCTGGACGCATCGACAGGCACTTATTGAATCAGCTGTTTCGGTTTATAATGGGTGGGCACAGAGAAAGGAACGGCGCTTTGTAAGGTGTTGGTCGCTTTTTACTCAAACTCCTTTTTTTATTTATGAAACTCTGGTCCTAGCCTGACACAGGTAGGGCGATTCTGAGTTGTCTGTCCGGATTTTGATAGTTGGAGGCTCGAATTCTCAGAGCTGACGTTGTCCACGTAGATTGTCAATCGTCTCTGGAGTGCCCAATCCAGCAGTCGAGAAGTTTCGAACCCTGGCAAATTGCTTGCCTTCTAGCCGGCAGGGCCGTCCTCAATATAGTCGTTCAAAGAAAGACGAAACGAACCTTCCAGGTCACAGCTTGCAGGTATTATTGATCAGCAAGCGCTAGTTTCAAACCAAGAAAGGCAAATGTCCCTGCAAACGCTCCTTTAATCCAACGCATTACTCTTGGCGATTCGATTACATACGTTCTTGCTTTCGCTGCAAACGCACCATAAACCACAAATACTGAAAATGTCATAAGCATGAAAACAATGGCGAGATAAGCTAAGTATCCAATGGAGCCTGCCTTTTCGATTGGCACAAACTGAGGCAGGAATGCTACGAAAAACAGAGAGAGTTTTGGATTAAGGACATTCAATAATGTGCCTTCTACAGCCGTGCGAAATAGTGATTTCTCTACAATGTTCTCGTCAATTTGCATCAAACCTTGATCTTTCAAGATGCTCCAGGCCATATAAAATAGATAGGCTACCCCCAAATACTTGATGAATAGAAACGCAATAGCACTGGCGTGAAAAATAGCGGCAAGACCCAAAATACTAGCGGTCGCTGCAGGCACGATCCCGAAAGTGCAACCAATTGCAGCTGCGACACTGGGTTTAAAACCGCGACCTAAACCGATCGCAATAGTGTAAATAACCCCGGTGCCTGGCAATAAAACCACGACCAGAGAAGTCAGCAGAAATTCCACAGTCATAATATTCTTTGCGTTTACTGTTTGCGGAGCGCTATTCTACCTTGAGTGACTTCTCTGGGTGCAATATCATTGCGCTAACTGGAACAGCAGACTATCCAGCTCACTGGCTCTGCTATCGTTCAAGTCATCAGATAGATTGACGGATACACTGTACCCGTTAGGATAAACTGCGAAGTAAGCGCCGAACCGACCGCTTTGTTCGGAACTTTGCCATGTAAAGCTGCCAGCGTGCCAGAAAACAGCGCCAGAAGGGCTCAGTAGCATTAGTGTGCCCAGGCTATAACGAACGTTCCCATTCACTGTTGTGAATAGCGTTGTCGTGTCAGGATCCTGCCCTATGATGTTATCGGGTTTGTAGTAAGCATTTACAAACGTCAGATAATCAGTAGCGGAAATTTCCCAGCCACCAAATGCACTTAACAGAGTCCAGGTGGGTGATAGTCGCGCCGAGGTTATTCCTAGTGGCTGCAACACCTGTTGTTGGCACCAGTTTTCATAGTCATCCTGAACGATGGCTTCTATGATAATGCCGAGAATCAGGTAGTTAGCATTGGCATAGACGTATCCTGATCCGGGGTCAGCGGCTAATCCGTCTCTGGCGATAAACTCTAGTTGCCAGTTTTTCTGTTCAAGGCGCATAGTGGGAATTGTTGTGCCTAGTACCGATACATGTGCCGTGTGTATCCCACTGTTGTGGGTCAGTAGCTGCAGAACGGTAATATCCCTGAGTCTATCGTCACTTGTTTCCAGGCCTGCCAACGTTGCAGGCATCACTTCGCCTAATTTTGCTGATGTCTGGAAATTGCCCAGTTCCAAAGCCTTTATCGTGCACACTGCAGTGATTGCTTTAGAGAGTGAAGCAACCGGCGCAATGTCAGTCGCTTGCCGGTTTACTCCGGCGCTATCGACTAGCTCACCTTCGTAAGCCACTGCAATTGCACCGGCGGATAGTTCTTGTTCATTAAGGAAATTCGTAAAATCTGAAATTACAGCGGATGATTTTTCAGTGATATCGTTATTAGTCACTAAAGGAGAGGATTCATTCCCGGGTTCTTGTGTAACGTTATTGTTCGTTAAATCAGAGCTACCACAGCTGATGCCAATTAAAGCGATCAGTAAAACCAAACACGGGGTTGTTACGCGATTCAGCATCATTGGCAATATCGAACGGATCAGCTCAAGACTATATCATCGTTCACTTTTCATCATGTTGCGTGACGCTAACCTTTCCAGATGGGTCCGCCGGATAAAAGCACATGGTGGCAACATCAATACCACCTGAGATAAACAGCTCGGTTAGTCCGTGATCAACAAAGAGTTCGTATTCCAATGTATCGCCAGGTGGGGCCGTGAGCTCTACAGCATTGGTGCTGGCGAATGTGGTAAGCGTTGTGTTGTTTCCGAGTGTTGATTTGCGATCAAAGATCAGATTCCAACTTCGATTGGCACTGTGGCGCTTGATGGTAAATACGGGTTCTGTTTCGCCGAATAGACAGAATTCCAGGCATTGTCCGGGCTTGAGAGACTCCTGGCGCTGTATGCGATAGACGGCACTTTCAGGCTTTCTATTGGCATTGATAAGCGTAAACTCATTCCTGACGGTATCTGGAACACGTTGTCGTAATCGGTAACCCGCGGACGTATCGACCAGTTCCAGATCTCTCGGTAGGGTAAACGAGCCACGAAAACCCTGAGTCGGTGTTTCATTGGCATACTGCCAATTACTAAACCAGGCGATAACGCGAGGGGGCATGGCGTCGCGTCCGGCGAATGATTGCACTGCATAGCAATCTCGTCCGTAGTCGAACCAGTGAATCGAGGCTGCATTTACATCGTGATGGTATCGAAACCCATCGAATTCTCCAATGAAGTATTGTGTACCACTACCACCGCCGCATGCGCCTGACCATACTCCTACAATCAAAACCCAGCGGGTTTCTCCGTCGGACATCGGGACTTCGACAAGGTCCGGGCATTCCCAGGCGCCTTCGCCATGCGCGCCTAGTCCTGCGCCAAATTCACTGGAGAAAGTCCAGTCCAGTAAATCATCAGAACGATAGATACCCACGTGTCGACCGTGAGTGATAAGCATGATCCAGCTAGCGGTTGCTGCGTGCCAGAATACCTTTGGGTCTCGGAAATCCTTCAATGAGCTCTGGTTATTAAGCACGGGATTGCCAGGCTCTGATTCGAAGTGTGTTAGTTCGCGATTGGCATACACCAGGCACTGGGTCTGTAACGCCTCACCCTCGGTTTTTTCCAGATGCGCCGTGTAGATAAGTGCCACACTATCATCAGGCATCGGGACGGCACTGCCTGAGAAGCATTGTCCGCGTTTGTCAGGATACAGAGCGATAGGTAACTCTTGCCAATGGACAAGATCGTCACTGACGGCGTGTCCCCAATGCATTGGGCCATGTACAACATCGTGCGGATTGTGTTGATAAAACGCATGATGATGCCCATCGATATAGATCAAACCATTTGGGTCGTTAATGAATCCGCGTTTTGCTGTGAAGTGCAGGGCGGGGCGCCAACGGCTCTCGACAGGTGTTGTACAAGCCGGTGTATCCATCTCGTTCAATCCGCTTTTCGTAAAATTAAAAAACTGGCGTTTAGTGTTCGGTACTTGAAACTACATCACGAGGAAACAAGTGAGCCTGTGCAGCATCAAACGTGAAACCGATGGGTGAACCCGGATCCAGTACCCGATCCTCGGCAATGGCGGCAATGATTGTTGATCCGTCATGTAGTTGGGTGTCTACAACGGTTTCGCATCCCAGGCGTTCTGTTAACAAAATATTTCCATGCAGCATGCCTGCTTCGGGAGCTGCTGGATGAAGGTACTGTGGTCTCAAACATAGAACAGCTTGATCGCCAACAGCGAAAACTCTATCGCGAGTATTAATTTCGATAGGCTCAAGGGACTGATTGGCAACGGTAGCCGTGTTGTCGCGCAGTGATTGCACATGGACGTCGATAAAGTTCATGGAAGGTGCGCCCAGAAAGCCTGCCACAAAGAGATTTGCAGGTTCGTGATAAAGCTCCATTGGCGTTCCGACCTGCATCACCATGCCGTCCTTCAGGACCACAATTTTATCGGCCAGGGTCATCGCCTCAACCTGATCGTGAGTTACATAGATCATCGTTGCCTTGAGGTCTTGATGCAGCTTACCAATTTCCATACGCATGCTCATACGAAGCGAGGCATCCAGGTTTGATAATGGTTCGTCAAATAGAAAAACCGCTGGATCCCGGACAATTGCACGGCCAATAGCTACGCGCTGACGCTGACCGCCCGAAAGTTGAGAGGGGCGTCGATCAAGTAGATGCTCCATCTGCAATATCCGGGCGGCTTCATCCACCTTATGTTTTTTTTCTTCTTTGGAAGCTCCCGCAATGGTCAGGCCAAAGGCCACATTTTCGCGCACGGTCATATGTGGAAAAATGGCGTAGCTCTGGAAGACCATTGCTATTCCACGCTCTTTAGGTTCAAGGTCGTTTACCACGCGATTGTTTATTTCGAGCGCACCGGAGGTGATGTCTTCCAGCCCTGCGATCATGCGTAACAAGGTTGATTTCCCACACCCGGACGGTCCGACAAAGACAGTGAATTCCCCATCTTCTATGTCTATATCCACACCTTTAATGACTTCGGTGCCAGCGTAACTTTTGCGAATATTGTTTAGTTTAACGTTAGCCATGATGAAACATTGGTGGTATGCCGGACACTAGCCTTTGACGCCAGTGGAGGCGATGGATGCAATGAAGGCCTTTTGCAAGACGAGATAGAACGCGAGAACAGGTAGCGTGATTACCGTCAAATACGCCATCAGTTCTCCCCAGGCTGGATTTAACTGAAAGAAGTAACCCAGTCCAACCATAACCGGTCGTACGCTCTCCTGTTGCACCACAATTAACGGCCACAGATACTGGTTGTACATCACCAGAAACTTCAGGATTGCAGCAGTCGCTATAACCGGCCCCGAAAGTGGCATGACTATTCGATAGTAGATTTGCGGCCAACTTGCGCCCTCTACGCGACTGGCTTCAATGAGTTCCTCAGGCAGATCCTTGAAGAACTGAACAAACAGGAAAATGGTCAGTCCGTCGGCTATCCAGGGAATAATCTGCACATGATAAGTGTTCAACCAGCCTAACTTGAATCCATCCAGACCTATCCAGGGTAACTTGGATACCAACAACAGCAGAGGAATGGCAATGGTTTCGAACGGGATAATAAGCGTTGCCAGGACAATCGATAACAGCAAGCCGCGTCCACGCCATTTGAGAAATGCAAAGGAGAAGGCGGCCAGAGAGCATAACAGCAGTGACAGAAAAACTGTTGTGGCTGTTACAAAGACAGAGTTAAAAATAAATGTCATGACAGGTGCGCGCCGGAATGCGTCGTGGTAGTTGTGCAGGCCAATATCACCTACCGGTAGGAAAGCGCGAAGACTTGAGGTGTCGGCGAGTAGTTGCGCCTGTGGTTTAAGTGATGAAACGACCATGAAAAGCAGCGGAAACAAAAATATAATGGCAATCAGTACCAATACCAGGTAGCGCATCAGTAAGCGAAGGCCATGGTTGTCTTTCGAAATCGCGCTCATGTCATCGATCTCTTGTAATCCAGCGTTGAGCCAAGGATATACAAAGCACAATAACAAACAGGAAAACGCTGATGGTTGCACCTCCGGAGATGTCCTGCTTGCCGTAGCCTCGCTCAACGGCCTGGAAAACCAAGGTATGAGTTGAGTCTAACGGGCCTCCATTGGTCATGACATCAATCTGCGCGAACAGGGCAAAGCATTGCATTGTTATTACTAGCAGTACTAAGACGGCTGTGTTGCGCAGCCCGGGCCATGTCACGTAACGAAACGTCTGCCACCTGCTGCTGCCTTCGATGCTCGCCGCTTCGTATAGAGTTGGGCTGATGGTTTGAAGACCCGCTAGCCAGATAACCATGAAAAAGCCAACTGCTTGCCATATGGACATAGCCATGATTGAGCCCAATGCGGTATTTTCATTGCCGATCCAATCAATGGGTTCAAACAGGCCGAACGATAAAGCTGAAAGCATGTTGTTGAGTAAACCATCGTTGCCGTCGTATATGAACCGCCAGAGCAGGGAGACCACAACAATAGAAATAACTACCGGCATGAAGTAAATGGTTCGGAAGATATTGATTCCGCGTAAGCGCTGATTGATCAACAATGCAAGACCAAGTGCGCAGGCTCCCTGTACGGGGGCGACTACAAGGACAAACAAAAACGTATTGATGATGGCTTTCATGAACACGATGTCGCGCACAATAACAACCTTTGCGTTATCACCTGAATGCCAACGGAACCATTCACGCATACCCTTGTATTCAGGGTGATCTTTCGAGCGTGTGATGGTTCTTACTCTCGGAAACTTCGGTGAGCCCGTCTCGTCGCGTTCAATGGAACCGTCGTCGGAGCGTTCAGGCGACAGGGTAACGAGGGCGACATCCAGCAATTGGCGGTAGTTGTCCAGTCCCACCCACTCGGTGGGGTTAGGAGAGACCAGCCGCTGATTGGTCAGGGAAAGATAAAACGCAAAAAAGAAGGGCAAGATGATGAACATCGCAATTAACCCGAATCCGGGTATTGCGAAGCTCCAGCCTGCACGGTTGGACGTTGTGAGCTTCGAACTCATCGCTTTTCAACCTGAGTAGTGCGGAGCTCTGGTGGTGAGACTCCGCAAGACGGGTGGAGAGTTACTATTGGTGTCCGTAGCCCTGGTTACGTTCAATATCGGCATCAATTTCGTCAACAGCTGCATCAAGTGTGTCAGCGACGTCAGCACCGTTAGAAATATCAGCGAGTGCTTTTTCGAATACCTTGGCTGCTACGACATAGCCTGGTGTAACCGGCCGTACAAGCGCTTGTCTTTCGGACAAATCAAAGTAGGCAGCAAGCTTGCCACCGATTGAGTAGTGTTTGGTTAATGTGGCCGCGCTGGCTGTGGCGGGTATGAGTCCGATACCATCTGAAAATGCCGTTAGATATTTGTCCTGTAAAGCATGTTCAATGAAGGAATTTGCACCTTCTGGATTTTCGCAAGTGGCCGATATTCCAAACTGCCAGGAGCCAGCACCGATTACGCCGCCTTTACCAAAGTCTGGGGCCGGTAAAAACACAACATCCTCGACCGCTTCAAGGGTGGGAATACCAGCCCAGTTGCCGTTCCACTGAAACGCATAGCGTCCCTCGTTAAAAGCGCTGTCACGATCGGCCGGATCCTGACTGGTGCCGGGTACATAGCCTTCTGTGAACAGTGATTGCCACCATTCACCAAAAGCAATGGCTTCATCGCTATTGAGTACCCCGTCAGCACTCAGGTATGTCTCACGGTTGATGATGTCTCCGCCAAATGACTGAAGAAAAGGTGAAAATGCGTAGGGATACCATTCGCCGGTCCAGGCCATACCCAGATCCAGCGCGTACTCATAGGCACCATCAGCTTTGGCAGCATCAAGCGCACCCATGAATTCTTCCATCGACCATGGGTCATCCAGCGTGGGGGTGCGTAGCTCCCATTTTTCCAGATCAGAGCGCCTTGCATAAAGTGAGACCGCTGCGTCCCAGAGACCTATGGAATATAACTCACCATCCCAGATGCCCTTGGTACCGTCAAGAAAATTATCGACGATGGAATCGCTAATGTCTAACGGCTGCATATAGCCTGACCATGCCCAGTTCGGCATAACAGGTCCATCGACGTCAATTATGCAAGGCAAGTCGCCAGCGAGTGCTCCCGCAGTGACACTATCGTTGTAAGACTGTTGCGGGAAACTTTCAACGGTGACTTTCCAGTCCGATTGCCCGTTATTGAAATCGTCGACGAGCTGTTGGATAAGTGCACTTTCTACCTCGTTGCCAGCACCGTGATACCACATGGATAAGTCGGTTTGTGCTGCGGCGGTATTAGCCAATAACACCGTAGCCGCAAAGGTGCCTATCGTTTTGATGGTTTTCATGTGTGTGTTCCCCTTGGGTATTTCATGAGCAGAGCAATAGGATCGGAGGCCTTAAGACTTTCTGCCGGTATATGGAAAGTCAACATCATTGATAAATTCTGAAAATAGACCAGCGGGGCCTGGCATAGATGACCAGCGCTAGTTCAGTAAGGTCGTCCTGGACAGAAATAGGAAAGCTTATTATTGTCGGTTTAAGACCCTCCTGGCCTGCAACTGACAGGTCTGAGGGCATTGTTCCGCATGCCCCTGTTCGTTTTAAGTCAACGTTGGTTACATAATAGCGCATGGAATCAGTTCTGTGAAACTCTTGCAAGACACATAGCGCATAAGAAGTCCTGATTTCTTTGTGTTGGATCGTTGATATCTTCTTTAAACGATGGCGACAGTGTTAAACCTATTTCAACGGAAGATACCGTTCGGTGATCAGTTCCGATGGCGCTGTGGTGTCCGGGTCATTCAGATAAATCTCAAACGGAGGAATCGACTTTAAACCCTTGAGTTTTTTGTATCGAGCCTCGCCCATTAGCATTGCCCAGGCATTGGCAAGGTGCAGATATGGACCGGTGTGAAACGCCTTTAATGCGCGACAGGCGGGAGTTGTGCGTGATACGAGTTGGTTGGGCAACTGACACCGATTTAACCACCGGTTGCGCTGCGGTGTACGTGATTTCGTTTCGTTTGGGCACCATTTTGTCATCGAAACAAAATGCGTTACCTATAGATGTGTACACACCGGATTTTTCTTGTTCGGCGAGTGCTGAGAATGGTTGGGGGATTGATGATGGCAGTTGATCAATCGATGTCACAACTTGATGTCCGACGTACGAGATAGGATCGAGATCTTCCATACCCTGAAGCCGGGTTTGTGAAGTCAATGCCCCAGTTGTTAATAAACCGTTTAATAGTGCCAGACCCCGCTTGTAATCGGCTTTAATCATAGCCGTCATCGAATCTTTCATCCAGAACAGGAAGAATGGCAATTGGCTGTGCATAGACCAGGTAAGCGTGGTCTGGTCTGGAGCTGATTCGTTCAGATCAAACCAGACGGTGGCCGTTGACTTAAATGGTTTTAGAAAACGCAGGGTGCAGTCGATGCGTCCGGGAGCTACCCCCGACAGTTTCATGCTGCCAGCTCCCACTTTGTTGCCGGCCCACTGGTATCCATGGCCGGGCTCGCCCTTGTTGCCGGTGTAATCCACCTGCGCTTCCGGTTCGATATACAGCCAGGGCGACCAGTCCGGCCAGGTTGTAAAATCTACCAGCGTGTCGTGAACACGTTGTACCGGGGCTGGGATTACCGTTGAAGCTTGAACATGAACATCAGGCATTAAACCTTCCTCCAGAACCCCACGCAGAGTGGATATGGGGGGCAACAGCACGGTAGGCGTGCTGCTGAGATATTACTTTTTCTTCAGTTGTCTGTCTATATCTGGCTGTTTTTACGAGAGTAATCCGTTTTTTGTTGACACCAATATTCGTCTTGCCGAACTGACAGTCGGGAGACCTATCAAGTTGTGCATGGATAGCGTGGATCGTGTCTTGAATCTGAGAGTATAACGAGATAATTACCGTGCGTGCAATACAGTGCAATCATGCTGAGAGCAGCAACTACATCTGTGGAATAAGTTAGTCGACGGCTAGTGAGTTCCCAAACCGAATTAATTGGTAGCGGGCAGCTGTAGTTTATGTTGGCACATCGAGCATATCATCGAGCATGGACGAATTGTCTCCGAGTAAAAATCGTGGACCTCCGCCCAAACGCTCAGCTCTGTCATCAGGATTGTAAAGATGACAACTTTTTAGCGACAAGCAACCGCAGCCAATACATGATGACAGCTTGTCACGCATGTCTATCAATCCTTCAATTCGTCTGTTTATATCTTTTTTGAAGCTGTTGGCCAGGCGATCCCAATCTTTTTTCGTTGGAGTACGGTTTGCTGGCAGCGAATCGAGTTGTGTACGAATATCGTTTAACGGGAAACCCAGTTGCTGCGCAATGATAATAAAAGATAGACGGCGAATGCAATGGCGTTTAAAGCGGCGTTGGCCGCCGCTGCTGCGAGTTGAATCAATCAAGCCTTGGGCTTCGTAAAAACGAATTGCAGAGACTGCAAGGCCAGTTCGTTGCGACAGTTGTCCGATGCTTATAAAAGGGTCCCGCTTATGCATGCGATAAAAATCTGGAAAGAGATCTTGACCTCAACATTACTTGAGGTATTAGTATTCGTCAACACACCCAAACTTAATTGACGAGGTACGCATATGGCTAGACTGGAGCATGTAAATTTAACGGTTAAGGACCCACTGGCAACGGCTGAGCTTCTGAACACGCTTTTTGATTGGCAGATTCGCTGGCAAGGGGAAGCCATTCATGAGGGTTATACAGTGCATGTGGGTGGAGAGGATACTTACCTGGCGTTGTACACAAGAGAACAACCCGAACCTGATTCTAAACGCAGCTATGATCGGCTGAACGGTTTGAATCATCTGGGCATTGTTGTTGAAAATCTGGGGGAAGCAGAACGAAAGGTAATCGCCGCAGGCTTTGTCCCAACCAGTCATGCCGACTACGAACCGGGAAAACGGTTCTATTTTCTCGACTCAGATAATCTGGAATTTGAGGTAATAGAGTATTGAGCTATGCACTTGTAAAAACATACGAGGAACTTCAGGGCTTTTTCGAACCGGACTGCAGGTGTGGTCTGACACGCACCAGCCGGTAAAAAATCGACTCGATCCAGCGACCAAAATCAATGCAGGGTCGGTCTACATAACGTGTTGCGAGGGCCGACAATCCGAATAACACAGGTAGCGATAAAACACCTGCTATAAGGCTGGCCCAGCCAAATCCTATGCGCTCGGTCAAGTTCAATACAAGCGAGGCTGTTAGCGTATGGATGATCAGGAAATGCAAAACATAGATCGCGTAGGATAGCTCACCGAGTTTGATCAACACCGGGGTCGTTAGCGATCTACGCCAAAGCAATGACCGATGAACCACGACAAAGACGATAGATGCGCTCACCATGCTCAATGTTGTTTCCCCGGTTACCAGGCCTGGTAGGGGAGGGCGCACCGAATAGTAAGGATAGCTTGCTAGCGCGATAGCGACTGCCGAGACAATCCAAATTGCAACACCGCCAGACCATTTAACCTCGGCACGCGACCTGAATACATCGGCCAACAACATCCCGATCACGAAACCTTCATAGTAAGTGCCGTTTAACAGCACAATTAACGCAGCCATGATTATCAGCCGTGCCCACTGAGGCATCCAGTTAATAGCCAGTAACAAGAAAAAAACCAGAAAGGAGCCAATAACTTCAATCTTGATGGTCCATAAGGGCGGGTTGTATTCGCTACCTGCCTGGCCCCTTATCAGTTTCTGTCCGAAGTCCGACCAGCTAAACTGGCCTACCCAGAATTTTTCAAGCCAACCGCTTGATCCGGCGAGGGTGCCGACTTCTTGATGGAGCAGCCAGTCACCTGACCAGAGCCAGGCACCAATTAGTAATGACATGAGAGCCAGGCCGGCAAGCCGAAACGGTCGTTTGACAATGGCACCTGCGATACGCCACCCCTGGCCGGGTTTGCCAATATAACTTGCACACAAAACGTAGCCGCTTAACACAAAGAACAGACAAACAGCAAAGTGACCGGCGGTGAATAGTCCGAGCGGTGGCCAGTGCAGCCATGCTTCCCAGCTGTAGCGCTGCTCAAACGCACTAGCAAAAGATGCGCTGTTTGAGAATACTGCCCAAGGATGAAACGCTCCCAGAAAGTGAGCGAAGACGACGATCATTGCGGCCAGACCTCTAAGAGCATCCAGGTGCAAGGCTCTTTCAGCCGCAACCGATGACGTCGTTGAAATCTTCCCCACGGTAGTACCCGTGGAGGATGGAGCGGTGACTGATTTATCCATCGTCTGGGTACAAGAACATTGCGAAAGGCAGAGTTAGGCCGTTTTCGGTACTCTACGCCTCGCTCTCTTCGGCAACTTCGAGTCTTACCATCAGGTCTTTTGCATCTATCTGATCGCCGGCTTTGACAAGAAGCTCGCCGACGACACCATTCACCTCACTGTAAATGGCGGTCTCCATTTTCATTGCCTCGATTGACAATAGGATGTCACCTGTCTCAACGCTTTGACCGGCCTTGACGTTGACTGTGGAAACCACTCCGGGCATAGGAGCGCCTACCTGCGTGTTATCGCCGGGTTCTGCCTTGCCTCTTACAGCATTGGCACTAGCACCCAATAGACGATCGGGTACTGCTATGGAACGCGGTTGGCCATTAAGCTCGAAAAACACGCGTTTCATGCCCTTGTCGTTTATGTCGCCGACAGCCAGACACCGTACAACCAGCGTTTTGCCTTTTTCAATTTCAATAAGAACTTCATCGCCAGTCTGCATTCCATAAAAGTAGACGGGTGTGGGAAGCGCACTGGTGGGCCCGTAAAGTTCCTGTGTTGCGGCAAAGTCAGTAAAGACCTTGGGATACATGTTGTAGGAGGCGAGCTCCTGCTCATTGATATCGCGCTCCAGCGTTTCTGCAAGTTGTTGCTTGACCGCGGGAAGATCAGCGGGAGGCATAACAGCGCTGGCACGTTCAGACATCGCAGTTTCTCCCTTGAGCACTTTGTTGCGAATACCTTCGGGAAATCCACCCGGTGTTTGGCTCAATTCTCCACGCATCATGGCAACAACAGAATCCGGGAAAGAGATGTCCTTGTCTGGATTTTCAACATCCTGAATGCTGAGATCCTGGCTGATCATCATCAGCGCCATATCGCCAACGACTTTTGAGGAAGGGGTGACTTTCACAATGTCGCCGAACATCTTGTTAACGTCACTGTAGGCTCTAGCGACTTCATGCCACCGCGAATCAAGACCCATGGAACGCGCCTGTTCTTTGAGGTTGGTAAATTGACCACCAGGCATCTCGTGCAGATACACTTCAGAAGCTGGACCTTTCAGGTCGCTTTCGAACGCAGCGTACTGATTACGTACCGCTTCCCAATAGAACGAAATCTGATCGATAGTCTCACGACTCAGTCCTGAATCGCGAGGCGTGCCGCGCATGGCGGCTACCAGCGAGCCCAGGCACGGTTGAGAGGTAAGGCCTGACAAGGCATCCATGGCACCATCAATGGCGTCAACGCCACCTTCGACAGCCGCAAGCGTCGTCGCGGCTGAGATCCCCGATGTATCGTGAGTGTGGAAATGGGTCGGCAGGCTTATCTCTTCACGAAGCGCCTTGAACAACACTGATGCTGCGGCCGGTTTCATGAGCCCGCCCATATCCTTGATACAAAGAATGTGTGCACCAGCCTTTTCCAACTCCTTTGCAAGATCTATATAGTATTTGAGATTGTATTTACTGCGCGCCGGATCCAGCATGTCGCCGGTATAGCAGATTGACGCTTCACACAGTTTGTCTTCGGCCAGAATGGCATCCATTGACACTCGCATGTTGTCAACCCAGTTGAAGCAATCGAACACGCGAAATAGATCAATGCCTGATGCTGCTGCCTGCTTGATAAAATGGGTAACCACGTTATCCGGATAGTTGGTATATCCAACGCCATTGGCTCCTCGGATAAGCATTTGCAGCAGAATATTGGGAACACGTTCCCGGATCATTTCCAGACGTTCCCATGGATCTTCGGTTAAAAAACGCATGCTGACATCGAAAGTAGCGCCACCCCAGCATTCCAGGGATAACAATTCCGGTAAACCCTTGGCATAGGATTCACCGATGTTGACGATATCGTTGGTACGCATGCGCGTTGCGAGTAGCGACTGGTGAGAATCACGCATGGTTGTATCGGTTACCAGGACATGAGGTGTATCGCGCAGCCATTGTGCAAATTTTGCCGGTCCCATGTCATCCAGACGGTTTTTTGTACCTGGTTGAATATCGCCGTCAAACCAGGGCGCAACAGGTTTTAACGCATCGGTTCTCGGTACGGGGCGATCACGTGTTTCAGGGTGACCGTTGACGGTGACATCAGCAATGTAGGTGAGCAACTTGGTAGCGCGGTCCTTTCGCTTTACTTGGTCAAACAGCTCTGGGGTTGTATCGATGAAACGCGTTGTATAGCTATTATCAAGAAAGCTCGGATGTCCAATGACGTTTTCCAGGAACGTCAGGTTGGTTGCAACTCCGCGAATTCGAAATTCTCTCAGAGCGCGGTCCATCCTTCGGATAACTTCGTCAGAGGTTGGGGCCCAGGCAGTAACTTTCTCAAGTAGTGGGTCGTAGAAACGGTTTATTACAGCACCGGAGTAGGCGGTTCCACCATCCAGACGAATACCAAAACCTGAAGCGCCGCGGTAGGCGGTGATACGCCCATAGTCGGGTACAAAGTTCTGCTCGGGGTCTTCAGTGGTGATGCGGCATTGCATGGCATGACCGTTGAGGTAAATGTCTTCCTGGGCTGGCACTCCTGACTCAGGCGTTCCTATTGCATGACCTTCTACCAGATGAATCTGGGCCTTGATAATGTCTATGCCGGTAACTTCTTCGGTAACTGTATGTTCTACCTGAACGCGCGGGTTCACCTCAATGACGTAAAACGAGCCAGTATCCATGTCCATGAGAAATTCGACTGTACCAGCGCCAAGATAAGCGGTGGTCTTGGCAATTTCCAACGCATAGTTGCTCAGTTCCTCGCGTTGTTCGTGATTCAGGTATGGGGCAGGGGCGCGTTCGACGACTTTCTGGTTGCGTCGCTGGACTGTGCAGTCGCGCTCGAATAAATGTACGGCATTGCCGTGTGTATCTCCCAGAATCTGGGCCTCTACATGACGGGCACGTTCGACCAGTTTTTCCAGATAAATTTCGTCCTTGCCGAACGCCGCTCGTGCTTCTCGTCGTGCCTCGTTGGTTTCTTTGTCTAGATCCTCCTCGCTGCGAATGGTACGCATACCGCGACCACCACCACCCCAGGAGGCCTTCAACATGATGGGGTATCCGATTTCTGCCGCCATTTTCTTGATGGTAGGCAGATCTTCGGGCAGGGGGTCGGTTGCAGGCACTACCGGGACGCCTGCTTCGACGGCAAGGTTGCGGGCCGCTACTTTATTACCCAGCCGGCGCATGGTGTCGGCCTTGGGGCCTATGAAAGTGATGCCGGCAGCATCGCAGGCGTCCACAAACTCCGGGCTTTCCGAGAGCAGGCCGTAGCCCGGATGAATGGCATCCGCACCAGATAATCTGGCGACACGCAAAACTTCGTCAATTGACAGATAGGACTCAATAGGACCCATTGTCTCTTCCAGATGAGGCCCGGCGCCGACCTGATACGCCTCATCTGCCTTGAATCTGTGTAATGCGAGTTTGTCTTCCTGCGCCCAAATTGCAACTGTCTTGATGTTCAGTTCATTCGCGGCTCTGAATATCCGAATGGCGATTTCAGAACGGTTTGCAACTAGAATTTTCTTAATCGACAAAGCGTGAGGCCTCTATGCATTAGCAGAAGCTCAATTCTACGCGCTCGCGAGCTGGACGTCAGGCTTGTGACGGGCGAAGCTCTGACGGTTAACTTATTGTTACTATTATGTTGTTGGTTGAGCGATATCGAAGCGAAAAAGAACTTTGACAGTAAATCCCACATATTCGTCGGTGCTTTGACTCTCCATCCCGATATCAAATTCTCGACGGTCAATGTCAAATTCCCCACGCGCCACCTGTTTATTCTCTTCGTCAGTCAGTTTCATAGAAAAATTAACCACCTGAGTGGTTTTTTTAATCGTCAGTGTGCCTTCAACCTGGAGCGTGCCGTCGGTGTTGGCCGAGATCGAGGTGGATTCGAATCTGGCTTGAGGATGTCCTTCCACATCAAACCATTCCGTATCCGGCAGTGAGCCTTCAACTTGCGTGTTTGCGCTGGACAGAGACGCTGTGTTAACCACAGCAATGATGGAGCTGTTGGCAGGCGCTTGCGGATCAATGCTGGCCGTAACCGTCGAGTCGGCAAATGCCCCCGGCGTATCATCGCCAGTGACGTCTGCGATGAAGCTGACTTCACTGGCACCAGCGGCTAGCAGAGCTGCCTGATTGCCCGAACTTGCGTGTAGATAAAGTGCAGCACTTGCGCTGGCAATGACCACTGCGAGGGTTGTAATTTTAACTTTGAACGCGCTGGAACTCCAATCCGGGAGCATGCGCACCAGGATGGCATCCTTGTCAATGAAATGATGTTTAAGCGCCGCAGCGATGTGTGCCAGTAATAACAGGATCAACAGATTACCAGCAAGTTCGTGATACTGATGAAAAGATTCGGCAATGTCTGCCTTGTTGGGAAGATGTGCAAAAGGTGGCAGATGCGGAATCGTTATTACATTGAACAAAACTGTGTCGATGTTCAGCGGTGAAGCCGAAGTCATGATCCAACCAGTCAGCGGTATTATCAGTAGCAGGCCGTAAAGCAGCAGATGTACGATTGTCGCTATGCCTTGCTGCCACGCCGGTATTGAGGCGGGTTCTGGCGGAGGGCGGTGCGTGAATCGCCAGGTCAGCCTTAGCACAGACAAAACCAGCACGGTTAATCCAAAACTTTTGTGCCATTGTGTAAACGCAAAGCGAATGGGGTCGCTATCGTCGAGACTGACCATATACTTGCCGACAGCCATCAGACCGATAATGAAAAAGGCGATGAGCCAGTGAAATATCACGGCAACATCGCCATAACGCTGCTCGGCAGACTTTTGCATTTTGTGTTTTACATTTCGGAACCAGATGCGCGAAAGAGTAGTCTATTCGCCAGCTTTTAACAGCTCCACCGAAATGCTGAGCGTTACCTCATCACTGACGTTTGGCGCGAATTTGCCAAGACCAAAAT
Organism: Granulosicoccus sp.; assembly: GCA_045106855.1. Classification (GTDB taxonomy): domain Bacteria; phylum Pseudomonadota; class Gammaproteobacteria; order Granulosicoccales; family Granulosicoccaceae; genus Granulosicoccus. Next base: position 214,552 of record JBGCFI010000002.1, read on the forward strand.
CTGAGCGCAACACGCTACCTGAAGCATCCAGGCCAATAACCGGTTTGCCACTCATCGGATGATTCATGGCAGCATTGATGCTGACATTCAAGGTCACGGGTTTGGTGACATCTTTGACGGTTAGATCACCTGTCACCTTGTAGGCGCCATCGCCTTCCGCCTCCACGGCGGTCGACTGGAACACAATATCAGGGTATTTGGCAACGTCGAACCAGTCGCCGCTCGTCAGGTGCTCTTTCCAGATCTGCGAACCTGTGACTATGCTGTTCGGATCGATAGTTACTGCGAAACTGGATTGCGTAGGATCGGCGTTGTCCAGGTCCAGATCAACCGTGAAATCGTCAAAACTTAAAGTCGGGTTGGATAGACCCAGATGATTGTACTGAAAGTTGATGTAGGCATGGGTGGCGTCCACTTCGTAACCACCAGATGGCACCGCAGACAGGTCTGCAGCGTATGCAGATGTCAGTGCGTATCCTGTAAGCGCTGAACCGAGAATTGCAGATTTAGTGACTGTGGATAAGAGAGTCATAATTAGTAGTCTTTTGTGATGAGGAGGATTTGATGAATCTTTGACGCGGATTCGTTGATCACATGATCGTTACGCACGGTTGTGCTGATCAGATGCTCGTATCTGCGGCTAGACCCATTGAGTTCCGGTAAACCACTTAGTTCACAAATTTCTAAAAATTAATAAGTATTTGTTTATCTCTGATTGTCGGAATCTACATAGAGATACGAGTATTCGACCCCCAGGTGTTGTGATAGCTGCTTTGCGAGGTCGAGTGTCAATTGCATCAAGCCTGACTCTAATGCCAGAAGCTCTTTCACGCTTATTCCACAGCACTCGGATAGTTCCTGAACTGACACATCAGCCAGGTTTCTGAGGTCAGAGACTCTCTGACCCGCATTAATACTGGAACTAAGATCAATTTCATCCTGTTGATAGCGTTCCAGATCATTCTGGTTGCTGGTGTAAACCCAGTCCTTGTCAGCTGATGTCATAGTGCATTTGTTCTTTAAATCCGTGTTACTAAAAGCATAGCGGCAGTGTGGAGCTGGAATCCGCGCAAATCTTATTTGAATTCGGGTATCTGTGGTCTGGCGCTAGCATTTCCCCGTTGTAGGGGTTACACGGCTGCGCGCCTGCGGCGCTTGTTGTCAATCGCTGGCGCGATTGAAGAACCTCTTTCGGTTCGAATCTAAGATTGCTCTTCGTAAGAAAAATGTTGGACGGTTGAGATTTTTCTCTTTAATGGCGCGCCCGGAAGGATTCGAACCTCCGACCACCTGGTTCGAAGCCAGGTACTCTATCCAACTGAGCTACGGGCGCGCAGGCTCGTGCTTGTCGAGTGGGCCAAGTATACGGAATTCTGAGAGCGTTCGTCGAGCGAAAATTAGTATTGTGGCAAGTAAGGCTTCAGAGACGCCGTTTTGGGAAGATAAAGTGGGTGCAGGGGTTGCTGATTTTTTGTCTGACCAAAGCAATATAGCGTGTGGGCTGCCCATGCACTGGCGAGCTTTCGTGACTGGGACAGATATGTGCCATGCGCTCCCCAGGCTGCCACAATGTTGTCCGCTTCGTTGCAGGCTTTGCGTAACGCTGCCCGATTGCCGGGTCCCTCCGGAATAGACACGCTCTTCAGTGCCGACGGATCGGGTGTTCTGAAGCCAAACAGATTGACGACGGTCATTCGTCGGTAACCCCAGTCACTGGCGAAGCCCATACAGCGGCGAATTGTCGGATCGTCGCTGTTGGCATCTCCAGTACTGGGATTAAGGCCGATGAACACACAATGTCCGGATCCCTGCGCGAATTCCCGGTAAAGCCAGTATCGATACAATCGGCAGCGGCTGAATCCTGCCCGACGCTGTATTAGTGGCAGCATGAGTAGAATAGATTTGAGTCCGATGCATTCTGCGCCGACCGGAAGGAGGGTAAACGAGAGGATCGTATCAGATTAGGGAAGGCGCACTCACAAACATCTCTAAATGCTTGTTTTTTTAATAAAAAAGTCATGTTGGACTGAGGAATCTGGCACATCGTTACTTGATTTTGGAAATATCATCAAGGCAGCGCGATGATTCGCTAATCGTCGCACTGCGTGATGTCCCCAAATTTGCGCCAAAACAGACTTTAGATGGTCTTTCGAGTCACCACGAGTAGGGCATTTCCAGATTGTCGAACCACTTGATTAGTACGTTCAATGTTTACAAGGTTAATAGTCCAATTGCTTCCTAACAGGCCGTCTAGCTCTGCAACGGTATTTGCCGGGATCGTAAACGAACCATCGTCGTCAATAATGCATTCTATATCCACGATAACCCCGTTTATCGGTTGTGAACTAGCATCCAGAGCAATATTTGCGCTATCGACGTTTGTAGTATCCCAAGTCACTGTAGTACCGGCAGAAATAGGGTTGCCAAAGCCCGGATTCAGACCAGTTAATAAAGGTGCCGCAGCGATTTCAACTTGACTGAAAGCAGGAAAAGCAGCGCCTGTAATATCGATGCGCAGTGGGCTTGGAACAGGAAACGGTAGATCAGATTCGGAAGCGTAGGTTGTAAAGCCGAACAGCGATGTCTCGATTAGTTCGCCATACGTGCCGGCTACACTAGACAATGCAATGGTATCTCCAGCCGATATATATTCGAACGGTATTTCCGGGAAAATATCTAAATCATCAATATCGAAATCGGTGATATCGCTTTCACTGACAATGCATCGCTCTTGTTCAGGTGTTAGCAGGATCTGTGTTAATTGCGCTGCCGGCAAGGCATTCTCAAACTGAAAAAATCCAGCGCTTATATCTACATCATCCGCAAAGCTTGAATCTTCGATATCAAAAAAACCGAACTGGAGAACGTTTCCAGTCACATTGCCACTAGTACCGTTATCACCTGCCGTTGGTGTGGTCGGAGTTGTCGGAGTTGTCGGCGAAGATGGATTGGTCGGTTGTCCCCCTTCACTTGTGTTTGAATCTGATGAAGAGCTGCAACCTGCTACCGCTATTAGAGTGGCGACGAGTGTTAGAGATGTGGCTAAATTTTTCACGTAAAATTTTCCTGTTCTTGGAGTGTTGCCCTGCGATTTCTAGTCTCATAAGCTATGAAGACTGCGGACAAGGTTACATCAACAATGGCGCTAAATACGACTAGCCGAAAGGATTGTTCTATGTGAGCCTTTTCACATAAATAATCCCGGTATAGCATTGCATGGAAATCCCCTCCAGGCACAAATACGTCATTGCCGGATATAGCGAAACGCAACGCTCTGAAAAAAAACAAGCCACTAGATTGCTTTAAATAGCCTATTGAACGATGCCTGCTGACTAGATGAACCGTCATGATCACTGATGATCTCTTTGCTTAACCGATAAACCTCATTTGATGCATCACGCAGACGGTTTTTTAACTCCATTATTTGCCCGGTATCTTTTATAAAACGCTCTGCCCGGTACTTCGCCAGTTCTGCATCAACCAGTAGATCTCCTTCTTTCAATATATGAGACCGCTCTGTGTTGAAGTAGTAGTTGTTCAAATTAACTGAACGGGAAGGATCTTCAAGAATTGTATTCACCCATCCGGTGTACTCTGCCAACAGTCTGGGAGCTTTTCGAATAAATATTCCATTGTTGGAGTCCATCATGTAGCTGCGAAGGTCGGCGTTCGCTGAACCGATATAAATATCGTCTCCGAATACCATCACTTTTGAGTGTAGCGATCGATTATCATCATCGATTGGCAGGTATTCAAAATATCTCAATGTCGCTCCCGTAGCTGGGTTGTGTCTATCGCCATAGTGATCAAACAATGCTTTCATGGAATGGCGTGATAACACATTTACAACATTCAAATCAGTGGTCTCAATGGAATTACTTAAAACCACAATGTCAACGTAAGCGCATGGTTGTCGGCCATCTGTCATCTGCGCGATCGCTGATAACAAATTGGAGGGAAGAAAGAAATAGGCGTTGTGCAGGTAGACAGTGACTGGTTTATTCTCTGTTGCGATCTCACAGCTGTTCTTAAGCGCAGATAACCACAAAGCATGGATGTTCTTTCCGCTGACCATCTCACTATCATTGACTGCGCCGTAGAGCCGAGATCTGTCTTTGCCTGCTAAATCTTTATCAAATGGCAGGTTTTCAAAGTATCCAACCTGTGCAGTGGTGTCCAGATTGAATGCGGGAGAGCGTTTTTCGACAGGCACCGCGAGGTATTCAGCTAGGAAATAGTCTGCTTGCACGTTCAATTGATCAAAAATTGATCGATAGCGTTGTTTACGAGAAATTTTCCGGTGTTCAATTAGTTTGCTGTTTAAACAATCCTGGTGTTCCGTTACGTTTGCCTTCGCGAATGATTCGCAAGCATTTTTTGCTGCAGTGCTATTGACTAAAAAGTCATTGGGTGCATGTGACTCAACTTCTTTTAGTGTCGCCACCATGGTGTCGAATTCCCACAGATTGTCATAACTTCTGGTCAACTCGATCTGGGGCTGGGTGAGTCGTAAATGAACATCCGTATCCATAAAAGTATATTTGGCAGAAAGGGGGTTGGTGTTCATGTGATATGAGTCTTCAACGTTTCGTCCACCTAAAACCAGTTCTTTCTGGTCCACAAACAGTATTTTGTGATGAAGGAAGTCTGTCAGATACTGCCAGTCGTTGCGTGATTGTTGTAGGGCCTCTCTGGATATTCTTTCGTTCTTCGAGCGCTCCACGGGTAGAAACGCAGTAAATGCATCGAATATGGGGTTTACCTGCTCACCATAAAACAGAAATGCAGCACTTAGTTTTACACGATTGACCAGTCGATCCATGCCGGAACCATAGGTCGCTAGCCAGTAGAGCTTAGCCAGTTCCTTTAATTTTTCCGTATCCTCAGGGTTCGTGCCGCCATCGTTACTCTTGAGTTTAGTGATTTCAATATCCTGACCACGCGATACCGCCATTGCCATGAGTTCAGGATTCTTGGCATAAAGGCCCGATAGAAAGAGTCCGGAATTACCCTTGTTGATATTGGAGATATTTCGCTTAGATCCTTGATCGTCGTTGATTTTTTCTTCAGCAAAAAGTTGTTCGATCTCCTGAAACTTTTCTTCACCACATCTCGTCTTGCTGCCGGATGCCTTTTGTCCGCAGCCCATAGTCATAAAGACAGCATCTTTGACAATGTTTCTGCTTGGTCGGTTATAGAGTTTTACGGATAGACGTCCTGTTCCTTTATTGCCATAGAATTCCAGCATGCGGAAAAAATCAAGTGACTTATAATGCGAGTGATAATCAAGGAGCATACGAACGTGTACACCTCGCTTGGTTGCGTCAAGAAGCTCACGAGCCATAAGGGAGGAACTGTAATCATCGGAAAAGATGAAGTAAGCGAGATCGATGGTACTGGTTGCCTGCTTGATAAGATTGAGCTTAGTTTCGAAAGCATCGTCATTATCTGTTAATACACGACCACTGCTGACGGATAAAACCGGTCCTGAACGGTATTGGGAAAGCACACGGGTATCTAACGAGGGTATGCCGACACCTTTATTAGTTAGCATTGAGTCCAGCTGGCTACACGAACTCAGTCCTAGTGATATAAGAGCCAGAACTATCAGGGTCATCTTGCTCATAGAGAATTCAAGCTTATTACATGGTTTTTACAAAAATAACACTACCAAGTAATTGTATGCGAATAAAAACCTATCCTTTTGTATTGTCAAAATGATATGAGAATGCTGTGTCGCATTTGCTGGCAAGCAGGTGGTTATTTTGCTGTCCAAATCTTGGTAGGTTCCATGTTTACTCGTGGTTATCAAGTGGTACTAAGCCCATTGTCCGATTAAGTCGAGGCCATTGATCCTGAATGGATGATTGAATAAAAAGAGTTTTGTCCACGTTAATGTATGCTGACATACACGTCCTGACGTTGGCCTCCTCCGGAGCAGGGTCGTGGTTTCATAGCTCATGGCTATTACGTATCGTGCCGGTGTTCCTACGATAGAGGATGATTTTTGGCGAAGTAGAAGAAAGATACTGCAAGCGGGATTCTGGTTTTTGGGAAAGGTTTGATTCAGGAGTTGTGGCGATAAAAAATTAACGCAATGCAGAATTATTTTATGGAGAAATAGCAGGAACGGAATCGGCACACAGACTGGATCAAGTCAAGCTTAGAACTCTGTTTTTATCATGAGATCGACGTGAGGTCGGACGCATGTGCAGAGTTATCAGTCAGTGGTATTTTCGACTGATCGAAATATTAAAAAAAGACTTTAGTATACACCTGAGTGTGCTGGTGAGAATCATTGGTATGTTACACGTAGTATAAATTGCCAGTGGCAGCGATCTCTTGGTTCATTATTAAACCGATTTTAGTTCCAAAACATATGCAAGCTGTCTTTCATTGATTAAGGGGCTTATTTGCAATAGAATCTCGCCGTGTTTGGCAACAGATATTTACAGGTCTTATTTGTGAAATATAGTGTCAGATTTGGGCATAACAAGCGCTTAGCGCCTATACTTATTTCGTTGAAATGCAGTAGCACATGTAATGGCGCATAGTGGAGCATAGTGGCGCATTTAAATAATGCCCATTTGAAGTGTATTCTAGATTCAGGTTGATTGTTGTCTGCGCATAGGTCACGACACGAGATATGTTGGCGCTATGTTTGATGGAAATGTGACGGTGATAAAAGCAACCCTGGTTTTTTTATTTGTGATCGTACAGTTGGTCCCGACGAGCCATGCGCAAAGTTTGGACGAACCCACAGGGCCTGTTATTTTAACGATATCAGGTTCCATTGATGTTTATAACTCTCAGAATGATTTGACTGAAAACACGGACAGCCCTATGACTGCCCGGTTTGATCTCGCCATGCTTGAAAATATTGGCCTGACACAAGTAACTACTGAAACTCCCTGGACTAAAGGGCTAATGACTTTTGAAGGTGTGCTGGCCAGGGATCTAATGAAGGGTGTAATGGCTCGAGGTAATTCTGTCCGAGCCTCAGCTTTCGACAATTATTCAGTGGATATACCTATTGAAGATTTTCAGAACTACGACGTCATCGTGGCAACACGTATAAATGGGAAGATTATGCGGGTCAGGGACAATGGCCCGCTTTGGGTCATCTACCCATGGACCGACAAGCCCGAATTGAAACGTCCTTATTTCTTTGCCCGATCGATCTGGCAACTCCATTCAATTGTTGTTAATCCATGAAAGGTAGGATGCCGGGCGTAAGAGTGTTCGATATCCTGCCGCTGATATTCGCTGCGGTGTTGTCATTGGGTGCTATCTGGATGCTGTTCCAGTTGAACAAGGAGCTAACAGCTTCGCAGCAACTTCTTGATGACCATCTACCATCTTATTCGGTTAAAGCCGAGTATGAGCTTGCCAGATTGGTATCTGCCTTGAATGAGTTCATGGTAGGTACAGCGACTCGAGAGGAAGTTCAGCTGCGCTACGATATTTTATTAGCGCGAGTCAATCATTACGAATCCTCATTCATCTCAAATAATCAGAAACCCAATGAAGAGGTTCGTATTCTGATCGAACGCATACTCGGTTTGATGCTGAAGTACGAAGAGCCGCTTTTTTCGCTACAACATGATGATATTCAAAAGGCATCAGTCGTAGAGGGGATTTTTCAGAGCATGTATAAACCTTTTGAGGAGCTGACTACATTAAATCGCGAAACCCATAACAGGCTTTTAAAAAACCTCGATGACGACATTGCAAGTCGTGTACGCATTGGATTCGTATTGATTGGAGCTAGTATATTAATAAGTGTTCTTACGCTAACTATATTCTGGTACAACTTGAAGGAGAAGACCAGATTTAATTCGGATCTTGAACTGCAAATTCATGCTCGCACAAAAGATCTCAGAATAAGTAATGCCTCATTAAAGAGAGAAATGGTGGAGCGCCAACGTGCGGAAAAAACACTCGCTGAACGAGAGCAACAGATCCATAGCGCACAGAAAATGGAAGCCATTGGACGAATAACCTCAGGTGTGGCCCATGATTTCAATAATCTGCTGGCTGTCATCATGGGTAATATTGAACTTATCAAGGGAAGTAAAAATAGGAATCTATCATCAAAATATCTGGAAAGTGCATTAGCTGCAACAGTTATGGGTAGTCAATTAACGCGTAAGCTTCTGGCATTCGGCAGGCGCTCTCCTTTAAAACCAGAGATTGTGGATGTCAATAGAGTGATTCTTGAGATAGATGATTTGTTAATGCACACATTAACGGAAAACATCAGTTTAGACATGAGCCTCTCTGACGACATCTGGCCTATCTCTGTCGATCGGTCTTTACTTGAAAACGTCATGTTAAACCTCGTTATCAATGCCAGAGATGCATTGAAGGACGGCGGGCGGATACTAATAACTACAAAAAATTCCAATGTTCCAAGTACCGACTCTCAGGATACAGACCCAGGTGGCAATCGCCTGAATGGTTATGTATTGGTATCTATAACCGATAAAGGAGAAGGTATGACACCACAGGTCCTGGATCAGGTGTTTGAACCTTTCTTTTCGACAAAAAGTGAATCACAAGGCTCGGGTTTGGGTTTGTCAATGGCCAGTGGCTTTATTCAACAGTCCAATGGCAAAATCGAAGTAACAAGTGCGCCAGGCAAAGGTACGTGCGTTCAATTGCTATTACCACGGTGCTTTTCGAATGTCGTCACGATACCCGGTAAAAACGGCGAAACATACCAGGCAACAGGCGGTACTCGAAAGATATTAGTTGTTGATGACTCTGAAGCTGTGCGTCAGGTAGTTGTTGAGCAGCTTATGGTGCTCGGATATGAAACTATCGAAGCAACTAGCGGAACAGAGGCTTTGGAGCTAGTGAATTCAGATAGCTCGGTAGATGTTTTACTATCGGATGTTGTCATGCCCGGCGAGCTGCAAGGTCTTGAACTGGCAGATCGTGTCAAGAAGATGCGTCCTGACATGAAAATCATCATTATGTCGGGGTACCCCAAGGGTTCGGAGCATGGCGACTATGAAGAAAACAGCTGCTTCACCAAGTTAATGAAGCCAGTAAGCCTAGCGCAGCTTTCGAGTGCACTTCGTGAGGAATTTGAAGAAGACGAATCTGCTAACAACTCGGTTGAGAAAGAATTTGAGAACGTCTATTAGTTTTTGACCACCATACAGCTGTTGACCACCGGAACTTTTAGTACCAATATAATCTTGTATTTTGCTTTTTCAAAGCTGATTCAAGAAACGTTTTGCAGGCCGGCAACTGACTGACACATAGCAACATTTTAGTTGTCCTTAGAACTTAATTGAGTTTGGGTTGAGATTTTGCAACGACAGTTGGTGTTTGGTAAACAGGAAATAAAAGAGCAGGCTCTCAGACGCAGAAATCCGCCAGAATCGGCGGATTTCTTTCATGGCTGGCGTCAGTTAATTAATCCATTTTCCGCCTATTGAATATTGCTAGCAGCAGGAGCTTGTGTAGCTGATTTCAATAGCCCGTTGTCAAAGGTGATATCCACGGGAACCGGATTCCCGCAAGTAATCTCTGCATCAATGACCAACACAGACCCTGATTCACCAGCACCTTCCAGAATCAGAGGGTAGTTGGTACCGCAAGTTGACATCGGAATCACTGCCGCTGAGCCGGCTCCTATTGTTTCACTTCCAAGCAGGTCAACCATCTCGTTTCCGCCTGTATTGGAGTCTGCAAAAACTGACGCAATGAATTGACTTGGTGATTCACTGATGTTGCGTAGGTAAAGCGCTCCTGCAGGTCCATCGGGTGCTGTTGGTGCTGGAGGTGGAACTAGCCCGTTAGGCACGCTTTGTACGGTCAGTGAGCTGCCACAGGGTACGGTAACGCCTCCGTCAACAACGAGGATGTTGGTGCTACCCGCACCCAGAAAGCGGTAGCCGATCTCCCTGTCACATAATTCTGTGACAATACTGCGCGTTGTTCCGGGTTGAATGGGATTATCTCCGATTAGATTGTCAGTCAATTCACCAAGAAAACTCGAGCCCTCAGCCATGAAAATGAGTTGGACGTTGAAGATCACATCAGACTGCAGAGGATTATTGCCTGTGCCGTTATTGTCGACAATCAGTGTGCCCGTTCTAGTTGTGTCCACAGACACTTCAATAGTTTCCCCACAGGCCAGAGGTCTTACCAGTGGTTCCGGGATAAACGAAAAACCATCATTATCTTCCGCTCTTAGAAGAATCTGGGTGTTGCAGAAAAAATTAGATTCGAGATCAAAGCTTGCTCCTGGTTGGATTTCGGCTCTGGTAAACGAGGTATTCTGCGCTTCCGGGCTTGAGGCGAGGTTGAATCCGACGAACGTCAATTCAGAATTACCCGTGTTCGTAAATCGTACGGTCGCCTCTTCTGTGCGTGGGTGATATACATCGTCTGGATCAACACTGACGCGGAGATTGCTCCCACAGGGAATTGCTAGATTCGTTTGCTCTGACAATACCCTGCCGTCGGCTGATGTCGCACGGATGTCAACGGTTACGTCACCGCAATCTGAAGTCGGAAAGCTGGGTGAGCTTGAATCGATGGCTACGGCTTCGTCAAGAAGGTTGTCCCCGAAATCAGAATCGCCGCTGCGCTTGACAAACAATTTATCGATGACGGAGCCCGGTATTTCGCCGGTATTATCGACGCCAATGAATCCGAAGGGGTTTACGCTATCCGTGTCAACAGAAATTGTTAGAACCTCTCCACAATCCAGTCTCTCAATGCGACTGCTTGCCTCATCATTCAAGAATGAACGACCGTCTTCGCCAAACGCTATAATTATCAGCTCTTGATCGCAATCAGATGTCACCAGGTCAAATGTGTCGCCCGGTGCCAGGGAGCCTTGGGCTTCAAAGGGTCTTGGTGTTCCCAAGGTTATCGCAGCGAAGCTGAGCGTAGACTCAACGTTGCTGCCTTCGTTGATGAAACGAACGGTGCCAGTGGTTGGGCGAGCAGGATCCATGTTCTCAGGTGGATCCATGTTCTCGGGAGGATCCATATTCTCAGGTGGATCCATATTCTCGGGTGGATCTGCCACTTCAGGTGGTTGCGCAACTAGCGGAGGGGACTCTGGGCTGTCTGCTACAGGATCGGCATTGGTTGAGCCTGATGAAGAAGAACCGCCACAACCACTGAGCAATAGAAGGCTGGCAAGAGAGCCTGCTATCGTTGCACTAAATCGTGTTTTTGATCCACGAGAATTTCCCCTGATTAGCATTTTTACAGCTCCCTGTGATTGTTGAATTTTCTGGATGCTGCATGATGGGGATTTAATGACAGATTGTAAACTAGTCTAAAGTCGAAATAAAAATTGTAGACACCAATAGAAAAGAGACAAATAGCTTGCTAAAGAAGCTGCAACATGGTGACGCGATCTTTAATGATTTTATGAGTTGGTTGATGATTGTCTTCTGTTAGTCGCGAGTGTTGACCTGGATGCAAGTAAACCCAGAGATGTCACTAATGCGCTGGGTTCCGAGAATACTTTCTCTAATTATGTTCTTAGATTCCAAAGTAGAGATAGAGAGTTGCTGGAACAGGTATGCCTCAGTGACAGGTTGCCGTGTGTTCCGTGATGGCGTCGTGCAGACAAACAGATTTGCAAAGTCATAGCAATAAAAGCCCGAATCTAATGATTCGTCTAAAAACGTATTTGCTGTATTCGATATCACAGTTGACTGTGTGAAATTTTTTCTCGGATCAGGTGTTTGAAGATTCTCTTGCCAGAGAACCAATACACCACAACTTTAAATTAAAAATATTAACTGGATGCCAGATTATCCTCGTACTGAATTGCAGTATGATTCAATTCGGCAGCGGGGAAATCAACATGAATGTGATTTCCATCGGGATCCCAGATATGGTAGAAAACTGTATCGGTATCCTTGTGAAGAAAGCGCCGGTATTTCTGTTGTAGTTCGTTCAGTTTGTCTTCGAAGTCAATAGCACCCAGTGCGTTAAATGCGAAATGTTCGAGTTTCAGTTTTCGTTCTGACCCTACCGCTGGTTGCCCATCAATTTCCACCAAATGAATGACAACTGTGTCTCCTGCATATAAGCGGAAACAGAGACTAGAGATATCGGATCGAACCCCATTTCGCAGACCTAGTATCTGCATGTACCACGATAACATTTTCTCTATTTGAGTTGTTTGAATAGTGATGTGATCAATTTTTTTTATTTGCATGTTGCTGGACGACATTGAGCAGTTGTTTGCTACATAATAATGTGCCTTATAGGTGCATGCTCATGTTCTTTAAGTATCGTTGCTATTCATACAAGGTTATCGAATTTATTCATCATAAAAGAGTAAAGTTCAAAAACCTAACTCACCCTTCATGTTGTGGCATAAGTTGCTGAAATAGCTGACAACAGGGGTATGCGGACGCCCGCGTACAGTCGCTATGCCAATGGTTCGAGATATTTCCGGTTCTATCAAAGGGCGCAATATTAAGCTTTCATAATTGGTCATGTATTCAGGTACGATTGCACACCCCATGCCGGCGGTTATCATTGTCCGAATCAAACCTTCATCAGCAATTTCATGTCGGACATCCATCGCGTCTAGGGAATCTTCAAAGTTCTGTAGTTCATTTGTTCCACAAAGTGTTAGTGAAGAGTGAAAATAATCCATATACTCGCAGTTCAGCCGTTTAAGGGTTTTTTCTTTTTCAAGTTCTTGAAGTGGAATAGCGTTCATCCTTGAAAACCGATGATCTGGCGGAGCAGCAACCATGTATCGTTCATCATAGAGCTCATTTATAGCTATCAATTCCGGATATTCAGGGCTGCTTACAATGCCTACATCAATTTCGCCAGATAGCAACCATTCAACGACTTCCTTGCTTGACGTGGTTTTGAGTATCAGTTTCAGTTGTGGAGACTTTTGTTCGAGGTGGCTGACTATTGACATCATGCGACTCGAGCCAACCGTATTGGACATGCCGATACTTAGTTTTGGTTCATTTATTTGTACGAATTCATCGGCTTCGGTACGGGCTCTATCGGTAAGTGACAGTGCTTTTTCCAGTCTGGGTTTAATTTTTTTGCTAATTCAGTTAGGTGAGTTCTGCTACGCTCACGGCGTACCAGTTGAGCGCCAAGATCTCCTTCGAGTCGTTTGATAGCGCGAGTCAGAGATGGCTGCGAAACTCCACAGCGTTCTGCAGCGCGGGTGAAATTTAGATCCTCTGATAGTGCAAGAAAGTATCGTATTTGCTGTAATTCCATTGCGGGTCACCGTTAATATCTTTAATGTTATCGTAGTAAACTGTGCATTCTATTCGTATAGCTAAACAACAAACTTCCCGTCCGATGCGACAGTGTTGTTCGCAGATTGTTCGTGGGTATATTTGTCCGTGTCGGCAATGTGATAGATGCTCCATGCATCAGTTTGTCGTTGGTTAACATGATCTTTTTTCGGCTTCTCAGCAGCATGCTCTGGCGACGGGATGTCGGCAGGGCCGATTTCGTAGTCGTAGGCTTTTAAATCGCTTATGAACCAACCATTGAGTCTGATGGCTTCGGTGTGTGTGACTCGAACGTATCGCATTGCTTGGCTGGCAAAGTCTATAACTCTATTGCAGTTCGATGATCTTTCGCTGATAGCAACAGAATTTGCCCAGTTCTTTAGGTCGTCTGAAAGGTAAACTCCAAAGTCAGCGTGGATACTTGAACCTATTTTTGGTTTGTAGCTTATAACCGTGTGCAAACTATCAATCTTTCGAAGGGCTCCAAGATCCATTATGAAATCGAGCCCACGTGTCTGACGTACCGGAAATTCCCATCGCGCACCGAAGTCGACATCAAAGGCATCATGTGACGTGCTTTCGACTAAATTGGAGATAATCCATTTGATGTCACTAAGTTCGGTAGTCTGCCAGTCTGCGCATGAGGTCAATGAAAAAAGAGAAAATATTGCTAGTACAACCCCTGTGATACGGCATCGGACAGAGAGGAAGATATGTACTGGATCGTGGAGATTTATGTCTATTGGTGTAGATTTCATAGTGTTTCCCTGTTATCAACGAAATTTGTTGACCGTCACTTCGCACTATCCTGTCCACAGTGTTTTTGGTAACAGCATGCTTTCACTATACAAGTGCTATAAAGATTGACAATATCGCAAAATGAGAACGCACTATTCAAATAAATTGAATGATTGGCTGTTCATGTCTTGATTTTCGCAACCGGCAATCAATCAAAATTATTTGAGTATTCCTCTCTCGGTCACGTCATGAGGCTCGTGCTTCTTAAAGTGCAGCAAGAAATGGATTTGCAAAAGAGGCCTTTAATTCAAGCTTTGTATCCAAGCTTGTAGACTTGTCTGGTTTTGCTGCGTAATGGCTATAAGAAATTACCCAGTCAGCTTCATATGCGGTAACAGGTACAGAGGTGATTCACTGTTAGCTATTTGGCCGGTTTGTGTGAGCGACTAGTTTTATCAATGAATTCTGCGAGTATATCTACAAGGTTCTGCACAATCGGAAGCTCAGGATTGGAATAGGCAGCAACGTTGGCTTCACGGTTGTTGTGGTCAACGCTCTTGAGCACATGGTTCATATCCGCAATTATGGCAAGCTCAGCGTCAGGTCTTGCCTTTGACAAAGCCCTGACATCTTCAGTGGATACCTGAATGTCTCGACCACCGTGCACTATCAGCACGGGCAACGGGTCATCTCCGTCGCCAAGCTTTTTGAGTGCAGCGGCCGGGTCAAAGCGGATCAGCTGTGTAAGATAATCTTGGGCAGGTGCATTGAATAAATTGCGAAGACCGGAATGAAGCGTTTTGGGATCGACTCGATTCCCGCGCTCAAGCATCTCAATCGCTGAAAAAGCTTCCGCAAGGATCGGCGTGTTTGCGGGATTGCTGGCAAGCTGTTCGCGAAGCACAATTCCCAGTTTTCGTCCTGGCGCAGACAACAGTGCCAGCGCTCGTACATTGGTTAACTCTCGACCAGCAGCAATAATAGCGACTAATGCGCCTTCGCTATGGCCGACCAACCAGACGTTCCCCGATACTTCCGGTATGTCGTCTATCGCGTCTAGCCAGCTCGTCACATCATCTGCGTAGCTTTCAAGGCTTACATCGTTTCCGTCACCTGCATTGATACTTCCCCCAAGGCCGCGTTTATCGAAACGGACAGACGCCACGCCAAGCATGGCTAATTCTTCTGCAAGAAGCCGATACGTGGAAGCCGCAATCCCGACTGGTGAGTTGCCGTCACGATCGGTAGGGCCGGACCCGGGCAAGATCAATACAGTATTAAAGGGCTGCCCTTCGTTGATGGGGAGCAGCAAGGTACCGGCTAGTTCACCATCAGCGCCCGTTGCTTTGATATGACGAGATTCGAATATTGCATTACTCGCATGTAGTGGCATAAGAACTAAAATCAATACTATGCCTGCAGCAAACTTGCAAATTCTTGATTCATTGGGTGATGCGAACATAAATTGGTTGTCTATGCGCTTACATGGTCAACAAAATACGATGGTGTGCCAGTATGCGCAAGTGTCTAATTTATTTATCTGTTTGTTTTGGTGCCTAACCAGCGTCGTTAACCGTATATTTCCCAGAGCTTATAGTTTACCTCGTAGTCTGAAAATTTAAAAAAACAGTGGTTGTCATATTTCAGGTTGAACGATCTCCTACCACAGTATGATTTTTAGTGATCTCTTTACTTGCTACACTCTGAGTTGTTATGCCAACACCTTTTGACATCAATACTCACCATCTTTTAAGACGGCCTCAGTGGTTTTTCGTTGGGGGCTCCACAATTGCAGCTGCTGTGGCATTAATAGCCGAAGGGCCTGGGGATTACATCGGCCAGTTACTTACCGTTTGTGGGAAAATAGGTAGATGAAGTATCGAAAACGTTAGTAATATACCTTCAGATCCGGTTTGCGTAGTCATTCATTCCCCTAAGCAAAACAGCTAAGTTCCGAAAAAAATACTCTGCTTTTCACTATTTCATAAACCAACGAAGAGGCTTCGTTGGTTCCCGTATCATGAGTTTTTTTGCTTCAAGATCTAGTTGAACCGTTTTAGCCCACCATCCGGCTGTTTCTCCCCCTGGAAAAAGTGTTTGGTCTAAATGTGGCTTTACGGCTTCGCGAATCTCATTCTGAGGAAGGCCTGGTGATTTCTTCGGAAGGGTTTTTTCCATAGCGTTTTTCATCGATTCGTACTTTGCGCGATTTACCCGGGTTGACCGGCCAGGCGTATTAACGTTTTCTACTTCTATCTTCTCGTCACTCATCTCAACTATCCAATTGCTTGTATGTCAACACGTGCCACTAAAAATATAAAATTACTAGTCCAGTTAGCCTCCCTGAATTCTAGGTATCAGAAATATCTCTACGTCCTCAGGCAACACTGTATTCCAGCTATCGCGATAAAGGGTACCATCAACCGAAACAGCGATACCCCGGTCAATGAAAGGTTGCATGCCAGGATACTGTTCCTTCAGTTTCAGAAACAGTTCGCGAATAGTGTTTGCCTGTATAGGTACCGTTGAGGCCCCGTCTGCATGTGGGCGTAGTGCAGACCAGAGTTTTACATTGTGCTCGGGCATATCGTGAGAGCTCTTGTGTCGTCATGCATTCACAATCCGGCATCGCTACGCAGCTACAATATCGTTGTAAATAATCTGTTTTAACAAAGGTTGTGCGACAGCGCAGCGATGACTGGATATAAAGGGTGAAGTTAACACAGTACGATTAAACGTTTTTTATAAACCCGTAAATCAACTCTTGTCAGCCGCTGCCTTATCCAATGCCGCGAGCACTCTCGGAGCGGACATAGGTACATGCGTCATGCGAACACCAAAAGCGTTTGATACCGCATTTCCAATTGCTGCCAATGGAGGAACAATGGAAGTTTCGCCCACGCCACGGATCCCATAGGGATGATTAGGGTTGGGTATTTCCAGAATCTGAGTATCGATCATTGGCAGGTCCGAACACACTGGTATGCGATAGTCAAGAAATCCCGGATTCTGCAGACGACCATCTTCTCCGTATACATATTCCTCATTGAGTGCCCAGCCAATACCCTGGGCAGCACCGCCCTGATACTGTCCTTCCACGTACGTTGGATGGACCGCCTTGCCAGCATCCTGAATCACGGTATATCGAATCACTTGAGTTCGCCCCGTGTCCGGATCTACTTCCACATCACAGATATGCGTGGCAAAAGAAACACCAGCACCATCAGCGACCAACTCGTTGTGTCCTGCGATTGGGCCACCCGTGTTTGGAGCCTCTGCCGCAATGTCAGCAAGAGAAAGCGGTGCCAGATTGCCGTATTTTTTCCCGAGTGCACGCGCATGACCGTCAATCCAGTCAACATCTTTTGCGGGAATATCCCACATCAGTGCTGCACGTTGCCTGAGTACTTTGATTGCATTGCGGGCCGAGAGAATTGCAGCCATGGAGCTAGAGAAGGTGCCTCGACTGCCATCTGTCATATCGTTGTGCCCAAGCGACCCGGTGTCAGCGATTACAGTGCGCACCTGGTCGTAGTGAATGCCCAGTTCCTCTGCAGCAACCAACGCCAGCGATGCCCGTGCACCGCCTACATCGATAGTGCCCACAGAGAGTGTCACTGAACCATCCGGCCCGATGTTCAAATCGACACAGGTTTGACCACCAAAATTGAACCAGAAACCACAGGCCATGCCGCGGCCCTGATTGGGACCTAGTGGTGCGGACATGTGCGGATGATCCTTAGCGGCTTGCAGGGTGGCGCCGATGCCGATAGGGCCGTATTTGGGACCATACGATGAGCGAGTTCCTTTTGATGCCGCGTTTTTAATACGCAGCTCCAGTGCGTCCATGCCGATGCTGTTAGCCAACTCGTCAATCACACTCTCCACGGCAAATGCGGCCATCGGGGCGGAGGGCGCTCTATAGGCGGTGGTTTTTGGTCGATTGACCAGCACTTCGTAGCCGACAGTTTTAACGTTCTTCAGGTCATAACAGGCAAATGCTGTCATGGCACCGAGCTCTGCCCACATACCCTCATAGGGACCACAGCTATAGCGTAATGTTGCTTCAGCTGCCGTGATGCTGCCTTTTTTGGTGATACCGATTTTTACATCGATGGATGTTGCACTGGTGGGGCCAGAAGCACGAAAGACTTCCTCACGGCTCATGACAAGTTTCACTGGTCGGTTAGCCTTGCGTGACAAGGCCAGGGCAACGGGTTCAGCCCAGACATGTGTTTTGCCACCGAAGCCGCCGCCAATCTCGGTGGGTGTGACGCGCAGGCTGGAGACGTCCATACCAAGCAATTCGGCGCATTGCTGACGAAACACGAAATGCCCCTGTGTGCAGACCCATAATTCGCCACTGCCATCAGGGCTTACGTTAGCCACGCACGCGTGTGGCTCGATGTAGCCCTGGTGACTTTGCTCGGTGTGAAAGGTACGTTCAATGATGACATCGGCTTTGGCAAAGCCTTTTTCTATATCGCCGTGCCCGAACTCAGAGCGGTTGGCGACATTGCTCGCCTTCCTGGGTTTGGGTTCTACGCCCTTGGTAAAACACTTCTTGTTAATAAGCGGTGCGGTTTTTTTGATGGCTTCATCAACGTCGGTTACGTGAGGCAGCAGTTTGTAATCAACGTCTATCAGCTTGAGTGCTTTTCTTGCGGTAGGTGCGTCTATTGCCGCGACTGCTGCCACGGCATGACCGTCGTAAAGTGCACTTTTGCGCGCCATGCAGTTGTCCAGTATGTCGTACATGTCGGAGTTACCGTCTGTTAAATCCGGTAGATCCTTGGCGGTTATGACAGCCTTCACACCGGGCAGTGCTTCTGCCTTGCTGGTATCGATACTGACAATTTTGGCATGGGCATGAGGTGAACGTAGCACGCGAGCAACCAGCTGGCCTGGCAAGTCAATATCGGCACCGTAGCGCGCTCTCCCTGTGACCTTGTCAATCCCATCAGGACGCAGGGGACGGGTGCCGATCGATTTGAAGTCCTGCGCGGTGTACTTGGTTTCAGCATTCATGAGTTATCCTCGTAAGTCGGCGGCTGTGGCTTGTACTGCACGAACAATTTTGTCGTAGCCAGTACAGCGACATAAATTACCCGCCAACGCATAACGAATCTCTTCTTCGGTAGGATCTGGGTTGCGTTTTAGAAGAGCATTTGCAGCCATTAATATACCGGGCGTGCAAATACCGCATTGCAGAGCTGCGTGTTCGATGAACTTGGTTTGTAAAGGATGTAAATCTGCACCGTTGGCGAGTCCTTCGATGGTTTCTACCTGTCGGCCCTCAGCTTCTGCGCCCAGTACAAGGCACGAACAGACCAGAGCGCCATCGAGTATCACACTGCAGCTTCCACAGTCTCCCGTACCGCAGCCTTCTTTAGCGCCTTTCAGGTCGAGCCGGTTACGCAGAACATCGAGCAGGGTTTCGTCAGGTTCACAGATGTAACTCTGTGCATCGCCATTGATTTTGGTATTAACTAACAAGCTCATGATTTTCCTCCAGCGCGCGTGAACGCTGACTGCGCCGCCCGCTTTGCAAGTACGCCGGCTACCCGGGTTCGATACGCCACTGTTCCGCGTTTGTCGTCAATAGGGTTGCAAGCGGCTGAACATGCGGTTGCTAGTTCAACCAGGGTTGAATCATCCAGAGTTTTACCTGTCAGTGCTTTCTCGGCAGCTTTGACGCGAAGCGCTGTGGGTGCCACCGCGCCTAGGGTGACGCGGGCTCCAGTGATGATGTTTTTTCTATCCACGGTCAAGTTAACGCCCGCACTGACTACGGCAATGTCCATTTCAGTCCTGGGTGTGTGGCGAATATAGGCGTCAGCAGATCGGGCTTCACGAGCCGGTAATTCTATGGAAACCACCAGTTCGCCTTTTTTCAGTGAGTTCTTGCCCGGGCCGGTGGGAATTTTTTCAACTGGCAACAAACGCTCACCTTTAGGACCTGCTATGCGTGCTTGAGCCCCTGCGGCAATCAGGGCAGGGGTGCTATCTGCCGCAGGAGATGCGTTACATAGATTACCGACGATGGTACAACGACCCTGAATCTGGTCAGAACCTATAAGAGCTGCTGCCTCAACCAGGCCCGGCCATGCTTTGCGCAGTGCTTTATTTGCGCATAGCTTGCTGCAGGAGACTGCAGCACCAATACTGAAGCCTTCTGTCGTTTTTTTGATCGTGTGCATCGCCTTGATTCGCTTGATATCGATGATGAGATCAGGTTCGATGAAACCGCCCTTCATGCGTACGATGAGGTCGGTGCCGCCGGCAAGGAGGTGGACATGGCCGCGAGTGCCGGACAGTAACGAAACGGCATCAGCGGTGGTTTGGGGGGCTTCGTATCGCAAAATGTCTGAACCTGTTTAGGAGTTTGAGGGATAGTGTCGATGAAATGACTCAAGCGGTCAATTAGACTCACTCGTTTTTTGTTACGCACGGATTTGCATGGGCCCGCGTTGGTCGGAATGGGCGGCCTCCGCCGTGGTGCACCATTAGAGCATCACATACTCTCTGATACGTGTTATTTACAGCTAAATGGTAATCTGACAGGTCATATTAGCACTTGACGATATCGTTTTTGGTAAGGACCGTGGCCGAAAGGTTTGACGATTTCTGAGGCGAGGGTTCTGATTTGCTAGCCGGCTATCGGTCTTGTAGTTGTCAAATGCGTTGTCCCGCTTAGGTTTTTGTCTCTGATCGATCTGCTGCGACGATAATTTTAATTGTGTTGCAGTTTTAAAGAGTCTCCTTGGCTAATTCAACATGAGTCAGCAGTAGCGTTATAAACAAACCGGTAGCGGCAAGCATTGCCAAAAGTAGAAATGCCATGTCATAACTTCCCTGGGAATCATAAATCCAACCGGCAAGCAAAGGTCCTGCAGCGCCACTCAGCGTACCAAAGAATACGACGGTGCCAAAAGTGGTGCCGATAGCTCGCATGCCAAAGTACTCGGCAAGTGTCGGTGACACAACGGTGAAGAAACCACCATGTGCAAAACCATAGAGCAATGCGAAGCCAAAGAGGTAACGAGGGTCGTTAATTTGCCTTAATAGAAGGAGGCTGATGAGCAGCAGGGAGAAACAGATTAGATAGCCTTGCTTGCCGCCAATCTGATCGATACTCCAGCCCAATGCCAGGCGACCAAGGATACTTAATGCGCCGATACTGGATAATACGGCGGCCGCAGTGGGTGCGTCAAAGCCCAGATCTTCGGCATGTATAACTATGTGCACGGGAATGGTCATTAATGATGGGAATAGCATGAATTGCAGTGTACAGAACATCCAGAACTGTCTAGTGCGGCGTACCTCTTTGAACAGTGGTCCTTGTTTCTCTGTGGAAGCATCTTCGGAAGGATCGGCTGCGGGTGGCCTGTCGCCCATCAGCCAGGCAGCAATCATCAAAATCGTGAAAGCGAGTAGACCCATGTATAGAAAAGACTGGCGCCAACCAAATTCAATAATCAACCAGGCGGCAAGCAACGGTACGATTATCTGTCCAAATGCAGTGCCAACCTTGACGACACCAGTCATGCGCCCACGCTTTGTATTAAACCAGCGAGCAATCGTTGATAGGGTTACGGTGTCGTGGGTCGCCATTCCAATGCCGATGGCAATACCGAATAGCAAAATAGCCTGCCAGGGTTCATTTACGAAAGAGAGAAGGGAGTAGCCACATGCATAAATGAAACCGGAGGCTACCAGTACCCAACGTGGGCCAAACCGATCATTCAATCGGCCGGCGCTGATAGCCAATAACCCCATAATCAGAAATGCAAGAGATGTACAGGCCGACATGATGGTGCGTGACCAGCCTAGCTCTGTCTCCAAGGCAGAAAAAAACACACCGTAGGCGAACACACCGCCGATTACTGTGAACTGTATCAGGGAGGCTCCGAGCACAATCGGAGCTCTGTTACGCCGGGTTGGATTAATCACGTAAGTGGGACTCTGGAAGTCTGACTGAGTGTGTCAGTTCAGTTCAATGGTAGCCTGATTAGTTATATTTCGCAGTCGGTTTATTCGGGGCTAACCGGATCACATTGAAAAAAGTAATCGTCAGTGAGGTAAAAGTAGCTTTCGTTTTAATATTCCAGCAAGAGGGTGGTATCGTTTGATTTGATAGATGTCCTCAATCAGATAGTTTCAATAGGTAGCTGAAAAGGCAATTTATGCAGCACTGTGATGTCGCCATTGTAGGATCGGGTATTGTTGGCATTGCAACAGCCTACTATCTTAAAACGCTAAATCCGCAGATATCTGTGATTTTGATTGATGCAGGTCCGCCGATGGCGCTGACTTCTGCCCAATCGGGTGAAAATTATCGAAACTGGTGGCCACATCCGGTAATGACGGCATTCACCGATCACAGTATCGATTTGATGGAGTCCTTGGCTCGTGAGTCGAACGATTCATTCAATATGAATCGGCGCGGTTATGTATTGTCAACCCGCGCTGACGATGTTGATACACTGATGAGTGAGTTGGAACACGGCTATTCGCAGTTGAGCCACAACGATATCCGTATACATGATACAGCATCAGGTTCCCATTATATAAAACCTGTCAATGCTAACTGGGAGCATGCACCTTCTGGTGTAGATGTATTAAAAAACCAGGAATTGATCAAAGCGACTTTCCCATCGTACGATCCGGCCATCAAAACGATTGTTCATATAAGGCGTGCCGGTGCCATCAGTGCGCAGCAAATGGGGCAGCTAATGCTTTCACGATTCAAGCTGGCCGGTGGTCAGCGTGTGTCCGCTAGTGTTGTTGGCATTGAAGTACCCGGCGACTTTATTGTCAGGACTGATCATCCTGATAGAAACATCAGGGCTGAGAAAATAATCAACGCCGCAGGGCCTTTTATAAATGACATAGCCCGTATGCTTGGCACCCAGCTACCTGTAAGTAATACCTTGCAACAAAAAATTGCTTTTGAGGACACGCTGGGAGCGATACCCAGACAGATGCCATTTTCCATTGACCTTGACGCTCAGGAGATCGACTGGGAAGTTGAGGAGCGACAACTGCTAGCGGAAAGTGAGGATCATCGATGGCTGACGGCCGAACTGCCGGGCGCTATTCATTGTCGGCCTGATGGAGGTGATAACGGTAATTGGGTAAAGCTGGGCTGGGCATTCAACGACGTTAGCGTCGCCCCTGTGCGGGACCCCGAGTTGATGGAATCATTTCCCGAGATCGTATTGCATGGTGCTGCGCGGCTTAATCCAGCTCTTAAATCCTACTATGGCAGTTTGCCAAGGGCTATGCATCACTATGGTGGATATTACACGCTGACGGATGAAAACTGGCCCCTCGTCGGCGCTATGGACACAGTGGGTAGCTATGTGGTCGGAGCCATGTCAGGGTTCGGCACGATGGCCGCCTGTGCGGCAGGAGACCTGTGTGCCCGGGTGGTGTTGGCTAAAGATATTCCTGATTATGCGCATTCTCTATCTCCTCAACGGTATTCGGATTCAGCACTGATGGCGGAAATAAGAGCTCTGTCGCAGCGCGGGATATTGTAGTTTTACAAGTGAACAAAAAATATATACAAAAAAAGTGAAATTGTCGCGGGTCAGGTTTATTTTTGATTTGTATTGACAGTCGATTCATTTATGATGTCAGAACGTGAAATTGGATAAACAAGAGAAAATAAGAGAGGATATATGATTCAATTAAAAAAACAGTTGCTTCCCGTTATTGCCGGATGCTTGGGCGCTTTGTCTTGGTTGCCAACTGCGGTTAACGCTGACAACGGTGACACCCTTAAGACGGTAATGGACCGCGGTAGCTTGTTGTGTTCCGGGCATAACGGTAGTTTTCCACCGTTTGTTCAAGTCACTGACGATAACAAGTGGAGCGGTTACGATATTGATTATTGTCGTGCGCTGGCTGTTGCTTTATTTGGTACCGATGAAAAACTGAAAGTCGTACCTATCAGTTGGGCGCAGCGTTTCCCATCCTTGCAATCGGGTGATATTGATATCGTTATCAAGGCTACGGGTTGGACTATGGGTCGTGATACCGAGTTGGGAATTCAATTTTCACGTCCTTATTTTGTAGGTGCTACTAATGTCATGATGCCAAAGGAGCTTGGTAGCACGTCACCTGAAACTCTTGAGGGTGGTTCCTTGTGTGCTAACGCCGGGACATCAACAGAGCGCCTGGCGGCTAATTTTTTCAAGAGTCGTGGCATAGAAATCGAAATGATCACGTTTGAAAAGAGTGAAGAAACACGTGAAGCGTACTTTGCCGGTCGATGCGATAGCCTGGTTGGCTGGGGACCGAATCTTGCCGTAACACGCCAGAGTGCTCCAAACCCTGACGACCACGCCATGATGGATGTTGCACTGGCACTGGAGCCAGAATCAGCGGCCATGCGCCAGGGTGACGATAACTGGGTGGACATCGTAAACTGGATGTTTGCAGCTACCTGGATTGCAGAAGCCAACGGAATTTCGTCAGAAAACGTTGATGAACACAAAGCCAACCCGGCAGACAGCACTGTTGAAAAACTTTTGGGTGTCACACCTGGTATCGGTGAACGTCTGGGGTTAAACGATGACTGGGCCTATAACGTCATAAAGCAAGTGGGTAACTCTGCAGAGATTTTCTCACGTAATATCGGTGAAGGTTCTGTCTACAAACTCGATCGTGGCCTAAATGCCTTATGGAGTGAAGGTGGTGTCATTGTTCCAATGATACTTGATTGAATCTCACGCGTTAGTTCAATCAGTTCAACTGCGTTGACGACAGATATCGTCCAGCGTATTGATTCCTGTCCGGTTGTACTCTGCAATAAAATTCTGGAAAAGCAGGCAGCCGGACAGTCCCTTCCCACAATCAACGTAAGCTCATTCATGGGAAGTTTTCTCAGAAACCGAAAGTTCAGAGAGATTGTCTTACAGGCCGTTATCCTATCGGTAGTTGCAGCCTTGCTGGTTGCAATGGTGATGAATACCCGTGCCTCACTGGAAGCTCAGAGCCTAACCACAGGGTTCGGTTTCCTTGAGCGATCAACCGGGTGGGATTTTTCTTTTTCGGTTTTACCATTCTCCATCAGTGATACTTACCGGAAGACCATGTTGATTGGTTTCCTGAATACCTTGCTGCTTGGGTTCCTCGGGATTTTCTTTGCAACCTTCATCGGTATTATCATCGGTTTGATAAGGACGTCGAAAAACAAGCTCTTCTCGTCTTTAGGTACTGTATACGTCGAGATATTCCGAAATGTCCCTCTAATATTACAAGGGATATTCTGGTATTCGATCGTGTCCCATTTGCCGAGGCCTCGATCGGCTATTTCGGTCGGCGACGCATTTTTCCTGTCGGGTAGAGGATTTTATTTTCCTGTGCTCAATATAGCGATGTGGTCTGTTTTGGCAATGATATTGTTGTTGCTTGCTTGGCTTGTTTTTCTACCTTGGTTGCGTAACAGAGTAGAGCGACCCTCCCGATATCACCAGATAAAACGCATTGGCTGGTTAGTACTGCCCGTCATATTGGTAGGCATAGCCTTTCTGGCACGAGTTCCTGATACTCCTCTGGTTAATTTGCCTGCGTTAAAGGGACTCAATTTCAAAGGTGGTATGCGTGTACCGCCCGAATTGTCGGCACTGGTTATAGCAATCGCGCTTTATGGAGGCGCCTACATCGGTGAAGTTGTGCGAGCTGGTTTGATGTCCGTGCCACGCGGTCAAATTGAAGCTGGTCTAGTCAATGGACTGAGGAATCATCATATTTTCTCGCGTATTCGTTTGCCCCTGGCTATCAGAGCGGTGTTGCCCTCGCTAACCAATCAGTATGTACAACTTATGAAGGCTACTACCATAGGAATTGTGGTTGGATTTTCAGATTTCTTCATGATCATTTCAACGTCAATCAATCAAAGTGGCCAGACCCTTGAGTTGTTGGCAATCCTGATGGGGGGATTTTTGCTAATCAATTTATCGATAGCTTTTGTGATGAATACCATCAATCAGAAAATAGCTATCAAAGGTTATGAGGTGAAAAGCTGATCTCATGGCTGCAACTAGATACCAGGCACCACCCGAGATTCCGTTTTCTACCCGATTTACGAAAAATTATTTTGCCAGTCCACTGGATGGTGTCATATCAATATTTTGTGTCATCTTTTTTGCCTTTCTCATAATCAGTTTCATTGATTGGGCATTTTTATCAAGTATCTGGTCGGCTGAAGATGAATCTCTGTGTCGGGATGCGAACGGTGCCTGCTGGTCAGTCATAGACGCACGTCATCGGATAATCTTTTTCGGATTGTTCCCCTACGAAGAACACTGGCGCTCGACAGTAGCCTGCGTCGTGATGATCGCGACAATGGTGGCGTCCTGTGTCCCCTGGTTCTGGAGCGCTATAAGGCTCAGTTTGTTATGGGTGTTGGGATTTGGAGCATTTTACATACTGATGCATGGTGGTGTATTTGGGTTAAGTGTTATCACACCTGAACGATGGGGGGGGCTGGCTCTTACAATATTCATATTTGCGGCAGTATCGATCATCGGTATGCCGTTATCGATCGTATTGGCCTTGGGTAGGCGTTCAAAGTTGCCAGTCATCGCAACGCTTTTCGGTTTGTTTATCGATTTTTTTCGATCATTGCCATTGCTAACCATTCTTTTTACCGCTGCGGTCATAACCCCTTTTCTGTTACCCGGGTGGTTGCTCGGTGACAAGCTATACCGGGTCATAGCTGGCTTTGCAATCTTTTTCGCCTGCTATCAGGCAGAGAATATACGCGCCGGTTTACAGGCTATACCACCGGGACAGGACGAAGCTGGATTGACATTAGGCTTGAACTATTGGCAAAGAGTGGGCCGCATTCAATTGCCTCAGGCGTTTCGTAATTCGTTACCAGCGATTGTCAATCAGTTTGTAATAACGTTCAAGGAAACGTCGATTGTTACCATTGTAGGCTTCTTCGAAATACTGGCCTCAGGTGCAGCGGCCTATGGCACCGGTAAATGGACTGTCCATTACATTGAAGTCTATGTGTTTATCGGGGCAATATATTTTGTATTTGTATTTTCACTATCCCGTTATGGGGCTTATCTGGAAAAGAAACTGCGAGTAGGACATGGCTGAAAATACCTATCTGAGCACACCAGCAGTTTCGATGACGAAAGTTAATAAGTGGTTTGATGCTTTTCATGTACTGAAGGATATAGACCTGAGCGTAGCGGACGGTGAGAAGGTCGTTATCTGCGGTCCCTCTGGCTCTGGTAAATCAACGTTGATTCGATGTATTTGTAAACTGGAAGATCATCAGCGTGGTGATATCAACGTGCTGGGTACAGAACTCAACAATGATATCGCCAATATTGATGAAATCAGACGGGAGGTGGGCATGGTGTTTCAGCAATTTAACCTGTTTCCGCATATGACGGTTATGGAGAACTGCACACTAGCACTCACGCTGGTACGCAAGAAGTCCCGCAAGAAGGCTGAAGAAATAGCGATGAGATTTTTAGAAAAAGTTCGAATACCGGAACAATCATCAAAATATCCGGGAGAGCTTTCTGGTGGACAGCAACAACGGGTGGCAATCGCGCGCTCACTGTGTATGAATCCCAAAATCATGTTGTTTGATGAGCCGACATCTGCACTCGACCCGGAAATGATTTCGGAAGTTCTAGACGTTATGGTTTCTTTGGCGGAAGAAGGCATGACCATGATTTGCGTAACCCATGAAATGGGCTTCGCCCGACGTGTAGCAGACCGGGTGATCTTTATGGATGAAGGGGAGATCGTCGAACAAAACCAACCTGATGACTTCTTTAACAACCCGAGTAATGAGCGAACCAGACTTTTCTTGAGTCAGATCCTTCAGCACTAGACTTATATATGTCCACGATTCGATCGTTTTCGCTCTACACGCATTGTAATGACCTGGGAGGTAAGGTTTGGAACCCGGCCATAAGGTGGACAAAGAAATATGCAGTGTTTGTCGTTTTGGAAAGCGATCAAGGGGTACAGGGCTTAGGTGAATGCTGGTGCTTTGATGCCGCTCCTGACTCGCTTATAGCTTATTTGCGCACTGAGGTCGCACCACATATTCTGGGTTGTGCATTGGTGGATTATCCTGCCTTGTATAAAAACCTGGTCACGTCTGCAACGCTCAGTGCTCGTCATGGCATGTTGGCTTCAGCGCTGTCAGGGGTGGATGTTGCGATCTGGGATATGCAAAGCCGAATCGCGGAGAGACCATTGTGGTCGTTTCTGGAATCTAGTGTTGGGGAGGGTAACCACTCGAGTAAGGGGCAAGTTCAGCTCTACGGCAGTGGTGGTCTTTACGGGCAGGATAAATCTATTGACGACCTGACGAGTGAGATGCGCAAGATGCATCAGTCCGGATTCGCCATTGTCAAAATGAAAGTGGGAGCGTTAGAGCTTGCTGACGATATTGAACGTGTATCGGCTGTACTTGATAGCCTCGGTGATTCTTGCAAGTTGATTGTAGACGGAGTATACAGTTACTCAGCTGAGGAAGCTTGGCGCCTCTACAGTGCATTACCCGATTCTAGAATTGAGGCGTTCCAATCCCCGGTAAGAGCAAGTGACATTGCAGGTATGCAGACACTCTGTCAGTCCGGGGTGCCGGTTATGGGAACAGAAGCGGAATACCGTGAAGAGATCCATCAGTTGCTTATTGAACGAGGGGCAATCAAGTTCTTACAAACCGCGCCAGTAGCATGTGGTGGTTTTACGAGACTGAACGAGATTGTTGCTACGCTTGGTTCATCTAACCATCAACGAATCAAACTTTCCCTGGAGGTTTCTTCTACCGCTGTGGCTCTTGCTGCAGCTTGTCACTTTGCTGCGTCAAACCTTACTGTGGTACACACTGAATATCATCATGTTCATCAGGTGTTTATAGATGAATTTAACCCGCAGGCTGTACCTGGTCGAAGAGGTTGGTTTCAGTTATCCGATTCCCCAGGACTTGGCATTACGCTTCCGATGTCATCAGTAAAAAAAGAACTTGAACTATTTGCCTGACAGCTTTTTCCAGTTACTTTCACGTGTCCGATTTTTTGTTATGAGCATAGGTAAGGTAACCACGTCGTTCAATACCTGGAAACGCATCGCCACGGCGTACATAGTTTGTATTCTGCTTCAGCGGTCTTGGGACAAAGTCCCATAGTTCTTCCCGACCTTGACTCAGGGCGGCATCTACCAGTTTTCGTTCTGTTTGAGAGCGTATGACATCGTTAAGAAGACTATCCAGTAGCCACGTTTCTTCGGCCATTTGGATTAGACGGGCTTCGTCGAAGTGATCGGTGCCGGCAAGGTTGTTGAGTTCCAAAGGATCATTTGACAGATCGAATAATTGAGTAGGGTAGGCTCGAGACAGTGTAAGTTTCATATTTCCATCACGTATGCATACACGTGGTGCGGACGTGCCGCCGTCGATATGCTCCGCAAAAACTGGACCCACCAATGGCTCACCCCGCAATGCTGGCAGTATGCTTTTACCATCTATTGATGTGCAGATCTCTTTATCACTGATACCAGCAATATCCAATAGGGTTGGAAAGATATCCAGCAATGATACCGGGGAGGTGGATCTGTTTGCCTGATAATCCGGGTGTGCGATGATCATGGGGACTTGAATCGCTGGATTAAACAAGGTTTTTTTGAACCACATTCCTCTTTCGCCGATCATGTCGCCATGATCTGATGAAAATATCACGACCGTATTGCTAGAGAACCCGCTGTCATCAAGCGCTTGCATCAGACGACCAAAGAGATCATCTATGTGGGAAATCATACCGTAGTAGCCGCGACGGGCATTACGATAGTCCTGATCAGACAGATGGCATTTATCCTGTCCGTAGTGATAATAGAGCGATTTGCTGTGAGCGTCTCTTTTCTCAACGGGGATAAACGGTACGCGTGGCGCGTCAATGCCATCATCTGTATACCTATCCCAATATTCTTGAGTGGTCACATAGGGATCATGTGGTTGAGTTAATGATACCGTCATCATAAAGGGGCGGGTATCATCTGTACGGGCACGAGTGTAGAGTTCACGCGTAGCATGATGAATGACATCTTCGTCGTAATCTATTTGCATGGAACGCGCAATCGGTCCTGCATCCCGCACGGTATCGATCGTTGAGACACCAAACGTGTAGCCCCGTTCCTCGTCCTTGTTAAAATCGCGAAAATCCGGTGTAGGTGTCCATGACATATCAGCCGGGTAGATTTCCGTGGTCAAGCGCTCTTCAAATCCATGGTATTGATCGGGTCCGACAAAATGCATTTTTCCAGAAATACAAGTGTAGTAACCCGCTCGGCGTAAATAGTGAGCAAACGTTGGTATAGCTGCGGGTAATTCTGCACCATTGTCAAAAGCGCCTATCCGGGAAGGCAAGCGTCCAGCCATCATGCCAAACCGTGAAGGTGCGCAAAGTGGGTACGGGCAATACGCATTGTCGAAAACCGTGCCATGCTGCGCAAGTTTGTCGATGTTAGGTGTCTGGCAAACTGTACCACCATAGGCATTTAAAACGAATGATGATAGCTGGTCAACCATGAACAAGATGATATTGGGTTGTTGCATATTTCCCCTTTAGTGAATGTGTCTTGCGATAGTTGGCATCTATGTGAGTGCTAGTAAAGAAGTGCCATGGCAATACCGATAATATCAATAAACAATATAATACTGATTCTGCATAGAAGAAAATTGGTGCGATGGGTATTCACTGCGAATATTGGCAGAAGCTTGATGAAAAACGGGCAGCGGGCAAGCGATAAATACCTGGTCGATCGTAGCTGTTAAGGCGGAAATAAACTGGAGAATCATTGTAATCAATATAGCGTTTTAACTATACTCCAGTGAACAGGCGGGTTACCGCGAAATCATCCGAGTGTGTGGAAAAATCCTCTTCTAAATCTGCTGTTGATCTATGTGAATTCGGATTGAGTCAAATAGTCAGGTTCCGTGCGGATGGCATGCAGCATATAAACGCTTCTATCGAGGCTGATCCGGACTATTGCCTGCCTATAATCATAAAAGCCTGCATGTTGCAAGGTGCGAACGATGCCCGATTTGATCGTGAAGTAGCTAATTTGATTGAACAAGGCTATCAGAGGCTGCCATCCGGTCAGCATTATGAATCCGGGCTATTGAAGGCAGTTGCTGCGGCTAATGCTGGTCGCGGTTTTGAGGCAGCTACCTTGTATGAGCAGCTGCTGCTGGACTCACCCGACAATCTATTTTTACATCTGTTGGCACAAGAGCAAACATTCTGGTTGGGTAAACCACAATGGATGCGAAACCTCATTGAAGCCGCTGCACCAGTGTGGACGGAAGTTCACACGGATTTTGGCCCGTTTTTATCCTTGAGAGCGTTTGCAAATGAGGAGGCAGGTTATTCTAATGAAGCCGAGTACTATGGTAGGGCTGCAGTAGAATTGGATTCCAGTGACGTGTGGGGCGCCCATGCCGTCGCTCACGTACTGGATATGAAAGGAGAATATGGAAAAGGAATAGACTGGTTAGAGGGTCTTAGCGTTAATTGGACACATGCTAACCAGATGCGGCACCACTTGTGGTGGCATATCTGTCTATTTTTATTTGAAACTGGAGATTATGATCGTATTCTCAGCCTATTGAATACTCAAATCAGAAATCTTGATTCGCCCTTGGTCAAGGCCTCGCCAAGTGCCACAATCGATATTAACAATTACTCATCAATACTGATTCGCCTGGAGCTTTACGGTGTGGATGTGTCCAGCCATTGGCAAACCTTACAACCAGTATGCTCAGAGCGTGTGACAAATCACGGTAGTGCGTTCAGCAATATACATGACATGTTTGTGCTTAGTGGAGCGGGTGATGTTCTGCAGGCTAATGCTTTATTTGAAAGCATGTTACAGCACTTTTCAGCACCAAATCAGGTAGGTTCTGTAGCCGAGGTTTATCATACCGTAGGTATCCCCGTTTGTGAGGCAATTCTGGCTTTCAGGAAAAAAGACTACAACCGTGTTTTACTCAAGCTGGGTGGTATCCGTCATCATCTACAGATGATGGGTGCCAGTCATGCGCAACGCGATGTATTTTTTCATTTGCTGGTATATGCGGCGGAACAGGTGCAGCGTAATGATCTACGAGCGTTATACCTCAAGGATATCGAGAGCCTGGGATTTCACAATGTAGAAACCCGAGCAGCTTACAAAGGGGCCCAGAGTAGGAAACGTGTTAGTCAATAAGCGTTAACCGATGGAGCATCGTGTTGAAATAACTGCGTAAACTATCTGGGGTGTTTACATAAAATATACCAGTAAATGGTTGCTAATCAACCTCTGTAAAGATTCGTCAAGTAGCTGTAAACGAGCAGGAAGGTAATACGGGAGACCATCGACTTTACCTCACTAAAAGCGACTACGCAGCAGCTAATCTTTATTCGCTTTTCTCAAGATTTTCCAGACAAACGTCAGCGTAGAAAGCGTCTCTTACGTCCGGGTGGGATCGCATACGGGTTTTCAGAGTATTCACACCATAGGTTGTGAATACGGGATTTTCAGGGTCTGAGTTTTGTCCGCCTACGGATTTCGCCGCCAGATGTTTGGGAAGAGTGACGGGTTCAAAGCTCGCATCCAGGCGCGGATTAACGAAGTAGGCGATGGAGATTCGTTGCTGTCCCGGGGGCGGACTGACTACCTGATGTTTGGTTGCTCGTAAATAACCGCGGGTTGCGGACTGCATCATTTCGCCCAGGTTAACGACGAAGGTTCCGGGACGAGACTCGACATCGATCAGTTTACCGTCACTCATGACTTGCAGGCCGGGAATGGAATCTTGCAAGATAAAAGTGATTAGCCCACTATCATTGTGGAGGCCGAGTCCTTGGCCACTGCCACCGTGCTCTGGTTGCGCTGGGTAACGAATAATTTTTACCCGGGTATAGGGAGCTGGTGTCATCTTGCTGTCAAAGTAATCTGTCCGCTGACCCAGGCCGTCGGCCAAAGCTCGCATGAGTGCCAGTCCCAAAGGCTCCATTTGCGCCATCCACTCACTGATCGTTGTGATCATAGAGGGCAGACTGTCAGGCCATTGATTCGGTCCTCGTAAGCGTGCCCATGGTGGATCGTCGGGGGCCAGTGTTGGTGCAGTCTCTTCAGGGCCGATATCAAGTTGATCACGCCAATCGATACGACCATTTGTTCTCTCGTTTTTTAGCAGAGTGTATCCGCGAAAAGCAGCTGACTGGCCTATAGCCAATTGTTCACGTTCATTATCTGGTAAATCGAAAAATTGATTGGCGACGGAAAGAGCCTTGTCATTGTATTGTGCGTCGACACCGTGACCTGTCAAATAAAAAAAACCAGCACCGTGACAAGTTTCGTGCAGTTGTTCAACGAAACATCTGGAGTCGTCGTTATCTGGATTGAGCAAATAGGGAGATATATCAAGTTCAGGAAGCATACAAACAGGGTTTCCGAATTCACTGTCTAGTTGACCAGACTCTACCGGTTTTTACAGAATGCTTCAATTATTGGTAAGAACAATATTTTCTCAAGCAAATTAAACGGATTTCCTGGTACACGTTGTGAGATTGAACGCGTGGGGTATGGCCTGGAAGCTAGCATTGATATTAGCTCACTATCTATACCTTGGAGAGGTCAAGTGTGCAGTTCTGCGAGTAGCTAGCAGTATGAGAATGATCTTTCTCAGGTCTGTGTTTTTTACACAGATCAACGATAGAATAGGTAAAATATCGGCAATGTATTTAGAATGAAAATCCGGAATTCGAAGTGGTGAAATTTGTGTAGAGAGTGGCTCCAAGCCACATTGAAATCGCCCTGGAATATTGATCTCCCTGGATACCGTCTTATGATTTTAGTGGCTGAACAGTGCTGGATAAAAAGTAAATTCACGCAGGCGATCGCTCGGGTTGATTTTGTGTTAACAACCCAGTCGTCGTTTATAAAGCTAGACTACGATATTTAGGCAGTGGATAAAAAAGCAACTATGGAACGCGATCAAGCGGCGCCTTATCGTAGTTTTACCATCGATGAGTGGGCAACACTTCGGGCAAACACCCCTCAACCGCTGACAGAGCAGGAACTCGCTGCCTTGCGCGGCAGAAACGAGAGGGTATCGCTAGAAGAAGTTGATCAGGTGTATCTGGCGTTGTCCCGACTGATCAGCTTGCATGTGGGATCTGTACAACGACTCAACGTCGGAATACGCCAGTTTGTCAATGTTGAGCAAGGCAAGGTGCCTTTTATCATCGGTATTGCCGGGTCGGTGGCCGTGGGAAAAAGCACCGTTGCGCGAGTTCTTCAGTCGTTACTCGCTCGCTGGTCGGAACACCCGTCTGTTGATTTAATTTCAACGGATGGGTTTCTTTACAGTACCGCTGAGCTCAAGCGAAGAGATCTCATGCATAGAAAAGGTTTTCCTGAGAGCTTTGACCGAAACTCCCTATTGCAGTTTTTAACCGATGTAAAAAGCGGAAAAACCAATCTGAAGGCACCTGTCTATTCCCATTTGACCTACGACATTGTGCCAGACGAATATATCTGTGTTAACCAGCCAGACATTCTGATTGTGGAAGGGCTGAACGTTTTACAAACACGAGGCGCTAAACTGGGTGAGCCGAATGTGTTTGTTTCGGATTACTTTGATTTCTCTTTGTACATAGATGCAGAAGCAGACGTTATTCGCCGCTGGTACATTGATCGATTTCTAGCGTTAAGGCACACGGTGTTTAACCAGCCGGGAGCCTATTTCAGCCATTACGCTTCATTGGATGAAGACCAGGCTGTAGAAACGGCCACTCTAATTTGGGAATCAATTAATCGTGTCAATCTAATAGAGAATATCTTGCCGACAAAAAACAGGGCAAGACTCATCTTGCACAAGAGCAGTAACCACATGATAGATGAAGTGCATTTACGGAAAATGTAAATATTAAATAATGTAGCAGACGCTTAAACTATCGATGCGTTAGTGGTTAATATCTATAAAAATTTCATGACAAGCCCTGACAGGTTCGAGTTTAGTAGAATTGCACCCCGCGTCATACGAGGCACAACCCACCCATCAATGATGTGTGTATCGTCTGGATTATCGTGGATTTTACATCAATCTGGTACCGTGCCCAATGCACTAGTCCAGTGCATAAGTTTGTGCCAGCAACATGTCGTATATCGAAATTTCGTAGCTCTGCGCGTTTACTTGAAATTTAGCGAGTCGAACAACCTTCGCTGAAGAGGCCAGGTTTTGGGCCTGATCCGCCATCATTACACCACCCTCATGGTGTGCGCGCATCAATTCTAGCCAGCGTCGTCCACGCGATCGTCCTTCAAGTGTTGACAGTTCGGCCAATTGTTCTTCGCTCGCGTACCCCGGCATCATGCCTATTGGCATGCCTGTGCCCCGATTGGCACCCATCCAGGCCATTACTCTCTCAGGAGGCACTGTTGATGCGCCCCAATCTGTAAGCCACGCTCGCATCTGGCCCACTTCAATGGCCTGGTTTTGCAGCACCTCCGCTGCGGCCGCTTGCACGGAGTCTCCGGTGTCGCGACCTAGAACGCGTTGGCACATTGCCAGTGCTTGCAAATGGTGAACAGACATATCCTGGCAAAAGCCTATATCAGCGTCTCCCGCAGGTTCTGATTCGGCTGCAACCACTGAACCTACCATGACGGATGCTGGAATCAGCGTGCTCGCCGTTAAAAATTGACGTCTATTGGTTTTCATTGTACGCCCGCGGGGCCATTGGGCCTTTGTTGTGCCTCCGTATCAATGACACCGCGATAACAACCTAGTGTGTAGGGAAAACCATCTGTGGTGTAGTAGGCATAGTTGCCGTCTTCATCGGTCCGTCCGTTGCATTGATCCAGATCACCAGAACCTTCAGCATATGTATGAGCAGAAAGTGTGTCCGTGGCAAACAATGTTGGATCGCTTAGAAACCATGAAGAGGTATATAGGTTATTGCCAGAGTAAATAGGATAGCCGTCGAAAGCGTAGCCAAACAACACAGGCCCGTTATTGAGATCGTCTTCTGAAAAAAGGCAGTAGTCAGTACCGACGACACTAAATGTGTGGTAGTGGTAACCACCTGGCCCATTGTGACCGCCACATTCAATAAAGTTGGGCATCGACAACACATCGCCACCTGTACCTTCGGTAGCAGCATAAATTGGAATGCCATTTATCGCGATACCCAATGGACCTATAACAGGAACAGGTATGACATCGGTAGATTGGATTGGCGTAGCCGGTATTGTATATTCGAGATCGAAAGCGCGAGGACTACCAGGGGAAGTTTCAATATACGGAAAATCCGGAATTTGATTCGATGTGACAATAACATTGTCGTCAACGCAAGAAGCACTCACTTCTGGCTCAGGTAATCCTAAATCATCGTTGGCAGAACCACGTGTTACAAATTTCATGGCTATGTCTTCGCACGATAATGCAACTGATGGAGTGTTATTCGAAGGTATTTCATCTGCTGGCGTATCATCAGTAGTCGGGCTATCTGTAGGTGGTTCTTGTAGCTCTGTCGCTGTGTCATCGTCAGAACTACAAGCGGTCGCCAACATTACAACTAGAGCGACTGAGCTGGTGGTGAGCAGGGCACTTTTGGCTATTCTGTTTGTCATCAATGCATTCCGTAGTTAATTGATAGTAGTAAAAGAACAAAAAGCTCATAGTGAAATAAGATATGTTTAGCGCTGTGAAATTTCTATGAACTATTAGAAAAATAGTCTTTGACAATATGTCGCCGTTAAGTTTTGAAGACTAGCTGTAAAAACCTGTTTTTTTATCCAAACGAATGAGAGTGGGAATTGGCTTTTGGGATGGTGAATTGTTGTTCGATATAAGTTGTGTATTTCGCGATTAGACAGCTGAGCGTCCGGTCAACAATGTGTATGGCAGCATATTACACCACCGAATGTGCAAGAAATCAGGATATTGTTTACCCGCTTCCTGATGAGGAAATACTCTGTTTAAAAAATATCCAGTTGGTAATCACGCTTTCATACCCAATGCCTGTTTTTGTATCAGGCGGCTATGAATGAGGCAAGCTCATTGTACTGACGATATAGTTACCTTAAGTTTTAAGCATCATCAACCACTTGCAATCTGTATTTATAAGGCTTGATTAAATTCTGGAGAGAGCGTTAAAACTATGGATTGCACCATTGTCATTCCTGGTGTTGTCAATACAGTGATGTTTACTATGCACGCTCAAAGTATCGGCTATGGCTTGACTAAGACGTTAGTTATTTTTTAATCCTGAGTGCTTTCACAGGTATATTGAATGTGTAGGTTGTAGACTAACTCAAGCCTTTGTCATACAAGTTGTGGTATTGGGCTCACATAATCTATTCGCTTAATCTTTTACCTCTTATTGTAGTGCATATCTGTGTTGCCCTGGTTTACGAAGGGTTTTAAAAGAAGGTCGCTGAAGAAGATATGGCGCTCGACTCTACGTTACCGCCTTTCGTATAGTTTGTTCGCTTGATCGGAAGCGTTTGTATAAATCTGACGGGTTTATTTAGAAAGGGATATTTATGACATCACCAGGTGTATGTCGCCATTTCGGGCGATCAGAAAAGTACACGTCTAAAGACGACATCCGAACGGTTCCAGTATTTGTCTGCGCTGGCGATCTGTACCTTTGGAGGGCTTGTTTCCAGGATTTGACCATTGCTCAAATAGATAACGATATGTCCGGGGTAGGCGATCAGGTCACCGCGTTGCAGCTGATTGCGAGTGACATTTTGCAAATGTCCTCCTGAGTTGGTCTCGTGATCTTGATTCACCAGAGATGCGCTCATGGGCGGTGTCTAGGTAGGATGTGTAATATATAGCCGGGTTCGATGAGATCGGGGTTGATAACCTCTATCCACTCGATTCAACCGATGTTTATCCAGCCCTGAACAACAGCAAGGCGACTGTGGCAATCGAGCCCCTACATTCTTAAGTACCCGATGTGAACCGATTTTTGCATTCAGCTCTTCAGGTTAACCGATTAACTGCCTGTATGAATAAATCAACGAAAGCGGTACTTCTCTCGGCCCTTGCGTTCCCTGGCGCTGGGCATTGGTACCTGGGCAAACGCCGCCAGTCTGTGGTACTAATGCTGGCAATGTCTGCGGCTCTTTTTGTTTTGATGTCTAGTGCGTGGAGGCAAGCTAACCTCATTGCCGAAAAGGTGCTCAGTGGCGAAACACAAGCGGAGATTGGCGCTATTTTGAGTCAGATGGCAGAAACCAGAAGCGCTGACAGTTCCAGTTCAATAACCATCGCTACTGCGATTCTGGGAATCGTTTGGGTTGTTGGTGTCATTGGTTCCTGGCTAGCCGCTCGGCATATACCTCCAAAAGAGTAGTGTTGGTAGCATTGGAGAGCTATTCCAGTTTAACCAGAGCGCCGAAATCTTGTTGAGAGCTACCGTTGTATACGAACCAGCCTAAAGCCCGACCCGTATTAAATCCGGAAAACTCGCCTCGCCCAACACCCGATAACTCTATTTCGAGTTTGCCTGGCATCTTATCCATAAATCGAGCCTGGCCTGTAATGTTGCCGGCGCTTTCGACGCCATACGTGCCATCGTTATTTTCCTGAAAGATGTAAATTGTGCCGTCTTCAAACTGCCAGGTACCGCTGATGTCTGACTCTGGATGAGTAGGAGCGGATATCGTGATCTGCGGATCGGATGTTTCCGAGCCTGGGTTGGCAATCAAGTCTTTTCCAGGTACTGCCGTAGTCGGGTCAATAGGCTGGGCAGGGGGATTGATGCTAACCGCCTCATCACCATTGGTGTAGAGTCCAAAGGCCACCGCTGCAATAACAATAAGACTGACAAAAGCTACAATCCATTTAAATCCAGAAAATCTGCCAGATGACTTAGCTTGAGGAGTATCTGTCTCATGTGTAACTGGTGAGCCTATCCCGGGAACCACTTCAAGCAGACTGACCAGACGGGCAACATCGTTACTCCAACGACCCTGTTTATCAGAGATATCGTGAAACTGGTTTTCGTATATAAATTTGATGCTACCAAGATCCAGTTCTTTTGAAAGCCGGGTACCATCAAGGGTTACTGGAATAATGGGCACGTCGAGTTCCTGAGCACGTAACAATTCCAGAGCCACGTAATTTATTTCATCGTTTATTCGCTCCAACCAGATTTTTTCCCACCTCGGACCGATAACCAGAATTAATACCGCTGAACTGTGTAGATTTTCGTCAATGACGTTTTTCCACTTGGCACCGCCAGGAATGTCTGTCGCGTCTCTAAACACACGCCCCTTGCCAAATACACGTTCGAGTTCTTCCTCCAGCCGGCTGACATAGCCTGGGCTGTCATCGCGTCGGTAGCTTAGGAATATCCGATTCTTTCTCATAAAAAACACAGACTATACAGAACAATCAGAGTGTAGCAGGTTGTTTCCAGGGACTATGAAGCAGGCTTGATTTTGGATACGGGAAAGTACCGTGATTCGACGCGCAATTCTGACGTATTAATTAAAATTCTCAGTGATGAAAAATGTACCGGGTCAATATCGCTAAATGTAGGAAATCAGGAGCATACGGTCTAGTCCGCACCTCACTCGTTGCAGTAGTATTTGGCTCAAACCAAGCTGCTATATATTTATCAGCTCATACGACACTATGTCGAGGTGCATATCCACGCTTGCTAGCTGAATCGCTACGACGTATTTAAATCTCTGGTTACGTCGATAAAACATTGGTTATTCCTGGCCTCACAGATCAATAGGAGACAACACGTGAGCGTAAATTGAATGGATGGCTGACGCTTAGCTGTTACTGTCTGTTAGTTGGCACTTAAAGCGTGGTGCTAAAAGATTTGCTTTTCTTAGTGATCATTCATTACTGCGCGCGCTCCTGAGTGGATATCCATGCCATACACCTCTGCCATCGGCACAGACAAATTCAATTCGGCACCTTTATCTAACAAAGTGGACACGACCAGACGCCCATGATTTTCAGGTAAGTCAGCCCTTGTTACCAGTAAATATGCGCCATCATCGAGTAATACTTGTAATTTTACGGGCCCATATTCCTCAAAAGGTGGAGTGCCTTCGAACATAGCTTTAGCATCAGCATAAGACAACACAGCTACCTTGGCCTGGTCAGTTTTTAACAAGCTTGCCATACGCACAAAGTTTCTCGCACGACTAACAACCGCTTTGGACTCTGGCAAATGCTCTGCCAACACGGCAACCCACTTATCAGCAATGGCATCACCGATTAGATCGGCGCGAGTCGTTAATACCTGTAGATGCCGCACTCGATAGGCATCCCATTGCGCATAAGGTGTATGGGCGTTGAGCGTAGAGTAGGATAGGAGCATTGCGATAAGCGAGATGGCGCCAAATAGCCTGCTAACGTTTGTTAGCAGGCACTTGCGCGTTGATGATGCAGGGTTAGACATTTGTGTAGAATAATCGCTTGTGAGAAATTCTATTCATCAAATATTTCCA
>JBGCFI010000020.1:0-17640 GCA_045106855.1 Granulosicoccus sp.
CGGCTCTGCGGCGGCAACGCTCGTGTGATTGCCGCGATCGAGGACAAGGCGATCATCGACAAGATACTCACCCATCTAGACAACAAAGCGTCTTGTGAAAAAACAGCGCCTTTGCCGCAGGTGCGTGCACCGCCAGTAGCAGACTTGTTTAGCTGATTCGTAGATTCGACCCCCAATTCACTCTGTCATGCTGCCCCGGTGCGGCAGGCTACCGGTTTGCCTATCGAAAGCTCTGGTACGCCAACGCACTGCTGGAAAGGCACATTACGTAGCCTGGACGCACGAAGCAGGCGACGATTCGGTGCGCTCTGACGCTAAATTAGACGTATGCAACCCGCTTGACAGTCCCCGCAATACTCGCAGCACCTGCTTTGTATTTCCTAAACTCACGGACGAAGGGGATGAGGGCACCGGGCTTCCGGAAGGATTTGGTGATTTCATGAATAATCCGGGTTAGGTCAGGTATCGTTCATGAGAGTGGGTCTACGATTCACTGAATTTGAGCCACTTCGTTTCCGCCGAAAAGCTTGTGGATAGGTATGGTCGTACAGATCAGCGTTTTCATTGCGGGGTACCATGGTGAACTGCTTGCACCCAAATTGTAGTCTTATGTCTTGTATTTGCGAGTCGTGATCGCGTTGGTTTAGTGCCTACCCGTCAAGTTCAAGGTACGTTTTCCATCACAATCTAGTGCCTGCCAAACCCAACCTGATCATTGTTAGCCTTGGATTACATCTCGATTCTGAACGTAAGCGAGATCCAGAATAGATTCAAATTCCCAGATTATTGATTTTTATAACAAAACAGACTTAATTTCAAAATTGCGAACATTTACTATAATAAGCTATTAAATTATATCATTGACTTTTATCGTCGTTGTTGACTAAAATTCGCAAAATAATGGGAATAAATTATCGGCACTGCAAAATGCAGGGTCCGCACATTGCCTG
The DNA here is from genome assembly GCA_045106855.1 of Granulosicoccus sp. Lineage (GTDB taxonomy): Bacteria > Pseudomonadota > Gammaproteobacteria > Granulosicoccales > Granulosicoccaceae > Granulosicoccus. The sequence continues at coordinate 951 of JBGCFI010000020.1, forward strand.
TTTCATAGATCTAGACTGATAAAAATAATTCATTTAGAAACTGAGTTTCCTTAACGTAAAACGGTGGTTTAACAAAATGTCAGGGTCCCTAATACCGAGAAATCGTGCAATACACCCTGTTATGCACGACCCCGAAGTAAAGACAACCGTGATTTTAGGCCCCAAAGAACCTCTTTTATCTCTAGAAAGCACACTCACAGAAGAGACTGGACCACGATTCGGGCATAGCATTATTGGTGCATTAGACAACAACCTGATCGCAAATTTCACACACGGAAAGGCGATGCCCGTTGGTGAACGAATACGTGTGCATGGCCGAGTGATTGATGAGAATGATCGTCCGGTAAGCAATACGCTAGTTGAGATATGGCAAGCCAATTCGGGTGGTCGATACCGTCATGTTGTAGATGGATACGTAGCACCATTGGATCCTAATTTCGGCGGATGTGGACGAACATTAACTGATGAAAATGGATTTTATGAGTTCTTGACAATTAAACCGGGAGCCTACCCATGGCCAAATAGAGACAACGAATGGCGTCCCATGCACATTCATTTCTCAATTTTCGGCCACGCTTTTGGTCAGCGATTAATCACGCAAATGTATTTTGAAGGTGATCCATTGATCGCCCGTTGTCCCATCATAGGAACAATTAAAGACCGAGAACAAGCAGAACGTTTGGTCGCTGCTTTGGATATCAAAAATTCACGTCCAATGGACTATCTGGCATATAAATTTGACATTGTATTGAGAGGTCACCGACAAACAATGTTTGAGAACAGGTTGGAGGGTATGTGAGATGCCACAAACACTTAATGACATCCGGGAAACACCGTCTCAAACAGCTGGCCCATACGTGCAACTGGGTTGCACACCAAACTTTGCCGGTCTCGAGGATGTTTACCCAGAGGATATTGGAATTCGCGCAATCGAGGAAGGCGCTAAAGGAACTCTGATAACCATTCGCGGACACGTTTTTGATAACAATAATGATCCTATGTTTGATCCTATGATCGAAAGCTGGCAACCAGATGCAGCGGGATTGTTTCCAGGTCAAGATGGAGCGGACGCTCTAGTTAATGGCTTCTGTCGGTTTCCTCTGAATAAACATACCGGAGAATTTGTTTTAAAGACAGTAAAGCCAGGAAAAGTACCTTTTAGAAACGGTGGCTATCAGGCACCACATATATCTCTGTGGATTGTCGCCCGTGGTAACAATATTGGTTTGAACACGAGGATTTATTTTGACGATGAAGAAAAGCATAATGCCGTCGACCCTGTATTGACGCGAATCAAGCCAGAAAAACGTATACAAACGTTGTTAGCCACTCAGTGTAAGCAAGGTGAATATCACTTCGACATACGCTTACGTGGTGACCAGGAAACTGTGTTTTTTGATATGTAGCTAAAGCATGGATTTATCCTGAAGCTACTCTGGAATGTACTGCTACTCGCGCTTCCACACTTTTAAAACATCATTATACGATAAGCGAGTTAGAAATTGAAAAGCGGCTTCCCCTGCTTCATTTGATTTGTCCACTGAAACCCGTGAACCTCATAATGATAAAAAATATCAAATTTCATAACGATGTCAACATGCACACACAGTTGTAAGTTGGTCCAGCATACCTTGCGCACCATTCAATTACTTAGAACGTGATCGAGTAATACTGCTAAAACATAAATATTGAAGAACCAATTAGTTTTGAATATGAAATCAATTTAAATCACGGGGCGGCGTTTTAAGTCGGCGCTTTCACATACAAAAAATAGAAACCTGACAACTAAATTTTCTATGGATAAACACTATTCAAGAAACCATTGAATATCACAACCTGAGGATAAAATGAATAACTTAAAACTATCAAGACGTAAATTTGTCGGTGGCATAAGTGCACTTATTGCTGCACCAGCCTATCTAACACGTGCCCATGCTGCAGAAGTCACTTTGCGACTACACCACTTTTTACCACCGGTAGCGCCAATGCACTCCAAGTTCTTTGTACCTTGGGCACAAGAGGTGATGGACGCATCAAATGGCGCTATTGATGTTCAAATATTTCCAGCGATGCAACTTGGCGGAAAACCACCACAATTAGCAGATCAGGTGAAAAAAGGGATCGTTGACATAGCATGGGCATTGCCAACCTACACACCAGGTCGGTATCCGGTTGCTGAAACCATGGGACTTCCATTTATGGTAACGAATGCTGAGAAAACATCAGTAGCTCTTCATACATTGATGAACGAATACGCAGGAGATGAATTTTCAGGAATGAAAAACCTTGCGTTCTGGAGCCATGATGGTGGAAAGTTGCATATGCGTGATACCGCTGTTCGTACTTCATCAGATTTGGCGGGTAAAAAAATACGTAGCCCAAATTCAGCTGTTGGAGAGTTGCTTACCGCTCTAGGAGCAGAGCCTGTGTTCTTCCCTGTTACAGAAATGGTGGTAGGTTTGAGTAATGGCGTAATCGATGGTTGTTGTTTGCCATATGAGGTGGTTCCACCATTCAAACTACAAGAGCTTACAAAATATTCTTGCGAGGCAGCACCGTCAGAACGCGGTCTCTACGCTAATACAAATACCATGCTAATGAATCAAAAGGCATACGAGTCACTATCCGATGATTTGCGAGGCGTAATTGATGCAAATAGTGGTGTCGAGCTTTCACGACGAATTGGCAAAACATTTGACGAATTTGAAGCGGTTGGTCGCGGCATTGTCGAAAGTAATGGCAATGAGATAATTGAAATTAGCTCAGACGAAATAGGCAAATGGAAAGAAGCATCCAATGACGTTAATTCAAATTGGGAAAAAATACTCGAGGATGCTGGTCATGATGGCGCTGCGATAATAGCTCGTGCGAACGAACTATTAGACAGTTAATATGACTAGTTGGAATAGTCTACTTCCAACGCAAACTACCAACTCAATTTTCGTAGCCTGGTTATTGCGTCTGGCAACTCTGTCAGGCGCAATAGGTGGTCTTATTATTCTTGTGGTGGCGTTTGTCGTAAGCGTTTCGATAATTATGCGTAACGTGGGGCTCCGTGGCATCTCTGGTGATTTTGAACTGGTTCAGATGTCATGCGTTTTTGCAGCGGGTCTATTTCTTCCGCTGTGCCAAATAAAAAAAGGTCATGTCATGGTCGATCTTTTCACGGCTTGGTTACCCAGTCGTGCAATTGTTTTAATTGACAAATTCTGGACTCTGGTCTTTGCGGTTGCCTGGTTCTATCTGTTTTTTTATATGTTCGATGGACTGGCGGAGATTAAAGAATATGGTGACCGTTCAATGTTATTAAAGCTTCCAATGTGGTGGTCCTTTATACCTGGCATATTAGGCACGGGATTATCAGGAGTTATCGCTGTCACCCAGATCATTGGGTGGCATGAAGATGTCAACACTAGCGTTGTTAATTAAACATGGATCCCACTCTGTTAGCCATATCGATGGTTGTCATACTGTTAGTTGCTATATTACTTCGAGCACCTATAGGTTTGGCAATGGGCCTTGTTGGGGCTGCAGGATATGCATCGCTGTCCAGCATACCTGGGCTTCAGGCTTATTTGAGCTCCTCCTGGCCGGATCGATTCTTGTCGTATGAGCTCGCTATAGTCCCTCTTTTTATACTTATGGGAAATCTGGCGACGCGAACCGGTATATCTGCCGCAATTTTTGCTGCGTCAAATGCATGGATAGGCCATTTTAGAGGTGGTCTTGCTATGGCATCTGTTGCGGGCTGCGCTATGTTTGGTGCAATTTCCGGTTCTTCAATTGCGACGGCATCAACCATGGCGCGAGTTGCTTTACCTGAAATGAGAAAACACAATTACTCTGACTCATTAGCCACAGGAAGTCTTGCCGCAGGTGGAACTTTGGGCATTCTTATTCCACCCTCGATTGTACTGATTATCTACGCGTTATTGACCGAACAAAATATTGTTAAGTTGTTTGCAGCAGCTATGATTCCCGGAATATTGGCTGTTTTAGGCTTCATGGTAACTATTGGTATATATGTACGTATTAAACCTGATGCAGGTCCTGCGCAGCAAAGAGCGTCATTAAAACATAGACTGCGCAGCCTTCGTGATATCTGGCATATCGTTATTATATTTATTGTGGTACTTGGGGGAATCTATGGTGGATTTTTTACCCCGGCAGAGGGTGCATCTGTGGGTGTCGTACTAACAGCGTTAGCAGGCTTTTTTACCCGTGTATTGACAATAGACGCGATGGTAGCAAGCCTTGTTGACACGGCTACTGCTACTGCGATGATTTTCGTGATAATTTTTGGGGCTGATCTTTTCAATGTTGCATTAGCATTATCACGTATGCCCACATCATTGGCGGATTGGTTCATAGCTGCAGAGATAGCCCCAATAGTTATACTTCTATGTATTGTTGGCTTTTATTTGGTCATGGGTTGTGTTATGGATAGCTTGTCTCTAATTCTCCTCACAGTTCCCGTATTTTTTCCGACAGTGATGAGTCTTGACTTTGGCCTACTTCCTGAGCAGCAGGCTATCTGGTTTGGAATACTGACATTAGTGGTTGTCGAAGTGGGTATGATCACCCCCCCAGTAGGTATGAATCTCTTCATAATATCAGCTATTGCAAAAGACATCCCAACGAAGACTGTCTTTGAAGGTACCTTGCCTTTCGTGCTGGCTGAATTCGTTCGTATTGGTCTACTTATCGTTTTTCCGGCTTTAAGCTATTGGCTTGTATCCGTATGGTACTGAATCATCATACTGCCGCGACGTTCGCGCTACTTTACAAGATTGTTTTCGACCATTTTGAAATTTCTTCAGCTACTTCTTCGGGCTTCTCATCCGGTAGTGCATGACTGGCTCCATCAATAGTGACTAAACTTACCCGATCTTTAAATTCACGAACAAAATCGTTACGGCTCGACGCTGGTCTAAAAGGATCCTGCAATCCAACCAAGTCCAGAATTGGTGCTCTGCCACTGTGCCACCAGGATTCTCTATCTGTAGATGCGCGAGCTGCTCGTTGAGTGGCAATAACATCGGAATGCCATCCCTCTAGCCAAGGCTCTGAATTGCTGCTGGGCGTAAAAAATGCGAGACTCAATGCCGCCAGTCGTTCTTCGCGACTTGCATGAGCAGAGGCAAGCGTGTTTATGGCTTCCGATAATTCAGAAGGCCATTTACCCGAACCTGCAGCTATTAGCACTAACCCACTAACCAGGTCCGGGTAATCTGCAGCCACTGTACGGGCCAACCAACATCCAAACGCATGCCCTGCAATAATTACCTTGTTGGTTTCGGCACGAATAGCTGCAACTGCATCTGCGGCAAGATCATGAAAATCGATGCCTGCCATTGGACCTACACTGCCACCTATGCCGCGTGGCTCTGGTAATATTACTTTGAATCCGTGCCCTGTAAGATAATTACATAGCTCGTGAAAGTCACGGCCGCTTCGACCCGTTGATGGGAGCAGGCAAATTGCTGGACTATCGCCATCTCCTGCAGTGTGATAGACAATCTTCACATCACCTGCGTTGACGCTTTTACATTGCATTAGTTTTTATATCGTCTTGAATCGTATGTTTGCATTACTATCTGCCGATTGTTCTAACAATCTGCTCGCACAGAGTGTGCGAGCAGATCTGCATATCGAGTTATTTTTTAATGCCTGCAGTATCCGCAATATCTTGCCATTTAGTCAATTCAGTATCCACCTGCTCGGTAAACTCCTCAGCTGAAGACCCATTTAGAGTCCAGTCAAGCGGTGTGACCTTGTCGATAAAAGCCTGGTTTCCCAAAACCTCTTTAACATCTGCATTAATCTGTTCGACAAAGTCATTGTTGATGCCAGCTGGTGCAAAAACTCCAACCCACTGTTTGATCTCAAGATCTGGGTAGCCGAGTTCTGCAGTCGAGGGAACGTCTGGCAAAACGTCAATCCGCTCACTACCCAGAACCGCCAAAGCCCTGACCTTTCCAGCAGATAAGTTTTTTCCAGCGGAGCTTACGCTCGAGCCATAAATATCTGTTTCATTACTGAGGATTGAAACCACCGCTGGACCACCGCCCTTGAAGTGCACGACCTCAACGTCAGCTCCACTGTCAGCAATGAACTTTTCCATCGCGAAATGGGTAGTTGTCCCCAGACCCGCTGTCGCGGCAAACTTTGGACTTTCTTTACTGGCGGTAACAAACTCTTCAAGCGTTTTATACGCAGAGCTTTCGTTGGTAATTAAAATATAAGAAACGTAACCGACGTTTACGATAGGTGTAAGGTCAGTTCGGGAATCAAACGGTAAATCTGGCTGAATCGCAGGTGCTGTTACAAAAGCCGAAGTCGTCATTAACAATGTGTGGCCATCTGCCTCCGCTTGTGAAACATATGCTGTTCCGATCATGGAGCCTCCACCAGGCTTGTTGTCCACTATGACTGGTTGGCCCCACCTTTCTTCAAGAAATGGTGCAATATGTCGGGCAAAATTGTCGGTGTTCCCGGAAGGAGAATACGGAACTACGATGGTCACCGGACCAGTGGGAAAGTCAGCGGCGAATGCAGGTAATGCTAGCCCCATTGCAGTGATTATTGTGATGACAAGTTTTTTCAATTTAAATCTCCTATGGTGTTTTTGGTTAGGGTACCTTATAAGTTTGTACTTACTGCTTTCACTTTATCCGCCTTTCGTTTTCGCGCACCTTCGGATGTCAGGATGCTCCATAGCAGGATCATTCCGGTCAATGACATGATCGTTGCGCTAATCGGACGGTCAAAAAACGTCATGAAGTCTCCTCGTCCCAACAACATGGCACGCCGAAAATGTTCCTCCATTAATGGACCAAGCACAAAGCCCAGTAAAAGTGGCGCGCCCGGGAATTTGAATATGCGCATGAGATATCCCATGACCCCGAATGTGAAAACCATCCAGACGTTCAATGGAGAAAAACTTGCGCTATACGCACCGATGCAAATAAACAGTAAGACAGACGGATATAACAAGTGATAGGGAATGGTCAGCATCCTTACCCATAGTCCGATTAAAGGTATATTCAGAAATAGCAGGATTATGTTCCCAACCCAAAAGCTCATTATCAAACCCCAGAATAATGCGGGTTCGTCAGATATAAGTGTGGGGCCAGGTGCGACACCATGAATCATTAGTGCACCTAACATCAACGCCATAGTTGCACTACCTGGCACACCTAATGACAATGTGGGTATGAACGCGGTCTGATCAGCTGCATTGTTGGCAGCTTCGGGTGCCATGATACCTTCGATCGCGCCTTTGCCAAACCGTTCAGGTGTTTTCGATATCCGTTTTTCGATAGCGTAAGACAGGAACGCAGCAATTGACGGCCCTGTACCAGGCAGTGTTCCAAAGAATGACCCCATAACCGACCCGCGTAACATTGGAAACCATGAACGCCTGACATCCTCTTTAGTCGGTTTGATAGCTTTAAGTTTAACGCTTTCGGGGTCGATATCCGCAGCAGTAACTCGCCGTACGGACATAATAATTTCGGCAACACCGAAAACTCCCATTGCCAGTGCAATTAGACTAATGCCTTCCAATAAGCCAAGATTTCCGAATGTAAACCGGGCCATTGCGGTCTGCGAATCCATACCGACCAGTCCGATGATGATACCCAGCGTCATCATCGCCAGCCCTTTTATAGCGGAGCCTTCGGATATTGTGGATGCGGCAACCAGGCCCATCACCATCAATGCGAAGTACTCTGCAGATCCAAAACGAAGCGCATAGTCGGCAATTACCGGAGTAAACAGCGTCAGAAGAACAATGCCAAAGGTAGCTCCGTAAAATGAGGCTGCCGTTGTCATAAACAAAGCAACACCGCCTCTTCCTGATCGTGCCATTGGATAGCCATCGAGACACGTCACGGCATTGGCTGGGGTGCCGGGAATATTCAGTAGAATTGAAGCTGTGCTTCCACCGTATGTGGTGCCGTACCAAATGCCGGCCAACATAATAAGAGCTGTCGTTGGCTCAAGATTGTAAGTTAGTGGAAACAGCATAGAAATAGCTGCCAATACGCCAACACCCGGAATGACACCGACAAATGTGCCAAGTAATGCACCCAGAAAGCAAAAAAATAAATTAGTCAGACTGAAAGCAACTGAGAGTCCTAGACCCAGATTGTTAAACAGCTCCATCAGAATGGCCACGAAAACAAAGGAATGTTCAGGCCAAGCCCGAACTTAAACACACTAGGAGCCAGAATGCTCAATGCCACACATAACAGCGCAAGATTGACCGGTCTAATTCGAAGCTCTGCCAGTGATGATATAAGTGTGATTCCGACAATCGCTGGAATTAGACCAAACGGTACAACGAGTAATGCAAATGCTGCGACCCCGCCAAGAACAAACAGTGGAGAAAAAATACGAAGATCAGCTGCCTCACCCTGTGTTCTAAATGATTGAAATATAAGAAGCAGCCCGAAGAAAGCGAGCAACACCCCCAAGCCCGCTGGAAACATACCCGGCCCCATACGTGAGAGCGTTCCAAGTGGGTAGCTGGAGATTGAAACGAAGCTGACCGCAGCCCCGGCTATCACCAAAAGAGCACCGCCTGCCATATCGGTGTAATCAAATTTATACATGCTCCTCCTTTAAATCTGGTGGCTTAGCTACGCAAACCCCACCTCAGCCTAAAATCAGTAACATGACTTTAGTAATTCATAAGTATGAACAGCAAAATGTGTTTCTCTGCATGATGCAAATAGGGTAACACCACCAAAATCAAAATAAAACCTATATTTATGATTTTATCTGCGATAATGTGGCACACAATGTTCCCTCGCATGTGCTTGATGCGCAAAAGATAGAAAGTGCAAAAATCGGATGTAGGCGAGCACACGATCAGCTGTCTGAAACGTCGCCCCACGAACATGAATTAACGGAGATTAGCATCATGGCTAATGCGCCATCTAAATCCAACGAACAACATTGTGTAGAAAATAGCCACCCCATCAATGCAACTATGACGGCTAATCCTGTTATGAATGGTAGTGAAAAAGTCAGCTTGAGCATGCACGGCGGTGTCGCAGTGTTAACAATCAATAATCCGCCTGTGAACGCCGGATCAACCGCTGTCCGTATGGGTCTGTTATCCGGGTTGGAATATGCAAGCAGGCAAAACGCATCGGCGGCTGTTATTCACGGTGCCGGACGCTGCTTTGTGGCAGGATCTGACTTACGTGAATTCGGAAAACCGCTTTGTGCGCCAGAGTTGCCTGATGTTATCAAAGCGATAGAGTCAGCTCGATTTCCAGTTATCGCAGCGCTGCATGGTGTCGCGTTAGGGGGTGGTCTCGAATTGGCACTAGGCTGTGATTATCGTATCGCAGCGCCTGAAACCCAATTAGGTCTGCCAGAGGTATCTCTTGGGTTTGTGCCCGGTGCAGGCGGAACACAGCGCCTTCCTAGATTGATAGGGTTGAGTACTGCTATCTCAATGATTTGCAGCGCGTCCAGAATACCAGCAAAACAAGCACTTGAGATAGGTCTCGTTGACGCACTGGCAGATAAGGACCTGCTCGAAAGTGCACTCAACTTTATTAACTCACAGCGGCTTGTTAAACGTATGTCCATAAACCTGGCTGCTCCGTATGAAGAGCCTTCGATAATTGAGGCTGCGGAATCGAAAGCTAACAAGCGTGGCAGGGGTCGTCCAAACATAGCAGCGGCTATAAGATTAATAAAGGCTGCCAGTACGGCTTGCGGTGTCGAGACGCTTGCGGAAGAGCGCAGAGTCTTTCAGGATCTTCGAATAAGTGATGATGCCTTCGCACTTCGTTATCTGTTCTTTTCAGAGCGGCGCGCCAGTTCTGTCGAAACAGTGGATTTGAAAAACGCCAGGAGTATTTCCGTTGTTGGTATCATTGGTGGCGGCACTATGGGCCAAGGGATTGCGCGAGCGTTTCTTGCGGCTGGCATTTCCGTGATTATTATGGAACGTGACCATCCTGCCCTACAGAGGGCTCAAGAAAACATCAGTAAAAATCTGCAGACGAGTGTTGCCCGCGGGCGTCTAACACCAGAAGACTGTACCGCGCGGCTTCAAGCATTTAATGGCACCATAGAAATGGGCGATCTCACCGCTTGTGATTTGGTGATAGAAGCCGTGTTTGAAGATATGGACGTTAAAAAAGACATACTGCTAACGTTAGAAAAAATCGTTTCACCTGAAATCACAATTGCAACAAATACCTCATATCTGGATATTAACGAAATGAGCCAAAATCTGGCTCATCCCGAACGTGTACTTGGCCTGCATTTTTTCAGCCCAGCCGATATCATGCCTTTGCTGGAGGTCGTGCGAGGTGCACGCACATCGAACACCACACTTGCTACCGGACTAAAACTCGCGCACCGATTGAAGAAGCAGCCCGTCGTTTCACAGGTAGCCGAAGGTTTTATCGGCAACCGCATCTACAATGCGTATCGGCGCCGAGCAGAACTGCTTGTCCTTGACGGTACCACACCAGATTCTGTCGATAAAGCGGCGCAGGAATTTGGTTTTGCCATGGGGCCATTTTTGGTATCTGACATGTCTGGTTTGGACATCGCCTGGGCGATGCGTAAACGACATGCTTCTACTCGAGATCCTGCAGCCCGATATGTGAACATTGCTGACAGACTTTGTGAGGCCGGGCGGCTCGGTCGAAAGACAACTAAAGGGTGGTATGACTATGATGGCGATATACCCAAAGTGTCACCTGAAGTTCAGAATGTGATCGACACTGCCCGCAGGGAGGCCGGCATTTCGCATGACACAATCCACACTGATGTTATACAACGTCAATTGTTGGCAGCAATAGTTAATGAAGCTGCACTTGTACTCGAAGAAGGTGTTGCACAACGACCATCAGACGTAGATGTTACGTTCACTAATGGATACGGTTTTCCGCGCTGGCGAGGAGGTCCTCTTTATTGGGCTTCAAAACAGGATCCAGAGATGTTACAAGCCGATCTGGACACACTTGCTGATGCGATAGGTTATGGCCACAGGATTGGACCGGTCAATAAAGTCTTAGAACAACTAAATGCATTAAACGGAGACTAAAAATGCAAGATGTTTTTATTTGCGACTATGTACGTACTCCGATTGGGCGCTATGGTGGTAGTCTATCGGGAATACGGGCCGACGATTTAGGCGCCCTGCCATTGCTCGCGCTACAACAGCGTCAGACTAATCTGGATTGGGAAGCCGTTATTGATGTGATTTTTGGTTGTGCGAATCAGGCGGGCGAAGACAACCGATCTGTGGCGCGTATGTGTCTGTTACTAGCGGGCCTCCCAGAGTCTGTTTCCGGTACAACGATCAACCGCCTTTGTGGCTCAGGAATGGATGCAGTGCTTGCTGCATATCGTCGACTTGCGCTTGGTGAAGGGGATCTGGCTATCGCAGGTGGTGTTGAAAGCATGAGTCGTGCGCCTTTTGTCATGCCCAAGGCCTCCAGCGCGTTTTCTCGACAAGTTGCAGTAGAAGATACAACCATTGGCTGGCGTTTTATCAATCCGGAAATGGAACGCTTGTACGGTACTGACTCAATGCCAGAAACCGCTGAAAACGTAGCAGCAGATTTTGGCATTACACGAGAAGATCAGGATGCCTTCGCTTTGCGTTCTCAGGAACGCGCGGCTCGCGCAATTGATCGGGGCCATTTCGATGAGGAAATTATTCCCGTCTCTCTACCTCAACGGCGCGGCGACCCCCTTATTCTTAAAGTTGATGAACACCCTCGCGAAACAACACTTGAAAAGCTTGCAGCCCTTAAGACCCCGTTCAGGGCTGGCGGTTCTGTAACTGCTGGTAATGCTTCAGGAGTTAACGATGGGGCGGCTGCGTTAATCCTCGCCAACACACAGGGCATAAAGCGGCATAAACTTAATCCGCTTGCGCGAATTACAGGTGGAGCTACTGCGGGCGTTGCCCCTCGGATTATGGGTATTGGCCCTGCCCCTGCAACCGAGAAACTCTGTGCATCCATGAAGATCTCTCCATTGGACTTCGATTTTATAGAATTGAACGAAGCCTTCGCCAGCCAGGCTCTGGCAGTCTTGCGTCGACTTGGTCTACCTGACGATGCCGAACATGTGAATCCCAACGGTGGTGCTATCGCACTCGGGCACCCGCTGGGAATGTCAGGTGCTCGCATTACCGGAACTGCTGCATTAATGCTATCCAAAGGTGAAGGAAAACGTGCACTTGCCACCATGTGTATTGGTGTCGGCCAGGGCATCGCTCTATCGCTTGAGTCAGTGTAATTTCAGACCATTATATTACTGCCATCGAGAGAGTTTACAATGAAACTGCATTGGTCACCACGCTCACCGTTTGTTCGAAAAGTCATGATCGTTCTGCACGAAACAGGGCAAATAACAGAGGTAGATTGCGTCAGATCGGTTGTCGCTATTAGCCAGCCGCCAAATTCCGAACTGATGTTGGATAATCCGCTGAACAAAATCCCGACCTTAATCACTGATGATGGAATTACGCTTTTCGACAGTCGGGTAATCAGCGAATATCTCGACGCGAAAACTAACAACGGATTGTTTCCATCAGCCCCTGTTGCCCGATTTCAACAACTGCGTTGGCAGGCTCTTGCCGATGGATTAACCGATAACCTTTTGTTGTGGAGAACGGAACTTTCTCGAGACACCGGGCCATGGGAAGCTGTCACCAGCGGCTGGCTGATAAAAACTCGTGCAACGTTGACACTATTGGAAAAGGAAGCATCAGAATTGGATGCTTCGACCTTTGGTATTGGGCATATCGCACTAGTCTGCGCCTTAGGTCAACTAGATTTTCGTTGGCCTGATAGTGTCTGGCGCGATCACTTTCCTTCACTTGCGAAACTGGAGAAGTATCTGTCACAGAGACCATCTGTTATCGCGTCACCAAAGCCTATCGATGACGATGTCGCCAGTGCACAAGTAACCGAGTCGCAGCTGACATTTGGCTGCTAATTGTAAAGATGACGTATATCACGAATAAAATCATAAAAACTAGTTTTTATGATTGATAGTATGGTTCCTTTACGATATCGTATTCTCAATTAATAGCTCATTGATTCGACCTGGTATGGCAAAAACCGAAAATTCAACGATCAAGGCACTGAAAAAAAGTAATGTATCCCGATACATTCAGCTTGCGAGCCTGTTTCGTAATCGTATCGAATCCGGAGAATGGGATGTTGGTGACAAAATTCCTAATGTTGAAGATCTAGCCAAAGAATGTGGTGTCGCCACAATGACTATCCGACAATCTCTTGATATCCTGCAAGCAGAAGGCTTGATAGAGCGATTTCGCGCTAAAGGCACGTTCGTTACCGAACGGCCGAACAATGATATCTGGTGCGAAGTCAAAACGGATTGGACAGGTTTATTGATTGCTCGCGATAATGCAACCATAGAAATTCTGGATGATTTGCGAGATGTTCAACTCCCTAAACGTAGCGGCTATGCGGGGAATCTGGCACCCTGCTATAGGCACTTAAAGCGGCGTCATCTACGTGATGGCATACCGTTTCTCCTTGCGAATGTTTTTGTAGATGAGCGCGTTTGCCCGGCTATACCCGAAAGTAATTATACGAAAGTGACGGCGATGCGACTGATAGCTGATATCCCCGGTCAAAAAATTATGGACGCTCATCAAACGGTGACCATAGGCTCGGCTGATTTGGAAACTTCAGACGCACTTAACATCTCTATCGGCGATCCGGTAGCGAAAGTTCAGCGTGTAGCTGTTAATCAAGTCGGCGATCTGATTTTGCTTGCGAACGGAATCTATCGTGGAGATATGATGAAAATATCAGTAAAGCTGCGCTAGTGCTTTTACGTTGGGGCAATTGTCAATTTCTGCCGAACAACAAAAAATGAATCTTTGGCACCGATCAATTGCTTAGCCCGGACTATTCATGAAAGCGGGTTAGGGTGTCCGATCGGGGAGATGTATCCCCGACCAGTCAGACCTTACTTAATATTGAATGTGGTTAATTGTTTAACGACAATCAAAGCTTGTTGCACTGTCTGCGTCCCCTTCGTTGTAGTTAGCGGTACTGGGATACGAGCAAAGAGGACGGCTTCGAGTTGAAGACCAACCTTGCCTATCAACATCAACATTACCTTCCTGCACGTTAGCTTCAATTGAATCCGGAGCCTGTCCCTGTTCAACCCACTCGACCAGCGCCATCAAGGCATCATATTGGTCTGTTGCAGGACCTCCACGCACATGGCCCATTCCGGGCACCAGGAATAGCCGAGTAAATTCGCTAGCGTTGCCAGCGTAAGCACTATTAATCGACTCATACCAGTTGACCGTATCCTGCATAGAAAATACTCCATCGGATGCGCCATGAACAATCAACATCTTTCCACCCCGTGATCGCAACGTATCCAGATTCGTAGGATTGGGCGGAGTCATGAAAGACAATGAACTTTCGGTGTAAGTTTCATCGGATGCTGAAATAGCTTCTACCGCACTGTCTATATTCAGCGCTAACGCATATGCCAGCGTATCGTCACCTGGAGGATTTGGCGGAGTTGCGAAAATATAACCATAGGCAACAGCATCACGTTGTGCATTCACCGAAAATTTAAACTTCCAGTCTGCCCAACCTTGCTGTTGTATACCGGGATCGTATACCCATGAACTGTAAAATGCTTCGCCTGTGGATAGCTTCGCACCATCAAATACGTTGGTAACAACTTCGTGCTGTGCAGAGCTTAAACAATTGCCATCCCGCTCCCCAGCACATACAGGAACATCAAGTGTTAAGTCGAATACACTTTGACAACCCATAATATCCTGCACCATGCCATCTTCTAGACCATCGAGAACATCGCACTTCTCGAGAATCCCGCTTGCGATTAGCTCGCGCTCTGTAGACGTCAGAGCTGTACCCAATCCGGTATCCGGTTCGGTAGGTATGCTCAGATCAGTCGCTACAGTTTGCCACTGTTGTGCTCCCCACAACTGGGCTACAGCAGCTCGGGGCAAGTTAAAACCTGGAGCGATTGCGAGCACACCGTCAAATTGATCAGCATAGCGGGTTGAAGCAACCATGGCATGCCTGCCACCATTCGAACCACCACCAATGTAGGAACGGTCCGGTGCTTTTCCATATGCGCTTTCAATAAGCGACTTAGCCATTGGGGTTAAGGTTCCAACAGCTTGATACCCGTAGTCCAGCCTGGCCTGCGGGTCGATACCAAAATCCGAAGACCGAGTTGGATGTCCTGCATCTGAGCTGATAATTGAAAATCCATGCTGTAGCGCATTTACTTTTGGAGCCCCGATGCTGCCAATTGCAGCGGCTACATTACCATCGGTTCCACCATTACCTTGATACAGGAAGCGTCCGTTCCAATCTCCAGGTAAGCGCATCTCAAATTTTATAGCATAAGCTTTGCCGTCAATCGGGCCGGTTCTTTCATTCATTTGTCCGGTAACGAGGCAATACTCTGGATCAGCAGCGGCCGCGGCTACAATACTCGCTGATGTTATGGTTGTGCTGTCATAGCTAAAGTCACCTACAAGCGATTCGCACACTGTACGAGTACCGGCTTCTGCAGCGGTAAGGCTTGCTATCTCAATAGCTGTATCGGTATTGTTACTGCTACAAGCTGTATGCATGGCTAGACAAGCCACCAGACAGAGCCTGTTTCGATAATTGCGCCATATCATTATAAAAAGACTCCTTTAAGATAATTTTAGTGTGTGGTGCCCTATTACTCTTTAAATGCTATTCACTCTTGAAAACCGGTGGCCGCTTCTCACGAAATGCAGCCATTGCTTCAGCCGTATCGTCTGATGTGGACAGGACTTTGGTTTGTGTCTGCTCAAATCGATAACCTTCGAAAATCGATAAATTTTCTGTGACTTGAAACGATTTCTTTGCCGCAGCTACAGCGGAAGGACTGGCTTTGGCAATGTCCGCAGCAATGGACTGAGCAGCAGACAATAGTTCATTGGGTGCGGTACAAGCTGATGCGACGTTCATGCGATAAAGATCAGCACCATAGAAACGTCGCGCGCTATAAATTAGGAGGCGGGCATCGGATTCACTAAAATGCCGTCGGACATGTGCAACCCCTCCCGCCAGCCCGACCATGACTTCTGTCATCTGTAGAAATCCTTTCTCAGATACCAGCAAAATATCGCAGCACAGGGCTGTCACACACCCTGCACCGATAGCCGCGCCATTTACTGCTGCAATGATCGGTTTAGGGCATTCTAACAAACAATCAAAACTGGCTCTCACACGCCGGTTGTGCGCCGTGTAATTACCTGGATCTTGCGTAGGGCGTTCGGACAAATCTGCACCTGCGGAGAAGGCTTTACCTTCACCCGTTATGACTATAACCCTGACGTCCGCTCTATCGCCCATTTGATCGATAACAGCGACAATCTCCTCACGGAACGCGTTATTTTGCGCATTGACAGGTGCTCGCGATATCGTAATAGTGGCGATGAATTCGCTGACGTCTAGTTTAAGTGTTTCGAATGTGCTCAAGGCTAATGACTCTTCTTTAGGTGACTTTCATACTTGACTCGCCCGGACTATTCATGAAACGCCGAATTCTTTCCGGGTGGCCGGCCCCGACCGAACCCTTTTCCCGTAGCGAATTCTGCGAAGGAGCTGATCGCAGCCCGGCGGAATACAGG
>JBGCFI010000021.1:0-6361 GCA_045106855.1 Granulosicoccus sp.
CCGGCGCATCATTCTGCACGAAAGATAATGTATACGACAGTTTGTCCGGTGTTGCACCCTGATCTGGATGATAGTCCACGGCATCACCGTCCACTGCGGTGTTGTCTCCTCGCATCAGCAGGTCAACACTCACAGGATTACCCAGTAGACTTCTTGGAATACTTAGCTCTGCGATATTACCCGCAATCGCCACCGTCATCACGCCAGCGCTTTCCCAGGACCACTGATTTTGTGTTGCACCGGTATAGCGATTGAGCTCAATACCTTCCAGCAGATATTCGGCACCGACACTTAACTCGTTACTAAAACCTTTGAAACCGGTGGCCGGATTCTGGTCGGTATCGATGGCTATGCCATAGCCCCAACTCTGCGTGACTGGCTGCCAACTCTGGTAGGCCATGTACAAATTGTCAGCATCATTAGTGACTCTTAAACTGCGCCAATCGATTGTGTTCAGACCACTCATCTCTATTGCGTCCTCTGCACCCAAGACAGAGTCCGTCGGCCAATCACCGATAACACCATCAAGTGTTAGTGATACCGGTGATATTGTTGGTGGTGTCACAGGCGGAGTCGTCGGTTCCACAGTGGTATAGGTAAAACTTCTGTCATTCAGACTTGCAGCTGTGTTGCTGGCGTCATTGGGGTAATAATCAGTAACTGATCCACCAACCGCCACATTGTTGCCGCTAAAGAACAGATTCATCGCAGTCGGATTACCAAGCTGTGATCGAGGCAGTTGAATTTCGGTGTTGTTACCGGATAATACCGGCTCCATCGAGCCTGCATTGATCCACGTCCAGTCAGTACCGGTACCGGTATAGCGATGGATTACCCGGTCTTCCAGAAGATAGTCGACACCAATCGACAATTCACTACTAAATCCTTTGAATCCTGTGCCCGGGTCCTGGTCAGTATCGATCATAATACCGTTACCCCAGGAGATCACCGCCGCTTCATCGTTTCGCCAACCAAAATAGAAATTATTCGCATCGTGTGCTATCCAGCCTTCGCGCCAGTCGATTGTGTTACCGGCACCTGAAGCATCATCCGGGTCGGGACCAAAAGAGTTCAGCTCGGCCCAATCTGCTATATCGCCATCTACCGTAATTGTTTGCGGATTATAAAACGCTCCCGCCGGTGGCACGGATGGCGGGGTGACCGGTTCGCTGCCCAGATAGTATTCAAAGCTGCGTTCAGCCAGCGTTGCTGACGTATTGCCCGCCTTATCAGGATAGAAATCCACCGCAGTGCCATTGACTGCCGCATTGTTTGCATACAAAAATACGCGCAAACCGGTCGGGCTGTTTAGCGAACCTCTTGGAACCTGCAGTTCTATCGAATTCGGTCCGGAAGCGGCCGGTAACGACACACCGGGGCCCCACATAAAGTCATTCCCGGTACCAGTGTATCGATGCAAGGTACTGCCTTCGATCATATAGTCCACACCAATTGGCAGCTCGTTAGAAAAACCTCTAAACCCTGTGGCAGGATTGCCATCGGTATCGAGTTGCACGCTGTAGCCCCACGAGATCTGTGCTGCGTTAGGAGCGTGATTGTCGTAACGCACGTACAGATTGTTGGCATCGTGTGCCAGCCAAACGCCCGCAAAATCCAGTGTGTTGTTGGCTCCACTGACATCATTTGCGTCACCCGCATAGGCTGTAATGTCTGTCCAGTCCGAGAAATTCCCATCCACCAAAATGGCGCCACTGGGATTACTGGGCCCTGTATCGGGTGGCGTGATTGGCGGTGTAGTTGAACTAGTTGCTGCAGGTTCGAGGTCATCGATTTGCAGCAAATACGCTGAAAGATCACTGAGTTCACTGCTGCTCAATAATGCCACGTCAAAATTCATCCCACTGGTGTGAGCAAGTACGGCTTCCTGTAAATTCAGCGCCGATCCATCATGTAAATACGGAGCGCCATGCCATAAGCCTCGCAAGGTCGGTGTATCGTGCCCACCGTCCAGCAGTGCCTGACCCAGGCGGCCTCCGGTGTCACCGTCTACCGTGCCGATGTTATGCCCCACCGCTGTGGGACTATCGGAAAACGGCGAATCGTTGTGACAGGCAGCGCAGTCCGCGGCTTGAAAGACACTTTTGCCTCTAACCGCTGCGGCAGTCAAACTTCCATCAGCATTTCGGTAGGGGCTGTTTCCGTGATTAGTGAGAGATGCACCAAACGCTGCCAACGCATCCAGATCTGCACTGCGACCCGCTTTAGGGTTTGCGCTATCAAGCGTTGCAGCAGTATCTGCAAAGTCATTATCAGACATCAAACCGGTGCCTTTAAATATTTCACGAATATCATTTTCAAAGTCATGAAACTCGTCAAAATTGCCTGTCCAATGGACATTGCCATGACGGGTGGCCGCGCGACCGCGCAGATCAATGGTATTGCGCAAGCCTTCTCCGGCGTCACTGAAATCCCAGGTTCTGCCATCGTGCCCGGCATCATCGTGGCACACCGCACACGAAATATATCCCTGTGTCGTGAGGCGGTTGTCTTCAGAATCATGAAATAACTGTTTACCTTTTAAGACCTCGGGTGATAGTTGCTCATTGCTCACGACGCTAACGGTTGCCAACAAGGTGGCTTCGTTGCTTTGGTTTGCCGTAATCTGCGTGATATCAAAGATACTGACGCTGCGCGACATATAGTTATGTATGTATACACGATCACCCGCGGGCGAAACTACGATGCTTCTAGGGGCAAACTCAGCAGTCGTTCGAAATACAACGCTGTTGTCATATACATCCATCACTTCAAATGAACGGCTGGCCTCATGAATAACATAACGATAACTGCCTGTCGGGCCATAGGTGACCGCAGTCGGCGGGCTGTTATTATCAAAGTCAAAACGATCAGAGACTATTTCCTGATTCGTTTGCGTGTCAAACTTCAGTAAAATTCCTCGAACCAGTTTGTCGTGCGCCCTCGCCTTGCCATCACGCATCGATCCCCGAAAGATGTTGTCAAGTTTTGCCGGCACGACTGCTGTTTGCCCGTCGCGCGAAATAACCGGTGCCCGCAGGTAGTTAGGTATACCTCGACTGGAAGTTCCTTCCTCTTCTTCTTCCTCACTGACTTCGTTAACGCCGAACTCAACCACGCCGGTCAGCGACATTGTGCCTGTGTCTATCACCAGTACTTCGGCACTGCCGCTGGTGCCGGCATTGCGTGTGCTCTCACCAGCAAGCGGCGAGGTAATGAACCGAGGCGCATACAAAATCTGACCATCACCTGTTAGTGCGAGTTCGCGCGGCATCGGGCCTGTGTCAATTTGACCTACCGTCTGCAGTGAGGGTAACGCCAGCTTCACAATAGAACCCAAAGCCTCCAGTGCAACATAGGCAAACTGATTGCCGGCATCGATAACAATCCCGTGCGGGCGCGATGCATACGGCAGTGAGACTTGCGTTGTGATTGACAGCGAGTCAGTATCGACCACCGAAATAGTGGCACTTTGCTTGTTAACCACGTACAGATTACCTGTTGCCCCCAGCGCCAATCCGTGCGGCTCTTTACCAACCGAAATTTCCTGAATCACCTGGCTGCTCGCTGCATCTAATACCGTGATCTGGTTGTGATCCGGGTTAGCGACATAGATGCGATCGGCGCCATCGTCCCGAATCTCATAGGCCAGCCCTGATGACGAAGATGGCTGCTGATTCGTCAAAGACGCATACACCGTTTGCCTGAAGCTGACCTGGTCCGAACCATCAGGGCCATTGACAGTGACCGTGACCGTGTATTGACCGGGCTCGCTATAGACGTGTTCAATGGTTGGATTTGCACTGGTTTCACTGCTTCCATCGCCGAAGTCCCATTCATACGAAGCAGCGGTGCCGGACAATAGTGATACGGCTAATGTGGCGCTGAAGCCTACCTCTGCGGCAGACATGGTGACGTTATCTTCCAGCTCTATAGTACTCGGTGGTGCTGCATTGATATAAACACCATAGCGGGAATCATGACCAATAAACATGTCCAGATTGCCGTCGGCGTTGATATCGATAAACTTCATATCGTGTGAATCCTGTATACCCCAGTCTTCACCTACATGGCCTTCAAAAATACCGCTGTTAAAGCCGGTGTTGAGTACCACCAGTGTGCGTACCCCGATTCGCCGTAAACTTGTTGTGCCATGTACCCGCTCATAACTCGACTGCACATAATCAAGATCGCCGTCACCGTCGATGTCTCCGACGTCCGGCAGACCGTGTCTTCGACTCATACGCCCCGGCACCGTTGGCTGATCGACATACACGTGTTCAGGCAGGCCGTTATCGTCAATCACACCGGTTGACATAAACGACGCAAGCCGATCATCGCCACCACCGTCGGCGTGAATGGCAAAATCAAAAATGCCGTCGCCATTGAAGTCTGCACAACCACACGTATAGGCCAGTGGCGTGCCAAGGTTAGTATTTCGAAACACCTTGCGGCGCTCATGAGCAAAATTACCGGAGCCATCGTTGTAGTAGACAAACAGGTTGTCATCGGCCTCGATATACATGATATCGTCAACGCCATCGGCATTGGCATCACCCACCAGCCCGAAGTGACCATTCCTCATTGTATTGCGCAAGGTTGAAAGTTGATCTGATGCATCGCGAAAATTGCCGCTGCCATCGTTGATCAACAGAACGTTGTTGCTCAATAGTTGATTGACAAACAGATCATCCGCTGTGCCATCGCCGGTAATATCCCCGGTTGCTATTGTCAGACCATTTCGCGTTGCCGGCAGATCCGTACCACTGTCAAAGCCCAGCCAGCTGCCGTTGCTCATGCCTCGGTTCAGGTGTAGCCGCACCGCTGAATTCCCTGGTGAAAACAGTACATCAATGAATCCGTCTCCATTCGCATCCATCGTTGCCACGAAATAAGCATTGTCGGAGCTTCCGGGGTCTTGCAGCAGCTCGCTGGTACGGTTAGTTAAGACACCCGCTTCATTGATCAGCAATACAGGTTCCGCACGCCTTCGTGCGATGGCCAGATCATCGTAGCCATCGTTATTAAAGTCGGCACGGGCCAGGGTTTTGACGGTGGAGTCATTTTCCAGGCCCTGCAAATGTTCGCTGGTTCGGTCAGTGAGTAGAGGAAGGTCGTCAGCCCGTGCGACTGAATGCCCAAGAGAGATTTGCAAAATAACGCAAAAGCCGGCAATTGCTCGAAGATGTTGTCGTTTAGTAGTCACTCAAGGTATGTCCTGTTAATTTATACAGTATTATTTGTACAACAATCTGAACGGCTCACGGCCTGTCTGCTTAATTTGTGGGAGTTACAGCAGGCATCACGAGACAAGGACAATAGTTGTGGGCAGATAAGCCTGTGAGGCAAGAAGCACGCCTTAGCACCTGGCTGTTTAGCCATTACCGTAATGAGCAACCGCCCATGTCGCGAAGCCGCACCGGGTGTTTATTAGCTTTATGCGTGAAGGACTTTCACCGTCGATCTGACGCCAGCTTCGCCTGGCGCACTGGGTGTCCGGGTAGGAGTTAACTATTGATGCAAACCAACAGCCACTGCACCAAGACACGAAGTACGGGTCAGTGTAATAACAAAGCTTGGCCGAGTATAAGAAGTTTAAACCACGTATTACCAACAAGCCGCCACATAAAAAAGACCTATAACCAGGATATTTCACCAGTGATACGGCTAGCAAGTACTTGGCCACGTACTGTTTGACGCACCGGCTGCGACCCATCAGCCCACTCCATCACACATCTGGCACCTGATCAATCTCAACCGCGCACACATTGCCCGGGCCGGGCGCCCCTACCCGGGCAGCCCTACCCGGCTCTTCCTTGTGCAGTACCCATCGACTATCCGTGGCTCTTTCAGCTGCCTGGCAAACCGCTGGCGGCGGCGCGCCTGCTCCTTCGGCGACGAGTCTGATGACTTGCTTCTTTGAAGTTATTGATCCTTACAGTATCAATCGCCAGGGTGAAGACGTAGGTGAAAAATACCGAACCGGCGTTTACAGTCGAATACCAGAGCATCTTATCGAGGCACGCGAATACATCAACGCACGTCCAGATCATGCCAGTATTGTGGTGGAATTGTTGCCATTAGTGAATTTTGTTAGCACTGAGCCTGAACATCAGGATCGCTTGTTACGCTGTCCTGATGACTACTGTCATATAGACAAAGCTCTGCTGTATAAATATAAGTGATCTGCCTTTAGTTCACTTAGGGTTTTAGGTTATTCGCGCTCTACAGATTTCGTAGGCTCTTCTGCAAATACGGTGGAATTCTCCGTTCCCTGTAGCGGTGCAAACACATAAGGTGATTGGCTTTGATCAGGCAGGGCAGCGCGTTGCATCATCCGCCAGAGTGCGTAGGCAGCCAACGT
>JBGCFI010000022.1:0-99884 GCA_045106855.1 Granulosicoccus sp.
AATGGTGGCCAGGGACAGAATCGAACTGCCGACACGGGGATTTTCAGTCCCCTGCTCTACCGACTGAGCTACCTGGCCATCAGGTCTTGCGCGCAAGCCCGCTATTAGACCCAATACGCGCGGCTGCGTCAACCATATACGGCGACTTTCAGCGCACCAAATTCGTGAAGCTCGAACTCGGGTATCAAGATAGGCCGCTTCGAGCCCAAATCTGGCCCTCTGGCATGTTACGTTGGCGGCTTATCACGCCAATGGCTAAACCATGCTTCAACTCTTCCAGCAAGGCCAGTATCTGACCTTCGCACTGCTCATTATCACCATCGTCATCTCTCTATCGGTCCATGAGTACGCTCATGCTGCCTCGGCCAAACACTTTGGCGACAGAACCGCAGAGCAGCAGGGTCGGCTTACGCTTAGCCCGCTGGCGCATATCGACCCCATGGGCCTGCTGATGATTGTGCTGATCGGGTTTGGCTGGGCCAAGCCGGTGCCGACCAATCCGCGTAATTTCAACTCAAAGTGGGCCACGCCGCTGATTGCAGCCGCCGGTCCCTTTTCAAACCTGGTATTGGCATTCCTGGCCATCAATCTGTACTCGGTTCTGCTCAATATGGGCGTCGAGTTCGCCACAAGCGCCTCTGCCCAGACCTTCTTCAGTCTGTTCGTACTGATCAACATCGCTTTGATGCTGTTCAATATGATACCGCTCGGGCCGCTGGACGGGCATTACATCCTGCCCTACCTACTGCCGCAACGCGCAGCCATAACCTACGTCAATTTGAACGCAAAGTACGGCACCTGGGTTTTCCTGGGCCTAATCGCCTTGAGTTTCGCTGGCCTGTCCATTTTTACGCCGATGTGGAGAGCGGCCCGTTGGATCGTGTCGCACCTGCAAATCTTCTAGGCAACGTGTAACCCGTTTCAAGAACCATCGAGAGCCTTTGAGGTCAGAGGAGCTAATAGGGCCACACAAAGCTGCGCTGTCAGCGGTCTGTCAGCGAACCCGCCCCCTCTCAACGGATAGCGCCCGCCATGCCATTAACGCCTTCCAGTACCGACCGTCGCCGCTTCCTGCGAAATACCGCGGCGGCTTCAACCCTTCTGACCACCAGCACCCTGGCCGCCCGCGCCTTCGGTCAATCCGAACAACGCCCAGAACCCGGCATCGAAGGCCGTGTAGCCCCTGAGCTGGACGTGGACTATTGGATCGACGCTAACGGCGAGCCCACCCGTTTTTCCATGGCGGACGCCAAAGGCAAATGGGTATTTCTTAAGTGCTTCCAGAACTGGTGTCCTGGCTGCCACAAAAGCGGCTTCCCTACACTCAAGGCCTTCAGCGACAGGTTCCACGATCATCCCGATGTGGCCATTGCCGGCATCCAGACGGTGTTCGAAGGCTATTCCTCCAACACGCAAGAGGCGGTACGTGAACTCCAGCTACGCTATGAATTGCCCATCACTATGGGCCATGATCCGGGCAACCCGGAAACCGAAGAATATTCCAGCACCATGGTCAATTACCGCACCGGCGGCACCCCGTGGCTGATTCTGGTGAACCCGCAGGGTGTCGTCGTGTTTAACCAGTTCCACGTTGATTCGGAAGCGCTTATCGAGTACGTGGCAGAAAAAGTCGCCTGAGTAATACTCTACCTACCCATCAAAGCACCCACAAGAGTCGCTATCAGCAGTACCACTGTCGGGATAAGCGTCAGCAGGAATCCAACTGTCCGCGTTGAAGGGTCGGATACGTAGCTCTGGCGATACATGAGCCTGCCTATCAGGTACACAACGCCCACCAACGCCACAAAGGTATCCGGCCAGTAAACATTGGCCAGCAACAGTACGGGCAGGAAACAGATCAACTGTTCCATCGTATTCATCTGCACCCGAAATGCGCGTTCGAACATTTCATGCCCCTGGACTGCCGGGGCTGAGACGCCATGCTCTATGCGCGCACGCCCAACCAGAAAGCTGAATACGATAAATTGAAGAATGGCTAACGCTGCAACGATATTGACAAGATCCATGAGTTTTTTATTGTTGATTGAACAAAGCCCAGAATACCATCACCACGTACCGGCCAGAACCCCGGCAACGATGATTCATTCTGTTCAGTGGTATTAGACAACGCGACTTTACAACGACTGGCAGTACAATCTCTCATGCCGACACACCGCGCCTGCCTGTTTTGGCTCAAGCGTTTATATTAGTGTGTCTCATTGGCAGTGGCCTGAATGGCCGGGAATAAGGAATACGATGCGCGGAGCCGGGGGAAGTCAGGGTGGAGAGATACAGTTTCTGATTGGCATTGTCATGATGGTTGTCGGCTTCTACCTGCTGTTCAATGCTATCACTATCGACACCCGGTTCGGTCTGGGCATGCGCCTGTACGGGGTGGGCGGCGTTGGTATCACATCCGGCATGCTGATGATCCCGTTTATTGCAGGCGTTATCTTCATTTTCTACAACTCGGCAAATCGCATTGGCTGGTTGCTTGCCATCGGCTCTCTCGTGGCACTGGTTGCAGGCGTTCTTGCGAATGCTCAATTCAGCTTTCGCGGTATGAGCGCGTTTGATCTGATCGTGATACTGGTGTTGTCGTTCGGGGGGCTCGGTCTGTTTTTACGCTCATTAAAAAGCGCAAAGTCAGCATAAGCACCCGTCACGGCCCAGGGCAGGTACACCATAAACGTTAACCTCAAACAAGCACTAAAGGCACGGCCACACACACCACAAGCAATAACAAAGTAAGCCCGATAGCCGCACCATAAATCCGCAAGCCTCGTTGTAAATCCACCACCTGCGGCAACGCCGCCGATGCATTCAACCAGGGTTCATCACTCACCGTATTCTGATAGGTTCGAGGCCCCGATAATCGGATGTTCAGTGCATACGCCATAGCGCCTTCAGGCCACCCGGCATTCGGCGATCGATGCGTCTTGGCATCACTGGCAACAGCTGCCATCCGATGAACACAAGCACCCGCAACAGCAATCAGAACAGCACTCAACCGTGACGGAATAACATTTGCAGCATCGTCCAGCCTGGCGGCCACAACACCGAAAGCCCGATAGGTTTCATTACGGTGACCAATCATGGAATCCAGCGTATTGATGGCCTTGTAGGCAGCAACACCCGGCAAGCCAAGTAACAACCCCCAGAACAATGGGGCAAACACACCATCGGAAGCATTCTCGGCAAGACTTTCAATGGCAGCCCCGGCAATACCCGGCTCTTCCAGAGAATTCGTATCGCGGCCAACAATATGACTCAGCGCAGTACGAGCATCGGATACATTGCCAGCCGACAAAGGAATGGCCACAGCATTAACATGCTCATACAAGCTGCGAGTGGCAAACAAGCTGGATACCACCATGATCTCCACCAGATATCCTAAGGCGTTATCCGGCAGACAATAGCTGACAACACAAGCCACACCCGTACTCACAGCCACAACAGTCAGCGTGGTTACAGCGCCTGCCAATTGTCGAGAACGATGAGACTTACCGGCATTGTTCAAGCCGTTATCCATCCACGTTATAAGCTGCCCCATCCACACCACGGGATGCTTAATTCGGGCATATAGCCAACCGGGCCACCCCACCAACAGCTCCAGTAACAGAGCCAACAACATCAATAAACAAAAGCTCATGAAAAAGGCACCGGTGCGTGCAGTAATAATGTTGGATAGAAAATAGCCTAAGCGCTGATCACCAGCATACGACAACCGGACATAGTGCAAGTTGACGACAGATTACTATCACACCCCGCCATCGCACCCGGTCGGCAAGCTTACGAATAAGTAGTTCATAATGACACCCACTTCTCCCACACAACTATCGGCCACGACGCAAGCCATGACTCAACAAGACTCAGGAATAATTCTCCACAACTATCCGCAATCCCCTGTCGCGGAAAAAGTCAGAGTCGCTTTCGGTATCAAAGCGCTGCAATGGCACAACGTGGAAATACCCCGCATTCCACCCAAGCCACTGTTAACGACCTTAACCGGTGGTTACCGGCGAACACCCGTTATGCAAATTGGCGCTGATCTCTTTTGCGATAGTCAGTGCATCATCCGCGAACTGGAGCAGCGTTTTCCGTCCCCGTCGTTAATGCCAACAGCCGATGAGGGGCTGATGTGGTGCATCAGCCGATGGACTGATGGCGCACTGTTTGATCTATCGGTAAAGATTGTTCTGGGCTCTGCAGGTGACAAGCTGCCTGCGGATTTTGCACAAGACAGAGGCCGATTGTATCTCGGCGAGAACTGGGCAGAAGGCTTGAAGCAGGCCAACGCCGATCTGCCTCATCTGGTGGCACAGATGCGTGCGCCCTTGTCCTGGCTTAATCAGCAACTCAGTGACGGCAGAGCCTTTCTATTAGGTGCAGCCCCGGCCGCCCTTGATACTCAGATGTATCACGTCATGTGGTTTATAAACGGTCGTTGGGACGGAGGGGCTTCGCTGATCGCTCAGTTCCCGCAGGTTAAAACGTGGATGGATAATGTTGAGGCTATCGGCCATGGCACGCAATTATCAATGTCACCGGAAGATGCATTGGCCATAGCCACGGCGCAGCAATCAGCCACACCAAAAGGCGTCGCTGAGAGCGACCCTCAGGGCCTGGTGGTAGGTCAACGGGTATCCGTTAATCCGGATATTGATGGCGGCGAACAAGCGGTGCAAGGCACGGTACGCATGGCAGACGCTCACACCATTGCCATTGATCGGGTGTCAGATACGGCAGGCGAGGTGTGCGTGCATTATCCTCGTGCCGGCTATCGGGTTGATGTCATCTAGGGCCTGGCTAGAGCATCGATAGAAAGACACCAACTCACCTCAGATCCAACATGCCTGTCCAAGGCAGGCATGTTCTGGCATCGGATTTGAAGTGACATAGGGCATCGTCAAACACGGACGTTAGAATGCACTATTTCATCAGGCCACGCTATACGCGATGGCACATTAATGCCCTGATTGCCTTCATGGTGGTGTTTTTCGTTTGGTATCGTTTTTTCAACCCTGAAGAGTCGCCAGTGGTTGAAACCCTGAGAATGCAAGCCGAGGTGGTAAGTGAAACTGACGCAGCCAATGCAAATAAATCGACGTCATTTAACATCGCAAAAGTAAAATTGCCCGATGGCACTCATGCCTATGTCTCGTGGCAGTACGAGCAACCCAACCAGGGCGATTTGGTGACTGTCGAGGTAGATGTGCGAGAGGATGGCACCCGCCGCGTCAGTCTGCGCGAGTTTTGAGACCACCCTGGTCAAAATAACAAGACATCAGATCAAGGCATAAGCTGACCCCAAACCAGGTACCCCCACTTAACGAAGCAGCAGCGCATCCAACAAACGATCGTTCCAGCTGTCCGATGCGATATCAAACGCACCAAACCCTGCACCAAACTCCCAGTACGCGCTGGTCATACCCAGATCGTTAATAGCGCTTTGCACCGTTCGGGTCCACGCGGCACGTGATGTCAGGTCACCGGTGCCATAAGCACCAAACTCACCCACATAGACTGGCAGATTATTGCGGCTACCCCAATCAGCAGCCGCTTGAAGTTCACTGGCCAGTGCATCGCCTGCGTTCTCAAACACGGCATAACAACTATCGGCGGTACATAACTCACCTTGTTGAAGAATGAAGCTACTGGCAGACGGTGTCTGGTTTTGCAACACGACGTTGCCCGTAGCTTGCGGACAGGAAGACAAATCAACAACGTGCTGCTCAGATGCCGCTGATACCTGATCTATCTGCCCCACCTGTTCGAACGTTCCATTATCACCACACGTCACGGACAACTGCGCCGGCCCGACAATGTTAAGCGTCATCTGACGAAACCTACCTGCCACCTGCTTGCGCAGATTAAAACCCGCGTACTGTCGCTGATAACTGATGCGTGTACCATTTGCCACCGATGCCCATGTGGTATCCCATGACCAGTCCTGAAACGCACCACCCAGTCCCAGTAGATCGGGGTCGAACGTTGCCCCTTCAGGCGGCACCGGATCCACCCAGGTAGCCCCTTGATGGGTAAAGGCAAACGGTGAATAGAAGTGCACGGTGGCAATAAGCTGGTCATCCTCCGGTAGCTGAAAATCCGGTAATCTGTTTATTGCGTTCCAGCCCACCGGGCCAACAATCAGCGCACGATCAGGATTGGATTGCCGGACAACATCCACAGCCTCTACCAGCAGTGAATTCCACAACGCAGGCTCATCATTGAAGCGCTCGGTAGGCTCGTTCAACAACTCGAAAAACACGTCATCCGATTCCGCGGCATAGCGTTGTGCAATCTGCTCCCATAATGCTAGATACCGTGTGCGCTCTGTCGCTGGTGAAGCCATCAACGCTTCGTAGTGATGCACATTAAGCACAACCGCAAGGTTGTTTCTTTTTGCCTGCGCCACGACCCAGTCAACGCGTACAAAAAACTCGGGGTCAATGGTATATGGCGCTGCATTGCCAGCATGCACAGACCAGCGGATAGGCACACGGACACTATCGAAGCCTGCCTCTGCTATACGATCAAAGAAATAGGATTCTAACGTTAAGCCCCAGAGGCCCTCTTCTGGAGCCTCCAGTGCATTACCCAGATTCATACCTCGTCCAAGCCGTGCTGCCTTGGCGAAGATATCGTCAGTATTGTTGTTGCCTGGCACCGGCAGCAACAAATCTGCAGTACCCATATCAGCGGTTAACCGGCTTGAAAACCAATACCCTTTGCCGGGTGTTAGAGCCCCACCGTCGCTGACGTTACTATATTGGCCACCGGCACTGTCATAGGTGTACAGCTCACCCGTTGTCATACCTTGAGCAGCAGCTTGCGATAACGAACACCCGGCCGTGCAAACACCACCATCAGTACGCACACTGATCGCATCAAACGATAACGGCGTATTGGCAGGTGTGCCGATAAGGGACCATCTACCCGCAACGCCCGTTGGTAACGGTTGCTCAAGACACGCAGTAGCCTGGCATGCTGCTGATGAGGTTCCTGCAGGGTTTGCACGAGCCGGTAGCTGCACACTCACGGGTGAGTCACCTATCTGGATCATCCAGAAACCCGTACCTGGCCGAAGCGGCTCCTGCCCTTGCAACTGGCGATACACCTGGGTTTGCGCATCCAGTTCGAAAATACCCCAGGTAGACCCCGCCACTTGCCCGTCAAATGAATCGGCAAACAAGGCATCAATACTCTGGCTGGACTGGCCGGGTACTGAAAACAGTTCCCAGTTGTTGGGCTCAAGATTCAGCTCTTGTGCCCACGCGCGTGATAAACCAACAAATGTTAATGCCATCAAAACCGACACCATAACAACACGAAGAAACCTTGTGTAAAAGGCATCACGGGTTGCGGTTACAGCCTGATTCATCTCGATCTCCTTCGCCTGTCATCGCCAATCGTCTGCATAAAAGCAAACGGCTCCATGACCCAAAGTCTACAGAGCGGCCATACATTAGTTGAGTTACTACCTCGTCATCAGCCAGACAAGGGACAGTATCTAGGATTCAAACGCTGTGACGGATACCGGGATGCTGTGTGATTCATCACTTAAGTGCATAGCGCCATCATCGATAATGCATTGCAATTGCATGTTTCTGCCGACCAGCTGCTCCGCGCCCTCTGCATCAATATGAAAAGCTGCCAGGTTTTTATGCCGTGACAGCTTTTGCCGGTTTTGCTCCCACCAGATGTTGGCTTTTCTTTCCTGATAGGTGTACAAACGCACCTGTTTTGAACGTCCACAGGCTTTACGAATTCGCTTCTCGTCCACTTGCCCGAAATCCACCCATAGTTCAATCTCGTCCGATAAGGTTTTGCACCACAGCTCCGGCTCGTCACCGGCACCCAGACCTTTGGTAAACACCAGGTGCTCGGAGGCGTTTATCGCAAAGGCAATAACCCTCACCATCAACCGAAACTCTGTCTCTGACGGGTGCATGGCTACATGAAGTTCGTGTTGCTGATAATACTGTCTGTCCATATCAGCAATGTTCAGCGACACTTTATGAATACTTGCACTTAAAGCCATGGGGTGATGTCGCTAGTCAGCTATCGAGCGGGGGAAACCAGTCTACCCGAAAGTGGGCAGCTCACCGATTGACAGACAATACTCATCGCGCATCGAGATAAGCAATCACCTCATCAAGACTATCCATGACCTGATGACCCAGTGCCAATAACGCCTCATCAGGCGGTGCAAGATCGGGAACCTGGATGGTGTGCATTCCGGCGCTAACAGCCGCCCGTGTACCGTTGGCAGAATCCTCAAGAGCAATACACTGATCTGGCAAGACACTCAGCGATTGTGCTGCGTGCAGGTAAATGTCGGGGGCGGGTTTGCCGTTGTTAACCTGATCACCGCCAGTCACTGTTTTAAACCTATGAACAATCCCTGATTGCTCCAGTTTGATGAGCGCTTTTTGCGTGTTGGTGGATGTGGCCACCGCCAGGGGAATGCTGCGGGCATCCAGATAATCAAGCAGGTTAATTACGCCTTGCATCAAGGGCACGCCGTTTTCCGTCAATGCATGGTATTGCTCATCCCATTGCTGCAGGAATGTCTGCCATTCAATCCTCGGGTCAAGCTCTCGCTGAAGAATCAATTGCGTGGTGGTTTGGTTAGTTCCCAGCAATTGCAGATAAAGCGCAAACTGATCGCCCATCTCATAGCGGTCACAAATCTGCTGAAAGGCGCGTAACGCAAGACGTTCGCTATCGATAAGCAAACCATCCATGTCGAAGATGACAGCACTGATTTTCATGAATTATCCGGGCCAGTAACAACGGGGAATTATGCATCGCTTTTGAATGCAAGGTTTGTACTATAGACATTCGTGAGTATCATGCGTTATCCACGCAAACCATTCGGGAACACTCTGCACGCTGTGAATAACAACTCTACCAAGCTGCATGTTAGCTACGAGCCAGCCACCTCGGTAAGCGAGGCCATCAATACACGCAGATCACTGCGCGCATTTCTACCAGACGAGGTCCCCCAATCGCAATTGACGCACATGCTGGACACCGCCGCGCGTGCTCCCAGCGGGACCAATACACAGCCCTGGAAAACCTATGTAGTCACTGGTGAATCCCGTGAGAGACTCTGTACCACCGTATGCGAGGCGTTTGATGACCCCGACACGCCCGGCAACTCTCAAGTGGACTATTACCCCAAGCGCTGGTTTGAACCCTACCTGGGACGACGGCGGCAGGTAGGCTGGGCCTTGTACGGATTACTCGGTATAGGAAAAGGCGAGCGCGAAAAAACTCATGCACAGCATCGCCGCAACTATCTGTTTTTCGATGCACCCGTGGGGTTGATTTTCACCGTTCACAAGGAACTGGCGACGGGCAGCTGGCTGGATTACGGCATGTTTATGGAAAACCTGATGCTGCTGGCTAGAGAGCAAGGCCTGCATACCTGCCCGCAAGCTGCATGGGCCGACTATCACGCGGCCATCAGAACCGTCTTACCCTTAAGCTACGACGAGGTGGTGGTTAGCGGCATGGCCATGGGTTATGCAGATCCTGACGCCATAGAAAACACACTGGTCACAGAGCGTGTCGATAGTGAAGAGAACGTTGTTTTCCTGGGCTGATCACCTTAAACACATCCACTGGAACAACCTCTGCCACAAGTGAAACCCCTATTCCTCTATCGCACAGGACACCCCGATGCCAGGCAAGGATACAAGCAAATCATCCGACGAAGCGTCAACACGAAAACAGCATAAAGACTGGTTTGACAAAGCAGCAGCTAACGCGATGGCAAACCAGGTGGCCGCCGTGTACAACGGTTTTGATCAAACAGCGTTTAAACGCAAAGCGCTGAAAGGCATCAACAAGCTGGAGTTCGGTGATCGGGTCAGGCAATTCTCTGACGCACTGCAACAGACCTTGCCACCCTCTTACCCAAAAGCCATAGCAATACTGGTAAAAAGCTTACCCACGCTGTCGCTGGACGCAGAATCGGTCACCGATGGCTGGCTGCAGTGGCCCGTGGGTCAATTCATCGCCGACTATGGCACCGATCACTTTGATGAATCCATGCAGGCCATGGTGCAACTCACTCAGCGATTCAGTAGCGAATTTGCCGTCCGGCCGTTTATTGCCCGCTACCCGAAACAGACCCTGGATCAGTTGTTAAGCTTAACCGATCACCCCAGTGAACATGTCCGCCGCTGGTGTTCGGAAGGTTCAAGAACGCGGTTGCCTTGGGGAATGAAACTGCACAACGTAATTGACAATCCCAAACCCGTCTGGCCCATCCTGCAAAAGTTGCTGGATGACGAGTCGCAATACGTCCGGCGCTCGGTTGCCAATAACATCAACGATCTTTCCAAAGATCATCCAGGGCTTGTGATAAAAAAATGCACGCAATGGAAAAAGAAAACGCATCCGCATCGTGACTGGATCATCAAACACGGTTTACGCGGCTTGATCAAGGCAGGGAACAGTGAGGCCTTGAAGCTCACCGGATTTTCAGCACCACAGAAAATTACCGCACAATTATCCGTCAGCCCTAAAACCATTGAGGTGGGAGGTTTGGTGCAGCTAAGTGCCAGTCTGACCAACAACGCGAAAAAAACGCAAGCGCTGATGATTGACTACGTTGTCCACTATGTTCGTAAAAACAATGTCCGCAACGGCAAGGTTTTCAAGTGGAAAACGATCGAACTCGCAGCGGGTGAATCCATAGCCCTGGAAAAAAAACAGCCCATGAAAACAACCTCTATCAGGGCGCTTTACACAGGCATGCATAAAGTGGAAATCCAGGTCAATGGTCAGCGTCTGGCCGAAACGCAATTCCAGCTGAAATGAGATCTGAATATCACTTCCGGCATTAATTCGTGACCCGGACTACAAATTCGACTTTGATTGTCATCGAAACCATGCAGCGCGAACGTCTCCTGCCACTAATTAGAATAAGAATAAACGCTGCGTTGTAAAATGCAGCCCAAAGGATATGCACTTACCGACCCACCGCGCCGCTGACACAAAGAACGCATCAAGCATTGGATTGTTACATCGCAGCGTATGGTTAGTACTGGCGCTTGTCGCCGTATCCGGTGTGCTCGGCTTAAGTCAAGTCCAGGCACCTGCAGCCACACAGCCAACACAACGCATACAGGCACTGTCGTACCTGGAAGATCCAGGTGGTGATAAAACCTACTCTGAAGTATTGAAGGAACGGGGTTCGTTCACCAAGACCACAGAAGAGTCTCTGAACTTTGGCTTGACGCAATCCGCTTACTGGATCTGGATCGCTTTACAAAACCCGGACGCAACCCTTACATCGGTATTGCTGGAAGTGGGTTATCCACATCTGGACTCCCTGGATATCTACCAGCTGGACAAACATAAAACGCCATTGAAAGTCGAGCTGGGCGACTTGCTCCCCTTTAGTACACGGCCCATCAAGGATCGCAAGTATCTAATCCCTGTGCACTTCACGGACAACAACCAGCACACACAGCTCTTGCTCAGAGTAGAGTCACGGGGCCCGGTACAACTCCCGTTATCCGTCAAGACGCAGTCTGAGTACCGGTCAAGTAGCCGCAATGAACAACTGATTCTTGGCCTTTACTACGGAATACTGCTGGGTGTGCTGGCTTATAACTTTCTGCTGGCACTTGGACTAAAAGAGCCGGTTTACGGCTACTACTGCGGCTTTGCCGTATGCCAGGCACTGTTCCAGTTCGCTCAGAACGGTCTGGCATTCGAGTACCTGTGGCCAGACTGGACAACACTGAATCAGATGGCTCTGCCGATACTGGCGTCTCTTTCGTTGCTTCTCGCCACACGATTTACCAAGCTGTTTCTGAGCATCACTCGGGGAAATTCACCGACACTATTCGCAGGTTTCTGCGCAGCCGAACTTATGTTTGTCGCTTTGTCGCTCGCCACTCTGCTTGCAGACAAAACCCTGGCAATCAAAATGGCAGCCACCGCATGCTCGCTGGGTGCTGTCTTCCTGTTTGTCACAGCCTTGATAACTTTTATAAGAGGAGATCAGAACGCAAAATTTTACCTTGTAGCATGGACCTTCCTGATCATCGGTGTCGTTATCTACTCCATGAAAGCCATCGGAATTATTCCCGAATCGTTCTTGTCCGTACACGCGGTACAGATAGGTTCTGTGCTGGAAATGATCCTGCTGTCCTACGCGCTGGCAGATCGGTTCAATCGTTTAAGAGACGAGAACATCGATGTCCAGAACGAGGCCAAGGCAACGCTTGAGAAAAACGTTGAAAATAGAACAAGACAGCTCAATGATACGCTGCAGAAGTTGCAGCTTGCGAATCAACAGCTTGAGTCCATCAATCAGCGTGATCCACTCACTAATATCTACAACCGCCGATTTTTTAACAAGAAACTGGGCGATGTCTGGAACCGGACAACGAGCGATGTAAAGCCATTGTCGCTGATGATGATCGATATAGATCACTTCAAATCGATTAACGATACCAAGGGACACCTTATCGGCGACGAAGTCATCATGAAACTGGCCAGCCTGATAGAAATCCTGTGCAAAGACACAAACTGTATTCCTGCCAGATTCGGTGGTGAGGAGTTCGTAGTACTTCTACCGGGACTGGATAGCCACAGCACGTTTCGCATGGCAGAGAAGTTGCGCAAAGAGGCAGAGGCGTTGACGTTTTCTGTCAACCTCCCAACAGGTCATCCCAAAGAATTACCCAAGCAACCCTCAGGCACGATAGAGACGCTGGAGTTTGGTATAACCATTAGCCTGGGCATGTCCACGTACACACCTGCATCTTCTTGCGCCAAAAGCGGCCTGGATCTCGTTGATCAAGCCGATCAGGCTTTGTACAACGCCAAACAATCAGGCAGAAACCGTAGCTGCCAGTATTCACAGGGCAACACCCACATTGGCAAAGCCGCCTGACAACCCCCTGAGGGCTTAACCTACCCTGCGTTTCACACCTGCCTTGACGAACCGGGCTATGGCATTTAGTCTCTAACGCCAAGTCTGCGGAGAGACACCGATCGTGAAAGATTCACCGCCTGATCAAAGCAGCTTGCACAAACTTGTTTCAACGACGCGCTGAACCCTCCAATACGCATTGTGACAACACAAGGTGCACCTGTTTTTATTGGATATCGACGTCGCGATAGCCAGGGATTTGCCGGGCGAGTCGCCGACGATCTTATCGATCACTTTGGTGTACACCAGATATTTCGTGACGATGACATACCTGAAGGATCAGACTTCACGCGGGTACTCGAACAGGCTTTAGGCAGCTGCCACGTGCTGATCGCAGTCATCGGCCCGGACTGGTTAAATCCCGTTAAAGGAATACCGCGTATCCATCACCCCGATGACTGGGTTCGACGGGAAATTGAGGCCGCACTCAGTCGTGGCATCTGGACACTGCCCATACTCGTGGGTAACGCAACAATGCCATCGGCCGAGGAGCTCCCGGATACGCTACTGCCCTTCTCCAAGGTGCAGGCAGTCACCATGTCTGATCGACACTGGGATCGGGACCTGGAGCGATTAGCGGTGCTACTCAAAAAACGGATTCCATCGCTGCATGCCATAAAACACTATCCGGAAGAGCGATCCCAGGCTTCACCCCATGATGCGCTGGGGAAGATTGCTGAGGTTATTTTTCGACAGCAGACCGAAAAACGCAGACGCGATAGCAGTGCTGTGCGAATTCTGGGAAGACTGATGGTGCGTGCGCTGTGGTTAGGTGTCCTGCTACTGTTGGGCTGGTATCTGTTTGAAAACCATGCAACACCGGAAGTTCGTCAGTTCGTGTTTGACTTTCTAGCCTTTGCGCAAAACAAGATCACAGGCCTGTTGAAGATGTTCCAGTCAGCCTAGTGGCCACTTGATGTCCCGGCATTTTCGAACACACCACTAACTCATCGGGACTGAACAGCTTCAGGCGCTGAGATTATGTTGCGAGACCTTTTCCAGGTAAGCGCCGAGGTTACTATTGGCAGGCAGCATGGTGGATCGCTTTTGCTCATATCGCAGCAGTCGGGCTAGCTTGTACCCCTTTAACTGGGCAGCCCTGGCCTTGGCCCGGATAATGTCGAGACTGGAACGCGGTCCCAACCTGACACTCGCAGCATCCGGACGCCGGGTGTATCCCTGTGCATTGCTTGCTGAGGAGTCAGGCAGAGAGGCCGCGACAACGTCAGCCCCGTTTTGGGATCTCTGAATTGCTTCAACCAATCTGGACATGGCAAGCGTCGACGAGGCCGTGTCAGGACTGGCATGAAGGCTTTCACCTGACAAAGGCAATGCAGATGCGGTTTCCGGAAACGTGGCAGAGTCTTCCCAGTTTTCAGGAAATTCGAGTACGCGGTCTGGTTTGTTTGCCGGATTGGTCCACCACAACCGGACGACCACACACAGGCTGAAAAGGGCCCAGATAGCCGTGCAAAAGAGAATGAAGCGAGTATGCCCTGTCCAGTTGAGTGCGCTAAACAGGCACAAGCTGGCCGCCACCAGATAGGCAATAATGCTCAGCAACTCATAGAGGCTGCGCCGCTGGGCCAACGCCTGATTTTTCAGAACTGCCCGGTGTATAAACACAGCGCTCACCAGGTTGATGAAACAAATCCCGGCGAGAACTGCTATGTCTTCGAAGTTCAGTGAAATGATTGCTTTACCGCAGGTTAACTGTGTTTAGTGTACCTGCGCTGTAAGCGTTGAGAGTGGTAAATGATTCACATGCTACGAACGTTGACATTAGGATTGTCCGATTTTGTGTGCTGGCTATCATGCCCTGCATTTTTGCGCATTTTTTCAGAATCATGATGAGGATTCGTATTGATCACAGCATGTAAAGCTTTTTGCTGGACCACCTCCAATGGGTCGCTGGCATCAAGGACAACACGGGTTGCCTGTTGAAACCTTAGCGATTGCGCCACGTGGATACGGCGCTTGAGTTCATCAACCGGTTCTTCAGGCCGGCGCGTGTGAGCCAACTCCACCGACACGTCTAGTAAAAGAACAAGGTCGGGCTTTCGTTGCACCATCTTGAAATAAGCGGCTTGCTCCCATCGGGCAAATGTATGCATAACGCCCCTGGATCGTGTTTCCAGCAGATAGCCCAGCCTCGGCCCATCATGCACACCCCAGAACTCGGCCTGTGGGTAACGATCGGTGACAACGATCATGCCCTGACTGACAAAGCGATCGAGCTGGCGCATTTTTCCGCGTCGATCAAGCAAGGCGGCAGCCGCCCACACCAGTCGCAAAACATCCGGGGCTTTACGCTTGCCAGCGCTTGATGTCTTGTTACCGCTGGCTGTGACATGCGCAGCTCCGTCGTGCCCAGCGGATGTTGTGATCGGCGAGACCGTTGAGGCCTTATGATTAAACCGGCTTCGTGACTTTAACCAGTTGAGCGTCCGGATGAGCAAGCTGCCCGGACCATCACCCGTCCCGAAGTAGATAAACCGCGACTCTCGTCTCAGCCCAAGCTCATCGGCAAGCCAGCGGGAAAGTGTCGACTTACCTGAGCCATCACAGCCAATAACAGCAACAACACCCGCCATGGGTATTTCAGAGACAGTCTCTGCTGGAATGCGACCATTCGGATCAGAAACTTCACTCATTGATCTGGAATTCAATGACCAGTCGCGCTGCTGATTCCGCGTCACCATCATAAGACTCGGCAGTTCGTGTGCCACTGCCCGATACCATGATGCTTAGCGCATTGCCTGCCACCCAACCCGGACGATCCACGATCTCCTGGATAAGCGCAGACAGATCCGGGGTTGCCTGGGTCGCCGTGCTTTGCCCAACCGTCGTCCAGGCAACAGGCGACCAGCTGACAGAAGATTGTGTCAGTGAGCGTGAAGACAATGATTGATCGGCTGTCGTATATGCCGCCGAGCTATCCACACTCTCCGCCTGAAGAACAAGGTTGGCCTGGGCTGCGTCCCGCTCATCGACAGTGAACTGGATATAAGCGTTTGTTATTGTCGAGGCGTTGGGTATCAGCAAAGAGCGAAAGCGTATACCCACTACCTGATTTGATTTTTCCTCGGTGAGCTCCAGATCACTACTGGACAGATCAACCTCACCTTGCGCGCTCTCTTCGGCATCATCATCTGCATCGATAACGGGTACGTTGATGACCCCGTTACCCGACAGATCGGCAACCGTCACACTGACCTCATCGGTAGAGCGGAACTCTCCGTCGAAGGCGCTGAGTTCAAACAGGTATTCGCCGGTTTGTGGAAATTGCACGACCGTACCTGCATTACCCGCGCTACCGATAATGGCATCGGAGGGGCCTTCGACTTGCACCCAGCTTATGTTTTCCAGAATGTTGTCTGCTGGCAAACCATCATCATCAACCTCACCGGCGAGGAACACGGTTTCACCGAGGGTCACGAGACGATCGGGACCTGCGGAAACAGTTGGCGGAAGGTTCTCAGGGCTAGGCTGGACGTTGACGTTTAATTCATCATAGGCGCTGAGCTGTCCGTCACTGGCACGCAGAACGAGAGTGTACACACCAATACTGTCAAAATTTACAGTTGTTGAAAGACTGGAAGCATCATCGAAGGATGCGCCACTCGGCCCTTCGGCAACTGTCCACTCAGTGTCGGGGATACCGTTGTTAGATGGTATGCCGTCATCGTTAACCGTGCCGCTGATAAACGCCAGCTCTCCCAGGGTCACGGTCAGATCATTTGACGTGCTTACAACAGGAGCACTGTTTTCCAGCGTGTAAGTGATAGTTAATTGTGGCGCTCCGTCAGCATCACCATCAAAGGCTTCTGCCGTACGGGTGCCGTCTCCATCGACTATGAACACCATGGAATTGCCGGGTGACCAGTCTTCACGGTTGACAATACGTTGCACCAGCGCTTGCAAATCCGTGGTTTGCTGAGCCGCACCGGCATCACCCGCGGCCAGCCAGCGCGAAGGCAACCAGTCAATTGTCAGCGCGGAACGTGGTCGCAAAGACAAATCAAACCGGTTGCTGGTAAAGGTCGCTGGATTATTACTTTCCTGGACAGCAATTTCCAGGAACGTCAGTTCCGAGGAAATTTCATCGACCTGAAACTGAATGTACGCCGAGATAATGCCAGCGCCTCTGGGAATTTGTAAGTCGTTAAATCGCAGACCCACAGACTGTTCGACCGTCAGGTCCTGGGTCAATTCAATATCTCTGCTGGTTAGCGCCATGCGGCCCCGGGTGCCACGCTCTTCAGCATCATCAGAGCTTGCGTTCACTCTTGAGCTGACAACCACATCCAGAACAGCCAGTGCCTCAACCTGAACGGAATCGGTAACTGTCAGTTCACCCGAATCGGTAACAGCCGCTGTGAGCGTATGCTCACCTTCACTCAAGGTAACCGAAGGGCTGCCTGTGCCAAGTGACCCATCCAGATCAGACGACCAGACAATGGATGCCGACAGATCACCGTCTTCCTGATCAGAGGCGCTGGCGACAAGTGTTATCTGTGCGCCAACACCTATCTGTCTACCACCTTCTGGCGATGAAATAATGACCACAGGGGAAGTGTTGGTTGC
Organism: Granulosicoccus sp.; assembly: GCA_045106855.1. Classification (GTDB taxonomy): domain Bacteria; phylum Pseudomonadota; class Gammaproteobacteria; order Granulosicoccales; family Granulosicoccaceae; genus Granulosicoccus. The sequence goes on from JBGCFI010000022.1 coordinate 17,552, forward strand.
AGATTCGACAATCACCGATATCGTGGAGGAGGTACTCACAGCTTCGCTATCCGACACACTGGCTGTGATCAGATGCGTGCCGGTTGACAACGCATCAGCACTTAGCTGTGAACCCGTACCCAGATCACCATCCAGATCCGATGTCCACGCAATAGCGTCGGAAAGGTCACCATCCTCGGCATCTGATGCAGAGGCAATCAGAGCGACCGGCGAACCAACAGTCACCTGAAATCCGTCCAGTGGCGATGTAATCGTCAACACCGGAGCGGCGTTGGGTAACGGCTCGATGGTGATGGTCACAATGGCCGAACCACTCAGACCTTCGCTGTCGAGGACCGAAGCGGTAATACGATGACGACCAACAGAGAGCGAATCAAGGTTTGTGGCGGCACCCGAAAACAGGACTCCGTCCAGATCGGATACCCAGGAGACCTCAGTCGACAGATCACCATCCTCGGCATCGGTGGCAGTGGCTGAGAGGCTCACCGGTGTTCCAACAACAACTGACAATCCGTTGGCTGGAGCGCTGATCGTCACTTCTGGCACCGTGTTGCTCAACATCGCCACAGTCACGGCAACCGTTGCAAAGCTGCTCAGGCCTCCGCTATCAGACACTCTGGCCGTGATCTGATGCGTTCCTGACGAGAGTGAATTCGCAATCACCTGAGCACCCGAACCCAGATTGCCATCAAGGTTCGACTCCCAGAAAATCACATCGCTCAAATCACCATCTTCATTGTCCACAGCTGTCGCGCTGAGCGTTACCGGTGTGCCGAAAATGATCTGCAGATTGTCGTCCGGGGATGTAGTGCTTACTGCGGGCGCAGAATTTGCGGGTGCCTCAATGACAATCGATACGCCGGTCGAGACAGATCGACCGGACGAATTCACCACACTGGCCGTAACCAGGTGAACGCCGGCAGTCAGGTTACTGATTGTCACTGACGAACCCGTGCCCAATGCGCCGTTAAGTGAGGATTCCCAGACGACAGAATCACTCAGATCACCATCCCGGGCATCGCTGGCCGAAGCAGCGAATGTCACCGGACTGCCAGCATCGAAGCTGTCTCCATTGTTGGGACTGCTGATAGCAAGCTCTGGCGCGGCAGCCAGTTCCTGATATTGAATGAACAGCAACGGCGCGCCACCCGGGTCGCCATCGAAAGATTCGGCGGTGCGCCGTTCCGCGTCTGTGCCACTGATGAAAAACGCCATCGCGTTGCCGGCACTCCAGCCGGGGCGATTAACCACTTCCTGCACCAAAGCGGTGAGGTCCGAGCTCTTCTGGGCAACGCCAGATTCGCCATTGGTAGGCCATACAACGGGCTGCCACAGACTGGATGCGTCCGTCACACTGCGGTTGGTCAGGTTGAATTTTCGCCTGGCGAACTGCGCAGCGTTGTCACTAGCCTGCGCACGGATCAGAAGATTGACAGGGGCACTCTGCGTCTCCTCTGCCTTGAACTGAATAAATGCCTCTTCGATGATCGCACCGGTTGGTATCTGAAGACCATTGAACCTTAGCCCGACAGTCTGCGGGACAGTGTTGTCTCTCAGCAACTCCAGATCATCACTTGAAAGCCAGACATTGCCATTATTTCCGCGCTCCTCAGCATCATCGGCACTGTTGGAGATTCGCCGCTCCAGAATGACGCGGCCTGCGGGAAAGATGCGCAGCCTGACCGACATAAACCCCTGGGCCAGAGTCGCATCAACCGTAGATGCCGTAATTGTATGCAGGCCTGTCGACAGCGCAGAGCTGGTAAAAGCCGCGCCATTACCAATCTGCCCGTCGAGATCAGACTGCCAGATAAGCCCCGCAGACAGATCACCCTCCTCAGCATCGATGGCAACGCCTGTGAAGTTTATAGCAGCACCCAGTGCTGCACCCTGTCCGCCGACAGGCGTCGTGATAGACACCACAGGCGCTTGATTGCCTGTCATGGGTGGCAGGGAGAATTCGAACATTCGACCATCGTTTTCATTGGGGTCGACGTCATTGTCGACACCTCTGTCCACCACATACAGACTTTGTGCTCCGTTTGCCAGACTGCTCGGGGCTATCGCTAGCCCTGAAGGCTTACGCAATAGCGCTGAGTCCAGAGTGATCATGCGGATGAACTCACCGGAGCTCGTTACATGCAATAGCTGCTGTCTGGGTTCACCGATGATATAGAGCCCGTTGGAGGCTATGTCATAAGCAACACCTTCCGGATCGACGATACCCAGATTGCCCGTACTGAACGAGACAACCGTGTCATCGCCCACTGGCGCAACGCCATCGAATTGTGCATTGAGTCCGGGGTCGACGACATACACCAGATTGGCTTCGCCATCGACGATGTACAGACGCCCATCGAGCGGGTTGTAGGTAATGCCTTCCGGATCCAGGGAATTAAACGCTGTTGAACTGAAAAACGAGATAGTGTCGTCGGCATTGATGTATCGGCCATCGGCACCAGGATCTATTTCGTATACGCCTCGCGGTGAGTTATCGGTAGATATGAACAAGTGCCCGTTCGAGGGATTTATTGTCAGGCCCGCTGGCTCATCAGTGAACGCCAAGGTAGAGAATGTGTCCAGAAGAGCGCCATCAAGCCGGGTTTGAAACACATTGCTACCCGAGAAAACGACGGTTTCGTTGATTTCCGAATCGCCCACAAGCAGTGCATTGTCATCAGGGACAAACACCACCCCTGTAGGATCGGTGCTTGGCGACGACCAGTTGAACATGTCAGTGACATTGATTAATTTAGCCGTCTGATTTTGAGCATGGACCTGTGCACCGGCTGAGAACATCAATACTGCTGCTCCCAAAGCCCCGCGATATAACGTATTTTTCATAATGAATGTAAAGAGCCTTCGTGGCTCATGGCTGTAAGAAGGCCACGGTTTCCCATAGCGCCGTTCTAAAGCTCTTGTATCCGCCAGAGGCACTTTTGTCGGAAAATTTAATGACAACGGTGTCACCTGACGTACGCATGCTTTCACTCCCCTGAAACGAGTCGCCTAAACCAGACATGGATGACTCAACGCTTATAGTGGCTAGATCGTCTTGAAGATCATGAGAGGTTGTCTTATTTTTACCCTGAACGGAAGTAACACGAAAACAAGCCTCCTTGGAAGGCTCGCTACTGAAAAACTCTTTACTCATCTGCAATAAATGTCGCTTTACCCAGTTGGCTGACTCGTCTGCCTCATGGACACGATGTAAGCAGCGCCGAACCTGTTCCACATGGACAGGGTTCCAGAATACAAGAGAGCCTGCTGTGCACAAACGCACAGATCGCCTAACTCGCCCGCGCCAACACCAACCTTCCCATAATAGCCGGATCACTTGCTGTAATGGCAGGATTGGCTGAACCATCGAATTTTCAGCATTAACTTGCACTTGTTGCACTGGTGGAAAAAAACCGGCAAATGCCTCTTTATTAAGTGTGAAATGTAAAAAGTGTGCACTGAAGTGCTTCCCTGACCAGACACTGAGCATCTTTTCCACGTGTTGATCGGAACTAGCGTCGTCTGTGCCGGTAATCGCAAGGCTCAAGCCCAACGGGAACGTTTTCTTCTGTTTGGAGAGCTTTCCGCGTAAGCGCGATAGTATTGCGAGGTAGCGATATAACGGTGTAAACAAAGGTGCCAAGCGATTCCATTGTTGATACCGCACACGGTATTCCAATCCACTAATCACTTCTTGAACGATGCCGGACGATTCTTCAATATCAGCCAGCCAGCCGTCTGGCGCCAAAGCGCTGTTACCAGCACCCTCAACCTGGTTGGCTACCAGCGATTGCGTCGTCATTTCTCGTTCCAACCGGTATCCGCGGCGTTCCCGAAAGAACAAAATTGCACCCGGCAGGCACGATAACTTTATTTTACGGCGGAATATATTAAGCTTTTTTTGCAGTACCGGATGAATTTCACGGATACCTTGCGCGTTTAAACATGCAGGATATCCGTTTAGATAGGATTCTATGGGCACCACGTACTGCTTTATGTGGCTCTCTCCGGTTACTATTCGAAAGTAACAATGCAAATGAGCAAACTTGCCGCTGTTTTCGTCGTAGCCATAATAGTGTTCGACGCACGGATAGGCTTTGTGCGACGTCAGGCGCACAAAGCCCAGCCCGCGTAAAACTCTCAGAAACGCTGCCCTAGAACCCGGATACAGGTAGATATCAATGTCACCAGAACCCAACAGCGCCTCCGGGAGCTCCTGAATGTTCTTCCAGACAGCGTATTCTGCAACTTGTTGCTCAAGTTCCGTAAACAGTCGTCGGTAGAGTGTGAGCATTTGCATATTGTTGGATTCAAACATTACATATGTGCATTCGCCGAGATTTTGAAAATGGCTAGCGTCGTATTATAGGAGGCAGGCGACGTTCGACCAGTCAATACGCAGTGAGTGTAAGGACAGGTTGGCGCATTCATCTATGAACCTTAGGAACATGGATTGATCTGGGAAAAACGGATGCCAAAATCCGATTTTCACATTAAAAGATTTACCGCGTACCAACCTGACAAGGACAGAAACGGGATCTAATGAGACCATATAGAGTCAAGTCGATGTGGGTTGGCGTCAATTTTCGTGCTAATAGTTGATTATGAATTCAGGAATGTCAGATAGATTTACTGGTGCCCCTCACGGTACTGTGGGTGAGGAATTCTGGTCAAGGAAGCAACCAGAGGCACGTTCAGGCAATTTCGACCCCTTGAGCTATTTTCGCACAGTGCTGAAGTACCGCTGGCCAATCGCTCTGGTCACGGCACTGGTCACGGCGTTGGCCATCGCGTACGTATTGAGTGCAGAACCCTTGTACAAATCGACACAGGCGCTCTTGCTGGAAACTTCCGAATCCAACATTGTGGCCATCGAAAACCTGGTAAAGGATGCACCAGAGAACGAGGGTTATGTCCAAACACGTATAGAGATGCTCAAATCACGTGAACATGCCCGTCGTGTCATCGGCAGCCTGGAATTGCTCAGCGATGACATGTTCATGAAGAATCTGGCCAAAGCGTCACGCATGGATGTTGACCATCTAATGAACGCTGCAAAGACTGCGGCCAAGGCTGCCGAAGCTATCGCAGCCAGACAATTGACGGCATCGACTGCCGCTCTTCAGCCAGGCAATGACGGCAAATCTGCTTTGGTCCCCGTATCCGAATCCGAAATCGAATCGTTGGCCATCGATTACTTTCTTTCCAGGTTGTCTATATCTCAAGTGCCAACCACTCGACTCGTGCGCATCAGCTATCTGTCCCCCAACCCTGAACTTGCCGCCAGAATTGCCAACGAAGTGGGCACACAATATATTCAGGCCTATGTGGAATCTGTCCAGACACAGGTCACATCGGTATCCAGCTGGCTCGATGTCAGACTGGCAGAACTCAAACTTGAGCTGGACAACTCTGAAGCCGGTCTGCAAAGTTTCAAGGAGGAGAATCAGCTCATCGGTATTCGCGGCAATATGGGCGGTCTATCCGAGCAGGAACTCCTGCAGACTTCCCGAGAAATGGCCGACGCCAGGATCGAATTGTCTAATTCCAGGATCGTCCTCGATGCACTCGAGAGAGCCAGCTCTACCAACGAGTTGATAGAAGTTCTACCCGGTGCGCGCTCTGACATCATGATCCAACAGACACGTGTGGATATAAACCGCTTGTCTCGGGAAATCGACAGAGAACTTCTTCGCTACGGTGAGCAGCACCCTAGAATAATTGCCTTGCGCTCTGAGCTGAGTTCCTTGCGCGCAGATCTCGATCGCTCCGTACTGCGACTAGCCGACGCGGCAAGAAGTGATTATGGCGTATCACAACGCCGGGTAGATTCACTCGAATTAAGTCTGCAAAGTGACCGTGACGCTTTGCAAAACGTGGCCGCCAAATCAGCCAAACTTGAATTACTGGAAAAGGAAGTTGATGCAAATCGCGAGCTCTATTATCGTTTTCTGAGCCGAATGATTGAAACCAAGTCCACAGAAGGTCTGGAATCTGTCAACGCAACCGTGGCTGAGTTTGCTTTGCCCGCATTGTCTCCTGTCGCTCCTAACAAGGCGCTCATTGTCGGTCTGGCGTTCATTGGCGCACTGTTTTTATCGATAATTGCAGCATTAATCAGCAACGGCCTGGACGACTCAGTCAAGCATCCATCTGACTTGCCAAACAGTATTGGCGAACGCCTGATTGCGATTATCCCCATGTTCCGTAAGAAAGAGCCGTTTGTTAAACGTCTGAACCCGTTCAGTGGGAAATCGCAAAATTACGATGCACGCAGGTTTTCCGAGGCTTTTACAACTGCCAGAACCAAACTCATTCTCGATCAGGAGCAAAAGGCCAACAAAGTATTGCTGGTTACATCGTCCATACCCGGTGAAGGCAAATCAATGTCCAGCATCGGACTGGCAAGAGCCTTTGCCTGCATCGAACGCGTTTTGCTTATCGACGCCGATATACGTCGCCCTTCACTGGGTGCGGCACTCAAGTTTGAAAAAGACACACCCGGCCTTACCAGTTATCTTGCCTCAAAAAGTCCACTGACCGACTGCATACATCATAATCAGAGTGGCGGGTTTGATGTGCTTTGCAGTGGCCCTGTCACTAATCAACCGCTTGAACTATTGTCGTCACAACTGTTCGAGCAAATGCTGCGGAATCTGGAAAAAATCTATGACCGGATCATTATCGATTGCGCGCCGGTTGAAGCAGTCAGTGATGCGCTTGTTCTCAGCAGAGTGGCTGACCAGGTTATCTATGTAGTCAAGTCACACGACACATCTGCACGTATCGTTAACAGCGGGCTTAGCAAGCTACACGGCGTCGATGCCCCAGTGGCAGGTGTTTTACTCAGCCAGGTGGATCTGGATAAACTCTCCAGCTACGGCGCAGATTCAGAGTTTCATGGCCTGTATGACTACTACGGTTATTCTTTGCCCGAAAGCGAAGAATCGTTAACGTTGAACCACAGTGAGTTGCGCAGACACTATCGCAAATCAAAGCCGAAGCCCAGACGCTTATCGTCAACTGCCGCCTAGCGCTCACCAATCAGACCGTTACGTTAATATAGCCCTGCATAATTTGTCTATAAGATCAGCTTTGACGATGAAAACCAGACGGGCATGCGCCGTGCCATTGTTGCTGGCCTGCCAGCTGATCGCCGGTGTCGGCCAGACTTTCGCAACAGAGTCCACTGCGCCAATTGCAAGTCCGGTTAAAGAAACATCGATGCAGAGTAAAACACCGAGGGTTAACGATGACCCGGATTTACACCGTCGTATTCTTGGCTATTTTCCGGCTGGCAATGCAGCTGCGGACTGCTTGTCCGCCAGTGCCGGCAAGCCATTTCTGACGCGTACATTTGCGTTATCAGGTCGATGTAAACGGCTTGACGATTCATCAGAAGAATGCGCTTACCATGATTATCGAAAGCTCGATCTGTCAAACATCGCAGGCTTCGACCAGCGTGGTATTGACTCACACCAGGTCACGTTTCCCGGTACGGAACACTTGTGGGCAGCCCTGTCCGTTCGAAATCAGAGCGCTAGTCGTTTTTGCTGGGTAGGCGGCGCACACGTCGGGCAAAACCCACTGGCAATGACCTGGGGTGGCAAGACCGGTACCAAAAAACGCAAGAACAATTTCATTCTGTCGGAAGCCGGTCTAGTCCAGGTTGAGTCAGCGCGAATCCATAATCTTCACGACCTGTTTCTGGCGTCCGGGCCGGATGCCGGTTTTAGCATTAATAACAGCTGGATTACCTGGAACCGGGATGATTTGTTTGAAGGCTATCTGCACAATCTTTCGTTCACCGATACGCTGATCGATGGCACTTATACCTTCATCAGCGACCCCGATGGCGAGTGTGATGAGGTAAAAAAAGCATCTGATCGAACCATCGTTATCGAGAACTCCCTCATTCGCCTGCAACGCATGCCCGGACCTTTTGCACGACATACCGGTAAATGGGATTGGGCAATTGAAGGCGGACACAACACACTGTGGAAGCTGGACAGTTGCGACTGGGATGAGTGGCCTGCATTTATTCTTAAGAACAATGTCTTTCTGATCGAAGGCCCCCGTACAACCTTCAAGCAATTGAACACCGTGGACTGTCGTCTGGCACTACCTGGTATCTGCGCCGATCCGCATTTGCACAAGTTGAAGGAATGCCATAACAATCTATTTCTGTACACCGGTTATCATCATTGGCGAAAAGCAGGATCGCAACCCGGCCCGATACCTCAGCCCGGTAAACGCTTTTACAATGCCGGCAATCCCGACTACTTGCCGAACGGGCAGGATTGTTATCAGAAGCTTACCGATGATCTGCCACAGACAGGCTCAGCCGATGTGGTATCCATCTGGAAGGCTCTGCGACAACAATGGATTGATCGGCATACGCATGCCGACTCAGCAAGTACAACATTAATGACGATTCCAGGCGTTGATTATCCGGTCTTTAAGTCAGGCAGCAAAATAAGGCTTATAAACCGGCAGTCAGGAATGTGCGCTACCGCACAAAATCAGCTGAATATCCGCATGCAGGAGTGTGACAAAAGCGAGCAACAGTTGTTCACAGTCACCGCTTTTAAGGATGGTATGCTGAGCGCTGCGGTTCTGTTACAAGGTGACAATGTGGGATATTTGAGAAGTGAATCTACAGCTCTGTTGGAAAGCAGAACGGACAAACGCCAAGCTGTTGCAATACTAGGTGCGGGAGCAACCGAGGATGTGCCTGCATTTGCAGAGCGCTGGTACATTGCGCCGCTTCCGGATTCACCTGAAACAAAGGGCTTTTTCTACATAGAAACCGACTCGATACAACGCTCTTTCCTTCGCCAGCATGGTAATGACATAGGTTTTCAGGCGCTTTTCGCTGACGATACCCGAACGGCGTTGCCACAAGACAGGTTCAACACAGGGAATGACCACCATCTTCAGTGGCTAATCCAGATCGTGGAGAAATCGTAAAGTGCTAACCAGTTCACTATTACTTGCTTATGACAATATGAACAGACAAAATGTAGAAGTAGGTATCGGGAGTCTGATGGCGAGCACTGGTAGCATCTAAACGCGGGCCATTCAGACACACCTTTAGATTTTATAAAATTCTAAAAAAATGGTAACCGGTAACAGTACTTTGTTTTAGTTCCAAACGTTATATATCCTTAGCGGTAGTCCAACTGCCAAAGGACACAAATTGCGTCTTCAGCAAAAACTGTAAAACGCTTTGCCTGGCGAGATGCGAAGGGACACACGCTAAATCTATGAACACTCCTGTACATCAAGACTCGTTAGACCAAGACACGTCCTTACTCGGCGGCAGGAGTCCGGCGACACTGGGCGGAAGAGTCAGAAGACGCACCGACACCTCCGCCCCCGCTGGAGACGTCACGGTGCTGGACTTCTGGCCCCACACCAATGCCGGCGATATCCAGACCTCAACACGCGTTGGATCAGTCAATCGCCTCTGGCAACGATTTGCATTAATCACCTCTGATGTGGTCGCGCTAAGTATGGCAACTGTCGTTGCCCTGATGATCAGCGACGCAGCCCGGGCAATGTTGCTTATGCCCACCGCACGTTATGGACTTCCGCACTCAGTGATGATTCAGGTCATCATGATGATATTGCCCGTCCTTGTACTCATAGGGTCCGGTTATGTGATGGGCCACTACACGCGTCCCAAACCGCTGTGGAGTGAAGCCAAGGATCTAGTCAAGATCATGGGTTACACCATCGCTGTTGTGGCTGTCGTGCTGTTCTTGTCAAACGCGCATTTCTCGAGAATCTTTTTCATCACTTACTGGTCGTTGATTTTGCTACTTGTACCAACCTGTCGGTATCTGTCCAAGGTTGCATTAATAAAAGCGGGGAAGTTTTTTGTGCCAGTGGTGATCTTCGGCAACGGCTCCAACGCCGCTCGCAGTGCCAAGTCTATTGAAAGCGATCGAATGCTCGGGTTTCAAGTTGTCGCTTTCATCGATCCGGTAACTGGCATGATGAAGATAAACGGTGGTAGCAGAAAACCCACAGCATCCAGCGTCAGCCGGATAAACCGTTCTGAACTGGACACACAATTTGACCATCCACACTATGTCTTTGCCCTGGAATCGGCAGGGGATTTTGTAGCCAACAGGCAGTTAATTAATTCCATGATCAGCAGCTGCCGTTTTGTCACCATATCTGCGCCTGTCTACGGATTGCCGCTTGACGGTGCTGAAGTACTTAATATCCAACCTTGCGATTCATTGCTGGTTCGTCTGCAAAACAAGCTGGTCAAACCTCACAACGTTATTATCAAACGCATCGTCGACATCGTCGGCTCTAGTGTTGCCCTGTTGCTTTTTTCTCCTCTGATGCTGGCCTTGTTGTTTCTCATCAAGCGTGACGGCGGGCCAGTTTTTTACAAACAGGTTCGCATTGGCCGCAACGGTAAAGACTTCAATTGCTGGAAGTTTCGTTCAATGGTTCACCAAGCCGATAGCGTATTGGAACAATATCTGGAAAAACACCCGGAATTACGACAGGCTTGGAAGGAGGATCACAAGCTGAAAGACGATCCGCGTGTAACATTTCTGGGTAAGTACATTCGTAAAGGCAGTATCGACGAATTACCTCAGTTGTGGAACGTGTTCAAGGGTGAAATGAGCCTCGTCGGCCCAAGACCTATCGTCACGGCTGAACGCACACGCTATGGAGAACTGTTCGATTACTACCTGAGCGTGCGTCCCGGCATTACGGGTCTTTGGCAAATCAGTGGGCGTAACGATACGACCTACAAGGAACGGGTAGATCTTGATGTCTGGTATTCACGCAACTGGAGCCTCTGGCTCGATATCGTCATTATCATCAGAACCATACCGGCTGTTCTTTTCAGGTCCGGCGCCTATTGATCATTTTCGTCAGCACGGATGAAAATGAACGACAGATCAATACCAGGAACTTTCCAGCACAGCGCTTACTGGGTGCTGCTTGTCGTATTCAACCTGTTTATCGTGGTCAGCTGGATGCCGCGCATCACCACCATCGGCAGTACAGATATCGGCATCAGTGCACTCCTGTTGGCGATTATGGTACCTCTGCTTCTGGTGATGCCATCACAAACGCAACCCGATGAGCAGGCCAGACATATGGGACTCGCGGTTCTGGCGTGCCTGGCATTTGTCATATTCTGGGGCTACCTTGGCATGTATCGCCTGGACAACCCGCTTAGAGCGGGTCGGCTATTGCTCTCACTCGGCCAGGGAATAATCCTGATACTGGTGGTTACCCGATTGTTGTCACCTAAAGCCGTACAGTTTTCACTGTGCGTATGCTGTTTGATGCTGGTGGGAGTCGGCCTGCTGAGTCTTTACGGCTATCTCGGTGGGAAACCCGTCACCCTGACTTATCTGCAACGAGATCGATCGTCCGGTTTATTCAAGAACCCCAATCAGTATGGGATGATCGCATCGATGGCTGTGCCGTTTGCCGCCGCTTACTTTTTTCAATACAAGCGACGTTGGCTTGCCGTTATGCTGTTGCTTGCCGCCTGGTTAGCACTGCTTATGGCGGCTTCAAAAACCAACATGGTTATTGCACTTCTGGTTATGCTGATGACACTGGCTCATGGGCTGCTCAGTGCCCGGCGCGGCATCCTCTTACTGCTTGTCATACCTGCGATATCAGCAAGTATCTGGTTCGGTGGCCTGCCGGTACTGGAGTTCTTCAATCCGCGCGCCGCAACAATCATTCAAGGCATGCTGGGTGGTGGAACCGGGGAATCCAATACAGTAGATCAGCGCATGGAGCTATGGCACTACTCGGTCAATGTCATGCAGAACTCTCCCTGGTTCGGAGAAGGCACAGGACAAAAAATCGATGTCATCACGCAAACGCATTCGCACAGTCACAATGTCTTCCTTGACCTGGGTCGTACCGTCGGTATTCCGGGGCTCATAGGTAGTCTTGTGTTTATGCTGATAACGGCGTGGCTGGCTTTCAGAACGCTGGTTCGCGTATCCCGGATTCCACCACACGAAGGAGCGTTCATGCACGGCAGGGCTGTCTTAATCGGTGCAGCATTCGCAGCCGTAAGTTACATGCTGAGCAATCAGATGAGTGATTCACTCGGCCCTTCCACTTCAGTATTCCTGTGGCTTAGCCTGGGTTTGCTGATAAAACGGCATGAGCTTCTTTTCAGCTGGCCGGGCGCGCAATCGCGACGTTTCAATCCAGCCAGCCAGCGTGCGGTTCGCGCCTGACTGCCGTCAAGCGAAACGCATACGCATATCAACTTCCAGATAACTTCATCCAGCATGCAGATCGACGCACCTCAACCGGCTAATCCCACTCAGATGCCAGACAATATGGACTCTGATAGTGGATCTGTGACCTCCTTGCGCATCGTGCACGTGGTCACCCGACTGTTGCGAGCAGGCTCTGAAGAAAACACGCTGGCGACCTGCGACTACCAGATTGCCTGCGGTCACGAGGTTTACCTCGTGCATGGTAAAGACTTCGACCCGGACTATGCACAAACCATCAATCCACTGCTTCAGCGCATTCAAGTGCCAGAGCTGGTACATCCGATTGCGCCCGTAGATGATATCAAGGGGGTTCAAGCTCTAAGACGCCTGTATGCGAAACTTCAACCAGATGTCATCCATACCCATCAGAGCAAGGCCGGTATTCTTGGCCGACTGGCAGCCCCGCGGACAAATTGCGTTGTCGTTCATACGGTTCACATTGCGCACTGGCTGAGTGTTGGTCGACTCAAGCGAGCGTTGTTTGTAGCTATGGAACGTTATTGCAGTCGACATACTCATGAAATCATCAGTGTCAGCGAAGGTGTCCGCGATGCCTGCCTCGAGCAAGGCATTGGTGAAGTCAATCAGCATCATGTGATTCATTCGGGCATGAACATCAACAAGTTCATGACGGTCAAGGCGGCGCCGGATTGGCAGCGATACATCCCCCACTGGCAAGGTGCTGAGAAGCCTTTTGTGGTTCTGATGATGGCAGCTTTTGAACCGCGCAAACGGCAGGAAGCGTTTCTGCACTCAATCGCACCCGTCCTGCATCGGCAGCCCGCGATGTGCGTCGTTTTTTGCGGTGAAGGCACCCGACTACCCACATGCGAGGCTCTTGTGCAGCAGCTGGGAATTGTGCAACAGGTGCACTTTGCGGGGTACTGTGAGAGCCCCGAACACTATGTCGCACTGGCAGATCTTTGCGTGTTGTCTTCAGAAAGAGAGGGACTACCCCGGGTACTGATCCAGTACGTCGCGGGACAACGCCCGGTGGTGGTCAATCATCTAGCAGGCGTGGAAATCATCATACATAACGGTGAAAACGGCACAGTGCTTCCCGGCAATGATATCGATGGTACAGCCAGTGAGATCGAGCGACTGTACCTTACGCCGGACATACTGGATTCCATGAGCCGATCTGCAGCATCGATTGATGTTTCAAGCTGGGATGTCGCCCGAATGGGAGAGCAGATCCAGGTCGTCTATGAGTGTGCCACTACCCGTTGATTCACCGAGCCTTGAGTCAGCATATTGACAGGCAAGCTAAGGACTGAAGTCAGCAAACACATCATTTGATCACTATAGTTCACAGTATTCCCAGCGGATACAAATCATCCGCAAATTCGCTTGCCCGGTTTATACATTGACCAACAAAGAGACTCGCCTGCCAGGGCTTTCCAATATCAGGGAAAATTCCCTTTACCGCCCACATAATTGACATTATCCTCGTCGAATTAGGACTTGCGTATCAAAATTCCGGCAGCATGATGATCATTTTCATCACAACTTAAAAAAACAGATATGCTTCTATCCATGTATCTGGTATCTGTATATCCAGCGCCGGAAGGCCCTATTGCCATGCTTGCCCCTCAAATTATTGATCGACAAAACATAAGATGAATTTCGAATTGGTGGGAATTCCCGGAATGGGGAAATCCTATCTTTGCCGATCTGTCGAGGAGAAAATCCTCCACGAGAAGGCACTCAAAAAGAGTGGTGCATTGCCGCTTACCACACCTTGGCTGGAATCCTCTAATCCTGGTCGGCTGTTGAGTACGCTCAGGAAACTGGTGCGTGCTTCTACCATCGCATGCACCCATCCGGCCACAGCATTGAAACTGTTTAAAGTGGTTTTTGGAAACGGCCAGGGGTTCCAGAAAAACCGCTGCACCAAATACCTTAACCTGATGGCCGAAATGCAGTGCCTGCACAAAGCGGGCGCTACTACATCGCTGCTGACCGAACAAGGCGTATTACAAGGTGTGTGGTCACTGGAAATGCTCGCAGAGACACCTGTCTACGACCAGATTATGCGATTGATCATACCCTGGTTGCCGGATGCCATTGTTGTCGTCGAGGCCGACAGTTCACAACATAAAGAGCAACTGACCTACAGAGAGCTGGGGCAAAGCACATTCGATCAGATGAGAGGCGAAGCACTCTCCAGGGCCATAAACCAGGGTGAATATAACCTGATCAAGATTCTGGCATTGTGGGCAGAGCTAAGGCCTGCAGGCAAACGGCTGAATTTCAATAATGAGCCAGACAACGATGCTCAGATATTGTTCGACTGGCTGAGTGAACAGTTGCGCTGAATGAATGCCGGCACGATCATCCAGTAGATCGTGTTTTGCGCGTTTGGACATGGACAATACCTGACTGGTAAAACTCTCCTGCGCTGCACATTTGCGTCTGGACACAACAATTACTATATTGCCAGTTAATTACAGAATGGCTGTTTTGCTGCGCTGGTGCCTGAATTTCAGAAGCACGCCTTTTTGACGCACGCTATAGTAAACACGGACAACTGGATATCCTTGGATAATCCGGTGCCCACTGCGCCATAGAGCCCATCATCATTGCTCTATTGTCGAGCTCTCCACACTTATTGACTCAGTAGACAGGGATAGAATGAACATAGGGAACAGGGCAATTACGGCATTCGTACGAGTGTTACTCGTTACTTTAACGCTAGCTGGCAGCAATGCATCTGCCGCGCTGCTGGACATCGATTTTGACGACGATGCGGCAGGCTTTACCTACAACGACGATGTTTTCCGTGGCACCTCGACGCCCTACTACTCTCGAGGTGAATACATAACAAGCAGTCAGTGTGATCGTGGTGGTTGTCTGAAAGTATCGTTCGGTGGCCGGGACAACGAAGATATTTACGGCATGTCCGGCGGCTGGACCACCAGTTTCAATCTCACACAGACCACCGATATCACGCTTAACCTGCGCTATAGAATCCGCCAGCTGCGAGACTACGAGCCAAACGAGTACACCGAGGCACTGGTATCTATAGATGGCAACCTGATTGGCTTGAACGGTAAAGACTATATCAAGCGAATTCGCGGTAACGGCAATGGCGGCGCAAACATCGACACGGGCTGGCGCACGGCCACTCTCAACCTTGGAACTGTCGCCGCTGGCTCGCATACGCTCACTGTGGGTGGTCGTAACAACAAGAAAACTGCCGGGCGTGAGTATTCATCGGTATGGATTGACGACATTAGCCTGCAAGGTGATTCGGCTGGCAATGAGGGAGACATCCGCTTCGGCGTGATTGGTGACTTCGGTACAGATACCGATCGTCAACGCGATGTATCCCTGGAAATGGACAGCTGGAACCTTGATTTCATCATCACTCTCGGCGACAACCGGTACGGCAATAAATCCATGGACAGAGTGATTGGCCAGTACTACTGCCGCTATATGACGGATGTTAACGGTGGCGCATACTGCCCCCGTGGAGAAAGCCAGATCAATGCCTTCTTCCCGTCACCGGGTAATCACGACTATAACGATGGCGGCGGAATTAATGAGTACCTTGACTACTTCACGCTGCCTGGCGCTAATGTGCTGACTACCGGCACGTCCGGCACTGAACTTTACTATGATTTCATTCAGGGACCTGTCCACTTTTTCGCCGTGGACAGTCATGGCTCTATTGGCACGCAACAAAAAAACTGGCTGCGCCAGGGACTACAGGCCTCTACTTCTGCCTGGCAGATAGTGTTCTTTCATCACCCACCCTATTCTTCATCCAGCTACCACGGTTCAAATGTAGCCATGCAGTGGCCTTTCGCAGACTGGGGAGCGGACGTCATAATGGCAGGGCACGATCACGTATACGAACGGATCAACAGAGATGGCGTTGTCTATATCGTGAATGGTCTGGGCGGCCGCACCTTCTATGATTTTCGCCCGCCGTTAAATGGTAGCCGTTTGCGCTACAACAATGACAATGGCGCACAGCGCATCACGGCAAGTTCCTCTGAGATAAAGCTGGAATTTATCACCCGGACAGGCACCATCATCGACTCGATCAGACTCAATAAATAATAAATTGTGGTAGAAAACGAGCCTTGCAATCAAGGCCCGGGACAAGCAGGCAACAGCTGTTTAGTTGGCTACAACAACAGTCACATTAAACACTTCTTCCTTGCTCGCATCAGCCTGAACTCTTAACCAGTTATAGCGAACCTGTGTATTGTTATTGAAGAACTCTACACCTCGTTGCACAACTACCTGAGTAAGATTACTAACCGGACTCACATCATAGAGGCTGAACCAGGACACACCAGGATCCACTCTATAACGATGGTTTTCACCACTTACCATGAGAACAGGCTTGCCAAACGCCTCTGCCTGAATTGAAAGCTCCTGCACTATTTGCCTGAAACCACCGTAGGTTGATTCATCAAATACCTCTTGTGATTTCCACATGTCTGCATGAAAGAACAACGCTACCCCGGCAGCCTGACTCTCTTGGGCGCGAGTAAAGATGTTACGCATCCAGGCCAGATTCGCAGCGGTCCGTCTTCCGTATTCGGTTGAACCAGCCTCGCTTTGCTGCTCAGCCGTAGCAATGCCGGGTCCTGTTCTGAGGTTGTTGTTCGTGCCTACAATATGCATCGTGCCGAACACTATTCCCTTTTCCTGCCATAGCTGATTCTCCGGATAACCCGACTGCGCCTCCACCTGCATCGTGCTGCGACCCAAAGAGGTACCGGGCATGCTGAAGAAAATTTCACGTAATTTGGCAAGTCGTTCCTCTGGATCGTAGCCGCCAGCGCTCTGCCTGATACAGTCGGTCCATTCGTTGTCGCCAATGGTATAAAGAAGAGGTTCGTCGAAGGTTTGAAACAGGTTATGGGTTTCCTGAAGCCGTTGATCTGTGCATTGAGTGGCACCTGCCTTGATATCCCCGACATGAATGGTTTTGCTCACGAATGCATCTGCATTAATTGATGCAACAAGCCCCGGAAACTCAACGACCTCCTCTGGCTGGTAGGGTGAGTCGCCAATAACCGCCAACTCAACGGTATCAGCAGTCCTGACAAAGCCAGAAGCGCTATCAGTTGACGAATCCGAACAGGCACCAATGGTTATGATGAGTGGCAACAACAAAACACGAAGATGCTTATTCATTAAGTCGTCCAGTAAAATTCTATAAAACGTTGAATTGAAGTTAGCAGGCAGGACGCGAAACACGGGTGTATGGATTTCGATGACATCGCCGAAAGCGACCCGTTATTTTTTAATCCGATCCAACACGATGTGTACGCGCATACAGGCAACCCATAATACCAACGAAACAGCAGCCAAACGGTGGGAGGCGACTGTTGAGCCAAGTACTGGTTCTTAATTCAGTAATTTTTATTTGCCAATCAAATCACAATTGTCGATCGGAAGACGCGACAGCGCTTAAGTACGTGAAGCCAGCAACAGAAAACACCATTCAGTTAACTGGCTTCTCAGTTACGCGGTGTCGAAGTGACAGAGGCATGGACTTGGATCCACGATGCTAAAACAATAAAAACTTACCCTGATAAATGTGTGAAGTCCGACTCAAATCGCGATGCATGTAAAAACAACGAAGTCATTGCCGGTAACTTCACCTTCAGTACTTGATTAACTGGCTGGATGGCTCCACTTAATCTGAAACTCAATCTCTTCTTCGCTATCAGAGCGTTCATGCTCCACGCTGTATGTTGCCCGAACCGGCACATAAATGCGCTCGCCGGCAATTTGGATCTCGAACTGTTCGTCCGCCTCTATGCAATCTGCAAGACGTCTGAGTTTTTCGACAAATTCTTTATCGGAATACGTTTTTTCAAGATCTCTTTCAGATTTCATTAGCTTCGCTCGTTCGGAATTAAGTGGTAACTATAATATATGGAGTGATAACTATATGACAACAGAGTCAGCGCTTGCCACAAGTAAACACCCTGCCCTGATTCTGCAATAAGTTGCTGTTCACCGATAACGGCAACCAGAATATCACCGTCCAGCTCATGTGATTGTAGCGCGCAGCTAGCGATTGACCATCATGCCCAGTCTATATTGGCACGAACATTGTGCGCTGTAAGTACAGAGATGCATCAGCAGTGATCCTCAGGTGCGATTGCCGCACCGGCATCAGGCATTCGAAGAAAACAAAGCAGCAGAAACGGACAAGATTAACGTTTGTAAACCCTGCTTGAATCGCATGTCGTTAATTTATAGGCTTCAGCATTGTCTGGCATACACCGGACACAACGATAAAACGACTTATGAAACAGACAGCCCGTTTTAATTGCGTACTTGCGGCGTGGTCATTACTTTTTTCTACCGCGACTTTTGCACTTTCCCCGCCCAACTTGTTGAGCGATATTAATTGGGATGTGGATGCTACTACCGAAGGTGATCAGAGTTCAGCTCCGGGGATTGCACCCGGTAGTGTCGAGGCAATTGAGGCCGCCTTCAACAACGCTCGCAGACAGGAAGAAATACAGCTCAACGTCGTCTTCAATTCACTAGGAACGCTCGATCTGCCTTCCCAGAAGGTATGGGATGCCATGACGCCGTCTGAAAAGGCGTTGATGATTACCAATGCAGAGAGAACAGCACGCGATGGCGTCAACTATCCTAACCATGGCACCGTACTCGGCTTGCCATTGGAGGCTGTCGAGTCAAACCTGAACAAACTGGCTCAAGACTATGCTGACTATATGGTCGACAACAATTTCTGGGATCACGTTGTTCCGGCTTCCGTTACGGCTTCACCATTCGCAGGTACTAATTCGTTCACTAGAATTTCCGACCATCCCGTGATTGGTGCAGGCGCTGGCACAGCTGGCGAAAACTGTCATCAATTTCTGAGCGCCGCCGAGAATCTTGCAGCATCTGCATTTTCTGTCATGAATGCACCAACACCCACAACATTGATCGAAAACGCAATTTATAGCTGGCTGTACGACGATGCGAGCTCTTCATGGGGGCATCGTGTTGCCATGCTGTTGCAAGATCAATCACTATCCGGTAATTCGGGCTTTAACAACGATCGGGGATCCGTCACTAGCGAAGGCTTTATGGGAATTGGCGTCGCCGGACGTGGCGATGGTAGCTACACCGTTTTCGATGGTAGTAATTTTCCCAGTCAGTGGGCTGTCGTATGGCTGGTAATGGATCCCGCTCCCGACGCCAACTGCAACTTCGGCATACCGATCAACAAACAACTTCCCAACGCAACATGGCAAATGGTGAGCCTTCCGGCAACACCCCCAGAAGATGCCAATACTGTTGCCGCCATCTTTGGTGACGACATTGCGGGCACCTACCCGGCAACCTGGCGTGTCTGGTCATTCGACGAATCAATTGGCGAATCGGGTGGTTATGTTGACCCGGGACTTAATGGTGTACTGAAACCAGGCGAAGGCTACTGGATAGCACAAATTACGGGCGCGCCGGTAACACTTGATATGCCAACTGGAAGTACGATAACACCCGTCACTAACAGCACCATGTGTGCAGCAAGCTCGACGCATGGCTGTGCCTCGCACTCGTTGATAACGAAACCCGCTGGCCAATGGAACCTGCTGGGAAATCCCTACTACACCCGGCCCTCAGTTAACAATCTGCGTATATCGACGTCAACGGGTGTCTGTGCCGATACCGACGGATGCTCCATTACGGAGGCGGCAGATAGAAACGGTGCAGACGTACAACACTATCAATTCTGGAACTACGATGGAACAAGCTATGGGAGTCCAAAAGGTCCCGGGGATCAATTGCAGCCCTGGGAAGCTTACTTGACACCCACCCTGCCCGGAGCCCATAACCTGTCGCCTGTGTTGCTTATTCCCAGAAACTAGAAACTGGCCCTACTGGAATCCCGCCTTTTATTGGCATCAAGCCCGGCTGGATTTCTCTTCAGATTTATAATGGGAAAACGACACCCTGTTTTTTGACAAAATATAGTCGGCTGCGCCCACAGCTGAGAACATTGCCGGCTCTTCAGGCAACAGATCCAATGGATCTATTACCGCTGTAGGACTGGGATCATAAAACATGGCAATTGAGTAGCGACTGTCGTTTGATTTATTTCGTACACGGTGCCGTGTGGATGGAAATCGATTATTGGACCAGCGCTCTAGTAAATCACCAATATTCACAATCAGCGTATTTTCTATGGGAGGTGCCGCTACCCATTGCCCGTCGGGAAACAAGACTTCCAGACCGTCGCTCTCCTGCAACAGCAATGTGATGCAACCAAAATCACTATGCGGCGCAACGCCAAACTGATCCTCATGATGTTCGGTTTCAGGGTAGCGCAACAATTGTCCGCGTAGCATTGGACGCTGGTAGTAAGGTTTGAAAAAATCTGCGGGAGCATTCACTGAGCGTGCAATGATGTCTAGCAGTAGATCCCCTATCTGCCGCACAACCTCGGAATAGGCGATGACAGCATCTTTTAGTTCAGGCAGGTTACCTGGCCATTGATTAGGTCCACATAAAGGCACACCCGACAGCACATCAGGGTCATCATCGGCCACTTCGCGCCCCCAGAAAAATACCTCTTTCTGATCGTGCCGTCTTGCACCTTGCATCAGCGCTTTACCATTGGCCAGATACCCCCGGTTGTTCACATCAATAGCAACTCGGTTTTTGTTCTCTATTGTCTGATTGAAAAAACGACGTTGCACATGGCGTATGGTTTTTATCACCTCACTCGTACTTTCATCGATACGGACATAAACAAAACCACACTGTTGTGTCGCGCTAGTGAATTCACCGGCCAGGAGCGGCAGGTTAATGGCGTTACGATCTGTCAGATCCAGAATACTGATGTTCGGGTGCATGGTGGAGGCCTCAGTCATCTACTCAGTAGTACTCAGTAACACGGGTTAGCGCAATACGTTTTCATGCGTTTACGCTCTTCAGCACGCCGGTACCGTAGTTTTGTGAAGATTGTCAAAACACAACGCGCAGGTTTTGTCGCCAGGTTCATATCCGGAGCCTACGAACTCTCTAATCCGAATAAATGCTTTGTCACATTACACAGTTTAATCTTTCAATCGTGAACAATCGAAGCACGGTGGTGCGCAGCGGTCGATTTTCGGTTATGGTTTTGCTGTAATGACAATCTGGTAACGTCAGGAACAGTTGTATCAGGTTCCGGCAGGAGCAATGCGTTGAGGTTTTCGTCTTTAATTCTGGTGGCTGTGGCCTCTTGGTTCTCGCCGGCAACCCAGGCACAGTCGCTCGTTTGCGATTCCATTTACATGGTCAAACGGGGAGACTCCCTATCAAAGATCGCGGTACGCGCCTACGGGCGGACCACGGCCTACCAAGCTATCTTTGACTTCAACCCCGGTATCCTGAAGGACCCCAATGTGGTCCCGACAGGCGTCGGTCTCTACATTCCATGCATTCAAGCCAATCAGACGCCGACAAACGTTGCGGCTCTGCCGGAGCTACCAGAGGCACCTGTCGGGAAACTAAAGATTCTGACCGGCTCCGAGTACCCACCATACGTCGATGAAGGCCTGCCAAACGGTGGCTTCAGCGTTGAGCTTGTTGAAAGAGCTTTACTGAGCACCAACGAGGCAGTCGACTATCGCGTAGATGTCATCAACGACTGGGGGTCGCACCTTGAACCGTTGTTGTCAGACGGTGCTTATGCTCTGGCATTTCCTTGGTTCAAGCCGGACTGCCGTGCGCGCGAGCTACTCGGCGAGAGTTCTGTCTGGCGTTGCGACAATCTGCGATTCTCAGAACCATTGCATGATGTTGTGGTGTCGTTTTATACACGCAATGAAGTGGCAGATACCATCACCAGCGCACAAGACATGCAAGGGCTTAAAATCTGCCGCCCACGTGGCTATTTCACTCATGATCTTGAGGCCATAGGACTGGTTCCGGACAATTACGAACGAATCGCCCCCACAAGCCCGATCGATTGCTTCGAACAGCTGGCGGAAGGTGAGGTTGATATCGTAACGGTTAATGCTGACACCACAGACAAGATTCTCAATGACCTGAACATGCAGGATCAAACGCGCGAGTTGCTCGATTTCGCAAGCGTTCAAACGCTGCACGTGGTCGCAATGAAAACCGATCCTCTGGCACGGGTGAATCTGATGCGGCTGAATCAGGGTTTGATATCCCTGCGTCGCAGCGGTGATTTCAGGAAAATTGCGAACACGCATCTGCGCTGATATCAGGATACAGTTTCCCGGAACCGGTAGATGCGCCGCGCTATTGCGTGTTCAACGCATCCACAGGCTTCATCCTGGCTGCCCGTCGCGCAGGTAGAAAACCGGACAGGATACCGACCACGATTGAGACCAGTAAA
This sequence comes from Granulosicoccus sp., assembly GCA_045106855.1. Taxonomy (GTDB): domain Bacteria; phylum Pseudomonadota; class Gammaproteobacteria; order Granulosicoccales; family Granulosicoccaceae; genus Granulosicoccus. The sequence continues at coordinate 40,187 of JBGCFI010000022.1, forward strand.
GCACCGGCAATACTGGTGAGCGAGGGGATGACTGGAAAGCCTGTGGCCACGGCCAGGCCAAAACTTGCCAGACCGCCTATCAGCAATCCCAGCAATCCGCCGGTAATACTGATCAGCGCCGCCTCCAGAAGAAACTGCAGCAGGATGTCCTGCTCGGTTGCACCGATGGCTTTACGCACACCGATCTCGCGCGTGCGTTCCAGCACCGAGGTGCCCATCATGTTCATGATGCCCATGCCGCCAACCAGCAACGAAATGGAGGCAGCCACAATACCGATGATGGCCACACCACCCAGAATACGGTTGGTGGTGACAATATAGCTGGCCATGGTCTCGGAGCTATAGTCAAAGCCATCGGGGTGACGCTGTAACAGGCGCTGCTTGATCCGCTCTGCCACCGTTTCGGCTTCATCAAACCGTTCCACCTCCAGCTGCAGATTGCCGATATCCCGGCTACCGGTCATCGCTTGCAAGGTGGTGTACGGAAGCAGTAACCGATCATTGGCATTCTGCCCGCCGGAGGAGCCGATGCTGGACAGAAAGTCCCGGCTCTTGCTGGCAAGCAGCCCGATCACCTGGAACCGCTTGCCATCGATGCGAAAACTCTGACCGACCGGATCGGCAGCCGGGTCCAGCAATCGCTCCACCAGCGTGGGCGCCAGCAAGGCCACCGCTCGACGCTCCCGGATGTCGATGGAATTGAACAGCCGGCCGGCGATCAGCTGATCATTGACGATAACCGGGTAGTCCCGACCCACCCCCAGCATCTGGGCATTGCTGCTTCGTCGTGCCTGCGTGATCGGCCACTGACCGGACGGATAGACAACGGGCGTCATGCGACGTATGCCCAGCGTATCCTGTTGCTGTTGCAGGCTGATGAAGTCGTCGCGGGTGATACCACTGCCAGCGCGCTGCGCCCGCCGGGTATCCTCCGGGTTCTGGTTGCGGTACACCCACACCGAGTTGATACCGAAGGTCTCAAGCTCGGAGTAGATCACGTAGTTACCGCCTTTGCTGATCGTACTCACAGCCATGACGGCAGCAATACCGATAGTGATGCCCAGAACGCTTAAAGCGGTGCGTAGCTTGTGATCGGACAGGGCATCCACCGCCTGACGCAGGCTGTCAAAGAAGCGGTTCACTGTTGTCTCTTAGCCGGGCGTGCCAGCCGGGTGCCCTCATGCAGGGACCTGGCGAGCGGCAGACGGATATCGCCACCGCTGCTCCGACCCCGGGTCTTGTGCCCATGGTCGATGATATCGCCGTCCTTCACGCGGACGGTTCGCTGGGCAAAGTCTGCGATTTCCTGTTCATGGGTCACCATCACGATGGTCTTGCCCTGGGCATGCAAGTGCGTGAACAACTGCATGATGTCCAATCCGGTTTCGCTATCCAGACTGCCTGTGGGTTCATCGGCAATGATGACATCGGGCTCATTCACCAGCGCCCTGGCGATGGCCACGCGTTGCTGCTGACCACCAGAGAGCTCCACCGGTCGGTGGGAAAAGCGCTCGGCCAGCCCCACCTGACTGAGCTTTGCCTGGGCTATGGCGCGACGTTCGCGGCGGTTGACACCGGCATACACCAGCGGCAGTTCCACATTGCGCAGGGCACTGAACTGCGTAATGAGATTGAAATTCTGAAACACAAAGCCGATGCGTTGCCGGCGCAGCCGCGCCAGTCCGTCACTGTCCAGGCTGGCCACCGCTTCATCGGCAAACAGATACTCACCGGTATCGATCACATCCAGGCAGGCGATCAGGTTCAGCAGCGTACTCTTGCCCGAGCCCGACGGGCCCATGATGGCCACAAACTCCCCGGTCTCTACCTGCAGCGTGATATCACGCAACACCTGCACCGACAGACTGCCCGTCTGGTAGGACTTGGATACCCCGGCAAGGCGGATGATGGCTCCGGTCACGCTCAGCGCACCTGCACAGCCTGACCATCCTGCAACGGCAGACCGGCGGGCACGATCACCTGTTCACCCTCGGACAGACCCTGGATCACTTGTGCATCATCCAGGCTGGTCAGCCCGATCGTGACCTGACGCAACCGGGCACGGCCCTCATCATCCAGTACGAACGCGCGGAACTCTCCAGCACGCCCTTCGCTGAGCACCTGTAAGGGCACCACCAGCACATCATCCACTTTCTGTACAGACACATCGACATCCACTTCCTGGCCCAACAGCAGTTGTGGGGCGTCCTCACCGGGTGGAATGCGTACCGCCACATTGAGACCCTCGCCATTGTTGGCCGACACCGAGGGGGCTATCCACTGGATGTCACTTTGCCACTGTGCACCGGCATTCACTTCGGATGAGAGCGTGACGCGCTGCCCGAGACGTATGCGTGACCAGTCAGTGGCACTGACTTCCGCCTCGATAACCGTCCCTTCGCTGGCAACCAGCGTAAACACAGGCGTGCCGGCTTCAAGCCACTGGCCGGTTTCTGCGCGTTTCTCGATCACCGTGCCGGCAAACGGGGCGCGTATATACGCATTGTCCAACAACAACTGATTCAGGGTCAGATCGGCTCTGGCAACGCGCAGTGCTGCTTGGGCCGCCAGCTGGGCGTCCTGGCGGTCATCCAGTGATTGTCTAGAGGTATTTCCACCAAGCGATATTCGTCGTATGCGTTCAAGATTGCGTGTGGCGGCTTCAACGGCTTGCTCCTGCAGTACCAGTTCTGCCCGGGCCCTGTCAAGCAAGGCACGGGCCTGGCGTGAATCAAGTTCGGCCAGAATCGCTCCGGTTTCCACCACATCGCCTTCACGGGCCCGTATGCTCATGATTTCGCCATCGAGCAAGGCCGTTAAGGTCACAGTACGGTCATTGGTTACGACTCCGGTCAGCTCCAGACGCGCATCTACCGATCCTTTCGTGACAGAGCGTGTCGATACGGACGTGGCCGTATCGCCCTGTTGCCATCCATAAACAGTGATAGCTAGCCCCGCGGCAAGCAGCACCACCAGAACACCTTTCCACACCTGTTTTCTTCTCCTGCTAAAACATCGTCACGGGCACGATACTACATGTGCCAGTGCCTGCCTTCGCTGACCCATTGTGGACCTGCTGGCCGGGTCGAGAATCCAAGATCGAGATAACATCAAACCGGACACACTTTTTGCCCTGACATAAAGTGCGGGGTATCCGGCGGGAGAACCAATAGCAGCGGGTTAACTACCGTGTGACAGCACGACTATCCAGAGCCACGATGGATTTGCGCCTATCCCGGATAAGCTTTAGTCGTTATGCAGGTATTGCTAAAGGCACCCTCCTTCGTGCCAGTCGATTCCGCCAATGCCACTCATTCGCTCGGAGGTACATACCCCTCTGGTTTAGTGAATTCATCACTAAACAGAAATTTCTCCATCTCCTCTTCCAGGAACTTGCGTGCCTTGGGATCCACTGGCGTCAGACGATACTCGTTTATGAGCATCGTCTGATGCATTACCCAGCTCTGCCAGGCTTCCTGCGAGATATTCAGATAGATTCTCTTGCCAAGATCACCTGGATAAGTGGGCCTTTCGAGACCCGGGGCCTCTTTGTCAAGCTTTACGCATTGCACCATGCGGGTTGTCACAGCAACTCTCCTACCAGTTTGTTCAATATTTTCGACACCGGTGCGGCCACGCCACCCGGAAACTGCTCACCGTTATACCAGACCCTATCAGCGGTCTCCAGAATTACAGCATCACTGACTTCAACGCTAAGGGCCTGCACGTCAATATCAAGATGGTAATGACTGAAGGTATGACGAAACCTTGCCACGCTAAAAGGTGTACCTCTGGCTTGCAGACCGGCAGCATTCAACCACGCAGAAATATCACCAGGTTGTGCAACTTCAGGCAGGCTCCACAATCCCCCCCATATGCCCGAAGGCGGTCGTCGCTGCAATAAAACATCACCTTCCTCATTGCATAATTTCAGCATGACTGTCGTTTTTATGGGTACCACTTTCTTAGGCTTCCTCCCCGGATACAAGGCAATGTCATCAGAGGCCAGAGCTACACAGCGGGAAGCCAGCGGGCATCGCTCACAGGCAGGCCTGCTGCGAGTACACACGGTAGCGCCAAGATCCATCATGGCCTGATTAAAGTCAGCGGTACTCGCCGTTGGTGTGTAGAGTGTTGACAAGCTCCATAACTTTTTAAGAACAGCAGTGGTTCCCGGCCAACCGCCCACCGCGTGAAACCTGGCCAGCACCCTTTTGACATTGCCATCGAGAATCGCATGGCTTTGTCCCAGCGAAAGACTCAGTATGGCCGCCGCAGTGGATTGTCCGATACCTGGCATCTGTACCAGTTGATCGATGTGATCAGGCAGCTGCCCGCCATGCTCTGCAACTGCAATCTTTGCGCACTTGTGAAGGTTCCTGGCACGTGCGTAGTACCCGAGTCCCGACCAGTGCGAGAGAACCGCATCCTCAGGAGCTTCTGCCAGTGTCTGCAGATCCGGGAAACGCTCCATGAACTTCTCATAGTAGGGAATAACCGTTGCAACCTGAGTCTGCTGCAACATGATTTCCGATACCCATACTCGGTAAGGCGTTTTGTTCTGCTGCCACGGCAGGTGCTTACGACCATGTTCATCAAACCAGTCGAGAACCGCTACACCAAAACGTTCTGGGTCAGTAATATCAGGCACGGCATTGAGAACGTTGGAATAAGGAAGAACAAGCGGCAAGCAGCCATGAAGCGAATCGCTCTGGCCGCAGGCTAAAGCACAGAATCGTGCAGTGAGCCAGGACGAGCATGGAAATTAAATCCACATCTCGCCCATGACATGTCACCCAGAAAGTGAGTTATGCGTTATTTATTAAACAGACCCTTAAGCGCATCCTTGGCTTTGTCTTTCACTTCACTTTTGATCTCTTCGGCTTTCTCTTTTGCAGCGGCCTCGGCTTCAGCCTTCAGGGCATCCGCTTTTTCCTGGGCTTCCGCTTTCAGGGCTGCCGCTTTCTCATCAGCCAGCGCTTTGGCCTGATTTTTCAGATTACCCGTGATGTTGTCTTTCATCCCCGAAAGAATCACACCAGCAAAATTTGCAGATAGTTCTTCAAACGTGCCACGAATGGGAATGCTTAGCTTGACACCTTTCAGCGACTCTAGATCAGCTCCGCCCTGACCTTGTGCCGTGCCCGTAATTAATGTGTCAAGGGTATAGTCAACGGCCTCTCCCGGTAGATCTACCATGCCGGCTCCACCCAGCCGTAACAAGGGTGAGCGCATATCCAGATCATCCGAATTCATGACGCCGTCAGTGAATGTACCGCTCACGGCCAGTGAGGAGAAGTCTGTCTTGACGGCTCCTTCCTCTTCGGCCAGTGTCTTGCCAGTTATCGCGGCTTTTGCCCGTCGAATCTGGTATCCGATGTTGATGCCGTTGATGGAACCATCCGTAAACGCTGTATTGAACTTACCGTTCAGCGCAGCTTTGATAGCGTTAACACTATTGCCACGAGTGGTGATATCTGCGCCTACCTCGCCACCACCACTTAAGAAAGAATCCTTTTCCATAAGATCGCCCAGCAGCGGAGCAGCCTGTATACCAGCAAGTGACAGTGAAACTCCATAGCTTGGAGAGTCGCCAGTGACGTCTATGCTTGCAGTGGTATCAAGTGCACCTTCATAAAGTGCCGCTTTCATATTCTGTAATGCAAGCTTGCCCCCTTTTGCCTTGACCGGGATAACGATATTTTCCGTGGTCAAGTTACTGACCTTTACACTGCCCACGCTAAAGACACCATCAATGTCCAGCTGGCGCATCATCTCTACCGGCAACTCGATAGGCTCGTCACCCGTAGTGGCAACAGCGGGCGTCGTCTCTTCGGTGCTCTGTTCGGCAGGAGCATCGGTGGCAGGCGGCAGATAGCGGTCGATATCGATAGCATCCACATTGAAATCAAATCGTGCCGGCGGTATTGCTCCCTCCAGCGAAGGAACTCCGGCGGAACCGGTAAAATTCGTATCATCAAGCGTAATGGTTAAATCCGTAAGCTCGGCACTGGTAGGAGTCGCTGCCAGCGCCAGAGACAGGCTGGCTTTACTCATCACGTTCTCATCAGCGGTGACCGGCGCTTCGATGCCAAGCTTGCCCATCATGTCACGTGGACTGAATTCATTGCTGGAGAGTTGACCCGTAATAACGGGAGCTGTATCAATGTCGGCTACGTTGATCGATCCACCAAGCTCGATTCCCAGTGCTGCTAACGACAAGGCAGAAACATCTATTTTCTGATCCGCCAGCATCGCAACGACGTCGGCACCGAGCGTTGCAACCAGCTCTCCGTTGGGTAACGCTGAACCTTTGGCATCTGTTGTCAATGTGAGGCCAGAAATACTGTAAACCTGCGCATTCAGATCAGCCATCAGCTTGGCATCGGCTTTCACATCTGCCTGGATATCCATGCTTTGGCTGACGATCGAGAAGTCGATATCAAGATCAAAGGGTTTGGCTAACTCGATGGCGCCGGTCAACAGGTTAAATGATGACAGTTTTGCATCGGTGCCTGTGGATGCATCGTTCCAGCTGACGTTAGCGTCAGTGACTTCTATACCGCCAACGGCGAGGGCCGCTATGGTCGCGCTACTGCCTTCAACTTCTGTAGTAACTTGCTGGTCGTCACTGATCTCCTCTGTGGTCGTGGTGGTTGTCGTGCTCTGAATCAGATCGTCCCAGTTAGTGCTTCCGTCTGCTGCACGCTGGAGATCGAGCTGCAAACCGCTTAGCTCGACAGTGCGCACATTTATTTCACGTTTAATCAAAGGCAGGAGCTCTACCTTGACATCGGCACCGGTGATACTGGCGAAAGGTTGATCGCCATAGCCCTCGGCGTTGGCCAATATGATTTCGCCAATAGAAATACCCGCCCATGGAAATACCGATGGGCTCAGGTCGCCTGCGATGGTGAGATCTCGACCTGTTTGTTTTTTAACCTGGTTCTGGATGGTGGTTTTGAAATCGTTCCAGTCAACCAGATACACCAGCGCTGCCACACCGACACCGATCACCAGCAGCAGAACAACCAGTGTGCCGAGAAGCCATTTAACGAGTTTCATTCTTACTGCCTCTATCTATCATGAAATAGCGTCCGTGCTGTATGGGGGGCCGAGGGAGACGAGGGTTTCACCTCAAAGTATCCCGACATTATATCTCAGGCAGACCTAAGCCCTTTGTGTTTACCAGTATCGATTTGAGAAACTGTCGCAGGGACGTGTCAATAATTGGGCACCACCCCGTCTCAGGAAACCATCGCCACTATACTATGCAAATTCGTTGTCAGATTCTGACGGTGGACGCGTTTCTTCATTGAAGTCAGTCCACTTCTACGTGGCTGGCGCTGCCTTGGACGCAATCGAGCGGTACACGCTATTACTCACCGGGCTCCAGATAATGCCCTGATTTACCACCGCTTTTTTCAATCAGCCGTATGTTGTCTATCCGCATACCACGATCAACCGCCTTGCACATGTCATAAATTGTAGCCAGCGCCACCTGTAACCCGATCAGCGCCTCCATTTCAACGCCTGTTTGCGATCTTGTTTCTGCCCGGACGCGGCAATGCACTTTGTGCGTTGGCTCATCAGTAATGAATTCGACCTCGACACGGGTCAAACCGATCGGATGGCAAAGGGGTATCAGATCGCTAGTTCGTTTGGACGCCATGATGCCAGCCACTCGCGCAATGCCCAGAACATCTCCCTTCTTGTGAGTGCCGGCACACACCATGGCGAATGTGTCCGGCAGCATCGAAATACTGCCACCGGCGACCGCAATCCTGTGTGTCACCTCCTTGTCACCAACGTCCACCATATGGGCATCACCCGTGGCGTTAAAATGTGTCAGTCCGTCAGTACTTTGCGACATTGCTTACTCGTGGGTGCGGCTTATTGGGTATTATCGGTGCAGAATATCGCTAATCGGACCGTATCATGGCCATAAAGGTCAAATTTTTTGCCAGCCTTCGCGAACAGCTCAATGAAGGGATCAAAGAAGTCGATGCTACCGGCATCCGGACTGTCAATGATGTGTGGGAGCGTGCGACGGACACCAAACTGCTGCCCACGCATGTTCTTTGTTCAGTGAATCTCGAGCATCGAGAACCTCACGAGCAGGTCAAGGATGGCGATGAGGTGGCTTTTTTCCCTCCGGTTACAGGTGGCTGATGGGCGTCCGGATTGAAGCAGTGGAGTTCGACCCTGCGGCTGAACTGTCACGATTTGAAGCCAGCCTGCCAACGGGCAGCTTTGGAGCAACGGCAAGCTTTGTTGGTTCGATGCGAGACTTCAACGATGGCAATTCAGTAGCATCGATGACGCTGGAACACTACCCGGGCATGACGGAAAAACAGCTGTCAGAAATCATCGATGATGCTAAATCACAATGGGACATAATTGACGCACTTATTGTGCATCGGGTCGGCGATATCAAGCCCGGCCAGCCTATTGTGCTCACTGCTGTGTGCTCGGCACATAGAGCCGCTGCCTTTGATGCTTGCCGCTTCCTGATGGAGGCACTGAAAAGCCGCGCCACCTTCTGGAAAAAGGAAACACTGGCCAGCGGTGGCCAGCGCTGGGTGGAGAAAAACACGCCAGGATAGCGTGCGCTCTGCCCCTGTGGAGTAGGCCGGAATACATTTTTACAATTCAGCAAGCACTTGCATGGTAATTATGCCGGGTACGTTCCACCAAGTATCTGCGGAACTGAATTAGTATCAGGGTTTCTATAGTGTGCAACGGCACACATTTTTTTGTCAGCTTTGTAAGGCTGCCTGGAGATAGACCTGACATCACTGGCCCGGATTAATCCGCAATCCGTGACAGTGATCAACCAGTAATTTGTGGTAACAATTTATAGTTTTGTTTTCCCGAAGTGGTGATGGTAAAGCGCTTCAAACATGAATGGATACGGCGTTTAATGCCAGTTGAAAAACACACCAGAGACAACCGAAGCCTGAGTAAAGTACTCGTATTGCTGGGCACGTTGTTCTTTGTTGCCGGTAGCAGCTTTCTAGCCGCCCAGGATCAACCCGCATCAGACATAGTTCCAATCGGCCCCAGTGCGCGCATTGTTGGCGGAGTCCCAACCAGCATCGAGCAGGTTCCAGCCACCGTTGCGCTTTTAAACCGATCCAGAGTCGAGCTCGATGGCGATCTGTTCCAGGCCCAGTTCTGTGGTGGCACTGTAATCGCCTCTCGCTGGGTGCTCACTGCAGCGCATTGTGTCGTCGATGTCCTCGGCAAAACGATGGCAGCAGACAGAATACTCGTACTCACAGGCAGTGAGGATCTGGACAACCCGATCAATCAACCGATTCCTGTTTTGCGGATCATCGCCCACCCGGGCTATATCAGTGTTGAACAAGGGCGTGATATCGCATTACTCGAGCTGGAGTTCGATTCCCTGGTTCAGCCGATCCCGCTTGACACACTACCTGTCGAGCTCGATGAGCAAGCGTTCATTGCCGGCTGGGGAGCCGTGAATGCACAAAGCGAAGGGCAAAGACAAAGTTTCCCCAAACAACTCAGAGGCGCCTTCGTGAACATGACACCGGGTGCAAACTGCGGCACTCTTTTTCCAAGCTACCGGGGATTTACAAACGAGACAATAATCTGCGCAGGTGCCGCAGCCGGGGGGCGAGATTCATGTCAGGGGGATTCGGGAGGCCCGCTATACCGCGTAAATGTTGTTGAAAACACGGTGTCCGCTATTACTGGCATCACCAGCTGGGGAATCAGCTGTGGAGTTGCTTCAAATCCCGGGATATACACGAACGTCTCGTCATACATTAACTGGATTCAAGGGAGTATTGGCGGTCAGACTATTTCAGAGCAGCAGTTCGTGCCGGTTAACGATAGCCCGCCGAATGAGACGCCAACGAGCGCTCCACCTTTAATTGCAAACGATGCACCTTCCTCACCAGTTGATGGTGATAGTATTTTTGGCGGCGTTCTTTGGGCCGGTATGCTTCCATTGCTGAGTTTACTGGCATGGCGTAGACGTAAAAACCTGCGCGGGAATAAAAGCACCGACGAAAAATCCTCAAAGGTTTCATCGCCACTTTGTAAAAACATCCGGTAATCGCTACATTAAAAATAACTCACAGGCTTACCCCTTTTCACCCTATGGAAAAGCCATGTACCACATCCTTGTTATCTCAAGCTTGCTACTTAGTTCGATGTTACCCGGCATTGTGAGCGCCAACCAGGCCGACAAAGCGTTATCCCTACTCAATTTGCCGATCGGAGAGCAACGTCAATCCACTGTTTCGGCAGCTGAACAGCAATGGGAATCTCAAGCTATCTGCGAAACGATCAGAACAGGCGTTGGTCTTACTCGCCGAGCCTACTTTCTGGAAACTTGCGTATTCACTAACGCAGCGGGGCATACCCTATACGATGAAACACTATCCACAGCAACGTACCGGTTTCTGGAAAGTCAACTTGTTCAGGTCTCTTATGAATTCACACAGATCAACGACCCGGAAAAATTTAATCGCTGCGTGCAACAGGAAACCAAAAAACTAGACTCCAGACAAAGTCAGACGGACACAAGCAGCAAGTCAGGCATAACCGTTGACAAGGAATTTACTGTCAGCGTCTCTAATGTGGAACTGGTTGAACAAATACACGTCCTGCAAGATGCCCCCTGACGCCTGTCTCGTTTGATAATTCATCACGATATTACGTCGTTCCCAACCGATAGTAGCTTACCTGGGTATGGACTCGATCCCTGGCTGACCTGAATCCACCAGACATTGCACTGTTCACATAGCCTGGCGAATATCCTATCGTCTCCAGCCACTGCATGGCACCAGGAGCACATCCGCAAAGCAGTATCGGCAAAGTAGCTAAGGCGCCCGCTACACAACTACGCTTATCCCATGATACCTGCACCAGCCTCAGCTCCACGTTCACAAGTCGATACCTGTCTGAGGAAGGCAATGTCTTCGCCATTCAACCTGTGATAGAAACTCCTTCATAGAGCCGCCCGACAGGGTATGTGACATGCGGTATTACGGTTATCAATGAAAAATTTACGACTGAAATACAAGTTTATCCTTATCATACTGCTTGCGGCCCTACCTGCAGCGTTTGCAACTTTTCTGTTGGCAGAGAAAGCATCGGAATCAATAAAGTTTGCAGCCAGCGAGATGACTGGCAGCGAGTATCTTCAGCCTCTTAAAAATCTACATGCTCTCGTAGAAGAGCATCGAGTGGCCTATTCAAGCTCCTTAGTGGATAACAGTTCGATGACGCAAAAAGTCCGTGAGCAACTTGCTGAAGGCATCAGCGCAATGGACGCAACACAGGCCCAATTCGACAATGCGCTCGATCTGGACACTACCTGGGAAATGGCACGTAAAGCAATTGAAACGCTTGCTAACAAAGAATTAACTCTGGACTACGAAAGCGCAACTCAATTGCACGATAAAACCATTGCCTCGCTTAATGCACTGACTCAAAAGATCGGCGACAATTCCAACCTTATTCTGGATCCCATGCTCGATAGCTACTACTTGATGGATGTAGTGATTCTCAAACTACTACCCGCCATTACCGCTTTAAACAGTTACAAAGTGGAGTTCACTGAAAAAAACGGATTCATGTACCAGCTACAACATATGTATACACTGGAAAAAATAGGCACGGCGGCTGCGCTGGCCACAGAGACGGTTAACATTGCAAGAGGCCATAACGCCGAGTCTGCACAGATCCTCAATGATATCAATATCGAGTTTCAGAAGAGCTATACAACAGCGCTTGCGGCTCTGGAAAAAGTTAGAGTCAATTCCACTCCAGAACTGGTACAGCAGGCTTTCGCCAGCGCCGAAAGCTCTGTTACCAAAGGCTATGAACTATATGACGCAATCAACGCTGAACTCGGCCGCCTGCTTCAGAACCGGATGGATCAGGATAGATATGAGCGAAACATGATGTTAGCCGTTGTGGTTGCAGCCATCGGCATTGCCATGTTGTTCACCTTCATCGTAAGCCGTAGTATCAACGTCACCATCATACGAGCCAAGACATTGGCAGAAGCGATAGCGGACGATCAGCTGGATAATACAATTCACGCCGAAGGGCGTGACGAGCCATCGCAGCTCATGAATGCACTGGCTGTCATGCAGAAGAAGTTAAACGTACGTATTAACGAAGAACGCCAGCAATCAATTATCAATGGCCGCATAAAACAGGCATTGGAATGTGTATCCAGCCCGGTATTGGTAGCTGATGTTGATAACAGCATCATCTATAGCAACATATCAGCAAACCAGTATTTCAAGAGCTTTGAAGACGCTCTTGCACATGACATTCCCGATTTTTCACATAAGGATATCATCGGGCAACCCATGGATTTTCTGTGTAAGGGGCAGACGATGTCGGCATCAAACATCGCCGGCAGTACGGCAACAGAACTCGACTGGGTGATTGGAGGTCGGCATTTACGGATAATCGCAAGCCCCGTACATGACGATGAGCATCAGGCTATCGGCACAGTTATCGAAATTCGTGACCGAACCGAAGAAGTCACCGTCGAACAAGCCGTGGGTAAGGATGTCATGGGCCTGGTTGACGACGCCCTGGCTGGCAACCTGTCGGGCAGTATCAATGCAGAGGGAAAACCGGATTTTCTGGTACCAGTGTATAACGGCATAAACGATATGGTAGGCATGTGTAATTCGGTAATTTCAAATGCCGGTGAGGTTTTCAAACGGCTTGCCAACGGGGACCTTAGTCATTCCTGGCATACGCAAGAGTCTCAGGTTCTCAAAGGCGAGTTTCTTCAGCTGCACAACGATGCTAATGCAACCGTTGTACAGCTATCCGAAATGATCGCAAAACTTAAAGGTGATGCGGCCATCGTCAACTCCAGTGCCAGCAGCGTCATCAAGGTTAACAACAAGCTAGAAACCAACGCATCATGCGCCTCGCAGCAGGCGAACAGTGTCTCAACAGCCGTAAATTCAATTTCAGGCAACGTAGATGCCATTGCCAGCGCCGCCGAACAGATGAGCACCAATATCAAGGAAATTGTGAAGAACATTCAGCGCTCGACGACGGTAGCTGGACAGGCAGCAGATCTGACCCGGGCTGCCGATGCCAGCGTCTCACAACTGGCATCTTCCAGTCAGGATATCGGTGCAATGGTCAAAGTCATCAACTCTATTGCAGAACAAACCAACCTGCTGGCCCTGAATGCCACTATAGAGGCCGCACGAGCTGGCGATGCCGGCAAGGGCTTTGCGGTGGTTGCCAACGAAGTTAAGGAACTTGCCAAAGAGACCGCCAAGGCGACCGAGGATATCAGCGTAAAAATTCGCGCCATTCAGAACGAAAGCAATGGAGCGGCGGAAGGTATACGCGAGATCGATACCATCGTTCAACAAATTAATGAGCTACAAACGAACACCGTATCTGCCATGGAACAGCAAAGTGCCACTACGCAGGATATCAGCCGCTCCATCAATCACGTGGCTACCAGCACGTCGGGTATATCGCTGGAAGTCGGTGAACTTGTTCAAGGCACAGTGGATACCACACAAGCAGTGCATCACGCTAAAGATGAAGTGATTCAACTTAACCAGGTAGCCGGAAATCTGCAATCCCTGGTGAACAATTTTGACTTGGGTGATCATGTCGGCAGCGATGATCTGCGGCAGAACGCAGCTTGATCAAACTTTGTGGCCTGACCTCATGCAGCCGGAATATTCCAGCTAGGATACCTGCCTGAGCACCGAATCGTGGTTGTCGAAATTGTAGTGCTGTTCGATCCACTGCTGCAGCACCTGCTCTGTATCGGCTGGCGTGTGCAGACCCTTCTTACTGCGTCTCCATAGAATATCGGCAGCACTACGCGCCCACTCATGAACGATAAGGTAGTCCACCTCGGCCTGATAAAGAGGCCCGCCAAAGTGATGACCAAGATCTTCCATGCTGTTGACGTCGCTTAATAAAGTGCTAATACGCGTACCGTAGTTTCTACAGTAGTCGTTTAACACTATCTCATCCAGCCAGGGGTACTGTTGTGCACTGCGCTTCAGAAAACCATCGTAATCGGCATTCGGGATATCACCCCCAGGCAAGGCCACAGATGATGTCCAGGCATCGGACGTAAAATCAAGCTCTGGTTTGAGCATATCCACGGCTTGCTCGGAAAGTTTTCTAAACGTTGTTATCTTGCCACCATAAACAGACAGGATAGGCGCACCTTTGCGCGTGTCCAGATCCAGTTTATAGTCACGCGTTACTTTTGATGCATTGTCGGAGGCGTCGTCATACAAAGGGCGAACGCCGGAATACGTCCAGACGACCTGCTCTTTACTAATCGGTGTCTTGAAGTATTCGCTCGCATTGGAGCAGATGTAATCAATCTCGCTATCCTCGATTTTCTCGCTGCCCGGTTCTGCCTGAATCTCGACATCGGTTGTACCTAGAAGCGTAAAGTCGTTTTCATACGGCACCGCAAAGAGTATGCGGTTATCAGCGTTCTGAAAAATATAGGTATAGGGATGGTCGAACAATTTGGGAACCACAACATGGCTTCCCTTGACCAGACGCACTCCATGACGTGAGTCGTGATCCTCATCCAGATTCAGGGTTTTCTCTACCCACGGGCCGGAGGCGTTAACTATGGCTCTAGCTGTCACCACGGAAGCCTGGCCTGACAGGTGATCCTGCAGATTAACCGTCCACTGTCCATCACCGCGAATAATGTCAGTACATTCTGTTCTTACACGAACATCACAACCACGTTCGGCTGCATCCATGACATTAAGCGTAACCAGGCGTGCATCCTGTACCCAGCAATCGGAGTACTCGAAAGCGTAGGTAAAGTCGTCCTTCAATGCATCACCTGATATATGTCGAGTCAAATTTACGCCGTGAGACGAGGGCAGTAACTTTCGTCCTCCCAGATGATCGTAAAGAAACAGGCCAAGCCTGATTAACCATCGAGGACGCAGCGCTTTGTGATGAGGCAATATGAAACGCAAAGGCCAGATGATGTGAGGCGCTGCCCGCAACAAGACTTCTCTCTCACTCAGAGCATGACGCACCAGCATGAAATCGTAATGCTCAAGATATCGAAGACCACCATGCACAAGCTTCGTGCTGGCCGACGACGTATGCTGAGCCAGGTCGTCTTTCTCGCACAGCAATACTTTCAGGCCCCGGCCCGACGCATCACGCGCTATGCCAGCTCCATTGACACCGCCACCAATGACAACAAGATCATAGGTACTCATGGCTGGACCTCTTGGATTTCATGTAATTATTGCTGTAAGACCGATAGATAAAGAGAAAAAAGGATTACTTGAGACAGCCGTGAAAGACCTTTCGCCTTTCACTTCCGGTACGTATACACGTCACTGACAGCTCACTGACTGGCAGCTGTCAGCACGTATCAACATCACTTTCCGAGACGCCCGCAGACTTCGGACGACTCGGTCAGTGTTCTTTCAATAAAACACTACTACTGATTCCAGCTCTGGACCAGCTCATCGTAGTTGATGGTTTCAGGCGTCGGCTTTTCATTCTCAAGCTTGGCTTTCGGTGCACCAGGCTGGCTGAACCAGTACTCTGGATCCTGCTCGTCATTCAGAACGGGACCGATGTCACCTTGCACACCGGCACGCTCCAGCCTGGCCAGAACTTTTTCCTGTGCGGCACACAAGGCATCCATAGCTTCCTGAGCAGATTTTGCACCAGACGATGCATCACCAATGTTCTGCCACCACAACTGAGCCAGCTTCGGGTAATCAGGTACGTTGGTGCCAGTCGGAGACCAGCGAACTCTTGCTGGCGAACGATAGAATTCGATCAGCCCGCCTAGTTTTGGAGCTCGCTCGGTGAAGCTGTCATGCTGCACAGTACTTTCGCGAATGAACGTCAAGCCAACGTGTGACTTTTTCACGTCGATGGTCTTGGACGTAACAAACTGAGCATATAACCACGCAGCTTTTGCTCGATCAACAGGCGTGGATTTCATGAGTGTCCATGAGCCCGCATCCTGATAACCCAGCTTCTGGCCTTCTTCCCAATAAGCACCCTTCGGACTTGGAGCCATACGCCATTTGGGATTGCCCTCGTCGTCGACAACCGGAATGCCTTCCTTGACCATGTCAGCGGTGAACGCTGTATACCAGAACATCTGCTGAGCAATAGCACCTTGAGCAGGAACCGGACCGGCTTCGCCGAACACCATACCGGCGGCTTCAGGTGGTGCGTAGTTATTCAACCACTCTATGTACTTGTTGATAGAGTAGACCGCGGCCGGGCCGTTGGTGTCTCCACCTCGAGCAACACATGAACCCACAGGCTGGCTTTTCTCGTTAACACGAATTCCCCACTCATCAACGGGTAATCCGTTTGGCTCACCCTTGTCACCGTTTCCGGCCATGGATAACCAGGCATCAGTGAAGCGCCAACCCAGCGATGGATCCTTTTTGCCATAGTCCATGTGACCATAGACTGTCTGACCATCGATCTCGCGACCGGTGAAGAACTCGGCAATATCTTCGTAGGCTGACCAGTTGACCGGCACACCTAACTCATAACCATACTTCTCCTGGAAGTCGGCTTTGTTTTTCTCGTCGTTGAACCAGTCATAACGGAACCAGTAAAGATTGGCAAACTGCTGATCTGGCAGTTGATAAAGCTTACCGTCAGGACCCGTTGTGAAATCCTTACCGATAAAGTCATCAATGTCGAGTGTTGGTAGCGTCACATCTGCACCTTCACCTGCCATCCAGTCGGTCAGGTTCCGGGCTTGTTGATAGCGCCAGTGCGTACCGATAAGATCCGAATCATTAATGTAGGCATCGTAGATATTCTCACCCGACTGCATCTGTGTCTGCAGCTTTTCTACAACATCACCCTCACCGATGAGATCGTGAGTGACGTTGATGCCAGTGATCGCCGCAAAAGCGGGCGCCAGCACCTTCGACTCATACTCATGAGTTGCAATGGTTTCAGAAACCACCTTGATGTCCATACCTGCGAACGGCTTGGCTGCATCGATAAACCACTGCATTTCAGCCTTCTGATCGTCGGCAGACAATGTGGATTGATCACCAATCTCGCTAGCGAGAAACGCTTCAGCTGCTGCCATGTCCGCTTGCGCGACATGGGTCCCTCCAAGAAAAAGGGCCACGGCTATCGCCGTTTTAGCCTGTTTAAATTGACGCATTTAATTCCTCCCAATGGATAGTTATGCGTAATGTTTACCGTTGTTACTAAAACAACGAGCTACTTCAACGTACTGAAAAAGCACGGTACTGAAAATGATCTTCATAGCCTTTACGAAAAAGCTTACGCCACTGGGCGAAAGCTCCTGCAACGGACGGCACTCACCTTTCCGAATCTAGACAAACACGAACACAAACAAAGCATAAATCACCGACACCCCTAGCGCTTTCCACAGATCAGGCCCTACGAGCCCAAGCCACGCAAGGTTGATAAAACCACTGCCGAGCAGAGATAGAAACAGACGATCACCTCGGGTGGTTTCGAAACGCAGGATACCTATACGTGGACCGCCACCCGGGCTGAATGCCTCCCATACCGACATGGCTACGAGCAGACAGATAATGGTACTGAAGAATATCGCTGTTGGTTTGGTCCACGCCATCCAGGCAAGATTTGGAGCCGATTCACTTTGAAACCACACGTACAACAACACGCCAATAACAATGAGGATCGAAGCACTCCAACCCAGTATTCTTATACCGTTGGATGCTTTTTCAGGTGCGTCTTGCGTTTGATTTGCAACACTCATATTAAACCCGCCCCAAGGCGAAACCTTTCGCGATGTAATTGCGCACAAAGTAGATGACCAGCGCTCCCGGTATGATCGTCAGCACACCGGCAGCTGCCAACACCCCCCAATCCATTCCCGAGGCAGATACCGTACGCGTCATAATGGCGGTTATCGGTTTTGCTGCAGTCGCTGTCAGTGTCCTGGCAAGCAATAGCTCCACCCAGGAAAACATGAAACAGAAAAAAGCCGCAACCCCAATACCGGATGCAATCAGCGGCATGAATATCTTGACAAAAAATCTGGGGAAAGAATAACCATCAATGTAGGCGGTCTCATCGATTTCCCGCGGCACACCAGACATGAATCCTTCAAGAATCCACACCGCCAGCGGCACGTTGAAAAGACAATGCGCCAACGCCACCGCAAAGTGGGTATCGAACAAACCGAAGGCTGAATACAACTGAAAAAACGGTAGCGCAAATACAGCAGGAGGTGCCATCCGGTTAGTCAGAAGCCAGAAAAACATATGCTTGTCACCAAGAAACCGATAGCGGCTGAAAGCATAGGCCGCTGGCAGGGCAACAGAGACGGAGATGATCATGTTGATAAAAACATATGTCATCGAATTGATGTAGCCGCTGTACCAGCTCGGATCGCCAAATATCACTGCATAGTTGGCAAGCGTAGGATTAGCGGGCCATAGCGTGAACGTGGAGAGAATCTCCTGATTAGTCTTGAAACTCATGTTAACCAGCCAGTAGATTGGCAACAGGAGAAACACGATATACAGAGTGGGTACAAACCATTTTCCGCTGCCATCGCCAGTACTCTTAATAGGAGCTCTCACCCCTTCCAGAGAAATACTGTTGGTGATGGCCGGGGCCGAGGCAGCACCCTGGGAATCAGTGGGCGTACTCATGTTAGTCGACCTCCTTCATCGGGGCATCGGCTCCAAAATTTGTCATGGCTGTGTAGAACACCCAGGATAAAAACAGAATGATGAGAAAGTAGATGATCGACATGGCAGCCGCAGGTCCAAGATCGAACTGCCCGATAGCCATCTTGACAAGGTCTATTGATAAAAATGTCGTGCTGTTACCCGGGCCACCACCCGTCAGTACAAACGGCTCGGTATAGATCATGAAACTGTCCATGAATCGAAGCAGTACCGCAATCAGCAATACGCGCTGCATCTTGGGCAACTGAATATAGCGAAACACTTTCCACTTGGATGCACCGTCAATTCTGGCCGCCTGGTAGTACGGCTCGGGAATGGCCACAAGCCCGGAGTAGCAGAGCAACACGACCAGTGAAGTCCAATGCCATACATCCATGATTATGATGGTGACCCATGCATCCAGCCAGTTGGTTGCATAGTTGTATTCAATGCCCATCCAGGACAAGGTACGTCCCAGCAAGCCAATGTCCGCACGTCCGAACACTTGCCAGATCGTGCCCACCACATTCCAGGGTATCAGCAAGGGGAGCGCCATCAAAATCAGGCACACAGGTACCCAGAAACCTTTGCGGGGCATTGATAACGCTATGGCGATACCCAGTGGTATCTCGATAAGCAGAATGATGCCTGAGAAAATCAGGTTTCGAACCAGAGCATCATGAAACCGGCTTGAGCTCAATACCTCTTCGTACCATTCTGTTCCAGCCCAGAAAAACTGGTTGTTACCAAACGTATCCTGTACCGAATAGTTGACCACTGTCATCAGTGGAATGATGGCGCTGATAGCCACCAGAAAAAATACAGGCAGAACAAAAAACCAGGCCTTGTTATTGAACGGTTTATCGATCATTGCACTGCCCTGACCAGATGCGAGTTCTCGTACACATTAAAACGCGAATGATCAAAAACTGCGTAGGCCTCAGCCGGTACATTTGTATCCTCATCAATCAGGGCGTCGATGCCATGACCGTTGATCGTGCCACGGACAATCTTGTGGCGCCCAATATTCTCAACCGATGTGACCTGCATGGGAACACCGCCTGCACTTGCTCCTGATCTGTCAGTCACCGTAACAAACTCAGGACGAATACCAATTTCCAGATCGCCGGCCATGGACTTGTAGTACCTGTTCAGCACGAAACTGGAATCGGCCATTATCAGGGTGTTCTCATTAACACTACCGGGCAGAATATTCATACCGGGGGAGCCGATAAAATAACCCACAAAGGTATGTGCCGGTTCATCAAACAGTTCTTCGGGCGTACCTATCTGCACCACCTCGCCTTCGTACATCACCACAACCTTATCAGCGAACGTTAGCGCTTCGGTCTGATCGTGAGTGACATAGATCATGGTGTGACTGAACTGCTCATGCAGTTGCTTGAGCTTGGTCCGCAACTGCCATTTCATGTGCGGATCGATTACTGTTAGCGGCTCATCAAACAAAATGGCGTTGACATCGTATCGGACGAGGCCCCGACCCAGAGATATTTTCTGTTTTTCGTCAGCAGTCAGACCATGAGCACGCCGTTTTGCCTTGTCTTTCAAATCCAGCGTCTCCAGCATATCGCCGACACGCTTGTCTATTTCAGTTTTCGCAACGCCACGATTAACCAGAGGGAACGCCAGATTCTGCTCAACCGTCATGGTGTCGTAGATAACCGGGAACTGGAAAACCTGGGCAATGTTGCGTTGCTCCGGACTGCGCTCGGTAACATCATCGTTATCAAACCTGATATGACCTTTCGAGGGTACCAACAGGCCGGAGATGATGTTCAGCAGTGTCGTCTTGCCACAACCAGAGGGACCCAGAAGCGCATACGCACCACCATCCTCCCAGACATAGTCAATTTGCTTGAGCGCAAAATCAGCATCGCTTGCGGGATTGGCCATGTAGGAATGAGCCAGTTTGTCCAGGGTGATCTTTGCCATTGCCTCAGGCTGCCTCTGTCAATCGAACCGGGCACTGCGCAAGCGTACCGTCTGTTGCGGAAAACAAGTAGTAGCGTGCCGGATCCAGGTAGAGCGTTATCGCATCACCCGAATGCACGGTATGCACACCGTGCGTCAGCACCACCCAATGTGACTGATCGACAATTAGATGGATATACGTTTCAGAACCGGTTATTTCGCTGGTACTGATGGTGCCATGCACCGGTATCTGATAATTGCCAGTGGCGCTCAGTGCCGCATGATGTGATCTGAACGCCAGCGTGTAGTCACCCTCAGCCAACTGCTGGGCATCGATAGGCGCTCCAAGATCGGTACCGCCAGCCATCAATCTGCCAGCCGAACACTGCACGTCGAAGGTGTTCAGAGGCGGATCGGAAAACGTCTGTGCCGTTCGTAGGTCGACGGGTCGGTTATAGACATCGATGGTCGGGCCGAACTGAGTCACTCTACCTTCGTGCAAGGTGGCCGTATGTCCACCCAATAGCAAGGCTTCGTGCGGTTCGGTTGTTGCGTACACGAAAACAGCCCCGGTCTCGGCGAAGAGTCGCGGCAGCTCGACGCGTAATTCTTCGCGCAATTTGTAGTCAAGATTGGCCAGAGGCTCATCCAATAATACAAGTTCGGCACCTTTGACAAGCGCCCTGGCAAGCGCGGTACGTTGTTGTTGCCCGCCAGAAAGATTCAAGGGCGTTCTATCAAGAAATTCTGTCAGCTTCAAAAGCCCGGCAGCTTTGTGAACTTCGTTTTCAATAGTCGCAGCATCTGCCCCCTGCAAGCGCAAGGGAGAAGCGATGTTCTCGAACACGGTCATCGCCGGGTAGTTAATAAACTGCTGGTAGACCATCGCGACATTACGCTTGCGCACCGACATACCCGTAACCCGGTCGCCGTTGGCGTACACATCGCCTGACGTGGGCTTATCCAGCCCCGCCATCAAACGCATGAGACTGGTTTTCCCCGACAGGGTCGGTCCCAGCAAGACATTGACACTGCCGCGCTGCAGCTTCAGATTGACATCGCTGATGTGCTGGCTGGCACCCACCTGCTTGCTGACATGTTGAAGTTCGAGCATGGATTCTCGTCATACTGCACAAAGCATTCTAGGGATCAGGCCCCTTTCGTGCGCCTGAGAAATGATGCGCCAACTTAGACGCACTCTGCGAACACTAATTGGCTGAAAAGCGAAAGTCAATCGAAACTCAATGGCAGATCAATTCGGGGCAGCCTGGCTCAGGTGGAGTTTCGCATTGCTCCGGTTTCGATCGTCCGAATTTCGAAACCACTCAACAGCCGCCGAAATGCGGCCCCCGGACAGTGGTCCGTTACGAACGAATGCACCTGTGAAATATGCCCTATACGCACGGGTGCGGTGCGCTCGTGCTTGGTGGCATCGGCAACCAGAACCACGTGTCGGGCATTGGACAGGATAGCCTGTGAGACCTGGACTTCCCGGTAGTCGAAATCAAGCAGAGCCCCTTCCTCGTCAATAGCCGATGCGCCCACCACCGCAAAATCAACCTTGAACTGCTTGATAAATCCCACCGCAGACTCTCCGACAATCCCACCGTCGGCGCTGCGGACCTCACCCGAAGCAATAATGACCTTGTTATGCGCATACGGCCGCATCAAGGATGCGACATTGATATTGTTCGTTATCACCATGAGCTGATGATGGTGCAGAAGTGCTTGCGCAACGGCCTCAGTGGTGGTGCCAATATTCACGAACAGGGAAGCGTTGTCGGGGATGATATCGGCAACTGCCCGACCAATAGCCTGTTTTTGATCACGCGCCAGCATGCGCCTGGCCTCGTAACTCATGTTCTCCACACTGGAGGCCAGCCGGGCCCCCCCATGAGTGCGAGTCAGCAGGCGCTCGTCGCACAAACGGTTCAGGTCTTTACGGATAGTTTGTGGCGTGACGTCAAAACGTTCCAAGAGCTCATCAACAGAGACGGCGCCGAATTCACGGACAATATCCAGTATTTGCTGACGACGATTATCTGACACGACTTGTAATCATGGTTAAGCTCCTGACGCGCTTCCCGGGAACGATTGAAGGTTCGTTTTCATTTATGCACCGCAAAACGAAACTGTAAACGAAACTCTGTTCCATCGCAAAAATAATTTTGCGACAGAACCAGCACCACCTGAGCTCAACTGACTCGTACAATGCCGGTTAATTTCCATCTTCGAGCACTATGATGACCACACCACTGCTGCTAAGCATCGACCAGGGAACCACCAGCTCACGGGCCATGCTATTTGAAAAGGACGGTAGTACGTTTGCCATGGCACAGCGTGAGTTCACGCAGTACTACCCGCAATCGGGCTGGGTTGAGCATGATCCGGAGGAAATCTGGGAGTCCACACTGGATGTCAGCAAACAGGCATTGGCAAAGGCGGCTGCCGGCAATCGCCAGGTAGCAGCCATCGGCATTACTAATCAGCGTGAAACCACGCTTGTCTGGGACCGCGTGTCTGGCAAACCCATCCACAAGGCCATAGTCTGGCAAGACCGGCGTACTGCAGATACCTGCAGAACACTTCAGTCACAAGGACATGGGGCATTAGTCACAGCCAAAACCGGATTGTTGCTGGACCCTTATTTTTCCGGAACGAAAATCGGCTGGATTCTCGATAACGTGGCAGGCGCTCGTGAAAAAGCTGAGCGTGGGGAACTGGCTTTCGGCACCGTTGACAGCTTCCTGATATGGCGACTCACGGGCGGAAAAGTTCACGCAACAGACGCCACCAATGCCTGCCGTACATTGCTCTTTAATATTCACGACAATTGCTGGGATAAAGAACTTTGCGACATGCTCGGAGTACCGATGTCCATGCTGCCCGAGGTCAACGACTGTGCCGCCGATTTCTGCACGACCGATAAAAGCGTGCTGGGTGCAGAACTTCGCGTAGCCGGGGTAGCAGGAGACCAGCACGCAGCCTCCATTGGCCAGGTGTGTTTTTCACCCGGCATGATCAAAAGCACCTACGGAACAGGATGCTTCATGATGCTGAACACGGGAACCAGTCCTATTGCATCGTCCAACAGGATGCTGACAACACTTGCCTACCGTCTTGACGGAACGACCACGTATGCCGTAGAGGGCTCCATTTTTGTCGCAGGCGCTGCCATTCAATGGCTGCGCGACGGACTCGGCATAATAAAGTCTGCCGAACAGACGCAGGCCATGGCCGAGAGCATCGACGACAATCAGGGCGTGTACCTGGTACCTGCCTTTACCGGGATGGGCGCCCCTTATTGGGATGCCGATGCCCGAGGCGCACTCTATGGACTGACTCGCGACTCAGGCCCGGCCGCCATTACCCGAGCTGCACTGGAATCGGTCTGTTACCAGACAATGGACCTTCTCAATGCCATGCGATCAGATGGTGCGACGATCAACACCGTGCGCGTTGATGGCGGCATGGTCAAAAACGACTGGTTAAGTCAATATCTGGCTAATGTGCTGAACATAGCTATCGAGCGACCCATGCAAACAGAAACCACCGCTCTGGGCGCTGCCTACCTGGCCGGGCTTCAGGTCGGTGTCTATGATTCGCTGGATGATCTTCGCAACAACTGGGTAAGGGAGAAAGAATTCGCACCTGCCATGAATGCTGAAGATCGCAACCGCGTTACCGACGGCTGGGCAGATGCAGTCGCCCGGACACGAAGTCGATAGTCTTATTGAACATAGCCTTGCGTGGTAGCTTGCGCACCGCCACAGTCGCATGGCGCAAGCTTGCTTAATACACTTTAGAAGTTAGCCGCTTTGGCTTCCTGACGCTGACTGGCAAGGTATTCGTCATAGGTGCCTGCAAAATTGATTAATCGCTGGTTTTCAATTTCCACAATCTGTGTTGCCAGTGACGATACAAACTCCCGGTCATGACTAACGAAGATGATGGTGCCTTCATAGTTTTCCAACGCCAGGTTTAGCGATTCAATAGCCTCCATATCCATATGATTGGTAGGCTCGTCCAGCACCATTACATTGGGCGATCTCATCATCAGCTTGCCAAATATCAACCGGTTTTTTTCGCCACCGGAGCACACTTGAACACGTTTTTCAAAGTCGCCGGAGGAAAACAGTAATTGTCCGAGTATTGCCCGAACGATCTGGTCATTATGTGACGGCTTACGCCATTGGCTCATCCAGTCAAACAAGGTGAAGTTATTGTTAAATTCCTCGGTATTGTCTTGCGGGCAATACCCGATGGCCGCGTTTTCAGACCACTGCAGGTTTCCGTTAAGTGGCTGAAGTTCATTGAGCATACAACGCAGAAGTGTCGTCTTTCCAACACCATTCTCACCAATGATGGCTAAGCGCGAACCGGCCTCCAGCATGAGATTACCACCCTCAAACAAAAGCTCATCCTCGAAACCCATGGACAGATTCTCCAGAGTTAACGCTTGTCGAAACAGCTTTTTATCTTGCGCAAACCGGATGTAAGGACTGACTCTGCTCGATCGCTTGATATCGGCAAGTTGAATCTTGTCGAGCTTTTTCGCCCGCGATGTTGCCTGTTTTGCCTTTGATGCGTTAGCTGAAAACCGGCTGACAAATTGCTGCAGGTCGGCAATTTCTGCCTTTTTCTTGTTGTTCTCGGAATGCAGTAATTCTCTGGCAGCGGTTGATGCAATCATGAAATCATCATAGTTACCCGGATACAAGCGCAACTCGCCGTAATCAATATCAGCCGTATGTGTACAGACCGAGTTGAGAAAATGACGGTCATGAGAAATCATGATCATCGTACTCTTTTGCTGTCGCAAAACACCTTCAAGCCATCGGATGGCATTGATATCGAGGTTATTGGTGGGCTCATCGAGCAAGAGAATATCGGGAGATGAGAAAAGGGCCTGGGCCAGCAGCACTCTGAGCTTCCAACCCGGAGCAACATCACTCATCGGACCCGCATGAAAAGATTCTTCTATGCCTGCTCCGCTTAAAAATTCACCCGCCCGGCTTTCAGCGGTATATCCGTCCATTTCAGCAAACTCAACTTCAAGCTCCGCCACCCGCATACCATCCGCCTCTGTCATTTCGGGCAATGCATAAAGACGATCTCGTTCCTGTTTAACCGTCCATAACTCTTCGTGACCCATAATAACGGTGTCAATGACACTGTATTGCTCAAAGGCAAACTGATCCTGATTGAGTTTGCCAATGCGCTCGTTCGGCGTTACCGACACATTACCGGATGTCGGCTCGAGGGTCCCTGCCAGAATATTCATGAACGTGGACTTTCCGCAGCCATTCGCCCCAATAAGCCCGTAACGATTTCCATCGCCGAATTTCACCGAAATATTTTCGAACAGGGGTTTGGAACCGAACTGGATAGTGACGTTTGCAGCAGCAATCAAGGGAATGACTCAACGTTGGGCACGAACGGAAGTGCGGACAAAATAGACAACACGATAGTTTAACAGTTGAACGCCTTGACCCTCGCTGTCTGATGGCAAGAGTGCTGTGATTGTCACAACACCAATACAGGTATCCGGTACCTGAAGAAACTTCAGGCAAACATGAAAAGAGTCATTGTGGAATATTGCCTGAGGAGAAGCGGCACACGCTTCTCCAATTGCAGCACGTCCGCTCCAGCAAAGCCCCTGCAATGCTACTGCAGTAATCTTGCCCGTATTTTTTGACGCTTAATTTTTCCGTTTGACAGAATACTCATTGCCATATCGGCTTTTTCAAATGAGATTGCAACAAAGGAAAGCTTGGCAAGAACCGTAATCTTGCCAATATCATCGTTGGTCAGATCCGATCCCGCTGTGAGCGCCCCCACAATGTCACCGGCGCGAATTTTGTCTTTTTTTCCGGCATTAATGGTTATCGTGGTAGTCGGTGGGTGAACCGGAATCGCATGCTGTTCGCTTGAGGCCGGCAATTCGCCAAATTTGATCTCAAGCTTCAAAAAACGCTCCAGTGCGCGTATCTGATGCATTTCGTCCGGATCAACCAACGTGATGGCCATACCGTCCAGACCCGCCCTGCCCGTCCGGCCTATGCGGTGTAAGTGGGTTTCCGGATCCGGGGAGGCATCGAAATTTATCACCGCAGAAAGTGCGCTGATATCCAGCCCCCTGGCCGCCACATCAGTAGCAACCAGAAACGAGACACTTTTGTTGGCAAACAGAATCAGCGCCTCATCCCGTTCACGCTGATCAAGATCACCATGTAAAGATCGCGCATACAGACCTTTCTGGCGCAATGTGTCACAGACCGCCTGAGCTTGCTGTTTACGGTTACAGAAAATAATCGCGTTATCAGGTTTGTATTTCCCGATAGCCCGAAGCAGACTCCCAATCTTTTGCTCACTACTTGCAAATACAAACAACTGTTCAATGTGCTTCGGTGTGTCGGTGGGAGCAATGCGAACCTCAACCGGATCGCGCTGAATGGCTCTGCTTATGCCGACGATTTCCTGTGGATACGTTGCCGAAAAAAGCAGTGTCTGCCGGCTTTCTTCAGTCACATCCAGTATCTGCATGATATCGTCGTAAAAACCCATATCCAGCATTCTGTCAGCTTCATCAAGCACCAGGGTCTGAACATGCCCAAGGGCCAGGGTATTTTTTTCCAGATGTTTTTTTAAGCGCCCGGGTGTGCCCACTACCACGTGAGGGCTGCGTTTTAATGACGTCAGCTGATCGTGCATGGGTTTCCCACCACACAGTGTTACCACTCTCGTATTAGCCAGTGCGCTAGCTAGCCGTCGAATTTCAGCGGCAACCTGTTCACTTAATTCGCGCGTGGGGCAAATCACCAGGGCTTGCGTTTTAAAGACGCTGATGTCCAGCTTGTTTAGCAGGCCAATAGCAAATGCAGCCGTTTTTCCACTCCCGGTTTCCGCCTGGGCAAGCAGATCCCTACCATCGAGAATCGCTACCGATGATGCCGACTGTATCGCCGTCATGCTGACGTAATTAACAGCACTTAAAGCCTGCAAAAGCTCCTCCCTGATGGGTAGGGAGCTAAAGCTATCAGAATCTTCAAGTGTCATCGGTTATTCACAAGGCAGCACAGGTAGCTGGCCACTGTACCAACGCTGAACCACTTCAGGGTGAATTACTGAGTGATGATTCAGGACACCGGCAGCTGAAACAATCTAGAAGTGATAACGATAACCCAATCCGATCGATGTGAAGCTACCCTTGCTGCGAGAAACCCCCTGTGCATCATGCCTGAACGAAAAGCTTAACTCGTCTCCGCCCAACACCCTGATGCCGGCACCAGCACCCAGAGACAGACCCAACTCTCGCGATGGCCAACTCTGACCAAGTCGGGCACCCAGAAAATAGCGGGGCATGTTGAATGATGGAAAATCTTTATCCAGCGCACCTCTCGATATCGAGCCACCTACAGACAAGCGTTGTGCTTGCTTTTGAAGTACGGAATCAACGGTACTGGCATCACGTAAATTAAGTTCATCGGGTAAGTTGTCGCTTCTCTGATACTTTATCTGACCCGCTTGCACGCTGGCTGACCAGTTATTACTGGCAATTCGACCACGCACACCTAATTCTGCCTGCCCGCCTAGCCCGTCCGCAAAACGTTCTCCCAACTCTCTTGTGTTTATCTGCCGGGCATCAGCTTGCAAGCGCAAAAAGGGTAATCCTCCAAGGTTGGCATCGAGTGTAGCGCTGGCACGATTCTGTCGAGCGCCCAGGTACAACTCAGCAGAATCAGTTAATTCTTCTCTGTACGCCAGTTCTGTTGAATACAAGCGCTTATCATTCTGGCTACGGGCAAACCACTGAGCGCTACCATAAGCCCGCTGATCATCGCTCAGGAATCCGGCAGTAATACGCCCACCATTTTTCTGGCTGCCAAAAAACAGTGACAAAGCAATGTCATCAAGTTCATCGTCGTCAAAATTGTATTGGTCGGTTGTCATTGAGCGCTGTGACACGTCAATTCCCAGACCAAGAGGATATCGGATAAAACTGTGCCTGATACTGACACCACGTTCTGTTGTGGTGATGCCTGCTATATCTCGCGTTTGAACAGAACCTGACACATACCTGGGCAATGAGCTTTGCAGATCAGCGTATTGCTGAGCGATAGCCTGTAACTCATAAGGTGAGACTCGCGGATTCAAGGCGTCAGGTTTCAGGGCCTTCTGAGCCATCGCATAAGCCGCTCTGTCGTTACCCAGCTGACGTAGCGCAAGAATATGATTGCCAATGGATAACGGTCCATTGCCTTGAACGATAGCTTCAATGGCGCGCTTGTCTTTGTCTTTGAGGGCAAGAGCCAGACGTTGCCACATAGGTGCCTGTGTGCGCTGACTGTGCAAGTTAGTCATGACAACACGAGCCTGCTCATGACGCTGTGTTGACATCAGCCACGATATAGACAGATCCTCTCGCCAGATAACTTCTTCATTATCGGTAAGATCCCCTGATTGCGCCTCATTCATCAAACGCTGAACCAGCGCATCATTGTGGTTAGCATCAGCATAGCGTGCTGACAGGCGAGCGTATTGGCGAAGCAGTAGCGATTGTTCTTTGGTGACACCGTCAACCAGAAGGGGACGAAGTTGAAACAAAGTGTATTCACGGACGCGCCATGCATCGGCAGCCCGGCCGGCATACTCCAGAGCATCCGCATAGGTGAGCAGCATACTGTAATCGGTATCTATCTGATCAAGAAATTTGTCAAACCACCTGACACTGGTTGATGCAGCACCTAACTCCAGGTATCCAACGGCCATTGCCTGCCACAAACGTGGCTCGTTCTGAGCCAGAGCTTTATAGCGTTGTAACGTTGCCTGCAAACGGGAAGCAGGTGCCTGCGCGATATCAAGCCACAGAAGACCCGACACCGACTCGATATGCCGGCCATCAAGTTTCAGAGCTCTTTCGTAAGCGGCAGTAGCTGCTGCCGCGTCACCGTTGCGCACACGCATATTGGCAATACCCAACCAGTAGTTCGGCTCTGTCAGCAGAGCGGAAGGAGTCTCTTGTGCGGGCAGAAAATCATTGAACGCATCCTGATTGTCACGCTTCAATGCCAACTGCATGGCCGACAGTGCAAAATACGGTTGGCCCGTGCCCTCCCACAATTTGATGGCCTGTTCAAGTGCGATGGTATCGTCGCCTTGTTCCTTTAGAGTCTCCAACGCACGTCGGCCATACAATGTCCGCATGTCCGATTCCCTAAGCGCCTGAATACCTGGCTGTACAAGCTTTGACAACCACGGTAAATCATATCGCCATGCCATCTCCGCCATTAACTGAAGCTGATAATCACTGGCCTGCGATAACAAGGTACTACCACGCAGCTTATGAGCAATCTCTACTGCCGCCTCGGGCTTATCCATACGCCACAGCAGCTCCATTTGATAAACGACAGCCTCACCCGAGTTACCGTAGCTGCTGGCATAGCGCTGCCATGCTTCAAGACTCGCGGCATAGCGTTTGTGCCGATGATCGTGTATAGCCAGGGTACGTTGCACAAAAGGTGACTGCCCATGAACCAGCATGATGTCGTTCAAGGCATCGGATGCTTCACCTGGCAGACCTTCCTGCTCATACAACGCAACAAGCTTGAGCACATCTTCCTCGATCGGGCTTTCCAGCAACGTCAGTTCACGCAGCGCCCTCGCGGCAACGGCACTCTGGAACGTGACACTCCCCAGTCGGACCACTTCTCTAAGCGCTTGCCGTCGCATGGTTTCGTCGCGCTGCTTATCAGGGTTCGATAACCACAACCACTGTCGTGATGCTTCGACAGGTTTACCAGCCCATTCACTAACACGTGCCAACTGCTCGCGCGCGTCGACACTCTCGGGTGACAGGCTCACCGAGCGCTTAGCGCTTTTGAGAGCAAGTGATAAATCAGCAACAGCCAATGCAAGCTCGCCTTGCAATGCCAGCAACTCTTTACTATCCGGATTAACGGTAAGTCTGTGCGTATTCCATTCCAGTGCTCGCTCTGTTTTACCCAACTCTCGCGCCAGCGTAACGCCTTTGGCCAATTGTTGATCGAGCGCTTCATCCAGTTCAGGTTTCGACGCTAGCTGCTGACTCAATTGACGCCGCATCCGGTTAAACGCCTCTTGAGAACGTCCAGCTGCTACGAGGACACTGATGATCTCTTGCAGATACTCTTTACGTTCTTCTCCCTGTGACTGACTGGCCAGCGAATCAAGAAAGACCGCTGCATCAGCAGGTCTATGTGCCGCCTGCGCCCAGGTTGATGCGTTTTTCAACCAGCGTCGGGCATTGTCTTTATCCGCTAACGCCAATCGCGCATAAATTCGATATGCTGCATCCGGACGCTCAATGGCAAGCAATGCCGGAGCCAACTGTTCAAGCTCACCAACTTCCAGATCAGCATCGTTCAAAAGCGTATCAACCAATGCATTCTGCTCTCTACCACCCAGAGGGTATTGAGCTAACAGCAAGCGCCTGTTGTCAAAAACATCATTACCGTCAGGAGCTGCCAGAATCGCCTCCTGGAAGCAGCGTGCTGACTGTGAGGACATACCTCTGGCAGCCATGAACAGGCCACATTGTCGAAAGACTTCTTCACTCTGTACGGAATCACCGGCAGCAAGTGCCTTGTACAGTTCAAAGGTTAGTGTAGACTGCTGCAATTGCTGACTCAGGAAGACAGCTCTTTCAAACACCTCTGTTTGATGCTGGTGTTCATGTTGCAGCAAACCACGCAACGACGCGGCTAATTCAACGGAAGATTGAGCGGCTGCCAACTCCAGATCAATGAGCGTTCGGGAGTGAGTATTAATATCCAGGCCAGGGTATTGACCCAGCATCTGTTTTGCTTCGCTGCTTCTTCCCGAACGTAGCAAGGCCAGTACAATTCTGACAATACCAGAATCATCGATATCACCTGAGGCCTTCTTTGCCTGAATATACGCCAGATCGAGTTCGTCCAGCGTGAGACCGAAATCCTCAGAAGTATCTGCACTTTCCAGCCATTGCATGACTTTGTTGCCAGGCACAGTGGAGGGCCTTAAAAGGAAAAACGCAAGAAACAATACGCCGACCAGCAAGACCAGAGCTAGCGGCCCGACTAGTCGTTCACGCCGGACAGTTGAGGATGACATTACCTGTGTCCTTTTGAGAAAACGTGAAACGTAGGGAGCCGTCGGATTGTGATTCACCCCGTAACATCCCGGCATCAGTGCTCAAGGCGCAGCTTGATGCAAGAGCACCTCCCAGAGCAACACTGACAGGCACCTCGCCAGAAATCCTGAAGGCAAGTCCTGCGTTGGTAGCGCGCCAGTGCTGTACCCGCCCATTGCTCGAGACAAGGTGCGGAACGTTGCTGGGTAACGCAGTAGTTTTAAATGATACTTCTCTGGAACCATCCGTGTGAATGTAGATGCCATCATGTAGCGTGCGCGCCCCGGCAAGACCTTGACTGCCTTTGAATTGAGGGTATCGCTTTTCTCCCAGCATCCTTAACGAACGTATGTTGTTCAGGCGCGAAAGCTTCCAGCGTCCATCCAGATAGCGTGCAACTCCTACCCGTCTGAATTCGGGCACCTTGCTGGCATAGTCGCTGACATGCACGGGAAAAATGTCTTGCGCGGTAGACCATTCGTAAACTTCTTGCAGTGCTCGCAACGCCGACTTCTTAGTGCCCGAATAAAAATGATAATAAACATTGATCGGCTTAAGGCGCCGAGGCTGATCTGTCATCTTGAATGTGTCAATGACATCACGAAAGCCGTCAAAGGGACCACGCCAGTCGTCGGTGTATACATTTTCATTCATGATAGGGGCGTAGACCTGTAGCTGCGCACCCACCGGTCTTGCCATGGGCGACACAAGCGTCACTGTTGGCCTGTCCCGGGCTATCGCAGTATACCCACCGTTCATATTGATGATTCCCAGGCGATTCGAAACCGCCAGGTCCTGCTCGGTTGGAAACGCATCTCCACTCCAAAGCACGACCTTCACTTTTTTGTCAGCCGGTGCAAGGTTGCGATTTATAAAATCAATGGAGCCTGCAATTTCGCGTTCAGCCGTGAAGCTATAACCGGGGATGGCAAGATTGTATTTTCCGGATGCCTTGTGTTGACCCACCTCAGCCCAGAAAAACGGGTGACTGTATGTATGCGTTGCAAGCTCCACGTGCTCCAGTGCAAACGAGCGTCGGGCAATATCGAACATTTGTTTGAGTCGATCAGCAAACTTGACGAATCCGGTTATCTCGCCTTCCACGACAGATACGGTATGGGGCAGATTGTACTGACTCAGGATTTCGTCATAGATTACGTCAGCACCCAGACGTTTACCGGGCATTTCCGCCCACGATGGCAATGCATCTCCATCTATGTGGGCAAGCCATAGACGCCGTCCGTTTTCAGATGTCACATCCGGCTGCGGAATGCGAGGTAGCTGCAAGGCCGTTTCCAGAAACTCAAAAGGATCCACTACCCAGTAGGCGCTATAGTCAAGCCCATTCTGGATGGCACCGGGATTAAACGCAAAGCCACCGAATTTTCCAGTTAGCACAACGTCTGCGACAGTACCGGCAGCATCGCGATAACGCATATGAACACGACTATCAGCATCCTGATTTTTTACAGTCACACGCATGTCATCCACACGTGGAAACAACTTACGCTCCGGATTGACCATCTCATCGGATAACACAAGCTTAGCGGTACGCTCTTCCAGTATGGAACCCGTGGAAACACCCATGAGGTTTGCCAGTGTGTTATCCATCGCCAGGGGAAGCGAACCCAGAAAAGCCACGGGCACCTGATCTTGCATTTGCCGGTAGAGCCAGGGACGAAAGCCTGCAATCGGATAGTCTTTCCGAGTCCACGTCACAATCCCTGCATAGCGTCCTTTGAGAACGCCTTCCGGTAATGGATCAGCAGATACATCAAGATATTCGGGAACATAGCCAAAGTACTCAATGGGCATGGCTGCGTAGCGATGCACGAAACTATTTTTCATAATCCCTTCCTCGGCGGAGTCATACAACATCAACACCTTTCGGGGGAAAACCTCCATTGCACCTATGCCCAGATAATCAAACGCTGGGTTAGCAACCCAGGGTATGAATCCATGCTTTGCGATTCGTGCCGCCACCTTGCGAGCCTTGTCACGCTCAACCGGTGGGACGTAGTCCACCACCACAACCTCAAGATCAAGTCTGTTTGCCGCGTGTTCAAGCTTTGATAACAACCATTGCCTGTCCGGCTCAGCGATTTCTACGTATCGTTGTTGTTCGTTATTCCAACCCGCGTATAACGACTCTGCCACCACAGCGTCAATATGTGTGGAAATGTCATCTAGCACTTCAAATCCACGATTGGTGAAAATACTTAGCTGCGGGTAGGTATTGGCAAATTCGGTAACCAGCTGTACAAGTCCTTCGCGTTGAATCTGTTTCTGTTCATCGGTTTTTGCCACGATGTTAAAACTGTCCATCGTGTCGAGAAATATCCCTTGGTAACCCTGCTGAACAAGATCGCCCACACGCTTCACCAAAAAACGGCGTAGCTCCACATTCGCCAAATCTAGTACAGCACTTTGCCATGCCGGGTTAGATCCGATTATCCAGTCCGAATGTAATTGTTTTGCATATGAACGATGCTTGCCAACCTCACCAACGCTGACGTAGCCATAGGCAGTTGCACCTTGCGATTGAAGTTCCCGGAGTTGCCGTTTATCTATGTTGTCTGGCTCCAGAATAATACGATCGAATTGTGACAGTTCATCTATTGCAGGATTAGCGCCGTAGTAGAAGGCCACGCTGCGCCCTGCGAGATTATCAACACCTTGCACTGTGTCAAACGAACCAGACGGCACGTTGGCATTCGTCGATGTGCGTAAACCCAGTGTTGCAGCCGTAAGTGTCTGGCTGGCAGCAGTCGTCTTAAGATAATCGGGTGTCGACTTTTGCACAATCAGATCGTTCATGGTATCGGTCTGCTTTTGCAACGGTAGCGATCTGACATACGTCGCGAGCAGTCTGTCGGCAAGCGTGGTCAGACTTTCCGACCTTGCACCCTGCTTGCTGAGCCTGTCTGATCTGATGATAATATTGCGACTCGTATCGCGCACATCTATGCGCATATCAACGTATGGACGTAGTGCTGCTACGTGCTGGTAGTGCCAGCTCAACAACTCCCCTTCAATCTGAATACGCTGAGTACCCTGAGCAACCTTTACAGAGCTGACACCACGGGCATGAAGATGCGTTTGCAAAAGAGCAGACAGTGTTCCAGGTGCTGACGAGGCGCTTGTGTTGTTAGCCAGATCTGACAGATACCAGGACTGCTGCGAATAGACAGGGATTGTCTGGGCATCACCGGATACCTGCTCAACCCGATCAACCGTGGAACAGCCGGCAACAAACGACAGCAAAACACCCAGTAATGCCCCCCCAGCCACACGCCATGCACGCATACCAGCCTTCAGTACCTTCTGTCGAACGGGCGCAACAACGCTTTGGTTAAATGCTCGTAAACAGATCATGTAGTGGCACCTGCTACGCCCGATGGCTTCATAAAGGTCTGATACTCAAGATTTTCCAGCTCGCGGGAGAGAATCACCAGACTTACCACCGCAGTCAGTGTCATGGACACCCCGAACCCGTAGCCGTAGTAGCGAGGACCAAGCTCCAGAGAAATCCAGGTCAATAGAGAATTGCTTAGCAATAAAGTTGCAGTAATGAACAGGGCTTCTGAACGTTTATCGAGATAGAAAAGCACATTCAAGACAGCCAGCATCAATACCTGTGCACCGACGCCAAACAGGTTGATGTAATACAGCTGTACATACTGAGCAGATATGCCCAGCCAGGCAGTGATCGTGGAACCCATCAGATATAAAATCAGAATTGTTGCGCCCTGTATCCGAATGATCTGGAAAATTCCCTCGCGAACGCTCTGTACCATCTGATTACCCAGCGACTCTATTTCGGTTAATCCGGCATTGCCTTTTACAGCAGCGAAGAATCCGTCGTAGGCCTGCACAAAATCAGTCTCGATGCGCAGCAGAAAAACAGACATTCCGGGAATAATGCTCAGATAGGCCAAAAATATTGGCAAGTCATAAATAGTGGAATTACTCAAAGGTCCTATGACTTCACTGGACGTAGCAGGGGCAAGCCAGAAAATCAGCTTATCCACCCAGATACCGGCATTGTAGAAAAACCCGACGGCTATAAGGCCTGGAAATATTAGAGAACGCTTCAGGAAATCAAACCGGACGGATAGAATTACGGGATACTCCGGTATGACCGCAGCCAACATTAAAAAAAGCAGCAATACATGACCAAGAAGAAGGCCCGTTAACAAACCGTCAAGACCAAAGGGTATTAGCAAGAATGAAAGCAATACGGTACTTGTATAGGCGATGGCAAACGCATAAAGGATCAGCTTGAAGCGTTTCATACCGGCGACAAATATCACCACGATCCAGACGTTGGCTAACGCTATGAAATTACTGGCAAGTAAAATCTCATAGGCAAAAGATTCATTAAACAACGTTAGCGCGAGTAGCAGACTGATGGCACCACTGACAGCTGTAGTGATGGTCAGGGCACCAAACAGATTGGCGTTGATGAGTTGTAAACGATTTTCGTACAGTCGATCAGCGACAAAGCGAGTAAAAACCAGCTGTAGCAATCCGGTTAATACCAGCGAGGCGCCCATTATCCAGGTCACTGAAGTTGTAAATTGCCGGATTTCCTGCGTACCGACATCATGCATAAGGGCAACAATGCCAATCAGCATGACGCCTACGATCGATAAGACCCACGGGCCGGCACTGATCAGACCCGCAAAACCATATGCCTTGACCGTTCCAGAGAACGAGTCGTCTTCAAGGTATTTTCTGAGCTCGAATCCTATACCAGCCATGGTTATGCAGCCCGCCCATTATTCAGTTGCAGCTCATTGCAAGCTGTTTCAGACTCTACGGAAGATCGATAATGCTGATAGACTTTTTCGTACCGCTGAATCATGCCCGTGTCACTGTAGTACTGCTCAACACGTGCAATGGCACAACGGCTGGCCTCATCCCATAGTTGCCTGGAACGAAGAAGCCGCATGGCAGCAACAGCCAGCGCCTGAGGATTAGCAATGGGTACAATCTCCCCGGATTCACCTAACGCCTTGTCGCTTTCACTGATGCCGCAGATAAGCTCACGACAACTACCTACATCCGTGGTTACAGCAGGTATTCCGGCAGCGAATCCTTCCAGAATAACCAGTGGTTGGCCTTCGGATACTGAGCTGAGTACCGATAAACCTACCTCGGGAAATATATTTTCCGGATTTTCAAATCCTTTGAATTTCACAACACCAGCAAGTCCAAGGCTGTTAATGAGATCGCGACACTCACGCGTGTATGCCTCGTCTTCATCCTCGGGGCCATATAACCAACCTTCCACCTCAGGCATACTTGCATGCACGATCTGCATAGTGCGAATAAAGGTTTTAATATCTTTGATAGGTACCACACGCCCTATCAGAACAATAACCTGTGGAACAGGTGCTCCCTCTGGCCTACGTGCTTTTGCATAGCGCGCAATATCAACTCCGTTTGGAATAATATGCAGATTGTTTTCATCGGCACCATCAGCCACTTGCCGCTGTCGATTGCCTTCATACAACGTAAAAACCTCATTCGCTGAGGCATAGGCCATCCTTCCAAGCGATCTGAAGAATCGAATCCAGAGACCGCGCAGATAGCTCATGTTGTCGTTGAGACCAACCTTGAATGGATCATATCCCTCAGGAATCCAATCAACTTGCGCAAGATCAAGCTCTCGCTCCTTGGTATAAATACCGTGCTCGGATATGATAAACGGGACATTAAGACGTTGTTTTATCAACGCGCCAAGATAGCCTGCATACCCTGTAGATACTGAATGATAGACATCTGCAATCGGCGGCCGCAAAGCAATGTCCGATAGCTTGAACAAAGGGGTATGCATACTTCGAACACTCCAGAAATAGTGATTGAAGTCCAGCCCTTCGGGAGCTTTCGCATACTGTGCACGGATGCTATCCCACGCTGCACCGTGAGTTTCAAGCTCATCCGCTGTGATTGGATTATCACCACATAGCAACCTGGCGAATCCTCCACCTATCGAGCTATCAAGTTTGCCCTGCTCCTCATGCAAACGAGCATGCAGACAATCACTTTGTTCGAACCGGGTACTATCCGGGCAGGCAGATTTCTCGCTACCCAGCATACGGGTCAGACCTTGCGCAAGCTTCTTTGTCAATGGAACAGCAGGCTTTGCCGATAGCGGGTCAAGTAGAAAGTGTGTTTCAAGATGCACCACATTGTCCGGTAGCGAATAAACCGGCTCACTATTAGCCTCGCTGTCAGCGCCCAGATAGACAATCGAAAAACTGAGATGTGGCATTCCTTCTATGAGCTGCCGCACCCACGTCGACACGCCACCTCTGACATAAGGGAATGTTCCTTCCAGCAGCAAGCAGACATCTGCATGAGCCAACGGATTGTATCTTGGCGATGTGTTCATGCCCAGTACCTGGCAACGTGTGACAGTGGTGGATAAGCAACAATCGACGAATCAAGTCCCGCCAGAATACGCTGCACGCGAGGCAGGTTTTTATCAAGATACGCACATTCAGCAAGATAAGGGAGCACTTTATCGGCTGGCATACCCAGCGCCTGTGCACGCTCAAGCGCCACCGATGCACGACGCGTATCCCCTTGCGCCAGTGACACTCGCCCCAGTACAAGATGCGCATCACGATTGCCCGGTAGCTTCGACACCGCTTTAATGGCCGCGGAAGCAGCTTTAGACAATAGCTGTTTTCTGGCGACAACTTCCGTGCCCTCCAAGGTGACAAGCTCCCAGTAATTGCTAGCTATCTGCAGCCATTTATCCGAGCTTTCCTCTTGAGCTGAATCAAGCTCGTTTTCCAGATGCTGGATCCGTTTGTTTAAGGTGGTCACCTTTCTGTCCAGCGTCTTGTAAGCGGTTAAACGCACCTTTTCATCACGGTGCTGCATTGCCTGTTTTAACGTATCTACCGCAAGACTTGTCTTAACATTGGCAGACGCAAGCACCTTATGATATATATCCTGATCATCTGTTGAATAGAGAAGATGTTCAGTAAATCCACGACTATCCACAGGTTTGAGTTGTCGGCCTAAGGGAGCAACATAAGGCAACTCAGCCAATGGTGTGATAGTCCAGTAGTCAGGCGTATAGGAACGCGACATCGAAGCACGCAGACCATAAGCCAGGGCTATGGTGATACCTGCCAATCCGACACCTGGAATACAAATTCCGCAAAGCGTAATAAACGCGCTCAATGGGTAGATAGCATTCGCTTCGCTGAAATGTGTTTGCCCATCCGGATGTTCCCGGGCAACTTGCTCGGCGTTTTCGAGCAATAGTTGAGCTGACCACATGGCACCCGCAATAACAAACATCACGTGCAGAAACATCCAGACAGCTGCCGATTCAACAATAGCGAGGCCGGTTAACAAGTCAAGTAATAGCGACGCGTCGAGCAGCGACGCCACAGCCACTACACCATAAGATTTAAGCGGCATGGCTCACTCTTACCGATTGTTCCTCTGGCTGTAGAGCATCTCTGCTTGCATGCACAGCGAAGAAGGATAGACAGGAATTCAGATCGTCTCTGGAACTAACGACCTTGATCTGGATATCCTGCATGACATGATCAAGTGCAATGTCATACCCCTGCACCACACCTTTTTCAACCCTCGCACGAAAACCATGCGCAGCTTGCTCAGACATAAGGGGAAGAATCATGCCAATGGTGTAGTGCTCTGATGAGCTTTCCAGTACGACCGCAGAATCCAGGCTTCGTATGCCATCACAAACAAAGTCTGCAATTTCCCGTCCTTGTTCACTAGGTTCAAACTGCATGGAGAGCAGAACAGATTGCGCATTACCCTGTTTGGCAAAGCGGACAGTCGTCTCCAGTTCAGAGACAAACTGCACTTGTGGTGACTGGTCAAGACCTCGCGTTCGTGTCATCAGATTGCCAAGATAGCTTCCCAAAAGAGCCAGAAGATTCAGGTTCTCTTGCTGGAACGCCATGAAATGCATATCTTTTATCGCCAGCACGGCGTACACCTGTCCATTGACATCAACCAGAGGCACTACCGCCAGTAGACTACGCGCATGATGCTTGTCTGCCAGCAGATCGCGCTTGATGCTAACCAGTTGCCGCTGCTCCACTGCGAGTCGAAGAAGAGGATCAAACATCGGTAAATCAAACATCTCACCATGTGTGGCGATCGAGGTGGGATGGACTTGACCTTCGGTGTCCACGTTATACAATCCGGCGATTTGCACGGAACAGAATTGTGCGAATACAGCCATTAGATCCTGACCGGCACGCATCCCCTCAGGACCAGAACCAAGCGTGAGACGCAAACGTTGTAGTGCCTCGCGCAGGCTCAGCCGTTGCCCGGCCATATATTCTTCCAGCTGACCATGCGACACCTTCAGAACATGGTAATCGGTACTGAATACTTCCAGTCTATGTCGTAAATAGGCGTTCTCGGCTTCGGCTTTCGCATTACGCTTTTTCAGAGAAGTCGTTACCTCACCGATGAACAGACAAAGCGCACAAAGACCAATACCAAGCACAACGTTCTCGGCGGCAACTGTTGCGTAGGCAGGAAAAGGCATATTGATAAAAACAGCTGTAACAAGGGCGCAGCCCATTCCCCATGCACTGCCATATCGGGCAGCAAAAACCAATGGAGGTGCTATCACCCACGGGAAGCCGGCTTGAAGACCTGTCGGATCTGATACAAACAGAACTATTCCACCTATGGGTATCAACAGGGCAAAAACAGCTAGCTCGAATAACCGGGTACTGGGCCACTCATTTCGTTTTTCTTCGCTAACGCCACTAGCCGGCAAGCTGCCTGATGTCCCGTGGCGCCATTGGTCTGCATTTGATGACGAATTATTCATCTGCGACTATCGACCACCGTTATGTTGCAATACGTCACCTGATGCGTCTACAAACTTCACCTGACGCAATAATTCGCTCACTGCCTTGTCCGCAATTGCAGACAAGTTGGCATAGCCCCAACCGGTTTTTGCCGCATTGCCCTGCCAGATCACATCCCCAGAGTTCAAGTCAATCAACGACAGGGTCATCCCGACAACAGGCTCCTGATTGGCGCCGTTTTTGTATTGCCACTCATGAACGGCACCGGTAAATCCGTACAGAGCACCTTGTATGCTCGCCCAACGTCTCGCTTCTTTCATCTGCCTTTGCGTATTGAGAAGCGCTTTGAGAGTCGTCTGCTGCGTTGACTCATAAACAAATACATCGCTTAACCCGGATCCCCTGAGCTGTGTCTCAAGCAGACGTCTAAGACGCATGTCAGCCTGAGGGGTAACGGAGAAATTCTCGAACGGTAAAAGCGCAATCGGGTCGTCCCCCTGCACTTTTACAGATGGTGTGGAGTTGAGCGTACTGCAGCCACCCAGTGACAAAAGCAAAACACTGAAGAACCACCAGCGTTTCAGACCCCGTGTGGTTCGTTGAGCAATGCAGCTTATGGATAGTACTCCCGAAGCTGTTCTCCAGCCCGGGTCTGTGAATACCATGCTCATGAATTCATGAAGTCCAACAAGTAAGTCCCAGTCTTATATGGCGTCCGTTCAGATACTCTCTTGAGAGGGCAGCCGCTTTACAAAATGCTCGAAACACAATAGTTAACATGTGCGTTGCATCATGAGATGATGCAGTTCACAGAACCGCAGAATGTCCAATAGATGAGAACATTTGCCAGCAACTCTCACCGTTTGCATTTTCCAGCAGGTGAACTCTCGGGCGGCCAGTTTGTTCGCCCCTTTGAATGCCCTGAACGATGGCAGCACATCGTGAATGCGCTTGATGTACAGGGTTTTGACGCCCCCGTT
Source organism: Granulosicoccus sp. (assembly GCA_045106855.1). GTDB lineage: Bacteria > Pseudomonadota > Gammaproteobacteria > Granulosicoccales > Granulosicoccaceae > Granulosicoccus. Next base: position 81,780 of record JBGCFI010000022.1, read on the forward strand.
GAGCCTGCGCAGGTTCCGGCATCGTTATTAGCTAAGGTACATGACGGTAAATATCTGCATTTCCTTGAAAATGCATGGCAATGGTGGTGTGAGGCGGGCTACTCAGAACCTGCACTGCCCAGTGTCGTACCCGCCCGACGTATGCAACAGCGAGAACCAGCCCACATTGATGGCAAACTTGGTTACTACGCGATGGCTATTGAAACAGCGATAATCCAGGGTACGTGGCAAGCTGCCATCAGCAGTGCATCCTGTGCCTACAGCGCCGCTGCCTATGTGCAAACCGGACATTGCTCATCATTTGCACTGTGTCGACCGCCAGGCCACCACGCCGCCATTGATCTTTATGGCGGTTATTGCTTTATCAATAATGCGGCCGTTGCCGCTCAGCTGTTACTCGATAAGGGTGCCAGCCGGGTGGCATTGCTGGATGTCGATTTTCATCATGGTAATGGCACTCAGGATATTTTCTACGAACGCGACGACGTGCTGTTTGTCTCTCTGCATGGAGATCCCATCGACGCATTTCCACATTTTCTGGGTTATGCCGATGAACGTGGCGAAGGTATTGGCGACGGGTTCAATCGAAACTATGCACTACCAGAGGGCTGCAACTACGAACAATGGTCAACCGCTCTTAAGGATGGCATGAAACATATAGAACGCTACGCGCCTGATGCACTGGTGGTCTCTCTCGGTGTCGATACCTTTGAAAAAGACCCCATCAGTTTTTTCAAACTGAAAAGCGAGGATTTTCTACACTATGGCGCTCTGCTCGCCACACTGAAACTACCTACTGTCTTTGTCATGGAAGGTGGCTACGCGGTCACTGAAATAGGTACCAATACCGTGAATGTTCTGCAGGGGTTTGAAAACGGATAGCATCAACTATGGCACAAAGCCAGGTTGTCAGTCCAAACGTAATACCGACAAATTCAGGATAAAGAGGTAGACAGTTTCAAATTACTGCTTTTTCAATCAAGGGCTCGTTGTGTTCGATTCGGCTGAAACCCAGTTGCGAAAGATCCAGTGCGCGAAACTCTTTATACGTGATGAGCTCGCTCATGCCGCGTCCCATAGCTGGAGATTGCTGAAATCCATGGCCGGAAAATCCGTTCACAAATAGAAAGTTGGATACCTTCGTGTGCGGACCGATGATGGCGTTCTGGTCCAGTTTATTGAAAGCATAGTGGCCGGCCCAGGAATTTATCAGCTTGATGGCTTCGAACTGGGGTATACGATTGGCAATTACCGGCCAGACCTTTTCTTCCCAGATACTGTGATCCTGCACGAAGTCATCATGATCGACTGCCGGATCGTCATCCGGTGGACACCCTGCCAGGTAATACTGACCATCGGTGCGCATATGAACACCTGTTGGATCAATGGTCAACGGCAAATCACGATCAAGTGGTTGCTCTGCATCAAAAATGAATGTGTAGCGCTTTCTGGGTTCTACAGGAATATTGATTCCAGCCATTTTTGCCGTTAACGATGCTCTGGGACCGGAAGCATTGACCACGCTGCCACAACTGATCTTGTCACCTGTTTGCAAGGTGACGCTATCGACCTGGGTACCCGCCGCATTCAATTGCATGCTTACTACTTCGTTGGTAACGTACTCAACACCTCGCTCACGTGCGGATCGCCGCCACCAGTCAAACAGTGTATTGCCATCGAAATAACCTTCATCGACGAGATTGTGATTTGCGCCGACAATATCGTCCAGGTGATAAAAAGGATAGTCACGCTTGATCTCATCACGCGTCATATACCGCGTTCCAGCTCCCAGCGCCTGCTGCACTTGCTGGTTTTCCTTAAGCGTCGTTGCAAACTCTTCGTCCTGAGCCAGATACATATAACCATAGCTTTGCAGAACAACATCCGGTACACGTTCATCACCACCCATGTATTGCCGGAAATTCTTGACAAACTCAGCCGCAAACTGGGAAATGCGAATATTGACTTCATTGGAGAACTGCTGCCGCATACAACTGTTCGTATGTGCTGTTGATGTAAACTGATAGCTTGGATCGCGCTCCACGACCAATACTCGCCCATCAAAGTCGGGATTGTCTGTAAGAAACCACGCAACGGACGATCCAACCATTGCACCGCCAACAATCACGACATCGTAGCTGTTAGATTCTGGCGACAGAAATTGCGTGGCATTCATATTCATTTACTCTGCGGTTCAGGCGCTATTCGAGGTTTTATCCAGCATGCACTATTTGCGTTATGACTCTTTATTTTGTCACAGGCTGTTATAAAAACGTTAACGATTGACAGCAGGAGCATAAAAATCGCAGGCCAGGCTGACAACCATGAGCTCTCTCTCGGCAACATAATAGTCGCTTCCACGGACATATTCATCCGACCGGACAAAACCAGACCTGCCAGCGCGACCAATGAGTGGGGCACCAATGCAGTTACCACCAACCACCGCAGCCTATTTCGACGGGCGATGCTGAGATAACGGATAGCCGTAGATCAGATTCACTCAGAGAGTAACTGGGCAAGCTCGAACAAGCCTGCGCGCTTCCAGAAACACAAGCGGGAAAAATTGTGAGCGTGTTAGCACAATGGCTTTCCACCTCACACGGCTCACCAGATCCTTCAGGTGCGCAATTGCAAACAGAACCGATGCTTTAGTTGGTGTATCGCAAAATATTTCGTCGAACGAAGCAACTGCCCGGGCATAGCCTTCAAATTGCATCAGTCGGGTGTGGCAATATATTGTCACGATGATCCGGCGGAGCAGCCGTTCAGAGATGGAGTTAAACCAGTATATTGGTAGGTACAATGTTTTGTTCTACTCAGTTTTGGTCTGCCATGATTTGTAAACGATCAGCCAACAGGCGATTGAACACGTCTTTAAAATTGCTATGGACGTCGGTACTGCCTGCTTTGTTCTTCTGGGCACTTATGATAATACCGGTACCCGGCCAGACACAGAGTAAGGATACGCTCAATGAAAGCGTGCCGGGCAATGTTGATTTTGGCTATCTGAAGCAGGCACGCTTCGCAACCAGAGCCATACTGGTTCACTTGCCAGTTAATAAGGCAAGAGCGCTTGTCATGCCAGAGCCCGTCATCCTGAAAGGTGGCCGTGAACAAATGCCAGGGGTTGTCATTGCCTTCGAAGATGACGTCATAGGCTTGTTTGCTACACGCTCGTTTGATCGCCGCGCGGTATCGTTTATTGGTCAACTAAGCGGCGTCGAATATCGCTTCCAGATTCGCGCCAGTGAAAACGGTATTGTAGCGCCACTGGAGATAATCCGATAATTCCGGCACATCAATCGCATACTATAATATTGCGGATGATCGACTCGGCGAAAGCCCCCTCCACCAAGAATTCATACCAACTTCTTCCACGAACTCGTGGCACGTCTATACTCCACTATGGTTGTGAAAGCTCGGTATTTGCCGGTGATCATGAAGCAATTCCGGTGGAGTATAAAATTGCAGTACACTAGTTAATGACCGGCTAACGTTCTGAACGGAATTCAACAGTATAAGCGGAGTAAATTCATGAAATCTGGATTCATCGAACGAGGTATTGGGCGGAACCTCTCCATTACGATGGTAATTGGTGTTATCGCATTTCAGTTGTTACACGTAACAGCTGCACAGGCTGCGGAGCGCATATCTATTGGACAAAGGCCTCTGTATATGGCCGACCAACTGCCTGCAGGAGATCTGAAAAACGATTTGATGAACTGCGATATCAGTAACATCCAACCATCTGTGTTTTCCATTGGGCATCGTGGCGCGCCAATGCAATTTCCAGAACATACCGTGGAATCCTACATCGCCGCAGCACGAATGGGTGCAGGCATTATCGAATGCGATGTAACCTTTACGAAAGATCGGGAATTAGTCTGTCGTCACTCGCAATGCGATCTACACACGACAACCAATATTCTGGCAACGCCACTTGCCGAGAAATGCACTGTTCCACCAGACTACAACTCACAGAGTCCTTTCGCTGATGTGCAGTGCTGCACCTCTGATATCACACTTGAAGAATTCAAGTCCCTTACCGGAAAAATGGATGCGGGAAATCCCGGGGCCGAAAACCTTGAGGATTACATGAATGCAACGGCCGACTGGAGGACTGATCTTTATGCACATGAAGGCACGTTGCTGTCACATGCAGAGAGTATTCGCCTATTCGATCAGCTAGGTGTTGGTATGACTCCGGAACTCAAAGAGGCGCTGGTACCGCTGCCATTCGACGGAGACTACACCCGCAATCAGCAGGCAACACAGATGCTGCAGGAGTATCGCGATGCCAATATAGATCCTGCTCGTGTTTGGCCACAATCATTCGAGGATATCGATATTGCGCACTGGATAAGCACTGCACCAGATTTTGCCAATCAGGTCGTTTATCTGGACGACAGATACCGTGAGCAGAATTTCAACCATATGAACAAGGCGACCTGGGAGCCCACTATGCAGGATCTTAAAGATAGTGGCGTCCAGTATCTAGCGCCGCCTTTGTGGATGCTGGTAACACTAGATGAAAACAAGCGCATGATGCCATCACCCTATGCAAAGGCTGCTACTGAGGCTGGGCTGAAACTTATCGCATGGTCACTGGAGCGTTCTGGCCCGATACACATTGAGAACGGCGGCTGGTACCACCAAAGCGTTGCTGAAGCCATGAACAATGAAGGCGATGTACTGAGATTACTGGACGTACTCGCCAGAGATGTGGGCGTTGCAGGTGTTTTTTCTGACTGGCCGGCAACCACCAGCTTCTATGCACATTGTCGCTTATAACGCACGACTCGTTAATGCGAACTTATTAGTGGCAGCTTAAGCAGGGTGGTCTTCAGTTATGCTGAAGGACACCCTTCGACGTTTTCAACATCCTTCCAATAAGGCGTATTGGTAGACATAGTGCACGTTACAAGTTTGGCTGTACCGCCAATCTGAACGCATTCAACGGTGCCCAGATCTCGCATATCACCTCCCGGCGCACGACATTGACAATCCTTATCAGATTTCTGGGCCAGCAAAGCACTGCTGGACAGCAGGCTTGTACTGCACAAAACCGCTAACAGATAAACGCGAACCTTTTCTCGAGTCATATAACCCCCAGGCTCCCCATAGTGATCACGTGTGATACTCGAAGGGGAATTAAAACGTTGATTTATTACTCTATCTAGAAAGGCCCGCCAAAGCAAATGCTTGCCAGATACAGATTAGACACCGGTGCAGCACCAACCTGGGGTATTCTGGCGATATGAGCAACATAATACCTTTTAAAAAGCCAACGCCAGTACGCCGCAGCACCTTGTGTCAGAACAATCATCACAAGTGGCAAACAGAAAAACAATCTACATTTGATGTTAAACAAGGCAAGCTCGTCACGATCGATACCTGCGTTCGTTGCGGTAAAAAACGACATCGACTGTCATAGTTTTCTATTGGCGTCTTATATCCGCAAGTGATACGGATAAAAGTACAGCGCTTACACTGGAAGCACTAACGTTACAAGAAAATTCGCCGCATTTCTCAATGACAACCAGGTGTACGAGGACAAGCACTACTGCGCGGGCAGATCATTCTAGCCGGCTTCTCTATCCCTCTGTTCAGCCACTCTATATTAAGCAACTTGGCGGTTTGCTGTAATTCTTTACGAATAGATGGAGGAATTTCTACAGAACCGCGATTCTCGTTACAGGCTTTCTTGAGACTATTGGCTATCGATACTGCATCAGCACCTTGAGCTTCCAATGCAGGGTTAACATCAATTCCGGCGCACAGCACATGGTTGCTACCCGACATATCATTAACCCTTACCGACTCACAGCAGAATATTCTGGGTTCAGAGCCGACATCCATTACTGATACCTGAGAGCTTCCTTGCTCGGAACCAGCATCAATCATGCGAAAAACAGCCCAGTGCTGGCAGGGATCCTGAACCATCCGCATATTACCCCAGGGCAAGGGTATTCCGTTACCACGGTAAACGGCTAACAACCTGCCCGGAGGATATGCATCAAAGTAGTGCCAATGAGGATATGAAGACACAACAGTCATTCGTCGCATGACCACAGAGGTTGTTACGCCCAGCATGTCGCCGATGGTGACATCATGTGCCCGTTGCTCCAGTAACCGCCTGAACGGAACTTTCGGACATAACAACGCTCCGGCAAAGAAACTACATTCAAAGTCACGCCAGGCATGTACGATATCCTGGGAATCGATGGCACTGGAAGTTTCCCAATTCAGTGCATCACGAGTATCAGAATTGATAACCGGCGCAGGCCCGGTAACGGCAACACTTTTAACCCCATCCCCATCGTGCAACACCTTATGACCGATATATAACGCAAGATCGTACTTTAGTCGAGAAGGCTGTGACTGCATCAACTTGTTGACATGAATGGTAGATGGCGCTTCGAAGAACGATCTGACAACCGACTGATCCGATCGATCGACAGGCGCAAGTGCGCTCCCGGGTGGCTTGGAAAACCATTTGATCTGTAATCCCATGCTGTTGCAAATATCCATCAGTGCATCAAGACTCAAAGGCATCTGCTTGTGACCAACACTTTCGGCCGCGCGTTCAAGCTCGGGAAAATGATTTTGATTATTCTCCTGATGGGCACGAATTAGCAGGTGAGCAAATTGTCGCCCTGACACTCCGGTTTGCGAAAGCATCTCTGGAATCGCATTCTGCAGAATGTCTTTGGAGAAAAGAAAACCCGGCTCTAACGACATACCTCGCATCCCGCCCCGGCTACCTTTATCTGGAACGATAGAGGATTCGTCAGGAACGTTATCCAGAAACCAGCTGATATCCTTTTGAAACACTTCGGCAATCACGCCCAGCATCGTCGAGCTGGGATGGCGCTTGCCCCGCTCAATCATGGACAGGTAAGAGACCGATGGTGCTGATTCGGCATTCAGCTTAACGCAACGGGCCGACAGATCATCCATAGTCAGGTTGTTGCGTTTGCGCAGATTCCGGATTTTAGTGCCCAGAAAATGTGCATTTCTAATGACCGAGGAGCTTGCCATGAATCGATTGCCTTATGTGTAAATGATGTTGTCACATTTTCGTTGTGAAATTCTAATCGATTTATTAAGCTCCTGTCGAAAATTACAGAATTCAGCAGAATAAGGAACGCATCGTCGAACACCTCGGCGGCAACATTGGTTGTATCAGGCAGCGATTAAACCCGACTGATAATAGTTGTTGTGTTTTGTTTTACCTCTCGCACACGATAACCGCGAGGGCACCTCATCTAGTCAAAGGATTTCGCCTTGGACAAACGGAGGAACTCTGAACGAAATGCACGTCTGTAAAGCACCAGAACAACCCATATAGTTGCCACCATGAATAGCCAGGCGTTAACAAACCAGGTGAATGCCGCCAGGGCAAAAAAATAGGCATTCAACCCTGTTGTAAAATGCTTGGCTGCCAGAGCATGCAACAACGATAGTCGCTTCGCATATACCTTTAGCGCTGGATCATCATTGTCCAGTTGTGGGACTCCACCGATCATGATCAGGATGTAGTTATAAAGACGATAGCTCCAGGCAAATTTGAAAAATGCCATAACAAATATAAAAATGATAAGCAGTATTTTGAGCTCCCATTGAACCGTATTGCTGGCGGCGACGAGTGGCAACTGATGCAACACCTCTACACCACGATCAGCAGCTCCCAGTCCTGCCACTAACCCGCCAATTAGCAGCACCGTCGTGGAAGCAAAGAACAACACGCCCTGATGCAAAGCGTTTTGAATGATGGCATCAATGGGTGAGTCGCCGCGTACCACGACATTCAACATCCATTGTTCACGCATCTCAGTCATTTTCGTCGTAATGGTTAGCGATTTCCAACGTGAAAGGTAGGTGACATAGTAATGACCCACCCAGCACACGAAAAACACGCCTAATGCCACTACATCGATGACTGAAAATCCGTAAGGTATCTGCATAACAAGCGTAGGAAATACGTTTCTGCGGTGAAGGTCCACTGGTGGACCGTAGGCGAGGTTACTTTACACCCATTGGATACCACCTGCTAAACACCGCATCGGATACGACATACCAGGGTGGTTAGAGATCCGCAACCATTTGGGATGCCAACTATCTGACACTGCGTTCTTGTGTTGATAACCGAGCTTTTGCTTCGATTATGCTCAAAGCTATTGCAAGCCTGGAAAGCCCGTTCATCAGAATCCTGCAGCACTACCATCGCTGCGCGGATCAGCGCCCGCTTCAATCAGGCCATCAGGATGATGAACCAGCGCACCTGCATGGCCCATGATTTCTTCGTAAGCACCAACTATTTCTACATCATGCCCCATGGCCTTGAGCTCGTCGTACACCTGAGGATCAAAGCGGTTCTCCATGCGCAAATTGGTTGATTCACTTCCCCACGTGCGACCTAACAGCCAGCGTGGAGCCGTAATCGAAGCTTGCAACGACTGGCCCTGGAGCACATGACGAGAGAACACCATGGCTTGTGTCTGTGGCTGTCCCTCGCCACCCATCGTTCCATAAGACATGACGCGCCCATCGCTTAACACAGCCAACGCCGGCTGAATCGTATGGAACGGTCGTCGATGCGGCATAAGCGCATTGTGATGTTCTGCATCCAGCGAAAAGCTGATGCCGCGGTTCTGCCAGGTTATTCCGCTGGAGGGAAGAATCACACCCGAACCAAACTCCCAATACACGCTCTGGATGAAACTGACCGCACGGCCTTCATTATCAATAGCACCCAGCCAGACAGTATCACCGCCAGTTGCGGCATCAGGCCAGGGAGCCGCCTGTTCGGGATTTACCTGCGCTGCCATGGCATCGAGTCGTGATGACTCGAGAAACTCGGCGGCAGGTGTTGCCATGTACGCGGGATCGGTGACGTGCAGATCACGAATTCGGAAGGCACACTTGGTAGCCTCTACCAGCGAATGCACATACGCACTGGTTTCAGCTTTCGCAGCCTCAAGCCGATCATGAACACCTAGCAGTAACAAAGAAGCCAGACCTTGGGTAGGTGGTGGCAAGTTATACAAGACATGACCACTGACTTGTGCACTTAATGGATCAACCCAGAGCGCCTTATGCCGATTAAAATCGTCTATCCGCAATGGACTACCAGAGGATTCAAGTTCGCTGGCCATAGTTTCGGCCAGCTCGCCTCGATAGAAATCGTCCAGACCGGTCTGGGTCAGTTGCTGCAAAGTATCAGACACTCTTTGCTGACGTAAGCGGTCGTTCTCCTGCAATGCCTGACCACCGGGTAAATAACACTCTGCGTAGCCGGGCTGTGCCTGCAACTGCTCTCTCTTGCCAGCGATATTGTTTGCCAGTGTTTGTGTCACGGCCACACCCTCGCGAGCATAGTGAATTGCATCCTCAAGCAATCGAGTCAACGGTAGTCTGCCACCCAATTGCTGCCGACTGTACTCATGGGCTGCCTGCCAACCCGATACAGCACCCGCCATAGTGAGTGCGGCTAACGGCCCTCTGTCGGGAATAGCGGTATAACCTTGTTCCGCATAGAAAGATTGTGAGGCTAGGCCGGCGGCGGCTCCACAGGCATCAATGCCTGCAACCGGTTTACCCGGCGTGTACAGTAACCAGAAATTATCACCACCCAGGTTGTTCATGTGTGGATACACAACGGCAATAGTACTGGCCGCTGCAATCATTGCCTCTACCGCATTGCCACCTTCACGCAAAACGCGAAGGCCTGCCTGCGATGCCAGGTGATGAGGTGCTACCACCATTCCGTTATAACTGCGTTTTGTCTGGAGCATCAGATTTTTATCGTATGTGAAATCAAGTTTTTCATGGGTAATTCTTGAGTGCACGCAGCACCAGAGTCATACCCGCCAAGGTATCCCAACCTGACGAAGAGCCTATGCGATTCGTCAGAGACTGTATATCTGCAATCATCTTGTGCGTCATATCAGTGTTATCAGCACTATTTTCTTTGACCACGTGGTCAAGCAATAAAAGCAGGTGTTCCGAACATTGACCCTGAGCCGCCAGACGTAAATGTGCTGAGCTTACAGGATTTGTTCTAGACGCCAGCCACGGCTCCAACACTTTCCAGAGTGAGCTCGCCAGATCAGCACGATTGATCCGATGCAGAAACAGCATAACACCTGCCAGTAAATCATCGCCTGCGGGTGTTAAACCCGGACCGGTGCCCAGCAACGTGGATAGACTCAAAGGTATATCGAGATTGACTGCTGCACATCGGTGAGTATCAATCCGTGCACAGTCATCGAGTCCAGCCACTGTATTAAAGCTTGGTTGAGCGCAACTTCGCAGGGATTTCCCAAGCCATTGAGACAAGTCGAGCAATGCCGGAACGCATTGCTTGCGAAAACTTGAATCCAGCAATCCCAGACTGGCTGTTGCCGCCTCTGGAGATTCTACGTGACTTTGCCAGCAATCATTGTTCAGTATCCAGCCAAAACCTTCAGGGTGTGCGGGAGCTACTGCATCGAGCACATCTCTTGTAAGCTTCAATGACAATGTATTTAAACCACTACTCGATACCTTGCCGGTAAAACAATGTCGAAGCTCATCATCAGCATGATCAATACGCTGAGCTGAATGATTTTCAACACCGAGTGGTGACCGACTGTCTACTCCGATAGCAAGAGCGCTGCTTAACTCTGAAGGCAGCTGATCCTGTTTTGACTGTAGCAAAACATGCAACGGCCCTTTACCGAGTGACGCAACACCTACACAGATAATGCCTTGCTCACACTGAATATAGAAACTGCGTTCAAACAAAGCCAGTATATGAGCTCGCCGACTCATCATCAGTATTCTGGCGGCTTCACTCCCCATACTGATTACCGGCAACAGCGACAATACCCGCTCTCCCCGATCAACCCGCAATTCAAAACGGGACAGATTCAGAACGACAAGCTGCGCGATCTTGTTGTCATTGAATGCTCGGACAGCAGGCCTGGGCTGGCACACTTCAGTGATCAGCAAGACGTTCCGGATCTGCAACGATATGCGTACCCGTTTCACCTCGAAGCGCTGACATCGCATCATCTATATGAGCAATAATCACTCGCTGCCCACCGCCCTCGAGAAATCGAATGGCTGCACTCACTTTCGGTCCCATACTGCCAGCCGGAAAGTGACCTTCCTTCTGATAACGCCGCAAGTCACGCAAGCTGACCATATCAAGAGCTTGCTGTTGCGGTGTGCCGAAGTGAATGGAGACCTGATGAACAGCTGTAAGTATCATCATCACCGGAATGCCAATGACATTTGCCATTAACGCCGATGTCAGGTCCTTGTCAATTACAGCAGCCACACCATTGCGCACACCTTTTTTTCCACGAATAACCGGTATGCCACCGCCCCCACCGGCGATCACGATAGTGCCACGCCGGGCCATTACCTGTACCAGCGATACATCGCAGATGTGCAAAGGTTTGGGCGACGGTACGACATGCCGCCAACCACGCCCTGCATCCTCGGCCATATTCCAACCCAACTCCTGCGCTATCAGTTTGGCATCGTCTTCTGAATAGAACGCACCAATCGGTTTGCTCGGATTTTCAAACGCGGGGTCATCCTCGGCAACCTCTACCTGCGTCAGCAGTGCGGCAACATGCCGAGGATTATCGATTTCACGCAACGCGTTCTCGATTGCCTGCATTAACAGATAGGCGATTCCCCCCTGACTATGGGCCACGCAGATATCCAGCGGCATTGGTGCAATACGATCACGGGTCAGCACTTGACGCATGAGTATCTTGCCAACAACAGGCCCGTTGCCGTGAGTCAGTATGAGTTCATTATCGAGCGTAGTGAGCGGTAACAGAGCTTTGGCCGTCTGCGCCGCAATGCTTGCCTGTTCCTGAGAGGTGCCGGCTATATCTTCCGGATGCGTAGCATTGCCACCGATGGCAACCAGAAGCCGCGGCGGCAACTCAAAGGGGGTAATCATAGGATTTGGTAACGCATGATATGTTCTTCCTATTCAGCACGAGTTTCAATATGCGCGATTGCAATGCTTGTGGCCTGGGCATTTGATGCAGCCACTTCAATACCGGCACTTTGCAATACACTAATCTGCCGACTTCGTATTTGTGGATCTTGTTCGGTCCCGGTCACTGAGGCAATCAATTTGACACCTGAATCAGTCCAGCTATCGGGCAGGCTGCGCACCAGCTGCCCGGCCGGATCCGCATGCGCCCCGTAACCCAGGACCACATCCAGTAATACAACTGCGGTAACGTCGTCACGAAGCGCATCTGTAAGCAACTGATCACGTACTGCCGGGTCAATCATAGGGTGCGGTTTGCCCTGCGTATATTCATCAGAACCCAGATCGAGCAGCGTGTGCCCCTGCGAAACCAGGACGTCAGATACCCCCGGTATAGCGGCATTGGATGTCACCGACAACCCGGCATCCAGACAGATAACCTGCGCCTCAGCGCAAAGCGTTCCGCCACAGAAAAGTCCACGTATTGCGCTACCCGTAAGCAAGCTTTCAGCTCCGCCTGTTTTCTCGTGTTGTACACCGCCTGGCTGCTCGACAGAACCGATGCTGCCAATCGCACCTGCAGCATCTTCAGCGGCAGCGCTCAATGTTCTGGCCCAGCTGGCATTGGCAGGAAGCTCTGGCGAGTGTCCACCGATAAAACACAGCGTAAATGTTTTGGAGCTCTCGGCAATTTTCTTTAATACCCGAGTGGCCACATCGGGTGCCGGGGGTTTGCAAATCACGATGATGTGTCGAGTGGCATCATCTGACTCGAGCGCATCGAGTGCCATCAAGGTTGATATACCTCCAACCACGCCACCCATATCACGTCCACCAACACCAATAGCGTGAGAAATACCCTTGCCCATACCGGCCAGTAGACAGCTTACTTCCTGAATACCAGTGCCGGACGCGCCGACGATACCAATATCACCGCGGGGTAATTGATTGGCAAAGGCCAGAGGCACTCCGTTTATAACACAGGTTCCACAATCGGGTCCCATGACCAGCACACCCAGATCATGTGCCTCACGCTTTAATGTAAGCTCATCATCCACTGACACATTGTCACTGAAGATCATCGCGTGCAATCCACGTCGAATAGCTTTGCGTGCTTCACTGATAGCGAATGCACCGGGCACTGAGATCAGTACAAGATTAGATTCTGGATGCTCGTCCACCGCACTGCGAATACTGTGTGGTTGCCACGCTCGGCTCTTACCCGATTGTTGTGGTTGAGCCAGCAATTGTTCTGCTTCGTCCAACGCATCCAGTGCAATCTGTCGACTCTCTGCTCGAACAGTAAGAATCAGGTCACCGGGGCCAATGCTAGATTCGGCTTGACCGTCGATGGGTAATTCCAGCAACGACGCATTACTTAGAATCTCAAGGTTAGCAGGCGTGCCCATCATCATCGCAGCATCAAATACACCCGCTGTTTCGTTAAGTGTGCGCGATAAGCGCATCAATGCTACCGAATCGAGGTAGAACTGTTGACGAACACGTGTTTCCAGATAAGCATTGCTGTCCGTGTTCATACAACGCCCTCCAACTCGGCAAAGGCCCGCAAGGCGTCTGAAAAACAACGTAAAGGGGCTTTTACAACTCCCGCCCCCACCTGTCCAATTCCCGGTTCCCGGTGAGCGATGCCGGTATTGATCGTTGGCGCAAGACTGGTCTCAACGACACGACGGATATCAATACCCGTGGGTACGCCGGTGTAGTCCATCGCAGGAATGGTCCATTCGGGGTTTTCACCACACGTAATCTCTCGCATGGAACGTGTAAACAGCGCTGCTTCGGACGCGGCACCTGCGCCGACAAATCCTGCGACCGCAGGCGCAGCGCCCATGGCAAATCCACCTAGACCAATGGTCTCGACAATAGTTGAATCACCCATATCCGGGTTTGCATCAGCTTCTGAGAAGCCCGGAAAATAGAGACCTTCAGGCATTTCTACCGGAGCCGTAAACCACTGGTCACCAGTACCACTGACGCGAATTCCAAAGTCGGTTCCGTTACGCGACATAGCGGTGACAATGCAGCAGTGCTCGATATTTCGCACAGGATCCATCATGGATTTGCCACAGGCCATGGCGACATTCAAAAAGAACTGATCATTGCTACCCATAAATGTCAGTGCATCGGCCAGCAGCGCTGTATCGGAACCTGCACGCGCCAATGACGGTGAAATAGCGCGCAACAACAATCCAGAGCATGCAACGTTGCGCTGATGCATCTCATCACCCATGGTCAGTCCACGAGCTATCAGATTTTTCAAGGCAATGCCGTCACCGGAACGCAACGCCTTGCCCATCAACGGACCCAACACATCGCGTAACCAGGCAAGCCGGGCCAGAACACTCTCATCGTTTCCACCAAATCGCATGACTTTGCCAAGCCCTTCATTGATGGCACAGTAGGCGCGATTTCCGTAAGTACGATTCTCTACCACCATTAACGGCTGACTGCGCGTGGTCATTCCTGTCATCGGACCTACAGCATCAAAATGGTGATTCGGATGAAACTCGTATTCTCCATTAGCCGCTCGTTGCGCGGCGTCCTCAAGATCACTGGCCCATCCTTCAAAGACCGCAATTCCAGCAACTGCACCTTGCATAGGCCCACACATGCGTTCCCAGGTAATTGGTGGCCCAGCATGCAGAATTTTTTTGCCTTCAGATAACGCCGGTATGGCTTCTTCAGCCCGCATGACATCGACCAACACCGGGTCGGCCTGCAGCATGATTGCCAATGCCTGTTGATTGGCTAATTCGATTTGCTGCATCTCAGCTACCCAACCTGGATAACAGGTCGGCTAATTCGGGGTCACCTCCCGCAGGTGGTCGCCAATCAAGCTGAATCACAGACACTTGCTGGCTTTCCAGATCGTCGGAGAAGCTTTCCAGACCAACGTTAACAACACAGGGAGTTTGCGAAAGAAGTTGCTGAATGGGTGTTTGCTTGTTATCAGAGTTCATAGTGTTTTTGTCATGATGTTCGCGCTGCCGTGTGTCAAGATCATGTGGCAGCTTGTGCCTCATGGGCATCGTATATTTTATAAGCTGCGTCTATACCAGCGCCCTGCGTGGTTTTATAACCCTGGCGATGCAGGGTCATTTCCAAAGCACTCAGACAACGCATTACATTGGCTTTTCGGCACACATAACCCATGGTGCCTATACGCCATATCTTTCCGTCCAACGGTCCAAAAGAGGTTCCGATCTCGATACCAAAATCGTTGAGCATTTCACTTCGCAGTGCAGCTCCGTCACCACATACCTTGGGTATGAAAACACCCGTCACGTTATCCATACGATTCAGTGGATCGCCGAACAACTCCAGCCCCATCGCCTCAAGCCCGGCACGCAGGGCACGACTAGTCAACTGATGCCTGGACTGACAAGCCGAAAGTCCTTCCTCAAGCAGAACCCGCGCACACTCACGTGCTGCATACAGCATGCTGGCGGCTTCTGTGTGATGGTTTAAACGCAACGGACTCCAGTAATCCATCAGCATGGCCAGATCAAAATAGTTTGACTGGATGATGGGGCCATCACCATCAACAACATTGGCAGGTCGAATTCCCGCTTCCGTGTGTTTTCGATGACGGATCCTATCGGCAACGCCATCGCTAAACGTTATCGGTGCAGAGCCCGGTGGGCCTGATAGACACTTTTGCAATCCAATGCTGACAATATCCAATCCCCAGGCATCCACTGGCAGAGCATTACCACCCGCGCTAGCTGTGGCATCGATATAAACCAGGGTGCCATGGCGATGACAAATCTCAGCCACAGCTTGCAATGGCTGCTTCATGGTTGTTGAGGTATCGCCCTGACTGATGGCGAGTAATTTTGGTTTATGTGTGACAACTGCCTGTTCGATCTGCTCAGGCGTAAACACGGTGCCCCACTCTGTATCGATGGTGATCACGTCAGCCTTGGCACGAATCGCGATCTCTTTGAGTAGATGACCGAAGCGACCAAAAATGGGCACCAGAACCTTATCGCCAGGCTCTATAACAGATACCAGGCAAGCTTCAATGGCCGCACGCGCTGTACCATCAACCAGAAACGTCTGTTCGTTTTCAGTTTCAAAAACCTGTCGATAGAGAACCTGAACCTCGTTCATGTATTGCGTGAACTGTGGATCGAATTGCCCTTGCAACGGCGTGGACATAGCTCTTAGAACGCGAGGATAGACATCCACAGGGCCGGGTCCCATTAACAACCTTGGGTCCGGGTCAAGTTCTTTAAATAGCATGGGGGGTTTGGAAGTCATGAGAAAGCTTGATAACAATAAAGGAATTAGGCTATGGCAGCCGATAGGTTGAGTAAGGATCGACACATGACTTCGGCACCAAGAGCGGCATCATCAACGGTGATGGATTCTGCAGGGTTATGGCTGATACCACCAGCACAACGCACGAATATCAGACCGGAGGCGGTTATATGCGTCATGACCATTGCATCATGACCAGCACCGCTGGTCAGTTTAAGTACCCGGGGTTGACACGCGCTTATGGCATCGCTGATGTGTTCAATCAAGGCACTGTCACAGACTTCGCTTGGTTCGTTGTGAACGGTATCCACGTTGATCTGTAAATGGCGTTGCTCACAAATGTCATGTAGTTGAGCGATAACTGTATCGACCGCCGTTTTGCGGCAAGTATCTTCTGCTGCACGAATATCAACGGTAAACTCGACACGTCCTGGAATGACGTTACCTGCGCCGGGTTCTGCTTTGATTGAACCCACCGTGCCAACCAGATCCACAGGACCCGTACATATTTTTTCAATACTACTGATGCACTCGGCAGCGGCTACCAATGCATCACGGCGCAACGTCATCGGTACCGTTCCGGCATGGCCAGCTTCACCACAAATCGTTACCATCAGACGCGTTGCACCGGCTATAGCTGTGACCACTCCAACGCCAAGATTCTCCTGTTCGAGCACCGGGCCTTGTTCGATATGTATCTCAAGGTAAGCTGCAATTTCCTCCGGTCGTCTTATCGCAGAGGTCAGATCATCCGGATTTTTACCAAAGCCAATCAGCGCATCACGCATACTGATTCCGTCTTTGTCTAGCCTGTCGAGTTGCTCGAAATCGAACTCGCCTGCAATGGCCCGACTGCCAAGGAATGTTGACTGATAACGGACACCTTCCTCATCAGCAAATCCGATGACCTCTATTGCTTGCGGAAGTCGTTGCGAATTTGCCGCCAGGTGCTCCACACAGGCCAGACCACTGAGTACCCCCAGCATACCGTCGTATTTTCCGGCCATTAACACGGTATCAAGATGTGAACCCAGCATAATGGCTGGTGCATTGGCGGTACTACCTTCATAACGCCCAATCACATTGCCAATGGCATCTTCATGAACCGACATACCTGCCTGTTCCATCCACTCAGCTACCAGGTTGTTGGCGCTTCGATGCTCCGGCGTTGCAAATCTCCGGGTTAATCCGTGTTCAGACTCAGAGAGGGTCGCAAGCTTTTCGATGCGTTGCATCATCAGTTCGCCGACGTCCGGGGACAGCATAGACATACGTTTGTTAAATTTCTTGAAGCCCAATCCCTAAGGTGCCATAAACCCAACAATATTGTCAGTGACTTATCGAGAGTCTCTGAAAAAAGGTATGCGCCGAACAGGAGTATGGAGCATTTATCTCAACCGAGTCATTCCCGCATTCCCGTCATTCCCGCGAAAGCGGGAATCCATGCCAGTGCGGAGTAGATTCCCGCATTCGCGGGAATGACTGCGGTGTGCGGGAGTCCATGCCAGTGCGGAGTAGATTCCCGCATTCGCGGGAATGACTGCGGTGTGCGGGAATCCATGCCAGTGCGAAGTAGATTCCCGCATTCGCGGGAATGACTGCGGTGTGCGGGAATGACGGGGGTGTAGAGAAGGATGGCCTGATGGGGTCAGTCCACTGAGCACAGATCGCGTTGGCCCAATGCAAAAAGGCCGTCCTGTGAGGGACGGCCTTGATGGACGTAAATAAAACCCGGCGATGACCTACTTTCACATGGGGAAGCCCCACACTATCATTGGCGCTGAACTGTTTCACTTCCGAGTTCGAGATGGGATCGG
>JBGCFI010000023.1:0-250473 GCA_045106855.1 Granulosicoccus sp.
CCATCGGTCACAATCACGTCAACCTCATAAGACGACTTCAGCTCATGATCCGGTGCGGCGTTGAACGTCAACACTCCGGTAGCATTATCAATAGTGAACGACGCTGCATCCGTACCAGCCACGCTATAACTCTGCGTATCACTATCATCGACGTCAGAGGCAACGACAGTGGTCACCGCCGTCTGATTTTCGTCGACTGTAACAGCTTCCGCGGCACCACCGCCGTTACTGGTAATCACCGGTGCCTCGTTCACATCGTTGACAGTAATTGTCAGCGTTTGCATATCGGTAAGTGATCCGCCATCGGTCACGATCACGTCAACCTCATACGATGAGTTAAGCTCATGATCCGGTGCTGTATTGAACGTTAACACTCCGGTAGCACTATCAATCGTGAACGCCGCTGCATCCGTACCGCCCAGGCTATAACTCGGCGTATCGCTATCATCGACATCCGTCGCCACGACCGTCGTCACCGCCGTCTGATTCTCATCCACTGACATGGGCGCTGTAGCACCTCCACCATTGCTGGTGATCACCGGCGCTTCGTTCACATCGTTGACAGTAATAGACAGCGTTTGCGTATCCGTAAGCGCACCGCCATCGGTCACGATTACATCAACCTCATACAATGATTTCAATTCATGATCCGGTGCCGTATTGAACGTCAACACACCGGTTGCGCTATCAATCGTGAATGCCGCTGCATCCGTACCACCATGACTGTACGTAAGCGTACTGCCAATATCTGCATCAGTTGCTACTACCGTAGTCACGGTAGTCTGATTCTCATCGGCGGAGACAGACGCGGCTGCACCTCCACCATCACTGATAATAGTGGGCGCCACATTCGCATCATACACTGTAATTGATAGCATCTGAGTATCAGTCAAATAGCTTGTGGCACTATCCGTTGCTATAACATCAATAGTATATTTGTCTTTAATGGCTGGATCAGGTACTGTGTTAAATACAAGTTCCCCGGTAGCGCTGTCAATCGTGAATGCCCCGGCATCTGGACCACCGACACTGAATGCATGCGATTTACCAACATCACTAACAGCAGTTACAATCGTCACTATAGGCTGGTTAGTTGCGACAAGCAAAGCGGCTGTGTTACCACCACCATTACTGGAAATTACTGGCGCGTCAACATACGTAATCTGAGCCCGATTGTTCACTAACTGTATTGATGCAATTCCCGGATCCACTCCAATGGAATCCGAAGGCTGCGTGTCAAAGTCAGTTTCAAATTCAATTAAATTTCCGCCTCCCGACTCGACATCATTAGCGTTGGCTGCGAAAAAATCATCCTCATCGGTACCAGCAAAATTATTGGCTACTAGCGAATCAGTGAGCACCAGAACATTACCACCACCTTTGATGTCAGTACTAATACCCCCCCTTCCTTCGTTGTCGTTGTCCCTGTTGCTGGTGTTGTTAACAATGGTACTTCCTGTAATGGTGGCAATGCCTTCCAGATGTATGCCACCGGTATAAGCAATGCTGGTATTCTGACTGACAATTGAATTACGCATATCCAGTGTGCCGCCTTCAAAGATGTGGATACCTCCACCAGAAGGAAGATGCCCCTCCGGACCATTGGTTGAATTTGCCCAGATGGTTGAGTCCACTACAGTTACATCTCCAAGACTCGACAAACCGCCCCCCCAGCGTCCCACAGAATTAAAATTCAAGGATGTACCAGTCAACGTTAGCGTCCCGTTGTTATAGATGGCACCACCGTCTGACCTCGCCGAATTGTTACTGAAAACGCTATTTTCAATAACCGCGGTGCTAGTGCTCGCAACATAAATTGCGCCACCACGAGTTTCACTGGCAACCGGTCCAGATGATGCATCAGTTCCTGAATTTGCAGCGTTAGACTGGAAAAGCGAGTCGTATACTTCAAGAGGGCCCAACGCATATATTCCGCCACCACTGGCACCCAATAAGTCCATAACGGTATTATTGCTTATGGTGCTATCGCGAACCACCACGGTAGCTGTAGCCTCTGAATATATTCCAGCACCACGAATAGCGTTACTACCAGTAATAGTCACATTATCTAACGTGGCATCTCCAGCAGCATATATAGCGCCTCCATTGTCAGCCGCTGCGTCGTTGTTGATGAAACTGACGTTTTCAAAGACGGCTGAAGCCCCTGAATGGATTAAGATACCGGCCCCGTTTTCACCAGCCTCAGTGGATCCGTCCAGTATCGTTAAGTCAGAAATAGTTACCGCTCCAGAATGTAGATCAAACACTCTAAGATCTGTAAATGTCTGCCTAATAGAGGTATTGTTTTCTGCCGAGCCTTGTATCTCAAAGTCACCAACCAGATCCAAATCACCATACTGACTGGCATCATCATCAGTAGTGGGAGCATCCTGGGTCAAGCTAAAGATACCATCAGGCAAACTGATCAGATCCACATCCGGATCTGCATTAGCGACAATGACAGCTTCACGCAACGACACTTCATTGTCACCACCGGCACCATTGTTAAACGCGACAAACGAACTCAAATTATCGGCATCGACGATATCATTGGTGGTTGTGACGTAAATTATGTTGAGAGCTGGAGGATCATCAGCAAGCATCGGCCTTGAATCAACTCGATACTCAAACACATACTCGTCAACAATCACTTCAAGCTCTACATCTGAAATACGAGCTACCGAACTTTTAACCTCGTCAGACGAAGCTTCGTTTTTCCCTTGATCGGACGTTGAGCTACCCCTGTTATCCGAATTCTCATAATCCATGACATGCACCATGTCGAGGGAAAGCGCAGCAACCTCAGCATCATCCACTTGCCGATAGAATTCTTGAAAATCAGCTGAACTAACAGGTAGGCCTAACGGATGATCTACTGAAAACAGAAGACGGGGTTCCAGCACATCAATAAGCGTACGAGATGGTGCCATAGAGCGGCGGTACGCACCCACCGGATCCGTAAGTTCGCTCTTCTTCGCTATATTAGTCGCACGTAAACGCTTGCCCGAGCGAAATGTCACAGATGGGCCCCTAAGCTGATTCCAAAGCTGGATTTGCACGAACCAGTCCAAGCAATCAGGCTCAAACTTGAACCAAGCCTCAAAAACGGCCGGAAAATGAGAATGAGCAGTACGTCACACTCCTATGGTACGGTACGAGAGAGTTTCCGAAACAACAGCATTCGCCACAGGCACCTTGTTCAAGACCTGCACCATTTGTGGTTAACCGTAAATTGAACTTTCACTTGCGAGCAAAAAATGAAAACGTTTATAAAGATCGCGACGCTGAGCGTATCGTTACTTTCGACTTCCTGGGCTGACAGTGTGGCTGCACAGAATCGCATCGACGTGCAACGCCCTGATGCACCGGAGTTGGCTGCCTACGGAGAGTTCGAAATCGGCACACGGCCAATTGACCTCGTAAATCAAAATCAAATTGATGTATTAGCACTTGATCCGGGAGCTGGCCAGCCTGACGTTCTCCCCACGTACGACCGGCCACTGACTATCCAGATGTGGTATCCCTCGTATCCTGGTGCTACCGGACGCAAAGACCTTAAGGTATTCCTTCGAGATGCACAAACAGAGATCGAGCTCTATGGACAGGCGACCAAATGGGCAGCTCCAGTAACTAATGCGGGCCCATTCCCTCTGGTTATCGTTTCACATGGCTACCCCGGTAATCGCTATCTGATGTCGCACCTTGCCGAGAATATCGCCTCGAAAGGTTACATGGTCGCCTCTATCGATCACACTGACTCCACCTATCGCACCCAATCAGCTTTCGGCTCGACCTTACGCAACCGCTCATTGGACCAATTGTTCGTCCTCAACGAATTGGCCAGACTCAACAATGATCCAGCCAGTTTCCTGAATGGTCTGATTGATTCTGATAACACCGCAATAATTGGCTATTCCATGGGAGGCTATGGCGCTGTCATAACAGCTGGTGGTGGTGTAACGGAGTCGTCAGTGCAATTTCCATTCAGCCCGCCATTCGAAACGCTCGGTATTCATCAAAGCGGCAGTGATACGCATAACGCTTTACCGGATCCACGAGTAAAAACGGCAATTGCCATTGCGCCATGGGGAAGAAATTCTGGTTTTTTTGACGCTGCCGGTCTGACAGGCGTACAGATTCCCATGCTATTTGTCGCTGGCTCTCAGGATGATGTTTCCTTGTATGAAAACGGTGTACGCGCAATTTGGGAGGAGGCAATTAGCGTTGATCGTGCCTTACTAACGTTTGAAAACGCGAATCACAACGCAGCAGCACCCTACCCCGCCCCTGCTGAAAGTATTGCAATAAACAATCCTTTCGGGCTTTCTTCATTTGGCCACTACGCAGATGCCGTTTGGGAGACCACTCGGATGAATAATATCGCTCAGCATTTTTCAACCGCCTGGTTAAACCGGTACCTTAAGATGGACTCCGCGATGGATTCGTATCTCAATCTGATTCCGGACTCGAATGACGGAATTTATTCGGTCGAAGCAGACGGATCATTCAGCGATGATCACACCTACTGGGCAGGATTTGAAAATCGAACTGCCAAAGGATTACAGTTTGAGTGGTTGCAAAAAGGCGAATCTAAAAAGTAGGCATCTTTTCGCTGCCTGTTGATGCTTTAAGGAAGTTCTCCGTAACACCAGCTTGCGTCGATATGGAGGCTATCGCTGCCCGTTGATCAGCATGGCCCATGGGCCTTTATAGGTGTAGAAAATTCAGGAAACGTGCCTGCTGATACTTTTTGCCAGCACATCAAACATAAGCATATGATCACCATGACGCTCTTCTGATCTATCCAGAACATGAAACCCCGATCGTTTATAAAACTCCTTTACACGAGGTTGATGAATTGATACATGTGCCATAAGACGGTCACTGGCATTGCATAAGGCAAGCAATAATTGTTTACCGATACCTCTACTACGAAAATCCGGATGTACTTCCAGCATGGTTATCAAGTCGATTCCCGGTAACGGGCGAAGCGCGCTAATGCCGACAATTCTCCCGTTTATCCAGGCATGTATAGTCAAGGGCTCATGATGATCGTAGAGTCTGCCTTGTGCGCGTAATTGTTCAATATAGTCAGCTGCCTTTTCGAAGCCGATGTAATCGGCATACTGACCAAGCCAGGACACGCGCAGGGCTTCCAGAAATCCAGCATCAGATTTCCATTCACCTTGTTTTAACTGCGCCGGATGATGACTATCGAAAACGTTATCTGGAAATTGCCTCATGGTGACACTCATTATCTGATTTGATGATGCACCGTCGCAGACTGACACATGCACTACATAACATTGTTGCCCCAAGTGATTGTAAACGCTCATGCCAATACTCACGTTTTATCAAGACAGATTGCAAGTCGCGCATATCAGTTCTAAGATACTTTAATATGAATCCGTTTTTTGAGCATTTTAAACCATGAACCATCCGGACGCCGTTCTGGGTATGGTTCTACTCCTGATACTGATTCCTATTCTGGGAATAGCACTCTACAAGCTCACACACCACAAACAGGTGAGTAATAACGGCAAAGTCGTAATAACCCGAAAATGGCATTTGAGCTTCCCGCACCTCACCTCCAGAAGACTAAAATACGAAAAACAGCGCAAACCCTTCACACGTTCTCAAATACGTATACTGCGCCTTGTCTACTCGGTTCATGAAGCTGCGTTTGGATTGATCATATTTGCGTTTGGACTCGGACTTGTAAGCAAGGTATTTCTATCGCTCACCAGTGGGACCAACGATTTATTCGAACCGATAACCATGGCTCTGGCAGTGCTTGGACTTGCAGCCATGCCAATCGGCGTTTTGCTTATCTATTTTCGTAATTCTGACAATCCGTTTGATGAGAGATAGACGCTGCTTCTACCCGGGGCCGTTACAAGCCTCGCTTTCACCTTACGATTGACCCGACTAAACAAATCGCCTGCTGGTTTGAAATACGCCTCTAGCGTCGCTCACCAACCCCCAATGGAGTATCGGGTGTTTGCGATGGAACTCGCCCATGAACGTGTGGAAGCGAGCATGTCTCAAGATGTGGTAACACGAGTTTGCCAAAGTAGTCGCATTCCTCCAGGTGCGGATACCCTGAAAAAATAAAGGCACGAATTCCCATGGCCTTGTACTCTTCGATAGCACTTAGAATCTGATCACTACTGCCCACAAGGGCAGCACCACATCCGGAGCGGGCACGCCCCACACCGGTCCACAGATGAGGCTCAACGTAGCCTTCCAGATCAGCAAGCGCACGATTTTTTGCCTGGTGTGATACACCTAACGAGGACGAATCCAGGGCACGTTCCCGAATCAGCCGACCTTGTTCATCATCGAGTTTTGATACCAGCATCCGGGCATATTCACGAGCCTCCTGCTCTGTGTCTCGAACGATCATATGTACACGAAGTCCATAGTCCAGCACACGGCCATGTTCGCTGGCACAGGCGTTGACGGCCTTCATTCGCTCGGCCAGATCTTCTTTCTTCTCCGGCCACATGAGGTACACATCGCAATGCTCGCCACACAGATTTAACGCAGGGGGTGAATACCCGCCAAAATACAACAGGGGGCCGCCGTTTATTTGATAGGGCTTGACCGGATCCGTTGTCATACCTTCGAACTGATAAATCTGACCTCTATGGTTTATCTCATCACGCGTCCAGGCTTGTTTGAGTATCTCCACCACTTCGTGCGAACGTTGATAGCGATAGGCACTATCCTCTTTCTGGCCCGGAAAATCGGACGAAATAATATTGACGGTCAATCGCCCCTGGAGCATATGGTCCAGTGTCGCCAGAGTGCGAGCCAGCATTATCGGCTGTGTTTCACCACAACGCACTGCAGCAAGCATATTGATTTTGCTGGTCAATGGTGCATTACCTGCCACGAAAGTGAGTGTGTCCTGGCCCACTTGATAAGAAGAAGGACAAAGTATATTTCGGAAACCTAACTCGTCCGCGCGCCTGACTATGGACGCCGTATTTTGCCAGCTGCTGCGCAGATCGCCCTCCGGTACTCCCAGAAACCGGTAGTCATCCGAACACAACGGTGCGAACCATGAGACTTCGGCTGCAGACTCACCTGCCGACTTTATTGGCACCACTGTCATGAAATATTCTCCCGTGTCGTTGCAAGAAATGTATCAATCGTGTATCAATGTGTCAAACTATCTTTTTTATTTGATCTCTGAGGTGTTAAATCATGCCTTCTGCCGCCAAAACGCCACCTGCACAAAAAACCGGTCGCGTACCCTTGTCTGGCCAGATTGCCGAAATGTTGATGAGAGATATACATTCTGGGGTATTGCCCGATGGAGAACGGCTTCCACCCGAACGCAATATGGCGCAGAAACTGGGAATAGCGGTAGGAACCTTGAGAAAAGCGCTCGCGGAAATCGAACAACAAGGTCTTCTCTATCGCGTTCAGGGTTCGGGGAACTACATTAGTCATCCTCTGGATGTAGAGAATGTTTACGCGTTGTTCAGGCTGGAAAAAATCGATGGTCCCGCTACCCCTTCGGCTCAGCTTCTCAGTGTAGAGAAAACGCAAAGAACAACTGATCTTCCTTTCCCCGGAAAGTGCACTCATGCGTTTCGTCTAACCAGAATTCGCAAGCTTGATGACACAATCGCGGCATTGGAGGAGATATGGCTCGACGGGCGATTCGCAGATGAAATCGACGCATCAATGGTTGGCGATGCTCTCTATCGATTCTACTTCGAACATCTGGAACTGCGCATCACGCGCGCCGAGGACAGGGTTGGCGTCGCACAACTTCCCGATTGGGCTCCTGCGGTGTTCGATGATCAAAAGCATTCCCATTGGGGCTTTATTGAACGCATTGCCAGAGATCAGGACGGCTTGATTGCCGAATACTCCAGAACCTGGTTTGACTCAAGGGAGGTACGATTCGTCGCCCGATAAAACGCGGTATGCACCAACGACGTCAGGCATGATAGTGCCATTATCTCTTGGGACAAGACGCCTTTTTAATGGAAGGCTCGCACGGACTGGCTGGTTTTTTTCGCCGTGTTCAAAGCAAGCTATCCGCAACGAATATATACACGCGGTGAAAAGCCTTGTACCGTTGGAAATCCGTGTAACCTCACAACAGGAGCAAATCATGGCCGTAGCAAAAGTTACCGAAATCATCGCCTCTTCCACCAAAGGATTTGATGATGCTGTTGCCCAGGGTGTAAAACGGGCAAATAAAACACTCAAGGGAGTGAAAAGTGTCTGGATCAAGGATCAGAAAGCCCTTGTCGAGAATGGAAAAATCTCCGAATACAGAGTGACCATGAAGGTATCGTTCATACTCAAAGGCTAAGTCTTCTTGCAAGCAGGAGAAGCAAAAAAGTAAGCACCCGGCAAGTGCTTACTGCGTTCACGCCCGTCTACCCGCTTAGTTGAATGCCTGAACCAGGCGGGAGACCGGCGAAACTCCCGTTTTTACACCTGATCTGGATTATTCATGCTCCCGAGGCGCGTCGGCGACGGCCGTTGCCACCGGATCTGTTGGCAGCTGCTCCAGCCGGACCTCGCCGCCCGGCACCATGCCCGGAATGAGAGGGCTGGGGCCCCCTTCCGGCACCTTGACGATTTCGACCACCGTTGCCGCCACCCTTACCATTTCTAGGACCGCTTCTCTGGCCTCCGCCCCCTTGGCGAATGGGCTCCGCACGAATACTGGGATCGGGTTCGAACCCTTCAATGTTGACTCTAGGAATACTTTTGCCAATGAGTCGTTCGATGCCAGCCAGTAGCTTGTCTTCGTCTATACAAACCAGCGATACCGCCTTACCCGACATACCGGCACGTGCTGTACGACCAATACGATGCACGTAATCTTCAGCCACATTAGGTAACTCAAAATTGACGACATTCGGCAGTTGATCGATATCCAGGCCGCGAGCGGCTATATCAGTGGCAACCAGAACTTTAATCTTACCTGCCTTGAAACCTGCCAGTGCCTTTGTTCGCGCACCCTGACTCTTGTTGCCATGAATCGCGGCGGCTGAATGTCCATCTTTATCCAATTGCTCAGCCAAGCGGTTAGCACCATGCTTGGTGCGCGTGAATACCAGAACTTGCTTCCAGTCTTCGTCGCTGATCAACTTTGATAACAGCTCGCGCTTGCGTACTTTGTCTAATTTATAGACTTGTTGATCAATGCGATCTGCAGTGGCGTTTTGAGGTGCCACTTCGACAAGTTGCGGTTCGTTTAAAATCCTGGCCGCCAGTTGCTTGATTTCAGCCGAAAACGTGGCAGAAAATAGTAGGCTCTGACGTTTTTCCTTGCCTGGCAGAAGTTTTAGTACGCGTTTTACATCATGGATGAAACCCATGTCTAGCATGCGATCAGCTTCATCGAGTACCAGAACTTCAAGTGTGGATAAGTCGACGGTGCCCTGCCCGGCATGATCCAGCAAACGGCCCGGGGTGGCGATGAGGATATCGACCCCGCGTCGAAGCTGGCTAATCTGTGGGTTGATACTGACGCCACCGAAAACAACAGCGGACTTCAGGTCAAGATATTTTCCATACATCTGAACGCTTTCGGCAATCTGAGCGGCAAGCTCGCGTGTGGGTGTCAGTATTAGCGCGCGTACCGCCCCGCGCTTGCGTGATGATGGTGGCTCCTGCTTTGACAGGCGCTGCAGTAAAGGCAAGGTGAATCCTGCTGTTTTGCCTGTTCCAGTCTGTGCGCTGGCCATGACGTCGCCGCCACGTAAAACAATGGGTATTGCCTTGGTCTGAATAGGTGTAGGTTGGTTGTAGCCCTGTTCCGTAACGGCGCGCAGCACCTCGGATGACAGGCCCAGTTCTTCAAATGACATAAAAAGTGTGTGTCTTGGTGTGGAATGTCTACGCCTGGGCAGCATCCACAGATAAGAAAACTACGTTACATGGGTTTAGCTGAGTCGCTCTGAGCGGACTGCAACCCCAGGTGTAACGTCAGGCAGGTAATCGGTAGCATACCGATGATATTGCTTGAGCTTCGTGAATCCATGCTACCGATAGCGTAAAAATGCAATCAGTGAGGTCAGGCTTCGTAAAGGTCAAATTACAATCATATTGTCTAAGTCTGACACAGATACTGTCATGCTTTGTGCCAATGATTTGTAAACAATGAATTAACGCAATTAAATTTGGTTAACTCTGTATATATAGCCGCTCATCGTCTAAAAAAGTCGATTTCAGGGCTCATATCAGAACAAGTCATGTGACGATAAGGATCATCTCTCCTGATAATGCTGAACCCGGGGGGTGCCATACACATTTCCCGCCAGAGAACAATTTGTGTCCGAGCCCGACGTTGTAGCTCTGACAAAGAAAACCTCAGTGCCCGCTATTATTGGAAAATACCAATTTATTTGGACTAACCAAAAACCTTCGTCATCGCCCGGTATTCAGCTAACTGAGAGTTCCATATCAGACCATGAATACTCTTGATTGGACAGGCCAGTTCGGTCAGCGATAATCGCGTAACAGTTGCGAACAGCACAGCGCTTTGCGTGCCAGAAACACAGGCTGGCCCTAGACAACTAACTATCCAGTAACAAGCTGCCAGAATGTTTAATAAAATAATCCAAAGCACCCTGGATCGCGACTGCGTTACAGTTCCCCCACAAGCAAGCACGCGAAAGGCGTCAACCATGCCCCGTACCCAATCATGAGACAAACACCCGAAAACCCTTCGCACCTGACCGGTGGCCAGTTGCTTGTCAATGCGCTGGAAACACACGGGACCAAACGCATTTTTTGTGTGCCAGGCGAGAGCTATCTACCAGTACTGGATGCCTTGCACGACAGTAAAATCCAAACCACTGTCTGTCGTCATGAAGGAGGCGCGTCGATGATGGCAGAGGCCACTGGAAAGCTGGATGGGACACCCGGTGTCTGTTTCGTAACACGAGGACCAGGCGCTACTAATGCGTGCGCAGGTGTGCATATCGCCCAGCAGGATTCGACACCGATGATAATTTTCATAGGTCAGATCGGGATGCATCTGCGTGAACGGGAAGCGTTTCAGGAAATTGACTATCGACGATTTCTGGGCGCAAGCGTCAAGTGGGTCGCCGAGATAGACAGCGCCGAGCGAATCGATGAATTTATCTCGCGTGCTTTCCATACCGCGACCTCGGGCAGACCCGGCCCGGTAGCGCTGGTACTCCCCGAAACGACGCTGTCAGCTTCTGCAAGGCCGGTAAAAGTTGAGCCATGGCAACAAGTGGAGACTCATCCGGGAGAAGCCGATGTGCAACGTCTGGCTGCCATGATCGAAACAGCTGAGCGCCCGTTAGCAATTCTTGGCGGGTCACGATGGAACGCTAAGGCCGTTGAGCAAATCCAGCAATTTGCACAGCGATGGCAGCTACCGGTCTGTTGTTCGTTCAGACGCCAGATGCTTTTCGATCATCTTCACCCGAACTATGCAGGCGATGTTGGCATTGGCATTAACCCTCAACTTGCAGACACAGTCAGACAAAGCGATCTGGTTATCCTGCTAGGTGGCAGATTTTCGGAGATGCCATCGCAGGATTACACATTGCTGGATGTTCCCAGCCCTGACCAACCGCTCGTACACATCTACCCGGGGGCAGAAGAGCTTGGGCGAGTCTACCGTTCACAGCTAGCCATCAATGCCAGTCCAATCACGATGTTAAGCGCAGTTGAAAAACTACCCGTATTTGCAGAACGCTCTGCGGAAAAACGTCAATCTTATGTAGAACGATGTCATGCCAACTACCTTGCCTGGTCACTGCCAGAGGTAACCACCCCGGGTGATGTGCAAATGGCAAGCATCATCGATGTGCTTCAGCGCAAGGTGCCCGATGATGCCATTATTACAAATGGCGCGGGCAACTATGCAAGCTGGATTCATCGCTTCTGGAAATTCAGACACTATGGCTCGCAGCTTGCCCCTACGTCTGGCACTATGGGATACGGATTGCCAGCCGCCATCGCTGGAAAATTACATCAACCTGATCGGTGTGTCATCGCCTTTGCAGGTGATGGTTGTATTCAAATGACACTGCAGGAAATCGGCACGGCTATGCAATATCGAGCGAACATTATCATCATAGTTGTGGACAACGGTATTTACGGAACTATTCGAATGCACCAGGAAATCAATTTCCCGGGACGCATAAGTGGTACCGACCTGTATAACCCGGATTTTGCAGCGTTGGCCAGGGCCTACGGAGCAACCGGTATCACCGTAAATCGTACCGAAGAATTCCCCGATGCACTCGCCAGAGCTCTATCTGCAAACACACCAGCACTTATTCATCTTAAGACCAGTGCCGAGGCCATAACGCCAACAAGCACTTTGTCTTCTATTCGGGATGCTCAGCGGTAAGTCTGTTAACTATAAATTGGCATTGCGCGCTGCGCTCACTGTCTTTCCCATGTCGAAGCCCACTCGCATGGTTTATAGTAAGAACTGCTTATACGCATCCATTCAATAATCCCATGACCAGATTTTCTGCCAATCTTGGCTTTCTTTGGCAAGAACACAGTTTGCCGGACGCCATTCACGCTGCGGCGCAAGCTGGGTTTGAGGCCGTAGAGTGTCACTGGCCTTACGACACACCGGCAGACCAAGTCAACGCAGCTCTGGAGCACACAGGCCTTCCCATGCTGGGCTTGAACACGCGTCGTGGCGATGTCGACGCAGGTGACAACGGAGTCGCGGCAATACCCGGACGAGAAGCCGAGGCACGTGGTTACATTGATGAATCCATTGCCTACGCAGCCTCAATTGCCTGCGCCAATATTCATGTTATGGCAGGCTATACCGACAAGAGCGCTGCCTGCGATTCCACCTTTCAGGAGAATCTGCGATACGCATGTCAGAACGCCAACGCGCACGGCATAACCATACTTATTGAACCCCTTAATCATATCGATGCACCAGGCTATCACTTGTCAACGCTGGATAAAGCTCTGGAGACCTTGTCGAAGGTAAACCTTCCCAACCTTAAGATCATGTTCGATTGCTACCATTTGCAAATCATGCAGGGGGACCTTATTCGCCGGCTCAAAACGCATCTGAAAGATATCGGGCATATCCAGATCGCCGCCGTACCTGACCGGTCAGAACCTGACAATGGCGAGCTGCACTATCCCAACATCTACAGAGCTCTGGATGAGATGGGTTGGGATGGATACATCGGTGCAGAATACAAACCAAGAGCTGGGACGGACGCTGGCCTAAGCTGGTTCAAACACTATAAACGGAGCCCCTCATGAGTCAATTGTTCGCCCGTCTGGTGGCTATAATCGGCGCGGCCGCCATCATGATGCGTCGCTGGAGTGGCGCTGATACCGATATTCCCGCCATGGGTGGCGCACCAATCATCCCGGAAGCAAAAGCACAGAAAATTTTTACCCTGAAAATGCCAACCGCACGGGGCTGGATTGACGGCCACACACCCACCGCGGCACCCGGATTGAAAGTCAATGCCTTTGCAGCAGACCTAAAACACCCACGCTGGATATACGTGCTACCCAACAATGATGTGCTGGTGGCAGAGGCTTTGCCGACCCCCTGGGCAGTCAAAAGCGCGTTTGAATACGCGATGCTGAGTACCATGAAACGCGCCGCCGCAGTCGGCGTCTCAGCCAACCGCATTACTTTGTTCCGTGACAGCGACAACGATGGCGTGGGAGAGATTCGAAAAACGTTTATTGATAAACAAAACCAGCCGTTTGGCATGGCGTTGATCGACAACACCTTTTACATTGGTAACACTGATGGCGTAGTCATGTTTGACTACGAACACGATGCCACACGTCTGAAAGGGCCCGGCACCCGGTTGGTTGAATTCAAACCAGGAGGTCACTGGACCCGTAGCTTGATTGTCAACAAGGACAACACGAAGCTGTATGCAGGTGTAGGCTCGGAAAGCAATATAGCCGAGAATGGCATGGAAGCTGAAGAAGGCCGTGCCGCCATTTATGAAATTGATATCACCACCGGAAGCAGCAGAATATTTGCCAGTGGTCTTCGTAATCCAGTGGGAGTTGCCTGGGAGCCGAATACAGACGTTCTATGGACTGTCGTTAACGAGCGCGACGGGTTGGGCGACGAAGTACCACCAGACTACCTGACATCAGTGCGCGATGGCGGGTTTTACGGCTGGCCCTATTGTTATTGGGGACAAACCGTCGATGATCGCGTTCCACAGGATGACGCCATGGTTGCCACAGCACTAACCCCCGACTATGCCCTGGGTGGCCACACAGCATCACTTGGCCTATGTTGGTTGCCTGCCGGGACTCTCAGGGGATTCGATACCGACGGAATGGTGATTGGTCAGCATGGTTCTTGGAATCGCAGCACACTGAGTGGCTACAAGGTTGTTTTTGTACCGTTCGAGAACGGCAGGCCCTCCGGCCCAGCGCGCGACATTCTCTCAGGATTTCTGGCACCGGATGAAAAAGTATCCTATGGACGCCCCGTCGGCGTAACAGTTGGTCCCGACCATTGTCTTCTGGTTGCGGATGATGTCGGTAACGTTATCTGGCGTGTCACCAGCGAATAGTTCTCTGCACAGGAAAACCAGCGAACTGGCTTATTTTTACACCTTTTTTAAAACCTCAACAGGTTTTTCAGCAACACCTGTCAAGGCAGTACGGCACGCAGCATAGGTGACTGCCTGTCACACAAACCGTTAATGACATCAAAGTGATGCTTGTCAGGTTCTTCAACAACTCTAGTGCAGACTCCCAGTCCTCGCCACATATTGGCGATCAGTGCATTCTGACGGATAAACTCTGCGCGTTCTCCTGCACCAACCCAGGCGGTAAGTGGTACGCCAGCCACAGGTTGTTTCAATACCGGACTTCCTTCACCGGCAGTTATCACATCCAGTTGCAGAGCATCATTTAACTTTGTATTTAGTAACGGGCGAAGATCGGCAAGCCCTGAAATACTGAGCACATGCGACAAGCGTTGAACGACGGGCGGTGGCAAAGCCGACTGTTCGCACATCATGGATTGCACAAGATGTCCACCAGCCGAGTGGCCAGACAATATGATGGGACCATCCACCCGCGCGGCTGCGTTTGTTATTGCACTAGCCACCATTTTCTCGATGCCGGCAATACTTGCATCAGGGCAAAGTACATAGGAAGGCACTGCCACTGCCCAGCCAGCTTCGAGAGCTCCCTTGGCAAGAAACGACCAGAATGATTTATCCGTTCTTTGCCAGTATCCACCATGAACAAAAACAAATAAACCGCAAGGCTTATCAGTCACCGAGAGATCAGGTAGAAAAAAATCGTAATGCTCCCGAGAGCTGGAACCGTAAGGGATATCGAGCTCTCCGTGATGGTCACGTCGAAATTGCTCAGACAGCGCCAGCCAGCGAGAGGGGTACTCGGCACCATTGACGATATGCCCACCGTTCTCGTAAGCGTTGTCCCAATCGTTTATAGCTTGATCAATCATCGGTTTATCCTCGTACGATGGTGGCATGAAGCCTGTTAAATGCAGCCGATCGCTCAACATTGTAGTATGACTTCACTGAATCCTATTTTTCTGCCGGACGAACTGCGTAACGGAAAGCCAATACGCCTATCCTGCTACCTGACAACTCCATGACTCATCCGACGAATCTTCCCGATTATTCAAAACTGATAGATTCACAAACGCAGTCATTTATCCAGCGCACGGAAGCCGCATTTCCGGAAAATGCAGCCAAACTGGATATCGAGCAACAACGTGCTCTTTACAATACGATGTGTCGTGAGTTTCATGCGAGCTACCCCGACGGCGTTAGTAGTCTGGACGCGGTTGTTGGCATGCCCGGTACCTGGCCGGTACCTATCCGTCAATATACACCGTCTAAGATCGGGCGCTATAAACAGGCGGTGCAAATTCTCTACCTGCATGGTGGTGGTTTTGTCGTCGGTGGCCTGGATAGTCATGATGACGTCTGTGCGGAAATTTGTGACCGTGCTGGCACGCAGCTGACATCTGTCGACTATCGGCTCTCACCGGAACATAAACATCCCGCAGCCCTCAACGATACAATGCAAGTCATCGAGTTTATCCACGAGACCTACCGACAACCTATTGTTATCTGTGGCGACAGCGCAGGCGCAAACCTCTCAGCTGCTGCCTGTCATGCATTTCGCAACCTTGGCAAAACCTCACCCGAGATAATCGGCCAGGTACTGATTTATCCGGGCTTAGGTGGTGACACCCAACGAGGCTCGTATGTAAAGCATGCACATTCACCGATGCTTGGCACCGAGGATGTTCACTTCTATTCAGCCGTAAGATGTACATCCGACACCAATACTCACGATCCGCTTTTCGCACCACTAAAAGATACTGATTTCAGCAACCTTCCTCCAACCGTAGTGTTCGGAGCTGAGTGTGATCCCTTGTCTGACGATGGAAATCACTACTGCCAATATATACGGCGTACCGGTGGCAAGGCGCATTGGATCGAAGAGCCAGGACTGGTGCATGGTTATCTGCGCGCACGCCACAGTGTCGACCGAGCAGCCAAGAGTTTCAACCGCATCAATGAAGCTGTAGTGTCTCTTGCCAACAGGCAGTGGCCGTTTTAAATGTGCGCGCACATCTCGCCAGCATCACAGCTACCGTGAGATATTTATTAAACAAACTCTCGTCTGATACTGTCCGCGTACTCAGCCTCAAAAACAACTTCATTGCCTTCGCGAGCAACCAGGTACCCAGAGACATGCAAATACTCAGCATCACAGTGCATTGCCATTGAAACACTGGTTGACCATAACCAATCGTCTCGACCGCCATTTTGCTCCCAGTTTATTTGAACGGTGGCTGAAAGAGGATCGTCCGGATGAATTGACCAACACTCATGGGTTTCGCTGCCCGATAGCAGCCCATGTTGTAAATCTCGATTCTCACCAAAATCATTGCTGATGTGAGTAGAAACAATACCCGTAGTCTCATCACGCGTTATTTCACGGCTCGATGACGCGGCGCGTATAGCCTGGGCCTGCCAGGCTGGCGCACCTTCCGGCGGCTCAAAAGTCCATTCATCACCTGAAGCAGGTTGACCTTTTCGGCAAGGCAGTTTCAAAGACCCTGATTTGACCCGAAAGCCGCCTTTGACAGCCACTGGCCACATATACGGCCAGTAGGTGCTGGACAATGCAATTCTCAGACGATGTCCCGCTGGTATTCGGTAAGCAATTTGATCCAGGCTCAACACTATCTCAAGCTCTCGCCCGGCAGTGAGAGCGTCTGGCTCATCCGAAGAACGAGCATGTTTGAGATTAATAACACCGTGCGTTATGAAGGCACTTTTGCCATCGGGTCGGATATCACATAAACGTACGCAAGCATTCGCAGCACACGCTTCTGGCACTAACGATAAAACGATTTCAGGGGCGCCTAGAATATCGAACGAATTGATCAAGACTGATGAGTCAAACACAATCGATTGACGATCATCGATGCTCTGCTCATCAGGCAATTCCGGCCCGAACGCAAAGGGAAAGTACTCCCCTGATGCCTGTCCACAAATTTGAGACGTATCAACCAGCAAGTCCAGTGCTTGTGCTGATACTCCGGGATCCAGATAGCCTCCTTCTTCGTTTTCTCGCAAATGCCAATATTCATTGCTTACACTCGGTGATGGCCATTCGTCTTCGACTATCCAGCGACCTTGTCGGTCCGGCAACCAGCGCTCGGGTTCGATGCTGTCCATCAACCACACGCGGTAAGCCGGATCCTGCTCGACATGTGTCGGCTTATCTTTTAACCAGCGATCCCACCAACGCTTGGCTTCCTGCAGAAAACCGATAGCAGGCTGCGGTGCCGCATAGTGAGGATATTTATGAATCCATGGGCCGACGATGCCCTTGACAGGTGATTGAATATTCTCGACCAGATGACTGATCGTGTTCCGGTAGCCATCATGCCACCCGCCAATGGAGAGAACCGCAGCTTCAATCGCTGAATAATCCTCACATACCGATCCATGCTTCCAGTATTCATCCCGGTGCTGATGACTGAGCCATGTAGAGGCCAGAAATGGCATTTGCTCCAGACGATCAATCCACATATCCCGCCAGCGGTGATCGACAAGCATGGGGTCGGGGGGCCTGGAAGAGTACGACAGCATGTTGGCAGCCCAACCGAAATTCTCCCCTAACAAGCACCCACCCTTGAAGTGAATGTCGTCGCTGAAACGATCTACGGTTGAACAGAGCGTAATGATGGCTTTCAGAGACGGGGGACGAAGCGCAGCAACCTGGAGCGCGTTAAACCCGCCCCAGGAGATACCCATCATTCCCACAGAACCCGTGCAAAATGGTTGCGAAGTTGCCCAGTCGATGACCGAACAGGCATCCTCGAGCTCCTGGTCGGTGTATTCGTCATGCATCAGGCCCTGCGAATCACCGTTACCTCGCATGTCGACCCGAATACAGGCATAGCCGTGCCCGGCAAACCAAGGATGTGTCAGCTGATCACGCACTATAGTGCCGTCACGTTTTCGATAAGGCAAATGCTCGATAATGGCAGGAACAGGATCAGACAAAGCGTCGTCAGGCAGCCAGATACGGGCTGAAAGCTCGCAGCCATCAGGCATTCGAATAATCTGATGAGGTATCTCCCTGACCGTTCTGGGGAAGGTTTCGGTGAACTTCATGGTGAAAGGATTCGATGAAAGGCTTGCATTAAGACGATTATTATCGTCTCCTAGTAGGAATAACTACGCGTTCACCTGTTGTCTGCGGATGACAGTGCTTGCGCACAGAAACCACCAGGAGAAAATTAGACCATGTCAGACACGCTCGAACAGCTTAGCAAACTCGTCACATCTGGCCGTCTCGATCGACGCACCTTCATGAAACGCGCTGCAGCCATGGGGGCAAGCGTTGCCTTCTCCAACAGTATTCTCAGCCAGTCAGCAATGGCTGCAGAGCCTGTAAAAGGCGGGCTGCTTAAGCTTGGAAGCTCCGGTGGCGAGTCAACAAACAGCCTGGATCCTGCTACCGCATCTAGCGCGGTGCCGTTTCTGAACGGCCACCAATGGGGGGATCTGCTGGTCGATATCGCTGACGACGGCAGCATTGAAAACCGCTTGGCTGAAGAATACAGCTCGTCACCCGATGCGAAAACCTGGACATTCAAAATCCGCCAGGGCGTCGAATTTCACAATGGCAAAACCCTGACACCAGATGATGTGCTTGCCACCCTTGAGCGCCACTCGGGTGAAGATACGAAGTCAGGTGCTTTGGGTGTCATGCGAAATATCGACACCATGAAAGTGGACGGTAATACGGTTGTTGTCGGGCTGAAAGATCCAAATGCCGATCTGCCCTTCCTGATGTCAGATTATCATCTGATCATTCAGCCAAATGGTGGCAAGGATGATCCGGCAGCAGCTATTGGAACCGGCCCTTACAAGATGATGGTCAATGAGCCCGGCGTCCGTCACGGATACGAGAAAAACACCAACGACTGGAAAAGCGACCGTGGCCATGCTGAACAAGTAGAAATTCTGGTCATTAATGATGACACTGCCAGAGTTGCGGCCCTCCAGTCAGGTCAGGTACACATGATTGAGAGAGTGCCTCCCAAGATTGTTGAACTGGTAAAGCGTATTCCGAATGTTCAAGTCAAGTCTGCTCCCGGACGTGGCCACTACGTGTTTATCATGCACGCCAATACCGCTCCGTTCGATAACAATGATCTTCGACTGGCGCTCAAGTACGCCATCGACAGAGAAGAAATGGTCGACAAGATTCTGTTTGGCTATGGCTCCATCGGTAACGATATGCCGATCAATGCGGCTTACCCTTACTTCTCAGATGATTTTGAACAACGCAGCTATGACCCCGACAAGGCTGCCTTCCATTACAAGAAGTCCGGCCATTCCGGACCGGTCGTATTGCGCACAGCAGACGGCTCGTTCCCGGGTGCGGTCGATGCGTCTCAATTATTCCAGCAAAGTGCGTCGCGTGCGGGAATCCAGTTGGATGTCAAGCGTGAGCCGAACGATGGCTACTGGTCTGAAGTCTGGAACAAGCAACCGTTCTGCACCTCGTACTGGGGAGGCCGTCCAACGCAGGATCAGATGTATTCAACAGCTTATCTGTCAACGGCTGATTGGAACGATACGCGTTTTTTCAACGAGGACTTTGACAAGATGTTGCTTAACGCACGTGGCGAACTCGATGATGTCAAACGCAAACAGATCTATCGCGATATGGGCGCTATTGTCCACAACGAAGGCGGTCTCATTTGCCCAATGTTTAACGACTGGGTTGAGGGCGTCTCTGACAAGGTCGACGGTTGGATGGTCAATGCCAATCAGACCATGATGAACGGTCAGGCATTGTCACGCTGCTGGCTAAAAGCCTGATAACGATAGAAGTTGAATTTGGTGATAGCGCGTAAGCAGTTTAAGTTGCGCGCGCGATTCAACAAGCCATGAGTTATCTACTTACCTTACTGGCGAAGCGACTCGCCATCAGCGCTTTGCTGCTACTGGCTGTATCAGCACTGATATTTGCCGGTACTGAAATTTTGCCAGGCGATGTTGCACAATCGATTCTTGGTCAATCCGCCACACCAGAGGCGCTGGCTAACTTACGCCGTGATATGGGGCTAAATGAGCCTGCTTTGGCGCGTTACTTCAGCTGGCTTGGCGGCATCGTCCAGGGAGATCTCGGCACAGCGCTGACCAATGGCACCGACATAGCCGATGCCATTGGAAAACGTCTTTACAACACCGTCTTTCTGGCATCCGTTGCCGCGGTGGTCTCGGTCCCGATAGCCATATTTCTCGGCCTACTGGCGGTAAGATACAAGAACCGCTGGCCGGATAAACTGATCTCCGGCTCCACGCTTGCGTTCATATCGCTGCCCGAGTTTTTCATCGGTTATCTACTCATCTATTTTGTTGCGGTAAAACTGGGTTGGTTTCCCAGTGTCGCCACTGTTTACGAGTCCATGAACTTCACCCAAAGGCTGTCGGCGGTTGCGCTTCCGGCTGCGACATTGACTCTTGTAGTGCTTGCTCACATGATGCGTATGACGCGGGCTGCAATTCTCAACGTAATGCAATCCGCTTACATCGAAACTGCTGAACTGAAAGGCTTATCAGCGTTTCGAATTATTGCAAAGCACGCTTTTCCCAACGCTATTGCACCCATCATAAATGTCGTGATGCTCAACCTTGCCTACCTTGTTGTCGGTGTAGTGGTCGTTGAGGTCATCTTCGTCTATCCGGGCATGGGGCAATATCTGGTTGATCATGTATCCAAACGAGATGTTCCTGTTGTGCAGGCCTGCGGTTTAATTTTCGCAGCCTTTTATATTGGCCTGAATATGATTGCGGACATCGTCTCTATCATCGCCAATCCCCGCATCCGCCACCCCAGGTAAGACACATCATTCATCGTGTTTAATCGAATCCCGCCCAGCGCTGTTATCGGATTAGTGATTACATCACTGTTTCTGGTGGCAGCTGCTTTCGCTCCATGGATTGCGCCTTACGGTCTGGCCGAGACGGTTGGAGGCGTATGGGAACCATCATCAAAACAATTCCTTCTCGGCACTGACAATCTGGGACGTGACCTGCTGTCTCGTATGATCTACGGCGCACGCACCACCATATTTATTGCGCTCATGGCAACGGCGTTGTCTTTTACCTTAGGTTCTGTTCTGGGTTTGACTGCGGCTGTAATCGGTGGCTGGCTTGACCAGGTGCTGTCACGCTTCGTCGATTTACTGATGTCAATTCCCACCCTGATTTTTGCACTGGTGGTTCTCTCGGTTCTACCGGCAAATCTGTTAACCCTGATACTTGTCATGGGAATACTGGATTCAACACGTGTATATCGCCTGGCGCGAGCAGTGGCTGTTGATATCAACGTGATGGAATACGTGGAAGCTGCGCGGCTACGTGGCGAGGGTAAGCTATGGATTGTTTTTCGTGAAATATTGCCCAACGCGTTGACACCACTGGTTGCAGAACTAGGTCTGAGATTCATATTTCAGGTGCTGTTCTTGTCGGCTCTCTCATTTCTGGGTCTCGGCATTCAGCCACCGGATGCCGATTGGGGCGGCATGGTCAAGGAGAACAAGGACGGTATTATCTTCGGTATTCCCGCGGCGCTTATCCCGGCAGCCGCCATTGCCATCCTGGCTATCTCGGTCAACCTCATCGCAGACTGGATTCTCAATCGCACAACCGATCTGAAAGGTGGACGCAGTGGCCAGTAACGATTCTCACACCGGTCCACTGCTGGATGTCAGAAACCTACAGTTATCCGCAACTGTATACCCTGCTGGAGAAAAACCCCAGACCGTTACCATTGTCGATGATGTCTCCTTCTCACTGAAAAAAGGTCAGGTACTGGGACTGATCGGCGAATCGGGCGCAGGAAAATCAACGATTGGACTTGCGGCCATGGCTTATGGACGTGGCGGCGTACACATCAGTGGCGGTCAGGTTGTACTCAACGGAATTGACATCAGCAATGCCGACAAGAAAACCCTACGCCAGGTACGTGGGTTGCAGGTCTGTTATGTATCTCAATCGGCCGCTGCAGGATTCAACCCGGCACACCGACTGATTGATCAAGTGCTGGAAGCCACTTTGCTTAATCGTACTGCCTCAAAAGCAGATGCACAGGCACGGGCGGTAGCATTGTTTAAAACACTGGGTCTACCGGATCCTGAAAATATCGGTGAACGTTATCCGCATCAAGTCTCGGGTGGACAATTGCAACGAGTCATGACCGCTATGGCCTTATGCTCTCAACCCGATCTTATCGTGTTTGATGAGCCCACAACCGCACTTGATGTCACCACGCAAATCGACGTACTAGCGGCCATAAAACGCGCCATCCAAAAAACCGGGGTGGCTGCTTTATATATTTCCCATGATTTGGCAGTAGTGGCACAAGTCAGTGATGAAATTATGGTGTTAAAGAACGGTCAATGCATAGAGCACTCCGACACTCGTAGCATTATCGAGTCTCCCACTCAGCAATACACACGTGAGTTAGTTAATGTTCGCAGCATCACCCACGAGGAGAAACTCCCTACCCAGGATGCCTTACTTAAAGTCGAAGGCGTTTCCGCAGTTTACCCCGGTACCGATGCGCAAGTGCTCAAAGAAATATCAATAGATCTTTGTGCCGGCCAGACACTGGCAGTCGTAGGCGAATCAGGCTCAGGCAAATCCACACTGGCAAGAGTGATTACAGGATTGCTCCCACCTGCTAGCGGGACAATAACATTTGATGGTCAGAAGCTACCTGATGCGTTGAAAGAGCGTAACCGTGAAGAACTGCGGCAACTGCAAATGATTTATCAGATGGCCGATGTGGCTATGAACCCTCGTCATACCGTCAGTACGATTATCGGGCGGCCACTCACCTATTACTTTAATCTTAAAGGGCTGGCCCGCAAACAACGTGTTTGCGAACTTCTGGACGCCATCGAAATGGGTGAAGGGTTCGCTGATCGTTATCCGGCGGAGCTATCCGGTGGACAAAAACAAAGAGTCTGTATTGCGCGTGCATTAGCAGCGAATCCAAGACTGATAATTTGTGATGAAGTAACAAGCGCACTCGACCCACTTGTTGCGGACGGCATACTTAAACTGCTCTTGAATCTGCAACAGCGCGAAAACGTGGCCTATCTTTTTATCACACATGATCTAGCCACCGTAAAAGCTATCGCCGACTCCATCGCCGTCATGTATCAGGGGCAGCGTGTGAGGTATGGCACCAAAAGCGAAGTTCTTGCTCCACCGTTTGATGAATACACTAAATTACTGCTTTCATCGGTACCTCAGATGAAAGCTGGCTGGCTGGATGCCGCTATTGAAAGTCGCAACACGCCATAGCGAGTTTCTGGCAAGTTAGTCCGCCGCGCAGCGCATCAGTTTGATGCCTCATTGTGGTGCAAATTGATTCACTTAGTGCCACAGCCCCTGTAAATACTTGCAAGCTTGCGTGATTCGTTAAATCGTCCGTCTGAAAGACAGCGATTCAATGATCACCGACTGCTGCAAATTGCGTGTGTGAACAGCATTGTGAACTATTGTGACTCAGGGTTTGATTTGATGATTGTGAAATACCATGGAAGCTCGATTAATCAATTGGACCAAACATCAAAAATGTTTCGCAAAACCACAACAAGGAGGTTTTACGCTGTAACAGTAGTCATCGGTACCTTGCTTTACTCATCAGCCGCCCTGGCACAAGATGACAAAAAATCGATGTTAGATAGTGCGTTTGATGGCTGGAGCGGCACAGCCTCTCTCGGTGCAACAAGCTCCACAGGAAATTCGAAATCCAGCAATATCAATGGATCTGTCCGTCTGGGCAAAACGATTGAACGTTGGGAGCATCTTGTATTCGGAAGTATTTTCAAAGGCAGCTCATCCATTGTCATTGTCGAAACGGACCAAAACAACGATCCCATACTGGGAGACGATGGCAGGCCTCAGCGAATAATTGTAAAGGGCGACAACTCCGACAGGATTGCATTGGGCTATCAACCAAAGTTCTACTACTAGCCTAATACCTACTTCTTTGGCATTCTGGATTGGGAACAAGATAAACCCGGCAACATTGATACCGCGACCCGTCAGATTCTGGGTGTAGGATATGAGTTTTACAGTAACGACTCAGGCTTTTTGAGCGCAGAGCTAGGCTTTGGAAACAAGAATACCGATCTGGTCGCAGGCGATGACGTCAATGGCGGAATTGGTTACCTGGGTTTGAACTTTCTTAGCCGCGTCAATGAAAATGTCACGTTCAACGCCGATTTGCGCAGCGACTTCGGCAGTGACAACACCTTTGTAGAAATCGGTTTGGGTGTAGCCTTTAAGATATCCGAGAAACTTGCATTCAAAGTTGCTCACTTTTCACGAAGCAACAGCGATTTGTCATCAGGTGACAGCCCGCTGGTTTCGAACAGTGACAGCGTTACCAGCTTGAACCTTGTTATCGATATCTGATAGAAATCTGCGCGGATACGCTAAGCCTGTAGTGCTACGTTTACCGTATCCGTGCAAGTTTTCTGCGAGACAAAAAACATTTTGTCGAGCATAATTACTGACCTAGGGACAACAAAAATTTTTACACCCCGATACGGCTACTCGGAATGAGCCAATCCAGATGAATAACGCAAGACCAATTCATGCTCTATTGATTCACAGCAAGTCCTACCATACGGGATACCTGCAAGACCTTGCCGACAATTCTGAGCAGCCACTGAACCTCAGTACCATGGTTTGGGAGGGCGAAGAGCATGATTATCCGATAGACGCAGTCGACGTGGTACTTCTGGATGTACATGCGGTGAAAGAACAATCCATAAACCCCAACGATCTGGAAGATTCCATGTTTGTGCATGTGCCCACGGTCCTGTTGGGTGACTCCTCTGTCGGAGAATGTGCGTTACAAGGTATGCGCGCAGGTGCCATGGATTGGTTGATACATGGGCATTTACAAGACCGCCCGTTATATGTAGCGCTCGAGTTTGCCATGTTGGCGTATTCGCGCCAGCGTGATCTTGTTGTCTCTCACGCCCGTTTTCGCGATGTCGTCGAAGGACAATCAGAGTTCATCTGCCGTTTCCTGCCAGACTTCACCATCACATTTGCGAACAAACCCTACTCCAAGTATGTCAGTAAATCTTCTGCCACGATAGAAGGCATGTCTCTTCTTGATATTACACCAACACAAGAACGCGATGGCTTTCAACAGAAAATTCTCTCTTTGACTCCTCAATTTCCGGTTGCATCCTACGATCGAAG
This sequence comes from Granulosicoccus sp., assembly GCA_045106855.1. Taxonomy (GTDB): domain Bacteria; phylum Pseudomonadota; class Gammaproteobacteria; order Granulosicoccales; family Granulosicoccaceae; genus Granulosicoccus. The sequence continues at coordinate 25,809 of JBGCFI010000023.1, forward strand.
TGTCGTCGTTAACGGGGACGTTTACTGGCAACATTGGTCCGACAAGGCATTCTTCGACTCCAATGGGGCGATGATTGAGATTCAGTCCATCGGTATGGATATTACCGAACGACGCAGCAAGGAACAAAATGCACTGGACAGCAATGCCAGGTTTCAATCGTTATTCAAGCATTCGCCTGTCATGATGTGTGAATTGGATAGTGATGGCGTCATTCTCAGCATCAACGACAAATGTGTGGAAATTCTTGGCCATAAACCCGCTGAAATTCTAGGGCAGAATGGTTATCGCTACATCGATAGCCTATCTCGCAGAAGACTGGCAAACAGTATGGATAAACTGCGTACCGACGGGTGGATTCGTGATGTCAACTGCAAACTTATGACAATTGACAAGCACCATGTGCCTGTCAATTTTTCAGCTACAGCTCATGTCGATAGTGAAAAAAACATCACGGGACTTCTCGTACTACTCGTGGAAAATAAGCATTAAGCGCTTTAGTCCAGGAATCGCATACTGTTGCCTGGCCATATGATGTTCAGGCACTGGGGAGTTTAGCGCTCCTCAGTTACTGCATTTTGCAAAACATCAAGCTCACTGTCTGTTGATTTCATTCGATCGTCGGTATAACGCGCCCCTTGAACAGTCTTTTCGTTAATCAACGCGTCAAGCTTTTTCACTGTTTCTGCGGTTAGCGACACGTTGGCGGAGGCTGCATTGTCTTTCATATTCTGGATACAACGTGTGCCCGGGATAGGTACCAGACGTTGATCCGCAATACTCAATAACCAGGCTATCGCAAGCTGTGCCATGGTGCATCCGTTCTCGGTCGCCAGATTTTCAAAGTCTTTCAACAACATCTGATTGGCAGCAAACGCTTCCGGTTCGAATCTCGGGCGGGCAATTGTACAACGCAAATCATCATCCGGAAGCTCACTGACACTCTTGGCAGAACCTGCCAGAAAACCACGACCTAATGGTGAGAATGGAACGAAGCTTACGTCCGACTCCGCGCAAAGAGCGAGCATGCCATGTTCAGGTGTGCGGGACCAAAGTGAATACTCTGATTGGACTGCCGCTATGCAGTGCTCTGTCTGAGCTCGTTTGAGCGACTGACAGGATACTTCTGATAAACCCAGTTCCTGCACCTTGCCTTCACGAACGAGGTCGGACATTGTACCCACGCTCTCTTCGATCGGCACATTGGAATCAACACGGTGCAAATAGTAGAGATCAATGACATCCGTGTTTAGCCTTTTAAGACTGGTTTCACACTGCTGGCGAATCGTCGCGGGACGTCCATCGATGCCATCGCTACTGAGCCCACACTTGCTCGCCAATACAAATCGTTTGCGATGTGGAGACAACACCTTACCCAGTAGAGCTTCATTATGACCCGCCCCATACATAAACGCAGTATCAAAAAAGGTTATTCCCTGATCAAGCGCTTCCAGTAAAACTCTAGCGGCTGTCTCCTCATCGACCGACCCGTAACCAAATGATAAATTCATGCAGCCCAGACCAGTAGGCGACACTGACAACGAGCCAATAGTACGATTATTCAAGAACGCTCTCCCTATCTGTTGTTCGTTACCGTTATTCTAACGCAACAACGTTGCAGGCAGGCTAGCGAACCAGCCTGTCAGGGAGCGAGATAATACACTCTGTCTTTAATCACGCACGCGATGCCGCCGGTAATCATGCACGCAATGCCACATTTTGCGCATCGTAGGGAGATTCTGCGACTACCTCTGCAGAGCGCATCTGACCAAGAATATTTATTGTCACCTGTGTCCCCTCAGATGCAAACTCGGGAGATACATAGCCAAGAGCAATACTTTTCTCTATTCGGTGTCCATAGCCACCGGAGGTTGTGTAGCCGATAACGCTATCGTTGATGGAAATAGGACAACCATAGAGCGCATCGGTGTTTCTAACGATCTCATCAGCGATATCCTGACTGACAACCAGTGTGACAAATACATCTTTGAGTGGTTGTGAAGCCTCTTTCACCAACGCTTCTTTGCCTATGAAGGTGGGTTTTTCAAGATCGACAAAACGTCCAAGACCCGAGCGAAGAGGTGAGTACTCATGATCGAGTTCGACCTTCCAGGCTCGGTAACTTTTTTCCAGGCGCATGCTTTCCATCGCATACATGCCAAAGTCCTTCATGCCGAATTCGGCACCTGCCTCGCACAAGGCATCGTAGAGTGCCAAATGCTGACCTACAGGCACATGCATCTCCCAACCCAATTCTCCGACATAGTTAACGCGCAGGGCCCGGACATCAATTCCAGCCAACTGTAACGACTGAAACGTAAGCCATCTAAAATTCTCATTAGCAAGATCGGTATTGGACAGTTTTTGTAATACCTCACGTGCGCGTGGACCGGCAACCACCAGCGTCCCGTAGTCCAGCGATATGTCAGAAATCTCAATGTTTGAACCGGTGGGCAAATGTTCATCGAGCCATTGATAATCGTGCCAACGCGCGGCAGCACCTGAGATCAACATAAAATGCTCATCCGCAATGCGCGTGATAGTCAGTTCAGCCCAGACGCCACCGTCTTCGGCACAACAGTAAGACAAAGACAGGCGACCAATACGTGGCAGTTTTCCAGAGATTAGTGAGTCAAGCCAGGCCGCACTGCCCTCGCCTTTTACCTCGTACTTGGTAAATCCGCCCATGTCCAGAAGCCCAACGTTATCCCGAACATTGCGACATTCTTCGCCAACAGCATCAAACCAGACACCGCGCTGGTAACTGGGCTCCTCTGGACCTGTATTGCGTTCCTGTTCGCGAGCAAACCACACGGCCCGCTCCCAACCTCCACGGGCACCAAAGCGAGCCCCTTTATCTTTCAAACGGTCATAGGCTGGTGATACGTGACGAGGCCGTCCTGCGGGGCGCTCCTCGTTTGGAAAATTTATAGCATACTCGTGCTGGTAAAGTTCCAGGGCCCTGTCAACCACATAGGGTTGGTCGGCATAGTCTGTATAACGACGTGGATCCAGGGACCACAAATCCCACTCAGGCTTACCATCGATTATCCATTCCGCTATGGTCTTACCCGCACCGCCACTTTGACAGATTCCAAAACTAAAGGCGTTCATATGAAAGAAATTCGGCATATTGAACGCAGGGCCGACATACGGTAGGCCATCAGGAGAATAAGGAATAGGGCCATTAATGACACGTTGTACGCCAACCGTTCCCAGAATAGGCATTCGCTCACAGGCTTTTTCTATATAAGGCTCCAGGCGATCAAGATCGTCGGCGTAGAGTTCATAAGCGAAGTTGTCGGGTATTTTTCCATCTGCCCAGCGAGCTCTGGCATTCTCTTTTTCGTAGGGCCCCAAAATGAGTCCCGTCTTTTCCTGACGTAGATAGTAGGAGTCATCGGGGTCCCGGATCATTGGCATCAGACCGTCTGCAGCTTCAAGTTCCGGGATAGACTCAGTAACAAGATATTGATGCTCCAACGTTACCATCGGCATGTATTTGCCGCTCATCTCATAGACTTCAGCCCCTCGATATCCACCAGCGTTGATCACGTATTCCGCCACAACATCACCTTTATCGGTGGTGATTTTCCATTCACCATCAGTGGTTCTCGAAATTCCGGTAACTTTAGTAAATCGATGAATAACCCCGCCCATTTTACGGGCATGGAAGGCGAAGGCTTGCGTCAATTGACTGGGGTCAATGTCCCCATCGTTCGGGTCCCACAAGCCGCCTAAAAGATCGTGACTTTCCAGGAAAGGATTACGCTCTCGTACCTGCTCCGGACTGAGCAGTTCATAACCCAAGCCCATCACGTTGGCCATGGCGGTAATATGCCGAAACTCTTCCATCCGTTCGCGAGTCTGTGCAAGTCGGATAGCTCCGGTCTGGTGGTAATTGATCGGGTATTCGGGGTCTTTGCACAACTTCGCATACAGCTGAGTGCTGTAATATTGCATCTTTATGACGTTGCGGGAACCCGCAAATGTGGGAATGTTACCCGCTGCATGCCAGGTGGATCCGGATGTGAGTTCATCCATTTCGAGCAACATGCAGTCGGTCCAACCACGCATCGTCAAGTGATAGAGAGCGCTGCACCCCGCGGCGCCTCCGCCGATAATGACGACCCGAGCTTGTGACTTCACATTATTTCCTCTACATTCGCAGTGACTAGTATCGACCGAACACACCAGCGCCTGCCTAACCGTTGCGACTGCCATTCACAACACAGCGACAGTACTCATGAATATCACGATTTCGAGATACGCTTCCTAGCTGTACTGGGGGAGATTCCGAACTGCGCCCTGAACCGGCGCGAAAAATAGTCCGATGACGAAAAACCTGTGGCTGAGGCCACCTCAAGAACACTCATTGTTGTCTGCCGAAGCAGCTCGTAACCCGCTTTCAGGCGCAGTTGCTGGTAGTAGAGCGTCGGGGTAGTTTGTAAATATGTCTTGAAAAGCCTCTCAAGCTGACGATTGGAAACATTCACCATATCTGCCAGTTCGGAGGTACCCAGCGGCTGCTCGACATTAGATTCCATCAATTCAATACAGGTCACAAGGCCGGGATGATAAATTCCAGCACGCTCAACAATGCTACGGCGTTGCGGATCGGTTGGCTGACGATCACCCGACGAGATAAACAGTTCTGCGAGTTGTCCGGTCAGCGCCTTACCATGATCTTTTGCAATCAACGCAAGCGTCATATCAAGCGCGGCTGTACCGCCAGCGCAGGTAAACAGCTGATCGTCAATCTCATATAACTCAGATGTGACATTGGCACGCGGGAAAGCCTCGCGGAAACCGGGCAGATTTTCCCAGTGAATCGTGCACCGCCTCTCCTTAATGAGTTCGGCCATTGCCAATAAATAACTGCCTGTGTCCAGAGACCCAATCTGCGTGCCTCGATGCGCCCATTGTCGAAGCGCGCGCAGGGCTCTTGCATCATCGTAAAGATGAGGCTCGTAGGGCCCACACACAATAAGCCTGTCGAGTTTTCCAGGCTCGGTGATACTACCATCCAATGCAAAAGGCATCGCATTATTCGCATAGGCATAGTCAGCGCCTGTACCCAGAAGACTCCAGCTATACAAGGCATTTCCGCTAATGCGATTTGCAGCCCTCAGTGGTTCAAGTGCCGAGATGAATGGCAACATGGCAAACGTGTCGGGAATGAAAAACCCTATCTGGCGCTCAGCCGGCTCAGAGGGTACGCCGTACCGTGTGAAATCTATGTTGGATGTGCGTAGGCTCATGCTCGGTTTTGGGCTTTGGGCTTTTCTATATCGAAATTGCTAGACTGACGCCTGTTCTGAGTGACATCTCTCGAGCAACAGAGATTACGTATTTCAGAACTCTCTCTAGATTTTTCACGTTAAGTCCTCACGCCTTATTGTCAAGAAAAGCAGCGAGTTCTGAAACAGTTGGATAATCGAATAGATCGGTTATTTCAACTTTATCAGGCCAGGTATCTTCAATGGAGGCATGTATTTCCGCCAATGTTAACGAGCTAATGCCTAGCTCGAACAAGTTATCGTCCAAACCAAGCTGCATACCCTCGATGTGAGAATTGCATAACGTAAGCAGACGTGCAACAGTCGACGAATCAGCTTCTTGAGACTCAGAATCTGACATCTCGCCAACCGCGCCTTCTGGATTTTCGCTTTGAAGTGCGGCGTTGGCAGCAGCCTCCTGTTGCAAAGACTCGTACTGACCCGCTAGATAGTTTTTCAGTAACTCAAACCGCTGCACTTTTCCACTGGTTGTCTTGGGTATGTGCGGTACAGCGACTACTGCATCAACGCCCACGCCGGCTGACATTCCAAGCGTTCGAGTGATATCACGGGCCAAGGCTTCAAGATCGGACACCTCTGTGCGATGCAGCACAAATACCAGCAATTTCTCGTCTCCTGAGTCATCAGGCTGCTGACTGGCAATCGCAATTTTGCCGCGTTCTATCAGCTTTTCCTGAAGCAGTATTTCTTCCAGATCATGTGGGTAAACGTTCTGACCATTAATAAAAATGACATCTTTGGCACGACCGGTTATGTACAGTTGCTCCTCAAACAGAAATCCCAGGTCACCGGTATCGAGCCAACCGTCTGCATCAAGCATCTGCGCATTCAGCTCGGGCTCTTTATAATACCCGGCGGTGACGTTGGGACCACGAATACAGATACGGCCTGTGCTGAGTTCGACACTGGACTCATTGTTGTCATCGCGAATTGCCACTTGTACATGCGATACAGGTCTTCCTACCGAAATAAGGTGTATACCGTTATCCCCTTCTTTAGCGCCAGTTGCATCCAGGATCCTGACCGCCCCGCCAACACCAAGGGAAGATCTATCCACACAAAGGGCTGTAAAACGATTGTCCAGTGATGGGAAGGTCACAGCCAGACTCGCTTCGGCAAGTCCGTATACGGGCATCATTGCATCGCTGTCCAAACGGAATGGCTTCATCGTTTGCATAAACTCATGGCAAAGTGATACCGATATAGGTTCAGCTCCGTTGAACAACAATCGTACACAGGAAAGGTCCAGCCCGTCGTAACGCTCCGGCTTGAACGACTTTAGCAAGTGCTGATAACCAAAATTGGGAGAGCACAAAATGCTTGCTTGCAATTGCTGAGCTTCGCTTAGCCACAAACCGGGGCGTCGTACGAAAAGATCGGTTGGCATTAGTGAATGACTGGTGTCGCACACCAATGGTGTCAGATGAAAACCGATGAGCCCCATATCGTGTGTCAAGGGCATCCAACTCAGAAGATGATCCTGAGAGGTCATATGACATCCATCAATGATGGATCGGGTATTGGTCATCAGGTTGCGGTGGGTTAGAACAATTCCTTTGGGCGTACTCGTCGAGCCGGATGAAAACTGAATAAATGCGATGTCATCGGCATGCGGCTTAGCGAGTAACGGATCGATATCGTTGTGTCCCTCTGTATCTGCCTGGATACACCGGGATTCCAGTTCTGTAAATTGCGCTGCAAGATCATTTTCCTCCGCGAACAATTGCAGACGCCGCAGGTTTTTCCTATCGGAAAACAGTGCTGAATCTTCAAGCATTGCTGCTATTCGAAACAATTTCAATCGATGCTCGCGACTGTTGCCACCAGCAATAGGCACCGCGACGATTCCGCCCAGCAGGCACGCCCAGAATGCTTCCAGAAACAAGGCATTGTCACCGCTCTGGATGATCATATGATGGCCAGGCTCAACACCCGCGGCCTGAAACTGAGCCAACCGTCGCTTTGCATTGTCAAGCATCTGGCTAAAACTTAGATGCTTTTGCTGGTTCTGCCCTTCAACAAAGGTAATCCCGTGCAGGCTTCCCACCCTGGCCTGCAGCACATCCACCAGGGTTTGATCGTCAACTTCGTAAGTCATGGAGTCTTAATCTTTCTTGATACTGGCATCATCATAATGCTGCTGGAACGCAAGTTGATCAACGGTTCGATCTCGATTGATTCACCTGGCACGTGCACCAGGCGTATGTGTTGCGCGAGAAGTCCAAGATGCAACTGCATATCCACTAGCGAGAAAAACTCGCCGATACATCGCCTCGAGCCTAATGAGAAAGGATAGTAGACGTGGCGGTTACGTTCCCGAATACTTTCATCACTAAAACGATCCGGATCGAATCTGTCAGGGTCTGCCCAGTGACGTTCGTCCCGATGCATAAAATACGGACTGAGAAAGACATCGGTTCCGGCGGGTATGCAGACCTCACCGGCTTCGCTCATGAAGACATCGCTGTTGCGTGCTTTCCTTGAAAACAGCCACACTGGCGGGTACAGGCGCAATGTCTCTTCTATGACCCGCCGCGTATATCCCAGCTTGGCAAGATCATTAAATCCAGGACCGACAGCCAAAGCGTCAACCTCTTCATGCAGGGTACGTTCTTGCTCTTCGTGTTGTGACAACAGATACCACGCCCAGTTGAGTGTCCCGGCAGTGGTTTCATGCCCTGCGACAATTATAGTCATTACCTCATCAATAAGCGCTTTATCAGCCATTGGCTGCAAGGTATCCTTGTCTCTCGACTCCATGAGCAAGGAGAGAAAATCGTGCTCGATACGGTCTTGATCGCGCCGTTTTTGCATGATGCTGGCAACATGACGCGTGAGTGCACGAAAACGCATGGCAAGCTTCAGATCACGCGTGACATCCTCGACAAGAATGGCAAAAGGATTGCCGCCAAGTTCCTCTATTAGCGCATCCAGATCGTCACTGAACAATGCCCGCAGGATGACTTCCAGCGCCAATGCACTCATCTCTTCTGTTAGGTTTATGGCTACGCTTTTGGTTGCCTTACGCTGCCATTGTTCAAGTTTGCGTTCATTGCAGCGCTGCATCATCAATGCAAGGTTTGCGATGATTTTCCGGTGAAATGCCGGCTGGATCATGCGGCGTTGCGATCGCCAGAAATCACCGTCACTGACAATAATGCCATTGCCCAGCAACATCGCAACTCGTTCAAAACCGACGCCTTTAGCGTAATTGCGATGATTGCTGATAAGCACCTGTTTAACGTGTTCAGGGTTGTTCAACAGGATAGCCGGAGAGTGTCGCTTCAGGGGTGTGATTGCGACAGTGTCGCCGTGCTCGATAATCCATTGGCCCAGTTTTTCGAAGGTGGCATGATCCACGTTGACATCGAAGGGCTCAACGGGTCCTGGGGCATTGATGAGAGTCACGGGCGATGAATTTGACGATGAGCAACCAAGCGGATGAGTATATCATCCGGTAACTTATCAAAAATCAGGGAAAGGCAGAGCAAACGTGACTTTCAAGCAACTGCGCCGCCAACTGGCAAGTCGAATTCTGCCACCATTGATATGGGGCATGATCAAGCTCATTTGGAAAACCTGCAAAGTCCGGGCAGTCATTGGTCAGGAACACATGCAGACGCTTCTGGCAGAAGACAACCCGTTTATTCCGTGCTATTGGCATCAACAGCAAATATTCTGTGTCAGGCACCTTCTCGATACTGCCAGGAGCACACCTTCGCTGAATCTGGGCTATTTGATTAGTCCGTCTGCAGACGGAGATCTGGCCACCAGGATGTTTGGAAACCAAGGTGTTCATATCATTCGCGGCTCTGCCACCAGAGGCGGCGCACAAGCGCTTCGGGAAATCTATATGGCGATTCGCCGCGAAAAAATATCGCCCATCGTTACTCCGGACGGGCCGACCGGACCTATTTATCAGTGCAAACCAGGCGTGCCCATGCTTGCACAATTAAGTCGTGTGCCACTTCTGCCATTGTCTTACGCTGGTACTCGCGTCTGGCGGCTTCGCTCCTGGGACAGATTTATGCTGCCATTGCCATTCTCCAGTGTTGTGATCGGCATCGGACCTCCCCTCAGTGTTGACAGTGCCCTGGCGGAGGACAATTTTGTAAAAGCCTGCCACTTGATGAACGAACGGCTTAACGAGGTTTCGGCTCAATGTGAGGCCCATCTGTCAGCTCTTGGCCGGACTCCACAGTAATCATTGATGTCTGGAAATCCACGTATTTCCACAGATAAGCTAACCTCGGTAAATTGCCGCAAATATTCATTTAACCGGTTACTTGCACGACACTTGCTTGGTATCGTTCTGTACGGGCGCGTAAAAGACTGTGTCATGTTGCTTGACCGGTCGCCAGTCTCAACCTTTGCCTGATATATTTCCATCGATAGCCTCTAGACGCTCAACCAAGCATGTTCAAAAGAATACTCATTGCTTCTACCGCACTGCTGATTACCTCGATCGCGCATGCTGAAAACACGGCCATTAGTTTCATTAATGACTGGAAGTGGGAAGGTCAGGCAGCCCCCATACTGCTCTCACTCGACAAAGGCTATTTTGCAGAAGAAGCGTTGGATGTCACTGTCGAAAAGGGCACTGGCTCGGTCAACGCCATTCCCAAAGTAGCATCGGGGCAATATCAACTCGGCTCGGCAGATATCAATTCACTAATCAAATGGCGTACCGAGAACCCTGAGGTGGATATGAAAGCCATCTACATCATCTACAACGTTGCGCCGTTTGCCGTTCTGGGGCGACCTTCTCTTGGTGTAACAGGCCCATTGGATCTCGAGGGACACACATTAGGAGCACCGGCTTTTGACGGTGCATTTGCTCACTGGCCGGAATTTGTTGTCGTCAATGGCATTCTTGAAGACAGGGTAGAAATTGTAGATGTCGGATTTCCTGTGCGGGAACCGATGCTCGCTGCAGGTGAGGTCGATGCCATTACCGGATTCTCTTTTACCTCTTATATAACCTTGCAACAGAATGGCGTACCGGATGCGGATATCTCTTTAATGCTGATGAGTGATTTCGGTCTGGATTTGTACGGTAACGCCATTATTGTCAACCCTGAATTTGCCGCCGAAAATCCGGCAGCTGTTAAAGCGTTTCTGCGTGCAATTATTCGTGGCTATCAGGAAACCATCGCCAATCCTGCAGCTGCGGTAGATCATGTGATCCGCAGAGTGGAGGGATCTGACGCTGAAATAGAGTTGCAAAGACTTGTCATGGCGATTGGCCATCATATTGTCACAGACGAGGTACGCAGTCTGGGCCTAGGTGGAGTGATCAACTCTCGGCTTGAAAAAGCCATCGCCCAACTCAACAGCATTTACGGTTTCAAGCAAGTACCTAAAGCCAGCGACGTGTTTGATAATAGTTTCCTGCCCTCACTGGCCTCACGACAAATAGAGAGTATGGTTTCCTCGCGGCCAGCAACCGGGGATGTCACGGAAAATCCACCGAAGCCAGACACATCATCCAAGTAAGCTTCGCAGTATATTCTACTCACCAGGGATCTGGTAACTGACGCAAAGCGGCCCAGAGTATCAGTCCAGGCTATCTATTCCACAGACTACTCATCAGGCGACTGAACGCGCCGTGGCTGCTAGCGAATGACCTGATAAGCGTCATCAAACCAGTGCTCCTGGAGATTGTTGCCCTCACCAATCCGGTCAACGACTGTAAAAAGTCCTGATCCCGATAGTGGAGTTAGCACGCCATGCCAGGTATTACAACGGTAATTTACCCCCTGCCGGCCATTCGTCAAAAACGCCTGTGGATTATGTGGAACACCATCATGATCCTCAGCGACGATAATCAGAAACGGATGCTCGTTTAATGGCAAAAAAGTCTGACTCCCCAAAGGGTGTCTTTCCATCATGCGAAGGTGATAGGGGATAGAACAAAGCTGCGCCTGAAAAACGCTGATACCGGCTCGTGCATCTTGAAATTTCAGCTTTGCAAGATCGTGATGTCGGGCGCACCTCCCTTCATTGATCATCATCGTGGGCGTCGGCTGAGTTTCGATAATTTCACCAAAACTTTCGAATTTTGAAAGAGTTAGAGGCTGGACTTTAAGTATTTCTGTCATGAGCGAAACCAGAGTGTGGGACCTGAACGGGCAATCGAGGGCCTGCCGAGTGTAGAGCAAACGCTCGCTTCCAGTGAAGTTTCAGGCCAATAACAAACGACCTGTCTAGCGTCTTAAACTAACGATTTCCTCCGTGCGATTCCTGCAGCAAAGACCCGGCAAGTCTGCTGAATTCGTCGACGTCGGCAGCAACGCTCATGCGTTCTCTCCCGGATCAAGACTATCCTCACGTACCTATTCGTTGCTGCAGTGATTCGTTCAGACTATCCAAACGGGTAATTGACGGAGAAAGCGATCTGCGTGATTGTGAGCGGACTTTATGACAATAGTTTACAAAACGTAATGCTCAATACGGCTGACAAAATCCAGGCAGAGATTAACCAGCCCAGGGCAAACAGTGCAAAATTAACTGGAGAACAAAAATGAATATTCTCATGGTAGAGGACCACCGCCTTGTCGCAGATGCCATGAAGGTGATGCTCAGCGAAATTGATCCGGCTATTAATATAACCGCGTGTTATTCGACGCAGCACGCTCTGTCCATTATCGATTCCGGGAAACGTTTTGAACTTGTGTTAACCGACCTTTTCATGCCAGGAATTGACGGCATCGGACTGCTGGTCGGCTTAAGAAGCCGCTGCAAACGTGTTCCCGTGGTGGTTATCAGCGGTTCCGATGACGATAAATTCATTCGTGCAACCATGGAACATGGAGCCTGTGGATTCATACCGAAAACACTGCCCGGGGCTGAAATGATTGGCGGACTGAAACAGGTACTTGCTGGTGGAAGATTTTTCCCTGAGCGCTTTACCGCATTCGATCTTCAGCTTCAAAACGGCGAACGTAAACCCGCGATTGGTCAGAATGCCAATGCCTTGAGACCCGGTCAAAAGCAGTTACAAGTGCTGCAACTGATGGCAGATGGAAACTCGAACAAGCAGATTTCCCAGATCGTGGGGATTTCCGAGGCAACCGTCAAGTATCACTCTTCACAGCTATTCAAGCTGTTAGGGGTGAAAAACAGAACATCCTGCGTACGCGAAGCGCAACAACGCGGACTGATCAACTCTTTTGAGGGGAATGCTGAGCCTGTAATGTAATACTTTTTCTGGCTATGAGACCAAACAGAAGCACAGACACAACAGCCACAGCCCATTTGACACCCAGGTCACCGATCGCCCATTGAACCCATGGAGTTTGAGTTCCGGCAAACGCTATGCCGAAGAACAGAAATGTATCCACGATGGTGCTGATCGCTGATGAAGCGCTGGGCGCAATCCACCACTGCCCCTGGCGTAGCCGATCAAAAATAGCGACATCCAGAAGCTGCGCAACCAGGAACGCTGTGCCTGAAGCAACGGCGATGCGCGTATCGATACTCTCGACCGAAAGAGAGAGCACGACACCAACGGCGAAGCCTACGTAAACAACCTTGCGAGCGGTGGCAGCGCCGTGAAAGCGATTAACCAGATCGTTGACCAGAAATGCCAATGGATACGTTAGCGCACCCCAGGTCAACCAATCATTGATAGGAATCTGCACCAGATAGTTGGAAGCTCCAACCACCACTGCCATCGCTACAACTGCCCAAACTGGAAACATATTTTTCATTTCCGCAGTTTACACTACCGCATGGACCATCGTGCCGACGAACTCCCATGCTTTACGCACAAGAGTTAATACTCAGACGTAAGCCTCGGAAAATCTAAACGTGTGTCAGCCAACCATGAATATCTTCAGTCTCGCCCCATTGGATGGCATTGAGTTCATCCCGCATCTGGCGGATTCTCGGTCCCGGCCGACCATTACCCACCGGGTATTCTTTTCCGTCATGTATAAGGGTTCCGACGGAGGCTACGACTGCGGCTGTGCCAGTGAGGCCAGCCTCGCAGCCGGGCTTGCCCGCCCTTTCGATGAGTTCTTCAACCGTCAACTGACGCTCTTGAACATTCAAGCCTCTTTCGCGAGCGAGTGTCAGCAAAGATTCCCGGGTGACTCCGTGTAAAAAGGAATTATCCAGGGACTTTGTCACGATTTCATCACCGTCCACCAGGATGAAATTTGCAGCGCCGGTTTCCTGAACGTCGCCGCCCGGGCAGAAGAGCACCTGATTGGCCTGATATTGCCTGGCAGCCTGTCGGATATGTTTGAGAGCACTGGCATAGTTGCCGCCGCCCTTCACCATACCGTGATCGGGCCCGCAACGTACCCCTTTTTCATCCAGCAACAACCTCAGGCTGGGTTCAGCGCCTTCGAAATAGTCACCGACAGGCGACAGCAGTATGTAGATGGAAGAGGTGTCGGAAGGCGCAGCCGCCTTACCGATTGCCGCTTCGGTTCCGATGTGTGTCGGCCTTATGTATAAAGATGCCGGTGATGCCGGAACATCATCACGATACAAAGCAACACTTTCAATAATCATTTGCCTGATCTGATCGACATCCATATCGGGCAAACACAGCAGTTGACTGCTCTGATTGAAGCGGGCGATATTCTGGTCCATACGAAAGAGTGCTACCCGGCCGTCCGCTTGACGAAAAGCCTTCAAACCCTCAAAACACGTGCTTGCATAATGAAATACATGTGCGCCCGGATGCAGAGTCAACGAATCACTGGATACGAACTCTTGCTCGGACCAAACGCCGTTGAAGTGACATATCGCCATCTGCGGTAAGAATCGGGTACCAAATTCGCCGGCCATGTCGTAAATCCTGTAGTTTTTCATCTAGATTGGGGAATGTTACACCACACTAAACAAGCAGTTCGCCTGCAATCCAACGTTGTGTAAGTCTGTGACCTGGTTGATCGAAAAACTGTTGTCGGCTGGCATGTTCAATAACTTGTCCCTTGTGCAGCAACAGAACATCATCCGCCATCCGCTTTACCTGTCCCTGATCATGACTGACCATAACCACGGATAGACCATCGTCGATTGCAGCACGCAATTGTTGCTCTATGACTAACGTGGAAGAAGGATCTACGTTGGCCGTCGCCTCATCTAGAAACAGAATATCCGGTTTGAGCAACAATGCGCGAACCAGTGCCAATCTCTGCTGCTCTCCTCCGGATAGACGTTGTGCCGGTACGCTGGCGATGTCAACAAGTCCCGCTTTCTCCAGTGCTGACTGGCTCTCGCTTCGGCTTCTTGCTCGATTCAGACCAGTCTGGCGTAACGCATATACAAGATTATCTCCTGCACTGCGACGCAACAGTACCGGCTTTTGAAGCATGAGACCAACGCGATGCCTGTGCTTTGTGGCCGGTGGTTGTCCAGCCCAACTGACGATACCGGTATCGGGACTTAGTAGATTGCAAAGAACGCGAATGAGCATCGACTTCCCTGCGCCGTTGGGGCCCACGATGACGGTGCAACATGCACGGGATTTGTTGCTACCGAACTCAATCTCGGGAATTGATAACAGAACTCTGCCACTTCTTGACATACTGATATCACGCGCTGTCACTGGACACACGCCAGAAGCACGCGATGTGTGGTTGAGCTCTGAAATCGGGGTTTCGTTCATTGATCCGTCAACGACTGAATGCTGTCGATTGTCGCTCGCCTGAATTGCCGAGAAACAGAACCAGAAAATTGACCAGGAGCGCTATGCCGACAAGTACGATCCCAAGGCCCAGAGCAAGCGCCAGGTTGCCTTTTGAGGTCTCCAGAGCGATGGTTGTCGTCATAACACGGGTAACATGATTGATGTTTCCTCCGACAATGATGACAGCACCAACTTCAGCTATTGCCCGACCAAAACCTGCCAGCATGGCGGTCAGCAGACCACGCCTCCCTTCCCACAGAAGTGTCAGTAATCGAGCACGGGTTCCCACCCCGAGCAGGATCAATTGATCGTGATATTTTTCATTCAACCCGGACAAGGTCTCACGCGTTAGAGCCGTCAGGATCGGCATAACTAGTATGCTTTGCGCGATAATCATCGCTGTTGGCGTGTAAAGCAGTTGCAGGGGACCCAGCGCACCGGCATTGGACAGCAGTAGGTACACCACTAATCCGACAACAACCGGAGGCAATCCCATTAATGTGCTGACAATCAGAATCAGCACAGGGCGCAATCGCGATTGCGTGACCGCCAGCCAGGCACCTAGTGGCAAGCCGAATAACGCAGCTATGAGTACAGCAGACAAACTTACCTGCAAGGAGAGCAGGATTATTTCGCGCAGCGCACCATCAAACTGCCAGATCAGATCAAGTGCTTGACGAAAAGCCTCGCTAAAACTCTGCATGGTTGCGGGTCCGATTCAGCAAACGAGGCGGTTTATCAAGTGGTACCAAGCCATACGCCGGCAACTACAATATCGCCCCATACGTAAGCCCACAACAAGAGGCTTACCAGTACAGCACCCGAGCCCATATCCTTGGCGCGCCCGGCCAATTCATGATGCTCGACTCCAACACGGTCGACTACGGCTTCAATGGCGCTGTTTATCAGTTCAGCGATTAAAACCAGCACGGTCACTATGATAAGAAGGACTCGCTCAGTTCTAGTCAGATCCAGTATCAGGGCAACCGGGACGCAAAACAGGGCCAGAACCAGTTCTTGCCTAAACGCAGCCTCGTGCCGACAAGCTGCGGCTATGCCGTTAAACGCGTAGACTCCTGCCAAGCGGAGTCGTTTTAGGCCAGTATTTTTTTGCATGTGATGATATTAAAGGGGCGAAAACAGACCAGTGCCTGCATGTCCGGGCGCATGGGGCTATACCAGTGCATTGTATTAGTAATAATCCTCCTCTGTACAACCTTCCCTGCCCACGCCGATACTGGCCCGCTTGTCGCGGCAGCATCCAGTCTGCGAAGCCTATGGCCAGCATTGACCAGAACATATACCAGCCAAACTGCGCAGAGTATTTCACGTGTCAGCTTTGGCTCATCGGGCTTGCTAAGTACTCAGATTCTTAATGGTGCGCCTTTTGAAATATTCTTATCAGCGGACCTTGCCAGCGTAAAGAGGCTTCCAAAGCATTTTCTAAAAGAGTCACCAGAAGTCTACGCCACCGGTGAGCTGTGTCTGGTGGTACCAGCATCCAGCCCGCTGGCCGAGACCCTTTCCTTGAGGACGCTAGCAGCAGCGCTTGCCCAAAATACCAATGTACAAGGCTTACGCGTAGCAATCCCCAACCCAATTCATGCACCTTACGGAAAGGCAGCTAAAGCGGCACTTCAGAGTGCGGGTATCTGGCCACTGCCTCCGGGGCGACTGTTGTCGGCGGAAAACGCTGCGCAGACCCTGCAATTTGTGAAAAGTGGAGCCGTAGCTGCCGCCATCGTTCCGCGTGCTCTGCTTTCTACAAACAATAAGGGGATCGTTTCTGTCGCATTGCCGCCGGACAGTTATCAAGCTGTCGAACACTACGTTGCCGTATTGCACGTGGCAGAATCTTCCGCACAGAGGTTTGCCCGATGGTTACTCAGTGACGATGCGAGGCAGATTCTGGAGGAATCGGGACTGCGCGTTGCCGTTCGCTAAACTGGATAATTTGTGAAATCACCATGAGCGCTCTGTTTGTCTCTTTCAAACTCGCACTTTGGACAACACTGTTACTTGTGCCTATCGGTCTATTTACAGGCAGATGGCTTGCGTTCACTAAAATGCGTGGCAAGGCCTGGATAGAATCTCTGATTATGCTACCTCTGGTGTTGCCACCAACGGTCATTGGCTACTATCTGCTGGTTGTGTTCAGTCCGCAGAGCGTCAGCGGCAGTTTCATTACCAAGTTGCTGGGAAACCCACTGGTTTTTACTTTTCCCGGTCTTGTCATTGCCTCAGTTATTGTCAACCTACCCTTCGCAATTCAACCGATTCAGCTAGCCTGCAGCAATCTGCCCCACGAGTTGCGTGAAGCTGCCTGGGTTAGTGGACTATCTCCGTTAAAGACATGGTGGCACATAGAATTACCGCTAACCTGGTCAGGGCTTCTCGCTAGTACAACCCTGGTGTTCGCGCATACGCTGGGGGAATTTGGCGTGGTGCTTATGGTAGGCGGAAACATCGAGGGCAGTACACGTACACTATCTATTGCTATCTACGATAGCGTGCAAAGCTTTGATATGCACACTGCGGGTCTTTATAGTCTTGCCCTGCTGGTATTTTCTCTGCTTGCTCTGGCGGTTGTCCGATCCAATCTAGGGATCCGCAGAGATACCCAGATTAAAGCGGTAAAAACATTGTGAATCATCAAGAAGGCCTGGAAGTACGTATACGTCAGCGGCACCCTATCAACATTGATACAACACTGAACTGTGCGCCGGGCGAGCTACTGGCATTGGTTGGACCCTCAGGAAGTGGCAAGAGCACCGTACTACGCAATATTGCAGGCCTCAATCGAACTGAAAGTGCTTACATACGTTGCGGTCAGGAAGTTTGGGATGACTCGCAAGCCGGCCGTCACGTAAAAACACAGCGTCGCAAAGTTGGGCTGGTATTTCAGGAGTATGCCTTGTTCCCTCACAAGAGTGCGCTGGACAACGTCATGCTTGCAACACCGGGACGCTCCGAAGCGCAACGGCGGAAAAAGGCAACTGCTTTGCTCGAAAGAACCAATATGACCGGTCTTGAGAATCGTATGCCTGCCACTCTGTCCGGCGGTCAAAAACAACGTGTTGCCATTGCCCGGGCTCTGGCACGCGAACCCAGAGTATTGCTTCTTGATGAGCCATTTTCTGCGGTTGATCAGCAAACCCGCAGAAAGCTCTACCGCGAGCTTGCCGCATTACGTCAATCACTGGACTTACCCATAGTTCTGGTGACACATGACCTGACAGAAGTCCAGCTACTAGCTGACTCGGTATGCCTGATGCACCGTGGCTCAAGTCTTCAACAGGGACCCGTAACCAGCGTTATCAACCGACCCGGTTCTCGAGCGATTGCCCGCCTTGTCGGGCATCAGAATTTGTTCAACGCGACAATAGTTGCCCACGAAAAAGAGCAGACAGTTTACCGGCTTGGTGCCATTGCCTCTATTCGGGGGCCACACTTGTCGGGCAGCAGCATCGGCGACCAGGTAAGCCTTCTTATCGCACCATCTGCTATACGTATAGAATCACGCACCGTAGAAAATACTGCAGGCAGTGCTATCGATGAAAACGGTAAAAGTGTGACCCTTGCAGGCACAGTTCACGAATCCGTGGTGCTTGGCGACGAGCTTTCCATCCGATTGCATCTTGACCATGTACCCAAATCCTTAAGATTCAAGATTCCCGTACATACCGCACTGGAAAACAATATTGGTCAGGGATGTAAACTTAACGTAAGCGTTCAGCATCAAGGCGTACATGCAATGGCTGAATAAGCTCTGAACTCTGACCTCAGATCCGGCGCACGGACGATGGACGGCCATAACACCGATAGACTTTGCATCTATCATCAAGTAAGGCAACAGATTGTAACGACGAGATATGATCAAACTAACCAGATTATTGACAACCGGGCGCAGGGCATTTGCATCCCTGAACGAACAGGAAATACTGGCTTTGGCAATCTCATCCGAAGAGGATGACATGCGCATTTATAAATCTTACGCTGACGGCCTTCGCGCAAGTTTTCCTGACTCTGCCACTATTTTTGATGATATGGCCGCTGAGGAAAACACCCACCGTCAACAACTGATTGAATTACACAAACATCGTTTTGGAGATGACATTCCACTAATACGTCGCGAACACGTGCGGGGTTACTACGAACGTAAACCGGACTGGCTGGTTCGCCCTTTGCCACTGGAAAAAACACGCTTGATGGCCGAGCAGATGGAGCAGCAGGCCGAACGTTTTTACAGAGTTGCCGCTACCCGTGCGCAAGATGCCGATACCCGTAAGTTGCTTGGTGATCTTGCGTTTGCAGAATCCAGACACAGTAATCTTGCCGAGCAACTGGGCAAAAAGAATGTGCCTCCAGATGTCGCAGAGAAAGAGAATGAAACGGAAAAACGCCAGTTTCTTCTCACCTATGTCCAGCCTGGACTCGCTGGCCTTATGGATGGATCTATATCCACTTTAGCGCCAATCTTCGCGGCTGCATTTGCAACTGGTGATACCTGGAGTACTTTCCTTATCGGATTGTCGGCATCTATTGGAGCGGGAATATCAATGGGTTTCACTGAGGCAGCTCACGATGATGGTGTGCTCACAGGTCGTGGTTCTCCACTAAAGCGCGGGCTGGCCTCTGGTATCATGACAACGGTTGGCGGTCTTGGCCATGCGTTACCTTATCTGCTATCAGATTTCTGGACAGCCACAACGGTAGCCGTTATCGTAGTATTCATCGAGCTATGGGCAATTACCTGGATTCAGCACCGCTTTATGGAGACTCCCTGGGGTAGAGCCATGTTCCAGGTTGTACTTGGCGGATCACTGGTTTTCGCTGCAGGCGTACTTATCGGGGTAGCGTAGTACAAGAAAAACCCAAGTAAGAAATATCAGTTATAAAGCTGGGACACGCGCAAATCATCTTTCGCAACAGAGGCTGGAATTTCTGTAGTGAAAAGCATCGTAAGCAATGATTCATCACCCACCCGGGATAGACTGACGTTACTCACACCAGAGCGTTCCACAAGCGCTTTAGTGGTTTCGAGACCATCCTGAAATTCATCTACGGCTTCTTTGAGGGGATATTTTCCAGCGTCGGTGTTGCCGCTTGTACCTACTTCAACATCATCGGACTGGCTCCGTGCCCTCACGATATAAACTCGCGCGACAACCGAACGTAACACATCTACCCCTCTACTATCACCCTCTGAAGTCCGTACTATGATTTCGCCACCATGTTGCATGCTCAGTACGGCTAACCGAATCAGATGTGTAAGGCTCAGACATAAAAGATAGCGATCCGCCATGACCCGATTGGCAAGGTGGTCCAGTTCAAGTTGCAACGTTACCTTTGGTGGTAATTCCTCAAACAACCGCGCCATGCTCTCTCTCAACATAGCATTTAAATCCACTGGCACCGGGTTGGCAAAACCGCTGGATCCAAAAACTGAAAGCTGTTCAATGCGATCAACAGCATCATTTGCTGCCGAGGTGATGTTGTGCACAGGCCTTGCCACATTTCCTCCAGCACTCACCAGAATTTCCGCCAACTCTGCATTACCTAAAACCACCTGCATATCGTTGTTCAGCTTATGCTTAACACCATGAAACATACTTATCATTGCATCGAGTTGTTCTCTGCCAGATTTCGCCTGGCGTGCCAGTCGACCGTGATAAATGAAACGTGAACAGGCGACCCCGATCAGCACAAACAACGAGATAAGGTACAAATTTTCCTCAAGTTCAATACTGATAGAAAATAGCTGTTCATCCCCCCACCGGTTCATGTAAAGGGCAATCTGAATGGCGATAACACCGACAAGCGCGATGTTCAAGCATTGGTAAACGCTGCGGACCAGGTCAAAGTGGTAGCATTTTTTCATCGTCGGCTAAACCGCGTCTGATTCACCAGACAATAGACTCGGGTCAGCAAACTGCTCTACTCGACAACCAGCGGAGATAGCAGCGTCTTGCAAGATGCAAAAGTCTTTGAACAACGAACCCGAAACGTCTGTCAGTTGATTTGCTAGACCTTCAACCTGTTTTACTTCCTCAATGGAGAAACCTTTGGTTGTATTATCAAACATCAAGGTGAAACTCGTCACGACAGTACCCGTCGGCAACCGCAGGATTTGACCATCGATGCGTGCCTTACTCTCAACATATAGCTCATTGAGCATCATGTGATAATCACCCTGAGCTGGTACAAATGGGACTTTCGAGGGCGATACCTGAACAACATTAAGGCTGCCGCTCTGAACCACGGATGACCCCAACAGCATTGAAACTTGACGTAAACGTTGCGAATGCCGCACGTCATCAACCAGGTACAGCGTTGGAATATCCTGCGGCACCGTAGATACAGCATCTGCAACAGCGGGTGCTGATTTTTCAAGAATACCCGTAGACAAAGGTATGCCAGCTGAAAGCTTTTGCAGATAGGTCGGATGCCGTGCTTCGCTCAATATCCAGAAACACATCAGAATGAATAGTACGGACAGAAGTACTGGTTTTCCAGGCAACCAGTCCGCAATCATAGATTCTGATCGAACTGTTTCGCCTGATGATGGAGCGCTTCTGGCTGGTCCGGCCGACACTGACAATACAGCATTTACGTTGGTCCCTGACGTATCGTTACTCACGGAATCCGTCATCAGTCGGGTCGTTACCGTCGACTTCGAACCATCGAGATTTGAAGTTTCATGTGGTCGCGTTGAAAGCAAAGCTGGTTCATGAGCTACCCCTGCTGACACCGACTCTGCCTGCAAGAACTCCGGCACATACGTGCCCACTTTAAGAACGATACGAGCATGGCATCGATCGTCCGACTCATATACAGCAGCGAGCGTCTTGCGTAAACGAAGGGCCAGAACCCTGACAGAGGGGTCGCTCTGCGCATCGAAAGTATGCGGCTTTCCTAAAGCGTCGACACCAACAGTATAGGCCTTTATCCTGTCACCCTTACCGTCCAGCGTCTGGGTTACAATGTAATTCAGAAACGACGACATTTGCGGCGCACCGGAGAATCTCTTTTCCTCTAATAACCTTGCTAACTCTGCCTCAACAACCAATCTGTCAGTTTCGAGAACTCTCAATGCGGTTAGTGACCTATCCATATCAAACCCGGTTAATGTTGTATTTTTACAATTTGGTACCTCACCGTACAATGCAGCGCCTCGTACCTCACGAAAGACACATCTGGCGGCAAGATCCCATTCTTACATTTATTGTGAGGCTTGAATGTAACGTCCCTATCCGGAGATTGTGGCACTTTGTATGGAATTGGCTTGAATGAGTAAGAGATTCATCCTAAAGATGCCAACTTATCTGGGAAAAAAAAACAATCGGAATACACCTAATACATTTTGCGTAATTCTGGACTACCTGCGGACGATCTATTCGCTATCATATGTCCGGTGATCATAACGTCTGCGATTGCTCTATGCATACGTCAGAAATATGACAGATATCAGCTGCACGGCCAGCAGCTATCCCTCATTCATGGATGCCAGTAAGTTTTGAACAGTACCGACAACATACTAGTCGTTGACGATGATCCTAGAATTCGAGAATTACTGCGAACTTCTCTGGAATCTGAAAGTTTTGTCGTGCATGAGGCAAACAGCAGTAGCGAGCTTTACGCAAAGCTGAAAAACGAAACTGTTGATCTCATTACAATGGATGTGATGCTTGAACGGGAAAATGGTCTCGATCTGGTCAGAGACATCCGCAAGATCAGCGAAGTCCCAATCATTCTGGTAACTGGCAGAGTAGATCTGATCGACACCGTGGTGGGCCTTGAGCTTGGTGCGGACGATTACGTTACTAAACCGTTTCTGATCAGGGAGCTCATAGCCAGGGTTCGCTCCGTTCTGCGTCGATCAAGATCCAGACCCATCGATGCTCAGTCCGATGCAAGACCGACAGCCACGACGAATTCGAAAATCAGCGCCTCGGAAAGCACTTCGCTGGAGCTGATCAGATTCGGAGACTGGTCAATTAACACAGCATCGCGTGAACTGCGCAATTCGGACAAAGGTTTGATCAACTTAACGACAACAGAATTTGACCTTCTGGAAATATTCGTCAACAGTCCGCAGCGTGTTTTGTCGAGAGAACATTTGATGGAGCGATTGACTGGCAAGAACTGGCATCCCAGTGATCGAATTATCGACAACCATGTGGCCCAGCTAAGAAAGAAAATAGAACTGAATGACGGCACTGAATGGATCAAGACTGTGCGAGGTGCAGGCTATATGTTCACTGGAAAAACGATGCGGGACTCTGTTCCTGATTAGAGAGCGCCCCTCTCCCGGGCAGCCACTTCAGCTTCCGGAACAACTCGCGTCCTGAAAAACCCCTGACAAGCCTCCTGAGAGACTTTTCAGAGGTCGATGGTGGCCACGCGAAAATCATTATTGCGTGGCGGTACCAACGTTGCTTTGTCTACAAATTACCCAGAATACCGTTGACGCTCTCCTTGGCGTCTCCAAACAGCATGCGAGTGTTTTCTTTGAAGAACAGCGGATTCTCGACACCCGCATATCCTGTGGCCATAGAGCGTTTGGAGACAATTACCTGCTTGGCATTCCAGACTTCCAGTACGGGCATGCCAGCAATCGGACTATTTGGATTATCCAGCGCTGCAGGATTGACGATATCGTTAGCACCTATGACGATGACGACATCGGTGTCAGCAAGGTCTTCGTTGATTTCGTCCATTTCCAGTACAAGGTCGTATGGAACGTTGGCCTCTGCCAGAAGAACGTTCATGTGCCCAGGCATTCTTCCAGCCACAGGATGAATTGCAAAGCGTATGTTGACGCCCGCTTTCTTGAGTTGTGTAGTCAATTCAGAAACCGGATGCTGAGCATGGGCTACAGCCATTCCGTATCCGGGAACGATGACGACTGAATCTGCATCCTTGCACAACTGCGCAACCTCATCTGAGTTGATCGAAATGGCCTCCCCCTGCTCTTCTTCGCCATCACCCGTCGCCGCTGAAGGTGCTGCATCGCCCCACCCTCCCATGATGACACTAAAGAACTTGCGGTTCATGGCACGACACATAATGTAGCTGAGAATAGCGCCACTGGAACCCACTAACGCACCAACTACGATCAACAGATCGTTGGACAACATGAAACCAGTTGCCGCCGCGGCCCAACCCGAGTAGCTGTTAAGCATTGAAATGACAACAGGCATGTCTGCTCCGCCGATTGCCATAACCATGTGAACACCAAACGCGAAAGCCAGCAACGTCATTATGATCAGTATCGTTGTACCGAAACCCTTACCTGATTGTGCATCCGCAGCCACTGCAGCATCAGGCGCTGTACCCAGAAACAAAACCAATAAAATGGCGCAGGCTACGCCGATACCGATGTTAAGCAGGTGACGTCCTGGCAGGATGAGCGGCTTGCTACCTACTTTGCCGCTTAGTTTTCCAAATGCAATAACCGACCCTGTGAAGGTGAGAGCGCCGATAAGAATACCCAGATAGATTTCCACATCATGTATGGTGCGTTCGGTGCCAACGTAATTGGATTCTGGATCCAGATAGGTGGCAAATCCGACCAATACTGCGGCCAGTCCTACAAAGCTATGCAGAATAGCGACCAGCTCAGGCATTTGTGTCATTTCAACGCGCCGCGCCAAAAATGCACCAATGGCTCCACCTATTCCAATGGTAACCAGCAATACGCCATAACTGGTAACTTCGGCATTGAGGATGGTTGCGATTATGGCAATGGCCATACCCGCTATACCATACTGGTTTCCACGCCTTGCTGTTTCTTGATTGGATAAGCCTGCCAGGCTCAGGATAAAAAGTATTGCGGCGATGATGTAAGCCGCTGTAATCATACCTTCATTCATTATTCTTATTTCCTGAACATCTTCAGCATACGCTGAGTCACGAGAAAACCACCGGCAATATTGATGCTGGCAATGAGTGTGGCAAAAGCCGCAAGAAACACGACAAGACCCGAGCTTGACGATACTTGTAGCAGCGCACCAACCACGATAATTCCACTAATAGCGTTAGTGACACTCATCAGTGGGGTATGCAGCGCAGGCGTGACACTCCACACCACCTGGTAGCCGACAAAACAAGCAAGTACGAAAACAGTGAAGTGACTCATGAAATCTGCAGGTGCAACGCTGCCTACCGCCAGAATGGCAACAACACCGATGACAGCAGCAATCAAGGTTCCACCTGATCCACCGGTCTTGACTTCTTCAACTGGAGTTTCGACAACAGGCTTGGGAGCGGCCTTTGGTGCAGCAGAAAGCTTGGGCGCCGGTGGCGGCCAGGTAATTTCTCCATTATTGATAACCGTCGCCCCGCGGATAACCTCGTCACCCATATTGACATTGACGACACCATCTTTCTCAGGGGTCAGATCGGCCAGCAGATGCCGCAGATTAGTACCGTATAGCTGACTGGATTGAGCCGCCATACGACTTGGCAAATCGGTGTAACCAATTAGCGTGACATCACCATGTCTGGTGATTTCGTTGGCGACCGTCAGCTTGCAGTTACCCCCGCGTTCAGCAGCTAGATCGACAATAACGCTGCCCGGCTTCATAGACTCGACCATGTCGGTAGTAATTAGCTCTGGCGCATCTCTTCCCGGTATTAACGCGGTGGTGATAATGATGTCAACCTCTTTCGCCTGTTCGCGAAAAAGAGCCATCTCAGCATCAATAAATTCCTGACTCATGACTTTCGCGTAGCCCCCCTCACCAGAGCCGTCGTCATCATCTTCAAACTCAAGCATCAGGAAATCTCCTCCCATGCTTTGTACTTGCTCGGCAACCTCGGGCCGGGTATCGAAAGCCCGGACTATAGCTCCCATGCCCCGGGCCGCACCTATTGCGGCAAGACCAGCTACGCCAGCACCAATAACCAGAACTTTAGCCGGAGGCACCTTACCAGCCGCTGTGATCTGGCCGGTAAAAAACCTACCGAATTGGTTCGCAGCCTCGACGACCGCGCGGTACCCCCCAATATTGGCCATGGAACTAAGCGCATCGAGCTTCTGGGCACGCGAAATTCGCGGTACCGAATCCATCGCCAGAACAGTCACCTGCTGTTTACTCAGTGCACTCATCAGAGCTTCATTCTGTGCAGGCCAGATAAAACTGACCAGTATTGTGCCGGCTTTTAGCATGCCGACCTCATCACCAATCGATGATTGAGTATCGGGGGCCCGGACCTTCAGGATTAGCTCGGACTTGTCATAGACCGCTTGGGCGCTATCCAGAACATCAACGCCTGCCTGGCGATAAAGCTCATCAGCAATATTAGAGGCAAGACCAGCCCCACTCTGAACGCAGAGAGTGTGGCCGAGCTTCTGGATATGGTTTGCAGTTTCCGGTGTCAGAGCGACACGTTTCTCCCCCGCAAATGTTTCTGTTGGGACTCCTATCAGCACAAAATGCTCCTCGCAAGTATGATTATAGGGACTAGTGTATCAGGTGATATAAAACTGACCCCGCGTCAATTTAATTCTCACTATTAGCGTACCAATGGGCACTGGTGACGCAAAGGCTTGATAATTCGCGAGCCAATTCCGCCAGTTACGTGGCAATTCGCAGCGTGGATTGCCTGCATTCACTGGTCACTTCGAAACAGCTACATCAAAGAATTAGCGGACCATATTACCGACACAAACTTGTCCCGACACTCTACGTTGAGGACACCCCCGGATTCAGCCGGACAATACTCAGGTTTAGCAGCATAGCCACACTTACCCAGGCAAGATACGGCAAAAGAAGCCAGCCATAAAGTGCATCGACTCTCGCCACACCCACCATCATCGTGATAATCGAGACCCAGAGTAAAAATACTTCTATTAGTGCCCATGATGGCTTTCGCATTGTGAAAAACAAAATGCTCCACAGCAGGTTCAACACGAGGTTAATCCCGACAAGCCAGACAATGAGCGGCTTGTCTGTTGCATCAGAGGCATTCCAGGCACCACCCACGGAGGCGATAATAAATAGATAAATGGTGGTCCAGACAACCGGAAATACCCAATCCGGAGGATTCCATGAGGGTTTGGACAAATTGCGGTACCACGGTCCGATATCGGTGGCCTTGCCACCGACGCCCCCTACAATAACAAGCGCCACAGTCATGGTCGCATAGGATATCCACATGGTTGAACCTGCTCATTGGCCAAATTAAACGCTGAGCGTAGCTGATTGCCAACCATTGGTCTCAACAACCTAAGCCTACTCCCTTCAATCGGGCATATTTTCGGACAGACTACTTTGCAACCCGTAACCTGAGGATTTACGAGCGGGATGGTTTGGTGTTTGTCTTGCCGGTTTCAGAGACGATTCCTAACAAGTGCCCGACATCCTTGATAAATATTCTTATATGAGCCATGGGATCTTTGCCGACAAGTTTCTTGTTCAAATAAGATTCCCAGGTCAATCGCTGCACATCAGCATCGGCGCACATGGTGACGAAACGCTCTCTACGCTTGTCACTGTGGTACCAGAAACGCTGCATGATCCCTAGAACCAGAAAAACTTTTCCATGTTTTTTCAAAAATCGCTTTCGCGCCTTTTTAAGAACGGCAGGATCGTCGGTTGTTATAGCCTCCGCAACGGTGTCTGCCACCATGCGACCGCACGTCATGGCATAAAAAATACCTTCTCCTGAGGCTGGAGCTACAACCCCTGCGGCGTCTCCAGCCAACACAACGTGTTGGCCATCATCCCAGATTTTTAAGGGTTTCATCGGAATCGGCGCGCCTTCAGTGCGCACCGTGACGGCCGTATCAAGACCACTTTGTTTTCTTAATTTTGTCACAGCCTCACGAATACCAAAACCCTGTACTGCGGTACCTGTTCCGACGCTGATAGTTTTTCCGTGAGGAAAAATCCAACTATAGAAATCCGGTGACAACTCACCGTTGTAAACAACATCACAACGCAGGGGATCAGCTTCGAGCGCCGCATTAAAGTGAGTTGATCGATTTATCGGTGTTTGCTGATCAGGTGCTTCAATGATCTCGTGATAGGCAAATACGCTTTGCAATTTTTCAGCGCCTGGCACCGCAGCTCTACCCACACGTGATTTGGCACCATCAGCGCCAATGATGTAGCGCGCCTTGACGGTTATTTCGTTGCTGGTTTTACCTTTTTTTCCCGACAGGAAAGTAATTTCACGACTTACACCGTCGGACTTACCTAACGATACAAACGTACCATCCTGTCGCTTAGCGCCCGCACCTCTGGCCCTTTCTCGCAGCCATTCGTCAAACTCACCTCTATCGACCATGCCGACATAACCAATCTCGATAGGCATATCAACGGCATTGTTGGTTGGTGAAACCATGCGTGCGGACGTCACTTCGGCCTCTAGAACCTCGCGTGGGACGTCGAAATCTTTTAGCATTTGCGGCGGTACCGCCCCACCACAAGGTTTGATACGCCCGGCACGGTCAAGCAACATCACACTTAGACCGCGCTTGGCGAGATCCTCAGCGGCCGTTGCCCCGGCGGGCCCGCCACCAACGACGACAACATCATAAATTTCAGTGTTCATCGATCAATCTCCAATGCGATTCGGCCAGGTGAAAACTGACCCGTTTTTTCGGTTTGTGCCGGCTGGTAAACCCCTGCTGCCAGCTTGGCTGCCAAAAAGAACAACAGGGCCTGGATGACGAAAACAATGGCATAGGCAGTTGCAAGATCACTCAAAAGAAGCCGACTGATATCGACCGCGAATGTTGCACCAATTCCTCCCAAACCGAACGCTATTGCCTGTGCAGCCCCCCACAATCCCATACGGACACCTTCTCGCTGCCTGGCGCCTCGCCCTACAAGGTCCATCATCGATCCGATAGCGGCAACGGCAAATACACCGTTTGACAAGCCCAATGCAAACACCACCGCAGGTAATGGAAACCGGGCACCGACATGACCACCAACTGCCAGCGTAAGCAATGCGACGGCAGATGCCGCACAACCTACAATCGTCCAACGGCGCAAAGACCCGAAAAAACGGCCGCCAATAACGCTGGTAAACAAGGCAACAACAAGCATTCCGATGAGAACCCCACCGTGTTGTGTGCCCGACAACTGAGTTGATTGCCCGGGCGTCATGCCAAAGACGGAACCAGCGAATGGTTCCAGGATGAGATCCTGTGCGCTGTATGCAAGCATTGAAACAAAAACAAAAACGCTAAAACGACGTGCATCAGGCTCAGACCATACTTCCTTGATTGAAGCGGCGAATCCCGCCTGGGCTATCTCAGCTTCACGAGCTGTTTTCTCTTGCCGGGCGGCGACGGCATCATGATCGTTAGCCAGGGGAGCCGACAACACTTTCGACTCGATTCCCATGACAGCGATGCAGGTAACCAAAAATGCAATGACTGAAACGCTACCCGTTACCAGTAACAGACGTTCAAACGTAAACGGATCCAGCTGCTTACCCGCCACTATGGCTGTGACGATAAAACCTAGAATCATCATGACCCAAACCGAACTGGCTGCGGCTCCGCGATATCGAGGCGCAACGGATTTGGCTAACAGCACCAGCAATGATGTACCCGCAGCACCGACTCCCAAACCCACCATTAAAAACGCCACCACCGCCAGCGCGATACCCGCGGCGGGATTGGTAGGGATAATGGAAGTTGATACTGCTGCCAGAAAACCGCCCAGACCGAGAACCAGCATGCCGCCGAGAATCCATGATGTGCGTCTACCGCCAGTATCGGATCCGTACCCCATCCGCGGACGCGTTATCTGGATGGCATAATGCAAGCCCACGAGCAACCCTGGCAATAATGCAGGAAGAGCTAGCTCGACAACCATAATGCGATTAATTGTCGATGTCGTCAGAACAACAATTGCGCCCAGCGAGGTTTGCACAAGACCAAGCCGAAAAATGCCGAACCAGCCAATATATTGTGTATTCATAATTTAACCTCGCATGCGTGTGTCATGATCATTTTCACGCACCAATGACATATCGAAGTGCAACAGCCGTTACCATCATGCCCAGAACGTAGAGCGAGACACCCGTTGCGTTGTACCAGGGAGCGTACTTGAGAGGATCCATCAGGAAACGGCGCATGCACAGCAACTGAAGTGCAAGCGATAGAACGATCAGAGCTGCTGCGACAGTCTGTTGCCAGCTGAGCAACAGCAGCAGAACAACTACCTGTGGAAGCGCCATGACCCAACAGGCGAACCGCGCAGCTTTTTGCGTGCCCATCATGACAGGGAGCGATTTGAGCCCCAAAGCACTATCACCCTCTACAGCTTTAAAATCATTAAGCGTCATGATGCCGTGCGCACCAATACTGTAAAGAACAGCGACAATGAAGATTTTACTGTCGGGCAGCGCACCGGCAAGCATGACAGCTGCCCCCGTTACCCAGGGCAGACCTTCATAACAGGCACCGCAAGCCGCCGAACCGTACCAGGCATTCTGCTTTAATCTGAATGGCGGTGCACTGTAAGACCAGGCCAAGCATAATCCAAGAATAGCAGCACATAACACGACAATGCCAAGATAGGCCGCGACAACAAGCGACAGCACAGTCCATACAATGCCTATATAAAGACCCCACCTGCCTGGCACACGTCCACTGGGTATGGGTCTGTTGGGTTCATTGATGGCATCGACATGACGATCAAACCAGTCGTTGACCGCTTGACTGGTCGCACACACTAGCGGACCCGTCAACAAAACACCCAGCAATAGTGTCGCCCAGTGCTCCCGCACCGACATACCTGATGAGACGACACCACAGGCAAATGCCCACATGGGTGGAAACCAGGTAATCGGCTTTAGCAACTCCAACACCGCTGATGGCGCCGGGTAAACTACTTTGGTCACGTGAATTTTGCCGACATTCATAGAGTGTAAATTAAACTTGACACTCACGTGTGTCAAGTAATAACTCAAGGAATGTCAATCATGTACATGACAAGCTGAAAAAAACGGTAAAACGCTCCTTTTTCAGTCCAGTAGCCCGGGAAAACGCCTTTAAAAATTTGGAGTCGTCCATCGGGACACCCTTAAACCCGGCAAGCTACCCTCAAAAAGCAAGTCGCTGGGTTTACCGCATACTCAAATAAGGCGAAAAAACTGTCTGGCGTCAGGCCGCAGGCGTATTCTCGTCATCCAGAGAATATCGCCGCAATTTAACGTACAGGGACTGTCGGCTCAAGCCGAGCATTTCAGCAGCCGACGCACGATTATTATTCGTTAGTTTCAATGCTGACTGAATGCACAGCTGCTCTATAAGTTCGGTTGACTCGCGAACCAGATCCTTAAGAGGCACCCGCCCGACCAGCTGGGTTAGCTGATCGATAGACTTGGGAGCCAGCGCTGAACTTTCATCATTTGCAGCTACTCGGCGGCTTATATTTCTTATTGAAAAGCCGATGCAATCGAGACCACCATCGGTCACTGATGCGGCCGACACCTCAACATCACAAATTGAACCGAATTCTCCTCGCATTTGGGTGTTATACAGCCTGATAGAACCGTGCTCACGCAAACTTGACATGATTATCTGAAAATCGATTCCGCCCTGGCCAAGCCAACTGGACAGATCCTGCCCACGTGCCAGCTCAGCACCTGCTAGTTGCGACAAGTCCAGGAACTCTGTGTTGACGGTTAGAACTTTTCCACGGGTATCTGTAACTACCAGCGCATCTGGAGCGTTTTCAACTAACGCAACCAGTCTGGCCGTTTGCTCTGACTGGGTAAGTGCCTCGACATCAGAGGCTTTCTTCTCCAGGCGAACAAGTACATGCGTTTGGCTGTTGGTCTTGAATAACGCAAGATTAACCAGCAGCGCATCGTCCATGTCCTCAAGTTCAAGCGTGATACTGACGTTACGGCCATTCATTCGAACTGAAGCCAACGCATCTTCAACATGTTGTTTTGCTTTTGTATCGAACCACCGAAGCAAATTACTGCCAACCAGCTTTCTTTCGGAAGAATCCAATAGAGTACAAGCCGCAGGATTTGCTTCCATGACCTTGAACGTATCAGCTTCGGTGATGATAATCGCATCACCTGCAGTTCTGAACAGGAGACGATACCGGGTTTCGAATTGACGTAATTGAGAGTAATCACGTTCCATAGATTGCTGTACGTTGACAAGTCTCTGCTGCATTCGCGTCAGGGAACTCAAATCCTTGCCAATAGCAACCCTGTATCCTTTCTCATCAAGAGCGACGGTGCTGTAAAGCACGAGGATGTTTTCGCCTTCCTCCGTGCGATGATTTATCTGGCGATGCGGTGATGAAGGCCCCGGATCATCCGCAAGTAAATCCATGACTTTCTGGCGACTATCGATACTGACAGTGTCAATCCATTTACTTCCAATCCATTTTTGCGTGTTCTTACCAGCCAACTCTTCGCTACTGACCGATAGGTCGCGGATAACACCTCGCTTGTCGATAACCAGGGCTATATCAGCTGCAGCCCCGAGAAGGGATGCCGCCGTCTGGCCATTGATAGTACCCAGATTCTCAACTGGAGCTTTGAAACTACCCACGAGAAGGTCGCCCAGTACCAAAAAGGAGGGCAAAGCGGCACATATATGAATGGCGCAAGCTCGTCTGCATGATAATCAAAGGAAGTAAAAACTAATCATAGTACAGGTCTGTCCCTTTTCTTGCTGGCTTGCGTTGCTTTGAGGACGGCTTGACGGCCATCCGAGGCAAACACTTCAGCACCGATTGATTCGACTTTGTTGGGATTGCGAATGAAATAGTCGCCACCGACCATGACAAACAAGTCTTTGTTGCAAGACTCTCCTTTGACCTGCCGGATAATATTTTCCAGCGCAGAATAGTTGTATTCGTTGTGCAACGAAAAACCTACCGCAGTATAGTGGGTCGAGGCCACTCTTGCGATAAGAAAATCGGAATCCAGTCCACAAAGATTGCTAACTTGCCAACCGTATCGCCTGAAAAAATCAGCGACCATGGTAACGCCAAATGTGTGGTTCTCGCCTGGCGCGCATGATAACAATATGGACTCACCTGCCAGCAACAGTGATTCCGAGCGATAACCGATGGTTTCACATTCGCAGATTAACTGATGCAATCGGCACAGACCCAGGTGCACATCAACAAAACTCAAGTCATCGGAAACCCAGCATTCCCCTAGGTGCTTCGCGGCAGGCGCCAGCAAAAATAGAAAAATAGACTCCAGAGTGACGCCCTGTGCCAGAAGATCGGTGACGTGCTGATCGAGTTTTTCGGGATCATTGCTGATGCACATGCTCGAGAAGGCTGCAATGTTGTCATCGCTACTCCAGGGACCGGGGACGGGTTCCGTCGAGCGATTCTCTACTAAAGGTGAGGATGACGGCACATCCATCATATGGTTCACGAATAAACGCGGGATGAGCTCTGACTCGACAGTTTTCAGCAGGAGTTCGATCTGAGAAGGCGATTTAGCTGTGCCGGAGGCTTTGATTTCCTCAGTCAAGACGATTTCTGCCTGATGCTCCGCTCCCACCTTAAGATCCCCCGGGGTTGTTGCCATACCGAAGCCCTGTTGCGTATTCCCACAATTAGGGAAAGTTTACGCGTAGCTCCAATATTTGTACACATCTGTCAACGTACCGTTACGCAAAGTATACGCCGATTGCCAATTGATGTCTGTTTTAATTGACAGTACAAATGTGTCCATTTTAATTGACACTTTGTTTCACCGGTTTTAGACTCCAGTCATCGGGTTGTTAAACCGAACACAACAAAGATCCAACAGAACATGAAACACAGTTCTAGCCTGACAGGAAACGCGCCTCTTTACACAGCTGCGGAACGCGATCGCCGCAACAGCTCACGCTGGACTATCGTTCAGGGCATTCTCGCCCCGGTACAGTTTCTGGTATTTCTGATTAGCGCAGCCCTGCTGGCGCGCTACCTGGTGAGCGGTCAGGGTTTTGAAGTGGCCGCGGCTTCTGTTGTTATCAAGACCTTGTTTCTGTACGCCATCATGTATACCGGTGCTCTATGGGAGCACGATGTGTACGGACAGTACCTCTTCGCACCCGCCTTCTATTGGGAGGATATGGTGAGCATGGTTGTCATTGCACTGCACACGATATACCTGGGTCTCTATTTGTCAGGCTGGGGCAGTACTAGCCTGCTGGTCTGGGTAGCAGTAGCCGCATATGTCACATATGTAATAAATGCAGGGCAATTTGTCCTGAAGCTACGCCAGGCAAGATTGTCGGAGACAAACTGAGATGGCGACCGCACTCGAAGACATTGCAGTGACCGTTGAGCGCGGCCAACGTGAGGTGTTCTGTGGCCTGACAGGCATAGTCTGGCTACACAGGAAGATGCAGGATGCATTTTTTCTGGTCGTAGGCAGTCGGACCTGCGCGCATTTGCTGCAATCCGCTGCCGGAGTAATGATTTTTTCCGAGCCAAGATTTGCTACCGCCATCATGCAGGAAAAAGACCTTGCTGGCCTGTCCGACGCAAACGAGGAGCTGGATCGTATTGTTCATCGCTTACTCGAAAGGCGCCCGGATATTGCCACTTTGTTTCTGGTGGGGTCGTGTCCCTCCGAGGTCATAAAGCTTGATCTCGGTCGAGCGGCCCAACGCCTAAGCGAAGCGCACCAGGGACGGGTACGGGTGCTCAATTATTCCGGTAGCGGCATTGAGACAACCTTTACTGAAGGTGAGGACGCCTGCCTGGAGGCGATGATAAAAGCTGCGCCAAAAACAGATGAGCAACAGCTGATGGTGGTGGGTGCTTTACCCGATATCGTTGAAGATCAATTCGACAGGCTTTTTGACAGCACCGGTATTCGCGCAGCCGCACTCAACATCAGTTACTTTCCACCACGCCGGGCAGCACATATTCCGGCGATTGGACCGAATACACGATTTCTGCTGGCACAACCTTTTCTCAATGCCACAAGACGAGCCTTGATTGAGCGTGGTGCAAGCCATATTCCCGCACTTTTTCCGTTTGGGGTTAACGGCACGCAAGCCTGGTTATATGCAGCGGCAGACGCCTTCGGAGCATCCCGTGATCAGGTCGATGAGGCAACTGCCGCGCCAATAGCCAGGGCACAAAAAGCGCTGGCGCATTACCGGCCCATTCTGGAAGGAAAACGGCTCTGGTTCATGCCTGATTCGCAACTTGAGCTACCACTTGCGAGGTTTATGCACCAGGAATGCGGCATGCAGATTCTGGAAGTCGGCGTTCCCTATCTAGACAGAAAGACGATGTCCGAAGAGCTGGGCGTGTTGCCTGAAAACTCACGAATTGTCGAAGGTCAGGACGTTGACAAACAACTGGATAGACTGCGCCGCGAAGCTCCGGATCTGACCGTCTGCGGGCTGGGCATTGCCAATCCGCTGGAGGGTGAAGGTTTAAGCACAAAATGGAGTATCGAACTTGTGTTCTCGCCAGTGCATGGCTTTGACCAGGCTGGTGACCTCGCGGAACTGTTTGCGCGCCCTTTAAGCCGTCGGCAAAAACTGAGCGTTTAAGCTATGGAACTCAGCCTCTGGACATATGAAGGACCTCCCCATGTAGGCGCAATGCGCATTGCGACTTCCATGCGTGATGTTCACTATGTGCTGCATGCGCCTCAAGGCGATACTTATGCCGACCTGTTATTCACTATGATTGAACGGCACAGCAAGCGGCCGCCGGTTACTTACACCACTTTCCAGGCGCGCGATCTCGGTGGGGATACCGCCAACATGCTTAAAAGCAGTATCCGCGATGCCTACGATCGGTTCCAACCTGAAGCATTGATGGTCGGAGAGTCATGCACCGCTGAACTTATACAGGACCAACCAGGATCACTGGCAAGCGGCATGGGTATTCCGGTACCTGTTGTTCCGCTTGAACTTCCATCTTATTCCAAGAAGGAAAACTGGGGTGCCAGCGAGTCTTTCTACTATCTGGTTCGCCATGTACTCGCCCATGAATCATCCCAAAACCGTCAGGTTTTTCAAGCTGCATCCAGCGATGAGCAGCGCCCCACTGCCAATCTCCTGGGTCCGACCAGTCTAGGCTTCAGGTGTCGCGATGATATCGTTGAAATATCCAGATTGCTGGCTCAGATCGGCATTGACGTTAATGTTGTAGCGCCGCTAGACGCCACAACAGATGATCTGCGCCGGATACCGGATGCTGATTTCAATATCAGCCTGTACCCGGAAACATCGCGAACACTATGTACGTGGCTGGAACGTACCTTCAAGCAGCCCACTGTCAAGACCGTTCCCATAGGTGTTAATGCAACGCTCGCCTTTATCGAAGAAATAGAATCACTCACCGGCATCGATGCCAGTGCCGTCAAAGACAAAGAACGGAGCCGCTTGCCATGGTACTCACGCTCGGTTGACTCTAACTACCTGACCGGTAAACGTGTATTTATTTTTGCAGACGGCTCTCACGCTATAGCTGCGGCCAGAATCGCTCGTGACGAACTGGGCTTTAAGGTGGTTGGCATTGGTACATTCAGTCGAGAAATGGCAAAGGATGTACGCGCATTAGCTAAAGAGTTTGATCTGGAAGCCTTGATAACTGACGACTATCTGGAGGTAGAAGAGCACATTGAAGCGCTCCACCCAGAACTTGTCCTTGGCACCCAGATGGAGCGGCATATCGCCAAACGGCTATCATTGCCCTGCGCCGTAATCTCCACACCCATCCACGTTCAGGACGTCCCTGCCCGCTATTCACCGCAAATGGGGTTTGAAGGTGCCAATGTCATCTTTGACACCTGGGTACATCCACTGTTAATGGGACTCGAAGAACATCTATTACATATGTTCCGCGACGATTTCGAGTTCAATGATGCGGCGACACCCTCTCACCTGCAAGGTAGCGAGGGCGGCAGTACTTCGCATCATCAATCAAACGAAACTGCCGCTGCAACCAGCATCAGCGACGTCAATTCCAAACCACAGATTGTTACCGATACTAGTGACGCGGATCCTGCGGCCAATTCTGCGGGTACGTCTCAGTGGGCAGTTGATGCAGAGAAAGAATTAAAGAAGATTCCCTTTTTTGTTCGAGGTAAAGCACGACGAAATACAGAAGAATTTGCACGCATGCGAGGTGATCCCCTGATTACCGTTGATACGCTCTACGATGCCAAAGCACACTATGCACGCTGAAAATATCCCAATCCGCGTTACGCTTATTACCCTGGATGGTCATCTGGGTAATACTATTGAACGCGCGCAGAAAAAACTGCGCCAGGAAATTCCCGGCCTTACGCTTACAATGCACCCCGCTTGCGATTGGGGCGATAGCGCTGAAGCGGAAGCTGCCTGCAACGAAGATATTGCGAAAGCAGACATCGTAGTCTGTACCATGATGTTTCTTGAAGCGCACATCAACACGGTTTTACCAGCTTTGAAGGCGAGAGCCCCTCATTGCGACGCCATGGTTGGCGCTATGTCAGGAGCTGAAATTGTTAAACTGACGCGCATGGGTAAACTCACCATGGGGGGGGAGCTCAAAGGCCCGATGGCATTGCTCAAGAAACTGCGCGGCTCAAAAAAACCCGGACAAAACAGCGGCGCTACGCAAATGAAAACCCTGAAGCGCTTGCCAAAAATCCTGAAATTCATCCCTGGCACCGCGCAGGATCTGCGAGCCTATTTCATCATGCTGCAGTGCTGGTTAGCTGGGTCAGAAGAAAATATCACCTGCATGGTTCGTACGCTTATTCAGCGCTACGCTGAAGGAGAACGAGCGCAACTTCGAAAAGTACTGAAAGAACAGGCACCAGTCGATTATCCCGAAAATGGTTTGTATCACCCGCACATGAAATCCTCATTGCCCGGATGCAATCATATTTCAGCAAAACTCAAGGACCTTCCCATTGTACCTGGCACTAACGGCACAGTCGGTGTCTTGTTACTCCGCTCTTACGTTCTTGCAAACAATACAAAGCATTATGACTGTGTGATAGAAACGCTCGAGTCACGCGGGCTGAAAGTTATCCCGGCGTTTGCCAGTGGCCTAGACGGCAGACCGGCCATAGAGGCCTATTTCAAGGACGGAGACCGTACTTATGTTGATTGCATGATCTCTCTCACAGGATTCTCTCTGGTTGGTGGACCAGCCTACAATGATGCAAAATCTGCCGTCGAAGCGCTTTCGCGACTTGATGTTCCCTACATAGCTGCGCACCCGAGTGAATTTCAGTCATTGTCTCAATGGGAAGAGAGCAGCCGAGGGCTGGCTCCGATTGAAACCACTTTAATGGTGGCGCTACCCGAACTCGATGGTGCAACCGGCCCCATTGTCTATGGCGGTCAGCAATCCATGGGGAGTAACGGCGACCAGGACAAACTACCTATTGTCGAGCGCATCGATACGCTTGCCAGTCGCGCAGTCCACTTGGTCAACTTAAAACGTAGCGAGCGCGCTGAGCGTAAGTTGGGAATTGTATTGTTCAACTTTCCACCCAATGCAGGGGCAGTTGGTACCGCTGCGTATCTTGCTGTATTCGAGAGTTTGTTCAACACGCTGACGCGACTTGCAGACGAAGGCTATTCGATCGAACTACCTGATTCGCCGGAAGAACTACGCGCTTTACTGCTCAACGGTAATTCCAGTGTCTTCGGAACCGATGCCAACGTGCTGGCAACCATTCCTACCGATGATCATGTGAAAAACACCCCCTGGCTTAACGAGATAGAAGCTCAGTGGGGGCCGGCGCCGGGCAAGCTGCTGACCAACGGTAACGGGATCTTCGTACTGGGAATACAGTTAGGGAATGTCACTATCGGACTGCAACCGGGATTCGGGTACGAAGGCGATCCAATGCGTCTGCTATTTGAAGGAGGTTTTTGTCCTACGCACGCTTTCTGCGCCTTCTACCGTTATCTTCAAGACACCGTTAACGTGCATGCACTTTTGCACTTTGGAACTCATGGCGCGCTTGAATTCATGCCTGGAAAACACTCCGGTTTGTCGGGCCAGTGCTGGCCGGATCGTCTCATTGGCAACACGCCCAATTTTTATTTCTACGCAGCAAACAATCCGTCCGAAGCCACAATTGCAAAACGTCGCAGCGCTGCAACCCTGATTAGCTACCTGACTCCATCGGTAACAGAAGCCGGTTTATACAAGGGCCTGAATGACATCAAAACGGCTATTCGTCAGTTTAACCAACTTGATGAGCGTGATAACGACGAAGGTCGTGAGCTGCTCAAGCTGATCAAGGATCAAGCCCACGAACTTGAACTGGGTGATGAGCTTGACTGGAGTGACGGCGCAATAGAAAAAACAGTTACCCGTTTGCAGGAACTGCTAATAGAGTACGAGAACGAATTAATACCCTGTGGTCTGCACGTCATTGGAGAAACACCCAGCCACGAAGAACGTGCCGATGTATTGCATGCCTACCTGAGATGTAAATTCACCGAACAGGCACCAGAGAAAGATCAAGTGTTCGAGTATGTTGCCAGCCTTGACGACACTGCCCCTTCATCAGAGCGTCAGGATGATGAATCTGCGCCGGATTGGCAGAATGAGATTCGTGCAATGAATCAACACTTGGTTGGGGACAATGAATTAACAGGCATGATTCACGCGCTGGATGCAGGGTACATAGCTGCTGCCCCCGGTGGCGATCTGCTGCATAACGCCGAAACGCTTCCAGCAGGTCGCAATATTCATGGTTTTGACCCCTTCAGATTGCCCACCGAACAGGCACAACGAGCCGGTCAACGCCATGCAGAACTGCTACTGGAAAGACACGTAGGCGAGACAGGTTCACTGCCGCAATCTATCGCGTTTGTCCTGTGGGGCAGTGACAATCTAAAGAACGAAGGGGTGCCCATCGCGCAGGTTATGGCACTCATGGGCGCACGACCGCGGTTTGATGCCTACGGCAAACTCTCCGGTGCACAACTGATACCGCTTGACGAACTTGGTCGACCACGTATCGATGTACTCACCACATTGTCGGGTGTGTTCCGCGACTTGCTGCCTTTGCAAACACGCATGCTCGCAGAGGCGGCACTGCTAGCCTCCCAAGCCGATGAACCATTGGAGATGAACTATGTCCGTGCACACACGCTAGCCTACCTTGAGAAAAACGACTGCGATATGGCTACTGCTGCTCTCCGGGTTTTCAGCAACGCCGACGGTGCTTACGGCTCGAATGTCAACTTGCTGATCGATAGTGGCAGCTGGGAAGACGAGAGTGAACTGGCGGATACTTACGCTAACCGAAAGTGCTACGCGTTTGGTGTCGATGGTCAAGCCAAGCGCCAGTCCCGGCTGTTGGAAACTGCGCTCGCTGATGTTGATCTTGCCTACCAGAATCTTGAAAGCGTGGAGCTAGGTGTTACTCAACTTGACTACTACTTTGATACGCTTGGTGGTATCAACTCCATGGTAAAGCAAGCACGCGGCGCCTCCGTGCCAACCTACATCGGTGATCAGACTCACGGCGATGGCACTGTCCGCACTTTACAAGAGCAGGTTGCCCTTGAAACCCGCACGCGCATGCTTAACCCTAAGTGGTACGAAGGCCAGTTGAAGCATGGATACGAGGGCGTTCGCAATATCGAAACTTCGATAACCAACACACTGGGATGGTCAGCAACGACCGGCCAGGTATCGCCATGGGTATACAACCAGATGGCACAGACTTTTGTACTCGATAAGGCCATGCGCGACAGACTGGCCGAGCTCAACCCCACCGCCTCAGCGCGAATGGCCAACCGGCTATTAGAGGCAAGCGAACGAAACTACTGGTCCCCCAGCGATGAAGTACTGCAAGCCTTGCAAGAGGCAGGCGATGAACTGGAAGATCGACTTGAAGGCGTTGTAGCCGGAGCAGCAGCATGAATATACAAGCCGTCCCAATTAGTAAAATATCGCGCGCCAACAGTATCGGCAAACATAAACCTGATGGTCAAGGCAGTGTTCAAGTACATCAGGACGAGTCGATGAAAATCGATGGTGCCAAGGTATTTGCCGTATATGGCAAGGGAGGTATCGGTAAGAGCACAACCTCCTCCAATCTGTCCGCT
Source organism: Granulosicoccus sp. (assembly GCA_045106855.1). Lineage (GTDB taxonomy): Bacteria > Pseudomonadota > Gammaproteobacteria > Granulosicoccales > Granulosicoccaceae > Granulosicoccus. Next base: position 66,794 of record JBGCFI010000023.1, read on the forward strand.
GCCTTTTCGAAACTGGGCAAACGTGTTCTGCAGATCGGATGCGACCCAAAACATGACTCTACGTTTACGCTGACCAAGAAATTAATGCCAACCGTAATTGACGTGTTAGCCGAAGCTGATTTTCATACCGAAGAGCTGACACCCGATGACTATGTGTACGAAGGCTACAACGGAGTTATGTGTGTTGAGGCTGGTGGTCCACCCGCAGGTACAGGATGTGGCGGCTACGTCGTTGGACAAACGGTCAAATTGCTGAAAGAACATCATTTGCTCGAAGACACCGATGTCGTCATATTCGATGTATTGGGAGACGTGGTGTGTGGCGGATTTGCAGCGCCGCTGCAACATGCGGACCGCGCGCTGATAGTTGCGGCTAACGACTTTGATTCCATCTTTGCCATGAATCGCATCGTGCAAGCCATCAGCGCCAAAGCCAAGAACTACGATGTCAGGATGGCCGGTGTGATCGCCAATCGAAGCGCAGGTACGGATCAAATCGAAAAATTCAATGAGCAGACCGGCATGAAGACAGTCGCTCACTTCCCCGATCTGGATGTGATCCGCCGCAGCCGCCTGAAAAAATCAACCTTGTTCGAAATGGAACATTCACCCGAGCTTGAAGCAGTACAGAATGAATATCTGCGTCTGGCTGCAATGCTGTACGCCGGGTGTGATCCTGTGGAAGCCGTGTCAATGCAGGATCGCGACATCTTCGACTTGCTCGGCTTTGACTAGCGTACACAGCATTTATAAACACTGATTGCCAAATCATGCAACGCGATACTTATCTGGACAGGCGCCAGCAGTTAAAGACCTACTTTGACCGCACTGCAAAACATGCCTGGGAGCAGCTGACCTCAGACGCGCCGGTCTCGAAAATCAGGCAAACGGTGCGAGCTGGCCGTGCAGAAATGTTCGACCTGCTGCTATCGTGGCTACCCGAAGATCTCAGCGGAAAACACGTTCTGGACGCCGGGTGCGGCACCGGAGCTTTCTCAATTGCCTGTGCACGCCGCGGTGCTAACGTGGTTGGCATTGATTTATCGCCCAATCTTGTCTCACTGGCGCAGGATCGTACTCCACGAGAGCTGCAGGATAAACTCAGATTTAACGCAGGCGATATGCTTGGGGCCGAAAAGAAACACTTTGACTATGTTGTCGCAATCGATTCGCTCATTCATTATCAGGCAGAAGATATCGTACGTGCACTGTCCCAATTGCAAGTAAACACAATCGGTAAAGACTCGAAACTACTGTTTACTTTTGCACCACGTTCTCCGGCGCTGATGCTAATGAAAAGCGCTGGAAAACTATTTCCCAGAGGCGACCGATCTCCAGCGATAGAACCTGTTAAGGAATCAAGGTTAAGAGAACTTATCGGAAGCGAACTCCCTGCTGGCACCAACATACTCCAGACGCAGCGCGTCAACACACCATTTTACAAGTCGCAAGCCATGGAACTGGGTTGCCCATGAATCAATTGGCCTCGCATGACAGACATGCAGATGTTCTGGCAAGACGAGATTCTGCCAAGGCCATGGCCGCCCAACGAAAAAAACAGTTCAAAGCCCTGCTTTACAAGGCAATGCCGTTCGCTGATGCCGCCAGTGACGCTCTGCCGTGGAGCCGGATTATCCGCCTTTCAATGTTCCAGGTCTCTTGTGGCATGGCACTGGTATTACTCAATGGCACGCTCAATCGGGTAATGATCGTCGAGTTGGGAGTGCCTGCGTGGCTGGTTGCCACCATGGTTGCCTTACCTATGCTGTTTGCCCCTTTTAGAGCTTTTATCGGACACCGCTCCGATCATCACAAATCGGCAATAGGGTGGCGGCGTGTACCTTATCTCTGGATGGGGAGTCTATTGCAGTTCGGCGGTCTGGCCATCATGCCCTTCGCTCTCTTATTGCTGTCAGGAGATGGCAATGCGCCGGTATGGGTAGCACGATCTGCTGCCGCTCTTGCGTTCCTTCTAGTAGGCCTTGGCCTGCATACCAGTCAAACGGCAGGACTTGCATTGGCAACTGATGTGGCACCTAAGAACAAACGTCCCCAAGTGGTTGCCTTACTGTATGTCGTGCTGCTGCTTGGCATGCTGGTCAGCGCTCTGGTGTTCGGCGTGCTGCTCAATGATTTCAGTCAAATCAGATTAATTCAGGTTATCCAGGGCGCGGCAATTCTGACCATGATATTCAATTGCATAGCGTTGTGGAAACAGGAATCGCGCAGACCCGATCGCAATCGGGAAACACGACCGGCCTTTCGACTCGCATGGCAACGCTATATCAAGGCCGCTAAAGGCAAGCGATTTCTGGTAGCTGTAGTTCTGGGTACCGCAGGCTTCAGCATGCAAGATATTCTGTTGGAGCCATACGGTGCTCAAATTCTGAATCTCAGTGTTAGTGCCACAACACTCCTCACGGCCATTCTTGCCGCCGGATCCCTGTCCGCCTTCATGTTGGCGGCATGGCGGTTAAAAAACGGAGCGCACCCTACCCGGCTCGCTGCCATGGGAATTCTGGTTGGTATCGTGGCGTTCTCTATGGTCATCTTTGCTGATCCATTGCAGTCGGCGCTGTTGTTTCGACTCGGTACGGCACTCATTGGTTTTGGTGCAGGACTGTTTGCCGTCAGCACGCTGATGATTGCAATGACAATGGTTAATGAAGAACACACAGGTTTGTCACTAGGTGCCTGGGGAGCTGCACAGGCTACTGCGGCAGGCGTAGGAATTGCGCTTGGCGGATTCGTTCGTGACGCGACAACTACCCTGGCAATCAACGGTGCGCTAGGTGACGCATTGAGTAGTCCGGCAGTCGGGTATAGCGTGGTTTATCACCTGGAAATAGGATTGTTGTTCATCGCACTAGCGGCACTAGGACCTTTAACTTCATTGGTCACTAATTCACATTCACATCCTCGGGAATTCGGCCTGGCCGAGTTTCCCAACTGATCAGGAGACGGCATAATGGAAGTTGGTTATATCACTCAGTACATCGACGTCGCGCAGCTGGCTTTGTATCTATTCTGGCTATTTTTTGTATTGCTGGTGCTGTATCTGAACAAAGAAAGCCGTCGTGAGGGTTTCCCGTTGCGTTACCACGAGAATGACCGGGGCGCGCCCAGCACTGACCACAAAGTGCCAACACCTAAAACCTATGAGCTGCTCAATGGCGAGTCAGTACAGCTGCCCAGCGGTAAGAACGATGATCATCGCGAACTCAACGCTACACCTATGGCTCCCTGGCCGGGAGCTCCCCTGGTTCCCAATGGTGACGCAATGATTGACGGCCTGGGCGCTGCTGCATGGGCTGAACGTTCCGACCATCCTGACATGACCACAGAAGGAGAACCCCGGATCGTACCTTTATCGACATTGCCAGAAGATGAATTCTTCGTTGCCAGAAAATCCACTGACCCCAGAGGTATGGATGTCCGCGCCTGCGATGGCAAGCTTGTCGGAAAAATCTCGGACATCATGCTGGATCGTATGGAGATGCTGCCTCGCTACTACAAGGTCGACCTTGATTCAGGCAAGACAGTACTGTTACCCATGATGTACATGACCATCAAGAAAAAGCTTGAGGCCCCGGCCGAAGGAAGCATGACCGAACGAATGATTGACGGACATGCAAAAGAAGTACGTGTGGTATCGCTCAACAGCGCGCAATTTGAAAATGTGCCTCTATGTAACAATGATTCGGTTGTCACCCTGCTCGAAGAAGACAAGATACAGGCCTACTATGGCGGTGCTCATGTGTATGGCTCGCGGGAACGAACCGAATCGTTTATCTAGACCCGATGCACAGACCTGCCGTGATTTTGCATTACGTTAACCACAAGTAGCGTCAGACCAGATCGATATAGAGGGAAATTTCAATGCACGATCATGACGATTTTGATTTCGAAGACAGGCCCGGCATTCCGGCACCGCTGCCCGCCGGAGAGCATGTGATCTGGCAAGGAAATCCCGAGGTCTGGGAGATAGCAAAAAACGCCTTCCATATTCGCAAGATCGCTGTGTATTTCGGATTGATTCTTCTCATTCAGGCAGTTTCCATATACCAGATGGGAGCTTCATCAGTCGGTGCAAGTCTGCAAATGACAACAATGCTCAGCATTTTCGGATTGGGCGTTCTCGGCTTGCTGGCGTACCTCACTTCACGTGTAACGATATATACCATTACTAACAAGCGGGTCCTGATTCGCTTCGGCATAGCGCTGCAAATGACTATCAATCTACCGTTTTCACAAATCAGTGCTGCCGATGTCCGCGTAGGAAAAAACGGCTATGGTGACATCCCCTTGACCATGAAAGACAGTCGGCGAGTGAGCTATCTGGTGCTCTGGCCACACGTAAGACCGTGGAATTTTTCCAAGCCGCAACCCATGATCAGAAGTGTAGAAAATGTGCAGAACGTCGCCCGTATAATTCGTGACGTTGCAACGGATTCGTCAGTCAATGAACGTTCTGTCGACATCCCTGAGAAAATCTCCCAAAGCCACTCAGGCTCGTCTGCGGATGCTGTACTAATGAAATCGGAGATCTCATGAAACCGGGTGAAAAAGAAATTCTTCCGGTATGGTTCCGTTCCGGGCTTATCATTGCCTTACTGACAACCCTTTATTTCAGTTTCTCTCATCGATTGGTTGACGATGCCGGTTTCCAACATGTCAACGCTCTGGAACATGGGGAAATTCTCGTTTCAAAAAGACTGCATTTTGTGGATCTGCAACAAGGCGCAATAAGCGTGATAAACGCTGATGATGGTATCGAAATTACTCGTCTTCAAACTGGTGAAGATGGATTTATGCGCAGCGTTATGCGAGGCCTTGTCCGTCAGCGCAAGGCACAAGGCCTGGGACCTGAGGTTCCTTTTGAACTATCCATGTGGGAAGACGGACTAGTATCGCTGATCGATCCGGCAACATCACGACGCGTAGAGATATCAGCATTTGGAAAGGACAATGTGGAAGCATTTACGCGGTTGTTATCAGGCAGCTCTATGACGCAAAACGCGTCGTTGTCATCTCCGTCCTGACTTGCCCTGACGGCCCAACCCGACTATGTCTTTACTGACCCCCATACTTGTCGTAATTGTTGCATGGTGGCTCGGTACAGGCATGGTTCTATATCTGCAGCAAAGCATAGTCAACATTCGCACGACGCTTATCGCATCACTGGTTACGATGTCGATTGTATCGCTGGCCGCCATGATCGTGTCAGCCGCAGGTACAGAGCCCTGGCAGTCGTATCTCGGCTTCGTGGCAGCAATGTGCCTGTGGGGTTGCATAGAGCTGAGCTACTACACCGGAATCATTAGCGGCATGCACCAGCAACCGTGCCCTGACAATTGCAGCCTGGGTACACGATTCAGGCTGGCACTTGGTGCGAGTATCTGGCACGAAGTCAGTGTCCTATTTGCGGGCGGTGTTGTCATGACACTGTTCCTGAAAGCAGAAAATCCTGTCGCCCTGTATACATTTCTGGTGCTTTGGTTGATGCGATGGAGCGCCAAGCTAAATCTGTTCTTCGGTGTCCCCAATTTCAACACGGACTGGTTTCCCAAACGCCTTGCCTATGCTCACAGCTATATTCGTCGCGCACCGATAACACTTTTTTTTCCGCTATCCATGCTCACCGCAAGCGTTGTCGCCGTTCAACTCATATCAACAGCGATGGCCAGTGGCAATGATCAAGCGCTGATGACCATGTTGCCGGGAGTTCTGTTGTCACTGGCGATACTTGAGCATCTGTTTATGGCCCTGCCGATAGCCGATTCCGAACTTTGGAATCGTATATTCGCTCGCGAATGCACCGAATCGGAAACTTGCGATATTTTTACCGATGCCCCACCTTCTGATGCTCTTCCGGGGGCTCGGGTGATGGCACGCACACAGGAAAAAATCCAGAAGGTCACAACAACCTCAACAAATGGAACAGTTTCTGTCACACTCAAGTCGGTAAAAGCCACAGCAACCCATTCAGTCAGTCAATAATGAGTAGCGTATTTCCGTTTTCGGCCATCGTTGGTCAGGAAGACATGAAGTTATCCCTGCAAATGGCTGCCGTCGACGCAAGCATTGGGGGAGTATTGGTTCTTGGCGATCGCGGCACTGGCAAAACGACCGCCATGCGTGCTTTGGCTGCGTTACTACCGCGGATCTCAGTGGTTAAAGACTGCCGCTATGCTTGCAGCCCAGATAATAAAGACAAACTTTGCGATGAGTGCAAAAAGCGCCTACGTGAAGGGCCGCTGAAATCTGTCTCTCGCAATACCCCGGTTGTCGACCTTCCCCTGGGCGCCAGTGAAGACCGCGTCGTCGGTTCGCTGGATCTTGAAAAAGCATTAACCGCTGGAATCAAGGCATTCGAACCGGGACTGCTAGCCGCTGCTAATCGTGGGTTTCTCTATATCGACGAAGTCAATTTACTTGAAGATCATCTCGTTGACTTGCTACTCGACGTTGCTGTATCGGGTGTAAATGTGGTGGAGCGGGATGGTCTGAGTATTCGCCATGCGGCCAGATTTCTGCTGGTTGGCAGCGGTAATCCGGAAGAAGGAGAGCTGCGCCCGCAACTCCTCGACAGATTTGGCTTATCAGTCGAGGTCACCACACCCACTGATATAGATCAGCGTATGTCTATCGTGCGCTTACGGGATGAATTTGAAAACGACCCCGATGTTTTTGCCAAAAAGTACAAGTCAAAGGATGCAAAAATCGGCAAGCAAATCAACAAAGCCAAAAAGCTCTTACCTGAAACCGTAGTACCCGACGTTACGCTACGCACCATATCCGAACTATGCATTGCGTTGGGAACTGACGGATTGCGCGGCGAACTTACACTACTACGATCATGTCGAGCCTACGCAGCGCTTAGTGGGGACGCTACCGTTGATACCACGCATGTGCATCGTGTCGCTGCCATGTCACTACGCCATCGCTTGCGTCGAGACCCACTCGATGACAGTGGATCCACTGTGCGTGTTGAGCGAGCTATGGATTCAGTGGGTCTGGTATCGTGAAACACAGGCAGTTGCATGACTGACGGCGAACAACGCTGGGTTCTTGCCAACACTGCACTGAGTCTTCTTCGAGTAGACCCGTCACTCAAGGGAATGCTGGTTAGAGCTTCTCATGGTCCGGTGCAACAAGCGTTTCTCACCCGACTATCCGAATACTTTGCAACAACTTCCGTTCCGGTTTCGGTTTCACTAGAGCGCCTTAAAGGTGGTCTGGATATCAGCCAAACGCTGGCAAATGGTAAACCTGTATATCAAAACGGATTACTGGATACCACCAGCGGAGCACTGCTGGTGACAGGTGCGCAAAGACTGGACACGCTCATATCATCGACCCTCAGTAGTTATCTGGATAATTCAAAATCCGCGAACACTGTTTTAGTCGTGATGGACGAGAGTACAGAAGATGAGACCGGGCTTGCTGACTCGCCGATGGCCGATCGCCTGGCCATGATGATTGAGCTACCTTCCCTGCCTCTGTCAACATTGAAGCAATTGACCACAAATGCACAGCCTGAAGAATCTGACGCTAACTTAGTCACGGTTGATGTTGAACTGTCCGACTCATTGCTTAAGGAAATCACATTGCTTGCCCTAAGGCTGGGCGTCACCTCGATCAGATTGCTACTTTATGCCGTCCGCGTGGCCAGGGCTCATGCAGCGCTAAATGATCGGCTTTCGGTTGAACTGGAAGATGCTGCGATAGCAGCTCAGCTGGTGCTCGCTCCCCGGGCGACCACAATGGACCCCATGGATGAAAAGGCTGACGAACATCAAGACGATCACGAACAGGATGCTGTTGACGAACCAGATGAGGCCTCTGACTCTCAACGTGTCGACCAACCCGATCCCCCTGAACAGAATCCTGACGATGATGAAACGAACCATTCGGAGGATGTCGGCGAACAATTACTCGAAGCGGTATCGGCAACCTTGCCTCAACACCTTATCGCTAATCTTGTCAGGGGCCAGAAAAACAACCGTAAGGCTGGTAGAGACGCCGGTGCGACGGGAAAAGGCACGACGGGACGTCCCACGGGTGTCCGCCGTCCGCGAGGCTCGCTCTACAACCAGCGTCTGAGTATTATCGAAACGCTTAAAGCCGCAGCACCCAAACAGAAATTGCGTAACAAAGAAGGCAAATCAGGCCAGCGGCTTCGGGTAAGAGTTGAAGACTTCCGTGTAACGCGCTTCAAACAACCTACCCGGACTACCACGGTGTTTGTCGTTGACGCATCGGGATCAGCAGCGCTTAACCGGCTTGCAGAAGCCAAAGGTGCTGTCGAGCTGCTACTTGCTGAATGCTATGTGAGACGTGATCGGGTAGCCTTGATCAGTTTCCGGGGAACCGAAGCCCGACTTGAACTTCCGCCAACCCGTTCCCTTGTTCGCGCAAAAAGGGAACTTGCAGGACTTCCCGGCGGCGGCGGCACGCCTCTGGCATCGGGACTCGAACTCGCAAGTCAGGTTGCACAACAACTCAAACAGGCTGGAGAGACCCCTGTCATTGTCGTCATGACCGATGGCAAAGCCAATATTACCAGCCTGGGAGAGGCCTCCAGAACACAAGCCATGGACGACGCCCACCGCGCGGCTCGACAACTGGCCACGTTGCAAATCAAATGCCTGTTCATCGATACGGCACCCAGAGCGCGCCCGCTGGCCAGAGAGCTTGCCGCATCGCTGAATGCGACCTACCTGCCTTTACCATCCACTAGCTCCAGCAAATTACCAGAACTGATCCGGGCATGAGCTCGTTCGCCCCCGTTTCAAAAGTCGTACAGTCCGGCAACCTGCAATGGCACATCAGTACTGCAGGGACAGGTCCCCTGGCTTTGCTGATACATGGCACTGGCGCTTCAGTTCACTCCTGGGACAATCTGGCTCCATTGCTTGCGCCTTATTACACCGTTGTGATGATGGATCTGCCAGGTCATGCTGGCACTGCGACTCCATCCAGCGCCGATTTAACCCTACCCGGAATCGCCTCTTCCCTGTTCAAGCTGATCAATCAGGAAAACCTTTTTGCAGACGTTATCATCGGGCATTCAGCGGGCGCTGCCATTATGCTGGAACTGTGCCTGCAACACCCGGAGTGCGCCAAACATCTGGTTAGTATCAATGCCGCGGTTATGCCTTTGGGTGGACTTGCGGGTTATCTGTTCTCCCCTCTGGCTCGTATGAGTGCAAGTACGCATTGGATGCCACGCTTTTTTTCATACCGCGCACGCAATGATCGAAACATCAGGAAATTACTCGACAGCACTGGTTCAATTGTCGATCAAAAGAGTTTTCGGCGATATGCTGAGTTGTTCTGTGACCCGTCACATGTCTCGGGGGTGCTGCGAATGATGGCCAACTGGCATCTGGAAAAACTTGTTCCGAGATTAGGGCAACTCGAACACTCAATTCAACTAATAGCCGCCAGTGATGATAAAACCATCCCACTACGCGATTCTTACAAGTTGCAACAATTGTTACCTTCTGACAAAGTGACCCTATCAATAATTAACGGACGTGGCCATTTACTACACGAGGAAGACCCAACCAGCGTAGCGCAACTGATTATCGACCCTGCTAACCATGAACACTAAAAAACAAGATCTATCTGCCTGTCAGGAGCTTATCAAGCACGGCTCTCATTCCTTTTTCATGGCATCACTGCTTTTGCCGAAACGGACGGCAATTCCGGCAACGGCCCTGTACGCATTCTGCCGTATTGCGGATGATCTGATAGATGCGGACAATGCCGGGGACGCAGCCATTCAAGCTTTGACGTCGCGTCTTGATTCAATATATGCAGGTTCACCGCAAGCATTCCCGGAAGATCGCGCGCTGGCCGAAGTGGTACATAATTTTTCCATTCCACGCGCCATGCCCGATGCACTTATCGAAGGTTTAGCCTGGGATACAACCGAGCGTACCTACGAGACACTGTCAGAACTATACGACTATGCAGCAAGAGTCGCAGGCTGCGTTGGCGCCATGATGACGCTTATCATGCGTACCAGCGACAAACGTGCAGTCGCGCGTGCGTGCGATATGGGGGTGGCCATGCAACTGACCAACATTTCAAGGGATATCGGCGAAGATGCCCGTATGGGTCGCCTGTATTTACCCAGACGGTGGTTTGCACAAGCCGGCATCGATCCAGATGAATGGCTAGCAAACCCAGTGCAAAACGAGCATATTACAGCTATGTGCAAACGACTCCTGAGCTATGCCGATGTACTCTATAAACGTTCTGATTCAGGTGTCGCGCTGCTTCCACTGAGTTGCCGTGCCGGCATCCGGGCTGCACGGGTTATCTATTCCGACATTGGTCGGCAAATAGCCAAACAAAAATACGAAACAGTCGATAAGCGTGCCGTTGTACCCCTAACGCGCAAGACGTATCTGCTGGCCAAATCGCTGGCAACCATACCGTTGATTCGATCAGAGCAACGTGTCGATGAACTTGAATGGCCACCACTCATCGAAACGCAATACTTGTTGGAAGACATTGAGTCGGTGCCATCAGTACCCCGGACAGAATGGCTAGTATCGCTTTTTCACACCCTGGAAGACCGCGAAAACAACAAGCAACACGAATACAGGAAAATCGAAAAGCGAGAAAGCGATGAGCCTGTGTAGCTAAAAAACCGTGTTTACCTCGGTATTGTCAAACGAAATAATCGCGTTTATCCCGCATCGGAGACTTCACAGGTGCTAAGTTCGAACGAAAATTCGCTACCTTTACCCAAGGTACTCTCAACATCGATCCAACTTCCATGTAACTTGATAATCTGAGCTGCAATGCTCAGACCCAAACCCATACCTGAATCTGTCTCACGATTACCAGTAGGGGTTACCTGATAAAGACGTTCGAAAACATGCTTGACGTCAGCGGCTGGTATTCCACACCCATTGTCCTTAACGCTAAGTCGGATTCTCCCTTCTTCGTGAAGCAAGCGTGACGTTACAGTAACTTTGCCTTGAGCCGGAGTGAATTTCAATGCATTACCGATCAAATTTGACAATACCTGAATTATTCGACTGCTCTGCATCATAACCAGTGGAAAATCTGGTTCGTCAACAATGGTGAGTTCGATCTGTTTCGCAGTGGCTGATGGCATTGCCGCCACAATGCAATGATCAAAAACCTGATAAATACAAGAAGGTTCTAACGTAAGCTGCATTTTTCCGGTTTCAAATCGAGACAACTCTAGCAACTCATTGAACTGAGACTTGAGTTGATCACAACTTTGAAGTGCATAGTTCAGTATCGTTTTTTGCTGCTCGACGACTTCACCTGCCAAACCGTCGTGCACAATAGAAACAAATTCCTGAATGGCGGTTAGCGGCGTCTTCACCTCGTGCGACATCGTGTGGTAAAAACGCTGAATTTCCTCATTACGTGCTACTAACAAGCTATTGGCAGCCTCCAGCTCTTCTAGACGCCTCAAGTGCAAATTTTGCAGGTGGTTTTTTTCTATCGCGTTGTTAACTGCTCGACATAGAGCCGACTGCGTAAGATTACCTTTGGTCAGAAAGTCGCTGGCACCAGATCGCATGGCCATGATGGCAATCTCTTCACTCGCTTGCCCGGTGAGAATAATCGAGCATGGCATTTGCCTGCCTAGCGTTTCGGTAAGCTCAATAATCGCATCGGTGCCGTTGCCATCGGGCAGATGGTAATCCACGATCACACAATCAAAAGAATCGATCATCGCTGCAAGCAGCGCCTCTTGGATATTAGTCGTCGATACAATCGTGTGCTTTGTCGTTGGGTCTGCCCGCAGATAACGCTTGCACAAGTGCAAGTGAATCTCGTCATCGTCAATGATAAGGATGCGCGCACTGCTTAACGACAATTCAGGCTCGTCGCAGGAGATTTTTGATACCTTGTCTGGTACTTGATTCATACCGCCTTATTGGCGGTTATCATTATCTCTTGACAACGAAGTAACCTGTTTCAAGCTCTCTACTTCTACAGGCGACCGCTGCCTATACGCGGTAAAAGAATCAGGTCTTGGCGGGTTGATTGCGCCTTACATACTTGGCTGCATTAGCGGCCACCTCTTCCAGCGGTGCAGGGCTTAGTCCAAGCTCTTTGAGTATTTCGTTAGCCCCTCGGTACAGAAGCATTTCCGCCACCTGCACACCAAGCTCTACCGCCTCATTCTGATGACCAGTGGCATCTGCCGTCACCACCTGCTTACCGTCGGGGGTTGCCACCAGTCCGCGTAGCCAGATCTTGTTGCCCTGCAATTCGGAATAGGCAGCTATCGGAACCTGGCAACCACCGTCCAGTCTTGCGCTCAATGCGCGCTCGGCCATAACCCGATAGCTGGTTTCCTTATGATGCAAACGTTCGATGATGGCTGCCGTCACATCATCGTCAATCCGGGTTTCTATACCTACGATACCTTGTCCTGCGGCAGGTAAACTGTCCTCAACACTCAGCTCACAAGCGATGCGTTCCTGCATCTCCAGCCGGATAAGGCCCGCTGCCGCGAGTATGATTGCATCGTACTCACCGTTATCAAGCTTGGCTAAACGTGTATTGACATTGCCACGCAGGTTGTGAACATTGAGGTGCGGGAATCTGGCCATCAACTGTGCCTGACGCCTGAGGCTGCAGGTACCTACGACTGCACCTTCCGGTAAGCTTTCCGGGTTTTCATACGTATTGGATACAAATGCATCATGCGGATTTTCCCGATCCATGATGTGCACAACCTGTAAACCTTCTGGCAATACGGCCGGTACGTCCTTGATCGAATGTACAGCGATATCCGCATCACCGTCGAGTATCGCAGTTTCCAGCTCTTTGACGAACAGGCCCTTGCCGCCAATTTTGGCAAGCGGACTGTCCAGCAGCTGATCCCCTTTTGTCGTCATCTTCAAAAGCTCGACATTCACACTCGTATCAAGCGCTTCTACTCGCGATTTGACATCTTCTGCCTGCCACAATGCGAGCGGACTATTACGAGTTGCGATGCGAAGAGTTTTCATGGACAAGTATCACTCAATGAATATTCAGGTAAGTGTAACCTCGATTAGACACGAATATACGGACCTTGAATGATAGCAACCGACAGGCTTTAGGCAACGAATAGAGATCATGCGCAGCTTGCAGCCTGGAGACTCAAAATAAACAGATAAATATGCCTTTTGCCCGCACTTTGATTTTACCAAAAAAAAGCAGCCCCCCCCCAGGTAAGGAGCGGCGCTGCCTATGGTCATCAACAAATCATGCGCCTAGTCAGCGTTTGTGCAGCTCCGTCCGCGCCGCTGGCGAATGCCCTGTACACATCATCTAACAGAGCGGTGGATAGAGCTGTTTGTGGTTACCTTATTGAGCCCTAATTTAGCCCATCCCCTGAACGTATGGCCGAGCTTATAGCAACCTCTATGGCCTGAGGCGTAGTCAGTGCAGCACTAGGCTGAAGATTGTTAGGATCCAGATACTCAGGAACATCAGAGTAGTCTGGCTCTTTGGTTGCTGCCTCATTCAAAGGGGCTTTCCAGACAGGATAATCATCAAGCATACTGACGCCATAGAGCGGTTTATTGAGACCTTGGTGACATGTGCTGCATGCGGCTTTTGGAGCATCATCCAGTTTGCCCAAGCGGTGATCCGGATAGACTGGCTGTAATGGAACCATATAGTCATTATTGATTGCCGGAACCATTTGCAAACCGTGCCAGGCAGTCACCCTTGCCGGCGGGCTCTGCTCCCACGACGCAAAATTGCGTGTGTTATGACAGAACGTACAGTTGACACCCAGTGAATCTGACATATGCATCATCAACGACCAGGTGCGCTCGAGAGATTGCATGGATTCATTGTTGTTTTGCCCCTTGAGTGGCAACGCGTTCTGATGCGCAATACGAATCTTCTCAGGTTCACCCACCAGATAAGGTGTTAAGGGATCACTCAGCATGGAGGTGTAACCAGCCTTGGTTGCCACATTATTTTGCTGATAGTTATTGGCTGACATACCAGCTGCATGTGCTGGACCATCATCCTCGAACCAGATGTAATCGGGGACATTTTTGCCGCGATGACAGGTATAGCAGGTAACTCCCGTCTCTTTGACATGATCTCCCCACTCGCTATTAATGCTTTGTGTCATCTGCATCATGCGTCTTGACACAACCTTGGTATACAGATCATCTGCTGCGAAGTCAGCCCCCTGATGGCAGTAGGCACAACCTTGCTCAGGAGAAACCCATTGGGTTATCGCAGCCATGGTGCGAGTGAATTCCCCAATCGACAGATCTCCAAGTACCTGAACATTCTGGTATACATCACTCGCTTTTGGCGCACCCGCAACATCCGGGGTAGCTGGCAAGGCAGCGGGTACCTGATTAAGGGCCTGCAGAGGTTCAGTGACGTCCGGATTGGTGGTTTGCCACATCGCCACACCACGAAAACCGATCTGCTCGGATTCCATGGGTGGAGCTTCCCAGCAACCTTGAATACCTAGAGCCAACAAGGTAACGGCTGATACTTTTAACAGATTCATTAGTTTCCTCCTGAGGCTGGATCGATGCCGGGTACATACACTTCTGGATAGGCGGGCGCGATACCGTGCTTGACACCCCACATGTACCAGTTATCAACAACAGTTCCTGTCAAAAGAATACCGATACCGCCGGTGATGGGAGTCAGGATAGCGAACCACCAGGCCCATCGATGGATTGATTCCATAGTTGCGTTAAATCCCATCGTCCAGCGCCAGAACAGAGAGGCACGTTCTGTCGCAGTACCCCGGTCAGTGATTTGCTCAATCTCGCGCTCACCACCGTATCGGCCTACTGCCAGAATGGTGGCAGCATGCATTCCGAATAGAACCGCTGAACCATAGAGAAATGCGATAGACAACATATGGAACGGGTTGTAAAACAGATTGCCATAACGCATAGAGAATGCAGCCGTCCAATCCAGGTGCGGGAAAATTCCAAACGGTACCGCTTCACCCCAATCACCCATGAGCAACGGACGAATAAAACCCAACACCAGATACAGCCAGATAGCAGCAGCGAAAGCCCAGGGAATGTGATATCCCATATTTAACGCCTTTGCGCGCAAATAGGTCCGTGTCCACCAGAGCAGAATTGACAAGGTAAGAAAGAAACCAGCCAGTAACCACCAACCACCCTCTGCCATGGGCGGTATGCCAAGGCCCGACCCCGGTGGTGGTGGCTCAAGTGCCAGCCAGAACAACTGCCGTACAAATTGCACGACATCCCAGTTCACAGAGGCCAGCATGTTCAGTCCGATGATCTCGAACGCGATCAATCCGCACACTAAAGACAGTGTTCCGGTTGCGCCTAAATAGATTGGACCAAGTTGCGCATTGCCGATGATTCCGAGCAACCAGGAAAAAACCGGTTTACCTGCACGGTTTTTGGTCTGGTTACCGATGGGAACGCCCATCTCACCATGCCCGTGGACCTGCACCTGGGTAAAGATATTCTGATATTCAGCCATGTTCTTGTCTCCTATCCCCAGATGGGTAGTTCAAGCCACCAGTTCCACCACTCTGGCCAGCCACGGGTCCAGAAAGGACCGCTGATGATGATGCAGACTGCACTCCAGAAAGCCGCGTTAATCGCCAGAAACATTCCCAGGCGATGAATTCCCAGAGTTCCTATGGAATAGCCGATGATGTCGCGGAAATAGGTATCTTCGTGTTCAGGGGTTTTAACCTTCTCACCGTCCGGAACATTGGTTGCGGACAATACAAGACCACCGTGAAGCGCCAGTGCAAAGCAAGTCGTGAAGAAAAATGTCACGGCAAGCATGTGTGCGGGGTTGTAGTGAAAATGCAGAAACTGATATCCGATATTTGAAACCCAATCCAGATGGCTGAGAATGCCGTAAGGAAAACCATGTCCCCAGGCTCCCAACAGAATAGGTCGAAAGATAACCAACGTCACGTAGGCAAGGATAGCAAAGCTGAACACGATGGGAATGTGATATCCCATACCCAGTTTTCGGGCAATTTCAGCTTGGCGCAAAGCCCAGGAAACAAATGCCCCGGTGGCACAGACTGTTATGAGTTGCCAGAGTCCTCCTTCTTTAAGGGGCGCAAATCCCAGTCCATAGGACAGATCAGGTGGCGCGATATTGATTCGCCAGATATTCCAAGTGTCGCCAATGGAAGCTCCATAGACAATAAGCAGGGTTCCAACAGTGGCGAAGAATATAGTGGTTACGCCGAAAAAGCCGACGTAGAAAGGTCCGACCCAGAAGTCGAACAAGTCTCCCCCGACAATAGTGCCCCCCCGAACACGGTACTTCTTTTCAAAGTTAAGCATCGCCATGTTAGATTTCCCCGACTAAAAAGGCCTGTTTTTTTTGTTGCTCGATCAAGCCCAGCCGCAGGCTGCGTGACAAATGCACTGCAATGCATTCGGTGATAACCACGTGCCTGACGGCTGTTCCGTCTTACTGATGAAGATCAGCCCAAACGGGTTATATCAACATCAGCCTCCATCACATCCTGAATACTCACCGCTGCAGATGGACCTTCAATCCAGTTGAACCGATCCGTACTAAGAACGATGAAGTGGATAACAATCGCTAGGGTGAACAGGAAAACAGCCATGCCAACGAGTGCACGACGCGGGTCGAATAATAGCCAAACACGCCACATATCAGTATCTCCTAAGCGATGTAAGACATTAGGGATACGAATTTCTCAGTCGTATCACCCAACATGGAATACCCTTCCACACCTGGAAACCAAGGACGCCACAGCCATACAAGGAAGTGAGCAACCACTGCAATTCCGGTGAAGAAAAGGAAGCTTGTAACGAAGATTGCGTGAAACTCACGTGCTTCGTTCTGTTTCAGTCCAGACAGAGAACCGCCTGAATTACCGTCAGCCATATCAATAGCCTCATGTTGTATGACCTTTGGTTCACCGCAGGCCAAGAAAAGACGCGCAAGCGCCGTTAAACACCGCAACTAACCTGGATTGCTGGTGCAATCCGGATTTGGCGGTAGTGCCTTTTGCAACGACTCCAAACTACGAAACGCTGCAAAAACTGAAAATATTATTGTTGAAAGACGTAAGGCACTGTGCTGTCTGCAGCACTTCTTGCCTCTGTCCACAGCGAGCCGGTACCGTCGTCGCCAGAACAGATCCATGGGTGTCGATTACGTGGCAATAACCGACACAGGCCAGTAATTGCAAGACAAACCATAAATACCAGTGAATACATCACTCGGTATTCGATCGATTTACCTGGCTTTGACTGATGCACAGCATGATGGGTATCTGAATGATCATGATCATGGGAATGAGCATGTTTCATCATCGAAGGATTAGCACTCATACGATAATCTCCTCTTGGCCCTAATGGACCGGTTCACTAGACGGAACTTGTGCCGCCACGTGTTTGGTTGTAACGCGGTCGCTTTTTTCGCGTCGCGCGGTTGCTTCACTTGCATCACGTAATGTTTTCGCTGCTGATATGCGAACAATCACCGGTTGCTGATCAACCAGCGTTTGCAGAAGCGCATGGGCATCCTCGTCCCAATGCAAGGCTGGTTGAATGCGACTGGGGGTTGCCTCCTGTTTTTCATCAAGCACAGTCCCTAGTGGCAAAATATTGAAAAGTGCATCGAACAGGCAATTGCAGACTTCCTGAATCAGATAGGTAGCACCGCTGTATCCCATGAACGGGGTACCGGTGTGACGGCGAATTGCAGTGCCCGGAAAAGAGGCCGGTATATAGGAGGCGTTACTGCCAATCTCAGCAAGGTACATCCGCTCGTTATAACTACCGAACACCATCAGTGGCGTGTTTGTCTGAACCAGCTCTCGCACATTGTCATTGTCAGTTTTTTTACCGGAGTTGCGCTGTATGGCAAATTCGCACGGCAGTCCCATCTCATCTTCAAGAAAGTGGCGAATACCGCGACTATAAGTCTCATGCGCAACAACACCGAAACTTGCAGTTCCAAAAAAATCCTGTGTCACCGAACGCCACAGATCCCAGACAGGTTTAATAGTGGTGTGCTTTTCGCGTTGAATGAACGGTTCAGGGTCAAGTCCCGTCATTTCACCCAAAGTGCGTAAAAATGCGGTGGTGCTGTGCAACCCAATGGGTGCTTGAAGATACGGACGCTCAAGGTTTTCACAGAGCAGTCTTCCGTACTCGCGGTACATACAGATATTGACATCGGCATTTGCAAGGTTATTAATATCTGCCAGATGCGATCCTAGAGGAAACGTCATATTGACTTCGCAACCGATACCTTCCACCAGTCGGGTGATTTCAGCAACATCGCTTGGCATATTGAACTGACCATACATAGGCCCAAGCAGGTTTACGCGCGGCTTATCTCCCTCCTTCTTGCGCACCTTAGGCACCTTTTTAGGTCCGAACTCAGTCCATAGCCAGTACATTGCGCGATCAGCACTTTGCCACTGGTCTTCATCAATAGTGCGCGGCAGAAATCGTAATATGCCAGTACCCTCAGGTGTGACACCACCACCAATCATCTCTGCGATAGAACCTGTCACAACCACTGCAGGGAGTTCGGGATCGAGCGTCTTGTGTGCCCGACGCATGGCTTTCTCTGTGCCTTCCTGACCTAACTCTTCCTCACCAAGGCCCGTGACAACAATAGGTAGTTCGTGCGGTGGTAATCCGTCCGTGTAATGCAATACCGACGTTACCGGAAGATTCTCACAACCCACTGGCCCATCAATAATGACTTGCAATCCTTTGATAGCAGAAAAGGCATACACGGATCCCCAGTAACCACCTGCCCGATCATGATCTAGTACTAACATCAGCTTGTCGCCGTACTGGAGCGAGCTGCTGCCTGCTTGGCCAGCTTCTTCGCAAACTGTTGTCGATAAGCAGGACGCTCCATAGGCGTGTCCTGCCATATTCCCGATGTATCACCCTCACCTACTTCCTCGAAAAACTCGTTCATCTTGTCAAAGCGTGATTTGTTGGCAAGGGCTGCATTCATGACTTGAGCGACTGAGCCTGCACCTGCTGCTCCCATCAAGGGTCGAGCAGAAATAAGGTTGGTGAAATACAGTGCGGGAATAGCCTTCGCCTTGGCTGCCTGAACCAGCGGTGTGGTACCGATAGCAAGGTCAGGCTTGTAGTAATCAAGCGCTGCCATGTCATCTTCCAATGATGCTCGAAACTTGACAACCACATCACGAGCTTCAAGCCAGGCAAGATCATCTGCAGACCATGCTGTTTTCGGACAGGCAGAACCCACATAGTGGACCGTGGCACCGCTTTCGATAGCGAGTCTTGCGACGATGAGTTCTGAGCCTTCATAACCGGAAATGATAAGGCGCCCATTGATAGGCGCTGCTGCCAGTACCTGTTTGATAACAGGAAGCGCGGCATCTTTGGCGGCATCAATCAATGTCTGGTCGATCCCGCAAGCCTTACCAATTGCTTCAAGCCATGAGGCGCACCCCTCAACACCCACGGGTGCCGAACCAACGACAGGGCGCCCGGCTCTTTCGAACTCACGAACCGAAGCCGTGTAGAAAGGATGCAAGGCCGCGATTACCGCACCGTCAAGCGCGGTATATAGCTCTCTCCACTCGCGGGTTGGAACAGTCGGACCTACGGCCAGCCCCATTGGCGCAAGCAACTGGCCAATCACGACAGGATCTGCGGGAAACAATTCACCCAGTAACGTCACTGTCCGCATTTCTGTGTTTCGCGTAGCGGGTGCTGCTACTGGACCTTGCTCCGCTTCCCGTCGGGCATACTTGAGCATTGCCCCAGCGAGAACATCTTTGGCTTCAGCATGCGTGGGTACACCGAATCCTGGTACATCGATACCAACGATACGAACGCCGTTTATCTGATCGGGTAACAAATCAAGTGGCACACCAGATGCCGTCGGTACACAAAGATTGGTGATAATAATGGTGTCGTAGCGCTCTGGATCAGCCATCTTGTGTACGGCTTCGCGTATATCTTCAAACAGTTTTCCGGTAACAAGTGTTTCCGAATCAAAAGGTACATAGCCGACTGTACGGCGTGCCCCGTAAAAATGGGAGGTAAATGTCAGACCATAAACACAACAGGCACTACCCGACAGTATCGTTGCAGTACGGCGCATTCTTAGTCCAACTCGCAGAGATCCGAAGGCCGGACACATACTTTGTGGTTGATCATGTGGTCCGACTGGATAGTCAGCCGCGTACTGCATCAAGGTGTCACTTTTACCTGCTGACTTGGCAGCCTCCAACAGAGCATCTTTTCCCGCATGACAACCTGCACCGTCATCGACACCAGGTTTTCCAACGAATTTAACTGGCGTTTCAGCAATGTTCTTGTCGATTCCCTCACCCATGATCAGGCCTCGTCGTAGACCACTTCAAGTGTGGGCACCTCGAGAAACTTTTTACCGCACAAATCAGCTATCGTCGCCGGCGTCATTGGATAATCCTTCATGGAATCATCCTCATCGAACAAACCAAGCAATTCATCTTGCGATAACGGAGTCGGATGCTGCGGTGTAGAGTCGGCCACGTTTTTTGATAAGGACTCGAACAGCGGCCCCCAATCTCCACCTGGCTTACCGATGATCTGATAGGAGGAGCTTTTCTTGCGAATGTCATCATCAGCGGGAATCGCGCTGAGTACAGGTATACCCACTTTTTCAGCAAATGCTTGAGCTTCGCCACTACCCTCATCTTTGTTGATTACCATTCCGGCAACGCCCACGTTGCCGCCCAGCTTTCTGAAGTATTCAACCGCAGAACACACGTTATTGGCGACATACAGTGACTGGAGATCATTGGAGCCCACCACAATGACCTTCTGGCACATATCACGGGCAATCGGTAAACCGAAACCGCCGCAGACGACATCGCCCAGGAAGTCCAGCAAGACGTAATCGAAATCCCAATCATGAAAACCGAGTTTTTCCATTAACTCGAAACCATGAATGATTCCGCGTCCACCACAACCTCTCCCTACTTCAGGACCACCAAGCTCCATGGCGTATACACCATCGCGAATAAAACATACATCGCCTATTGCGACCTGTTCACCCGCCTGTTTTTTCTTCGAAGAGGTTTCGATAATAGTTGGACAAGCTCTGCCACCGAACAACAAGGAAGTGGTGTCACTTTTAGGATCACAACCGATCAACAATACTTTCTTACCTTGCTGAGCCATCATGTAGGAAAGATTGGCGAGCGTAAAACTCTTACCAATTCCACCCTTGCCATAGATGGCAATGATTTGTGTTTCTTTCTTTGGCTCACCTGACGGTACGGCATCCGGTTCTTGCGCAGCTTCGTCGCGCAACCGTTGAGTCATCGATTTCAAGTCATCAACAGAAACAGTTTGGGTACTCATCAAGCGCTCCAATTAAGTATGAGTTTCAGGCAGGCGGGATCATCAAACGCCTGCGGATAGGCTGCTTGAGCCTGATCAAATGAACATCGGTGAGAGACCAGCCCATCCAGGCTTAGCGCACCCGCATTTAAAAGCGCAAGAACAAGAGATAAATCATCCGGCGCCCACTCAGCGGCAATACCTACAGTAATTTCGCGCATAAAAGCAGGTGCAAAATCAAAATTAACAGGCTCGCTGTAAAAACCACCAAGCGTCAGCCTTCCGCCTTTAGCGAGTTTTGTTATGAGTTGATTAAAGTGATCACCACAAGCACCACTGACATCAATGATGTGTCGTCTTGGATCTGCCTCATCATCGGCCGGTGCAATAACGTCATAACCGGTTGAACCTGTTCTGCGTTGCGGATCCAACTCCCATACCAGCGGCGCTTGCCCACCTAGGGCAATACTGATTCTGGCGATTAAACGCCCCAGGACACCGTGCCCAATTATGAGCTGTGGAACCTGCGTAACGATGTCAGCAAGATTCAGGTTTTTGTCCGGTTTCTCTTGTCTTAAGCGGTAACTAAGAATGTGCATGGCCGTCGCCGCCAGTGCCAGAAGCGTTGCCTGATCGGTCGCAAGACTGCCAACCGGGATTACACGCGCTTCGGAGACAACCAACGTGGCGGCACTTGCGCCAAACAGGCCGCGTACATCACCCTCGTAGCAATTGGCGCCCGGCACGAATACCCGATCACCAGGCTTTAAGGAGCAACTATCACCGGCTTGCCTGACAACCCCTACGGCCTCATATCCCGGGACCAGCGGATAGGAAAGCCCGGGAAAGGCAGGCATGGTGCCAGTCCACAACAGCTTCTCGGTGCCTGTACTAATGCCGGAAGCTTCGATATCAACAACCAGATCGCCACTCTCAGGAGCCTTGAGCACAAGTGAACGAAGCGCCAGTTTTCCCGGTTGCTCAAACACTATTGCGTTGGTGGACAGCCCTGATGACATATAAAGACGAATTCCTGTTCTTCGAAAACTCAAGTTGTCAGTTTACCCAGACACTTCGGAATGTCAACTCTGATTGACACTTTATTTTTACAAACCAATCGCCCTTTAACGGATCAGTTACCTCGTTGAGGCCAGCCCGCGAAGCGTATTAACGTGAAAACAAAATCCTTCTGCTCTCGCCAGTCAAACTGGCGACCATCGCGACTCTGATTACTAGGCTTTTGCAACCAGCAAACTTGTCAGCATTGGTAAATGCGTGCGCATGGAGGTACAGCGGCTGAATCCTGCCTCCGTAATCAACTCCTGCAACTCTTGAGCGGTGCGCGGCCGACCACGCCCCATGGCATGTAAATAAAGGCCGAAATAGGCATCTGTCGCAGGATCTCCCACCCTTTCGCGACCCATGGGTTCAGCCAGCAATAAAGTGCCACCTGGCGGCAAGGCCTCACGACAACGCTTCAGAATAGCCAGTGCAGCATCATCATTGTGATCATGGACAATGCGTACGAGTGAGATTATGTCTGCTCCTCTGGGCAAGGGATTTTCGAACACGCTTCCACCATGACAACTCACTTCATTGAGAATATCGCTCTCGGAAAACCTCGCTTTCGCCTGTTCTGCAACCGGCGGTAAATCAAACAACATCAAGGCAAGGTCTGGCTCTGCTTTGGCAACCGTTCTCAAGAACGTGCCATCTCCGCCACCCACATCGAGTAGGCACTGATGGTTGTGCAGTGGATAGGTATCGATGATCTGCTCCGCAACCATGGCCTGCGAGGCACTCATAAGATCGGTATACGGCTCGGTTCCCAGCCCCTGCCCACTTTGCTGTTGCCTGGCACCGGCATAGTCCCAGAACATAGACAACATGGTTTCGTCCTGCTCGCGCCTCAACAATGCGACGGGATCAGTAAGATCGCGGTACAGGAATGTGTGATGCTCAATCATCTTGCAAACACCCGGATTAGCCAGTAAGGCCGCACCATGGATACCTAAGCCATAGCGGTTAGCTCCCCGATTCTCGATCAGTTTTAATGATGTCGCTGAGCGCAACAGAACGTCGGTTGCGTCTCGATCAAGACCGATAGACTGCGATATTGCATCACGACTCATTGGCCCGGGCTGGAGCAAACTGAAAATATCAAGCTGCACACACGTTGACAGGATTTGCGAATAGACAAATCCTGAACATAAATCGAACAAGGCTCGAGCGCGGCGTCGTGCCATGAACCGCATGAACGGATTTCGTCTTGCCTTGCGATGAAAGTCCGGGTTTGCCAGCAACCGGTTTCGCCAACCAAAAAATTTATCGGAAATAGACTCTGAGAGCGTCAAAGATGTCAGATGCTCGGATGTTTCTCCGCCAAACAGGGAAGTGGATGATGTATTACGCTGCACTGAGGGCAAACTCCTTTGGCAGGAAACGTTGGGCTTCATGCCTAATCGTTTCAATGAAAAAATCGGCGTTTTTGCAGTGAGGTACAGAATCAATGATCTGCTCGACCACGCGCTTGAGTTTGGTCACCGCCTGATCAATACCAAGCTCATTTACCGCATTAGGGCGCTCATGCCTGGCATCGACATGTACCGGTTTGCCAAGCTCCGCCGAGTCACCCATCACGTCATGAATGTCGTCAGCAATCTGATAGGCACTTCCGACGTAGTGGCCAGTCACCGCCCATGGTGTAGCGTCAACTCCAACCGACAAGGCGCCAGCTTGTGTTGCCGCGGCAAACAAAGCGCCAGTCTTGGCACGATGATAAGCATCCGTGTCTACCTGTTCTTCGCATTCCCATGCCTGACCAGCCGTGATGCCATGAATCGAGCCGACGTGATGCGATAGCATCCTGATAACTGCAAGTTGCGCCTTGGCATCAGCATGGCGCAGAGCGCTAATGCGCTCGAAAGCCGAAACAATAAGCGCGTCCGATGCCAGAATGGCAAGTCGTTCATCGAAGGCTCGATGCAGAGTCGGTTTGCCACGACGTATGGTGGCATCGTCGAAACAGGCCAGATCATCTTGCACAAGCGAGGCGCAATGCAGGAATTCAATGGCAACTGCACTTTCATGTGCCAGCGGTGCGGAAGCATCTGCACAAGCCTGAGCGACCGCCATGACAAGCTTTGGCCTCACTCGGGCACCTCCCGGAAATACAGCGTAGTCCAGTGCGGAAGCCAGTTTGGCCGGACAAGGCGCTATCGTAATTTCAACCAGAGCGTGGCGCAGTATTTTTTCAATATGCTTGCTGACATCCATGATTAAATTCTGATGTGGCCAAGTGTCAGAATATTCTGACATAATGATTGTGTCAACCAGAATAGACACATTGACTTATGTCAGTTCCATCATTCACAGACCCTGTACCCGACAACGGCTATCGCTGGTGGTATCTGGACGCTGTCAGCGATGACAACCAGCACGCGATTACGGTCATCCTGTTTATTGGAAGTGTTTTTTCGCCTTACTACGCGCGAGCTCGCAAGCGCGGTAACGGCATCGCCTCTGCGCACTGCGCTGTCAATGTCGCGCTGTACGGCGGCCCATGGCGCTGGTGCATGACGGAAAGGACAGGTTCGTCCATGCAGGCCTCCCGGCAGCAATTAAGCATTGGCAAAAGTGTTGTAGAAATCGTTGGTGACAAGTTGCGAGTGAACATTGACGAAATCTCTGTCCCCGTGCCGTCTCGCGTTCGCGGTGAGCTGCTCATCGATCTGCCTGATTATGATTTAGCCCCACATCCTCTGGATTCGGAATCCAGCGCCGAGGCGCTCCACTTCTGGCAACCGATTGCCCCGCAAACACGGATTAATGTCGCTTTCAAACAACCCGCGCTAAGCTGGCAAGGATCTGCGTACGTTGATAGCAACTATGGGGGTGTGTCGCTGGAGACTAGCTTCCGAAGCTGGGTATGGTCACGAAGCCATCGCAGGAACAATACGACAACCATTCTCTATGACGTTATTGATCGACAGGGTCGGTGCAGCAAGCGCAGTTTGCAATACGCTGCTGATGGCGCCCTGACTGAATGCGAAGCACCTCAGGTACACCAATTACCCAGAACCCGTTACTGGCGATTTCCACGCCAGGCCCGGACAGCGAGCGGATCGTCAATTGAGGCGTTACAGACTCTTGAGGACACACCGTTTTATTCACGCTCGAAGTTTGTAGAGCAGTATCAGGACGAAAAACAGTTCACTGTCCATGAAAGTCTGGATCTTGATAGATTCGATTCATCATGGGTGCGTTGCCTGTTACCGTTTCGCATGCCCAGAAGTACACGACCCATTCTGTTAGATTAACGTATCAGTGGATACGGTAGACAAGATATATCCATACTACTAATGCGAGAGCCAAGACATTCCATGCTAGACGTCCAGAGCCAGACTAAAAAAGAAGTCATTACGGCAATTAGCGCCAACGGCGATTTATATCCGATCAGCAAATGGGACGCACATGTCCTTAACGTTCCACATTTGGCGGTTTCGGTGTTTCTCTTTAACCGTGGGCGCATGTTGTTGCAGCAACGAGCCGACAGCAAGTACCACTCAGGCGGCCTTTGGGCAAACACTTGCTGCTCACATCCCCGCTGGAACGAATCCTTGCCGGCCTGCGCCAAAAGACGTCTGTTCGAAGAAGTCGGCTGTAGTGAGATAGAACTGACAGGTTTCGGCAAGATAGACTACAAAGCTGAAGTTGGTGGTGAGCTCTTCGAAAACGAGACGGCACACTGCTTTGCGGGTTATGTGGACGACGACACACTACCAACGCTGTTCAATCGCGACGAAGTCCAAGCCGTCCGGTGGCACGACATGATAGAGCTACAGCAGGATATAAAATCCAACCCGGCAAATTACTCAAAATGGATCCGAATCTACATTGGCCAGCACTTCGACCTTATCTCCAAAGTGGCCTATGGATTACCTGAAGGCATCGCCAGCGGGGAAGTGCCTGCCCGGGCTTGAGACGCCCTGGCGTTGCGCGTACCATTACGACTTGAAGGCTGCCGGGTAAGGTTCGGAGGCCCTCAACGCTGAGCCTGATTTCCGCCGAGCCTTCGGCTAACATTTTCCCAGTACGGAGTCTCTTGATGATCTGGATTTGCACCATTTTTCTGCTGATTGTTGCAGCCTGGTTGTTTTTCAACGCCCTGAATGAGAGGCGATGGGTGCAAGCACACAGCCAGGACGAAACCGTCGCGGCCGACAAAGGACTATTTCCAGCTTTCAGCACTCGGACCGGCACGGGCTCTTTACCGGCAGATGGCAAGTTGTCGATTAACCAGGAGAGCTCGATCTTTGCCCGGACGGTTTCAAGAATTCAGAACAGTACCTCTGGCTTAGGCGAGAAATACTTTGATGCCAAAGCCGCAGCAGCTCGCATCGATGATCCCACACAGCGGCCTCGATCAGCCAGGGAAGAGAATACGCTGTTTGGACGAGCGGTTGCCCGCATCGGAGCTAAAGCGGAAAGTATCGACCAGAAACTTGATGTGAAGATGAAACAGGCATCGAGCTTCATCACCCGTTCTGCAAATAATGAAGATCCGTTTGCCCGTGCATCTCGTCAGGTTGCCGCCACGTCTGTAGACATGGTCGACAAGATGAAAAAAGGCGCTATGAATATTCACCGACCGAAAGCTGATGACAGGACCCTGTTTGGCAAGGTGCTGGGAAAAGTATCTGGCGGCATGGAAAAATTTGAGGCACAGGTTAAAACCAGAGCTTCTACCACGCGCTCCCCCGAAGCCAAACCTGATGAGGACCTGGTATCGCGTGTCACCTCGAAAATCGGTAGTACGATTAAAAAGCTTGATAAAAAAGAATGACATCCCGCCCTTTGTCGGGATAGCGCCAACAAACAGGAAACTATCCTTGGGCACGACAAAGGACATGTTCCAGCGTGCCCAAAAAGTCAATGCCGGTACCAGCACCGGTACTACTCTCGTTTTTTTGAACGTTGTGGCTGGTAAGCCGAGCTTGAATAAAGGTCGATAGACAGGTCAAGCAAATCAGGATGATCAGTGCAATTTAAGCTCGGCACGGGTAGCCTTGTAAATCCTGTCACCCAGAATAATCAAAAGAGTCGAAAAAGGCCCATGCACAGCATTCTGATGCATCCGATATAGAGAAAGGTAGAACATCCGGGCAAGCCACCCCTCTACGAACACCGATCCACGCATCAGATTTCCCATGAGATTTCCGACAGTAGAAAACCGGGATAGACTGATAAGGCTTCCGAAATCCTTGTACACGAAAGCCTTGGGCTCCTTATTGCGCAACCCTGCAATAATGTTGTAGGCCACAACGGAAGCCATCTGATGAGCCGACTGCGCACGTGGGGGGACAGTGTCTCCATCACCAGTCGGGCAGCAACAACAATCTCCCGCCCCGTATATGTTGGAATAACCCTCGATAGTGAGATCGGGATTGACCTTGACTCTGCCGATGTTGTCCACCGGTAAACCACTATCGGCGAGGAACTGCGGTGCTCTGACACCCGCCGCCCAAACACTCACGTCGGCGGCAATCCGCTCGCCTTTGCTGGTCAACAGCGCGTTGCTCTCGGCACTATCGATCCTGGTTGATGTAAGCACATCCACACCAATGGATTGCAGCTCAGACTTAACACTTGCGCCTATGCGTTCCGGCAATCTGGGAAGGAGCAGCGAACCTGCTTCGATCACCGATACCTTGAGTCGGGCCTGCGAAAACGAGTTGAAGCCGTAATCCTGCAGTCGGCCGGCAACATTGTGAAGATCTGCCGCCAGTTCAACCCCGGTTGCGCCTCCCCCCACAATGACAACGGATAATTGCGTCGTGTCGTCCTTCGCGGCACTGACGCGATGCAACTGCTTTAGATATAACTTATGGAATCGCTCTGCCTGCGTCCGTGAATCCAGCTTGACGCAATGCTCATCAACCCCCGGAGTCCCGAAATCGTTACTTTGACTGCCGGGAGCCAGCACGAGTTGATCAAAACTTAGTTCTCGCGATCCGACAAGTTCCTCTCCGTCATCGTCGTTTTCTGCTGCAATGCTGATGCTCTGGGCTTCAGCATCCACCCGGGTTACCTGTCCGAGAATGAAGTCAAACTGATGTTTCCGGGCAAGCATACGGTAACTGGTTTCATCATGATGACTATCAAGTGATCCCGTGGCAACCTCATGAAGTAAAGGTTTCCAGATATGTGAAGCATTCTTGTCGACAAGAACCACGCGTGAATGTTCATCACGTTTAAGCTTTTTCGCAAGTTTTACGACAAGCTCAAGCCCACCTGCACCGCCGCCAACAACGACTATTTTTTTTGTCATATCCTTTCGGATTCCAAGGGTCTTACCGCCGGCTGATTGCCTGCAGGCCTGATTATTTAACTCGTCACATCGGCAGCCGCGTGGTGACCAGACTTAAGTTACAGAGAACGCAGTATAGATCAGACTGCCGCTCACACACACGTCAGTTTTACGTATTCAAAGTGCACCGCGCGCTGGAGTTCACTCAGACTCGTAACAGGGTGTCAAATCCTGTTGTTTTCGACTACAGGGTTTTCAGATACTCAATCACCGATCGTCTCTCGTTATCAGTCAAGTGATCACCGAACAGATGTCCGTTATTGGAGTAGCCCGGCAAGGTTGTATCGTATACGCGAACATCATCAACTGAGGATTTTCCCTTTGCAAGCTCTGTGTGAGCCCAGCCTAGTCGCTGCTGGTCATAGCTTTGCGGGTTAGCTGCATCACGTACATCGTGCTGCCAGTATCGCGGCCTTTGCTTGCTATCCAGTACCATTTCAATACTCGGTACCGAGCCATTATGCAGAAACGGCGCGGTGGCCCATATTCCGTCCAATGGGGGTGCTACATACCCGGGCCCGGGCGCCATAGCCGAAATTTTTCCATAGTAAGAACGGTTGTACCAATCGACATAGACAGCACCGGCCCCATGTGCAAACTCAACAAGGGTTCTGTCGGTCTGGATTACATCGATAGGAACGAGTCTGGCTGGATAACTCTCTTCTCCCGTGTAAGTACCATGGCAATGCGCACAATGATCACTGAATACTTCCTGACCAGCATCGGCAAGTGCCTGCTCAACAGGAAAAGGATAGTCAGGTGGCGACAAGCTTGCCAGGTAGGCACGCAGATCGGGAGCATAACGGTCGATTTTTTCCAGTTCTTCCAGGCTATCCGTGCATAGCATGGAAGCCGACATCATTATCCTCGCATGATCCAGACGTCCCTCTCCCATATTGAACATGGCAGGCTTTTTCGACATTCGCCACCAGGGAGGTACGCTGACTGGCGGGACATCAGTCGGAGGAAGCGGCAGCAGCGGCACTTCGGACCAGGCATTATCCGCAGCCTTACGATGCGCAATCAACGCGAACGTTAAGTTGTTGGCAGGATTAACACCAACGGTATGAGGACGGCTATACGGCGCAATGACGCTGATACGATCGGCGTAAAGTTCCCAGGCGCGAGTCTCAGCCTCGCCACGGACGAGAACCCCCGCACTCTCCGCCTGCTGCGAGGCATCTCCCGTGAAATCAAGAAATTCGTTACCCAGACCAATTACCAGTTTTCCGAACAGCGGCGTGCCATGACAGGTAAGGCAATTATTACTGACGATGTTGATGCCATCATCGTTCGCGAACACGTTGACAGAATATGGCAACCCGTCAGCGGCCGGTGTGCGCCCCTCTACCTGTACAATTTCCGCGCCGGCCAGGAGTTCCCGATAAGCACTTTCGGGTATCCCGCAACTGACATATGGCTCCTCAAGCAGAGCGCGTCTACCGGCTTCTATACTACCGACTCGTTGTGCATGGGTTTCAATAGTGCCGGCAGTTGCAAAACGAGCTTGCTGCAAGCCATTGTTTTCCGCGTTCGTCAGCGGTGAATCAACCACAATCACACTGCTTCCATTGGCTACGTTATCGATAACAATTTCAGCCGGTTCGATATTCCGGGTTGGCTGAAAACCGGCTGTTGTATCTGTTTCGGCTAACGTAACGTTACCCGCCGCAGGTTGATTCTGACTTGATCCATCGCACGCGCTCAAGCACACAAAGAAAGCAAGACCAGAGAGCAGTCGCTTGAAACCCGACTTAACAAGGCATTCACATCTGTGCCGTGTTAAGCCGACGTTGTTTTGCTTTACATACCCCATCGAGACTATGTCCACAAACGTTGAGCCATTAACTCTGAATACACCCGGTTTAGCAGTTTCGATCACTGCGCCACTGCAATGAATGACAAGAACCCTACTCCAGAATGTGAGCCGTTCAAGGTTACCGGTATTTCCAGGCGTTTTTCCGCAAATGCTGAAGACTCAGACAAACGATGCATGGCAGTGACAACAAGCGTGAGATTGTGTTCTCTACTAGAGAGCGTAATACGGGCTGGATAGCTTATTCCAGAATCAGATATTACGCGTTCGCCGCTATCTTCCCAACTCAGAGATATCCTTTGCGGCGCTGATCCTTCTCTATGGATATCAGCGGCGACTGTTTCCGGACCACGGCCACTGCGTCGCTTTGTGCGTGACACATTGAGCCACCTGGAATCATCAAGCCTGATTCTTAACGAATCGATCACGACAGCACCACCAGCTACTGGCAGGTTTCCCCACGTCTGACTCACCCATGCCACCCCATTGATCGGCGTAACGATGTCTCTACTATCTGCATTTGTACCGATTATCACGCCCGTGAGCGAAGAGCTAACTTGCTGCCAGGTGGCAAACTCACCAAACATACGGGCTTCGGGACATGCATCGAAGGGAACATCCAGAACAATGCGCTCAAAAGCCGACAACGCTGCCTCCCAGCGATAAACTCTGCGGCAGTCTCGAGAAGAGTCGTCGCTATAAGACAGGTTTAACCGCTCATCACCGATCCAGACACTATTAGTCGTAACGCCAGCAAGATTCAATGCCACGCGCTGTACCGACTGGCGTTGTTGCGTTGCCGATAATCGCGACAGCAGGTGTGCATGAGATACCTCCTGGCTGCCGACAAGGTTTTTTTCGGGATTCAATCCGGGCGTATCCACAACCACCTTTGAACGCATGATATCGCTAAAACGCCAGGCAGAGTCCACAGCTCTGTCATCGACATTTGCAGTCAGGGTGACACGGTCTATCTGAACGGTAATTCCTGTCTTGACATCGCTTTGCTGCTGATCTGGCTCGTTTTCCAGCGAAAAAACAGTCTGCAAAAGATACGACTCCATGCGCGAGTCAGGATGCGTATCCAGGTCGTCGGGAAATTGCACACTATCGGGTGCCGGAAATTCAGAGTTATCCTCATTGAGCACAGCCAACAAACGTTGCAAGAGTTGGGATTCGTCTTGAACAGGTTCCACCCTGGCATCATTGCACGATGATAGAAACGGAACACAACAAAGAACAATTATCAGTCCAATTCCGGGTTTCATTAAAACGTGCTTAATCCAGTTGCTTCCATGAATCGATATTGTGCTTTTAGAAGAAATCCTTCATTCGAATAGGCATCGTATGGCAATGAATAAGTTCTCCCCAGTGTATTGTTCCATTGATCGTTAAAAAATGCGTTCATATCAGCAACGATGGAATCCGTTGCAGGAGCGCTCACCAGGATATTCGTTTCCAGATTGAAATCATGCAAATTGCGTCGTGTGAAATTTGCCGAGCCCAGGACATAGGCATGCATATCGTTTACGGCAACGTGAAGCCACTTGGCATGACACTGCTCGCCCTGCGTCGCACACCAGCGTACCTCGACGCCAGCCTTAGCCAATTCCGCAGCAACCGGCCTGTTCGGGACGCCGTTTTTTTGACGACCAAATGCATCGTTGTTTACGTCCAGTAATACTCGAACGTTGGCACCTCGTTGCCTTGCAGCAATCAGCTGCCTGACAATATGCCGATCACTTAAATAGAACATTGCAAGATCAACAGCATCGTTCTCACTGGCGCTATCCAGAAGGCGCAAAACGACATCGTGAATCCTTGATTCGCTGATTACCTGAATGGTTGAATCTAAAGAGCTCGCGGTAATTAGCTGGTCACTATCAGTTGACTGGCTTAAGGACGGAATCGACAAGTTCAGTTTCTTAAGTGTCATCTCAATAGCAGCTGTCACATCGGGATTACCATTCACTTTCAGCAAAGACAGTTCACTGGCGAGCAGATCGTGTGCTGCCAAGCCGCCAAACCGTGCTGCTACATTTCGATGAGCGCTACTACCGTCATGCGGATTAGCGGAACTGACCATCGCAGTGAGCTGCCCCTGGCCATCATCAGACACCAGAAGCTTACGGTGATTTGCCTTGAAGTTAAGCATTGCCAGATAACTTCGCAGGGAGACGCGTCCATCACCAAACGGGTTGGGTAGCAACTTTCCCGTTGAATTACCCCATGGTGCAATGAAAACACGCCAAAACGCAGACCAGGTGGGATTACTGTCTTGCAGGGTTTGCAGCCTGGTCACAATCACATCAATACCTCCCGCCCTCAGCGTCTGGAAATGTTTCGATTCAAGTCCGCCATACACCGTATTAATCGGATCGCTGACAAGCACAATCCGGATATCCGGAGCGGCTGCCTTTCTCGCCAACAGAGACTTAACCAGTTCGTCAGCGAGTGAACGGTGCGATTCGGGCGCAGGTCCTTGCCAGGCATTGAAGAGAAACATATCCACGAGAATCAACGACCGCGCCCGTTCAATTGACTCAAAAACAGCATCGAATACCGTGTGAGAAAGCTGCCTGCGACCCTTTGCATCGATCCAGCTGTCATCCCGGAAAAAACGGATGTCCACAGCTTGACGGGGTTCACCGGCGAGCCCAACCGACGCTGGCGGTGGAACTAGTGTTCTCACGGCGGTCACGACGAACGCGTGAGTCAGAAAAGCCACAAATAGCCCATATCTCAGGCAGCGGAATTTGCGCCACGTCTTGAAACTCACCAAACCCCACCTCAGAACACTGCTTTATTAATACAAGTTCACAATTATTGCCGAGCGAATTGATACAATTTGCCCCGCAAGCTCACCAGGGCTTGCTCTCAGTGGTTTCAGTGGATTTACGGTTTCAATGGGGTCACCCCCCCCCACAACAACCAGCTTCTGAAAAGTGTAAGGACACTTTGGTAACGTGTTGCATTAACACATAACAATAATAAGCAAGGGCGTAGCGTCAAATTTAGTAGATTAGTGTAGGTGCTCCGAGTGATAGTGCTGTGAATGTCATGCATCATCACTCCATCTATACTGCTTCACTGGACAAGCTCGGCCGAACACGACGGACCACGTTTTGATGAAAACTTTGAACTATCCGCAACCGAGTGTACAAATGCAAGGATACGCGACAGTACCAGCAACCAGTGATGCCAAGGAGTACCTCAGGCTGCTGCTACGGCATAAATTCGGACTCCTCCTGACGCTGATGCTCGGCCTGGGGTTAGCGTGGCTGTACCTGATCAGCACAGATTCCATATTCGAAGCATCGGCCCTTGTCGAAGTCAAAGAGGAGGTAAACCTTGCTGATGGCGAGGATCGTGGCCAGCAAATCGACTGGAACGCTCCTACCATCAACGAAGAGACCAATCTGATCAGCTCCAGACGTGTGCTAGCGCCCGTAGTCGATACCTACAACCTACGCGTATCAGCCACACCTAAATCTGTGCCCGTGCTCGGTGACATCACCCGGCAGTTGCCCATACTTGGTGAATTCGTGGGCAATCTGGGTTTTTTAAATCAATATGCCTGGGGCGACGAATCAATTACCGTTACTCAGCTTGAAGTTCCTCGTCGCTGGGAAGACTCTGAACTGGTTCTCACTTCTCAAGGGGATTCTTCGTTCAGTGTCGAATACGATTCACGCATGCTCGTGGAAAGTGCTCAGGTCGGACAGACGATAAGCATCAATGTCAGCGATGAGGAACCGGTTCTTATCACTGTCGCAGACCTGCAGGCAGATGAAGGTGTCCAGTTTTCGTTGGTCAGATCCTCCTTACAAGCAACCATTACGGCGCTACGCAACAATCTGACGACAGAAACCACAGACTCTAAATCCCGAATGATCACGCTGAGGATGCGCGGTGAAGATCCTGCCGAGATTGCCGACCTCACCAACGCGATTCTGCAAGAGTATAAAAACGTCAAGCTCGGAACACAAAACCGGTCGACCGATGAGCGTCTGGTATTCTTCGAAGCGCAATTGCCAACAGTGGAAGCAGAGTTACGGGCGGCTGAAGTCGCTCTTGCCGACTACAAGCAGCAATCTGGTCGCGTTCGCGACACCCAAGTCGACCTGAAACTGGGTCAGCTGGATAAACTCGAAACCCAACTTCTTGAAAAGGAAGTGGAACGTGACGATTTACTCAAGCGTTATACGGTTGCTCACCCAACCCCAAAGCGTCTGCAGAAGGAGATCGAAGTTCTGGAGAACAAAATCGGGCAGATACGCAGCGGCATTGTCAGTGCTCCCGATACCGAACGGCAAATGGCCGTGCTTCAGGATGAGCTGGATACCAAGCGCGACCTTTTTATTGAAATGAGTGAAACTCTGCAAAAGCTGCGGCTTGCAAATGTCGGCAATGTCGGTGAGGTGCAGATCATTGACGACGCGCTGGCTCCACGTAAACCTGTATCGCCCAATAAGCTGCTGGCCATTGTCGGCGGAACATTGACGACTTTGTTTTTATATACACTCTATCTCACCTTACGTTCTGCTCTATCGACCGTTATCGGCGATCAGGATTCGTTAGAGCGTGCGTCCGGCTTGCCGGTCTACATGAATATTCCCAAAAGCACAGCCCAACGTCGACTAGGTTCGCCGACAGCTATTGATCCAAATAGACTCCTGCCCGGCCCCAACGGCCAGACGTCCACATCGGCCATTGCCGGCAATGTCCTCGCGCTGTCAAAACCCGAAGACTATTCCATAGAAAACATGCGCGGTTTGCGCAGCATGCTCGAAGATGTCATGGCGGGTGCCAATAACAACGTGCTGATGTTTACCAGCCCGCTGCCCAGTATGGGCAAATCGTTCTTGAGTCTGAATCTGGCAGTCCTTGTTGCGCAAACAGGCAAGCGGGTGTTGCTCATCGACGCTGATTACCAGCGAGGACAGTTACATAAATCGCTTGGTCTGGATGCGGGACCTGGTCTTCCTGAAGTTGTTCGTGGAAAAAGCGAACTCAAAGAAACAGTGAAGGCAACATCGGTTCAAAATCTCTACTGCATTCCGCGTGGTTATTCTGGCACTGGAGGCGGCGTCGATATGCCAAGCGACAAGGAATTTGGCGCTTTTCTCAACGTGGTCGCTCCTCGGTTTGATATTGCCATCATTGATACACCGCCCGTACTAAGCGTCTCCACAGCAGCGTCTCTTGGCAAACACGCAGGCTCTACTATCATGATAGTGAAGGAAGGCGAGGTAAAGGAACCTCAACTGAGTGAGGCGCTTAAGCGACTCACGTTCTCAGGTGTTCGCGTCAGCGGCTGCATCATGAACGGATCATCAGCACCCACGCCGAAGCACTACACCTACTACCGAGAGCAACTGGATTAGCCGGGATAAAATGACTACAACACCGGATTCGTAATGTAAAACACCGAGATTGTGCGATGTGCACAGGGCTTTTGCGAGGATGACACAATGCTTCACATCGTTATCGCGCAAGCGCTTCGGTCTCCATTAAACTATGCACTGTTGGTAACTCAACAAAATTATAAAATGTGTTAAAAATCACAGCCAAATTAGGAACACCTTCCCCTTCTTATCAAGAGTGTTGCGAAAGCATCACCGATCTTTTTAGGTCACTAAACAAGTTTGGAGGGTATACTGTTGTTTTTTCACCACATTATTATTTCTACCGAAACAAGGAGAGATCGGTGCCGATTTCCACAATTGCAGATGACCACAATAAATTCAATAGAGTCACTAACATGACTACCGAACCTGTAAAAGTGCATCTCGAAAGCGCAAATGCTCAGGTGATAGACACTGCCCCAATGCGGGAGTGGGTACCACTCGTCAGTAGCGATAACACCGAGCTAAAGGCAATATCAGGCTTTAGCGCAGCCTTGAAGAGACTCGAAGACTTTATCCTTGGCTCTTTAGCCTTGCTAATTCTGTTTCCGCTAATGGCCCTTATTTCCATAGTGATAAAACTGGACAGCACAGGTCCTGCATTATTTTGCCAAGCACGAAACGGACGGAACGGTGAGATTATAAAAGTCTATAAATTCCGCACGATGTATCAGAATGGATCCACAGAATTCAAGCAGGCCAGAAAAAATGATCCTCGCATAACACGAATCGGAGCATTTCTACGTAAGACCAGCCTGGACGAACTGCCTCAACTGTTCAATGTTATCCAGGGCAGTATGTCAATGGTTGGTCCACGTCCTCACCCGTTAAAGCTTGATGAAGATTTTCAATACGTCATTCCGTCGTTACGCTCTCGGTACTGCGTAAAACCGGGTATAACCGGATGGGCACAAATAAACGGTTTCCGTGGAGAAACACGCAGAGTCAGTGATATGGTGTCGCGCATTGAGCATGACCGCCACTACATTCAACACTGGTCGATCTTTCTGGATATCAAAATCCTTGTATTGACGGTTTTCAAAGGCTGGACGCACAAAAACGCATACTAATAATTGCGCTGAAGTTCCTTGTTCGCCAGGTTGTCAAAATCCGCTGTTAATTATCTTGCACGATAAACGCAAAACCTACCTTACCTGACAATGGCGAGACAACGCCGTCAACAGCAATCTGTTCACTAAGGCAAAAAGCTATCCAGGACTTTGCCAAGGACCATCAACTGTGCGCAAGGGTCATATTGTGCGTAAGGCATCAATACGCACTTTGACACTAGCCAAACTTGCACCCGGCATACCGATCGACAACTCTGCGATGCAAGTACTGACGATGAAGTCACTTCGTCTGTCGGCCGTTCACACTATAATACGGGTCGTAGACTAACGATGTATTCGTTCATTCCATACACCTTGAACAGCCCGAGCCCACTATGGATTCCATAGCCAACATTCCTCAAAGGCATCAGCTGCTAGGATTTTTCGTGCACCCGGGAACGTTGCCAGACTATTTGCTTTTAATCAGAAAAAGCATAGAGAACAACGAACAAAAAAGTGTTCTGTATCACAATTTACACTCGCTTTATAGCTACTTTACCGCTTCTGAGCTTCGTCGCCACTACGAAGGTACAACGGTGCTCGTCGATGGCATGCCATTGATCTGGCTAATGCAGTTGTGCAAGCTTCCAGTCAGCCGTGATCATAGACTGACGTATGTGGATTTTATTATGCCTATGATGCAACAGGCTGCCGAGCAACGCTGGAACGTTTTCCACATCGGACAACACAGTTCGGTACAAAACGCTGCTCTGGAAAGGATTCGGGCAGAGTGCCCCGGTATCAGTATCAACGGTCATGATGGTTTCTTCGATCAGACGCCAAATAGCAAGGAGAGTCTGGCGGTTGTCGATGCGATAAACAAAGCCGAAACCAATCTGCTTCTTGTCGGTTTTGGCGCGCCTAAACAGGAGGCCTGGTTAGCGGCACACAGGCACCTGATAAACGCCCAGATAGCGTTTACTTGTGGCGCCTGCATGGAATACGTGGCGGGTCATGTAAAAACGCCACCCCGCTGGATGGGCCGTATGGGCCTTGAATGGAGCTTCCGACTGTTGGAAAACCCCCGTCGATTTGCCTTTCGTTATCTTGTTGAGCCGATTGTTCTGGGTGCTATTCTCCTGCGAAACGGTCTTGTTCAGCTACGCTCTAACAAACACCTCTGATTTCCGGTCAATGTGCGAAAGCGAAAGGGATTCTGCCATGGTCGTTGACAAGCTGCCTTCACCTTTATCGACAGGCACGTCCGTAATGATAACGTCGGCATATAAACAGACGCCGTGAAAATTGTTC
Organism: Granulosicoccus sp.; assembly: GCA_045106855.1. GTDB lineage: Bacteria > Pseudomonadota > Gammaproteobacteria > Granulosicoccales > Granulosicoccaceae > Granulosicoccus. Next base: position 105,109 of record JBGCFI010000023.1, read on the forward strand.
TTGGCATTTGCACCTATCGTCGCCCTGAAAGCTTGTTGAAGCTGCTCAAGGCATTGCCTGCATTGCACGGAGTCGACGCACTTGATGTTGTGGTCGCCGACAACGATACTGCAGAACAAGGTCTGGCAGTATGCCGCAGCCTGCCGGATGATTACCCGTTTGATGTTATTGCGATGCGACAAACCTCAACTGGAATATCTGCAGTGCGCAACGCCGTAGCTCTTGAAGCGCTGAAGCTGAAGCCTGCAATGGTCGCCTTTCTCGACGACGATGAATGGCCAGAGCCTCAATGGTTAGCAGAACTATTAAGTGTGCAAGCGCGCTACGATGCTGATGTCGTCGGCGGACCGACACGACCTGTTTTTCCAGCTCATGCTGATCCCGCTTTACTGGAGAACCCTTATTACGGCGCCGACCTGCAGCTGCCCGATGGAAGCGCTTGCCAGCTACAGGCTGGCGGCAACTTTATGATCAAAGCCGAAGTCTTGCGACAATATGCACCCCGTTTCTTCCAGGAAGCTTTCACTCACACAGGCAGCGAAGATCTGGCGTTCTTCACACAGTTGGGACATGATGGACACACCATGCGCTGGGCAGCCAATGCCATAGTCCACGAACCGGTTCCCGAAACAAGATTAGCCCCCGGCTGGTTGCGTCAACGCGTCATAAATATTCATAATTCTCGCGTTAGAGTCATGCAAAAATTGAAGCCCGGATGGATCGCTGCCGTCATACGAGTGACCAAAACCTGTGGTTTGGCAAGTGTGGCCGCAATACTAACGATTGCCGGCCTTATCATGCCGGCTTATCGACATTCAGCGCAGTTACTACGCTGGAAATTCATGGGCAAGCTGACCGCCCATTTGGGTAGAACCATCTCGCGAGGAGAAACGTACTGATGTCGCCGCGCTTCTCCGTAGTTATACCGACCTTCAATCGCGCAGATTCCATTCTGGAAACACTCGATTCGTGTTTTGCGCAAACGTATACCGACTTTGAAATCATCGTTGTCGATGACGGATCCAGCGACAACACACTTACCGTACTCGCTGCTGTGGAAGATTCAAGGCTGATCGTAGCAAGCCAGGAAAACGCAGGCCCGGCTGCCGCCCGAAATCACGGCATGCGTCGCGCAACTGGTCAATACATTGCATTTCTGGATTCTGATGATAGCTGGTACCCAGAATTTCTGGAGGCTGCCAATGACCTGTTCAGCGAACAAGGAGACATTCTCGTGTACGGACAGATTGTTGTTGATCGCGGGGTTGGCAAATACTGGGTAAAACCAGACAGGCCACTTGGTCAGGAAGAATCAATCTACGATTTTCTTTACGTGCACGGCGGATTCATCCAGACGAGTACCATGGTGATTCCACGCAAGCTTGGCGACAAGGTTAAATGGGATGAAAATGTTACATACGGGGATAACGACCAATTCGCGATAGATTGCTGGCAGACCGGCATTGCCTTTTACATGTTGCCCAAACCTTGCACCCATTACGCAGACGCCATCAGTGAAGATGCTCTTTCACAGTTACCCATCTATGCAGGCACTTCACAAAAGTACACCAATTTCTTTACCTGGATGGCTACGCAAAAGCAATTCATGTCCGTTCAGGCTTGGGCAGGTTACAAAGCACGGGTAGAAAGCGTCAGCATGGCCAGGCAAGCACCATGGCAGAGCTTCAAACTGTTGTGGCAAGCCAGGCGCCTGGGTGCCATGAGCGGACCGGGTATACTCAGGCAATCAGTTCAGAATCTCGCACCCCGTGCTTATCGAAAACTGGTAGATCACTACGTGCGTTTAAGAGGAGCAACGCTGGACCAACTCAGAGGCGCAGGATAGCTTGCGATGAGACTACATACTCACTGCCAGACGGGCAATCTTCACTGCCTCGACTATCGATATACCGCTTTTATTAGCGACATCAACGCTTCGCCACGTTCAACCGTGTGCCCGTGTGGCCGTGGAATACCATGAACCACATGGTTTCCACTTATTATGCAAGTTACAAAGCGCCACTGTTTGCCAGCGCCTTACTTGTATTAACGTTATTACAAGCCTCAAGCTTCAACCTGTCACTGGCATTTCGTGGACCTCTGGCAAGTGACACTCTAGTGTCTTTGGTCACGCTGCTATGGTTAGTCATGTACGCGTTTGCAGCTATCGGACTCTTTGTCTCTTTCGGATTGAACTGGATAACCTGGCTGGTTCGCTATCGACTTCTGCTTACATGCGTGCTTGCAGGCACTGCATTTTCTGTTAGCTGGTCGGTCGATACAGCGCTGACTCTTGAGCGCTCGATACACCTGATTGGCACCACCATAGTCGCCCTGTTTCTCGGATTGAGCCTTCCGTTAAGCCGAATTCTGCGTACTAGCGCCCTGATCCTCGGATTCGTCATGATATCCAGCGTCTTCGCGGCGCTTACAACACCTGAACTTGGACTAGAAGACTACCAGGGCAGACTGGTATGGACGGGCACGCTTGCGTCCAAGAACACCCTTGGATTCTGGGCCGCCATCACTTTTCTTCTCGCGGTTAATTTATGTTTCTGGAAAATCTCAGCTATTCAACGCTTGGTGTATTCAGTCATTGCACTGGTCTCTTTGGTCTGCCTGTATAACAGCGTATCTGCGACTTCACTGCTGTCACTCATCACAGCCAGTCTGGTCATTCTCTACATGCACGCGGCGTTCAGCCTGAGGCTTAGCCTTATTGCCATGCTGCTACTGGGACTGCTGGTTGCAGGAATTACGGGCATTGCATTCGTTTTTATCGACACTGCTGAGCTTATAGGCAGATCAGGAGACCTTACAGGACGCAGCGAGGTCTGGTCCCAGACCTGGCAATTGATCCTTGATCGTCCGCTCACTGGCTATGGATACGGCACCCTATGGTATCCAACTCCTGATAGTCTTCGGATACAACAATCACTCACGGATTTCTCCTGGACTGTGTTCCATGCTCACAACGGCCTGCTTCAAATTGCCTCGGAGATAGGGATACCCCTGACGGTTCTGGCGTTGCTGATGATCGTGCAACAACTGGTAGAGATCATATACTGTCAGTATCAACGCCAGCAACCCGGCGTATTGTTTGTTCTAGGCTTTATGGTCGCGCTGTTAGTGAGTAATTATTCCGAAGCACGTTTGCTGGTTAACCGCGAACTCTATTGGATATTTTTTATAGCCTTGCCAATAAGTATGCTCCAACAAGTATCAGTAGTGGCAAATCGTACAAATACAAACCTGATGCCAGGCGCTGTGGCAGCCAATGAAGCTAACAAACTTCGACAGGCCAGAGTACGTAAAGAACAGAAACTCAGTATGAAGGGACGCGTGAAGAAACTCTCACAACTCCGTGTTGTCAACCCTGAACCACATGATGACATTGCCAATGAGCGTGCAGATGTAAAACAAAATGATGACCATCGACAGAAAAAAAATCGCACTCGAAAAAAGGCAGGCTGAGGAAAAATAATGTCCCAAACCGTTCTTGTTACTGGTGGTGCCGGTTATATCGGCTCACATATGGTGAGACTCCTTAAACAGGCAGGCTACGAGATTGTCGTGTACGACAACCTTAAGCGGGGAAATGCCGATGCAGTGACTGCAGGTAAACTCATTCAAGGCGACCTGCACGATGGTGCCTTGCTCGATTCGGTATTTTCCAGTCATTCTATCGACGCTGTTATGCATTTTGCAGCCCTTGCCTATGTGGGAGAATCTGTCAACGAACCCTCCATGTACTATCACAACAATGTTACCGGTACACAGAGTCTGCTCGATAGCATGCTCAGGCATGATGTGAATAAACTGGTTTTTTCTTCAACATGTGCCACCTACGGTGTACCGGAAAATTTGCCAATTACCGAGCAGACACCACAAAACCCGATTAATCCCTATGGGCGATCAAAACTCATGGTGGAACAGATCCTAAAGGACTATGCCATCGCTTACGGCTTTCGCAGTATAGCCTTGCGCTACTTCAACGCCGCCGGTTGCAGTCAGGATGGCAGTATTGGCGAGCGACATGATCCGGAAACCCATTTGTTGCCGCTTATTCTATTCGAGGCTCTTAGAGTCAAGGCTGGCGGGAATCCCGCAGATTCCAGACTGAAGGTGTTCGGTAGCGACTTTGACACACGTGATGGGACATGCATCCGCGACTATATTCACGTCAATGATCTGTGTAGTGCCCACATTAAAGCGTTCGAGCGCATGCTGCGATTTCCTGATATCGGTGCAGAGCAATTCAATCTGGGCGTTAACCGAGGCTACACAGTACTCGAAGTCATTGAAGCATGCAGCACAGTAACTGGTGTTGATTTGACTTACAACGCCGTGGACCGACGGGCGGGAGACCCTCCGGAGTTAGTAGCCGATGCTTCGCTTGCAATGAAGGCCCTGGAGTGGAATCCGGAACATGCAGATATTACAGACAGCATTAGTCACGCCTGGAACTGGTTTACAAAAAATCCACCAGCGTAGTTATGCTCGTGGCGAAAAATCTGCCAAGACGTCCGATTGGTAACGCTCGATAGCATCAATCTCGCTTGTTTCAGGCGATACTTAAGCCATGACATACAACAAAACTTTCGTCTTGCTCCCTACCCTTGCGGTTTTTACATGCTTGCACGGTGAGATGGCCGCAGCACAATCCGTAAAAGGGCTACTAACACTTGATAACAATTGCTGGCAAATCAGCTTTGAAGACACATTTGATGAGCTATCACTGTGGGATGAGTCGGTTTCCGATACCGCAGGCGATAACGGTGTTTGGAGAACAAGGTACATCTGGCCTCGCGATATCATCATTAATGATGAGCAGCAATTTTACATCGACCCATCAATGCACGATGTTTCTCCATTTTCAATAAACGACAGCACTCTTTCGATCACTGCGCAGCCCACACCACGAGCGCTACGCGCGGATGTATTCGGCCAACCCTATATTTCCGGTGTGCTGACAACAGAGAATAGCTTTGCACAAAAGCATGGACGGTTTGAAGTGCGCGCGAAGACTCCTGAAGGACAAGGTTTGTGGTCAGCGTTCTGGCTTTTACCCAGCTTCGATAGCTGGCCTGAGGGCGTGGCAATCCTACCCGAGATTGATGTCATGGAACATCTGGGTCATCAAGCGAATGTATTTCATACCACCCTGCATACTAACCAGACCGGCGAATTTACCTCACACCCTTACGATCACACAGAGAACGTATCTCTAACAAATGATTTCAACGTTTACAGTGTGGTCTGGACAGAAGAGTCAGTAAATTGGTACCTGAACGGGGAATGGCGCGCTGCGCACCCGACACCTGAAGATTTCACTCGCCCTGTGCATTTCCTGCTTAACCTGGCAGTTGGTGGCACCTGGCCCGGGTCCCCTGATGCAAGTACGGAATTTCCGGCAAGCTTCCAGATAGACTACGTTCGCGCCTACACCTACAAAGATTCCTGCTCGGGGTGATCCAGACAACGACAGTGAGTGATAAAATAACCGCTTTCTCGGATTGACGGTATTGGCTGCGCTGATTTATTCGACGCCTTCGACGATCAGGAATTCTGAGTCTGCATAACGATTGCGCAGGGCTCTGGCCGCCTGATACTCTTCACTGTTGTAGGCGGCAAGCGCTGTTTCGTAATCCGCGAATTCTATGACAACGTGACGGGTACGCTGAGTACCTTCCATTGCCTCATGGCGACCACCTCGCACAACAAAACGAGCATTGTATTTCTCATAGACTGGAGCACCAGCTTTGAGGTACTCAGGGTAATGCTCCTCATCGGTAACGTCGACGTGCGCAATCCAGTAAGCCTTGGGCATGATGCTTCTCGGTTATGAACTCTATTTGTTGAGGAAAGTATTATCGAAGAAAGTGTTGTTGAGGTAAGGAAGTGCAACAGAATGCAGGGTCTTGTAGGTCGAGTTCATGGCCAGATCGTTGACGGTCGAATTAGTACTGATTAAGGAATCTCCCGGTCCAAATGCCGGTTTCCGCAAATCCGGATGTGACCAGATAGCAACAACGCAAAGTATCCCGCAAACAATGGCTGTGAATAGTGCTGCAGGGACCGATACACGGTATCGAAGAAACCGGCCAAGTTCCATTCGTAACCAGAATGCAAAGAGTATGAATATGCAGAGAACAACGGCAATTATCGTCGGAACAGTCTGCTCGTTAACAATGCCCCGAATGATTTCGGCCGGCTTACTGGACGCACTCGAAAATTGTTGCAGTAGTGCGATATCGGGCCTCATCCCATGGGTATGAATGAACCAGGGTGTAACCATTTCCAGTAACAGGATCAGCATCAAACCACCAAACAGGAACAACCAGATTATAAACTTGGCGATAGGACGAGTCAGGTTGATCATTGACAACAGCGAACCGAGTACAACGGGAACCAGACAAATAATACCGACTAACGCGAGATCAAATCGTAGGCCCTGAACAAACAACGGAATATAAGCTTCGGTTTCTTCGAGCTGCGGAAATTGCCAGAGTGCATATCCTGCCCGTGTCATGGTTAGCAGGAAAATGACGGTGAAGGCAAACAGCAGATACTGACGCAGCAGGTGCTGGGCGGGCAATGTCGATTTCATACGCTCTAAATGGGTCCGCGCTAGGTGATCAATGCATGCAAGTATAGGGTACTGCCGGCCCCTCTAACTGAGAATGAATCGACTAATTGACTATCCAGATTCCGCAGTATCCAGTGTAAGTGACAGAGCCGCTACTGATAGCCCCTCAATTACATAGCTTACAGAAACAGACTGAGTAGTCAAATCTGGATTGCATGAATCAAGTTCTAGTGTCCATTGCAATCCTGCCAGATGCGGAGATGACAGCGGAAAAACAATATCATTGTGTCCGGCATTAAAGAGCAGTAGAAGTGTAGTGGAAGGCTGAAGCGTGCATTCTTCAGGCAAGGCATCACCCATTAGTTGCAAAGCAACAAACCCACCACCTGGCCGGTGCCAATCAGCTTCCTCCATCAACTGTGCGTTAGCATTAAGCCAGCTTACATCAGGTAGGTCCGTTGACGCCGATAAGTGTTTCCCGTGCAGATACCATGATCGACGCAAGACCGGATGTCGTTCCCGAAAGCGAATCAAGCGCTGTGTAAAATGTTGCAGCGAATCGGCTTCGCTCGTGCTTTGCCAGCTAAGCCACGTCAGTGAGTTATCCTGACAGTACGCATTATTATTCCCACGTTGGGTGCGATTTCGTTCATCACCTGCCAGCAGCATTGGTGTGCCTTGTGAGAAAAATAAAGAACACAAAAGATTGCGCTGCTGTTGCAATCGCAGTGCGAGAATTTGCGCATCGTCAGTCTCTCCTTCTACACCATGATTGTTGGAGTGATTGGTGCCATGACCATCGCGGTTTAACTCACCGTTGGCCTCGTTGTGTTTATACGCGTAGCTGACAGTGTCACGCAATGTAAACCCATCGTGCGCGGTAATGAAGTTGACACTCGCTGCCGGATCCCTCTCCTGCCATTCGAACACGGAACTGCTCCCCAGCAAGCGATCGGCAAACTCGTGGAGCAGATCGGCATCAGAATTCCAGAAACGGCGAACCGTATCGCGAAACTGATCGTTCCATTCTGACCACCTACGCGGGTATTGCCCTAACTGATACCCACCCGGACCGATATCCCAGGGTTCCGCAATCAAGTGCACATCAGCAAGATCAGGGTCCTGGGCGATTGCATCGAAAAAACCGCAACCACGATCAAAGCCGTGGATTTCGCGTCCAAGAATACTGGCAAGATCAAAACGAAAGCCATCGATGTCCACTTCGTTAACCCATTGGCGCAGGCTATCGGTAATCATCTGCAGTACGCGAGAGTTTCCAACCGCAAGCGTATTGCCTGTACCGCTATCGTTGATGTAGTAACGAGGATTGCGTTCCAGCCGATAGTAGGACAAATTATCCAGTCCCCGATAGCACAGGGTTGGCCCCAGCTCATTACCTTCACCGGTATGGTTGTAAACCACATCAAGAATTACCTGAATACCAGCCTTATGCAATTTACCCACGGTATCCCTTAGCTCGGCCGTAGCATCACTCGACGATGCATAACGTTGCTCGGCCAGAAAAAAGCCCAGACTCTGATATCCCCAGTAGTTCACCAGATCACGTTCGACCAAGAATTCATCATCGATAAATCCATGAACCGGTAAAAGCTCCAGCACTGTAACGCCCAACGTTTTAAGATGTGTCACAAATGGCTTGGACCCGAGTGCGCGATAGGTGCCACGTCGTTTGGCAGCTACACCGGGTAGCAAGGCAGTTAACCCTTTGACATGGCCCTCGTATATCAACTCATCGCTAAGGCGCTTGCGTCTTGTAGGAATATCCGATGTGTGCCCAAGCCGACGCTTTTGTAAACGAGCGCTTGGCCGGGGTTGCCTGACTACTACGCTCTTCAAAACGTAAGGTGAACTGTCGCGGGTATCGAATGACAGGTCCTTGTCAGCATGACCTCTTATGTAACCGAAGTTGGCATCATGCCAGACGAAGTCACCGTGCCAACGACGTGCATAGGGATCGAGCAACAGCTTATTCGGATTGAATCTGTGCCCGGCGGTAGGCTCATACGGCCCGTACACCCGATACCCGTAGATGAGTCCCTCCCCGGCATCGGGCAAAAAACCATGCCACACATCATCAGTATGTGCAGGCAATGGCAATCGCGCAAGCTCCGTTCGGCCTTGCGAATCAAAAATACACAGCTCGACAGCGCTTGCGTGCGCGGAAAAAACAGCGAAATTGACACCCTTGGCGAACTGGCTCGATCCCAGAGGCCAGGAGCGCCCGGGCAGCATCCGCATTGACGATGGGTTTGTCACAGAACTCACGGTATAGAGACAGCACCCTCGACGCTTTTCCCACTACTAACGGCCATAGGCGTCAGTTTCCAGATATCCCGATTGTAGTCTTGCATTGTCCGGTCAGTGGAGAACCTGGCACTGCTGGCTGTGTTGATAATACTCATACGCTGCCAGCGAGCCTGGTCGCGCCATGCGCTACAAACCTCGGATTGCACGTCCAGATAAGCGGCAAGATCTGCAACGGTTAGCCAAGGATCGTGGGGACTACGCGCGGCGTCAATGACACTGCGAATCAGATCTGCTTCATGACCATCAAACAACCCGCTATCAAACGCTTCAAATATAGCTGTCAGGCGAACATCTGAGGCGATATGAGTCGATGGGGCATAACCTTGCCTGACGACATCGACTTCATCGACGGTCAGACCAAAACGAAAGAAGTTATCATCACCCACCGCTTCCAGTATCTCTACGTTAGCGCCGTCCAGCGTCCCGATGGTTACCGCTCCATTCATCATGAACTTCATATTGCCTGTACCGGACGCCTCTTTTCCGGCCGTTGATATCTGCTCAGACAAATCCGCAGCAGGACAAATGATCTGCATTGCAGAGACGTTGTAATCGGGCAGGAAAACCAGCGCAAGCTTGTCGCGAGTACGAGGGTCTTCGTTAATCACTGCGGCAACGTTGTTGATCAATTTGATAATCGCCTTGGCCATGTGATAGCCCGGTGCAGCCTTGCCGGCAATCAGAATAAATCTCGGGACGTGGTTGCCCCGATTGTTGATGATATCCAGGTAGACGTGTACTGCATGCAATGTACATAGTAACTGCCGCTTGTATTCATGCATACGCTTCACCTGCACATCAAACAACATGTCAGGCTCTATCGTCACACCTACTCGTTCTTCAACCAGTGTTGCCAAAGCCTGTTTGTTCAAACGTTTGACAAGCGCCCATTTTTTCTGGAACTCAGTATCGTCTGCTACTGTTAGCAATCTGGTCAGTTGCTCAGGGTTAGAAACCCATTGTTCACCAACAATTGGTGTAATCAATTTGTCGAGATGAGGATTGCAATGTGATAACCATCGACGTTGAGTCACGCCATTGGTTTTATTGTTAAAACGCTCTGGCCACAGTTTATTGAAGTTCTTGAACAACCCGGCCTTGAGTAACTGCGAATGCAAGGCGGCGACTCCGTTTACGGAGAAACTACCGACAATGGCCAGATGCGCCATTCGGACAACCGGTACTGTATCAAACGATATAATGGACATGTGAGCATGTGTAGCAACATCGCCGGGCATGGCTGCGTTTACCAGCTCCAGAAACCGTCTGTTAATTTCCTGAATGATCTCTGTTGGCCGTGGTAGTAATGCGCCAATCATGTTTAATGACCAACATTCGAGTGCCTCAGGCAGCAATGTATGGTTGGTATAGGCCATCACCTTAGAGGTAATCGCCCACGCATCGTCCCATTCCAACTCGTGCACATCTATCAACAATCGCATAAGCTCGGGAACCGCTAGAGAGGGATGTGTATCGTTAAGCTGAAAACAATGAGCATCAGCAAAGCCCTCAAGGCTTTCATGTTTGGCCGTCCATATGCGTAATGCGTCCTGCAAACTGGCAGAGACCAAAAAGTATTGCTGACGTAGCCTGAGCACTTTGCCATTTTCACTGCAGTCATTCGGATACAACACCATCGTGATGTTTTCCGCGGCAGTTTTCGCTGCAACGGATTCGGTGTAGCCCCCTGCATTGAACTCGCTCAGGTTAAATTCGTTGGTGGCAGCCGAACCCCACAAACGCAATGTGTTGACAACACCGTTACCATGACCCGGAACCGGCACATCATAGGGCACGGCGCGCACGTCATCGGTGTTTACCCATCGATGAATCTGCCGGCCGTGCAGGCTCGTCACAATCTCCACGTTGCCACCAAAACGCACCGTACAAGCAAGTTCCGGCCGTTCCAGCTCCCAGACATGGCCCTCACTCAACCAGTTATCAGGCCGCTCTACCTGCCATCCGTTATCTATCGCCTGGCGAAACATTCCATAGCGATATCGCAGACCGTATCCTGTAACAGGCAAACCCAACGAGGCACAACTGTCAAGAAAACAGGCAGCAAGACGCCCAAGACCACCATTGCCCAGACCGGCATCGTGTTCCAGCTCTTCGATATCCTCCAGCGCAAGACCCAGTTCTGCCAATGCGTCCACCAGGGAATCACGCATTTGCAAATTGTTGACAGCGTTGCCAAGCGCTCTGCCCATCAAGAATTCCATGGACAGGTAATAAGTGCGACGAACCGTTTTTGATTCGAGTTCTTTGCGAGTTGTGCGCCAGCGTTCCATGAGACGGTCACGTACGCTTATCGCGACTGCCTTGTACAGATAGTGTGCCGAGGCATGTTCGATATCCCGCCCGAGTGTCTGGGCGAAGTGTTGCGTAATCGTGTTCCTCCAGGCCGCGGAATCACTTCCAAGGGCGGGGACGCTTTCATCCCACAGGTTACGCTGGCTAACCAGATCATGGGCGCTGGGCAAACCCGCCAATGGTGCATTGTTGGATGCTGTTTTCATAGAAATTCAAATAAACGGTTATTTAGGGCACTAATTTGGGGCGCTACCGGAGTTCACACGACACGCAGCAATGCTGCGTATTTCGGCTAAGTGTACGCAACCCCTTGCAACAGCGTGATTGTGGAATATTAATTCACAAGTGCTTTGCCATAAGACACATATAACGGTAAGCTCGAAGCTTCTTTGTGAAAAGATCGATAACGAATTTCATGGAAAGACCGGTTTCAAAAATTACCAAGGCAACGCTAGCCCTGATTCTCGCTGGTGGACAGGGAAGTCGGCTGTACGAGTTGACAACATGGCGTGCCAAACCTGCAGTTCCCTTTGGCGGTAAATTCCGTATTATCGATTTTGCGTTGTCCAACTGCATTAATTCGGGCATCCGGCGCGTCGGTGTAGCCACCCAGTACAAGGCCCATTCGCTGGTCAGACATATAAACCGAGGATGGTCCGGATTCAAGGCAGAGTTCGGTGAGTTTGTCGAAATACTGCCAGCCTCCAAACGCGTGGACGAAGGCTGGTACAAGGGGACAGCGGATGCTGTCTATCAGAATCTTGACATTATACGCACTCACCAGCCTGAATACGTATTGGTCCTGGGCGGCGACCACATCTACAAGATGGACTACGGCCCTCTAGTCGCCTCGCACGAAAAGCGCCAGGCAGACATGACACTATGCTGCGTCGAAGTGTCGGTTCAAGAGGCCGCAGGGGCTTTTGGTGTCGTCAAAATCGATACCGAAGGCCGGGTACTGGAATTCCAGGAAAAGCCGACTGAGCCAGCCGAAATACCGGGTAAACCGGGTCGTGTGCTGGCATCGATGGGAAATTATGTTTTCAAAACGGACTTTCTCTACGACCAGCTGATCGAAGATGCGGACAACGAAAACAGCACGCACGACTTCGGTCACGATATTCTGCCGAAGATAGTGAATTCACAACGCGTTTATGCGTACCGGCTTGGTGACGAGAAACCGATAGAGGAACGCAAAAAACAACCCTATTGGCGTGATGTCGGCACGCTGGACGCATTCTGGGAAGCCAATATGGAACTTGTCGACCTCGATCCCGAATTGGATTTGTACGACACCGATTGGCCTATCTACACTTACCAGATGCAATTACCGTCGGCAAAATTCGTCCATGACACGGCAGACAGACGCGGCATGGCCGTGAATTGTATTGTGTCCGGAGGATGTATTGTCTCAGGTGGGCAAGTCAGCCATTCATTGCTTTTTTCCAATGTCAAGGTCAACTCGTACAGCGAAATTCAGGATTCAGTCATCATGCCTGACGTTCAAGTGGGCCGGCACTGCAAAATCAGACGTGCGATTATCGATACAGGCACCATTTTACCCAAGGGAACTGAAGTAGGTATCGATCCAGAGGCCGATCGCGCGAAAGGCTTCAGGGTAACTGACAGTGGCATTACATTGGTAACCCCTGAGAATTTCCAGCAGATGCTCCACAGAATTCGCTAGAATCCTGCCGAAACTATTCGCCTGTCGATAGCTGTGCTGTTTCGGAATTCCAATGACTCACCAATTAATGGGATCGGCGGGCAAAAGCAATAATAAGTGTTGGATTGGCCAAGGTGCTGTCATGGAAAAAAGTGCTCTTTCTTACACGGGAGCGTCTCGATGCCTGTTGATACATCACCAGAATCAGCCCCCGACAGGCGTTTGCCATCGATTCAATTTTGCTTGCGGCGTTGTTAAATGCGTTCACAAGGTACTATATCGTGAGACCAACCTCGAACGATCAAGCCACCGGGTATTATCCTGACTCGCTGGGTAGGACTGTCCGATTTTCTCTTCTTAACATCAATATCGCATCGAAACCGCCTGAATGCTTCAACCGTGGCGCATCCGGGCACAGAAACACTAACGAAAATGACCTCTTCAAAACACATCTGCATGTTCGCCGCAGAAAACGACGTTATTCCCGGTGCCAAGGTTGGTGGTATCGGCGATGTCGTGCGCGATGTACCGCGAGCACTGGCAGACGATCAGACACGCGTAACAGTTGTTATTCCCGCATACGGTGCTTTTCACGAACTGCCCGACGCTGTATCAGTCGGCACTTTTACGACAAGCTTTCGGGGCACTCCGCAGCGGGTCGAAATGTATGAAGTTTCCATTGGTCGTGATAACAACGTTCGCTATCTGGTTCTTCACCATCCGCTATTTGCAGCTGGTGGCAAAGGGCAGGTCTATTGCGATGACGATGCCAATCAGCCGTTCGCAACAGATGCAAACAAGTTTGCACTTTTTAGTGTCGCGGCGCTCAGTGCGATCACCAGTGGCAATATAGATTCAGTAGATGTGCTGCACCTCCATGACTGGCATTCGGCACTCACACTTGCGTTAATCCGCTTTGACACCGCGTTTGAATCCCTCAAGTCTTTGCGTACTGTATTCAGCATCCACAACCTGGCTCTTCAGGGCATCCGACCTTTCGCGCAGCACACTTCATCATTCCAGGCATGGTTTCCGCACTTGCATTATGACTCGGGCGTTCTCGCTGATCCACGCTGGCCTCACTGCATCAACCCCCTGGCCTGCGCGATACGACTTGCTGACAAAGTCCATACCGTATCGCCAACCTATGCCAGTGAGATCGTACAACCCAACGACCCCCTGCGTGGCTTTCACGGTGGAGAAGGCTTGGAAGAAGATCTGCAACAGGCCGCTACGCAGGGCAGACTGGTCGGCATTATCAATGGAATAGATTATCCGGCAGAGAGTGCGGTTCGGCTAAGCTGGCAGAAATTTACCCTACAGTTAAGTGAAGAACTACTCAGCTTAATAGTCCGACAGAACACACTGCGAACTGTCGACTACACAGCCCATCAACGTGTGCTCGCCGAGGCGCAGAGAAAACGACCGGCACATATCATTACAAGTGTAGGCAGACTCACCGATCAGAAAATGGCACTGTTGTTTCAAAGCACCCGCGATCATCGTACTGCGCTGGAATGTATTCTCGAATCCATAAGCGGTAGAGGTCTTTTTCTGCTCCTTGGTTCGGGCGATGCTGAACTCGAGGAACAATGCCAGCAGGTTGCCTCGCGTTATCCACAGCTTGTGTATATTAACCAGTACTCCGCCAATCTGGCCAATCTGCTTTTTGCCAACGGGGATTTGTTCCTGATGCCAAGTTCGTTCGAACCCTGCGGCATAAGCCAGATGTTGGCCATGAAAGATGGACAGCCTTGCCTCGCACATTCTGTAGGCGGTCTGCGCGATACCATCAACGATGAGAGCGACGGTTTTCTGTTTAAGGCGGATTCTCTTAATGCCCAGGCTGAAGCACTGGTTCAGCGTGTTAACGATGTGCTGCATTTGCGAGAACAAAAGCCGGATACGTTTACTCGCATTGCCTCCGCTGCACGTAAAAAACGATTTGAATGGAGCACTAGTGCTTCGCGTTATCACACGGAATTGTACTCATGAGCCTTGCACTTGATATAGAACAGATCTACGCCATTGCAGAGGGCCGCCATTACGAGCTGTTCGCGGTGCTGGGGCAGCACCTGGCGATTGCTCATGATCGGGATAGCGCTAACGTAACCACGGAGATTGAGTACACCGCAGTAATACGCACCTTTCAACCAAAAGCTCAGGAGGCTGTTGTTCTCACAGACGCTGGTAATAGATTGCCGATGAAGAAAATCCATCCCAATGGCCTATTCGAGGTCTTACTCGAAAAGCCCGTGGGTCCCTACCAGATAGAACTGACAGACAACTCTGCAACCTGGCAAATAATCGATACCTATTCTTTGGGCAGCGTGATCGGCGAACTCGATATTCATCTTTTTAATGAAGGCACCCACCAGGAGCTCTACAACACGCTGGGTTCACGTGTGATGAACTTCAACGGAGTTCAAGGCGTGCACTTTGCAGTATGGGCACCCAATGCCCGCCGCGTTAGCGTGGTGGGAGAATTCAACGATTGGGATGGCCGGCGTCAAGTCATGCGATCACATCCAGGCAGCGGCATCTGGGATATCTTTATTCCACAGATAAAAAGTGGCGCTCTTTACAAATATGAAATTGTCTCAAACGATGGCAATGTCCTACCGCTCAAACACGATCCCTATGCAACCTATTTCGAACAACCTCCAGGGAACGCTTCCATAGTTTTCGATAGTCAGTTCATCTGGAGTGACGAAAACTACATGCAGCGCAAGAAAGACAAGGATATGCGTCTTCAGCCTATATCGGTATATGAAGTTCACGCAGGTTCCTGGCGACTGAATTTACATGGCGACTCACTCAGCTACGTCGAACTTGCGAAAACCTTGATCCCCTATGTCAAGGAAAACGGCTTTACACATATAGAGCTCATGCCGGTAACCGAGCATCCGTTCGATGGATCATGGGGCTATCAACCCATCGGCCTGTTTGCACCAACCTCACGCTTTGGTAGTCCGGACGATTTTCGCCATTTCGTCGACGCCTGCCACGCATCCGATATCGGCGTGATCATGGACTGGGTGCCAGCGCATTTTCCGACAGACGAACACGGCCTCGGGAAATTCGACGGCACGCATCTCTACGAACATGCAGATCCCCGGCAGGGAATGCACCAGGATTGGCAAACACTGATTTACAATTTTGGTCGCCGCGAAGTAGCCAACTACCTGCTCAGCAATGCGGTCTACTGGATTCGCGAATACCATCTGGACGGGCTTCGCGTGGATGCGGTTGCCTCGATGCTATATCTTGATTACTCACGGGAATCGGGACAGTGGATCCCTAACCGTTATGGTGGTCGGGAGAATCTGGAAGCCATTGATTTCCTGAAGCGCATGAATGAACTGGTGCATGCCGAAGGCGGCATCACAATGGCTGAGGAATCCACCAGTTTTCCTCAAGTCAGCCACCCAACCTACAACGGTGGTCTGGGTTTTACCTTCAAATGGAACATGGGCTGGATGCATGACATGCTCGATTACATGAGTAAAGATCCCGCTTATCGGAAATACCATCACAACAGCCTGACGTTCGGTATGATCTACGCCTTCAGCGAAAATTTCACATTGCCTTTCTCACACGACGAGGTGGTGTACGGCAAAGGCTCCATGATCAACAAAATGCCGGGCGACGATTGGCAAAAATTTGCCAACCTGCGAGCACTGTACGCCATGATGTTCGGCTACCCGGGCAAGAAACTCAATTTCATGGGCGGGGAGATTGCCCAGTACAGCGAGTGGGATCACGACGGCAGCATTCAATGGCACCTGCTCGATGAGCCTAAACATCGTGGCATCCAGACACTGATTCGCGATTTGAACAAATTGTATATTGCCCACCCTGCTCTTTATGAGACCGATTGTGACGGACGTGGCTTCGAATGGATTGATTGTGACGACATTGAACAGAGTGTCATATCCTTCTACCGATACTCCGCGGATAGACAGAAAAGTTGCCTTGTTGTCTGCAATTTTACGCCGGTAGTGCGAGATAACTACCGGATTGGCGTTGACGAGGCCGGCCAGTACAGTGAACTACTTAACACGGACAGTGAAATTTATGGCGGCAGCGGACAGCAAAATCGCGGTACTCAAGGCTCAAATCCGGATCTCCATGATACCTATGCATCCCCCGGGAAAGTATCTGGCGGCACAATGCTTGCCGATTCTATTCAACAACATCAACGCCCTGCATCGTTAAATCTGACCCTGCCGCCGCTGGGTGTGCTTATCCTGCAAAAAACTGATAGTTAGTCCAGATCCACAACCAAAAAGCATTAGACGACTCGTTCTCAGGCGCAAAAGGGCGATGCTGCGATATACTTGCACGGCAAGCCCTCCATCCAGGCTATTGCACTCCGCCTTAGACTGAATTTTTAGACATACCGGTATTGACATGAACAAACTCCTGCTACTTGCTTTCTTGGGTCTGGTCCTAGGTGGCGGCGTGTGGAAATCACAAAACCCGGATGGCACGGTCGACGATCTGAAGATGCACGCTAACGTGCAGATCGATCGGCTGAAATCGGGGGTGGATGCGGTCATTGGGTATGCTGACACGCAGGCAGAGGAAATGACGCTTGCCGAACGCGTGGCGGGAATGGAACAGCAACTTCTGGAGACCGACGAAGACGAAAGAACTGCGGATTTGCAGAATATGCTGGACCTAAAGCTTGCCGAGCATGAAAATTCTTTATCCAGTCTCCAGGATGCACTGACTGAACGCGTTGCCCCCATGGAAGATATGACCAAGGCCGTTGCAGAACTCGACGCAGCGTTACAAGACACCCGAGCCCGCACGGATTCCAGCAACGTCCGCCTCGATACCATCGATCGCCGTCTGGAACTACTTGTTCGTCGACTGGATGAACAAACTACGGAAACCGATCTTCAGGCACTCACTCAGTTAATGGATGGCGTGCAAGGCAGCGTCGACAACTTCCAGGATGAATTTGACAACCGACGTGTGGTTGTCACTGAATCGCTGGCGGCAATCAATGACCAGATCAGCAGCCTGGATACGCGGCTGAACACGTTTGTCAGCTCGGCCGCCAACTCTGTTGCCAGCGACAACTCGGAAGACAGTGCAGCCACCGATACCGAAGATGCGGAAAGCACAGCTGGCGCGGACAACGCTTCAGTCCTGGCGCTTTCCGCCGGATTCGATGAACGCTTCGGTAGTATTGAGGAGCGTCTGGCCACAGTTAATTCAGATTCACGACGCATTGCCAGTTTGACGCAACTTCTGGAAGCGTCTATGTCGAAAATAACCGAACTGGAACAACAGAACACACAAGCCGTCCAAACCATAGAGGAACTCAGCGACAAAGTTGACTCCCTGGCGACAGCCGGTGAATCTATGTCAATCGAGACCATACAGGCACAGGTCAGGGATCAGCTGGCACTGGCCCAATCGCAAATTGACAGTTCGGCAGACACCGACAACACAGCCGAGCTCGAAGCGCTGATAGAAACCACCAGAAACCGCATACAGAATCTCGAACAACGGGTTCAGGGCTTGCCCGCAGCCTCAGCCGAGGCCGACGGTGCGCTCGAGACCCAAACTGTCCTGCAGGAACAGATCGCCAACCTTGAGTTACGTCTGGGTACCATCAGAGGCGCTGATCCAGCGCTGGAAAGTACGGTTAACGATGTCAAGCAGAGAGTGGAACAACTCAGCGCTCAGGGTTTCGTGACACAGGATGAGCTGCGTGCCAAGGGCGAGCCAGAATCCATCGAGTACAAAATATACTTCGATCGAAACAGCGCTGAGATTACTGAAGACGCTGCGACGGTTCTCAATTCGTTTATCGCTCAAGAAAAAAACCGTACCACAGGGGTTTCGATTTTCGGATTCACTGACCGTAGCGGTTCGGCCGCCTACAACCAGCAGTTGGCATTACAAAGAGCAACCAACGTACGGTCCTATCTCATACAGAATGGGCTGAATTTCACCAAGATCAAAACACTCAGCGGTTTGGGAGAGGACGCAGCAGCTGCTGTGCTGCCGGACGAATCATTTGACGCACAACAACGAGTTGTTGTGCTGTACGCCGCTCAACCCTGAGACTACTGGCAAAACATGAACATCAACGATGACGACTGCCTGCTCATCATCGACGTACAAAACGATTTTTGTTCAGGAGGCTCGCTGGCAGTTCCAGATGCTGAAGCTATCCTGCCCGTCGTCAATTCTCTCAGTGGAAAATTTTCGCACGTCGTATTAACGCAAGATTGGCACCCCGCCAAGCACAGTAGTTTTGCATCCCGTCATGCAGGAAAACAAGCCTTCGATACAGTGACGCTATCGTATGGTGAGCAAACGCTGTGGCCAGATCACTGTGTACAGGGCACATCAGGTGCTGGGTTTCATCCGGAACTGCTAACCGACAACAGCCAGATGATCATCCGCAAAGGCTTTCGCGCGGGCATTGACTCTTACTCCGCATTCTTCGAAAACGACCATTCCACCACTCTGGGCCTAACCGGCTATCTGCGCGAGCGCGGAGTGAGACGTGTGGTGTGCGTCGGGCTGGCACTGGATTATTGTGTTCGATTTTCTGCCATCGACGCACGCCGGGAGGGTTTCGAAGCCACTGTTATCCAGAGTGGCTGTCGTGGTATCGATGTGGATGGCTCAAATGCAGCCGCCTGTCAGGCTATGCACGAAGCTGGCGTCGTGCTGGAAACATAATAGCCGGTCTCAGCGCCCGGCCAATGCAACTTCTACTTCCTGTAAATTGGGTAAATCAGCTCCGCGACGAGAACACGTAATCGCAGCAGCGGTTGCAGCGAAATCAACGAGCGCTTGCAAATCGATACCACCGGTTTCGAGAGTATTACCTGCAATGTGACTTTGTGCTTTCAGATAGTGCAAGCTGGCACACTGAAAGGTATCACCCGCCCCCACCGTATCGATAACATCGACACTGATCGGCGCGGAGCGTGCTTTGTTACCATTGTTGGCATAAACGGTTGCGCCTGCCGAACCCTCAGTGACCACAACCACTTTGACACCCCTGCCAATGGCGTCTGCCGCAAAATTCTCCAATGAAGCGCCTGACCCATTGAGTGCGTGAATATCTTCATCGCTGGCTTTCAGAAAACTGGCGCTGTTACTAAACAGGCCAAAACTCTCGCGCCAGATATCCATGTCAGGTTCGATACTGGGCCTCAGGTTGGGATCGTAGGCAATTACTCGCCTGCCTTGCTCACGTTGGGCCAGAGCGACTAAGGCTGAACGCGTCGAATCCACGGCTGTGGAGTATGAAGCAAAATTCAAGACCGCAAGTTCCTCCGGCAATGACTCTGGCAGTTCATCCGAAAGCAGGGAAACATCTGCTGTATTGTCGGTGTAGAAAGCGTAATTGGCTGATCCGTCGGCATTGGTCTGAACCATAGCCAGTGTACTGTTCAAATCGGTCGGTATCACCCATCGCATATCAACGTTGTTTTCCCGAAGATAATGTGCGATTCGCTGCCCCATGAAATCTGATGAATTTTTACACAAATAACCCGCCTGATTACCAAGGCGCGCCAGTCCGACCGCAACATTCAAGGGGGAGCCCCCCACGTGGCCGCTTAAGGCGACCTCTCCGGGAGACCTATCAGAAGCACCGGCAGGCTGACTGAAAAGATCAACCAGGGCGTCTCCGCATGACATGAACATGACGATGTATCCTTTACAGTTTGTGAACAGGGCCTCTCGGGCCGCGCTGTAGTTTACTTTGAATTGATAATCCGTACCACGTCAGCGATTGCTGCAACTCATACGTACTTGCATCGTGGCCGATGAAGTAATCCAGGTGGCGGAAGGCCCCAGAACCCTGCGGACAGGCACCTGGCGAGATCATTGGAGACAACAACTGTTACCATAAGACTCTCAAAACCGGAACTTTAGTGGACCGATAATGACGGTACTGGCGGCAGTGGATTATCTGGCACCCGATGCAGAACAACAGTTTGTGCAATCATTGCGCGACACCGGATTTGGTGTTCTGCGCAATCACCCGATCGCGGAGTCGGCTGTTAACAGCATCTATCAGAATTGGGCAAAATTCTTTAATAGTGAGGAAAAAAACGAATTCGTCTTCGATCCCGACAAATACGATGGTTTTTTTCCGCAAGCGCTTGCCGAAACGGCCAAGGGGCATTCGGTCAGAGACATCAAGGAATATTTCCACTATTACCCCTGGGGACGTTGCCCTGACGGCCTGAAACAGGAAATCAGCGACTACTACGCCGCGACAACCCGTTTTGCAGCAACATTGCTGGGATGGATAGAACGACAGACTCCTCCGGACATTGCCAAATCCTATCGTGAGCCTCTGAGCAGCATGATCGACGGCAGTACTCAAAGCCTGCTCCGGGTTTTGCACTACCCACCGATTAAAGATGACGAAGAGGAACCAGGGGCTATCCGCGCTGGGGCGCATGAAGACATCAATCTGATCACGCTGCTTCCATCAGCCAACGAACCCGGCCTGCAAGTCAAGGCAAGAGATGGCAGTTGGCTGGATGTACCCTGTGATTTCGGCAATCTCATCATCAACATCGGTGACATGCTGCAAGAGGCATCCGGGGGTTATTTCCCATCGACAACTCACAGAGTCATAAACCCTGAAGGTCATGACACCAAAAAAGCGCGGATCAGCCTTCCGTTGTTTCTGCATCCACGGCCTGATGTCATACTGTCCGATCGTTATACTGCTGGAAGCTATCTCAAGGAACGACTTGAAGAGCTTCGTAGCTCAGACAAATCATAGAAGACCAGCCCTTCGCCCGATGCCGGTACTAGCACTGCCCGCCGTCGTCAATATCAATTTAAAAAGGATTAAAGACTTACCATGACTCAAATTGCTCTCGTTACCGGTGCAGGTTCCGGAATTGGACAAAGCACGGCCATTGCATTGTCAAAGGCAGGTTTCCATGTGGTTCTCACAGGAAGACGTGAATCTGCACTGAATGAGACGATTAGCCGTGCGGGCGCAGCAGATTCAATGACAGCTATCGCCTGTGATGTCACTGATGAGAGTCAGGTAGAAACGCTGTTCTCGAGAATTGAATCCGAACTCGGACGTCTGGACGTTCTGTTCAACAACGCTGGTACCAATGTTCCTGCAATGCCAATTGATGAACTCAGTGTCGATCAATTCAGGCTGGTGATTGATGTCAACCTGACAGGTGCATTTATCATAGCCAGAGGTGCTTTCGCCCTCATGCGCAAACAGTCACCGCAAGGCGGAAGAATTATCAACAACGGGTCCATCTCCGCCTATGTGCCTCGACCTGGCTCTGTTCCCTACACCGTATCAAAGCATGCCATAACAGGCTTGACACGCACGCTCTCTCTGGATGGACGTGCTTTCAACATCGCATGTGGCCAGATTGACATCGGTAACACAGCATCCGACATGACTGAGCAGATGGGTAAGGGTGTACCGCAGGCCGACGGATCGATCAAACCCGAACCTACAATGGACACTCAGCATGTCGCGGATGCGGTAGTGAACATGGCCAGCCTGCCACTTAATGCCAACGTACAGTTCATAACCATCATGGCATCTGCAATGCCATTTATCGGTAGAGGTTAAACAATCACAAGGCAAATTCTCCTGACAATGGTACGTTAACGGACCTTGTCAGGAGCAATCACGCGAGGGGATAAGTCGTCATTCACTGTTCATAAATGGCTCATGCCAAACCATCAGGCAATAGGACACTGCCGTGTATTCTCGCCTTGTTGAACTCACGCACTCTGCCCAGGACATCTACACCCACCTGAGCATAGACATCCAGTAAATCTACCAGCACCCAGTTTTCACGGATCAGGCCATCCTCCAGACGCCAGAAATCCAGACTGCGCAGACATACTTCCTTGTTTAAAGGCGGGATACCCATCCAGCCATCTTCGCTCAAGGTGAGACGCATGTTAGGCCAACCCGTTTCGCAGACGTAATTACCCTCGGCAAACCAATGAGACATCAGGTCTGCCGAAGCATCCAGCTTCCGATCAGGCATACCATTTAAAAAAGGAATCTGATGCCAGTGACGAAACCCCGCAATACCCCGACAGCTGCCAATTCCCGCAGGCCCATACCAGTTGAACTGAGGATGCCAGTATTTTTCAAGCTGCATGATCGCAGGATCCGGGTCCGATGGGAAACGACACAGGTCTTCAAGCATCGCAAGAACATGACCTTGAGCACTCTGTCCGTCACCACTAGCAGCAAGCCCGTCACCACTCATGGGTCCGGGTGTACATAAGAAAGCACCCAGTTGCGGCGACATAGGCCAGGCACCGGCTTGCATCATCAACTCCGGAATGTCCCATATACATTGAATTTGAACGACCTTGCCATCCGAGAACTGGTAGAACTCGTGATACCGCATATGTGCAAGATGGCCGGTCGGCGGGATATCCAGAAATGACGCAATGAAGGTTCCCATATAGTTGCCCATGCATCCAACCCATTCCAGTCCTTCCGGAGTTGTACCCGACAGGACAATCATGTCGCGCCTTTCAAGATCCGGCATCGCGCTATGCAGCGGTTCCAGACAGCGAGACCAGAATGCATCCGGGCCCTGCATCTGTGCAAACGGGTGGCACATTCTGAAATCGGCATCTACAGAAAAAACAGAATCCAGCGCAGCGCGTACGTTACTAGCAGAAAAACACCGTGTGGCTTTTAGATAGGGTTCAAGATGCTTTTTAACAGGGTTCAATATCAGGCTTCCGATTCTCTGGCAATGCTTTGCAATGTGTGTGTTGCGAAATTATGTCCAACATCTGCATATCGGTAAAAGGTTATGCAGCCAAGCGCTTCCAGTTCATCGCTCTCATCGATAAACCGTGTTGCCACCGCGAGTGTGTTGCTGAAATTGAGTTCTCTTGCAAGTTTTGCAACTCGGACATTCTCTCGGTGGTTACTCAAACTTACCAGAATTAACTCGCAATCAGCGAGTCCGGTGCGCTCCCAGAAATCACGGTCAGACGCATCACCATGAACACACGGCCAGTTCTCTGAATTGCGTTGTTGCGTAAGCTGATAATTTTCCTCAATGCCAATGACCTTGTCGTACCCAGCCGAACGCAAGGCGTCGAAAGCGCCTCGCCCTACTCGCCCCATACCGAGAATGGCAACTGTGGCACCTTGTAATGACCCGATTACTTCCTCGGGCAGTTGCTCAGATTTCTCGTACCTTGACAGCGGCTCTGCGTAGCGTACGTATAGTTCATGCGCTTTACGATTAACAGGAGTCGCAAATAGATAAGACAAAGCCATGGCCAGCGCAAGCGTGGTAATCCATTGGTCACCTAGTATGCCGTTGCTTTGTGCAATGGCTGCAACAATCAGCCCGAACTCACTGTAGGTGAACAAACTCAAACCTGTAAACCAACCAGTACGCGCTCTTAAACCAAATGACACCGACAATGTAAAATAGATGATTGGCCGCAATACAACGAGCATGGTGAGCACAAGTGCAACCGCGATCAACTCCAGTTCAGGCATTCCGTAATAACCGATCTGCAGAAAAAATCCCAGCAACAATAAGTTTTTCAATCCGGCAAGTTGATCATAGAGCTCTTTGGATTTTTCCTTATGCGATTGTGCAATCAACATCCCGCAAAGCAATGCGCCCAAGCCGCCTTTCAGATTAACAAGTTCGAATACCTCAGCAGCCCCAAAGGTAAACAACACACCGGAAATCAGAAGTAGCTCGCCATGTCCAACAATCGAAAACAGCCATCGCACCATGGGCCTCAACAGCGGAAGCCCAAGTAAGGCTAGCGCCCAAATCGATGGCAATTTACCAGAACTTGCCACCAGATAGATGACGGCCAGAACATCCTGCACAACCAGGATTCCGATAGAAATAGAGGCGTAGAAAGACGCTGTTTCTCCGCGCTCTTCGAACAGCTTGATTGCCAGCACGGTACTGGAGAAGGATAAGGCAAATGCCAGGGTCCAGGGTCCAATAGGATGTGAAAACGACAAAGGGGCGTAAACAGCACCCACCAGATAAATGACAGCGGCAGTCAGCGGTACGGCTATCAGCATATGCGCAATTGCCGATCCCCAGACATATCTCGGTGCCAGGTCTCGCGGATTGAGCTTCAATCCGATGGTAAATAACAACAGCAGAATTCCGGCATCAGCTAACGGTGCCAACGCCTCCCCCGAGCCCCAGCCTGCCCAATGACCAAAGAAGCCTGCAAGCAAATAGCCGAGAAGGGGGGGATAACCCAATTGCCGGAAACACAAGCCAGTGGCAAAGGCTATAGCGATGACGATGGGTTCCATCAGCTAAAAAATCGTCCTGAATGTCTACAAGCGAATCAACATTCAGTTTTTCAATGGCATCGCCGACGAGACAAGTCGCATCCAGTATTGACACCCGACCGAAATGGCATCGTCGTCGAAATCATAGTCCGGGTGATGCAAGCCCGCGGATTGGCCATTGCCCATGAAAATGAATGCGCCGGGCCTGGCGTTCAGCATGTAGGAAAAATCCTCAGCTCCCATTGTCGGATGTGTATCAGCATCGACCTTGTCGTGTCCGACAAGCTCTCGTGCAACGTCCACGACAAAATCTGTCTGATCATTGTGATTGACGGTTGCCGGGTAACCGACCCGGTAATCAACCTTAGCCGTCGCGCCAAATACGGCCGCAGTTGTCTGAGCAATATGATGGAGGCGATGCTGGGCCTCGACTCTGACGCTCTCTTCAAAGGCTCGCACAGTCCCTTTTAAGCGAACGGTTTGTGGGATAACGTTGTAAGCGCCTCCTTCAACCTCGAGTGTGGTAATCGAAACTACCAAGGGGGCGGTCGGGCTGACACCACGCGACACAATGGACTGCATGGCAAGCACAATATGCGAAGCAACAACAACGCTGTCGGTACACAAGTGGGGCATGGCGGCGTGACCACCCAGGCCTTCGACCACTATATCGAATTCATCGGCACATGCCATCAAAGGACCTTTGCGTATAGCAAATTCTCCGATGGGCAGATTAGGCATGTTGTGCAAACCATAAACTTCCTGGATACCAAAGCGCTCCATCAGGCCATCCTCTACCATAGCAAGACCACCACCCCCACCTTCTTCTGCAGGTTGGAAAATAACCACCAGTGTGCCGTCGAAATCCCGCGATGCGCTCATTGCCTGAGCCGCGCCGAGGAGCATGGCGGTGTGGCCATCGTGCCCGCAAGCATGCATTCGCCCTTCCACACTCGACGTCCACTCAACACCGCTGGTTTCAACGATGGGCAATGCATCCATATCAGCTCGCAACCCGATGACTTTACCCCGGGTATCAAGACGTCCTTTTATAACGCCGACAACCCCCGTCTTGCCAATCCCCTCGACAACCTCGTCAACACCAAACGTACGCAGTTTGTCCGCCACAAACGCGGCTGTCTGATGGACCTCATAGCCAAGCTCAGGATTGTTATGCAAATGACGTCGCCATTCGATAACTTCAGGTAGCAGATTGTCCAGCGGATCGTTTGTAAGCATGTTGCAGTTCCGGTTATGTCCAGTAACTAAGATTGTTTAGGCTGGTATTTTCCACCATTCGCTTCAGACCAGGTTAATGGATCTGTCAGAAACGCCTCGACCTGATTGTGGGTTTCATCGCTAAAATGTCCCTGTTTTCGTGACTCGGCCAATACATCCCACCAGGTCGCCAGATAGTGAAGCTGAAGTCCAGCCTTGTCCAGGTTTTCAGGTGTTTGCTTAAAAATGTCGTAGTAGAACACCACCAGCGTATGCCCTACTTCACCACCAGCCTCGCGGATGGCTTCGGCAAAGCTCAGCTTGGATCCGCCATCGGTGGTGAGATCTTCTACCAGCAAGACTCGTTGCCCGTCACGAATATCGCCCTCAATACGAGCGTCCCGGCCGAATCCCTTGGGTTTCTTACGTACGTACTGCATGGGTAATTGCAGTCGCTCAGCAATCCACGCGGCGAACGGAATACCCGCAGTTTCGCCACCAGCTACTGCATCGAATGCCTCATAGCCAACATCACGCACCAGACGCGAGACGGCAAAATCCATCAAAGTGGCGCGAATCCGTGGATAGGAAATCAGTTTGCGACAGTCAATATAGACAGGGCTGGCGAGACCTGATGTGAATATATAAGGTTCATCCGAACGGAAATGAACAGCCTGGATTTCGAGCAGCATGCGAGCTGTCTGGCTGGCCATTTCTTCACGAGAAGCGTAAGAGGTTGTGAACATACCGAGGGTTCGCTCGCTGAGGTTTGAGTGCAGGCAAAAAAATACGTTACAGGTTATACGCGGTGCCAGTAAATCGATCTGGCCGGATCAAACGGTACAACGACATCATCGCCCACCGAAAGAGTCGGTGGCAGGGGCAAAGCCTCGCTACGCTTTTCCAGAGTAATAGTCCCGGTATTGACCGGCAAGCCATACCAGGCGGCTCCGTTCAATGAAGTGAACGCCTCCAGATGATCCAGAGCCTGAGCATCGTCAAATACGGTGGCCAGACACTCCATGGTATTGGCCGCATTGAACACGCCTGCACAACCACACTCACTGAGTTTTGCCGAACGGGTATGCGGCGCGCTGTCGGTTCCCAGAAAAAAACGTGGATCGTTACCAGTGGCTGCATCAACGAGCGACTGTCTATGTTCTTCTCGCTTAACAATCGGCAGGCAGTAGTAATGGGGCCTGATACCGCCCGCAAGCATATGATTGCGATTGATCATGAGATGGTGTGTGGTAATTGATGCCGCAAGATTGCTTTGGCTCTCAAGCACGTATTGAGCGCCGTTGCGGGTGGTGATGTGTTCCATCACAATTCTGAGTTCCGGCAATCGTTTGCGTAAAGGATCAAGTACGGTATCAATGAATCGTGCCTCTCGATCAAAGATATCAATGGCCGGGTCGGTAACCTCACCATGTATGCAAAGATTAATATTGTTTGCAGCCATTGCCTCAAGCACAGGCATTACCTTGTCCAGATCTGCAACACCGGAAGCCGAGTTGGTTGTCGCTCCGGCAGGATATAATTTAACAGCGAGAATAGAGCCATCCTTCGCTGCTTCTACGACATCTTGAGCGACAGTGTCTTCAGTCAGGTACAAAGTCATGAATGCAGTGAAATCTGAATCTGCGTCGACGCTTTGCAAAGCCGTCTGGATTCGTTGCTGATAACGTCTTGCATCATCTGCTGTCACGACGGGTGGAACCAGATTAGGCATGATGAGCGCGCGAGAAAATCGAGACGCACTGGCAGCTACGACAGCAGCAAGCATGTCGCCGTCACGTAGATGAAGATGCCAGTCGTCCGGACGGCGCAGGGTTATTTGCATAGTAGGCTTCGTGGTCTAAAAAAGTCTTGACAATGAGGCTGACAGTTCCGGGACCATACAGCACGGGAACCTCGGCCAGAACATCATTCTACTGTTTTGATTCGGATGTATCACGCTCTGAAATTATCTTGCGAAACGCACTCAGGGTTTCCTGAGAGACATGATGCTCTATTCCTTCCGAATCTATTTTGGCCGTCGACTCGCCAACACCGATACATAAAAGAAACCGGTACACAAGATCATGCCGCTCGCGCGCCGCATCTGCCAAAGCCTTGCCTTTGCCGGTTAGAAAAATGGAACGATAAGGCTCGCTGGTTACAAAGCCCTCGCGTTGCAACCTCGATATGGTCTTACCAGCACTGGGTTGGGAGATTCCCAGGCGTTCAGCAATCTCCACAAGACGGGCCTCACCTTGTGAATGTATGAGATCGTCAATAAGCTCGACGTAGTCCTCGGTGGTCTCCATGAGATGCGCCTGCCGAACGCTTGCAAAGGCCTCGGCCTGAGCATCAGGTTTTTCCAGTGGGCGGGCGGCATTAGCGTTCCTTGAAGGTTCTGAGCTCATTTAAGCACTCTGTGACAGTTTGGACACGGGACGACACACATCGGATTAATGGCATTATCAACATGTGCTGATGGCGGCGATGACAGAGGGTCTGCCATACTACCAACAGGCCAGGCAAGCGATTCAAGCCTTCTGTGGTCTCTCCAACAGGTGTAATTATGCCATGATCTTGTATTTTTATTCGAACGATATAAAATAAGCCATGGCTAACTTTATGATCGCATGATGATCCAGACAATCAAATTTTCGGATTTTACATTTTCACCGGTCGGGGATGAGCCGGCTTCGTCTAAATACCAGCGAAAGCAGATGAGAGTGAAAACTGGAGGTCTGCGCCATCGACGCACTGTTTCGGCGTGCTTGCGAAGCCTCGCCGCGCTCTTAATCAGCATGGCACTGGGGGTTCTTTTCATCACCTCCCCGGCAAGCGCATCAGAAAAATTGAAAGTGGTTACCAGCTTCACCATTCTGGCTGACATGGCTAGTAACGTCGCCGGTGACAAAGCCGAGATAGTTTCCATCACCAAACCGGGTGCTGAGATTCACAATTATCAACCCACACCTAAAGATATTGGCAGAACACGAGGAGCCGACCTCATCCTTTGGAACGGCCTCAATCTGGAATTGTGGTTCGAAAAATTTCTGAGTCGTCTGGGTGATGTGCCATCGGCAGTACTTAGCGAAGGTGTTGAACCCTTGAGTATCAATTCAGGTCCCTACGACGGGCGTCCCAATCCTCATGTGTGGATGAGCCCAAGCGATGCACTTATTTATGTGGATAACATTCAGATAGCCCTGAGTAACGCAGATCCAGACAACGCCGCAACTTACCAGGAAAACGCGACCAACTACAAAAAACGTATTCTGGCAGTTACGGCTCCGATGCGCGAAAAACTTGCCACCATTTCCGACGACAATCGCTGGCTTGTAACCAGTGAAGGGGCATTCAGTTATCTGGCGCGCGACTTCGACCTGAAAGAGCTCTTTCTGTGGCCTATCAATGCCGATTCACAAGGCACACCTCAGCAAGTCAGGAACGTCATAGATACCATGCGAGACAACAACATTCCCGTGTTGTTCAGCGAAAGCACCGTCTCGCCGAAGCCAGCCCAGCAAGTGGCTCGTGAAACGGGGGCTCACTACGGTGGCGTTCTATATGTCGATTCGTTGAGTGGCCAGGACGGCCCAGTACCCACCTACCTGGACCTTCTTCAGATTACTATTGACACAATAGTGACAGGCATTGTTGTAGGTACAAAAGCGCAATGAACCAGTCACCGTCCGGTTCTGGTAACGGCATGAGCAGTCAGGTTCAGACGCTTGATTCAGGCGCTCTGCAACTTGAACGCATGCGGCTGCGCGAGCGTCAATCACAAGAGGCCGCAGGCAGTGGTATCCAGGCAGATAATGTCAGTGTGGTTTACAGAAACGGCAACCTTGCACTAACCGAAGCGTCGTTTTCGATTCCCACCGCAACAATATGTGCTCTGGTGGGCGTCAATGGTTCGGGTAAGTCCACTCTATTCAAAGCCCTAATGGGTCTGGTGCCTTTAGCTCGTGGTGCGGTCACCATTCTTGGGAGCCCTGCGGGAAAAGCGCTTACCCGTAATACGGTAGCCTATGTTCCACAAAATGAAGAGGTTGACTGGAATTTTCCAGTGCTCGTCGAGGATGTCGTAATGATGGGTCGTTACGGGCACATGGGTTTTCTCAGGCGTCCATCAGCCATCGACAAGCGCAAGGTCGATGAAGCACTACAGCGTGTCCACATGATCGAATACCGACACAGACAAATCGGCGAGCTATCGGGTGGACAGAAAAAACGCGTGTTCCTGGCGCGAGCCCTCGCTCAGGAGGGAAAAGTCATATTGCTGGACGAACCCTTTACAGGTGTTGACGTAGCAACGGAAGATGCCATTATCGATCTACTTAAAGCCTTGCGCGATGAAGGTCGCGTCATGCTTGTATCTACTCACAATCTGGGCAGTGTTCCCCACTTCTGTGACCAGGTGGTTCTGATCAACAAGCGAGTACTGGATGCAGGCAAAACGGAAACCGTCTTCACTCAGAACAATCTTCAAGAAGCGTTTGGTGGTGCATTGCGTTTTCATGTCCTCGAGAGCAATCAACTGCATGATGATGATGACCAACGTCAGGTAACCGTGATCTCCGACGATGAACGCCCCTTCGTTCTGTATGGTGATGGCGACGACAAGGCGTCCGCATCCGCCCAGCAAACACCAGGGCAAGATACCGATGCTTGAGCTTGTGCTCGAGCCATTTGCTTATCGCTATATGGTCAATGCCATCTGGTGTAGCGCATTAGTAGGGATCATCTGCGCGTTTCTCAGTGCCTACCTTATGCTCAAGGGCTGGTCACTGATAGGTGATGCGTTATCGCACTCGGTGGTACCAGGCGTTGCAGGTGCCTACATGCTCGGTTTACCTTATTCGCTTGGGGCCTTTATCTCTGGTGGCCTGGCCGCTGCCGCCATGTTATTCATTTCGCAACGTTCCAACCTTCGCAATGACGCTGTCATCGGGCTTATATTTACAGGCTTTTTCGGCCTGGGTCTTTTTATGGCATCGTTGTCACCAACATCCGTAAATATCCAGACCATAGTTTTCGGGAACATACTGGCGGTCACGCCATTCGATTCACTCCAACTGGTCATTATTGGCATCATCACGCTGACCTGCCTGCTCATTTACTGGAAGGACTTCATGGTGATCTTCTTTGACGAAACCCATGCTCATTCCATTGGCCTGAAAACTACCCGGCTTAAAATACTGTTTTTTACTCTTCTCAGTGCTGCCACGGTTGCGGCCCTGCAAACGGTCGGAGCCTTTCTGGTGATTGCCATGGTCGTGACTCCAGGAGCAACCGCGTATCTGTTAACAGATCGTTTTAACCGATTATTGCAGGTTAGTGTGGCTCTGGGATTTTCAACCAGCGCTGTGGGCGCTTACCTGAGTTACTTTCTGGATGGTGCTACTGGTGCAGTCATTGTTCTTTTGCAGACGCTCGTTTTCATTGGCGCATTCATCTTTGCACCCAGGCACGGCATATTAGCCAACCGCAGTAGAGCACGGCGTAAACTGACAAACCAGGAAACTGAAACGTCACAGAAAACCGCATTGCGGGGCAACTTGTGATGGATTGGTTTGCGATGCTCATCGAACCATTCACCTTTGACTTCATGCAGCAAGCACTGATCATTGCCTTGCTTGTATCGGTATCTGCGGGCACTTTGTCTTGCTTGCTGGTATTAAAAGGCTGGTCTCTTATGGGAGATGCCGTATCACATGCTGTATTGCCAGGTATTGTCATCGCCTATATTCTTGGTATTCCTGTGCTCATCGGCGCTTTCATCTCAGGAATGGTCTGCGCAATATCTACCGGCTACCTTACTGACAATAGTCGCCTGAAAGAGGATACGGTGATGGGTGTCGTCTTTAGTGGAATGTTTGCATTGGGACTCGTCCTGTTCACAAAAATCCACACTAACCTGCATCTGGATCAGGTTCTTTTTGGCGACGTGCTGGGAGTGAGCTGGACCGATATCCTGACTACCGCCTGCCTTACCATACCAGCGTTCATTCTGGTAATAATCAAACGCCGCGATCTCATGGTTTTTGCATTCGATCCTCAGCATGCCCGAGTTGTCGGACTCAATACACGGGTTCTTCACTACGGCCTGCTAGCGGTGTTGTCGCTGGTTATTGTCGCCTCGATCGAGGCCGTCGGTATCATCCTCGTAATCGCAGTGCTAATTGCGCCTGGAGCGATAAGTTTTCAGTTAAGCAAACGCTTCGAGAATATGCTCTGGTGGTCTATCGGCATTTGTATTGTTGCCTGCATCTCAGGGATTACGCTCAGCTATCATCTGGACAGTGCGCCAGCCCCTACGATCGTGGTTATTCTCAGCGTTATCTTCATTTTCAGTTTCTTGTTTGCTCCTGAAAAAGGTATTCTGCGCAAGCGAAGACCGGCCGCTGTCGAGCTCGGCACCTCGACAAATCGCATCTGATGGCGCTTACCTGCATTCACCTGTAAACCAACCATGAGCCGGAACGACAAAGAACCGTACATCAAGTCAGCCAAAGTGAACCTGTCAGATGCGCTGTCCGGAACATCTGGCGAAGCGGCTGATGGGCAGACGGCTCGCAATCAATCAAATACACGTCTTGGTGGGGCGGTAACAGGCAGAGTAAAGGCACGCTGGGGGTCATCTGCCGCCTATCATTCCGGTACGCCAGGAGCAGTGCGTTGGCCCGGCGGCACAACAGGCGGAAGCTCTATTCCACTGGGCAACGCAGGGGTTGTCCCGAACACCGCCGTTCATCCCATCGATAAACAATCCCCCAGACCCACGATCGAGTATCGCGGCTCGTTTGCAAAGGTATCAGTAGGTGGAACAACACATACAACAACACCTGAGCCCGATGCACAAAAGCCGCAGCAACACGGGATCAGCAAAGCTTTTCGACTGAGAAAACCCAGTCGCTGGACAGTCACTGCTATCTCTGTCGCCTTTATCGTGTTGCTACCGGTGTTATCCGTTGTATGGCTGGCGTTCAATCCGCAGGAGAATATCTGGCCGCATTTATTTGAGACCGTGCTATCAGGCTACCTGATCACAACTTTCGGACTGATGATTGGCGTCGCCATCGGTACAACAGTCATTGGAGTCAGCACTGCCTGGCTTGTTACACACTACGAATTCCCGGGACGAAGAATATTCAATTGGGCCTTGTTGTTACCCTTTGCTGTTCCGGCGTATGTCATCGCATACATCTATACCGATTTATTAGAGTTCGCAGGGCCGGTGCAATCAACGTTAAGATCCATTTTTAACTGGAAGCTTGCCAGCGACTACTGGTTTCCTCGCATCCGTTCCCTGCCGGGGGCGATCTGTATGATGACCCTGGTTCTATATCCATACGTGTACCTGCTTTCGCGAGCGGCGTTTCTGGAACAATCTGCCTCGATGCTGGAAGCCGCACGCGTACTGGGTGGACAAAAACGTGGATTGTTCTTCCGGGTTGCTTTGCCTATGGCAAGACCCGCGATAGCCGTAGGCCTGGCTATGGCCCTGATGGAAACACTGAACGATTTTGGTACTGTCGACTATTTTGCTGTTCGAACCCTTACTGCCGGCTTGTACGACGTCTGGCTAGGCATGAACAATCTGGGAGGCGGTGCACAAATAGCGTCATTGTTGCTGGTATTTGTCATGATGCTTATCGGCATGGAAAAAATAAGTCGTCGTCATCGCGAAAACTATCAACCCAGTGCTACCCGCTTCCGTCAGCTAAAGCGTAAGCCACTGCAAGGTAGACGTGCCGCCGGCGCAAGCCTTATTTGCCTGCTGCCCGTTTTCCTCGGATTTGTAATCCCTGCATGGGTACTGGTGAACTATTCAATCACCTACTTCGATGTTTCCTGGACAGCTGACTTTCGCACCATCGCGCTAAACTCCATAGCGCTATCAGCTATCGCAGCGTTTACCGCTGTTGCCATCGGTATTTTGCTCAGTTACAGTCAACGTCTGCAGCCAACGACGCTTTTAAAAACCAGCGTCAATGTATCCAGCCTGGGCTATGCGGTGCCTGGAGCGGTTCTGGCTATCGGTGTCATTATTCCATTTGCGGCCATCGACAATGGTATTGACGGCTTCATGCGGGAGCATTTCGATTTTTCTACAGGACTGCTGCTCAGCGGTACCACATTTGCCCTGGTTTTTGCCTATACCGTGAGGTTTCTAGCCGTAGCATACGGTTCAGTTGATGCCAGCATGAAGAAGATCAGTCCCAGTATGGACGATGCTGCACGTTCACTCGGTCATTCATCAACCACAATACTTGCTCGTATTCACCTACCATTGATGAAAAGTGGTGTGCTTACTGCTGCGCTGGTGGTATTCGTCGATTGCATGAAAGAACTGCCAGCCACTCTGGTACTAAGGCCTTTCAACTTCGACACTCTCGCTACCCACGTCTACCAGTTTGCCTCTGACGAACTTATTGGCGAGGCTGCCCTGGGTTCATTGCTGATCGTGCTCGCAGGCCTGGCACCGGTGATATTGCTGACCTCGACTATCGACCGATCACAACAATTGAAAGCCATGCATAACACAACTCTTGACCCCTCTTCCGGGAAAATAACGTAACGCTACACCACGATAACCGATCTTCAGTACTCAGCAGGCCATACTGCACGACTGAACAAGCCACCATCAACGTTGATTGTCTCGCCAGACACAAATCGCATATTGTCACTAACCAGCGCCACAACAGCATTAGCGACATCGTTGACGGTTCCGATACGTTGCATGGGTGTTAACGCCGACCAGCTCTGTGCATAGTTGCCGGTTTCCGCCTGGGTTCGTTCCGTCTCGATCGCTCCCGGTGCAATACAGTTAACTCGGATACCGTGCTCTCCAAGTTCCAGTGCGCAAGCTTTGGTCAACATTTCGATGCCACCTTTGGATGCGGCGTAAGCGCTCAATTGCGGGAATGCCAGGCGATTGCAACCAGAGCCCAGATTAACTATGGCCCCGCGCACACTCTCATGCCTTCTGTAAAGACGCGCGTACTCTCTTGTCATGAGAAACGTTCCTGTCAAATTGACATCCAGGGTGCGCTGCCAGTCCTCCAGGTTCATATCAATCAACGGTCCCCATACCTGGGTTGCCGCATTGTTAATCAGAACATCCGGACACGTATCGGTGGATTGCATGACCGAGTCGAACAGCCGAGTGACGCTGGATTCTTTGGCAATATCCACTTCCAGGCATGAAATACGACTGTTGCACCCCCAGCGTTCACGTAAAAATTCTGCGCTTTGCCGGGTATGCAGATCAGCGATGACAATGTTGTAGCCAGAGCATGCAAGTGCTCTGGCTATTGCCAAGCCGATACCCTGTTGGGCACCGGTGACTATCGCAAGGCGGTTGCTCGCCGACGAACGAGCACCCGCAGGGCGATTATCTTTTATTGATGCCACTGATCAACCATAGATTGGAAAGCGACCCGTTAAAGCCAACACGTCAGCATGCACCGCTTTTTCGATGGCTTCGTTGCCCTCATCACCATTAGCAGCCAATCCGTCAATGACGCGAAGAATCAACTCACCGACCTGGCGAAATTCATCATTCCCAAATCCTCGAGTGGTTGCCGCCGGTGTTCCCAATCGCACGCCGGATGTCACAAAAGGAGATGCCGGATCAAACGGGATGGCATTTTTATTACAGGTAATCCCAGCTCTTCCCAGCGCGGCTTCCGCCGCCTTGCCGGTAACACCTTTCGGGCGTAAATCGACGAGCATGACATGGGTATCGGTTCCACCGGACACCATATCCAGACCGCCTGCCTTCAAAGTTGCTGCAAGTACTTTGGCGTTGCTTATAACAGTTTGTTGATAGGACTTGAAAGACGGTTGCAGAGCTTCACCAAAAGCAACCGCCTTAGCTGCGATGACGTGCATTAGGGGACCACCTTGCAAGCCCGGAAAGACCGATGAATTAAATTTTTTGCCCAATGCAGGATCGCGCGACAGAATCATGCCCCCACGCGGTCCACGCAATGTCTTGTGTGTCGTGGTTGTAACCACATGAGCATGATCCAAGGGGTTGGGATGCTCTCCGGCTGCCACAAGTCCGGAAAAATGCGCCATATCCACCATAAAGTAGGCGCCGACTTTGTCGGCAGCAGCACGAAAACGCGCAAAATCAATAACCCGCGGGTAGGCGGATCCACCGGCAATAATGAGCGCAGGCTTGTTCTCCAGCACCTGTGCTTCCATGGCCTCATAGTCGATGAGATGCGTATCGGGGTCGACGCCGTAGGTCACGGCATTAAACCACTTGCCGGATTGATTAACCGGCGACCCGTGAGTCAGGTGACCGCCAGCGGCGAGGTCCATTCCCATGAAGGTATCACCCGGTTTGATGAGTGCCAGAAAAACCGCCTGATTTGCCTGTGCACCGGAGTGCGGCTGTACATTGACGTATTCGCAGTCGTAGAGTTTGCAGGCACGTTCAATAGCCAGAGATTCCGCGGTATCGACGTGCTGACACCCGCCGTAGTAACGTTTGCCGGGGTAACCCTCTGCATATTTATTGGTCATTACCGATCCCTGAGCCTCCATTACGGCTGCAGACACGATATTTTCCGAGGCGATTAGTTCGATTTCGTGCTGTTGTCGACCTAATTCGTTGTCAATTGATGCCTTTATCAACGGATCACGGTCAGCGAGGCTAGCGTTGAAAAACTCGCTATTGGCCTCTGGCGCGGTAGCCAGCTCTACATTACTCATTTTATGATTCTCTCCAGACAAGATTGATAACAAAAAAGGGCTTATACGATCTATTATGCCTTTCAGGACAGCGCTGTGCATATTTCAACGCCCAACCTGGTAAGTTCTGGCCGCAGGAACTGGAAATGTGCATGTCTTTTCAACAAGATACAGTACCTGTTGGTCAGATGGCGCAGGAACGCTGAATAGACCCTCTTGGTTTCAATTGGTCAGCGCATTCAAAACCACCGCCATCTGTTTTGCAGCGGTACCGGTTCACCCACAAATTTCTGACACTAACCTATGCCTATTGCTTTAAGTACCCGTGATGTCTCTGCTCTGCATGATGAGACACTCGCCACCGACGGCAGCGCACTGCCGAGTTGGCAGTTGGTCATGGGCGAGCTGAACAACCTTACATCTGACGAAATTGCCTATCGACAACAGGACATCACTCGCCAGTTGCGCGCCAACGGTATTGCCTACAGCTCGCTTTCGAATGCCCGACACGCATCGCGCCCCTGGAATCTGGACCTGGCACCTTTCATCATTGAACCCAATGACTGGGACAACATCAGCAAAGCACTGGAGCAGCGAGCTGTACTGAAACAGGAAATCCTACGTGACATCTATACCGATCAGAGCCTGCTTAAACAACGCCTGATTCCACCGGCCATGGTAATGGCACACAAGGGTTATCTTCGCGATGCGGTAAACCTCAAGGTAGAACCGGATCTGCCCATGTTCAGTTCTGATATTTCACGAGCGCCGTCGGGCAGGTGGTATATCGTTGATGACGTTTGCCAATACCCGGAAGGCATCGGTTACACCGTTGAGAACAGACTCGTGCTATCGGGGACCATGCCCAAATTGTTTCGGCGTTGTCGCGTTCAGCGCCTGGCAAGTTATTTCAAGCAATTGCAACAGTTTATCGCCCAGCTGTCCGAGAGTGATGGTCGCTGTGTAATGCTTGCCAGTGGTCCGGAGCATCCACATTATTTCGAGTATGCTTATCTGGCGAAATACCTCGGCTATACCCTGGTTCAAACCGGCGACCTGACAGTCCGTGACAACCGCGTCTTTCTCCGCACAGTCGCTGATTTACAGCGCGTGTCTGTCATCATCCGATTCATGGATGACACCAGTCTGGATCCAATGGCTGCGGGCCAGTCTGATGCTATCGGGATAACCGGCCTTTTCCAGGCCGTGAAAAGTGGTGGTGTAAAAATCATTAACCCTCTTGGTTCAGGTGTTCTCGATAACCCTGCTTTGAATATCTGTATGCCAGAGCTGTGCAAGCGCATACTCGGGGAGGAACTTCTAATGCAAGGCCCCCCAACCTATTGGCTCGGACGTAAGGATCACTATTCACATGTCATGGCCAACCGTGACGAACTGCTTTTTCGCAGTATTGACTCTCAGGGTCAATTGTTCGATCCACGCTTGATGGACGGCGACGATATTGCCAGGCTTGATAACAGCATCTCCGCATTCCCGGAAAGATACATTGCCCAGGAACGCCTGGACCGTTCCATAGCACCCTCTTTTCATAATACCCAGCCGGTCAAGCAACAGATAACCGTGCGGTGTTTTTTAATGAATCAAGGCGATAGTTTCTCGGCGATGCCTGGCGGGCTCTGCCTGCTTGACACTGCCAGCGATGGTGGACGCCCTGCATACGACTCTTTCAAAGGCAGTAAAGATACCTGGGTGATTGCAGAAGGACCAGTAAAGCCGGTTTCACTATTGACCAGCGCTCCATTGGATACAGCTTTCGCTGTTATTGACGGTGAACTACCCAGCCGAGTTGGTGAAAACCTGTTCTGGATGGGGCGCAATGCCGAACGCTGTGAAATTATTGTCCGCTTGCTGCGATCAATTTTTCAAACCATGCAAAACGATGAGGCAAACAGTGCCGATGCATCTGCTGATACTCCCGTACCACCAGTCCTGTCGGCCATATTACGGGCGACCACGATGGCGACGGGTACATTGCCGGGATTTGCCGGACGTGGCGGCCGAAAACGAATACGCGAACCTCAACGCGAATTGGTTTCGCTACTGCATGACCCCTCACGCTTCGGTACCTTGCCTTTTGCATTGAATCAATTGCAAAACAGCGCAGCCTCTGTACGAGACAGGGTTTCTGACGAATTGCTGCGCGTACTCAATCGTCTTGACGATGTCAGCAACGAACTTATCGACAAACCTGCACCTCGATTGATTCTTGATGATGCCGACGCGCTCAAGAATATCAACGCCCAACTTGACAATACCTTGCTTTCACTCTCGGCTTTTGCCGGACTTGCTCATGAAAATTTCACGCACGGAGACGGCTGGAGATTCATGATGCTGGGACGCCGGCTGGAGCGCGTTCAGCACACTTGCGTAGTCGTTAATAGCATGTTGGCGCACGATCGGGATGATGTACTCCTGCTGGAGACTCTCCTTCGATTGTTCGATAGCTCCATGACTTACCGAAGCCGCTATAGAAGTCAGATTGATGTCCGGCTCGTGCTACGACTTTTATTGATTGATGAGTTCAATCCTCGCTCACTGGCGTTTCAGTTAAAAGAGATCCAGAATGCCATCGGCATGCTGCCCGGCAGGCGTTCCTTATCTCAGGCTGACGCATTAAGTCGACTGGCCATAGGAGCTCTGAGCCGTATTCAGCTCGCGGACCCGCAACAGCTGATCAGCGCACGCAGGGAGGCGCGGCAAAATCTCGGCCGGCTCCTTGGCGTGCTCGAGAGTATTCCCGTACAGATGGCTGATGTTCTAAACGCAACCTACTTTTCGCACGTTCAACCCGGGAAGCAACTGGCAGACCTTCGCCCTTTTGTTCCCGACGAGATAATTCGGCCATGAAGCTGCATGTACGTCACAAGACGCTCTATCAATATAGCGAAGTAGCCAGCCAGTCGCATAATCATGTCTGTTTACAACCCAGAAGCACGCCGCAACAAACGTGTTTGTATACGCGCGTGGCGGTATCGCCGGAGCCCGACAGCCTGCAGGAAGAGACCGATGTTTACGGGAATCTGAGCACACGCTTTTCGATTGGCCAACACCATGAGCGATGCGAAATCGTTGTCAGCTCGCTGGTCGAGACGACCGATAAGGTAATCCCGCTACCAGAATCATCTCAGGTCGCTGACAATATCAGAACCCTTGAAACGAACGTCAGTGACGATGCCTTGATGGCATGTGATTGCCTTCTGGCCTCTCCTTACATCCCCATGACAAACGTACTTGATGAGTTCGTCCGGGAAATTCCCATCGGGGATAAAACCGTGATTGATTATGCCAGCGAATTGATGGGATACATCTTTAATACATTCGAATACTCATCCGGTTTCTCAACGATCGTGACACCTCTAAGTACGATTTACAAAGAACGTAAAGGTGTCTGTCAGGATTTTGCACACTTGGCTATTGCAGCTCTACGACGACAAAATGTTCCCGCGCGATATGTCAGTGGATATCTGGAAACTCTACCCCCACCCGGACAAACAAAACTACAAGGAGCTGATGCCTCGCATGCATGGTATTCAGTGTTTGATGCAAAGCATGGCTGGTTTGATTTTGATCCGACCAACAATAAAAGGCCGGACGCTCAATACATCACCACCGCATGGGGTAGAGATTATGCCGACGTGACACCTATCAAAGGGGTAGTGTATGGTGGAGGTACGCATTCATTAATCGTCGAGGTGGACGTCACTCGAAGTGGCGAAGCACTTATGGCAATAACGGAATAGAACATCATGCCAGATCGTTGGAACAATTACAAAAGTCCGGGCTTCGATGAGCTAATTGATCCAAAAGGCAATAGTCGAAAATTTACCACTAACCTCGGCTCATGGTTTGACAATCTGAGCGATGAGGAACTTTCCAACAGACAGCACGCTGCCCAGTTGGCCATAGCGCAAATGGGCATAACATTTACGGTGTATTCCGATAAAGGCAACATTGATCGTGAATGGCCCCTGGATATCGTACCCAGAGTTATCGAAGCACAAGAATGGCGCGACATTGAGAAAGGCCTGAAACAAAGACTACAAGCCCTGAACATGTTTATTCATGATTTATACAATGAACAAAACATACTTAAGGACAACATTGTTCCACGCCAACTCATAGAAACCTCCAGTAATTTCCGGCCCGAATGTATTGGCATGAATCCACCGCACCAGGTTTGGGCCCACATTTGTGGCAGCGATCTGGTTCGAGGCGAAGATGGTACGGTTTACGTACTTGAGGACAACCTGCGCGTTCCATCCGGCGTCTCATACATGATAGAAAATCGGGAAGTCATGAAGCGCGCTCTGCCGGAAATTTTCCGACAGTCACACGTTCTGCCTGTCGACACCTACCCGGCCAATCTTCGTGCAACACTCAGCTCACTGACACAGGTGGAAAACCCCACCATTTGTGTTTTGACACCTGGGGTATTTAATTCTGCCTACTTTGAACACGGGTTTCTTGCACAGGAAATGGGCGCAGAGCTGGTTGAAGGACGTGATCTGGTTGTCGACAGTAAAGGCTTCGTCAACATGTTAACCGTCGACGGACCGCAACCTGTGCATGTCATCTACCGGCGCGTCGACGACGAGTTTATTGATCCGGCGTGTTTCAACCCGGATTCCACTCTGGGTGTAAAGGGTTTGATGCAAGCCTGGCGTGAGGGCAAGGTTGCCATAGCCAATGCACCAGGGGCCGGGGTTGCAGATGACAAAGTCATCTACTCCTACGTGCCCGATATCATTCGTTACTATCTCAATAGCGAACCACTACTGCAAAACGTACCGACGTATCGTTGTGAAAACGAAGACGACAAAGAACACGTGCTCGCTAATATTGATAAGCTGGTTGTCAAACCAGCCAATGAATCAGGCGGGTACGGGATGCTTATCGGGCCGATGAGTACTCGTGAAGAACAGCAAGAAATGATAGCTAATATCAATAAAAATCCGCGCAACTACATCGGCCAGCCTACGTTGACACTATCGACAACACCCACATTAATCGACGGTGAATTCAAAGCCAGGCATATTGATCTGCGTCCGTTCGTTTTGCAGGGAGACAGCATGACGGTAACAACCGGTGGGCTGACGCGAGTCGCCATGCGCGATGGGTCACTAATCGTCAATTCCTCACAAGGCGGAGGTAGTAAGGATACCTGGGTAGTAGAAACA
Source organism: Granulosicoccus sp. (assembly GCA_045106855.1). GTDB lineage: Bacteria > Pseudomonadota > Gammaproteobacteria > Granulosicoccales > Granulosicoccaceae > Granulosicoccus. The sequence goes on from JBGCFI010000023.1 coordinate 147,429, forward strand.
CCAACGTACGGTTCACAACAATCGCAAACGCAGTCGACGGCAGACCAACCCGAGGATATGAGCGATATCGTTACCGCCCCTCAACAGTTGCAGGAGTAGACACCTTGTTAGCGCGAGTTGCCGAAAATATCTACTGGTTAAACCGTTATCTTGAGCGTGCAGAGAACACTGTTCGACTGATTGACGTGCACAGCCGAATGATGCTTGATCATCCTGACATCGAAGATCACGCCGGATGGATTCCGGTCATTACCATTAATGCAATGGATAAAGAGTTTGCCAAGAAATACGACCAGGCATCAGAGTCCACGGTTTGTAATTTTTTGCTGGCTGATCAGAGTAATCCTGGCTCTTTGTCAAACGCATTCATTGCGATCCAGAACAACTTGCGGTGCTGTCGGGATATAGTACCTCGCAGCAGTTATGAAGCCATCAACAGCACCTGCCGTTTTGTTCGCCAGCAGGTAGAATCCGCTACAACCAACACCAATCTGCGAAACGCATTTCTGGCAAGCGTTAAAACCCGACTGTTGGCCATCTCTGGCGACATCAACAGTAATATGTCACATGATATCGGCTACCGGTTCATGCGCATGGGCTGCCATATAGAACGTGCTGACATGACCTCACGCATTATAGATGTACAGTCATCGACTTTGTCGCTCAGCCAAGCCAACATTGACAACATGGCATTACGACAACAAAGCTGGGTCGCCGTTTTACGTTCATTATCCGCCATGCAAATGTATCGGCAGCATGTTCACCAGCCGGTGAATGGACACGACACGCTACGTTTCCTTTTGTTAGACGACAAGCTGCCTCGTGCCTATACCTTTTGCATTGACCATATTGACAGTACCCTACGCCAATTCAAACGACATGCCGAACCACTAGCGGCCATAGAACTACTTCGACAACAACTTAACTGCGCCGACCTGAACGAGCTTTCCCAGCAACCCGTGCAGCTTCACCAGCATATTGACAAACTTCAAATAGCTTTGCAGAACGTGGCAACTGCTATAGCTGATACTTACTTTCTACCGCCACAGGACACTTGATGAGCATCCGGATTGCGCTTGACCACACGACCGTTTACAAGTACGACAAACCAGTTACGTTGTTTCCGCATATCATCCGGTTAAGGCCTGCGTCGCATTGCCGCACGCCCATCCTTAGCTACAGTCTCAACATAGAGCCTGAAACACATTTCCTGAATTGGCAACAGGATCCCTTCGGCAACTATCTTGCGCGCCTGGTATTCAACGAGCCGTGTAAAGAACTGTCAGTAAAAGTCGACCTTCTCGCGGATATGACTGTCATCAACCCCTTCGATTTCTTTGTCGAGGAGTCAGCCGAGTTTTTTCCGTTCAAATACTCGAAAGCTGTCCGTGATGAACTCGCTCCCTATTTGTCCGTATCAGATGCTTCCCCGATATTGAGTGCATGGCTGCAGAAACATCGACCTGCGCGGCAGAACATTAACGATGCTCTGGTGTTGATAAATCAAGCTGTGCAACATGATATTGAGTATGAACTTCGCATGGAACCCGGTGTTCAGACTAGTGAACAGACGCTGAAGCTTGCCAAGGGATCGTGTCGGGACAGCGGTTGGCTTCTGGTAGAAATTCTACGTCACTATGGCCTGGCGGCCCGCTTTGTATCCGGCTATCTTGTACAACTGGTTCCTGATCTCAAAGCACTGGATGGCCCGTCGGGAACCACCAAAGACTTCACCGACCTGCACGCCTGGGCTGAAGTCTATCTGCCAGGTGCTGGCTGGGTAGGTATGGATCCGACATCAGGCCTGTTTGCCGGTGAAGGACACATTCCTCTGGCCTGCACACCGCAACCCACCAGTGCAGCCCCGATATCCGGTAGCGCCAGTGCGACAGCTGATGACTTCTATTTTCATAACCGGGTAAGTCGCATCGATGAACGTCCGCGAGTCACACTGCCCTATGACGAACGAACCTGGAATGAGGTGCTATCTCTGGGAACATCAGTAGATGAAAAACTGGCGGAACAAGATGTGCGCCTGACAATGGGCGGCGAGCCAACTTTTGTGTCTATCGACGATATGGAAAGCGCTCAATGGAATACTGAAGCACTCGGCGAACATAAACTGGAACGTGCGTGTGTCTTGCTGGAAAAAATGCGTGACGATTTTGCACCGGCCGGTATCGTGGCTTATGCACAAGGTAAATGGTATCCCGGTGAGCCTACACCTCGATGGGCTCTTATTACGCATTGGCGCACTGATGGCCAACCCATCTGGCATAAACCCGAACTTATCGGGACACCAGGAAAACATAAAGCCACGCTCTCAGATGCAAAAAAACTCATGCACAGTTTATGCGCCGAGCTAAAACTGGATACATCTTTCATACGCGCCATTCATGAAGACCCTTTGCATCACCTGACACTTGAATCCATGCTACCCGATGACAAGGCTCTGGCAGAACTTGATCTGAAGGACAGCGATGCACGTCAGCGTCTGATTAATCTGCTAAGCAAAGGTATCGATGAAGCGATTGGTTTCCTTTTACCTTTGGCATTCAACACAGATCGCTGGATCAGCAGCCGTTGGCCTTTGCGCAGGGCCGAAGTATTTCTGATACCCGGCGATTCTCCGGCTGGCTTGCGTCTCCCGCTGGACTCACTGCCTGACGATACCGGTATAGATGCTGAAGCCGATGCCATGCAAGAAGATAACTTCAATCCGGAAGACGCTTTAAGCATCCCACCCCCGCTGTCCACGTTGAATAAAAGCGCTAAAACCTCAGCGAAAAGCGCAACGGGTACAGACAAGAAAAGTAGCGGTAAAGATGCAAAAATTATCAGAACAACGCTGTGCGTAGAAATCAGGGACGAATGCCTGTACGTTTTCATGCCGCCACTGAGAAGCGCTGAAAGCTGGGTCAGACTAATGGGAAGCCTCGAAAGGGCTTGTATTACGGCCGGAGTCAAACCTGTCATCGAAGGCTACGAACCACCGCGTGATGCGCGCCTTCAATCTTTCCGCATAACACCCGATCCGGGTGTTATAGAAGTCAATATTCATCCATCCGGCAATTTCGAAGAGTTAGTGCACAAGAGTGAAACGCTCTATGAGGCTGCACGACTTAGTCGCCTGGGAGCCGAAAAATTTATGGTCGATGGCAGGCATACCGGCACCGGCGGGGGGAACCACGTAACCATGGGTGGTGATACACCGGCCAACAGCCCTTTTCTTCGGCGCCCCGACCTGTTAAGAAGCCTCATCACGTTCTGGCAACATCACCCCAGCCTGTCCTATCTGTTCTCTGGGATGTTCATAGGTCCTACCAGCCAGGCTCCGCGTATTGACGAGGCCCGCTCGGAAACCTTGTATGAACTTGAAATGGCGCTATCCCGATTACCGGATGGCGAGAGTAACAAACCCTGGTTGGTAGATCGACTACTGCGCAACCTGCTGATAGACCTGACAGGTAATACACATCGGGCAGAGATATGCATTGACAAGCTCTACTCACCGGCGGGTCCCGCCGGCAGGCTTGGTATAGTTGAACTGCGAGCATTCGAGATGCCACCACACGCACGCATGAGCATCGTGCAAACGCTGCTTATTCGTTGCCTGATAAGCCGTTTCTGGAAACAACCCTATAAAGGAGATCTTATCCGCTGGGGAACCGAACTGCACGATCGCTTCATGTTGCCGCACTATCTTTGGCATGACATAAAAGAAGTGATCGACGATCTCAAAAGCCACGGCTACGACTTTGAAGAAGAGTGGCTGGATGCATTTTGGGAGTTTCGTTTTCCAGTACTCGGAACAAGACAGATTGATAACATCTCGCTGGAACTTCGCGCAGCGATCGAACCCTGGCACGTACTGGGTGAGGAAGCATCCGCAAGCGGCATGGCACGTTATGTCGATTCTTCGCTGGAACGACTGCAGCTAAAGGTCACGGGTTATACCGATAGCCGTTATCAGATTACCTGCAATGGTTATATCCTGCCGCTGCGCGCAACCTCTGTCGCTGGAGAATACGTTGTCGGTGTCCGCTATCGAGCATGGCAACCACCATTTGCGCTGCATCCTGACATACCGGTCGATGCCCCTCTGATATTCGATATTATCGATACGTGGTCAAATCGTAGCCTTGGCGGTTGCTCCTATCATGTTAGCGACCCGGGCGGACGCAGCTACGAAGATGTGCCCGTTAATGCGAACGTGGCAGAGGCAAGGAGACTTGCGCGCTTCGATATAAATCACCACTCGCCACCACCCGTACCGGTAAAAACGCCCGTGTTATCAGGTGGCAGCCAGTTCACGCCTACCGACCCAAGCCAAGACGTGGTAACCAGAGGTCGGATTTCTATCAATCGGGAGTACCCTTGTACGGTCGATCTTCGTCAACGAGCACGTCAGGCTGAGAACTAAAAAGCACATAGCATGTTTTCGGGATAATGACCTACCCTTCGCAGACAACTGCACAACCACTCCGCGGTTTGCTTTAGTCCCTTAACACCTGCAAATCCGCAACGCGACATGAATATTGCAGAAAAACTTGCGCAAACTGACAATGAATCCAGGCAACGTGTAAACGCTGTGGGACACATAAGTGCCAAGTGTTCCAAGCGCACACCTGGCTATGATCAAAATAATTCAACACCGAACTCTTCACTAAGTCAGTTGTACCAGCAAGGCAGTGCGCGCATCCGTATCCCCAATACCGAGTCAGCAGCACTGCATGCCGTTCTGCTGAACACCGCTGGCGGTCTGACAGGAAACGATCACATTCACTGGAAGGCCGATGCGGAAAAGCTATCTCATCTATGTGTCAGTACCGCTGCATGCGAGAAAATCTATCGCACCCACGGACCTGCTGCCATCCAGCAGAACACCCTGCATGTAGCTCACCAGGCAAGACTGGAGTGGCTGCCGCAGGAAAGCATCCTGTTTAACGGCTCACACCTCAGTCGCTGTATGGACGTTCACCTTGCGGAACAGGCGGAGGCGTTAATTGTTGAAAGTCTGGTGCTGGGTCGTCAGGCAATGAACGAGCAAGTCGACAGCATTTGTGTGCGGGATCGCTGGCGAATCTACAGAGACAAACATCTTTTGCATGCGGAAGATTTTCATCTGGATATGCGCTCGAACAAACTCGCTCAGACACAGTGCATGATGCATCAATACGGTGCAATAACCACGCTTGTTCTGGTGACCAATCAATCAGATGACTGGTTTGATGCACAATTGTCTCGTGTACGCGCTCTCCTGCCCTCCAACTCGCTCGACATACGAATGGGTGCAAGCGTGCTTCCTTCAAGGCTTGTGGTTCGCGCACTTGCGCAAGACAGCTTTCAGTTAAGAAAATTCCTGATACCCTGTATTGAATTACTTAACGACGGACGGCCTGTGCCAACGGTCTGGAACGTATAGAAGCCATGCAACTGACTCCTCGTGAAAAAGACAAACTTATTATAGCGATGGCTGCGGAAGTCGCCCGTAAGCGTCACGCTCGTGGCGTCAAGCTCAATCATCCGGAAGCCATTGCACTAATCAGCGATTATGTGGTTGAAGGTGCTCGCGATGGTCGTTCAGTTGCTGAGTTAATGAGTGGTGGTGCGTCAGTGATAACACGCGAAGATGTTATGCCGGGAATCAGCGAAATGATTCCTGAAATCCAGGTAGAAGCCACCTTCCCTGACGGCGTCAAACTTGTCACTGTTCACCAGCCTATCCGGTGAGAGATGCATACCGTGCATGCGCCGAGCAGGTCGCGCCCGTAAAACCCGACGATACTGCTTCGTGAAAACGACGCCTAATTTACCTACATAGGAGCCATAGCCATGATTCCCGGTGAGATCATTACTGCCGATGGCGATGTAATACTGAACGATGCACTACCAACGTTGACACTGCACGTGTCCAATACTGGTGATCGTCCCATCCAGGTAGGTAGCCATTACCACTTCGCCGAAAGCAATCCGGCACTGCAGTTCGATCGTTCCGCAGCGCGCGGTTATCGTCTGGATATTGCGGCCGGCACTGCCGTAAGATTCGAGCCCGGACAATCACGGGACGTGATGCTGGTGGCTTATGGCGGCAATCGCAGAGTCATCGGCTTTCGACAAGATGTTATGGGAGATTTGTAATGGCCGTAAACATCAGTCGTCAACGCTATGCGGATATGTATGGCCCGACCACCGGCGATAAAGTTCGCCTTGCCGACACTGATTTAATCATCGAGGTGGAGCACGATCTGTGCACCTACGGTGATGAGGTCAAGTTTGGCGGCGGCAAGGTCATTCGTGATGGCATGGGTCAATCGCAGTCGAGTCGAGCCGAAGGTGCAGTCGACACCGTCATAACCAATGCACTTATTGTTGACCACACTGGCATCTATAAAGCCGACGTCGGCCTGCTGGATGGCAATATCGTCGCTATCGGCAAAGCCGGCAACCCCGACACGCAAGATGGCGTAGATATCATCATAGGCCCCGGCACTGAAGCCATCGCTGCAGAGGGACGCATACTGACAGCCGGTGGATTTGACAGCCACATTCACTTCATTTGCCCACAGCAGATTGATGAAGCACTGATGTCAGGTGTTACCACCATGCTGGGAGGTGGCACCGGACCTGCGCACGGAACTCTGGCAACCACCTGCACACCCGGTCCATGGCACCTGGCGCGCATGATACAAGCCGCTGATGCACTTCCCATGAATCTTGCGTTTGCGGGTAAAGGCAACGCTTCAAAACCAGCCGCACTTGAAGAAATGATTCTGGGTGGTGCATCGGCACTAAAGCTTCATGAAGACTGGGGGACGACGCCAGCCGCCATTGACTGTTGCCTGGGCACTGCAGACGAATATGATGTTCAGGTCATGATTCACACCGATACGCTCAATGAAAGCGGCTTTGTGGAAAGTACCATTGACGCGGTAGCCGGACGCACAATTCACGCGTTTCATACCGAGGGCGCCGGAGGGGGGCATGCGCCCGATATCATCAAAGTCTGTTCTCTACCAAATTTTCTGCCTTCATCGACCAACCCCACACGCCCGTTTACCGTTAACACGATTGACGAGCATCTGGACATGCTCATGGTTTGTCATCACCTTGATGCGAACATTCCTGAAGACATCGCCTTTGCAGAAAGCCGTATCCGTAAAGAGACCATCGCGGCTGAAGACATCCTTCACGACCTTGGCGCATTCTCCATCATAGCCTCCGACAGTCAGGCGATGGGCCGCGTTGGAGAGGTACTTATTCGTACCTGGCAAACCGCAGACAAGATGAAAAAACAACGTGGCAGGCTCGCACAGGAAACCGGAGAGAACGATAACCTTCGTGTGCGTCGCTACATTGCCAAGTACACAATAAATCCCGCTATCGCACATGGGATCAGTGAACACATTGGGTCAATCGAAGTCGGGAAGCGCGCGGATTTGTGTTTATGGCATCCTGCTTTTTTCGGCGTCAAACCAGAGATGGTTATTCTGGGCGGCAGTATCGTGGCAGCGCCCATGGGCGACCCCAACGCCTCTATACCCACGCCGCAGCCGGTGCATTATCGCCCCATGTTCGCAGCCTTTGGCAAATCGCTAGTGAACAGCGCGGTTACGTTTGTCTCTCAAGCTGCCATCGACAACTCGCTGGCCGATACCCTGGGTACAGACAAGAAAATGCTTGCTGTAAAAAATACTCGCGGTGGTATCGGTAAATCCAGCATGATCCTCAATACGGCGACACCCGCCATCGAAGTTGATCCCGAAACCTATGACGTACGCGCCGATGGTGAGCTACTCACCTGTGAGCCTGCGACGCAATTACCGATGGCCCAACGTTACTTTCTTTTCTAGACCATGATTACCTGCCACCAGATAGAACGCTCGAATCCCGATCATGCAAAGGCCAGCGAGCTCAACCAGATCGTTGACACTGTCACCCTCGATGAAACTGACAGACATCGACGCCGACTCATGCTCACCTCAGATACAGGGATTGAATTTCTATTAGAGCTTGAGTCCGTCACCCTGCTAAAACACAACGATATACTGCGTCTGAGTGATGGACGTGGCATTCGTGTACAAGCCAGGCCGGAAGCGCTTTACGAAATCCGAGGCGACAATGCCAACCATTTGTTGAAGCTCACCTGGCACGTTGGTAACCGCCATCTCGCTGCAGAGATAATGCACGATCATCTGCGCATTCGTCGCGACCCGGTTATCAAGGTCATGCTCGAGCAACTCGGTGCGACGGTTATGGATATACAGGATGGCTTCAATCCCGAAGGTGGAGCCTACGGTAATGCACATTCCTCGCATACGCATCATGCCCATACTCATGGCTGATGTCAGCGCTGCCCTGACGCTGCAAACCTGGATGTCTGCGGCCTTCCCTACGGGTGCTTTCAGCTGTAGTCATGGAATGGAAACACTTATAGCCGATGGCAGAATCACAGATGCAGACAATTGTGAAAGCTGGATAGCTGGCATTCTTGAATATGGCAGTGGATGGAATGATGCGGTGCTCACCATGAGTGCCTTCTCCACCATGCAAGCGCTCCTTCCCGACTCACATGCGACGAAACTACATGAGAACGCCCTTCCGCTAGAAACTTTACAAACGTCGCTTCACACCGTCAATGAACTCGCACTGGCCTTGTGCGCTGGCAGCGAGCGCAGACGTGAATCCACTCAGCTGGGACAATCCTTTGCCCGCGCTGCTGCCGCAACATCAAGACATTCCGTACTGGCTTTGATTGACCATGAAATTTGCCTGCCTATCGCCATTGGTGCGCAAGGGGCCTTGTCGAACATCCCTGTAGATTCCCTGTTGCCGGCCAGCCTGCAAGCCAGCAGCAGTAATCTTGTGTGGATATGTACTCGCCTGATCCCTCTCGGGCAAACTCAGGCACTAACCATCATTTCCAATCTGCAGCCACTGATAATCCGCACAGCGCAAAGAGCCAGGCAAAGTTCTCTTGACGATCTTGGCAGCTGTACCCTGCTCGCCGATCTGGCTTCCATTGAACACGAGCAGTTGCCCAGTCGCATCTGCATTACCTGATACCGCTCAAGCGTATGTCCACAACACAATTACAATCGTCAACAGACAACCCACACCCACACGTCCAGAACCGGGCGGCGTTGCGAGTCGGCATTGGCGGCCCTGTAGGAGCCGGTAAAACTACGTTACTGGCTCAACTCTGCAAGGCCATGAGAGACCATTATTCTGTCGCCGTCATAACCAATGATATCTACACGCGCGAGGATGCCGACGCTCTGGTTCGATTCCAGGCATTATCGTCAGACCGTATTCTGGGTATTGAAACCGGTGGTTGCCCGCATACGGCTATCCGTGAAGATGCGTCCATCAATCTGCAGGCAATTGACGATCTGAACGGACGCCACCCGAACCTTGACGTCATATTTATAGAATCAGGTGGCGATAACCTGGCTGCGACTTTCTCACCCGAACTTGCCGATCTGACCCTGTATGTCATCTCTGTATGCCAGGGAGAAGATATCCCTCGTAAAGGCGGACCCGCCATAACCCGCTCCGATCTACTTATTATCAACAAGCGCGATCTGGCCCCGTATGTAGACGCCAATCTGGACAGTATGCGCCTGGATGCCGCGAGCGCTCGTGGCAGTAAACCTGTCGTATTTACTGATATGAAACGTGCACACGGTCTTGACGATGTGGTTGAGTATATCGTCCGTCATGGCGGGTTGTAGGCTACTTCCAGGCATTCAGCCCGGTTGTTAAAAGTCGCTCGAGCCAACTAAAACGTTGGTGATGACAGATAAACCGGTGTGCCGTCAGGAGTCTTTTGCCATTTTGGACTCCACCTCCGTGTTTAACCGATCTGTACCAAGCCCGCGCTTGGCCAAAGCAAGATTACAAGGATTAAATAAAGAATTGTTTTACCAAGCAGATGGTGCACCGGTGCTGTTGATACTGACAAGCGAATCCATGCATCATCCTTGTCATTCGGTACCGGTTGCCGCGCAACATCAACGTTCTGTCGATTATTAATTGATTATTCAGGGTGTTCTGGTAGCTTGCTTCGAGAAATATAAGGTGTCAGACCTCACCAGGTTCCACAGACATAAAATCAAACGTTCACTTGTGTCAATTAAAGTTGACACAATTAAGTGACAGTCTTGATTGACACCTTGCGAAACCTTGTTTACGATCAAAGACACGCTGAAGTGTGATTTATTCACAAAAGATGCGTGGTTCCTGTGATGAACAGGAATAACCTGCGTGCAGGTGGTGCACGCGTTGATCGATTGTTCCGGTTTTTTGGAGAATTCAACCATGACGACTGAAACCGCCGAAAAGGTATGGGGCACAGGACTTACGCTCAGTCAATCACAAGAACTACACAAGCACGTCATAGACGGCGCTCGCGTATTTTTCGTGATTGCTCTTGTTGCGCATTTTCTGGCATTTGCTCTAACCCCATGGCTCGGATGAGGTAATACACAATGAATCAAAGCAGAATGTGGCTTGTTGTAAAGCCAACAATCGGATTGCCCCTTTTTCTGGGCTGGGTGTCTGCGATCTCTTTTGTCGTGCACTACGCAATCCTAACCAACACTACATGGTTCCCTGCCTTCTTCGGAGGCTAAAAACGTGTTAAACCCGTGGGCAGTGTAATGCTCACGGGCTTGACGCAGGCAAGCGTTGCAACTGCAGCCTAGCAATAGATTCTTTGTTGATATAAACCCAGCGGGAGAGCCATCATGGCGTTGTTAAAACTCATACCCATCGGGCAGGCCTATGCGTCAGAGAGTGATGCACTCGAGGCTATTGATGCCCTCAAAGCCAATGGCTTTGTAGAAGAAGACATTACGATCGTCACCCCATCCATGATCGAGTCTGCCAACTCCGACATGCTGTCTCCGGGTGAGAAGGAAGGCGTAGATTCAACCGAAATGCTGGCGCAAGTCATCATGAGCGTGCACGAGGCCTCAAACGTACCAAGCAGCCATGCCATGGTCTATGCCGGTTCAATACAGCAAGGCCATACACTGGTGCTGGTAACCGCGCCGTTCGGCAAGGCACTGCTTGCTACCGATACACTGAACAACGGCAAACAAATAGATGTTGGTCAAATGCCCGAGCTGGAGTATCACACGTGGCTGCAACCCGCTCCATTGTCTGCGCTACTCAACATTCGAGTGCTCTCACATCGTCGCAGCTGGATGTCACGCACTTTCGCAGAACTTAAAGAGCCCGGCTATTTCCCCACCGAGGGGTTAATGGGTGGTCTGCTTAAAGAGAATCCTACGCCACTATCATCCAGTGCAGGATTTGAAGTATTGAAAGAAAATCCCACACCCTTATCTTCCAGGTTAGGCTGGTCGCTGCTTAAGGAAAACTCAACGCCACTATCTGACAAGATAGGCATGAGCGCACTAAGTGAATCAGTACCGGCGAAGAAAAGTTCCAGTTTCGGTATGCGAACATTGTCGGACAACCCGACTCCGCTATCGTCCATGTTCGGAATTCCGGTTCTCAAAGACGACTAAAGCGAGCATCAGGACATGAAACGTCCAGGACAAAAGATGCTGGCGTCATGGATTGCCATGGGGCCCCGCTTTCTGCCATTTGCCGATGTAGCAACGAAAGACATACCGCTTTCAAGACTGCTTCGTTTGTCCTTGTTTCAAGTATCCGTTGGGATGGCGCTGGTGCTACTGGTTGGCACACTCAATCGCGTCATGATAGTCGAGCTGAATGTGCCATCCTGGCTGGTTGCCGTCATGCTGGCCTTGCCGCTGATATTTGCGCCTTTCCGCGCACTTATCGGCTACAAGTCTGACACGCACCGATGTGCTCTGGGTTGGCGTCGTGTGCCTTTCATCTGGAAAGGTACCTTATGGCAGTTCGGTGGCTTTGCCATCATGCCGTTCGCCCTGCTTGTACTGGGTCAGCAGGGTGAATCAACCAACTGGCCTCTGTGGCTTGGCCACGTGTCGGCGGGACTGGCATTCTTGCTGGTGGGTGCCGGTGTGCACACTGTACAAACTGCAGGCCTGGCCCTGGCCACAGACCTCACGCCATCAGAATCACATCCGAAAGTGGTCGGGCTCATGTATGTGACGCTGCTCTTAGGCATGTTATTCAGTGCGCTGATTTTCGGCTCGGCGCTACAGGATTTCTCACCGGGTCAACTTGTCAGAGTCATCCAGGGTGCCGCCGTTGCGACCGTATTTTTAAACTTCGTGGCTATGTGGCAACAAGAGACAATTGCACAAGGAAAAGACAAGGTCACTACCGCCGACCCCACGTTCACCGAATCATGGAACCGATTCTGTGAGGGTGAAGGAGCTGTCAGGCAACTGGTCATAGTTGGCTTTGGCACGCTGGCCTTTGGGATGGCAGACGTTCTTCTTGAGCCCTTCGGAGGGCATGTTCTTAACATGTCAGTGAGCGCCACCACAAAATTAACGGCCTTGCTGGCTTTTGGCGGACTACTGGGTTTCGGCCTGGCATCACGAATTCTCGGCAAGGGTGGCGACCCGTATCGCATGGTCTTGAACGGCGCATTAATAGGCTTACCGGCGTTTGCCTTCGTGATGCTCGCAGCCCCGCTAAGCACCCCGTCACTGTTCCTGCTTGGAAACTTCATGATCGGCTTTGGCGCTGCATTGTTCGGACACGGCACATTGACGGCAACGATGAATCGCGCACCCAAAGATCAGGCGGGTCTTGCTCTGGGTTCATGGGGTGCCGTGCAAGCAACTGCTGCTGGTATTGCAATTGCCATGAGTGGCGTTATCCGAGACGTGGTTAATGCGGCTGTTCAAAACGGTGATGCTGAACTCTGGGGTATCGCCAGCGGCTATATTGTTGTCTATTCCATCGAAATCATTCTTCTCCTTATCACGATTGCTGCCGCCTACCCTCTTATCAGGAACAGGCTGAGAACTCCAGCTACGCATGCGGGCAGTATTGAGAGTAACAACGGATCGATAGCCTAACCCTATGGCCGAATTAACCATTGTTGAGTACCCGGATCCCATACTCCGTCAGCAAGCAAAAGCAGTTGAGCACTTTAACGGGGCAGTACAGGTTCTCGCTACAAACCTGATTGATACCTTGTATTCAACGTCGGGCATTGGCCTGTGCGCACCGCAAGTGGGTGAATCAATACAAATGCTTGTAATGGATTTATCGGATGAACAGAAAAATCCGGAGCTCTTTATCAATCCTGTAATCACAGCCAGAGCAGGCTTTGCCATCGTTGATGAGAGCTGCCTGTCAATACCCGGTGTTAGCGCAAAAGTGATTCGTTCCGGCGTAATTAGCGTCAGAGCACAGGATACCGATAGTCAGGTATTTGAAAAGGAATTTGAAGGTATGAAAGCGGTTTGTCTGCAACACGAGATCGACCACCTGGAAGGTAGGTTATTTATAGATCGTGTTTCGCGGTTGCGGCGATTTCGCTTTCGGCAAACATTGCACAGGCTTGAAAATAACGCCGCCGCTTCGATTCTACAAACTGCCTGAACGACGTTGCATCGCATAATCCCCAAGCAAACCCATGCCTCTGATTGATGGTTTTGATTCGTACGATGCCATTGCACTGGCTCAACTTATTACCTCGAAAGAACTCGACGCTGAAGAGCTACTGGACACTGTATTATCTCTGGCGGCCGAGCGAAACCCTGCGATCAATGCCCTTGTCCATGTCAATGGTGAACTCGCTAGACAACACATTCGACAAGGCCTGCCCTCTGGGCCGCTGCAGGGTGTTCCCTTTTTACTCAAGGATTTAGGTGCTGAGGCTATCGACTGGCCGTCGCACAACGGCTCTCGACTACTCAAGAACACAAGCTACAACCGTAATTCCATTCTGGTAGACCGTCTGATCGCATCCGGGCTGGTGATTTTCGGACGTACATGCTCCCCCGAAGGCGGTATCGGTGCAGCGACCGAAGCTTGCGTTTATGGTGGGCCAACACGTAATCCCTGGGATACCTTACGAACGCCAGGTGGCTCATCCGGAGGATCAGGCGCGGTTGTGGCTGCCGGTATTGTCCCGGCAGCACATGGTTCAGATGGCGGCGGTTCAGTACGCATACCGGCATCATGCTGTGCCTTGTTCGGTTTCAAACCCACGCGTGCCCGCATACCCGATGGCCCGTTCTCTGGCGAGGGTTGGGCAGGAATGGCAATCGATGGGTTCCTGACACGCAGCGTCCGCGATCAGGCACTACTTCTTGATATCGTATCCGGTGCTGATGAAGGTGCGCCCTACCATCCTCCACCGATGGCCTGTTCGTTTCAGGAAGCTTGTAAATCTTCACCAAACAGATTGCGTGTAGGACTGGTCGATACAGATTTTTCGGGAAACGCCATTGACCCCGCTGTCAGAGATGCGGTACTCGAGGTGGCTTCAGTACTGGAGGGGCTGGGTCATGATGTCATGCCGTTACAACCCAAGGTCAACGTTGATGCAATGATGCATGCCTGGACGGATATCGTTGCCTGCGGCACGGCCTTGTGGATTGATCGTGCGGTTGCCAGAGCGGGAGGTACCTTACGCGATGATGATATTGAACCCGTCGCCAGATCTGCACATGAATACGCTCAAAGCCTTAGCGGTAGCGATTATTTATCGGCAGTAGGACAAATTCACAGCTTTGGTCGAGACATGGCGATGCTGTTCAGCAAGCCTCATAATTCTCAGGCAGTGGATGTTATTTTATCCGCCACGCTGGCAGAGCCTCCGGCGCTGATAGGTCGTCTGGATCATAGCCGCCCTGACTATCTGGACTACCGGCTAGGGCCTGATGGAGTATTTGCGTTTTCCCCGTTCACAGCTATCTACAATGCCTCCGGACAACCAGCAGCCTCGTTGCCTCTGGGTTGGACGACAGATGGTTTACCCATAGGGATTCACCTTGCCTGCGCTTTCGGTGAAGATGCCTTATTGATGTCGATATGCGCTGAACTGGAAAAAAATCGCCCGTGGTTCAAGCGCCGACCTGCCATGGCAAGTGAAAAACAATGACCTCGGAAAACGCTGCGGCGATGTCCAACTTTGAGTAATATTGCCACGGCATCGTCTGCTTGGAGTCAATTATCGCATCGCAAACTTCGCTCCCGAAATTACTGTTCTTGATGAGTTTGTATTTGTCTTTGAATTTCCCGGCATAGAACTTCCCGACGCACTGCATCCATGTGCACAAGCAGACCAGATTAACCGCATGAGAGATCAGACAAAATGACTGCACTGACAGATTTTTCAGCTGTTGAGCTATCAACAAAGATCGAATCAAGTGAAATAAGCTGCGTTGAACTGATGTCAGCCTATCTGGACCGCATTGAGGCTATTAACCCTGCCTTGAACGCGATTGTGGCTTTACGCCCACGCGAAGAACTGCTGGACGAAGCACTTAAGGCCGACCAATCTGATCGCGCCGGATGGCTGCACGGTATTCCGATAGCCATCAAAGACCTTGCAGAAACTCGTGGCATCGCAACCACATATGGCTCGCCGCTATTTGCGTCGAATGTGCCATTAAAAGATTCTCCAATGGTCAAGCGTATTCGCGACGCTGGCGCGATCGTCATCGGTAAAACCAATACGCCTGAATTTGGTCTTGGTAGCCATACCTATAATCCGGTTTACGGGATTACCCGCAACCCATATGATCCAGCGTTATCAGCGGGTGGATCCAGTGGAGGTGCGGCAGCCGCACTCGCCGCCAGGTTGTTACCGCTGGCCGACGGATCAGACATGATGGGTTCGTTACGAAATCCCGCTGCATTCAATAATGTGTATGGTTTCCGGCCAAGTGTTGGGCGAATTCCTAACGACAAGGCAGCTGACTCATGTCAGTTTCCACTTGCCACCAGCGGCCCGATGGGACGAACAATCATCGATATCGCCAAACTACTGGATACTCAGTGTGCGCACGAACCCGGCCAGCCCTGGAGTTTGCAACACGCCAACGTCTTCGCCTATGCGTTGCGCCCGGATGAAGCACCTTCGTTGAAAGGAAAACGCATTGGCTGGATTGGTGATGCGGGTGGACATTACCCGATGGAAGATCATGTACTCAACGTGTGTCAATCTGCATTGCTCGTGCTGGAATCGTTAGGTTGCGATGTACAAGCAGTAGACCTCTCTATCGACCTTCACGAATTGTTCGATGCCTGGTGCACGCTACGCAGTCACACCATTGCAAGTACCTTTGGTGGACTGTTTAATGACTCCTCTATTCGCTGTCAACTTAAACCCGAGGCGCAGTGGGAAATTGAACGCGGACTAAGACTTAGCGGTGCACAACTGCATAAAGCTGCGGCCGTTCGCTCTAACTGGTTTGCGCGAGCGGCAACCCTATTCGATGACCTTGACGCACTCTGCCTTCCCAGTGCGTCAGTATTTCCGTTTGATGCCGAACAACACTGGCTCAAGTCTATCAATGGCGTGCAGATGACGACGTATCATGAATGGATGAGTGTCGTGGTTCCCGCCTCGCTGTCTGGCCTGCCTTCCATGGCGATGCCCGCAGGCTTCAATGACCATGGACTACCGGCTGGTGTACAGTTGATGGGCCGTTACGGTATGGACGAGGATATGCTGCTGATGGGTCATGCCTACCACCTGGCCACTGATTGGCCCGCTACGCGACCTCCTGAGCTGGTGTTGTAACCTACGTGAGCATGTGATGCAGGGGATATTTGCAACGCAATTACTGTTTGAGTTTATAACCCGTCTTGAACATCAAATAGACAACGGCCATACACCCCATCAGGAAGCCTGTAATCATGACAAGGCTGAGTGTCACACTAACATCCGAAACCTCAAAAAAACTCCAGCGAAAACCGCTGATCAAGTACAGGACCGGATTAAGTAAGGTAACCTTCTGCCAGAATTCAGGCAGCATATTGACTGAATAAAAACTGCCGCCCAAAAATACCAATGGCGTTATTACGAGTAAGGGAATGAGCTGGAGTTTCTCGAAATTATCAGCCCATAAACCGATGATAAACCCGAACAGACTAAAGGCTATACACGTCATTATAAGGAAAAAGACCATCCAGACTGGGTGAGCTATCCGGAGCTCTACAAAAAACGAGGCCGTGATAAGAATAATAACGCCGATAATGAGCGACTTACTCGCCGCCGCCCCCACATAGCCCAGCACAATTTCAAAAAATGAGATGGGCGCTGACATGATTTCGTAAACCGTGCCCGTAAATTTAGGAAAAAAAATACCAAATGAGGCGTTGGATATACTTTGCGTCAGAAGGGATAGCATGATGAGTCCGGGCACAATGAACGATCCGTAACCCACGCCTTCAACAGACTGTATGCGCGAACCAATCGCGGAACCAAACACCACGAAGTACAGCACAGTTGATATGACAGGAGAGGCAACGCTCTGCATTAGGGTCTTGCGTGTACGGCGCATCTCATTAATATAGATGGCCTTGACGGCTTCAACGTTCATGGTTGGTATTAACCAGGTTGACAAAAATATCTTCTAACGAGCTTTGCGAGGTGTTGAGATCCTTTAGCCCCAGGCCAGCTTCACTCATTGCCTGCAACAGTGCTGTTATACCTGTTCGGTCACTTTGAGTATCAAATGTATAAGTTAACCTTTGCCCCTCTTCTGATAAATCAAGTTCAAAGGATGCCAGTGATTCAGGTATTTTCTCTACTGGACAACGCAGATCAATCATCAATTGCTTCTTACCCAATGAACTCATCAGATTCTGTTTTTCATCGATAACCAACAGACGGCCATCACTAATGACACCCACCCTATCAGCAATTTCCTCGGCTTCCTCGATGTAGTGCGTGGTGAGAATTATAGTTACGCCAGTCTGTCTCAGTTTTTCAACCAGCGCCCACATATCTTTACGTAACTCTACGTCCACACCCGCTGTCGGTTCATCGAGAAACAGTATGCGAGGCTCATGTGCCAGCGCTTTGGCAATCAGGACGCGGCGTTTCATTCCTCCTGAAAGGCGACTGACAATGGATTCTTTTTTGTCGATCAGCGAAAGGTCTGTCAGTATCTGACTAACCTTGTCATTGTCAGGCTTCATGCCAAACAAACCCCGGCTGAACCTGACGGTGTCCTCGACAACATCGAAAGCGCCCAGGGTCAGTTCCTGAGGCACGAGACCGATCAGAGTGCGGGATTGACGATAGTTTGTAACGATATCGTGGCCACCAACGGTAACAGTTCCTGATGTGGGTCTGACAAGCCCGCATATGGTGGAAATCAGTGTCGTTTTTCCCGCACCGTTGGGACCGAGCAGCGCCAGAATCTCACCCTCACGGATGTCCAGATCGATCCCTTTAAGCGCTTGATGTCCACCCTGGTAAGTTTTGGTCAGTCCACGAATGGATATAATGGGGCGTTGTGATTCACTCATCGCCTTATTGTGTCATGTTAAGGGCAGCAAGAGGCCGAATACTACCCAGCCTGAGCGATTAAGCGCAAACACTTCGCCACCCGAACCTTCTGCGATCAGGCGCACGATATAGAGGCCGAGCCCAAGGTGCATATCATCGCCCGACGATACGCGATGCGACACTAAGGGGTCGAACAACTGGGCCGCCTGATCTTCATCTATCGCAGGTCCGCGATTTGCCACCGCCAACATTGCATAGCGTTCAGCATGACTCTCGTCAATCGTCAACTGCAAGACCACAGTATCATCGGACGAAAAGCTCACCGCATTGTCGACAAGTTTATCCATCGCTTGTTGTAACAACTCCGGCGAAACGATAACGCTCAACGATGGCAAATTGCCTGGACGTAAAACAAACTGGATATCAGGGTAAACCTGTTGATACAAACTGACACTGGCTTGTAACCACTGTGCAAGGTTTACGTGTTCGGTTTGTGCCCCCTGGACGCTTTGCTCCAGACGCGTGGAATCTACCAGCGCTTTAATAATTCTACCGAGTCTATCTGCGCCACCCTGTGCTCTACTGACCAATGTCTGTGATTGATCGTCCAGTGTGGCAATATCCAGATTTTCGAGCGATGTACGAACCACAGATAAAGGTGTACGTAGCTCGTGGGATAATCGACTGGACAAGGCTTCCAGATATTGTGTGTACTGCGCTGAGCGCGATAGTAGCGTTGATAACTTTCGCGAAAGATCACCAATTTCATCCTGGGCATCACTGCCGGTAAGTTCGCTGACCCGGCCATCCACACTGATGGCCTGCTGCGCCTCAAGTGACAAACGCCGGATGCGTGACGATAGCATCATGGCAAAAATCAACAATCCGCAACCTGCAGCGAGACTCACTAACAGGAGCAAGCCGAACAGGCGAGCAAGCTGACTCCCCGCATAGGCTGAAGCGTGTTCCTCATTAGCTTCCAGCAACAGGTAAGCACGCTGCGGATTCTGCCCGATCGGCGCCAGAGTACCCAGCACTCGATCGTTCTCATCAGTCACATAACGCGACGTCACTGACACATTGTCACTCACCGTAGCACGCCGCGTTTCACTAAGCTCAAGGGCTACGGAGCTACTGCGACGCTCGGATAACAATGGTAAATCATCCGCGACCATAAACGAGAAGATTCTGAACAACAAGGCATCCAGAACACCATCAAACGAACCTGCTTCATCTTCGGCAAAGTCATCTTGTTCAGCGGTATAGAGTTTGTTGACATCAGCCACCAGCCAGCCTTTGGCATCAAAAAGACGCGCTCTGATGCCTTCACTAGTCCAACCCTCCAACCTGCTCCGGACAACATCACTTGCGTGAAAAACTCGAGGTTGAACTATAGGTGTTTGCGCTACCAAGGTGCTGGCAAGGGTATCCGGACTTGCATTACCGATCCAACGGCTACGTTGATCGCCTTTTTCATCAACATCCACGACCGTCATGCTGACCACAGAGCCATTTTCCGGCAATGGCAGTACTGCTTCCAGCTGGTAGCCAACAGCGCTGCGTGACCAGAAGCCCTGCCATTGACGCAAGGTACGTCCAGCAGAAACATTATTCCGATCAGAAGCAGTAACAGCCACAACAGGTCCGGGCGCCATCGCCCTGAACAATCCATGTTCAATTTTCTCATCGGCGTGGACTATCGCAATCTCAACCGAATCCCCATTAACGAGTTGTTCCCAACGATCAGGTAATTCACCCTCGCCTGCATCTGGCTTGTACAACGGAATCGTGTGATAAATGAGGTCGCTGTCAGCCACCTTGATAAACAGGTAGAGTTTCCTGTCTCGTGTTGCCACCCTGAAACTCAGCCGATTGTCCCGGCTCTCTGCCGGGAGGTCGTTGTCATCCACACCATTAATAACATCGGTACTCAGGTTATCCTGTGGCCTGATCTCGGTTTTCTTTTGAGCGGGGTAATCGTGCCAGGGTCCAGAAAGCGTTTTCCAGTCATCATCATAGCCATCGATAAAAATCGGATAACGCGAAGATTCGGCGTACCAATCCATCTCAGATCCGCTTTCGAGAGCTGGCTCTAGCCACTGTGTAACCGGAGTTGATTCCGAGAGCGCCAGACGCATATTGGCTACTTTCAACGTTTGTTCGTCAATACGCGTCTGTTGCAAAGCAACATATAACTGCTTGACGCTTTGCCAGCCTACCAACGGCACTACCAGCGTAAGCGTTCCTGCCAGAAGCATCTGTGAGCGCAGTTTCACGGACGCCTCTCCTCAATAAGACGTAAGCACGCGAGATGCAGTCCTTGTCCGGACATGAAAATGAGCGTCATCAATCTAATAGAGTAACTCGTCCATCCAACGGTATCCCAACGCATAGACTGTCTGAATACTGGAAAAGGTGTCGTCAAGTGCCACAAATTTTGCGCGGATTCTTTTGATATGTGCCGTTATCGTCTGATCGTCCAGCACTATATTAGCCGCATCCATAAGTTGTGGACGACTTCTCACCTGCCCCGGATTTCTGGCAAGACAATCCACAATCCAGAATTCGGTTACGGTCAATTCAACCGGTTGATCACGCCATCGAGCCGCCAATCTGTCTTGATGAAGTTCCAGATGACCCACCTTCTTTACTGAAGACTCGGTATCAGGTAAAGCGAATGCATCGACGCGCCGTAACAGCGAGTTCACACGAACCGTGAGCTGGGCAAGGCTGATGTCCTTGGTAAGGTAATCATCGGCTCCCAGGCGTAATCCGGAAATGATATCAAGTTCACTATCTCGCGCACTGAGAAAAATTATCGGTAGTCTGGCAGAAATTTCACGCAGAACCCGACACAATGCGAATCCGGCCTCACTATCACGGCCCAGACCGATATCGATAATGGCCAGATCCGGAAGCCTGGCCCTGACCGCCGTCAGCGCAGACTCGGCATCTGCAAACCCCGAAACATCAAACCCGGCTTTACTTAGCGCCAGGATGTAATTGTCACGCAGGGCTGTTTCATCTTCCACCAGCACTATTTGCCTGGGAATACCGGCATCGTTTGTCAAAGCACTCCGCTCAGTCATGATTCGTCACTTTTCATCGGAACTACAGCCATAGTTGGCCACGATAATGGCCTATTGAACGTGTCTACTGTCATTAAAGTTTTATCGTTAACGAGACAGAAGCCATGCATCATACCCATACCGACATTTGTGTGCAGTATTCCACACATACTCCCCGCTATATTAGCGCTTTGACAATGTTGTTTGTCATTGCAGCTATCAGTCTTTTCCACGAGGTTTGGGCTAACGAACGTAATCCGTCAAACTCTGAACTTGTTCAAAGCAGCACTTTGATGCTGAGTAATGAGACAGGTACAGTCGAAGCCGTACAACTTGATGCCAACATGGATATCTCCGTCAGTGGCTTGCTCGCACAAATGACACTGACACAGACTTTTCTAAACGCCAGTGATCAGTGGATGCAGGCACGCTATCTCTTCCCTCTACCGGACACAGCGGCGGTACAGGCACTAACTGTTACCTCAGGTGACACTATTATTCACGGTCGCATAATGAAACGTGAAGAGGCACGTCAGACGTTCGAAGCGGCAAGCGACGCTGGCCAGATCACAGGCCTGGTAGAACAACAACGACCCAACTTGTTTACGATGGATGTAGCAACCGTTGCGCCTGGTACCCAGTTAAGCGTGACCTTGACAGCCATGCTACCGGTCAGTGCAAGTCCTACCTCCCGATCGCTAACACTGCCCACCACCCATACTCCTCGTTATATCAACGAAACCACAGCACAAGGACAAGCCGTCATAGGAGCTTTCACTGATGTCAGTCAGCAGCGTGGACCTCGTTTAAATCTGAATCTTGTCATCAATGGAATGCAGGACTACACGCAGGTATCCAGCGACTCCCATGCACTGGCAATCGAAGACACTGGAATTACCCTGAAAAACGTCCCGATGAATAAAGACTTGGTCATATCCTGGCCAGTAGCCAATAGTGATAATGCCAATGGTGAGGTATACGCCAGCAAGCATAAACAGGAACGTTTCGCTCAGATACTATTAAGCCCTCCAGCAGAGAACAGGCAAGAGACCACAACTCGCCGTGAGCTTGTCATCGTAGTGGACAAGTCAGGCTCGATGGCGGGTGAATCGATTCTCGCAGCACGTAAAGCCCTGCAATTTGCTCTGGACAACCTGAATCCGGACGATCACTTCAATATCATTGCTTTCGACGATCGAAGCTACCCGCTGTTCAGTGACTCACGCACTGCAACAGCCAACAACCTGAAGCTTGCTCAAAAATTTGTTAAAGCGCTGGACGCCGACGGCGGTACCGAGATGCGCGAGTCACTGGCGTTGGCATTGGCAACCGGTGAGAACAATGAAGACAATCGTTTAAGACAGGTAGTCTTCTTGACCGATGGTAGCGTCGGATATGAAGATCAATTGCTTCTTGATATAAAACAGCAACTGGGGGACAGTAGATTATTTACGATAGGTATAGGCAGCGCACCCAATCAATGGTTTTTGCGTAAGGCTGCCGAAGTGGGCAGAGGGACAGCGCTGAGTATTCCTGATAGCTATTCGGCGGCAAATGCCATTGAGCAATTGATATCTCGTTTAGCAAACCCAGTCATCACCGATGTATCAGTCCAGTTTATCGGGGGACGAGGAGAACTGTACCCCAATCCAATACCTGACCTGTATGCGGATAAACCGCAGATATTGGCAAGCAGGCTAAGCAAGGATGTTACCCACATTATTATATCTGGCAGTCGATGGAACAACGGAGAAACAGAACGCTGGCAACAGCGGCTCGACGTAAAATCGAATGAGGCGTCAACCGATGAAGTGCCGCCTGTAAAGCTTTTCTGGACACGACTTAAAGTTGCCAGCTTACTGGACGAACAACGATACGCCAAAGATCCGGAACTCAACAAGAGCACGATAACTCAGCTGGCACTAAACGCACAGTTGTTAACGCCCTATACCAGTTTTGTCGCCGTGGATGAGAATATCGTCCGACCTGACAACGCCGTCCAGCATTCCACCGAGGTCGCAAGCCTGATTCCGCACGGAAACCAGATGATGAACCTTGCCATGCCTAGAGGTGCTGCCGGTGTTGATACCCTGGGATGGCTCAGCGCGATACTGGCTATGGTTGGATTGACCTTAGTTCGCTTATCCGGAATCCAGTTGAAAACGCACAACACTCTAAAAGTACACATGCCATGAGTACCCACCAGATTCCATTCCTGTCACCTTCTTACGCTAAACATGCAAAACTCTATTCGTATCTTATTTTATCGCTGGGCCTCGTCACCCTGATTCTGGCAACCATAAGCGGCTCACGCGCTGCGTATCTTGATGTCAAGGCACTTGCTTCTCAATGGCTCATGCAGCGGGCCTGGGAAGACTCACTCGACAACGCAGAGCCTGCCAAACCCTGGAGCTGGGCGGATACTAAATCAACGGCCCGTTTAAGCTACACACTCACTGAAAACTCCGCGCAACAATCACTCATCGTCCTGGACAATGCATCCGGGGAAGCGATGGCATTCGGTCCCGGCTTGGTAGCAGGCAAACTGGCAAACGCCGCATCTGAGACGATAGCAGTTGGTGGACATCGAGATACACACCTTGCATTTCTGGAACATGCCAACCAGCAGACGCGCTTCGAGCTCCAGATTGTTGATGGGCGCACTTTACATTACCGGTTTGAGGATTCATTTGTTGTCGATTCAGGTAAGGAAATACTACAGATCGCTACCGATAAGCCGGGGCTCGTCCTCATAACCTGTTACCCGTTCAATGCCATGCAGACCGGCGGACCATTGCGCCTGGTTACGCGAGCGCGTCTGGTTGATACCTGACGCGTTCAAAGCCAGACCGGTATACTCCCGGGATGAAATATTCATCTCTGACGACAAGAATTCAGGAAAAAAGTGAAGCTACTGACGGGGAACATATAGACCCCTGGGCTGTACACACAATGGCGACCCAGCGTGTAAGCGCGGGAGACAAGATCACACTGTTAAGCATTGGCCAGGAAGTACATGAAGTTACGCCCCAGCGCATAGTGGATGAAGCTGTGGCCAGCCTTCAGTCAGGCAGACATCATTATGTTGATGTTAGCGGCGAGTATCGCCTGCGTTCAGCCATTGCCGGATACCACCAGAGGCTAACAGGACAAAGCGTTACAGAGTCCATGATTACTGTGTTTGCCGGGGCGCAGAACGCCTTGTTTTCAGTGGCGCAGGTACTTCTGGAACACGGCGATGAGGTCATACTGGTAGCACCCTACTACACAACGTATCAGGCGACATTCGGTGCGCCCGGTCCCAAGGTCGTTACGGTGCAGGTGGAAGCGACCAATGACTACCAGCTGAACGAACTGAAAATACTCGATGCCATCACCGATAGAACCCGGGTCTTGGTACTCAATGCACCTAACAATCCGTTGGGTAGTCGATACACACAACAGCAGCTTGCAACCATTATCAAAGCATGCGTAAAGCGCAATATCTGGGTTGTGATGGACGCTGTGTATCTTGATATTGTCGCACCAGATTCTATCGACCTGCCACACCAGCTCACAGGCGCTAAGGACATATTAATTACTGTGGGTAGTCTGTCCAAGTCCCATCGTATGACAGGTTGGCGTCTGGGATGGGCAGTAGGCCCGGTAGAGCTGGCACAACACTTACAAAACCTCTCTGTATGCATGCACTACGGACTTCCGCCATTTATTCAGGATGCAGCAATTGTTGCAATAGAAAAGTGCTCACAAACACCTGAAGTGGTACGAAACATCATGAACGAAAGGCGTCAACTGGCAGTTGCCCAATTACGCAATCCCGAGCCCGCCAGACTCATCGATCCCGGTCAAGGTATGTTCATTCTGCTGGATGTGGAAGCGCTGGGTACCACTGCATACAAGTTCGCCGTGGCCTTGTTGGATACGATGGATGTATCGGTACTGCCGTGCGACGGGTTTGGCCCGGGTGGACGCTATCTGGTGCGCATCGGCTTGTGCGTCGACGGCGAAGAACTTGAAAACGCCTGTACACGTATCAGGCAGTTTATTCAAAGCTACACGTAAATTTTCGCAAGTTGCATGTAACCGCAACCGCAAAACCTAGCGAATGTGTTTTTTACACCGGTTAGGTGTCGCAGATTTCACGCGCAAAAAAGTCAACTGTAATCAGCGTAAGAAAAGGCACTACCAGTAACTGCACTTGTAAACCTTGTTATGGCAACGGTACGCTCAATACAAACTTAAATAGTGTATAAAATCCGCCGACAACGATAGCTCCCGAAAGACAATAGATGACTACCTTGGTCAAGCGCCATTGGTCATGCATGGCCGCAATCAATGCTCCGGCAAACGCAACTGCGCTGGCAGCAATAAACCCGAACTTGGGCATTATGAAACACGCGGCGAGCATCGAACATACCAGTAGTATCCGACGCCACCAGATCCCGTTTCCAAACCCTTCATCGGCAACTGGCCTCAGCAAGGTCATGATGACCGAAATTATGGATGCAACAATCAGCATAACCGCTGCCGCACGTGGAAAAACCTTGGAGTCTACGTCGCTATAGGAAAGCGTATCGTTTAAGGTTACAAACCCCACCACAACAAACAGTGCTGCAACAACAAGCGAACCGACGGTAGAGCCTTTGGTATTGTCTGCTGTTGACATTATGACGCACCCTTTGAAGCAGCTGCCGAGCGTTTTTGCCGAAAGGCTGCAAATACCGGATATAACAACGATAGCAACGTAAACGCAACTATAGCTTGTGAGAGGGGACGGCCAAAAAACATACCCGGCAAGTCATCAATTGCAGAACCGATAATCCATGACTGTACGAATCCTTGCTCGGCAATCGGGCCAAGTATCAAACCCAATACGATGGGGGATGCGGCAAATCCAAAACGACCGACAACCCAACCGAATACACCAAGCGCAATCATGATAACAACATCAGAAACGCTGTTGCGTATGGAGAATGTACCAATTACCGTCATGAAGGCAACCGTGGGAACCAGAACGGCTTTTGGAATGGACACTATGGATTTGTACGCATACCGACCAATGAGCAATCCAACAGGCAGCATGAGAACGGTTGCGATAATCAGACCATAAATAAAGGTATAGGCAATAGAGCCACCGCCTGACTGGAAAAGCGCAGGGCCGGTGCGAACACCCTGAACCAGCAATGCCCCCAGAATGACAGCGTCCGGTGGTGTTCCTGGTATCCCTAAAACCAGGGTGGGAATAAATCCACCTCCCACTGTTGCGTTATTAGAGGCCTCCGTAGCGATGATGCCATCGGGCTCTCCTTCACCAAAACGCTGGTGAGGTTTTGCGTTTCGCTTGGCTTCAGAATAAGCCACCAGGCCGGCGACCGACCCCCCTGCTCCCGGCAAGATACCAACCAGTGTGCCGATAACCGACGAGCGTACAAGATTGACTTTCGATTTCATGGCCAACCGGAAAGCGTCCAGTATTTTCACAGACTGCACGCCTTTTTCTACCTGTAAATGTCGTTCAGGTACCGCGACAAGATCGATTAGTACGGGGATACAGTACAAACCAATGAGTGCGCCAACCACACCGAACCCGCCAATCATGGTCTGACTGCCAAACGTCAGCCTTATATCGGCAGATACCTCAGCTACACCCACTGTTGAGAGAATTAATCCCAGTGCTCCGCCAGCCAGACCTTTGGCAAGGTTACCGCTGGATAGAGAGGCAATGAGTGATAGCCCGAAAATGGAAAGCCAGAAGTATTCGACGGGGCCGAAAGCAAGTGCGACCCTTGATAAGGGTGGTGCCAGAAACAACAGGGCAAATGCGCCCACCAGGCCACCGCTCACCGAAGCAAAACAGGCAAGCGCAACAGCCAGATCGCCCTCGCCTTTCTTAGCCATCGGATAACCATCAAAGGTGGTTGCAATAGCCGACGGAGTGCCCGGTGTATTCAGCAGAATTGCTGCATAGGCACCGCCATAAATAGCGCCGGTGTAAATTGCGCCCAACAGTATGAGCGCTGAGGCAGGCTCCATACTGAAGGTTATCGGGACAAGCACAGCCACCGCCATGGTGGCTGTGAGTCCGGGTATAGAACCAATGACCGTGCCTGCCACCACACCGAATAAAGCGAAGAGCAGATTCAGTGGAGTGAGCGCAGAAAGAAAGCTACCAAATTCCATGATTTACTATGAGCTCTCGCTAGACAGTACAAAAAAAGTGTGGCGATTCAACATGACCACGATCATCGGTCGTGTGCATCCTTTCGGTATTAATCAATCAGCTTGGCTGCACGAGCATCTGCAAGATACTCCTCTACTCTGGCTGCCATGAACTCATCCATCTCATCAACACCCACATCAAGCATCGCAAATCCGCCATCCAGCATTTGTTGGCGGAACGCAGGGTCCTGATTAATCTCGGCGATCATGTCACTCCAGAGCTGCTTGGTTTCAGCAGTTGCAGAATCTGGCAATGCGATACCTCGATAAGCCCCACCTACCATGTCAAAGCCAAGCTCCTTGAACGTCGGAACATCCGGGAATAACGGATGACGTTCTTCCATAGCGACAGCCAGCATGCGTACAGCATCGCCTTGGGCTGCACCCACGGTGGAATAACCCCACTCGGCTTTAACCTGATTGCCCAGAAGAGCTGTTACGGCAGCGCCCGTACCCTTGAATGGTACATAGGTTGTCTTGATACCTGCCATGGCATCGAATTTGATCTGCGCCAGGTGATTTGCCGAGGCCTTGCCCGAACCTGACATAGTCACAGTGCCGGGATTATTCTTGGCATCATCAATCAGATCCTGAAGTGATTGATAGGGGCTGTTTGCTTCCACGACGATGGCGTCAGGAGTAAAGTGAAACCAGTGAAAAGTGTTTAATCCGGCCGTAGTAAACCCGACATCTTTTTGAGCCGGCTTGATAACAATATGCGGCAGGTTGACACCCATAATGGTCTGCCCATCGCCATTGAGCCCGTTCAAGGATGCCCAGCCTACCGCACCACCACCGCCAGGCTGATAGGAAATGACCATATCTTCGCCAAATTTTTCCTTGAAGAATGGTTGTTGAAAGCGAGCGCTGATGTCCGACTCGCCACCAGGGCCAAACGGGATGATGTAGTTAACCGGCCCGGACAGCTCAGCGCTAGCCGTACCCAGTGCCCCTAATGACAGCGCTGTGCTCGCTAGCAGGGATTTTAGAAAGGTTCTTCTCATGGTAATCCTCCAGATTTTTCTGATTGTTTGTCGAAATTGATAAGTACAGCACGATCAGCGGAGGCTCTGCAGCTCTTTTCCAACAGGCATTCTCAGCACCCGTGCCGAACCATCGCAAATACTTCGACGAAGTGTACGTCAGTGGCGCAGGCTTTTATAGTCCGGAATCAGGCGGATATCCGCCCAGGCTCAGGCTTGGGACCCGGATTTTCGCCAACCAATCTGCATTCGACGTTTTTAGCGGCTGGCTGTAATCGCGAGAACAACAGACATGGGGCGGATTGGCAGCCTAATTACGTGAAGACACGATAGATTGAACGACGGAATCAATTAGCTCACCGCCATTGTGCTTGTCGGTCATTTGAACGCCTTGCATACCAAAGGCGATGGCCGCATCGATGTTCTCCTGCATGTCATCGATAAACACACAGCTTGAAGGAGTAACGTTGAACTTATCACATACATGTTGATAGATAGCCGGATCGGGTTTGATCAATCGTGCTTCGCACGATACGACAACACCTGTGCACCAGCTGAAACACTCAAACGTTTTCTGCAGATATTCCCATGCATGCGCCTGCATATTCGACAGAATGTAGATCGGAACATTCTGGTCACACGCCCTCTTCATCGCCGCCATGCTCTCCGGCAAGGCAGTCAATGATGCACATAGATTGTCATAGACGCTGGCAATGTCCGAGTCAGCGAGATGAGTTCTGGCTTGCGCTCGCCAGATTGCTTCGTCCAACGTCATGTCGCCTCTATCAAGTGCCAGCCAGTCAGGTGTATTCACTGTGACACGAAGTGCTTCCTGTTGATCGGCAGGACTTTCAAACGTCATTCCGACGAGCCCGTCGGGATTCCAGTCACAAATAACGTTACCGATATCAAGAATCAGATTGCTGGGCATTTTGTGCCTTTCCTTTGTGATAAGTGGTTGATTCCCCCAATGATACCCTGATTGCCTCACAGTTCGAGACCCGCTGAGCACAAATGAGGACTAACTCACCAGAACCTCTCTGCTATTGACCTTTGGCACAATAACTGTATTTTATACCAGTATATGAATATACAGCCCGAATTCAATGAAACATTAGCCTACGCTGAGCTGCACTGTGTGTCCAACTTCAGCTTCCTGCGCGGCGCTTCACGCCCGGAAGAGCTGGTGGATCGGGCAGTAGCGCTGGGCTATTCAGCGCTTGCACTAACCGATGAGTGCTCTCTGGCTGGAGTAGTGCGTGCTTATGGGCGTATGAAAGAGCTGGCAGTCGAGACAAATCCGAAAAACCACAAGCAACAGGAAGTGGCCCCCGGCAAGATTTCCGAACGGGTTATGACACAAACAGGATTCCGGCTGATCGTGGGTAGTGAATTCTGCCTGGACGATGGCTTTCGCATGGTGGCACTCGTGCGCGACCTGGCTTCCTATGCCCGGCTGTGCCAGCTTATTACCGATTCTCGCCGCAAGGCTGACAAAGGCCACTACGAAATCACACGCCACATGATTGACCATGCAGGACTGGAAGGTTGTTGTCTGCTACTGGTGCCCCCCTATCTTCCAGCCCAACGTAAAGGCATGGACCATTGGTTTAAATGGTTCAGTTCCCTGGGCGCCCGCACCTTCGTCGCACTGGAGCTGCACTATGGCAGCTATGATCAGAAGCATATGCAGTGGCTGCTTGCAGCGGCAGAGCAGTATGAGATGCCAGTGGTCGCAGCTGGCGATGTGCACATGCACGAACGTAGCCGGCGTGCACTACAGGACATCGTCACCTGTATCCGGCATAACTGCACACTGGACGATGCTGGTCGGCTGCTGTTCCAGAATGGCGAACGTTACCTGCGCGATGTACGTGCCTTATGTTCCATCTATCCCATGCAGAGTTTGCAGAATGCATCGGATGTTGCTGCATTGTGTACGTTCGATCTGGCCGAGCTCGACTATCAATATCCTCGTGAGGTGGTACCTGCCGATCTCAGTTCATCGGGGTACTTGAAGCAACTGACCATGGAAGGTGCACGCTGGCGCTGGCCGGAGGGTCATAGCGAGTCGGTACAGCAACAGCTGGAACACGAGCTGTCGCTGATCAGTCACATGCAATACGAGTCCTACTTCCTCACTGTGCATGACATTGTGCACTTTGCCAGAAGCGAAGGCATTCTATGCCAGGGCCGCGGCTCGGCAGCCAACTCAGCAGTCTGCTATTGCCTGGGTATCACTGAAGTCGACCCATCACGCACACGCATGTTGTTCGAGCGTTTCATATCAAAAGAGCGAAATGAGCCACCGGACATTGATGTTGATTTTGAGCATGAACGCCGCGAGGAGGTCATCCAGTATATCTATGCAAAGTACGGACGGCATCGGGCCGCGCTGGCAGCTACAGTCATCACGTATAGAAAACGCAGCGCTATCCGTGATCTGGGCAAGGCTATCGGTTTCTCAGAAGACCAGATTGAAGCCTTGTCCAAATCGCTTGCCTGGTGGGATGGTACAGATATGATTGATGAGCGGCTGGAGTCGATGGGCTTTGATGCAGATAGTCCGCTGATCAAACGCTTCACCTGGTTATTACAACAGCTACTGGGTTTTCCCCGGCATCTTTCACAGCATGTGGGCGGCTTCGTGATCTCTGATCGAGACTTGTCAACGCTTGTCCCTGTAGAAAATGCAGCCATGCCCGATCGTACGATTATCCAATGGGACAAGGATGACCTGGAAGAGCTGGGTTTGCTGAAAGTGGATGTACTGGCTCTGGGCATGCTTACCGCTATTGCCAAATGCTTCAAGCTGATTGAATCCTATCGCGGTATACGCCATACCATGGCCAGCCTGCCCGCTGATGATACACCGACCTATGACATGATCTGTCGCGCTGACACAATTGGTGTGTTCCAGATAGAGTCGCGCGCACAAATGTCTATGCTACCGCGCTTGCGACCACGTAACTACTATGATCTTGTTATCGAAGTATCCATTGTCCGTCCGGGGCCTATACAAGGTGGCATGGTCAATCCCTACCTGAAACGTCGTCAGGGTATCGAGCCTGTCACCTACCCCAACAAAGATCTGGAACGAGTACTCGAACGCACCTTGGGTGTGCCGGTATTCCAGGAACAGGTTATGGAAATTGCCATGGTTGCTGCGGGATTCTCAGCAGGCCAGGCCGATGAGCTACGGCGCTCCATGGCAGCCTGGCGGCGCAGTGGTCAGATCACAAAATTTCATGATCGTGTCGTTGGCGGTATGTTAAGCAAAGGTTATGACGAGGAATTCGCTGAATCGATTTTCAAACAGATTGAAGGCTTTGGCGAATATGGCTTTCCAGAATCACATGCAGCAAGTTTTGCCTTACTTGTCTATGTCTCATGCTGGTTGAAGTGCCATGAACCCGCAGCGTTTCTGTGCGCCATGCTCAACAGCCAGCCATTGGGCTTCTATGATCCATCCGACTTAACACAAGATGCGAGGCGTCACGGCGTCAAGGTGCTCCCCGTCGATGTCAACGAGAGCGAATGGGATCATTCTCTGATAGAGCCCACTCATTGCCAGACAGATGCCAACGCATACCAAAGCAATAGCGGTATGAAGAAAAACGTCAATGATAAACACGGCATTTCCATACCAGACACCATAGAAGCATCCCCTGCGATCCAGAACACCCGTAATCCCTTACCACAAGGTGCTGTACGGCTGGGCCTGAGACTTGTGGCAAAGCTTTCGGTATCCGGCGCCAACCGTTTGCTGAAAGCACGTAGCAACGGCCCGTTTAACAGTGCTGCCGATCTGGTCAGGCGTACTGGCATCAATCAGACTGATCAACAGGCATTAGCCATTGCCGGAGCCCTTGCCAACATCAGCGGTGATCGGCATCAGGCACAGTGGGATTTGCTGGGTGTCGAGGCCCTGCCCGAACTGTTGCACGATGCCTCAGCCCAGGAACCGGCACTGAACCTACCCACGCCCACCGAAGGTGAGAACACCGTGGCTGATTACATGAGTCTGGGGCTTACCCTGAAACGCCATCCATTATCACTATTAAGAAAACGCTTGAAACAACAGCGCATCATGGATTCAAGAAGCTGGGCAAACGTTCCAAATGGTGGTATGGCACGTCTTGCCGGCATCATAAAAGTGCGACAGCGCCCGGGGACTGCCAAAGGCGTACTGTTTCTCACCATTGAGGATGAGTCAGGACCGGTAAATGTGATTGTCTGGGGCAAGGTTGTGGAAGCCTATCGCAAGGAAGTCCTCAGCGCTAAAATGGTGTCGGTCTACGGTAAAACGCAACGTGAACAAGGTGTTGAGCATCTGATTGCAAGAAAAATAGAAGACCTGTCATGGATGCTGGGAGAACTCAGTACCCAATCACGTGACTTTCACTGAACTATATATGCCAGGATAAACAAGTATGCACATCATGGGATATCAAAATTACACCTGTCAACCTTTGAGATAATCCGCAAAAAATAAATCAAGGTTAAGTCTATCCGGATAACAAGGTTCCCAAGGTAACACTTCCCTTCGACCAAGCACTCCAACAATCGAAAAACCGGACGAAATAATGGTATAGATTCGCGAAAATATAAATCCCAATGTCTCTTCGATCGAAGCTGCTATTGTTACCATTGGTTCTCGTATTGTCACTGGGAACCATTTTAGTAACGGTTATATCCGGTATCAGTTCGCAACGGGAAAACGCAGCTCTAATCGATGCAGCAGGCCGTCAACGCATGCTCAATCAGCGCTTTATCAAAGAAATACTGATAGAGGCGGATCAACCAGGAAAAGCAGGAGAACCTGCGCTGTCGAACAAAACAAAAGCCTTGTTCACAAACACACTTAATACGTTGACTAACGGCGGTACGCTCATTGTAAATCCAGCCGCAGGTATTAAAATTGAGATTGATGGTGCTACCGATTCCAATCTTTTGGCAATACTGAAAAAGAACGAACAGTTAAGAATACAGCTTCACGCAGCTGGTCAGAATTACATCGATTCAAAAATATCAGGCAGCAACGATGTTCCGGTAGAGCGACTTCAGGATCTGGGAACACAATTGCACACACAAGCCAATGCGGCTGTAAAGGCATATGTCGCACAATCCAATATTATAATTAATAGCCTGATAAAACGCTGCATTCTAATTTCAATTATTGCCGGAATTATATCGACTATCGCTACTATCCTGATAATTCGAAATATTACCCAACCAATAAGCCAATGCAGCGAGGCTTTGAAAAGGGCATCAACGGGTAATTTGACGTTATTACCGGACATTAAGCGGTCAGATGAATTTGGCCGGATAGTGAAGGATTTAAATACAACCCTCGAAGCGGTAAGCAACGCCGTTGGTTCAGATCATGTTGATTGGCACGACATCGGTACGGTACTCACCGACTTACGTGCCGATTTACAAGGAACCCGTGCAATCGTAACTCAAGCCCCGGCCCCTATGCTAATGGTAGACACCTATGGCAAGGTAACTTACATAAATCCATCTGCAGAAAAGCAAATCGAGCAGCTGGTTGCTAACAACGCGTTTTTGCATCCATTGCGTGTAGGTGACAAATTGACCAAAGCAAGCCAGTGTATGCAGCACCTTGAAAGTAGAACTATCGATCACACTCAGCTCCCCTACAGTGTTGTAGTGGACTTTGGCACGGAACAACTCAGTATCGATGCAAACGCATTAACCGATGACAATAGCAAACCGATGGGTTCACTAATTTCCTGGAACCGGGTTACTGAACAAATTAAACGAAAAGCCAAGCTAAAAGCCATTGAAAAACTGGAAAAGGAAAAAAACACCGAACTGACAACATTAATTCAACAATTGAATATAGTCTTAGAGGCTGCATCCAAAGGAAATCTCAATCACACTGTACCTACAGGCAACGAGGATGAATTTAATAAAATAGCTAAATCTGTAAATGAACTTCTTGGATACCTACGAAGAGATTTTCAGAAAATTTACACCAATTCAATCGATCTTGCTAATGCAGCAAACATGCTGTCAAAATCCTCTCATGAACTGAATACCCACGCTCTGGCAACTCGTGAAAACTCACTAACGGTTTCACATGAAAATGAGGGAGTTAGTGAATTCATGACAACCGCAGCAAGTGCCACAGAGCAAATGAGTGCCTCCATCAAAGAAATTTCAGGTAACACAGAAAGTGCAAATGATGTGGCGAGTGAGGCCATTGATATAGCTAATCGAGCAACCAACACGGTTCAAGCATTATTTAAGTCTAGCACCGACATCGGCAATGTTTTGAAGTTTATTAACTCAATTGCAGAACAGACCAACTTGTTAGCATTAAACGCAACGATTGAAGCAGCCCGCGCCGGTGATGCAGGCAAAGGGTTTGCCGTTGTCGCCAATGAAGTTAAAGATTTAGCCAAACAGACAGCCAATGCTACTGTCGAAATAGCAGAACGTATTGGCAGCATACAGACAGATAGCTCAAGCGCTGTAAGTTCTATCGATGAAATCAACAATATCATCGCAAAAATCGCAGGCTTCCAGACTACGATAGCGGCGGCGCTTGAACAGCAAACTACGGTTTCCCGAGAATTGAGTCAAACGGTTCTGCGAACAGCGGATAGCGGCGTAAAAATGCATGAACGCATAACAGAGCTTCTGGATTCCTCAGTGAATTCAATGCAATCTGTGGAAGACACAAAAGCAGCAACAGATAATATCGTTGATCACTCCCAGTCCCTGGTTCAATTGCTTAACAACTATAGTTTTCGTGAAGACAAGACACAGTCTCTGGGATAATCTAAATGAAAAAAAAAACTTCCTGATTCTGAAACTACCACTATCGATTAGCGCCGTGCTTAATCGTTTCTGCAAATACACGCCACCTACTCGGAAAAATTCACTGCAACTGAAACTTGAGGTCACAGCCTGGTACTTGCACAAAAATATTGTTGCATGGACAGGCTTTGGTGCCAGTACGGAAACCGTCGGCACGATGATGACGATACCCTTTGCCCGGTCTTCAGATCACCACGATATCATCACACATCTCCTGCAATCTTTGCCGAACCAACTCAAGACAAGGTAACGGTCATTAACATCCGCCAGGAGATTGGATTTTTCAGTGTTCGACTAACTCATCCATTGGCCACCATCTACGTTGTAGGTTTGTGCGACAATATATCTGGCATCTTCAGTTGCTAAAAACACAGCCATGCCTGTAAGATCCTCCGCGATCCCCATACGCCCGAAAGGTACTCCTTCACCAACCTCTTTCTTCTTCTGTCCCGGCGCTTTGTTTTCGTATTTGGCAAAGAATGCATCAACGCCATCCCAATGCTCGCCATCCACCACACCGGGAGAGATAGCGTTAACGTTTATGCCATATTTGATCAGATCCATACCTGCGGATTGAGTCAGTGAAATAATGGCAGCCTTTGTGGCACAATAAACCGCTACGAGCCCTTCTCCACGACGCCCCGCCTGACTGGCCATATTAATGATAGTGCCACCCTGCCCTCGTTCAATCATGTGTTTGGCAACAGCTTGCAAGGTAAATAACGATCCTGAAAAATTTACCGCAAATATTTTGTCGTAGTCTTCGCGTTTTATCTCAATAATGGGTGCGGCGGTAAATAGCGCAGCATTGTTGATGAGTATGTCTATTTTACCAAGTTTCTGGAGAGTTTCAGCTACTGCTGTCTCTATGCTGTATTGTTTGGTGACGTCCATGTGGACCGCAATAGCGTTCTCACCAATTACTTCCGCTGTGGCCAATGCCGCATCCAGGTTTAAATCTGCAATGCATACTTTGGCACCTTCCCGAACATAGGCTTTTGCAAAGGCCGCTCCAATACCACGTGCAGAACCTGTAATGAGCGCCGTTTTACCAGCTAGTCGTCCATCGATATTCATAATCGGGCTATTCCTTTTTCGTAAAATTATATGACGTGTTCCAGCTTGACAGCTAAAGTAACCCTATTCCCATACTGGATTTTAATCTCACCAGAGGCTCTCATAACTTGCGTATCGTCCGCACCTTGTACTCTAATAATAGTATCTTAACCTAGGTGCATTAACACTCCAACGACTCTTCTTGTATCACCGCCATCACTGAATACAACGAAGCACTACTCAAGAGAAAAAATAGTCTGTGTATTGTAACTGTGTATAAGTCAATCAGTTGATAAAATCATCTTATCGGAGCTAACAAACTCCACCGCAAACCGGTTGTGCGGCAAAGCTCAAGAGTTGGTCCACACTTACTCTATAATCACCATCTATATAAACCATGGAGTCTCGGGTGACAGCGACTACTATAATTGCCATAGGTGAGCTACTGGTGGAGTTCGTGTCTCATCAGGAGGGGTGTAAACTCCTTAATCTAGCTGAATACTCTGGACCCTACCCAAGTGGTGCACCCGCGATATGTATTGATCAGGCCGCGAGACTTGGTGCCATCACTCAGATTTTCGGCACAGTAGGTGACGATAATTTTGGTAAGGCACTGACTGACAGGCTCATTGCAAACGGTGTAGGCACAACTGGAATTTCCAGTGTGGCCGGGAAAACCACTGCTGTGGCGTTTGTTTCGTACTTCAGAGATGGCGAAAGAACCTTCATTTTCCATCTGAATAATACCGCCGCCGACACCATAGACGCTCGATCAATAACTCTGCCAGATACTCCAGTGATAATGCATGTCTCTGGCTCATCACTTGGGAATCCTCACTTGCGAAATACAATCGAATCAGTCGCGGCGCAAGTTATTGAACATGGTGGGAAAATAAGCTGCGATCCCAATGCGCGACCCGAACTAATGGGTGATCCCGTGGTAATGACCTCGCTTCGACAGTTGATCGAACACAGTAGTTTTCTTTTTCCAAGCGATGATGACCTTGCGCACCTCTACCCTGACAAGTCGATAAGCGAAGCCATCGATACACTCCTGGCAGGCGGCGCCGATACTATCGCACTGACACAGGGTAAAAGGGGTTCCACCATTTTCAGTCACTCTCATAAGCCGCTTATACTAGCCGGGCACAAGGTTGACGAGACTGACCCCACCGGTGCAGGGGATTGCTACTGCGGTACTTTCCTGGCCATGGCAGTTGCTGGAAATCCAATAGAAAAATGTGGACAGTATGCCAATGCAGCCGGTGCAATGGCTGTGACAAAGCGCGGGCCGATGGAAGGCAACTCGTTCCTTAGTGACATTGAGACGTTTCTCAGGAACAACCCTGCAATAGCAAGAGACAAATGATTTCCAATGGTCGATATTTTTTCTTTAATTGAAAACAATCGTGAAGGCAATGCCGTTGGGCTACCCTGCTTTTGTACCGCCAACGAACAGGTGATACGCGCCGTTCTGAAATACGGGCAAAAACACCAGGCACCCGTGGTTGTTGAAGCGACTTGCAATCAAGTAAATCAAGACGGCGGCTATACAGGGATGAAGCCTGCCGATTTTTCGGCGTGGATTAAAACTCTCGCTAAGGAATACGATGTTTCGCAGAGCAATATCATACTCGGTGGTGATCATTTAGGGCCAAACCCCTGGCGCCACCTTAATACATCAGAAGCAATGGAAAAAGCTAAAGATCTAGTTAGAGACTACGCTGCAGCAGGTTTTCGAAAAATACATTTGGACGCATCGATGGCCTGCGGTAATGAGCCAACCCCCTCGTTTGCGCAAGTAGCAGAGCGCGCAGCCAGTTTGTGCAAAGTCGCGATTACTCACTCACCCCATCCTGAGGAGCTAGTTTATGTCATCGGCACTGAAGTCCCCATTCCCGGAGGTGAGACGGATGATATGGCGGGTATTACGGTAACAACCGTGGATCGATTGAATGAAACGATAGACACGCACCGAACTGCCTTTGCCAACGAAGGGCTAGATCACGTCTGGGATAAAATAGTATCGGTGGTAACTCAACCGGGCGTTGACTTCAGTCATACAGCCGTGCGTCGTTTTGATCCTGCGGAGGCAGAAGAATTGTCAAATGCGGTCAAAAACATACCGCGAATGACATTTGAAGCACACTCGACCGACTATCAACCTACCGAGGCTTTACATGAGTTAGTTGAGCGACACTTTTTCTTTCTAAAAGTTGGGCCGGAGCTAACATTCAGAATGCGCGAAGCAGTATTCGCGTTGTCGCTCATAGAACAGCAACTGGTTGACCTGGATAAGCAATCAACAGTAATGCAAGTTTTGGATCAAGCGATGGAGGAAAATCCAAACCATTGGAATCAATACTATCAAGGAGATCCGGCAGCAGTAGAGCGGCTTAAGCACTTTAGCTATAGTGATAGGATTCGTTACTACTGGGCTATTCCTCAAGTACAAAAAGCCCTGAACTCGCTATGCTCAATGATCAACGCGACAGAAGTTCCGGAGACTATCATTTCACAATATTTCCCTGCAAGGCAATTTGGCAGCCTTTCGACTACTGCAGAATTATTGATTCAGGAGCATGTAGAGTTGTGCATAGAGAGATACTACAATGCATGCGGGTATAGGAGCTAACGTTGCCCTTTCACCTCATGGTATGAAAATATCATCTCCACGAAGGCGGAGACCAGGTGCCCTTGGGGTATCCATTTGTGGCGTACACAGATTCCCGCGTCCGCGGGAATGACGGTGGCGAGGGTGTGACGGTAGCTCGGGGGTATGACGGTAGCTCGGGGGTATGACGGTAGCTCGGGGGTATGACGGTAGCACGGGTGTGACGGTAGCACAGGTGTGACGGTAGCACCGGTGTGACGGTGGCGCGGGTGTGACGGTGGCGCGTTTTCTGCCGTTGGCAATGGGCGCTTGATGGAAGTGCAGGATCGAAGGACATAGGGACGCTCCA
Source organism: Granulosicoccus sp. (assembly GCA_045106855.1). Taxonomy (GTDB): domain Bacteria; phylum Pseudomonadota; class Gammaproteobacteria; order Granulosicoccales; family Granulosicoccaceae; genus Granulosicoccus. The sequence continues at coordinate 186,958 of JBGCFI010000023.1, forward strand.
TATCAGATCAAGTACCGACATTAGTAATTATCCCTATCAAAGAATATCTGCAGCCTCAACTGAAGGCCAACCAGTTTATCTTCGGCGTTTCAACTCTCCATGGGTGACTCGTTTGGATCTATCTGCTGAATAATGAATAGGCTCAATCTTGTATTCATCCCACCCTTGTTTTACAAGCCCTAAACCATGCAGGCCAAAGCTTACGCACCATCGCTTAGCTCAGCAAGGACGAGATTTTCTCACCATCCTGTCCTCCGTTTCACACAGAGTATCCAGCAACAAAGTTTTCATCTGTCGTCTTTTTAAGGCGTATTCCGGCGTGTTGAAAAGATTGTTCAATTCTTCAGGATCAGTATTCAAATTATACAATTCACCGTCACGTTCATTTCCACATGCAGGCTGACCATGCCAGATAACAAGCTTCCAGTTTTCATGGCGCAGCATGGTTGTCATTATCAGCGGATCAGTAACAAAACCGCCGAAACGGTATTCGCACAAGGCCCAGGGCCGGAAAGTCTTATCCTTACCTAACATTAGCGGCAAAAGAGACCGCCCTTGAACACCGGCGTCGGGTTTACAACCACAGACATCCATAATAGTTGCCGTCAGGTCAATCCACTGCACTATGTTGGATACGGTCGTGTTCTGTGGAATTGTTTCAGGCCAGCTGACTATCAAAGGCACACGCGTAAGATCATCGTAAAGTTGCGGTCCTTTCAGTAGTTGCTGATGGTTACCCAACATCTCACCATGATCGGATGTGAAAACCACCAGCGTATCCTCAGCGAGGCCATTTGCGTGTACAGCCTCGACTATTCGTCCTACCTCATGGTCGATCAGCGCTATCATGGCCCAGTATTGCGCGCGAATTTCTCTGATTTCCTCAGAGGTGTAGTCTTGAAAGCCCGGTGCTGTGCCGCTATAGCTTTTTTCAGAATAAGCACGATGAGGCTGTGGCTTTTCATCCAGCTCATCCTGTTTGGTAATGGGATCGGGAATAGCGTCCGCATCGATTCTATTACGGAATTCTTCTGGTGCACCAAATGAATGATGCGGATCAAAGAAGTTGGCCATGAGAAAAAACGGTTCATCGTCACCACGTTGCGTATTGATGAAATCAATTGCACGCTCGCCTACCCAGTGCGAATAATGAGCTTCGGCAGACACATGATCTATAGGTGTACCTGTGCGGGCACGATTACTGTATTCCGTGTTTTCGTTCGCACCAGTATCTGGAAATACTTCCTGATAGACTTGTGGCTGTGTCGCCCTTAGCCAACGATGGTAGTCGTTCTCCAAGGCACGATGGTTTGGTCCGTGAGCCCATTCGAATACGCGATAGCCATCATCCTGCCGAGGCTCTGTTCGCCAAGTGTCGCAAGGACTCAGGTGCTGCTTACCGATCATGCCACAATCGTAGCCTGCATCGGCCAAAGCTCGCGTGAACATGCGCTGGCCTTCAGGTAGCGGTACACCATTTGCGTAAAGGCCGTGATTAAACGCGTACTTGCCTGTGAACAACGATGCCCTTGATGGGCTACACACGGGACTCTGAACATAGCAGGCTTCAAACAGCACCCCTCGTGTAGCCAGGGAGTCAAGATTTGGCGTAACTGCCCAATTCGCACCCGTGCAACCCAGACTATCGCTGCGTTGCTGGTCAGTACAAATTAAGAGTATGTTGGGTCTTTTTTTCATGATAGCGCTAGAATTTTGCAATCCGGGGCTCAGTGCGATCCTCAAGCGCAACACGTGTATCTATCATCAAATCTATCATGGCCTCCAGATTGTCTTGATGAGCCGCTACCCCTGCCAGATTATCCGACTCCGTATTGTCCAGCATAAGGTTATACAATTGATAACTCGGCGTTCCCTCTGTCATAGTAACCTCGTGATTTATCACCAATTTCCATTCTTGTGTACACAAAGCGCTTTGATGCGGTAAATGCGGCGAACGAAGACGCGACAATGACCACGCTCTAGGCGCAGTCGTAAACAGGCAACGGCCTTGAATACGCTTTGGCGTGCTCATTTGTGTTGCATTGAACAGCGTGGGAGCAATATCCATAGTAGATACAATCTCGTCCACTGTATTGGCTGGCCACTGGGGTGCACTTATCATCAATGGAACCTTGATTGCCTCGTTATGCATACACTGTGGCCATTTGCCCTGGGGCATATTACCTCGGCCTGCCGTTACGATCACTATCGTGTTATCGGGCAACTTTTCCAGCATGGCAGCCAAGGCCGTGTCAGCCTGAAGCAATGCTCTTTCATTCAAAGCTTCAACACACAGTTTATCGGGATCGGGCGCACCCATAGATTCCCCTACTACAAAGCCCGCTACTGCCATAAAGGGATGATCATCGCGACGCTCTTTTAAACATAGGTTGAACTGCTGGCCAATCCACGCATTAAAACTGAAATCATCCGGCAAATCCGCTATGGCTTTTTTTTGCCAGACTGGAATACGGGTGTCGTCAGGATTGGCTTGCACCGGAAATATTTTTTTGTATGTATCCGTGGCACTATTCTGAAGCCACTCAAGGTAGGCATTCTGACGTGATCTGTGCAGTGGTCCGTGTGCCCAATGAACACGATGATATTCACGTAAACGAGCATGTTCTGTGGTCCAGTTTGATACACCAGCCAACTGCCTGCGTCCAATAAGCCAAGTGTCATATCCATTGTTGGCAAATCTCTGCGACAGTGTTTTTTCCCTCTCAGGCAATAAAACACCATCGCTCCAGAGGCGATGGGCAGCTAAATCAAGGCCGGTAAACAACGTAGCACGCGCAGGGCTACTCTCCGGGGAACTGACATAGGCATTAGTAAACACCACACTGCTTTTTTGCAAAGCATTAACAGTTGGCAACGATTCCTTTAGCACATCAAGTCTGCTGGCGCTGAGGCTGTCAAAGACAACAAGCAGCACGTTAGGTCTGAAATTCATGGTTGATTGTTGCTCACGCAAACTGAATTCTGCTACTTATTTATAGGACTAAATACAGGCTGTACTTATACGATTCTATTACCTGCGGCATCAAATCGATGCAAGTTCTCAGTTGCCGGAGTCACAAAGACTGTTTCGCCTATTGGCAAATTCAGTTTGCCCGGTGCCCGAATTGTCATCGTGTCTGATATTCCGTTGATGTTAATACGAATAAACGTATCACTACCCAAATGTTCCGACACATCAGCCTGCCCTTCCCAGAGACCGCTATCTGTAGAGATAGACAAGTGTTCGGGGCGGATACCGATGGTGGTAGCATTGTAAGTAGCCGCACGTTCACCTGAAATGATATTCATCATGGGAGATCCGATAAATTTTGCGACAAAAAGATTGCATGGCGTGTCATAGAGTTCCAAGGGACTACCCACCTGTTCGATATGCCCTGCATTCAATACCACAATTTTATCCGCCATGGTCATGGCTTCTACCTGATCGTGAGTAACATAAATCATCGTGGTCTGTAGACGCCTGTGCAGCTCACTAATTTCCAGTCGCATACCAACTCGCAATGCAGCGTCCAGATTCGATAACGGCTCATCAAATAGAAAAGCGGATGGTTCACGTACAATGGCCCGCCCGATGGCGACTCTCTGTCGTTGTCCGCCTGACAGCTGCTTGGGGCGACGATCAAGATAATCGGTAAGGTTAAGCACTGCGGCTGCGTTATCTATTCTGCGTGCCTGTTCATCACGTGAAAGTCCCGCCATGCGAAGTGGAAAGGCGATGTTCTGTGCTACCGTGAAGTGTGGATAGAGTGCGTATGATTGAAACACCATAGCGAGTCCTCGCTTACCGGGCGCTTGATCCGTTGCATCATTACCATCGATTTCAATGATGCCATCAGTGACGTCTTCCAGACCTGCTATTAACCGCAAAAGCGTAGATTTACCACAACCAGACGGACCGACAAAAACAACAAACTCACCTTCGCCTATCTCAAGATCCAATGGCGGTATTACGTTAACCTTGCCGAAGTTTTTCTTCACTCCTTTGAGCTCAATGAGTCCCATACTAGCGACTCCCTTCCCGGTGCTGACCACGAGCCGTGTGCGGTGGTGGCGACATCATGGATTGAGCCCCACTAACACAGGCGTGAATAAAACCTTGTGTTTTCAGGCTACTTTCTGAGCGCCACTTCAAAATGTCATTGATCATTCGCAAACGTATTGACGCATAGCGTGGATTGTCCCAGAGATTGGTTTGCTCTTTCGGGTCATTGTCTAAATCAAACAACTGGCCCTCGTCACTATCCACAAAATGCACAAGTTTTATGCCTCCATCGAGCACCATTGTCATTAGGCGTGTACCGGTTAATAGCGCATCATTTGAATGCTCTGCAAATACACGAGTACGTGCCGGAGGTGACGCATCCGTGAAATAAGGTATGAGAGACTGAGCCTCCATCCAATCCGGAACCTTGGTACCTGCCCAATCAAGAATGGTGGGACCTAAGTCAAACAGCGCGACATTGTCAGCCACAACTTTACCCTCGGGAATTCCGGGACCACTGACAAGCGCCGGCACATGAACAGTGGACTGATACATATTCCACTTTTGCGAATGACCATGATCGCCCAGCGCATCGCCGTGATCAGAAGTAAAAACCACTATGGTGTTATCCAGAGCATCACGTGCTTTCAGCGCCCCAATTATTTCGCCAACCTGTTTATCAATCATGGTGACGTTGGCGTAGTAATGTGCCCGTTGTCTTCTCGATTGCTCGGCAGTCGGGTCAGACAAATGCACAACGCCATCGGCATCTTCGCCAAGCATGAATTCTCGTAGGCCTTTCAAGGCTTCTGGCTGGGCCTCCGGATCGGCAGGAATGACGTCGGGTAAATCGCGATCGTTGTACATGTCCAGATATTCTTGCGTAGGGTCGTACGGGGGATGAGGCCCGGGTATGCCTACTTGTAAAAAGAACGGCCCGTCACCGGTATAACGATCAAGCCACCATTTCGCCATTTGACAGGTAAAGACGTCTGGATGCAGGATCTCCTCTTCTTCCCAGATCCACGCGCCAAGTTGTTCGCCATAATTGTCTTTTCGTCGCTGTGTGACTCGGGAAGGTTTTTCAACACCGCGTAAAAAAAATGCTTTATCCCAATTATCGAGATAGAAAGGCAGGTTCGGATGGTCGCGATCTTTGTTCTCAGTCACATGACGCTCATGAAAACCGAATGCGCCTTCAATAGGCATGGTGTGCATCTTACCCACGTTAACTGTCCGATACCCAGCTTCTGCCAGATCTTTAACCCAGCAATACTGCCAAGGCTCATCGTTGCGAAATACCCCATTGGTATGTGGATAGGTTCCAGTAAATAAAGATGCACGAGAAGGAGCACAAGATGGCGAGGTAATGTACATGTTTGTAAACGCAGTACCACGCTTGGCCAGTTGATCAAGATTCGGGGTAATCATGTGATCAGCGCCAAGCGCAGCAACTGTATCAAAGCGCTGTTGATCCGTAATGATAAATACGATATTGGGTTGTTTAGACATAGCTACCCTTTCACAGCCCCGGAAAGTGATTGAACGATGTAACGATTAGCCATCGCCATGAGTGGCAGAATAGGCAACGTTAGTGCAATACTGGCAACGGCAATAGATGCCCAGTCAACACTGTCGTATGAGATGAAGTTCATAACAGCGACAGGCGCTGTTGCCGTGCCTGACCTGGTAATTATCAGTGCATAGAAAAAATCATTCCAGGCAACCAGAAAAGCCAGTATGGCAGCAGCGACCGCACCGGGGCGCGCAGCCGGTAGCGCAATAAGAAAAAAGGCCTTTCCCAACGATGCATCATCCATGATGGCCGCTTCTATCAATTCGTCCGGCACTTGCGCAAATGAGTTCCACATAGACCAGGTAACCAGTGGCAGGGTTAACGTGACATACGCGAACACAAGACCAATGTAGGTGTCGATCAAACCCGTATTGGCATAGAGTAAAAACAGCGGAATGACAAAACCAACAGGTGGCGCCATACGCAATAGCAATAAAATCCAGGAAGCCACAAACTTGCCAGACAAACGTGCCTTTGCCAATGCAAAACCGGCAGGCACTCCCACGATCATGGCAAACAGTGTAGATAAGCCAGCGGTAATGAACGAATTAAGCAATGCACCCGGAAATTCCGAGCGAGTTATTTTGAAATAATTCTGAAGAGTTAACGCGGTGGGACTTTCCCAAATCGGTTCAAAGATAGCAATAGGCGCCCGGAAAGATAAGATAATAACCCATACGGTTGGAAGCGCTGCAAATACAAGCAGTACCATCATCATGGCAAGACCAATACTGCGTTTTCTTCGAAACTCAAGGCTAGTGTCAATCATGCGGTCACCCTCTGATTGAGCTTTGCGACATAGAAACTGATAAGCGCTGCCATAAGGAACAGCATGACGGCCACGGCTGCTCCATAAGCCACATTCGAATTCTGGAACGTTTGAACATAAGCGTAAAAATTAGTCGCCTGAGTGGATCGCCCCGGCCCCCCTTTCGTCATGACAAAGATCATGGGAAAGTGTTTTAGTGAATCGATAAACCGAAATAGTGTCACCATCAGCAACGCAGGCACGAGCAGTGGTAACGTGATGTATACAAAGGTTCGAATCCGGGTAGCACCGTCTATGGCAGCAGCTTCCTCAAGATCAGGCGAGATTCCCTGCAGTGCTGCCATGATTATGAGCATGGCGAACGGAAAATTGGTCCACGTATCTGCCACCACGATTGCAAAAATTGCCCCCCACTGACTGGTCAGAAACGCGGGAACAGTAATACCAAAAACATCAAAAAAGGCATTAATGGGTGAAAGTGTCGGTGTGAACAGAGATAGCCAGATAAGCGCCACCGCTACGTGTGGAACAGCGTAGGGAAGCAAAAACAATACACGCCCCAGCCTCCAACGTCCTGTAATTTTCTGCAAACCAATGGCCACAGCGCTGCCAATTAGCACTTGTGCAGCGACACCAAAGAATGACAAGGCCGCCATGACGTAAATTGAATTCATCAATCTTTTGTCAGACAACATTTTAACGAAATTACGAAATCCGAATTCCCAGTTGGTACCCCGAATGAGATGGTAGTCACTGAATGACAGGGCGAACATCCCTGCCAAAGGAACAATGGCGAAAATTCCTACCGCAAGTAATGCGGGCACCATCATGAGGCGATAGCCACGCTGCAACTCGTAGGTTGCGCCTTTACGAAGTGGTGTGATGTTTTTCATGAACGCATTTATCAGCGAGTATCCCGGCAGGCGTTGCGCCTGCCGGGATCTGCACTGCTTTTCTAACCCTATGAGCGCTTACAGTCCAAGAATGTCTCGCATATCCGCCTCTGCCTGCTCAAGCGCATCCTCAGAGGACATTAAACCGTTAATGGCTGCATTTACGCTTTCCCCAATCGCCTGACCCAATGCCGGCCATTCCGGGATCAGCGGACGATAATGACCAATAGCCAGGTCAAGCGCTGCTACTCGCGTTGTCAAGAAATCAGGATGAATACTTGCATACTTTGCAACTACATCGGGATTGTCTGCAACAGATGCCGTAGTAAAATCTGGAAATGACTGCGCCATTGCAATTTTGGTCACGGTCTCAGCACTGACAGCCCACTCGATAAACTTTGCAGCAGCGTCAGCGTTAGTTGCACTTGCAGGAATTCCCATACCATGAACACCAATGGCAGGAGAACGTCCTGCCGGACCACCTGGTGGCAATGCAATGCCAGTGACATCTGCAAACTTACTGTTTGCCGGATCAACGATCTGGCTGATAATTCCCGTACCTTCCACGGCAAACGCTATCTGGCCGTTCTTCGCAGCAGCGTTTACTTCAGCAAAATTGAAATTTCCGGCACCTTCCGGACCATAGTCGTTGATCAACTTGGTATAGATATTTAACGCTTCAATATTCTCTGGGGAATTGATGGCCGGTGTCAGGTCGCCACCCTCGTAGTCTGCAAAAAACGCTCCCCCATAAGCACGCATCACCATGGGGAAGATAAACATATTAAAGCCCTGACCCGGTACAGCGCGCAACGCAATGGCAGCTTGATCATCAGTGGTGATTTTATCGGCTACGCTCAGCATCTCTTCCCAAGTCTGTGGCACTTCAGCACCGGCAGCCTCGAGAAGATCTTCTCGATAACTCATCAAGCCAACTCCCGCAAAAAACGGTAATGCCCATTGCTTGCCATCGACGTTATAGGCACCCAACGGTCCTGCCAAAATATCGGAAGTTGTTTCCTCCGACACCATATCGGTTATGGGTTGCAGCCAACCTGCCTGAATCCAACGCTGAACCTGAATCACCGGCGTGTGGACCACATCGATATCCCCAGTTCCGCCTGTAAACGAAAGAGATATCCGGCTTTCGAAAACATCTTGCCCAACAACATCTATGTTCGCTTTTATGCCTGTTTCTGCTTCAAAATCATCGGCTAGCTCACGCAGGCCATTGGTGAACGGCATGCCAAACATGAGCACGTTAATCTCTTCCTGCGCATGAACTGTAGTCGTAACGAAAGAGGAAGATAAAACCAGACTGGTCGCAAGGACCGTTGATAATAAATGTTTCATATTTTTTCCCAAGTGATTAGCCCAGTGGCGCTTTACCCTCCGCGCATAGGCTTCGAGTGGTATTTAGGCTGCATTCTTGTTGCAGCACTTTCATCTAATACAAGCTGAGTAAGCTCGTTTCGCGCTTCTAATAGTGCATCGTTATAAACATCAATTGACCCCTTCACCTTTTTCGCTGATTCCGCTAATGCCAGCAGGTGTAAAAAGTTTCCACTGGCATCTTGAATAACAGTAGCGAATCGACGTATGCCAACATGATTACCTGTTTCATCAGCTGAAAAGACATCGTTACGACATTGCGCCAGACACCTCTTGACTTTACTGGCACTCAGGGCATTACCCATCCGGCCACGGACGCGAGGCGTTTCGAAAAAGCCATCGGTGAAGAATTGCGCCTCAAGATCACTCCAACTTAATCGACTGAGGTATAGCCTTGACAGTACATCGAATTCATACAGTGAACGGCGAAAACCAACCCCCGCTCGCAACTCGATACTGGGATCGGGGTGATCAGTGGTTGAATGCCACAGCAGTTCATGACCAGCAACAACCACCACCTCGGCACAGACATTCAGCCGGGTGCTCAATACGCGGATAGTGTCATCGAGCTTAGCCAAATACCCCTCGGACATAGGTACATTTCGACCTAGACGAAAATTGCGCACCACATATTTTTCGCTGGTTCGAAACAGATAGCCCCAATCGGAAAGAGACTTGAGAATACGATTCAACGTTGACGCTGGTAGTGAACAATCGCGCGCAATATCAACTTGCTTAAGCGGGCCAGGTCCGGCCGCCATGATGTATTCCAGAACCAGAAGTGTGCGCTCTGTCGGATTCATAGCCAAAGTAAAAGTTTACTGGTAAATATTCCATTATTGGAATATTGAAAGAGGATGCACTTTTGTCGCTTTGCTGTCAACAGTTTTCTTACAACCTGCCCTTGATGCAGCCAACGTCGCGTTTGACTGACAATTGGTTACATACTGTCGTGGTATTCTCAGAGTCTGGACGGGCGACCCGCGTGCGAAACTGCGATTTGACGATTGCGCATCAACCTCATGAAAAGCTCACGAGTGGTTAGGCGACTACCGCGTTGTGCCCCGGTTCCTGACAGAAAGTCCCTAACACCAATTGAGCGTCATCCGCTGTCGCAAACCAACATAAGCACTTATGCGATTGATATGGAGAGGAATGAAGCGATATTTCAGCCTCTGTTGATTGTGTAAACACAATAAAACAAGGCCATTCAATAAACTTGTTTAACGCGACTACTCCTCTCTGCGTCGCAGTCCAAATGAAAGCGCCAGTACCACAAAGACCAAAACACCTATCCCCACCTGCTGCCAGAAAAAGTTCCATCCGATAAGCAATAAACCATTTCTCATCACAGCAAGAAGGCACACCCCCATCAATGTTCCGATGACTGTCGGACGACGATCTGAGGTCATTGCAGTACCAATGAAGGTTGCACCGATTGCATCCAGCAGGAACGAGTCACCAGACAATGGAATGTAGGATTTAACCTGCGATGACAATAAAATTCCTGCGATGCCGCAAAGTACTGAACAGTAGACAAACACTTTGGACAACTCTCGGGGAACACGAACCCCGGAGTACAAAGCAACCCCGGATCTTGCCCCCATAACCGCCACAATACGGCCAAATACCATCTTATGTAACAATAAATAAACAATGACGGAACAAGCTATCAAGGTCCAGACAGGCGTCGGCAACCCCAGGTACTGCGAGTCAGATATGGCTTTAAAGATGTGTGAGTATTCTTGCGTGGTTAATGTAATTGGCGTACCACCATTGGTTGCCAGACGTTGAACAGAACTACCAATAAACAGTACGCCCAGTGTTGCCAAAAATGCGTCTATCTTCAATTTGTTAATCAGAAACGCGTTTAACAAACCCACCATCAAAGCCGCAACAAGTCCCCCGGTAACACCTAGAACAGCGCTATATCCAGCAGCAAGAAGGGAAAAAAATACGAGACCGGAAACATCGACAGAAACACCAACCGACAGGTCTATGCCTCCAGCTGCAATAACAATGGTCATACCCAATGACACAATGGCCAACAGAACAACTTTATTGGCAAGCATATTGTAGAAATTTTCTGGTGACAGAAATTTTTCAGTTGTTATTGAAAATAGGACAATGATCGCCGCAAACGCGATAAGCACAATGTAATTTGAAAGAGCCTCGAGACTAAAAACCGCCCTTTTTACATTATCCAAAATTATCCCCTCTCGGCCGGCCGTGCAAATGATGTCAAAGCCACAACCAGTAAAATTAATCCTCCCTGAACACCGCTTACCCAATAAGAAGAAATTCCCAATAGTTGAAATCCATTTGCCAGAAAGCCTATAAATAGCGAGGCGATTAAAGTTCCACCGATTGTCGGAATAAATCTCCGGGAAAAAACAGTCCCCAGTAGCGCTGCCGCCAGTACAGGTAGTAAAAGCAAACTGGTTCCAGGCGTGGATGCGGATAAGCGTGAGACAATCAGTACCGAAGCAACTCCTGCGCAGAATCCTGAAAATACATAACTGAAGTAAATGTAGTGGGCTACGTTAAGACCAGCCGCTTTTGCCGCCTCTGGAAAACCGCCGGCAGCATACAACTTCACACCAAAGGGAGAGAAATGCATCAGAAACGCGACAAAAACAGTAAAAACAATCAAGACCCACGCGAGTGATGAAATTCCGAGAAATCGCCCAAACTGCAACATCGTCAGAAAATCAGAACTCACACCCACCACATTGTTTTCAGTAATAGTCAGCTCCAGACCACTGGCAATATTCATGACCGCAAGAGTCGCAAGGAGCGGCATTATACGAAAGACATTCACGGCAATTCCGTTAAGCAAACCCAAAGCCATGCCGGACAACAGTGCGGCGAGAACAGCCACGGGTTCCGGCCATCCAAGATTTAGCACGGTGACAAAAACAGCTCCCGACAACCCAGCGATAGCTGCCACCGACAGATCAACACCACCCTTTTGCACATCGGTACCCGTACCAATGAAAACGACCGTCATTCCATAAGCGAGAATAGTAAGAATCGTCGATTGTTCAACGACGTTTTGCAGGTTAAAGGCAGACGTAAAGCCTCGAGCGTAAACCGTAAAATAAAGCAGTATGACGCCTAACGCCGCATACGCGCCAAGACGAACAAACAATGCCGCAACCGTTCTCCGGTCTGACGCTATTTTCGGAGTTTGTGCCAGGGACTTCATGTTCTCTAAGACACGTCCTGAATTTCTGTTGTAGCGCCGGAAGCAACGGCGAGTAATTGATCACTATCAATTTCGCCTCGTTTGTATTCACCGACAATTTTTCCACGGTAGATGACCAGTATGCGATCACACATCTCAACGGTCTCTTCTAGATCTGAAGACACAAAGACAATTCCTTTGCCCTCGCGGGCCAATTGATTAATGAGATTATAGATTTCGACCTTGGCACCAACGTCGACCGCGACTGTCGGGTCGTCCAGAAGATAAACTGAGCTGTCGCAGGACAACCACTTCGCCACAACGACTTTTTGTTGATTTCCGCCAGAGAGATTTTTTACGGGTAGAAAGCGATCCGGAGTTTTAACGCCCAGCTCCTTGATCAAGGAATCGACAGCCTCTGCCTCGATCCCGGTATTGACGAAGCCTCCAGAAGAATACTGATTAATTGAGGCGATGCTGATGTTGTCAGATACAGAAAGATCAACCGCAACCCCATGAGCACGCCGATCTTCAGGAATCATGGCGATACCGGCCTTCACCGCCTCTTGTGGGGACTTGAATCGTCGTTCCCGACTATTAAGTTTTATGATACCGGAATCAATCTGGTCGAGTCCAAATGCGCATTTCAACAACTGTTTGTCCCCGGAACCCAGTAACCCGGTAAGACCGAGTACTTCACCTCTGTGCAGCGTAAGTGAAACATTGCTGAAGTGTCCGTTCCTGGACACACTCTGAAGTTCAAGCACCGGCTCGCCTATCCGGGAAACTCGTGGCGGGTACATCTCTTTGGTATCCCTATCAACCATAAAGGAGACGATTTCCTCAATACTTGAGTCAGGTGCAACTACACTTCCTGCGTTTTTTCCGTTCCGCAGGATAGTCACTTCGTCGCACAATTCCATGATTTCCTGCATGTAGTGCGAAATGAATATAATCCCGATATCCTCATCGCGAAGCGCTCTCAATACACCAAAAAGACTTGTGACTTCTGCGGCCACCAGTGCAGCCGTTGGTTCATCCAATACCAGTACTTTCGCATCACTGGCCAACGCTCGAGATATTTGTACAATCTTCTGTTCCGCCGCAGAAAGATCCCTGATTAACGACGAAGGGTTGATGTTGAGATCGAAATGCTTCTTTATCAACGCAGCGGCATCTTTTTTCATACGCCTTATGTCAAGGAAAATACCTTTGCGGAGTTCATTGTTAAGAAACACAGCTTCGGCGACGGTAGCGGTCGGGACAAGTAGCCGATCCTGATGAATAAAATGTATCCCTTCTTTCTCAATGCTTGCCGGTGTTATGACATCAAGTTTTTTCCCATTGACCTCTACACTGCCAGTGTCAAGTCGGTAAATGCCGGCAAGCACTTTGATAATGGTGGATTTGCCCGCTCCATTTGCCCCTACCAATCCATGAATCGAACGCTTGCGGACTCTTAGATTTACGCTATCAAGGGCTTTTACGGGGCCAAACTCTTTAGACACGCCGCGCATGTCAATGACAAATTCAGTCATTGACTGATTTCTCCTGGTCTCGGGGAAGTGTCGCTAGAGTTTGCATACGAAAATGCAGGTTTCGCCTGACAGAATAGTCAGACGAAACACAACAGTCGGTCTCAACGATATCTATTTGGCTGGTAGAAAATCTTTTGCCAGCTCGGCTGCATTTGCTTTGTTAATCAGCACGGAGGATACAAACGTAATGGGAGGCACGTCTTGCCCGTTCAAGTATTTGGCAACGTTTTCAGCTGCACCTTTTCCGATCTTATAAGGTTGCTGGGCAGCAACAGCGGCGGCAGGCGAATTGGGATCAGCGATCATTTCCACATAGTCTGGAGAACCGTCTATACCGTATGTTTTAACTTCAGTACGACCAGCTTTTTCTATTGCCTGCGTAGCACCAACACTAGGTCTGTCCCAGCACGCCCAAACAGCTTTCAGTCCTGAATCCTCGTCATACTTTGTCAACATATCCGTAACATCCGCGAAAGCCTGCTGAACCGTGTTGGGCGCAACATCTTTCAATTCTGGTTCAATCAATTCTATGCCAGAGAAATTACTCATTACATACTTCATCTGGTCGTACCGGATTTTGCACACGGGCACAGAATAAAAGCCGTTAAAGACCAAAACCTTACCTTCACCGCCCATATCATCCACCATCTGCAATGCTAAGTCCGATCCAATACCGTAATTGTTGGAGGTTGTATTGTTGACGGAATGAGGTGTGATGGTATCCACGGTAAAAAGTGGAATCCCCGCATCGCGGATTCTCTTCAACCATGGATCCAGCACTTCGATATTTCCCAGTTGTTGAATGATTGCATCTGGCTTTTGTGTAATCAGAGTTTGTATCTGATTAACCTGTGTCTGGTCATTACGGCCTGCATCCAAAGCAATCACTTCAGCACCCAGTCGCTCAAGCTCATCTATTTGCCCCTGGTAAGCCTGCAAGTCCCAGTGATGACTGGTTCCTACCACTGTGACACCAATGGTTTTACCTTCCAGTGAAAGTTCTTCAGCGATAGATACAGTGGATGCCAACGTCACTAACGAGGTTACGACAAGGGATCTTGCAAGAAGCACGAATTTCATAGTTTCTCCTCCCGAAATCAATCGGTTTAGTTATTTTCCATGGTTCGGTGTTGATATCAGTATCACCAACTATGACGGCAGATTAACCTTGATGAGGGGGGAATTCAAATACAGCCGCACACTTTACTTATGCTATAAAATATGACATATGTCAATAGGGATTACCTGCAGACACCGGCCTCACCGCAGGCAACAGAACCACGTCAGTGAATAACCATGGGTATTGAGTTCCGTTTTGAAAAACAACGCTGAAACACTTGATTCACGACTCTCGATTCATCATGACAGCGTTCTGGCGTCAACTGCCATGCTGTACTACAAGGAGGGGCTGACGCAAAACGAAATAGCGGCGCGCCTGGGAGTGTCGCGCCCCACCGTGGTCAATCATCTGCGACAGGCACGAGAACAGAATATTGTCGATATCCGTATCAACGGAGCAGCGTTCAAGTCCTCCACGGTATCGAGAGAACTGAAAGACAAGTTTGACTTGCAAGATGTTTATATTGCTGACTTTTCCCCCGAGCCGGTTGACGAAAACGACAGAATCAGGATAAACCAGCATGTTGCGCGCGTTGGTGCGATGGCATTGCACGAAGTTCTGAAGCCAGGTGAGTTAGTAGGTGTTGCCTGGGGTGAAACCATGCAGTATCTGTCCGAAAACGTACCTTACCGCCTTATTGAAAAATTAACGATCTGCCAGTTACTGGGGGCAATGCCGACACCCCTTGTAGCAGCTGCGGAAAGCGTCTCCATTAAAATAGCGACCAGACTGGGGGCAAATTGCTTCACCCTGAATGCACCTGCTGTGCTCTCCTCTGCAGAACTTGCTGAAGCGCTACGCCAGGAGCCTGCCATAAAACATCAATTGCAGAAGCTTAATGGGCTTGATCGCGCAATTTTCTCAGTTGGCAATTGTGATTCAAACACCCCGATGGTTCAGCTGGCTATCGCGAATAAAACTGAAATAAAGTGGTACCGCAAAAACGGGGCAGTGGGTATTTTATGCGGATATTTTATCGATCAGTTCGGCAATCATATCAAAGGGCCAGTCGACGACCGAATGATCGGCGTTTCGTTGGATCAGGTTCGAAACACAGGAGCTGGTATCTTGGTTGCCGGTGGGCGTGCAAAACTCAAAGCCATCCAGGCAACTTTGAATGGGGGCTATGTATCTCATTTAATCACCGATGATTCAGTAGGCCGATTACTTTTAGACGACGCTAGTGGGTAATGAGATTAGCTAGGAACAACTTGTATTAACAACATAACCAAGTAATCAGGGAAACGTTCTGTCTTCCCGCTAAGTCTAATCCCCAATAGGTTTGGGCCTTACATCACCTGAAAGTGAAATCATGGAGGTACGAATTCTGCGAAGATACTCTTTGACCTGTTCTGGTCGTTTGCGTGCGGCTCCTGCTGCCAGAACATCAATGATGGCAATAAAGACCAGACGCGAAGCCGACGGTTTATAGATGTCCTGGTCTTCCGGCAAGTCCAGCTCTATCGCTATATCAGAGCTGTCTGACAATGGTGATCCGGAGCGCGTCAGACTTATAGTCGTTGCACCGTACTGTCGGGCTATTTCGACACTATCAAGTAGCTCTACTGGCTGGCCGCTGGACGAAATCGCAAAGACAACATCGCCGGGTTCCAGAGTGGATGCGAGCATGCGTTGAAAGTATCCATCCGCATGAGCTTCGGCAAGAATGCCTAAACGAAAAAAACGGTTGGCACCTTCCCGGGCAACATTGGCCGATCCACCGCCTACGCCGATAAACGCAATTCGACGAGCGTCGGCCAGCGCATCAATGGCTGCGGCTATCGCACTACTACTCAATTGCGAACGCGCAAATTGCAAGGTATCTACCAAGGCGCCAAATACTTGTGTCACTAACTGATCTGATTCGGATTCATCTTTACCGGGTCCACCGAGATACTGCATGCTGACGGCAACGCTCTGCGCCAGGGTTCTCTGAAAATCACGAAAACCATCACAACCCAGTGCCTGACAAAACCGGTTTACCGTGGCTACAGACACTTGCGCAGCTTCAGCAATTTCATGCTGCGACCATTGCGAGCATTCTTCTAGTCTGGACAGAACCAGATCCGCCACCATTTGCTCACGCTTACTGAATGTTCCATCAAATTGACGAACGCGCGAGATTATATCGATAACGCGGTTCACCGGAGCGTTCTCATAAAGGTTTATAGGCGGTGACATCCATTTCAACTTTTGCATCAACCATCAGCGCTGACTGCACGGTTGAACGAGCCGGAGGGTGTGCTGTGAAATATTTCTTGAATACCGCATTAAAACTCGTAAAGTCCCGCGGATCGTCAAGCCACGCACTCACTTTGACAACATGTTCAAGCGTACAGTCAGCCTGAGCAAGCACGACGAGTATGTTCTTCATTACCAGCTCTGTTTGTTCAACAATGCCTCCTTGCACAACCTCTCCATCGACAACCGGCACTTGCCCGGACACAAACACAAAATCACCCGCCCTCACCGCCTTTGCGAATGGCCGTGGAGTACCGCCAGCGGCAGCGTCCGCTGTATCGAACCGGACAATTCCCGTCGCTTCACTCATACAAAACTCTCCCTACTAGTGACATACATGTAAGTTACTTACATTTTAGCGCAGAATATTCAAGCACAACAATGGTATTTGGTCAAAAACATTGACACTGACAAATACGCAGTGATAGTTTCTTACATTCTCACGAGGTACTTTTTCACGACTCAACCCGATTACTTGGAGAGCACGTTATGAAGCGAGACACCCGATGGAAATTTCTATGCGCTGCACTAACTCTGTCGTTGGCAGCGGGCACGGTCAATGCTGCAACGACCCTGCGCTACGCTACAGTTGGTGAACCTCCAAGCCTTGATCAACATGTGGTGACCTCCGATCTTGCCACGACGATCGCTCATCATATGTTCGAAGGTCTCTATACCTTTAACGCGGCAAATGCGCCAGTGCCCTTGTTAGCTGCATCGGACACAATGTCGGATGATGGCAAGACCATCACTATCACATTGCGCGACAACGTAACTTTCCACAACGGTCAGGCCATGACTTCGGCAGACGTCGTGGCATCCTTGCAACGCTGGGGTGAATTTGGTTCGCGAGGCGCTTTATTGTTCGATAACGTTGAAAGCGTCGAGGCAAGCGGTGATCACGAAATTACTTTAAAACTTAGTCAACCCTTTGGTCCCTGGAAAAACCTTATGGCATTCATTAATGGCGGCCCGGCGATCTATCCGGAATCGGTCATGGAAAATGCCAACAAAGAACCCATCAAAACGGAAAACTACATCGGAACCGGCCCCTACCAATTCAAGGAATGGCAGCCCAATCGGCACGTCGAACTAGTTCGATTTGATCAATACAACTCACCGACAGGCGATGCTGATGGCTATGGTGGTACTCGCACCGCTGAATTTGATTCACTAAAATTTCTACCCGTCCCTGACGTCGGCACCCGCGTTGCCGGTTTGCAGGCTGGTGACTACGACTACGCTGAAAGTATCCCTGGTGACCTGTATGCCAGTCTGGATGAAGATGGTGGAGTAAAAACCATCCTGAATGGGGGACCAATCTTCGGCCTGGTCTTTATGAATTCCAAAGAGGGTCCACTAAAAGAGAATTTTGCACTGCGTCGAGCCATTCAAATGGCCATTGATAAAACCCCCGCCTTGCAAGTGGCGATTGGCCCCGAGGGGCTATGGCGGGCCAACGGGTCTTTTCTGCCCGAAGGTAATGTCTGGTACACCGACTCCGGTGCGGAAAACTATAGCCTTGGTGATGCTGAGGCTGCCAAAGCCATGGCTGCTGAAGCAGGCTACACTGGCGATCCGATTAAATTCATGGTTTCAACCAATTACCCTTTTCATTACGACAGCGCCATCGTCTATACAAAACAATTGGCACAGGCCGGATTCAATGTTGACCTGCAAGTCTATGATTGGGCAACGTTAATCGAAAAACGCGCACAACCTGATCAATGGGACCTGTTCTTTACCCACCATGGTTTCGTTCCAGATCCAATCCTGATCTCTGTAATGAACGACAACTATCCTGGCTGGTGGACAACCGATGAGAAAGCTGAATTGAAAAACAAGTTCACTTCAACTTCCGACCCGGCAGAGCGTCAGGCTATCTGGAGCGATATACAAGCACTCATTTACGAGCAAGTGCCAACCATGAAAACGGGCGACGTGTACACATACAACATTGCCTCACCCGCTCTTAAGGGACTTGGCGATGCAACGCTAATATGGCCACATTTCTGGAATGTGAGTAACTAGTGGGCCACGTGCTCCACTAGGCGCATTATATAAAAGGCGGGTTTCTGATTGCCACTGCCTGGTTCGCAATCAGACACCCGACCACATCGGTCGTCGTTACTCCACTAAACGCTTGTAGATGCTCGCCTACACCCTCAAGAGGCTCTTGACGCTGATACCAACACTGGTAGCCGCGTCTATTCTGATCTTTCTTTTTATACATCTAATACCTGGCGACCCCGCCTCCATTCTACTGGGCGATTCCGCAACACCTGAAGATATTCTTGCGCTAAGCAAGGAACTAGGGCTGGATCGCCCAATATGGGAACAGTACATGTTGTGGTTTCAAAATGTACTAAAGGGCGATCTGGGAGACTCCCTGTTCTTTGATACACCGGTATTGTCAGTTATCGGAGATGGCGCAGAAACTTCTGGTCTATTGGCAATGCTGACAATGCTCTGGATTGTACTGCTCGGCATTCCCATAGGCATTCTGTCGGCCTCATTCAAAGGTACTTGGATTGACCAGATAAGCTCTGGATTCGCCATGTTGTTTGCATCTATTCCCACTTTTTGGCTTGGATTGTATTTAATACTGATTTTTGCAGTAGGACTCGGTTGGTTTCCAAGCTCAGGATTTCCGTCGGTTTCGGAAGAAGGCGGGCTGTCGAATATACGTTACCTGATTCTTCCAAGCCTTACGCTTGCAGCACCTAATGCCGCACTTATTATTCGCTTGGTGCGCTCTTCGATGCTGGACGTATCACGTGAGGATCATGTCAGAACGGCCCGCGCCAAGGGCCTGCATCCAGCAACAGTTGCGGTAAAACACGTTTTCCGCAATGCCCTGATTGCCGTTGCCGCAGCATTCGGATTCACATTTGCGGCCCTGATTTCTGAAGCGGTAGTTACCGAAACAGTATTCTCCTTACCGGGAATCGGACGGCTTGTCGTGCAATCGATATTGCGGCGTGACTATCCAGTGATACAGGGCGTTATTCTTATTATCGTGCTGCTATACCTGTTGGTGAACCTACTCGTGGATTTGGCCTACGCCTGGCTCGACCCCAGGGTCTCGCTGTCATGAAAGCATTCACCTTCATTCTACAGGCACTACAAGGTCGCAAACTCGCAACGCTCGGCGCGCTATGGTTGTTGACAATTATCGTATTGGGTATTGGCGCTCCATTGGTTGCACCGTTTGATCCACTCGAAATAAATCCGGTAGCACGCTTAACTGAACCTGGAGCTGCGCATTTTTTCGGCACCGATCACTTTGGACGCGACACATTTTCACGAGCAGTCTACGGTGCACGCATGGCACTGATTATCGGATTTGGCAGCGTTGTTGTTGCATTGGTGTGCGGAGGGCTTGTGGGTATGTTGTCAGGCTACTTTACCTGGCTGGGTCATATTCTCATGCGCGCTGTTGATGTATTAATGGCGTTTCCAGCGTTGTTACTGGCACTGGGATTGATGACTATTCTCGAACGTAGTGTTGTTAATACCATCATTGTTATCGGTGTCGTATACGCAACTACCACTGCGCGCATTCTGTTTGGTATGACACTAAAGTTGAAGAGTGATGTTTTTATTGATGCTGCTCGATGCACTGGAGCTAGCCACCTCTCTCTATTGTTCAAACATATACTACCCAACCTTCTTTCACCCATATTGGTCCAGGCAACTTTCATTTTCGCCTTCGCCCAGCTGCAAGCAGCAGCGTTAGATTTTCTTGGCCTGGGCTTACCACCTGAAGTACCCAGTTGGGGAAATATGCTCGCCGAAGAACGCATCTACATCACACGCGCTCCGTGGCTTCTGATATATCCAGGTGTGTTGATCATTATGTCCGTTTTTTCGATGAATCTACTGGGAGATGCGCTTCGTGATCGCATAGATCCTCGATTCAAGGATGATATTGCCGGTGTTTGATAAACAATTGCTACTGCGTGTTGAAAACCTCAATATTGCAATCCAGGAAAACAGAAAGCTTCTGCCTGTTGTACGTGACCTGTCATTCGACCTTTATACACATGAAACACTGGGGATTGTCGGCGAGAGCGGCAGTGGAAAAAGTCTAACAGCCATGGCAATCATGGGTTTACTGGCAGGAACACAAATACGTGTAACCAGTGGCCGAGTATGCTTTAACGGTGTGGATTTGCTACAGCAGTCCAATGCCCAGCGCCGCGCCATTATGGGAAGTTCAATGGCAATGATATTTCAGGAGCCGATGACAAGTCTCAATCCGGTTTACCGAATCGGGGACCAGATTATCGAAACAATCAAACAACACAAACCCATCAGTAAGAAAAGCGCACGTAGCCGCGCGCTGGAATTGCTGGATATGGTGAATATACCCGATGCCTCGTATCGCATAGATCACTATCCTCACCAGCTCTCTGGCGGGCAACGGCAACGCGTCATGATTGCTATGGCATTGGCCTGTGATCCAAACCTTCTGATTGCTGATGAACCAACCACAGCGCTCGATGTTACCGTTCAAAAAGAGGTACTGGATTTAATCGCCAATTTACAGCGTACTACTGGCACTGCCATCATACTTATTTCACATGATCTTGGTGTAATCGCACAAAATTGCGATTCAGTCGCTGTCATGTATTGTGGTGAAATCGTGGAGTCCTCAACGACAAAGAAGCTTTTCGACCGGCTCGGCCACCCGTATACCCGCGGGCTTATCGATTCCATTCCTCCTTTAAACAATGACATTGAATGGCTCAATGCTATTCCGGGCCAGGTACCACCAATTAATACCTTGCACACCGGTTGCCCGTTCAAACCACGATGCCATCATGCGCAAGACGTTTGTAAGCAGATACCACCTGTCACTATGCTAGATCACGAACATAGTGTGCGTTGCCACTTTGCCTCCCGGATGCATGGTAACAACTCATGAGCGTAAATCCACTACTAGCGGTCAACGCTCTTAATGTTGTCTTTCGTACTAAGTCAAACACCGGGTTACTGGCCACTAAACGCATTCATGCTGTTAAAAATGTGTCATTTAATATACATGAAGGTGAAGTTCTAAGCCTTGTTGGAGAATCGGGCTGCGGCAAGACAACCATAGGTAGAGTCATAACCCGGCTGGAGACTACCGGATCGGGCGAAATTAACTACGCCGGTCAGAACATACTCGCCATGCCAGCGTCGCGCTTTCGACCGCTGCGAAAGCACATACAGATGATTTTTCAAGATCCATATGCCTCGCTAAATCCACGCCTGACTGTGGAAAAAACACTGTCTGAGCCCTTGTTTATCCACAAGCTGGTAAAAAACAGAGACGAGGCAAGAACAAAAATCACTACCATGCTCAAAGAGGTAGGTCTTGGTGCTGAAGCCATGGATCGTTACCCGCATGAATTTTCCGGAGGACAACGACAACGCATAGGAATTGCACGCGCGATGCTGGTTAGCCCCAGATTGATCATTGCCGACGAGGCAGTCTCAGCGCTCGATGTGTCCATTCAGGCTCAAGTACTAAATCTATTAAAAAAGCTTCAACGAAGCAGCGGCGTGGCTATGTTGTTTATCAGTCATGATCTAGCCGTAGTTCGCCACATTTCCGACCGTATTTGTGTGATGTACCGGGGTGAGATTGTGGAGCAAAATGCTACTCAGAATATTTTTGAACAACCCCAACACGAGTACACTCAACGGCTACTGTCGTCGATACCCGTTATACCCGGCAGGGATAAAGCAGATTCAACCGTATCTGACAATAGAGGTACGCTGTGATATCAAAAAACACTGCAAAAAAGCGCGTATTCATAGCCTCCATTGCAACAGAAACCAACACCTTCTCACCACTGAGAACTGACCTGCAGGATTTTAAAGACAGCTTTTATGCGACACCTGGTCAACACCCCGAGACTCCGACACTATGCAGTGCCGTTTTCCCGGTTGCTCGCAGCGTTGCTCAAGACTATAGCTGGACGTTAATCGAAGGCACCGCCACCTGGGCCGAACCCGGCGGTCTTGTAAACCAGAAGAGCTGGGAGTTCTTGCGAGACCAGTTGCTGAACGAGTTACGAGCCGCTATGCCTGTCGACATTGTGCTGCTGGGGTTGCATGGAGCCATGATTGCCCAGGATTGCCTGGATTGTGAAGGTGAGCTTTTAGAGCGGATTCGACAAATCACAGGACCCGATACCCTCATCGGCGTTACGTTCGATCCTCACAGCCATTTATCTGATAAACGGGTTGCCAACGCTGACTTGATAACCGTATTCAAAGAATTCCCGCACACCGATTTTGTTGACGTAGCGGAAGAACTAGTGCTGCTGGCGCACCGTGCCAGCACTGGGAAAATAATACCGAGCATTGCAGTACATGATTGCAAAATGATTGAGATATTTCCAACAAACCGCGAACCGATGAGAAGCTTTGTTGATCGGATGCGTCAAATGGAAGGTAAAGACGACATTCTTTCTATCTCTGTCATACATGGCTTTATGGCTGGCGACTCCCCCGATCTCGGCACCCGCGTAATTGTTATCAGTAACGATAATCCAGATATTGGACAATCGCTAGCGGATCAATTGGGTGCTGAACTGTTCTCGTATCGAGGAAAAACACGCCCGGAATTTTTAACTGCTGAGAACGCACTGACGACTGCGTTGACAGCAAGTCCGAAGCCTGCAGTCATAGCCGATGTTTGGGATAACCCCGGTGGCGGAGTTCCCGGTGACTCGACGATTATTCTAAAACTGATGATCGAACAGAATATTGAGAATGCAGCTCTAGCGACCATCTGGGACCCGATTGCAGTAAGAACCTGCATATCCGCTGGCATTGGCTCGCAATTCCAGCTGCGATTCGGTGCAAAGATGTCTGCTGCAGGAGGGGAACCCATTGACGGGACTGTACAAGTACGCAATGTAGTACGTAATGCAACGCAATCCTTTGGAACCAGCATTGTTCCACTAGGCGATAGTGTATGGATTGAAATAGCTGGCCTCGACGTGATTCTTAATACCGTACGTTCGCAGGTATTTAGTCCGGATATATTTTCCAACCTGGGTATAGACCCGCGAGAGAAATCCTTATTGGTGGTTAAGTCAACTAATCATTTTTTCGCTGCATTTTCAAAAATCACACCCACCATTTTGTATGCCGCTGTTGATGGCCCTTATCCCAATGACCCGGCAACCAATAATTATCAAACGCTGCAACGCGAGATCTGGCCGCGTGCTAAATTGGAAGACTAGAACATTATAGATTAATGTGTAAACCCGAATTCACAGTAAGGACCTCTTAATGGCAGAGCCCATCGATACACCCGCATTGATTATTGACGAAGTAGCCGTGCAAGAGAACATAACTGCGTTTCAGGCACATTGCGATAAAGTTGGACTATCGCTAAGACCACATATCAAAACACATAAAACACGACGCTTTATGCAACAGCAATTACGTGCCGGTGCCACAGGTATAACCTGTCAGAAAATCGGTGAAGCAGACGTAATGGCAGATGGCGGTGCTCGCGATATTCTGATTACGTATAACATAGTAGGTGCCAACAAACTACGAAGACTCAAGGACTTGTCTCAACGCATAGACAAGCTGACCGTCGTGGTCGATAACTTGGTAACGCTTAACGGCTTGGCAGAGCAATTCGCTGACAATACACCCACACTGAATGTCATGGTGGAGTGCGAAACCGGCGCACGACGGTGTGGCGTGCAAACACCGGAACAGGCACTGGAGTTGGCAAAACACACGGTTAGCCTACCAGGTCTTAACTTTACGGGTTTGATGACCTACCCCAGCCCGGGTGGCGCATACGATGCTGCAAAATTCATGCGCGATACCCTGCCCTTATTGCAAGCATCGGGGATTGACTGCCCAGTGGTTTCTACCGGTGGCACCCCAGATATGTGGAGTGCCAGTACAGAGTCGGTGTTTACTGAATATAGAATCGGCACGTATATCTATAATGATCGCTCATTACTTGCACGGGGCGTAACCAGCGAAGACAAATGTGCGGCCAGAGTGCATGCCACTGTTGTCAGCCGACCTACAGCTGATCGGCTGGTTATTGATGCAGGGTCCAAGGCGATAACTTCTGATTTGATGGGCATGTTTGAAGATTACGGTTATGTGGTTGACCACCCCGATGCGTCCATCACATCTCTCAGCGAAGAGCACGGTGTGGTATCAGTCCCCGAAAACTGTGATCTGGTAGTTGGGGACATTGTTCAAATTATCCCCAATCACGTCTGTGTCGTATCCAATATGTTTGATCGCGCCTGGCTTCGAACAGCGGACGGTCAACTGATACCTCAAACCATTGATGCCAGGGGCATGGTCAGGTAATTCACATATCGTACGCTTCCCAGGCAATTGATTGGAATATCGATTGACGGGTCTGGCAATGTGGGTAAGCCAGCCAATCATGTCCTGCAGCGGCTGTCTTCGAGTATGGCGAAGTACCAACCACTAAAAATTTTAGATAGAGAATAACTCATGTACAAAGAGGCCGTTAAAGCAGGCGGATACGCGGTAGTTACCGGAGCAGCTAGCGGTGTTGGCAGGGTGGCAGCTCTGCGATTTGCCGAGGCCGGGTTAGGCGTCATCCTGGCAGACTTGCCCGAATCTCAGTTGGAAGAAGCCGTGGCAGAGGTCCGTGATCGGGCCGCAGTTGATGTGCAAGTTATAGGCAAGCCAACCGATGTCACCGATGAATCTTCCATTGAGGCACTGGCAGAGCTATCGTTTGCCACTGGCAACGTGGCCGTTCTGATGAACAATGCCGGTATTGGCGGATTGCCAACCTCCCCATGGTCAGGAATGGATAACTGGCTTCGACTGCTTGATATAAATTTTCTGGGCGTGCTCAGAGGCGTTCATGCGTTTCTACCCAGAATGATCGAAGCCAAACGCCCTGCTGTTGTAATAAACACGGGTTCAAAGCAAGGGATCACGACACCACCGGGGAACCCCGGTTACAACATTTCAAAAGCCGCGGTTAGATTATTGACCGAGCAGATTGCACATGAACTTCACAGATCCGGGGAGCCAATATCAGCACACCTTTTCGTGCCGGGTTTCACCTACACCGGGATGATTGCAGCCACAATACCGGAGAAACCAGCTGCCGCATGGACGAGTGAACAGACAGTAGATTATTTCCTCGAACGGATGGCCAACAACGATTTCTACATCCTTTGCCCAGACAACGATGTAGACGAAACACGAGATCACCGCAGAGTCGAGTGGTCGTCGCTCGATGTTATTGAAAACCGCCCTGCCTTATCGCGATGGCATTCTGATTATGAAGATGCATTCAAGGAGTTCGAAAAAAATAGTCGCTCTCCACAATAAACCAATCTGACACCTTAACAATTTCATAATAAATCGAACAATTGGTTTAACCATCTCAGCTCATCAGTGATGCGAGGTGCAATTCGCCTCGTGGGAGCTGCAATTGATTATTTCGTTAGTTGTCGGACCAGTCGGCAGAGCGTTTCTATCAATTGTGCTCGCTTCAACTTCCCGATATTATTTGTGACCATCGTACCGAAAGACAGATAACTCAGTTTCATAAGGTCATTGCTTATTGACTTTAAATACTCGTTGCACTTCTCTTAATCGAGGGCAAAATTCTGATTTTGGGTAAAATGTGAATTAGATATCAAAATCCTTTTGAAATTTTGACTATGCACGGGCGATAGCTACTGCTCTGAGCACGATTGCGCATCCTGAAAAACAAGGACACTATATGAGTATGCTGAGCGAGTGTGAGAGTGTGTCGTCCCCTAAATACAAATCACTCGTCCTGGGTATTCTCAGCGCATTTCTGGTTTCAGGATGCGGGCTGGAGGGGGTTCCACTTGCAGAATCAGAACAACCGCCAGAGCTCGGGCAATCACTTCCAGTTGAAACTGTTAGCGAATTCACAGCGCTAATCCTATCAGATGGCAGAGTACAATTAATCTGGCCTGAGAAAGCGGGTGCTGCAGAATACTATGTGCTGCGGGACGATGTTCTAATTGTTATAACGGATGCCTCTCAAAACTATATTATCCTTCCGGCACAAAGTGAAAATACAGAACTGCCTGAGTATGAAATCTTTTCTGTTGATAATATTGGACAGATAGAACGCTGGGTCGATGCTCCCGTGGTTCAATTTCAAATAGGGCAGGCACAACCCACAATGCCCGAAGCTGGAATACCTGTAGGCGTTATCAATGGCGTCCCAGTGGATCCTCCGGTTGTGGTACCCACCACGGAAATAGATCCCGTTGATCCCGTTGATCCCGTTGATCCCGTTGATCCCGAAGTTGAACCAAATCTTGCGCCTGACATCCTTGATACCAGCTACAACTGTGACCCCGTCCTGGAATCTATAGCTTATGTGGTGGGTGACACGGATAGTTTTACATTGGTTGTGAACGACGAATCCCCATCGACATTACAATTCTCGGTGGATAACAGTTCCCCAGAGACTATAAGTTTATCCGTGGACGAAAACGGCCTCTTCAGTATCACCGCTTTAAAAACAGGCGAAGCATATTTATGGCTATCAGTTAGCGACGAGCAAGGACTGGTCGACGAATACGAATTGAGAGCTATCGTTAAATAAAGTCGCGTTTGCCGGAAAATTTTTTACCCCGCGTGCAGCGAGCGGCGCTAGTTCACCGGAACCGGCGGCCATACCACCACAATGCCCTGCGCTGTAAACTGTTTTGCAGCTCAGGGCCTTGTGGCCAGGTATCCAGTTGATATATCTCAACAACATGAAGCAATACAATGACCTGCTTACTCGAGGAAAAAGCCAGTACCTTTATAGCTCGTTAATACCAACCCACACTCGTTTGTTCGGTGGCCTAAGAGACAGAGCAGTTTTAGCAAATACTTTTGAGTACCAGTTTTCGGTTCAGTCGCATCCGTACATTTTACTATCCATAATATCTAGCTTCTTGTGATGAATTTTTAAGCTTTTTCTGAGCTTTTCATTCCATCAAACTCGCTAGGACAGAGACTTATTTAAGATGTCTGCCCGACGGTTTTGAACGCGCAGTGGAACTACGTGCCGTTAAACTCTTACGATTTCAGTGTCAGGAAGTCTACGTTCGAACCGCTGAAAAAACCCAGAATGTATCCTGTGGTTTGTGAACAACAGTGCCAACTATTGAACATGAAAATACATAGACCATCTCGTCAAGTTGGAAAGAAAGCTGGTGTTGATAAATTGGATAATTAATTTACTCGTCTTCACTCTCACAATTTTCAGGTAAGTGTACGTTATGGATTACATTTATCTCCTAACCCATTTTATAAGAACTTCCCAAAGTGGATCTAGACTGCAAGCAATCAGTTTAGGACACTTTACACAACAGAACCGCAGACAATTTACTGCAACAACTCCGCCAGCAAACTCAAATCTGGCAGTGTCAATTTCGACTCATCATTACCCCCACTTTCATTACGCTCGATTTCGTTCATGAGCAAGCTGGCGTATCCGTGAACGATGCTCCAGACCAGAATTTCCGCTTGCTCCCGCTTTTCTTCATTTATTTCTCTAGCATTGAACAGAGGATGAACAATGTCTATCAGACGTTGATAGGCTTCACCAGAGCTGGCTTTTAAACGCGGATTGTCGAAATCCAATGGGGTTGATGAGAACATGAGTTCGAAAAGCCGAGGTTCTTTCAGCGAAAAGTCGATATACGCCTGGCAAACTTTCTGTAGGCGAATCCTGGGAGGCTCATGTTCAAGCTGAGTGTATGCTGCTTGCAAAGCCGTAGCAAGCTCATCGTAGGCGATCACTGCCAATTCAGTGAGTAATCCACGTAGTGATTTGAAATGATGGGTGGGGGCTGCATGTGACACACCCGCGTGAGCCGCACACGCACGTAGGCTTAAGCCATGTATTCCCTTTTCATTTAGCACGACTCGAGCTGACTGTAACAACGCATTTGCCAGATCACCGTGGTGATAGTCTCCCATTAAACCTCTCTCTCCGAATCATGTAGCCCACAGGGTAAAATACCCCACCATCTTGACATTGTAAAGTTATTTGAGTAGCCTATCTTTACGATGTAAAGAATGAGGTATCGGAATGTCTTTCGAGCAACTGTTTTCGTCGGCGAGCACCTTGGCCATGCTGGGGTGGCTCGTCCTGATTTTTCTCCCACGAAAGTGGAAATGGGTAAATGCTATTCCGTCAAGCCTTATTCCACTAGTTTTGTCCATCTTGTACAGCTATTTAGTCGCACGTTACTTTTTCTCTGCAGAGGGCGGGTTTGATTCCTTGGCAAACGTTCAACAACTGTTTACCTACCCTGCAGCAGCTTTGGCCGGATGGGTGCACTATCTCGCATTTGATTTGTTTGTCGGTGGTCTTATTGCTAAACAAGCGGATGAGATTGGTGTGTCCCGATTAATTCAAACCCCTATATTGCTACTCACATTCATGTTTGGGCCCTTTGGATATTTGTTATTCATGCTGATTAAACCGGCAATGCTGCGGTTTAAGTCAACGGCCACCGAATCTGAAGCAGGAATAAGTTCATGAGTTTTAACTCTTCGATTTTTTATTCGGACCAGCACAAACATCTGAATATCTGGTGGCAAGGTACACTTTTTCTATCAGTGTACTTTGCTATAAATTTACACCTGTACGGTTTCGATCAACGCTTATTGGCCGATGAGGCGTTATGGGTTAAACCTATCAAGTTTGAAATATCAGTTGTTATCCATTTTATAACGCTCGCTGTTCTAGCCTCTTTACTCAGCCCTGCCAGGCGCAATGGGGCTCTGTGGAAAGCAATGTCATATGTCGTCGTAGCCGCTGGAATCTTCGAAGTGATGTATATATTTTTACAAGCGTCCAGAGGACGCAAGTCACATTTCAATACTTCTACGGCTGTCGAATCCATTATGTACAGCTTAATGGGACTCGGTGCCTTGATATTGGTGTTGGGAAGCTTCTATTTAGGGTATCTATTGTTTCGGGAATATCAATCCAAACGCAATCAACCACTGCTTATTGCAGCAGCTCTGGGACTCACTATTGGCTCAGTGCTAACACTCGTCATTGCAGGATATATGTCTTCTCAAACAGACAATGGAATCACCGCAAGTACTTTGGAATCGCTTCGTGTCCCACTTGTCGGATGGTATCTAAATGGTCAGGATCTCAGAATTCCCCATTTCTTCGCGACACATATGATGCAATTGTTACCGCTCTATGGATATTGGCTGAGCAAAAAAGATCGAGCTGCTAATGTCATGGTAGAGGCGCGCTTGATCTGGGTAGCAAGTATCTCATGTGTACTGATAATGTTGCTTTTTATTCTAGCGGTATTCGTACGTTGAATAGCTTACATCCGGCAATCCCAGCAACATGAATCACCACGCGGCATCAGACTCAGTCGCTTGACGAATCAACAATCCGCTCTCTTCTCCCATCAAACTGCCTCGGTTGAAACTGTCGCTATGAAAGCGACTCTTGTATTCTACAAAGAATTCCAACAAGTCAACACGTAACTTAATTTCGCGAGGAATATATGGCGATAGTGTAAATCCACCCACTTCGCGCTCGTCGGTAATTGCAACGCTATCCGGGACAACGAATGGAATTGTTATAGTTTTGTGATCTTTGGGCTTCGCGGCTTCGGTAGATTCCCCATGTCGACTCTCTTCGACGTCACCACGGAAAATCTACCCATGAAGACACACAACCCAATCACAAGAAAGAGCATCACACTCCTTGCAGGCGCAATGATACTTGGCACAAGCGCAATGGCCCAGGCGAGCAACTACCATCGCGAGTTCCGTTTTAGTGTCACAATTACCAACATTACGAAAGCCGTTCAATTCACGCCCATCGCTGCCGCCACGCACAACCGTGGTATTGCACTGTTCGAACTCGGTGAGGCTGCCAGTACGCCACTTGCCGACGTTGCCGAAAGCGGCGATACGACGGCACTCATTGCCGAGCTCAATAACAGTAACGCCGTGGCAGGTGTCGCCAGCACAGAAGGGCTGCTGCAGCCTGGCGCCAGTACCACATTCGAGATCACAACAGCACGTCGCAACAATCTGTTCAGCATGGCCGCAATGCTTTTGCCAACCAATGACACATTTGTGGCGCTTAATTCAGTTCAGCTGCCACGCAGGGGATCGCGTACTTACCTCGCCGAGGCGTACGACGCTGGCAGCGAGCCGAATGACGAAATCTGCGCGAATATTCCAGGACCGTTCTGTGGTGGTGAAGGCCGCTCATTAGATGACTCGAATGCTGAGGGATTTGTTCATATAGCCAACGGCATTCACGGTATCGCTAACGTCCCGGAACAAACCTATGACTGGCGAAGTGCCGTAGCCGAAGTCACCATTACACGCCTGCGTTAAGTCATATCAAACCGTGAACAATTTTACCGGTTAGTGACCCAATCGTGCGGCACGACCATTAGCGAATGCATCGATCTTGTCGCGTCGCACGATCTTAACCCCCACAACGGAAACTTGTACCGATTTTCACACTCAGACCTTCATGACACGTCGTATACTTATCATTGAGGACGAGGCAAGCATCGCAGAATTGCTCCGCTTGCATCTTCAGGATGCCAATAATGAGGTCATTCACGTAAGCGACGGCGTAGTTGGCTTGACAATGGCCGTCCAGCAACGTTGGGATCTCGTCCTTCTCGATCTAGGCCTGCCGCGTTGCGATGGACTGGATATCTGCCAGCGGGTTCGCAAGCTGCACCCGGAAACCCCTATCGTCGTCGTCACCGCGCGAGGCTCCGAAGCCGATCGTATCCAAGGACTGGATATGGGAGCGGACGACTATGTGACAAAGCCATTCAGCGTCTCAGAGCTTGTCGCTCGTATCAATGCGCTTATGCGCCGCGTGGAAGTCCTGAGCCAAGCGCCAAAACCTGACATCATTACCGTTGGCGACATTACCCTCGATATGCGCGCCCACACCGCTCATATCGGCGGGGCATATGTACAACTGACCGCGCGCGAATTTGTACTGCTTGCCCACTTCGCGCGACATCCGGGCCGTGCGTTCAAACGAGTGGAACTTCTCGAAGCCGTATGGGGAAACAGTCATGACGGCTATTTCCATACGGTTAACTCGCACATCAACCGGCTGCGTGCAAAAATTGAAGTGGACCCAACACGACCTCGCCTGATTACTACGGTTTGGGGCGTGGGATACAAACTGTCACCGGACGCTGGCAATCACAGGACGCAGGCTGGTGACCTGGTCACGAACGTGTCGACTTTCAAGGTATGAGTCTGTACATTCGCCTGTCACTGGTTTTCCTTGTGACATTACTGATACTTGGTGTTTTTAGCCTCTGGATTGCAGAGCGCAGTGCACGAAACTACTTCCTTGAATTTACACAGCGCCTCAATGCTCCAATAGCGATGTACATGGCCGAAAACGCAGGACTTGTGGTTGACGGCGCACTAGATCACCAGGCACTTAACTCACTGGCAGAACACGTCATGATGGTCAATCCCAGCGTGGAGGTCTATGTTCTCGACTTGCAAGGGTTTGTGATGGCCCAGGCAGCGAGTGCGAACGTGATTGCCCAGCCCCGCGTCTCCATGCAGCCGATACGAGAAGCTATACGATTAAACACCCCCTCCACTGTTGTCCTAAATGATAATCCTACGCTAAGCGATACAGAACCAGTTAACGAGGCAGCGGAGAATCAGTTTTCCGGCACACTACTCGGTGACAACCCGCTTGATCCTAATGACCAACGACCATTCTCCGTGCACCCCCTCCAAGCCGACGGGAAAACTATTGGCTATATCTATGCATTACTCGCTGGACGCGAACACCAGACCTTACTTAGCGCCATTCGCTCTAGCCATACCCTGCGCGATCTAGTCTGGATACTGAGCGGCGTTCTCGTTCTTGCAGGGGTCGCAGGCTCGGTGGTGTTTTTCAGCTTGACCAGGCGTCTACGTGGCTTGACCCGACATGTACAAGCGGCGAGCACAGCGACACAATTGCTCGGACCCGGTTCCAACTTACCTATCAAAACGAGGCAGCAACGTTTGTTCAGTACGTACGACGAAATCGACGAATTGACCGCAGCGTACGATAACATGGCAATAAAGCTTCAATCGCAGTACCAAAGCCTGGAGAAGAAAGATCGAATCAGACGCGAGTTGATTGCTAACATTTCCCATGACTTGCGTACACCACTAACAACATTGCAGGGCTACCTTGAAACGGTGATTCTCAAACGCGGCAGTCTGAATGAGTCAGTGGAACATCGATATCTCGCTATCGCTCATAAGAACTGTAAGCGACTTAGACGACTGGTGTCAGAATTATTCGAGCTGTCGAAGTTGGACTCAGAAGAATACGAACTGGATAGCGAAGTATTCTCACTGCTCGAACTTGCACACGATGCATTGCAAGATCTTACACCGCAGGCTGAAAAACGTAAAATTACGCTCACTGTAAATAACCGAACCCGGGATGATGAGCCGATTGACGTCAATGCTGACATCGCCCTGGTTCATCGCGCACTTGAGAACTTGTTGAACAATGCGCTACGCCATGCCCCTAGTGGTGGAAATATCAGCATCGATATCGTACGCATCAACAATGAACGAATCAATATTGCAGTCATTGATGATGGTGATGGAATGGCACACCACGACGCCCAATTAGCCTTTGAACCTCGCTTTCGAGCAGACACCGATTCGGCTAGCAAGAACGATGACGAGGAGTTCGGGCATGCTGGACTCGGTCTCGCAATCGTAAAGAGCATTGTAAAATTACACGGTTGCGATATATCACTGGAGACCAAACCCGGCTGCGGGGCGCGCTTTGGGTTCTCTTTGCCTGCTGCGGCTTAAAGATGATAATAGTGCTGGTCGCAAACTGCCGCTGCTAGTCCGGAACGGCGGCTTCAGGAGCAGCTGAGCGTGGTTGCCAGAGTCGACGATTGTTGTTGTTGAATTACTAGCTTTTTACTTTATCTCAACTCGCCAAATCACAGTTGAATCATAAATACAGTTGGTCTTGACACTAAAAAAAGAACTGTTATTTTCAACAAGCCGGTGTAGAAACTTATATTTTTTTCCAATGCTTGTTGTTCGCCAATTGGACCCTTGTTTCACTTGATGCCATTATTCTTATATAACCGCACTCTTCACACACAAACGGACATATAGAAGCAACACCAAATGGTCCTTTGCCTAACTTGGGTAGCAACTCCTCTCCTACACCGGTGTATTGAAAATATTCTTTATATTGGTAAATATCATTTGATTTACAAATAGGACAAGGCTTCATCAGATTTTCTTCAAAATCCAGTTCATGAATATCAATATCCAGTGCTGAAGCCAGAGCTTTTTTTGAATCCAATGAACCAGACGCATCCGATTCAACGCGCTGAATTGTTCTTACATTCAAACCAGTAGCGATAGCTAGCTCTTCTTGGGTCCAATGCTTATCTTTTCGAAGCTTGACTATTAAATCGGCATTTATCTTCATCACGAAATGTCGCAATTCCCGGGGGACATTTATATTATCCGACAGAATTACAGAATTCCACACGAATACACACTGACAGAAGCCCGACAGCTCCACGACAGCTGGCCAATTTGTAGTCTATCCGGGTTTGATGCTTGTCTTTGTATAACAGCCACAGTCGGGTACACTAATTTTCAAGAAATAATTCATCGAGCATTCTTTGCGGGTTTTCCAGGAATGCTTTAGTGACTTCATAGTGCTCAGTATCTTCATATTTTACAGGACTTATTCCTGATCCATCAATCAAGTAAATTGATGCTCCAGGATAAGCCAGTAGAATCGGAGAGTGAGTTGCAATGATAAATTGAGATTTGTCCTTTATTAACTGCCTCATTCTACTCAATACGGCCAACTGCCTGGTTGGCGACAATGCAGCTTCTGGCTCATCCAGCAAATAGATACCCTTACCTCCAAACCGATGCAAAACCAACGATAGAAAAGATTCTCCATGAGATTGCTCATGTAGAGATACACCACCATAGGAGTTTATAACTGGTGGTGATGGCGCGTGCTCGGCATCCATGTGCTCAATATTAGTTGCCACATTAAAGTAACTTTCAGCCCTCAGAAAGAAACCATCTTTTGGCCTTAAATAAGACTTGGACAACGTAAGGTATTTATACAGATTAGAATGCGATCCTCGGGTAACAAAATTGAAATTCCTTGTACCGCCTTCGGGGTTAAATCCGAGACCCACAGCGATGGCTTCAAGTAACGTGGATTTTCCACTACCATTTTCACCAACAAAAAATGTAACTTCTTTACCAAATTCCAAATGGACTAGCTCTCGTACCGCAGGGATGGAAAACGGATAAACATCCAGTCTCTCAATCTCGCTACGTCTTAGCGTCATTTCTTTTACGTACGGTAATGCTTCCATGATTCTCTTTCAATTGAAAGCCACGTTTACGAAAACTTTAGGCGGGTGCAGCGTTGCGGCAGAACAGGCGTGGCAAGCTCACGTTACAGCTACTATACGTTGATCAGTTTACGCTTGGTACTTTAAAGCACGGCCAATCGCAACTACGGGTTAAGAGTTACCGTTTAAACCCTCATCTTCATCACTAAAAACCAATTTTCCGAATATCTTTCTCTGCTAACTCAGCATTGTACAAGGTTTTACATTGGTTCTAGGCGCTCCGTTTAAGTAGTAAGTTCTCGGTATCTCGCCAAAAAATCGAGCAATATTTTTCACTACCCTCTACGAATAGCCACCTCTAGTCAAAGCCGGTGTGTATTCGAATTGATGATTCAACCGTAGGTAGCGTTGGTAGATCGGTAATTTGCTTTTCAAATTCTTTGTAAAAGCCTTTTAGTTCTGTCTCACTACAGCTTTGTGCCTTGAGTTGCTCCCTCGAAACTTGGAAACCCGCTTCTTCTGGAAAAGCTTCTGTAAATACTGAGTCCACAAGAAATGCCTCGGCAGATTCGTATCCGGACTTATGCGCGTATCGTAGCTCACGATACGTATTTTTGCGAGACAACGGAAATCGGTTTATTCGCACATTAGTGTGCCGCTGCACACTAAAATCATTCCCCAATCTTCCTGCGCCTGACGAGCAAATTTCCCTGACTCTCACAAAATCTATACCGTTATTAATCATCCATGTGCCCTCAAAAATTCATAATGTGGAAACTCTGCAGCCGAAACTCCGGTCAATCCATTTTCGGGTATATACTTCAACCTGATGTATACCTTTTAACGATCATTATGATCCTGTTGCCAGATGTTAGCTTAGCTTCTCAAGCTTTTTTTCCAGAAACATTTTGTTAGCGCTATTTTGGGAAAGTTGTATAGCCATTTGGTACGCTCTTTTTGCTTCAGCAATCTCACCCAATTGGCTTTGTATTCCAGCGTAGGCGGCATAATATGGCTGAAACGTTTTCAAGTCATTTTCTAGCGCTTTAATTTTACTTAATGCCAATTCAGGTTGCCCAACCTCGGCTACAACTATTGCCCAGTTGAGTGCGACGATCGGCGTGGGTTCGTGCATCCAGAGTGATCCGTACAATAGTGAAATTTGCTTCCAATCGGGAACATTTCCCATCATATGGCAATCAGCAATTGCTGCCTTGATTTGATAGGGGCCAGGACGACCCCGTAAAACAGCTTGAGACAAAATACTACGTGCTTCCTCGACTTTGTGCATATCCCACTGAGAGCGATCTTGCTCAGCCGGTGGCACCGTTGCTCCATCAGTTCCAATGCGTGCGATTCTTCTGGCGTCGGTCAATAATACAAGCGCCAGGGCACCTTCGATTTCCGGATCATCCGGCCGCAATCTGTCCAGCAGACGTAACAGATAAATTGCTTCTGCGCACAGATCTCTATCGCTATCATCCTCATTGACATATCCGGTTGTAAAGATCAGGTAGATAGTTGATAAAACAGAATCCAGTCTTGCTGGCCAACTGCTTTGATCTGGAATTTCAAAGTCGATATCTGCATCCCGAAGTTTTTCTTTAGCGCGTGAAATGCGCTGACCCATAGTTTTTTCTTTGTCTAGAAAGGCTTCCGAAATTTCCCTGGTTGTCAAATGACAGATCGTACGCAACGTTAGACCAATACGCGATTTTTCTTCTAGTAGCGGATGACAGCAGGTAAAGATCAACCGAAGACGCTCATCCGGAATAGGCTCCTCATCGATCGTTTCAAAATGTGTCGCTGTCAGAATCATAAGTTGATCGTTCTTTTTTCGATCGCGCTGTATAGCCCGCGCTCTGTCAATCCCCTTGTTTAGTGCCACTTTCATCAGCCAGCCAACGGGTGAATTCGGGAGCCCGTTTAGCCCCCAATGCGACATGGCTGATATGCAGGCTTCTTGCAGGGCGTCTTCAGCGACCTGGAAATCTCCCAGCCGGGAAACAAGACCTGCGACAAGCCGCCCCCGATCGCATCGTAGAACCTCTTCGATGGCCTTGTTGATCGCGATGGGGGTGGTGATTGTCATGACTTAGCCAGCTGGGTTGTAGTCCATCATGGCGCGAACTTCAATGGTTCCGAATGAGGCGGAAGGAATCATTTCAGCATATTTAATAGCGCTTTCCACATCTGGTACGTCAACCACATAATAACCACCCAAGTATTCACGCGTTTCCGCAAAGGGACCATCCATAGTCTCAGTTTTTCCGGCTTTGATACGAACGGATGTTGCCGTGTGTGGTTCGCTCAGGCTCTCCCCGTCAACTAGCACACCATCACTCTTCATTTTTTCGTTGGCCGCAAAAAAACCGGCCATCATGGATTCGAATTCAGCTGTACCAAAGGCTGGCTGCTGTTCGGGGTTGTTGTAAATTAGTAGCATGTATTTCATCGATAGATTCTCGGTTAGAAATTTTTAGTTTAAATAGGTATGCAAAATATCCAATTTCACAATAAAGGTGTCAAAAAGCAAATGAATTCACAGCGATACATATCATGAAATTTAATGTGGCTAGCATATTCGTTCCGTTTCCTATATATCGCAATACGTGTGCTGCATTATCCACTTTCAATCCGAATGGATGTGCGATTCGTCCCAGAAGCAGTAGTGCACCACCAATATAAAGATAAAGGCTCGGTGCCCCCACTCCCTCAGAGATCATCATCAGTATCAATAGAAAACAACTCCACTCGGCGCAGTTACCGTGTTGACGAATACGAAGCAGCAAATCGGCATTGCCACCATCGCCAATGGATTGAGCAAGAGCGCTGCGTTTCGAGGTCACCCTCATCCAGAGAACCATATATATGACAGCGACGGGCAGAGCGAATATCGGGGTTACGGTGAAGATCATGGAAGTGTCCTTTTTTTGTGGTTGGTACCCTTAGGACGGCCGTCGATACTTCTTTTCTACATCGTGAGATAAATTTATCGTCAGTTTTTGTATTTTTTTCTCGAAATGCGATTATAAATTGTGTATATATTTGATTTAATTAACTTTTCATGGAATGTAAAAATTTTATTTATTAGAAAATAAAGCGATTTTAGCCATTTAGTGTTGGTAAACCTGCATGATATTGAGTGATTTACCACGTACTCCAGCCAGAACAGCTACAGCTCCAGCGTTTGTTCGCTTTAGTGTCGACACAGTGCACCTAGGAAGCCATGATGCATTTTTCCAAAAACCAGGTGAGCAATGCGCGATTCCCAGCGACCTCACTGGTAAGTTGATCATGTGACAAGCATGTCGAGCGGACAATCAGTGACCGCCACTGAGAGACACTTTAACCTGAAACTGAAAAAGGCCGAACTAGTGCAAGGCTATGTCTTCTAATCAGCCGAAAAACAAGAAAATCTAATTACCTTCAGTGGCGTCATTAATCATCTTAAGATCTTCAATTAGTTCGAACCGCTCACATACCAACATCATATTTTCATCGAACTTACCATTTCTTTCAAAGTATTCTTGATGATCAATTCTCCACCCCTGAAGATCGTCATTCTCGCCTTCCAACAAAGCAAATTCTTCGTCTACGTCGCAAAATCGTTTATGTTCTACGGCAATAGTTTGTATAACAAGTGCCGGGGTATCGTCCCATTCACAAGCTATATCTTGTCGACCTACTACAGGCATTACTTCATCTCCTTCAGTAAAATCGTACAACGCTGCACATGTGGCTGTCTTCTTTCCTTGTCGCACTAAACTTAGAAGTAAATCGCTAAGAGATTTGCTATCCCCAAACTTAAACGTAGTTGCACCGGGATACTTATTTAGTACGTCATTAATGTCCATACTCATTTTTACTCCGACTACCAGAACCGACCGCATGTTGTCTGAACAACTTAAGTTTCTTTGCCAATAATTCTGCTCGATTAACCAATTTATTACCAATTCTATTATCGCCCGAATCCTACCGCAAAGGACGTTTAAGCTATTTAAGACTTTGTTGTTAGCTACAAGTACTTTCCAAAGAAAAAACCAATGCTCAATCTACGATACATATTTTCTAGTCGAATTTTTCACGGCATGGCGTTTTATCAATATTAAAGTACAACAGATGTATTAATGTCAATCATAGATCTTCTAATCTGGCTATCGCATTCAAAGACCATTGCAATATCCAGACTAAAACAACAGCCGCAGGAGGACACTGTCGAATCAGAAGAGTAATTTTTTTCTTGATAAACGCACTACCTATAAAATCTAAGCTTCCCATTTGTACTTAAAATAAATCTGGTTATGCCAGAATCGAATAAAGTTCCATATTCTCAAAGCGACCGTTATTAATCACATAGTCAACCATGGTTGCTTCGTGTGACATGCCAATTTTCCGCATCACTGCTCCAGAGGCGGGGTTCTTTGAAAGATGTGTTGCCTCTATCCGATGCAGCGCAAGATGCTCAAATCCGAATTTAATTACGGCTGAAGCTGCTTCAGTACAATGCCCATTACTCCAGTAGTCAAGACCTATCCAGTACCCCAACGACGCTCTTTTATGCTTCATAAGAAGTTGCAAACCACAACATCCTAGCAGGTCAGTGCAACCACTAAGACAAATCGCAAAGGTCGCACAATCTCTGTTCTCCCAACCGGGGGTCAGAGTTTCAATCCAACTCTCAGCCATTCCATCTTCATATGGATGCGGAATGTTCTCAGTCACTTCAGCTATTTGAGCAGCCCCTGCAAGCAACTGTATACGCAAGGCATCTCTTTGCTCAATAGGCCGAAGCACGAGATTATCTGTTTTAAGTGAAGGTTGCATACTTTGATGGTCAATTATTTATTGATAGTAGACGTTTTTTTATTGGCAATATTTTCAGGTATTTAGTCTATCAAGGTAATTATCTAACATCGAATTCAGTTGTGTTTGACACATCTATTGTATTTGAGAGAAAAGCATTATCTTCACAGTGCATGACAACCGTTCAATTCGTTTTTTCTACGCCGCATCGTTGAATCAATACAAAATATCAGCGAAAACATGGATTCTTACCAGAATTTTCCTGAACCCATTTTGCAATGCAATAATCTGACTGATGGATTGCTTCATTATCAGATATAACTGCTGAGTAAACCAGCGCCAAAAATATATCTGGTACTGAGATTAGTTTTTTTTTTCACCAAAAAACCTTTCTCCGCTCCAACAGGTACGAGTATTCCCAGATGAATCTATTCTCCCATCAAAGTCAACACGCCGCGGGAGCCAGATTGCCGCTTGATTAATTGTTTTACGTAAGCGTGATTGTTGATCTTGGTACCCGGCAACTAGTATATCTTGGCCGATGCGGATCGAAACACCCTGATAACTGGTGTCGTGACCGGCGCCTTCAACAAAATAGCCATCCACGGAATAAAGTTCAAGCGCTGCTTCCACGAAATCTTTTGATGCTAAGTTAGACTCAATTCGAGTTTTACTGTCTCTTGCAAATTGTGCACACGCCTGAAATGATCGGGCATTGAATAGCAATCGATTTGGCGCAAATCTGTCGACTTCCATAAGTGTATTCTGTTGAGTCAAGAGCCAATCAACGGCCAATGCTAACTGCGCACGCATGCATTTTCGTCGATCACTGGAAGCAATATTATCTGCATACATAGAAGCCTCTAAGGATAAATAGGCAAGGCAAGCATCACTGTCAGTGACATTACCTCAAACGGGGCAAATTACGGTATGCAGATTTGATCGGAAATCGCGGCTTAGTTGAATTGAAACAATCTACATGTCCTCATCACCTAGGAAGATATGCTATGTATATCCGTACGCATAACTCTACATGAGATTAGAGCATAGCCACCAGCGCATGTTAGTACGGCTGCAGAACATGAAGCTGTTAGTTTGATGTCACACGCTCTAGGCACGTCGATAGGGCATTCTAGTCAGTTTAATTCAGAATACGAATATCCAACCGAATTTCATTCGCACCAACTCTATCTTCATACTTTGATGTTCCATCATGTTCAAATCCAAATTTTCGAT
This sequence comes from Granulosicoccus sp., assembly GCA_045106855.1. Lineage (GTDB taxonomy): Bacteria > Pseudomonadota > Gammaproteobacteria > Granulosicoccales > Granulosicoccaceae > Granulosicoccus. The sequence goes on from JBGCFI010000023.1 coordinate 228,138, forward strand.
AGAGGCACAGAGCTTTTTCATTGTCTTCTAAAACCCAGAGTATCATCTTCGAACAGTTACGATTAAGCGCCTCTTCCCAGCAACATCGAAGTAGCACAGTGCCGAAGCCCTTGCTACAGGCTGTCGCGCGCAGATAGATTGCGGCTAATTCCGAGACCGTTAACGAATCAACATCTCTGTCCCTTTGCGGGTATTGCCGACGCAAACCCGATGATACCTTTATCAGTTTCTAGGACAGCAACCGGCCAATTGCTATAGTCGGCAATGTAGCTGCCCCAGAATGACTCTCTCTTTGAAACTGTTTGAGATTTAATTACTGACTCTGGCAGAAGTCCGTCGTACGCGGAATACCAGCTCGCAACATGAACCGCTGCGATCGCGCGCTCATCTCCGAGCTCAACACGTCTAACCCTGGCATTCGCTTCATTACCAGAGATATCTGTCCCACTCCAATGTAATACTCCATTCATGGCTGAGACCTGCTCTTCGTACGCCTGCTACTAGTTGTTGCATGGCGTGTTCAGTTAATTCTAACATCCACGAACAACGACATTTGCGCTCTACGTGTGTTCCGAGGTACTCGGTGTCGCGCGTAGAGCGCAACTGATCGTCTGCATCGTTCCGTTAGACCAGCGGCGTAAAAAATCTATCGACACCTATTTAAAATGATCAGTCCATTTTCGAACACGCTCTTCATCACGTGTATTATACTGCTTAAGTGTATCCTTTAAATCCATGACCATTCCCACATCCCGACCCTCCGCCAATTCCGTAAGCAACATCGTATACCAGGCGGTTACGCCACCTTCAGGAGGGGAGACAAATCGTGGAAACTCAGGGTCATTTGGTCGATTGTCATTCCAGTTTTTAGGGAGATTTGGATCGAGCACCAATGCCCGCGCAATTCCGATTAAGTCAACATTACCAGTGCAAATCGCTTCAATTGCGTGCTGTTTAGTTTTAATTCCTCCCGTAATCATTATCGGTTTCGACGTCTTCTTTTTGGCATATGATGCGAAATCCATGAAATATGGACCTGAACCCGCATTATCGGACGATGATTTAGCACCGGGGAAGTATGTGCCACCGCTGATATCGATAAAATCAATCCCAGTACTATTCAATGCAGCTACTACTTCTAGCGCCCCTTTTTCTTCGAAGCCCCCTTCTAATTGATCTGTCGCATTTAATTTCACGCTAACGACAAAACTTGGATCAACCCCACTTCGAACTGCATCAACTACCTCAATCAGAAGCCGCATGCGTGCTGAAGTGGAGCCACCATAGGCATCTTCACGCTTGTTGAATAATGGTGATAGAAACTGACTTAGCAAAAAACCGTGTGCAGCGTGTATCTGAACACCGCCAAAACCAAGTTCCTGTGCCAAACGTGAGGTACGAGCGAACTCAGCAGGAAGTTGCCTAATTTCATCAGCTGTCAAGGCTGTGCAATTTAAGCCAGGTATGTCGATTGCACTGGGGCCTTTCGGCTTACTAATTGGTGGATGCGCCATTGCTCCCGCATGACCAAGTTGAAGCCAAAGGTGAGAATTGTTATTACTACCCTTCGTTGCCAGTGTTTCAAATTTTGATCTGTCAGAATTCGGATGCAGAACCAAGTTGCCCGGCTTCTCAGCAAAATTCGGTGTACATTGAACCTCACCTATTATCGATGCTGCAACGTCACCTTCAGCCCATAGTTCATACAAGCGCATCTGACCTTCGGTAGGATTTCCACAGCCATCACCCAACGAATCAGACATGGCCGACTTGACAATCCGATTTTTTAGCACAGTTCCGCAGGGTAGTTGCAATGGTTCGAAGAGTGAACCTCCCATATGATCATTTACCTGTTTCACGCTTTCTTCTCGCCATATATTTAAATAGTAGGTCTAACTTAGTCCATTTCGGGCAGTTTTCCTTCATGGGAAGGTTCATACGATGTCCCCAGCGGTAAAACACCAGGAGAAACGGGTCTTGCACTGTATAGCCAGAAGTTAACGCCCACTCGCCCTGTCCTAGACGACTCTCAATAAGCGCGTGTGCCTCTGCAAGATGTTCATGCCCTTTTTTTCGAATGGCATCGAATGCCGTTGCATCGTCAGTAAAATATTCGGTACGCCAAATCTGGCGAATCGCCACGGAGTGAACAGTGCCCGATAGCCAATTGAACCACTCCATTGTTCTAGACAGTTCCTCTTCGCCACTTGGTGAAAAGTCAGGATATTTACGGGCAAGGTGAAGCAGGATTGCAGGCGCTTCTGTCAATACCCAGTCGTTCCGGGCAAGTACAGGCAGGCGACCTTTCGGATTCACTTTTTTGAATTTATCGGTTTGTGTCTCCCCTTTATCTGTAACCATCAATTCCAGATCAAAGGGCTTGTCTATCTCATCAAGAATAATATGAACCGCTAATGAACAGGCCCCTGGAGAATAGAACAACACTGGACCATCTGAGTTCACGTCCTGTTGCATCACAGCACTATCCCTGGTCACTAGATATTTAAACAGTACTGTTTTATGTGACCAAAAGCAAATCCAGAATAAAGTCGAGCCTATCGGTAAACCACTAAACCTGAAACCTCAAACGATTTCTGTGCCTTGCAGAAAACTCTTCCATCAATAAACACGGATAAAATACGTCCAACCGTAAAATCATTAACGTTATGAAGTGGTTGCAAGTAGTCCCATATCTGCAGATGCCTCTAACACATACTGCCGGTCTGCCCATTTCTCAGCGATACACGAATCGTGTGTGACTAACACCACGGCAATACCTCGCTCGGCGGCGATGTCTGCTATCAGTGACAGAGTTTCGCGCTGCGTGACTGGATCGAGACGGGACGTGGGTTCGTCAGCTAATAATATTGAGGGTTTGGCAGTGAGCGCACGAACTATAGATATACGTTGCAACTCACCACCAGAAACGGCATCAGGGCGTCGCTCTATCAATGATGGATGAATACCAAGCTGGGATAGATACCCTGTAACCACTGACCATTCAACGCCATGTAGTCGCGCAACATCACGCAGGTTTTTACCCAGGGAAACTTTGTTGGGGAAAGCCGCTGGAGGATCCTGATAGAGCTTTTGGATTCCAGTGCTGCTCACGGATACTACACGCTCTACTTGCCCTTGATCAGGATTTCTGATGCCTGCTAGAACATCAAGCAAGGAGGTTTTGCCAACACCACTAGGGCCCGTGATGGCGATGCGTTCATTGGCTTGCAGTTCCAGGTTGAAGTCACTAATCAAACGCTTATCGCCTCGGCTGATGCCAAGTTCTCGTGCACTGAGAAGAAGCGGTCCTTTTTTTGAAGTCGCCCGTTTAGGCCATGCTTGCGGTTCAGCATCCAGCAAACATTGCGTATAAGCAGCTCGAGGGGTTTTCAGTACTTCCTCTGCAGAGCCGCTTTCAACGAGCTCTCCGGATTTCAATACCATGATATCTCCGCCTAATTTCCTGGCAACTGAAGCCTCATGGGTTATGGCCACCAGTGTGCCACCTTGTCTGGGCTGTCTGGCAAGCAGTTCGATCACTTTGGCCCGACGCTCAACGTCTAGTCCTTTGGTAGGTTCGTCGGCTATCAGCACACGGGCATCGGCTGCAGTTGCTGCCGCAAACGCCACACGCTGCGCCATACCGCCCGATAATGCACTCGGCAAACGTTGTTCCGCACCATTAAGATCAAGCGTATTGAAATCATCCTGAGTGGCTAACAATGCTTCCCGGCCACTGAGACCGGCAACAAAGCGATGCGACTCGTTTATTTGAGTGGCCGATTGCATCAGGGGGTCTAGTGCACGCCAGGGCTCCTGCGGCAGTATGGCAACTTCCCTACCCCAGAATCGCGATCGTTCTTGCTGGCTAAGATGGTCAATGCGCTCTCCGTTAAGTTGGATAACACCCTTTGCTACCAAGCCATCGGGCAAGGTGCCAAGAATGGCCTGCGCCAGCAAGCTTTTACCGGCACCCGTCTCTCCCATGATCACCAAAGCCCTGCCAGCCTTGAGTTCAAAACTGACAGGCCCCAGCAACCGAATTGTGCCTGCGAAAACCGATAGCGCTTCGACGACAATGGCAGTGTGTGTCATGTAGGTTTTCTCACGCCAACCGATAAATGCAAACCCAGCACCGTCAGTACAAGGCAAAGTACAGGCTGCAAGATAAGAAATGGAGCTTCGCGCCAATACGGCAGAAGTTGAGTCATCATCACACCCCACTCGGCAGTTGGCGGCCGGATACCCACACTGATAAAACCTAGTGCAGCGACAGCCGTTACAGCAGTGGCTGCGCCAAAGGAGGCAATGGTTAACAGCCCGGGGCCAATCTCTGGCAACAGATGCCGTTTAATCACGTACGCAGGGCCAAAGCCTAGTAGGCGCGATGCTTCCACTGAAGGCTCGGAAAGAACAACTCGAGAGCGTTGTCGTGTATAGCGAAAGTATTCCACCCACAAAGTGAGCGACAATCCCGCGTACAGTGCCCACCAGGAACCTGGGGAGATGGCCACTAGCATTAACACCAGCAACAAACCGGGCAAGGCAAGAACCGCGTCCGCAAGTAGCGTGAGTAATCTTTCGACCCAACCACCCTGCCAGGCGGCAAGAATTCCCAACAATGTACCTGGCACCGCAGCAGTCAACACGGATAATGCCGAAAGAGACAGTGATAGCTGAGCCCCCGACAGCAAACGCGCGAGCATGTCACGACCAAGATGATCTGTGCCCAACCAGTGCGCAGCGCTTGGCCCCTGCAGGGTATGCATCAGAGATTGACGAGCAGGGTCTACCCCGATAAGCGCAGGGCCCATCACCGCACACACTGCCATGCCAGCAAGGAGGATAAGCCCGAGTAAACGCGTTAACCGCAAGCTGCTTTGCTGCTCAACGAGGGGCAGTATTTGAGTATCGCTCAAGATGTGGCTCTCCTGCGCGGGTCGATAGCATGACAGGAAAGATCAATAAACAAATTGAGCAACACGTATAGCAGTCCAAGAGTTAGCGCTGTACCTTGTACCAAGGCTACATCACGACCAAAGATAGCGTGAACCAGAGCGTGACCAATACCCGGCCACGAGAAAACGGTTTCGACAATTACTACGCCTTCTATTAAATACGCTAGTTGCACTCCAACGTAGGCGACTACCGGTAAAGCTGCGTTTCTTACAACATGCCGGGAAACTGTTTGTTTGGACGATAGCCCCTTGGTGCGTGAAAACAATCGCCAATCAGTGGCCATAGCTTCGCAGACTGCATCGCGTACTACGCGGCTGGACACCGCCGCCAAACCCAGCCCGAGGGTTAATGCGGGCAGTATGAGATGTTTGGGACTTTGAAAACCTGCAACCGGTAAGAGCTTCGCATGGACAGCTAGAACCAGCATCAACAACACACCAAGTGCAAAGGCCGGCACGGCGCGAAGCACGATGGAGACGCCCAGGCTGACACGGTCCAGAGTTCCACCCGGGCGCAGACCCGCCGCAATGCCCACAGGCACAGCAATGATTATCGATACAACGACACCAGCAAACGCAAGCAGCAACGAATGGCCAAGTTGGACTTTGAGTTCCTCTGATACCGGGTTGCCGGTAACTGCAGATTTACCAAGGTCCAGCGTCGCCAGTGAACCCAGCCACTTCATTAGCTGTACGGATTTGGGTTGATCCAATCCGAGCTCCTGGCGCACAACATCCGCCGAGGCTGCATCCATCATGTCGTAGCCATAGCGTCCAGCCGCTATGCGGTAGGCTGAATCTCCCGGTAAGGCCTGCATCATCGAAAAGCTGACAACACCGACAACCACCGCAACCATAACGGCCTGGGATGCGCGTGCCGCTAGCGCCGACCATAACCCAGACATTTGAATCATTCAGCAGCCCAGGAAATCTGGTTCAACCGGTACTTACGCTCAAGCGGATCAACCACATAACCTGACAAGCCCTCGGCAACAGAGACCGTGTGTTGATACCAGACGATTGGAATCAGCGGCATCTCTTCGTGAAGTACTTTTACGACGGTGGCGATATTCTTTTCGCGCACAGCCTGGTCATTGGTGGCGGCGATACTCTCTAATGCCTGTGCAACTGTACTGTTGTCCCAGTTCATTGCACCCCAATCGCCACCGCCCGGACCGAAGTCTTGCAGCACTGTACCTATCGGGTCAGGTGTGAGTCCGTAATTGCGGGCGTACAGTGCGACGTGCAAGGATCCATCTTTATGACCAGCCGGGATTTCGGAATAGTTGCTGACGCTCACTTCCAGCTCGACGCCAATGGCACGCCACTGATCTTGCAACGCAGCCGCTATCAGTGGCAGTTCAGGGCGGTCAGGAAAGGTACGCAATAGCATTGAAAAACGCTCTCCATCACGACTCAGGATGCCGTCATCACCAGCGACAAAGCCAAGTTCAGCTAATAGAGCTTTGGCTGCATCGACATCTTGTATCAGTGGCTCGAGGCTTTCCTCGTGCCATTTATCAAGTGCAGGTGGAAACAACTGTGTAGCACTTGCTTCTGGAAAGCGAGTAATGGCGGTCGCAATACCCAGGCGGTCAATAGCCAGGCTTAATGCCTGACGTGCGCGTGGATCTTCAAGCAGTTTGTGCCCGGCGTTAAGCTTGAGCGAGACGACGCGTGGAATAGGGACTGCCTTGGTTTCTACGCCACTGACCATTGCCAGACGTGAAAACCCGGACGGATCAAGCGAGAACACAAGATCCGAATCGCCGCTCTCGGCCATGAGTGCCCGTGTCTCGGCGCGGCCAACCGCAAGATAGCTGACTTTGTCTAGTTTGGCCTTGTCTCCCCAATAGTCTGCAAAGCGTGTGACGTCAACGCTTTGCGGTGGCGTGAAGGTGTCTACCGCGAAAGGCCCTGTACCGATAGCTGCAATGTGTGCGCCCTCTGCACTAATCGACGCCGGTGCTGCAATGACGGTGGTGCTATGTGTCAGGAGTGCCGGAAGCGCCGCAAACGGCTGGTCGAGTTTGATAACAACCGCGTTTTGATCCGCTTCTATAGATGTAATGGGGGCATTCTTGAGAATGCCGGGATTTCCTAGAGCCCTGCTCAACGCCTCTGCAGCGATATCAGCGCTCAGTAGATCACCATCGTGAAAACTCACGCCTTCGCGCATGTTGAAGCGCCAGCTTAAGCCGTCATCGCTCATTTGCCAGTCTGTGGCCAGGCCTGGTTGAAGCACACCATCCACATCGGCATCCACCAACGTCTCCAGAACCCCCAGACGATAAAACGCAAAACCGGAAACCGACGGTTCGTAACTTGCAATTTCCCATGGCGAGGATATTTTGAGATCGGTTTTCGTAGCGGCAATAGCCGACTGCGACGTGATAGCAGAAATCGCGACAAGGATTATCGCAAGTGCTTTGAACATGAAGCTACTCCGGTATTTGCAGGACACTTTTAAGTGAAAAGGGTGCGAGGGCCAGGAAAGTAAACGCTATGTTATAACATAAATATTACTTTTGCCTTTTTACTTTGGTCTTTTCTGTCCAAACTGCCATTTATAGATGACCGCACACCACTGACCAGGTCGAATACATTGCTCACTACTAGTCCCGACTGCGCTCCACTTTTCCGGGCCTGTAAAAAACACACGTTAACCGTGGAAGCCCCGTTTACAAGGAGTTACTGGCAACGCTTGACAATTATCGTCCAATACAAATCCAGCCTTTCGATATACAAACAGGCTTCGAGCCACACAACTGCCAAATTGTAAAGGCAAGCAAACCATTGCTCCCCTTCAAAAGTTGTATGACTGATGTTCATAAACATGAAACAGCTATTTCAACTCTGATCAATCCCATGACGAACGATAGCTGGATCTATTAACCCTATGTTCGCTGGATGCAGATTAGGTGTTACTTCTTTATCTGGAAAGACATCCAACAAATTCGGATAGCCTCCCGAGCCTGAACAGAGAATTCAGGCACATCGACTTCGGATTTAGGTTTGCACGAAATTTACTGTTGCTGCGAAGAAAGACGGAGTTACTACCTGTAGATCGCAGAGTAATTTTTATCAAATCACCATACCGACTCGTTCCAAGCCGCTTATGAGGCTATAGTGATGCATCTGTTCACACACTCCGGCCACTTTCTTGTCAACTGAACTTCAAAAATTTTCAGCGCTCGGTCTCAAACCAGAGCTACTGGATGCCATCAGTGACACTGGCTACACCACACCAACGCCTATTCAAGTAAAGGCAATACCTCTGATCCTCAGTAAAAAGGATCTACTCGCTGAAGCTCAAACCGGTACCGGAAAAACCGCTTCATTTATTTTGCCGGTGCTACAACGAACAAGTGAATTAAATAAGGGACGTGCGAAACCTGGACAACCTCGTTGCCTGGTGTTGACACCTACCCGTGAACTGGCAGCACAAGTAGCAGAATCCGTGAAACTCTATGGCATGCACTTGTCGTTAAAAAGTCTGGCAGTGTTCGGCGGAGTCAACATCAACCCGCAACGCATGGCTATGCGTAAACCTGTAGATATTCTTATTGCAACTCCCGGTCGACTACTGGATTTAGCCAGAAAGAACATTGTTCGGTTAACTGAGATAGACATTCTGGTTATTGATGAAGCGGATCGTATGCTGCAACTAGGTTTCAGTAACGAGATTGAAAAAATCCTGCGTCTACTACCCAAACAACGTCAGTCTCTGCTGTTTTCCGCAACCTTCTCAACAGATATTAGAAAACTGGCACACACCCTTTTAAAAAAACCCATTGAAATTTCTGCGCTACCCGACAACAAGACGACCGAGCTCATCGAACAAGTAGCACACCTGGTTGACAAGAGCCGCAAGCGAAGCTTACTCACCAAACTGATTAAAGAACATAACTGGTCTCAAGTACTAGTATTCACCAGAACCAAACATGGCGCTAATAAGCTCGTGGAGAAACTGCACAAGGATGGTATCGACGCCTTGGCGATTCATGGAGATAAAAGTCAGGCGGCTCGTACCAGAGCGCTCATGAAATTCAAAGACGGTTCCCTGAAAGTCTTGATTGCAACAGATATTGCGGCTCGTGGAATCGATATAGAAAATTTGCCCAATGTTGTAAATTACGAATTACCGCACGTATCCGAACTCTACCTGCACCGCATTGGCAGAACGGGCCGTGCCGGTAAAAACGGAATGGCTATCTCCTTGGTGAACATAGACGAAGTAATTTTTCTGGAAAATATCGAAAAACTAATTGGAAAGCCCATACCTCGAGTGGATATCGAGGGGTACACAGGCCATACCGAAAAACCGGGATCTACGATCGTCGAACCTAAACCTCCATCAAAACGGCGCCGCTCCAAGAGAGGCAAGACACAGTAGTAACAACCCGCGACTAACGGTAAATTCAATCTAATGATGAGCGTTGGCATCGCAGTATTCTGACGCCTGTTTAGTCGGTCTTCACTAGCGAGAAGCTTTTCCAATCAACATAGCGCAATTCTCAGACAATCTGCGGTAGCCGATTCATGGCGTTTTCTGTCAATTCAGGGATAATAGGTTCAGTATCCCTGAATAAGGACAACACTCACTACTGTGCTCGACCTAAGTAATCCACCCGTTGATTTTATCGAAGACCCCTACCCGCATTATCGACAATTGCGCGAAGAGTGCCCGTTACTAAAGCAATCAGATGGAAGTTACCTGGTATCAAGCTATCAGGCCCTTGACGGCATCTACAAAGATACCCTGCGCTTCTCATCCGACAAGAAATCGGTTTTCAAACCGAAGTTCGGTGATTCGCCCTTATTCGAACATCACACTAACTCGCTGGTTTTCAATGATCCACCACTACATACCAGGGTCAGAAAAATCATGGTGGGCGCTATGACACCCAGAGCTATCGCAGGTATGGAATCGGGCTTGGTGACACTGGTTGATATGCTCCTTGATACCCTACCCTCGCTTTGTGTCCACAACGAGCTGGATATCATCACTCACTTCGCATCCCAGATTCCTTTAAACGTCATTGGCAACTTGTTTAACATGCCGCTCGATGAACGTGAACCCTTACGAGACTGGTCCCTTGCTATTTTAGGCGCATTGGAACCTACCCTGTCAGATGAACAGAAAAACGCGGGGAATACAGCGGTCACCGCTTTTTGCGATTACCTGGAAAAGCTTGTCGCAGATCGCAAGAGGTATCCCGGTGATCCGGAAACTGATGTGCTCACGCGGTTGATACATACCCAAGGTGCAACGCTTAGCCACACTGAACTACTACAGAACTGCATATTTACTTTGAACGCTGGACACGAGACAACCACTAACCTGATTGCAAATGCCATCAATTGCCTGGATGAACACCCGCGGCAAAAACAAATGCTGCTGAATGAGAAAAGCATTATCAATACCGCTATTGATGAGTTCCTACGTTTTGAAAGCCCGAATCAACTCGGCAACCGTATGACCACAGAGTCTGTTCAACTGTCCGGTGAAACTATCCCCGCGGGAACAAATCTACATCTGATGATCGGGGCGGCGAACCGTGATAGCAGTATCTTTGAAGAATCAGAAGCGTTAAATCTAGCCCGCACACCAAACCGGCATCTGGCTTTCGCCGGAGGACCACACTCCTGCCTGGGACTCAACCTGGCGAGAATGGAAGGACGAATTGCCATTGGCCGGTTCTTACAGCGATACCCTGAATTCAAGGTACGCAGAAGGATTCGTTCCAATCGATTGAGATTTCGTGGTTTTACTCAATTGGATTTGTCATTAGGACACAGCACGGCATCATGAAAGGAGACAGGCGTAATACTGTTCGAGCAACCTGAAACATCCTTCAAACTCACCCTCACAGGTGGCGTCATGCCACTATAAATTGAGAAGTACAAGCTCGCGATGTAGGATGTAAAGACAGTCAAAAGTTGCGTACAGACACGTATTAATGGCCCATATACGAACATTCCGCCAACGCTTACGCTAATCACATGACAACAAGCAAATGCAGAAACGCGGCTGTATTGTCTTTGGCCTTAACTGAATTTCTCAAACCCCGGCCATGCATCCGCTGCCTGTTGTATCAGGCTGAGTTCATCGGCATCAAGCTCAAGAGTACCTGCCGTAGCGTTTGAACTTGCCTGTTCAACATCGCGGGCACCAACCAGCACATGACTGACACCGGGTTGACTCAACGTCCATGCAAGTACCAGTTGTTCGGTACTCACACCTCGATCGCGCGCCAGAGACTTGACCGGTGCTAACACCATTTGAATGGCCTCCAGCACGGCAGGCGCAAAACGTGGATTACCAATGCGCAGGTCATCAGCACTGAACTGGCGCTTGCTATCAATCTTTCCCGTCAACAAACCTTGCGCAATAGGCGAGTAACAAAGAAAGCCCAGATTATATTCCTGGCATATCACAAGGTTTGCATCGTCCTGTTGTCTGTCCAGCAGGCTATAGCGCTCCTGGTCGGTTGAAAGGCCGCCTACCGATGCTGCGGCACGCAAATTCGCAGGGCTCTCGTTACACAGCCCCCACGCTCGAATCACGCCCTCTTGCTTTAACGCTTCGAGGGTTGCAACAACGGCGTCTATGTCTGTCTCCGGATCTGGCCAATGTGTCTGGTACAGATCTATATAGTCGGTACCCAGTCTGCTCAGGCTTTGTTGCACTTCCCAGCGGATAGATGTGTCCTCCAGTGTGCGGTAAATAGTGTGCTCAGGGCCTTTGTTGTGCAGCGTAGGTGTTTCGATATCCCAACGCAGACCACACTTGGTCGCAAGAACGATATCCTCGCGTTTACGCCCTTTTATTGCCTCACCGACGATCTCTTCAGACAGACCAAAGCCATAAACTGCAGCGGTATCAATAAAATCGACACCCGCATCCAGCGATGCCTGAACGGCTTTGACCGACTTGGTTGCGTCTGTGCCGCCCCATTTCCAACCACCAATAGCCCAGGCGCCAAACGCGACAACCGACGCTTTCATTCCGTGCTCACCGAGACTTCTTTTTCGCATTATCGAATCAACTTAACAAATCAGGTTCTGCACACCGGTGAAAAAATTCACCCGAACAAAACCACTGTTTAAAGTAAGCTCTTGATCATGATAAAGACAGCGCAAGAACATCACGCTAGATCAGAGGTTGTTCATATTCCTGATGAAACTCATCAACCGCTTGCGCTGCCGACTTCTTACTTTCACTGGTAGCGACGTGAAATAACGCTTCACCCTCGTGTACCAGCGGCAGCTTGGTAATCCCGATTAACACACCTGAAACGTGGCTTACCACTGGCTGCTCTGCTGCACCAAAGGGGTCGGCGATATATCCAAGCACCATACCATCACTGACGATGCCACCTAGCGGAATTTTTGACCGTAGTATCCCGCTCTGTGGCGCTCGCATCCAGACACTGTTATTGCCTATCCAAGTGCGACTTGTTTTCTCACGGGCTTTGGAGGCAGGTAACATTTTCAGATGGCGCATGACATTTAGAATCCCTTTCAATCCGGCGCGTATTGCAACATCGTCGAAGCGTAGAGCCTCTCCGGCTTCATATAACAACAGGGGTAGATCGCCAGCGGCACCGCGTAATGTGCCTTCGCGTGTAGATGAGTCGAGCAGGATAGGTGGTGAAAAAGCTTGTGCAAGCTCAAGTAACTCCGGGTGAGCATCCAGATCGACTCGAATTTGCGGCATATTCGCGCGACCGGCAGCTGCCGTGTGCAAATCGATACCGTGAGTACACTTCGAAACAACCTCACTCATTAGCGTATCGGCCAATCGAGCAGCCATGGAGCCTTTCTCTGAGCCGGGGAACGAGCGGTTGAGGTCGCGCCTGTCTGGCAGGTACCTTGACTGGGAAACAAATCCGTAAACGTTGACCACCGGCACCGCAATTAAAGTCCCCGCCAGACGAGTCAGCGCCTTGGTTGCCAAAAGTCTGCGGATGATCTCGATGCCGTTTATCTCATCGCCGTGAATGGTTGCAGTGACAAACAACACCGGGCCTGCCTGTTTACCGTTGATGACATGAATCGGCATGGCAACTGAGGTATGGGTATACAGCGGCGGCAAGGGCAAATCGACATAACGACTCTGGCCGGGCTCTATCGTGATGCCGCCAATGGTGATGGGCGCATTTCGCCCCACAGCTGATCGACTCATTGGATTGGCACTGTGGGCTTTCCTGTTGAGGTCAGCTGATGGCATCGGGATGTTCTTTGATGCCAACGCATTTTCATGAGCGGTGTCTGGTGTTTATCGGTCATCGCCTATATGTGCGTCTGGGGTTAGGTTCAACCTCGGGCTCCACGGGTTTTCGTATTATTGGGACGCGCGTTCTTTTCCAGCTGCTGGATGATTATCCCGGCGACATCCTTGCCGCTGGCAGATTCGATACCTTCAAGCCCCGGGGACGAATTTACTTCCATCACCAAAGGACCTCGCTCGGAACGTAATAGATCAACACCTGCAACCGATAAGCCGAGAATCTTGGCAGCACTGACTGCGGTAGCCCGCTCATCTGGCGTAATTTTTACAAGACTTGCAGACCCCCCTCGATGAAGATTGGACCTGAACTCACCATCGGCCGCCTGGCGCTTCATGGCTGCCACCACCTTCCCACCGACGACCAGACACCTGATATCAGCACCACCCGCCTCTTTGATAAATTCCTGCACCAGTATATTGGCATGCAAACCCATGAAGGCTTCAATGACTGACTCTGCCGCTTTATTAGTCTCGGCCAGTACCACGCCAATGCCTTGGGTTCCCTCCAACAGCTTGATGACCACGGGCGCGCCACCTACCATCTTGATTATGTCTTTACTGTCGCCCGGTTTGTTCGCAAAGCCTGTGACCGGAAGCCCGATACCTTTGCGTGACAGTAGCTGAAGAGACCGCAGCTTGTCTCGTGAGCGTGAAAGCGCAACACTCTCGATCAGGGTGTAGGTTCCCATCATTTCGAATTGCCTAAGCACAGACGTTCCATAGGCAGTTACTGATGCACCAATTCGCGGTATAACAGCGTCGATGTGTTCCAGCTTCTTGCCCTCAAGATGCACCTCGGGCTTGCGCGACACAATGTTCATATAACACCTGAGCACATCGATAACGCGCACCTCGTGTCCACGTTGCTCGGCGGCTTCGATTAAGCGACGTGTAGAATACAGGCGGGGATTTCTAGACAGAATCGCTATCTTCATCAGCCGGTTTCCGTTGTGTCTTTTGCGTAGATTGATCGAGCTTTCAGTCGCCCTACAGTATACGAAAGCTGCGGATTGACAACCACATCGGGGATCAGTGAGGTTCGACCCAACAGCATTCGGAACAACATATCTGTGCGTTGTGCGAGCGTAATTTCCACCGTGCGCGTCAGACTTCCCAAAACCAGAGTAGTGGTGATGAAAAAACGCTCCTCACTGTGACCACCAGAGTCAGTCACTTTTCGGATGTCCACCAAGGGTGCCTGACAGCGACGTGAGATATTACTGACCCGCTGGATAGGCATCACCGTGAAGGCGACCCAGTCGGATCCGTCGGTGTGCGTGAAACGTTCGATATCTGAGGCGTTGACAGCCGATGTACGCGCACCGGTGTCAACTTTAGCCTTGATGGCTGGCAAACCCAGATCGGGCAGACTAACCCACTCTCGCCAGCCGACAGTCATTATTGACGATGTGTTCTGCTCCGCCTGTTGATCGTGTCGCGACGAATCACGAACGTCTATGTCAGGCTGTTTTCCCGCGTTAGTGTCCAGGCTATTCATTCAATATTGCCATTGGTGTCGATTGGCTATTATCTCACGCCTTCAAGAACAAAATGCGCGCTGACGGATTCTGCGGTTACAACACGTGCATTGGGAATGTCATTGGAAAGCGCTCGCTCAGTCGCAGCCTCCCGGTCAAAACCATGATCGAGCCAACGCTTGATCAGACGTTCTTCGAGAGTTGCCAATGGCACATCCAGCGACACAGTAAGATCAAACCATTGCGCCAGATCCCGCCAGACGGGTCGGTCAAGCAGAAGATAATTCCCTTCCACAACAACGATTCGGTGTCGCGCCTCCACGGCAACTGCCGCGCATCGCGCCAGATCCATTTTTCGGTCGAACAAAGGTATATAAATACTCCCTGACAGTGTTTTGTCCTCGATAGACCCTGGATGCGGGTCTGTTTCGGATACCGGGGCAGACAACCTTTGTAACAGAGACTTGAAGCCATCCGCATCAAACGTAGGAGGCGCACCCTTTACCGCCCGAATCCCGCGTGCATCCAGAATGTCGTTGTCCAGATGAAAACCGTCCATCGGGACAACGACGGCGGGTTTATCTGCCGGCAAGTCGTCGTTGATACACCCCACCAACCACTCGGCCAAAGTGCTCTTGCCCGAAGCCGGAGCACCGGCAATACCCACCATCAACCGTCCTTGTTCTGGCTGCCGTGCATACGCCTCTAGCACTTGTCCCAGAAGTGCTTCTCGCAGCTTGAGCACCTGTGCGCGCTTGTGCGCCAGTTCCTGAGCCATTTGACCAGCTACCCCATGAATTGACCGGGACGGGCCCGGTGTCATTGCCAATACCTGGCGGATTATCAGCGAAAACTTGCAAGCAGTCTAAAGCGAAATCAGTAACCGCAGAATTCCAATTACGGTAGAAAATGAAAAAGGGCAGCACCCGGCCGCCCTTTTTGATACCCAACAACGTACGCCGGGGATGCTCGTGTTGTCGTGATCCGGACAACACGCCCATTTCAGCCAGCAATTAGCCCCAGCAGCGATCCATTCCTTCAGCCGTGTCGATAGACTCAACGCCCTCGGCAGGAGTGTCAGTTACCAGAGACACGCCAGTATCGAAGAAATCCAGACCTTCTGTTGGTGCAGGCTTGCTTCCATCAGCAGCCCATGCGGCAATGGCTTCAACGCCCAATGAAGCCATCAGCAGTGGATACTGTTGTGAAGTAGCGCCGATTACGCCGTCAGCGACGTTCTGCACACCCGGGCAACCACCATCAACCGACACGATAAGTACTTTGTCCTGACGACCGAATGCCTTCAGTGCTTCATAGGCACCAGCAGCAGCGGGTTCATTGATGGTGTACACGACATTGATACCCGGATCTTTGATCATTAGGGATTCCATTGCGGTTCTGCCACCTTCCTCATTACCGGCAGTGACCTCATTACCGATGATGCGAGGATCTTCCTCATCACCCCAGCGGTTGGGATCACCTAGATCTATGCCAAAGCCTTGCAGGAAGCCCTGGTCTCGCAAAACACCGACTGATGGCTGACTGTCAGCCAGATCAAGCATCGCGATTTTTGCGTCTGCCGCAGCATCACCCAACTGAGCAGCTGCCCATGCGCCGATCAGTTCACCGGCCTTGAAGTTATCGGTGGCAAAAGTGGCGTCTGCCGAATCGATAGGCTCCAAAGGAGTATCCAGGGCTATAACAAGTAATCCTGCGTCACGAGCCTGCTGCACAACCGGCACAATGGCTTTAGTATCTGAAGCAGTAATGAGGATTCCTTTAGCACCTGAAGCGATACAAGTCTCGATTGCCTGTACCTGCGTTTCGTGGTCGCCGTCCACTTTACCAGCGTAGCTCGATAGCTTGATACCCAGCTCTTCAGCCTTAGCAGTAGCACCCTCTTTCATTTTTACGAAAAACGGGTTGATATCCGTCTTGGTGATCAGGCAGGCACCGACCTCATCCTGAGCAAATCCGGGCCCGACCATAGCCGCGCTCAGAGCGACAGTTGCCAAAATGCTTAACCTTGTTTTCACGTATTTCTCCTGTTTGGGTGATTTTCTGTTTTTTAGTTTGTTGCGACCGGCCTACTGGCTGCGGCTTTGTTAAACTGCAGCTAGACTGTCCCGAATCGCCTGTTCATGTCAATAGCCAAGCGCCGATATGTTCTCAGTTTTCGACGCTTGCCCATGATAGTAAAAAAATTCGCACAGCGGCACAGCGATCTATGGTTGGCGAAACGCGTTACGAAAAATCACCTCATAATGATCGGTCATTTGACTTTTGTCGAAATTTTCCAGCGCAAATGTCCTGGCAAATTGCGAGCGCTCTTCCCTCAGTTGGGGGTCTAGCACCATCTGCCGAATGGCTTTAAACAGCTCTGAGACGTCTGGTTTGACCAGCACACCACCGACCTGATCACTCTGCCGTGCAATGGCTTCTGCCGAGCCACCAGCATCGGTAAGAACGACAGGCGTACCGGCGGCCTGTGCCTCGAGTGCTGTCAGCGGATGTCCCTCCCGGTCAGATGACAGTGCAAAAATATCAAAGGCTGCCAGAACATCCGGAATGTCGTGGCGGGTTCCAGTCAGCGAAATACGCTCTGCCAGCCCAAGACTCTCGATATACTGCTGCAGTTGCGATCTTTCTGGCCCCTCACCAACAATTTTCAGGTAGATATCATGGCTTCTGGCCACTGAGGCATCGTCGATAAGCATGGCGACGGCGTCTATGAGACGATGATGGTTCTTGGCGCTCACCAGACGTCCCACAGTGCCTATAAAAAAAGGCTTCCGCGCCACTTCTATGCCATTCGGCGACATTGCAAGCCATTTAAGACGAAGAGCTTCACCACAACCTGCTGCATACTTTGCGGTATCAATGCCGTTGTTTATGACGCTTATCATTTGTTTATCGATGCCGATATTATGTTCGTAGAAACTGGCGGTATCCGATGACACTGCCACTAGCCGATGTGCCCTGCCAGCAAGGCGCTTGTCAATCCAGCGATAATATGGCGACTTCCACGTGTCACGGGAATGCTCGGTAACCACGACAGGCACGTTGCGGGCTAGTAGCGAAAGGCGTGTCCAGGCATTAGCAACCCAAAGGTGACTGTTAATGACATCTGGTTTTATTTCGTTAACACAACGGACGAGACGCCAAGGCAGTCTTATATCTATGCCGGGGCGTTTGTTGAGTACATGTACTTGAACCGATTTATCAAGACGGCTGGCTAGCTCGCCGGCGTGCGTCAGGCAAATCATGTGAACCCGCCAGCCACGTTTGACGAATTCGTTGGCCATGACCATCAGCATGTGCTCCGCGCCACCAACGCTCAACTCCTCGATGGTAAATGCAACAACCGGCACCCGCGAATGGCTGAGCTGTGGCTGTGTGTGTGGCAAAGTCTCCGCGCTCATGTTCTGGGCAGAGCGGGTGAGATGAAATCATCTTTTATATAGCGGCCAAACAATTCAAGCAGTTCATCAATGTTGGCATCCTGATTAAAAAGCTCCGCAACACGTTCGCGTGCGGCTTCACTATGACTGCACGCAAGCTCTGGGTTTGTCAGAATGGACGCGATAGCCTGTGCGAATCCGTCAATATCGTCGACTTCGACAAGACACCCGGTTTTTCCATCGCTTACCAATTCAGGTATTGCACTTACGCGCGTTGTAACAACCGGTATTCCTAGCGCCATCGCTTCCGCGATAACGTTGGGAATACCATCTGGTGGATGCCCCGGAAGCAGCCTGGGTGCTAACGCAAATACATCTGCATGTTCCAGCGTTTGCAGCACGTCATCAAAAGCCACCGCACCAAGAAATATAATGTGCTCATCTACACCAAGCGTGGACACCAGTTTGCGCAGATCGCTTTCCAGCGGCCCGGAACCAATAATCTGAACCTTGAGATTCATGCCTTGTGCAACAAGTTTTGCACAAGCGTTTACCAGCACATCGTGCCCTTTGGTGGGTACTAGACGGCCGATGCTGACAATCGACATTGTCCGAGTCGCTACACTTTCAGTGGAACGACTAACGGGTTTTCTCTGCGTAACGCGAGGATCAAGGCCGTGATAGTTGAGGTGAACATGTTCTGGTTCATCAAGATCCATCTGCTGACGTATGTGATTACAAAAATGCGCACTGCACACAACAGAAAATAATGCATCGTTCAACTTGTAATGCAAGAAGCGATTTGGAGAAAAAATATCTTCACCATGAATGGCTGCCGACCAGCTATTCCCGTGAATATGTCCAAGAAACCAGCATGCTGTAGTGGGTATGTTTGCCCAATGGCCGTGCCAATGCGTTATTCCACGAGATTTTCCCTGCTCTCCTATATGCAGGCTCAAAGGCAGCACGGCCAGGTTTTTAAGCACATCCAAGGGGCGATCGCGCCCCTTCCAGATTACCTGAGCTATGACTTTAAAGAGTTTCAACGGCCTCGATGCGATTGCTCTTGCAAACGCCAGTAGTGTGTCGGCCGTCAGCAAACCTGAATAGCTGGTTCGTTCTGTTGACAAACGAATGGCATCGTCGATCGTAATGGGATCTCTCGGATATTGCAGCGAGAAAATATCAAACCGCATGCCTCGACGCTCCAACGCCACGAGTTCACGCAAGATGAACGTTTCGTGCAACTCGGGAAACATCGAAATAATGATGCCAAGGCGCGGGCTGGCTGGGGATTGTCTGGCGTCCATGGCTGTAATAGTACGGCCTGTCTCGCGTGTAACTGAAAGTACACCCATTATCCGCTATCACTTGCATTTCAGGTTGCGTTTATCGGATCATTTTTCATAAGAAGCGGAACAACAGGCTAAATAACGTCTTACTTATTCGTAAACAGACCTATCCTGCCGATACCGACCCCGAGCCTTCTTACTAAGACTGAAGGCTCTCTACCCAGGCATTACACCCATGAAATACGTGATCCTGCACACTATGTAAAAATCAGCGATAATTAACTCACAAAATTGCTAATAGGAACACGTTCATTCATTGTGTGATCGAGCATTGTGTGATCGAGATTAACGTACTCAGCCTACGTCAGTAGCAACAGCAAACAAATACATGAATAGTCCAATGATCGCCATCGCTGGCATCGCCGCGTTGGGAGGTATCTGTCAGTGGCTTGCATGGCGATTCAAGCTACCGTCCATCCTTTTCCTGTTAACAGCCGGTCTTCTCGCAGGTCCGGTAACCGGGCTATTTGATCCGGATGCGTTAATGGGGCAGCTGTTGTTCCCGATTGTCTCGATCGCTGTCGCCATCATTCTGTTTGAAGGCGGACTAACGCTGAAGTTTAGCGATATCCGAAACCATGGTGCTGTGGTGACAAGACTGATCACGGTCGGTGTACTAATCACCTGGTTATTACTGGCAACAACAGTTCACTTTCTGTTTGACATGCCTTGGTCCCTGGCGCTGGTCTTTGGCTCAATTGCGGTTGTAAGTGGGCCGACGGTCGTCAAACCGCTTCTAAGAGCCGTCCGCCCCTCTGACAAGGTAGGACATATCTTGCACTGGGAGGGAATCCTGATCGATCCCATTGGTGTTTTCCTGGCACTGATCGTGTTTGATTTTGTCATGCTGGATATGCCCGGAAGCGGAATCAGCCTCATTGCTTTTACTATTTTCAAACTTGTTTTTGTCGGCGCAAGCGCCGGGATTGCAGCGGGGTACGCAACCGCATTTGTACTGCGCCGCTATCTGGTGCCAGACTTTTTGGTGAATGTTCTTACTTTGACAACAGTGGTATGCACCTTTGTGCTTGCAGAAAGCATTCAGCACGAATCCGGTCTTTTAGCCGTTACTATCATGGGTGTGTGGCTTGCCAATACCAAAGGGCTACACGTTGAAGAAATACTACATTTCAAAGAAGATCTCAGCATTCTTTTAATTTCGACGTTATTCATATTGCTGGCTTCGCGTGTTGATATCAGCGTCATCCCTCAATATGGATGGCAAATCCTGGTATTACTTGCCATAGCGCAATTCGTGATACGTCCCTTGAATGCCATGCTGTGTACCGTTAATGCGGATCTTGCTTTCGGTGAACGACTATTCATTGGCTGGTTATCGCCACGTGGAATTGTCGCGGCAGCTGTCTCATCAGTATTTTTTATCCGACTTCAGGAAAATGAGGTCGCCATGTCTGAGTTGCTGGTGCCACTTACGTTCAGCATGATAATCGGCACCGTTGTGTTTCAGTCTTTAACCGCCAAGCCACTGGCTGACAAGCTGGGTATCAGCAACCCGGAACCTAATGGCGTGCTGTTTTTCGGTGCTAATGATATTGCGCTTGCCTTAGCCAGAGCTCTTAAAGAGCACGGCATCAAAATCATGCTATCGGACACTTCTTGGAGCAATGTACGCACAGCACGACAGGAAGGTTTCGAGGCTTATCACGGCAACCCGACATCTGGCCACGCTACAGAAAACCTGGATTTACAAGGTATTGGCAAATTGATTGCGGTTTCGTCCAATCGAGACACCAATGCGTTGGCGGGCATGCATTTCCGGCAGGAGTTCGGATCAAGTGCTGTCTTCACCCTCGAAGGTGCATCTGATGATGCACAGTATGAGCGCTTCGATACGGCCAATCGTAACCGGGCTAATCCTTTATTTATTGGCAAACTTAGCCATGGTTCACTCGGCAAACGCCTTCGCGAAGGCACCGTTCGGCATATCACCCTGAGTTCTGGCAGCGACAATGGGAAGGGCACTGACAGCGCAGAACTCGACTCGGAGAAATCTTCAGAATCAATATCGAATGATGCCTCTGCACCATCGCAGGTGAACGATAAGCAACCATCCGATGCTGTCACAGCCAAGGTTGATAACTTTGCGGATAGGAACGCTTCAACGGATAGAGTCTCCATGCCAGAAACTACCCGCGATAACAACAAACAATCAGCTTCGCAAGCCAATGCAACAGATGCTGAGTCCACACCGACTCAAACGGGCACTGAACTGGAAACACTAATCAGCGAGGACGAACTGAAGCTTTTTGCCATAGACAAAGAAGACCGGCTTTACGTCTACGGTGCTGGTGAAAAAATAACTCCAAAAGCCGGTTGGAAAATAATCGTTCTATCACCGGTGCCAGCAGAACAATAAGAAGGCGCTGCGTAGACCACACTTCGTCATCTTCGCGATGTAAACCACGGCACGTCGTCTTTCGCGATATAAATCGCTATTCGTCATCTCAGCCTGGGCGGAGACTAGGTGCCATTGGGGGTCTTACGCAGGTCGCACAGGATTCCCGCTTTCGCGGGAATGACTATGGGTATAACACGTCATCTCAGCCTTGGCGGAGATTAGGTGCCATTGGGGGGTCTTACGCAGGTCGCACAGGATTCCCGCTTTCGCGGGAATGACTATGGGTATAACACGTCATCTCAGCCTTGGCGGAGATTAGGTGCCATTGGGGTGTCTAACGCAGGTCGCACAGGATTCCCGCTTTCGCGGGAATGACTATGGGCATGACACGTCATCTCCGCGCAGGCGGAGACTATGGGTCTATTAACCCGCCTTATCGGCTCGCTCAATGCTCTCCACGATCTGGCGCTTTGCGTCTGCGGCATTGGCCCA
>JBGCFI010000024.1:0-208741 GCA_045106855.1 Granulosicoccus sp.
CCGAGCCTTCTTTCGATTTCTGTGCCTTCAACGTTTATTTGCCCAGGACAGAATTCCTCATCTGCCCAATCTGGGTTGTCAGGCACATTCGCTGGGCCGTTACCGCACTGTATATCGTTGTACAACGGCCGCCCCTCATGACCAGGACCTTCTCCAAGTCGATCACATGCCTGCCTGATAGTCATGATTCCAAGCTCAGTCTCAACTGGAATGTCACTAATGGCATGATCAAATGTGGTTTTACAGAAACACTGATCTCCGACAGAGTAGCTGTCTCCCCAGGTTTCAACATTCGGAGTACCTAGAATCGTACTCAAATCCCTATCCAGTACGGTCACAATATCCCGGTGCGAGCCATCGGCCCTAGTCTCCGACGAACCAACCACAAAGGTATGGCTTGCCGTTCCAACGGCACCGAGATCATCTGTGGCTTCCACCCTTAAGACATACGTACCCTCCGCCAGATTTGCTAGCTGTTGATCAAGATACGAATCCCACTCATATGGTGGCAATGATTTTTGACCTACCAAATAATCGTTGATGTAGAGACTCACAAATTGCACATATCCATCGTTATCAGTCGCCTGCGTCATAACACGAATATCAGAACCCAGTTCAACTGTGCTACCGGGCAACTCTTCCGGGTTTACAAAACTTACCTGGGGTGCTTCATTGCCAGGTGAAAAATCATCACTACCAAATACCATTAAGTTATAAATTGTCCAGTGATAATCAACGTCTCCGCCTGTCTGGGTAAACCGCATGAATTGAGCGGGTTGTTTGGTAAATCGAATATCCGTATAACCGGAATAAGATCCTTGACCACTGGAAACTGCAGCACCCCAATCAATGCCATCTTGCGAAAGATGAAGATCGATATTGCGTGGATATTCGTTGCGTGTACCGCCATTTCGTGTACTTACCATAACTACCTGGTCAATAAGTTTACTGACACCCATATCCACTACAAAACTCTGGCCGGGTTGTTGAGGTTCTGTTGTAGACCAATTCGTATCCAACGAAATATCAATCGCCTTGAAAACATCATTTGCATTGCTGGATGCGGAAGCGGACCATCCTGAAGTCTCAAGTTGTGCGGAACGCTCATGTCCGGCGCTTTGGGTTGTACCAAATGCTTTTAGCTCAAAGATTGACCACCACTTCCCTGGAGCTGAACCTGTCTGTGTTATGCGAATATATGCCGCCGACTGGCTGACAAAGTCGATAATGGTTGAGTGCGTTGGAGATCCTGAGCCGATCTTGACTGCATCGCCCCAATCAAAACCGTCAAGGGAGGTATGTATCTCATAGCCTCTTGGGTAGTCCTCATTGTTAGGATCACCGTTGTTGGTCACCATTATTAGTCGATCAACGTTTTGCACACTACCCAGTGATAACATGAATGTTTGACCGGGTTGCTGATCTGAGCCGGTCGCCCATCGGGAGTTAACGTCACCGTCAAATGCCTCTTGATGACCAAAGCCTTCCGTATCAATCGTCGTCCAGGCACTTCTATCCAATTCTTCGGAATAGGGAGAAGCATTTACATTAGAGAGACAAAACAGACACAACAAAAAGAGAATCACACTGGACGAAGAAATGGTAACTACCCGTTTCGTCGACATGACCATAGCTCGTGCTTTAGAACGCACAACGTGTTTTTCTTGAATTAACATCTTCATCCCGATTATCTAAAATTATATTAAGAACAGCTAAGGTAACTTTGGTTTCGAATTGAGAAAACCTGATATTGCCGTACAACTGAAACGACAACCCGATGTAGGCAAACAATACCGAGATCACTGAGCGCACTATTCATTGATATTGAAAAGACTGATCACGCACTAATTTTTCTCCCCACAACATCAAGCTGGTTGTATGCTTAAAAGAGAATGGAATTAGAATATTGCAGTAGCTAACGGTTGAATTCGACTACAGCTTTGTTCAAAGGTTGCACAAAGCCAGTAGTATCTTTCGCGATAGCATCACACAAAATTTATATACATTGACTGCTTTATCGATTCTCGATAATTCTTTTGAATAGCACAAATGCAAATATAAAAGTCTGTTGACATCAAGCAGCTGGAAACGCAACAACAGCCACAGAACCTTATCAATAACATCCCCTTTGACCAATAGCCTGAGAGCATAGAAGGTATACACTTACAACATCGACGAGCCGCACCAATGCGCAACAAATACATCAAATATCTAAACTAGATTCAATCAACAAGAGCACGAAACGCAAGTATCACCACCCTGGCGACGCTATCGATACCGCCCAATGCGATCACCATTCACAGCAAACCATGCACCGTGTTCGGCAAAGCTCATCGTCTGGCTTCATGAAAACAATTCAGCAACGTTCGGTCGCTAGCAGTTAGTGCTGGGATATTCTCCATGGATATCGCAGTAGCTAATCAACTACTGATATGCCTTTGAGATATCGATTCGTATTCATAGCACCAGGCACAAAAGGTACATGTCAAAGGAATCACTGAAGTTGTACACTGCATTGGCTGAGCATAGCACCGCGCCACCTTAACCAGACCTCTTCAGTACTGGAGGTGTACAAGCATTGTTAGCAATAGACTAATCAATAATCCAAAAATTGAAAGCAACAACTTACATTCTCATAAAACCAGAGTGAAAATGGTTTTGCTTGTATGAAAAAGAAGCAGAAGCTACAATAAACAACGAGGAATTATTATACATTTGCCGTGGTCAGAGCACTAACAGATAAGTTTCGCAGACGAATAGAACAACGTTTAGACCAGGCAGCTGCATTGCTATATCGCCAGTGTTTTAAACACAATACAATATCGGCATACGATGGTGATACTCGCTTGGCAATAGTAAGCGTAAATTACTCGACCTTACGTTGGCTCAAGCTTATGTTACTAACACTAACAGAGCAAAACGAGTTGTCTCGAATTACAGATATCATTATTGTGGACAACTCATCAAGAGACGGCTCAAGAAAGTTTCTAAAAGAATTAAACCAAGCCGTCAGCGCAGTCACTGTTGTAGAGAACAATTGGTTTTTAAATCATGCACGCGGTATGCGTTCAGGTTTAAAAGCTCTTGCCAATCGACAGTCAGCGGCAAACGTCGTTCTGTCTGTCGATACCGATGTGATTTTTCTACGCAATGATACGCTTCAAGCAGTAGCCACCAGATTCGAAGAGGGCACAACCTTACTCGGCGAGATGCGTTATGGATTATATGAAGTGCCAGAAGCACAGGCTTCATTCATAGCCGTTCGTCGCGACATCATGGCGAGGCCAGATATTTTACCCTGGGTTAATCATGGAGCACCAAGCTACTGGATGCAGAAAAGTATTCGTGAAGCTGGTCTGTCTGTGTGCGACTTTCCCAGCAACCAGGAAGGTTATATCCTGCATCGCGGTCGAGCCGGTGTTGCAGCGGCCAGGGAGTTCCATCCTGGTGCCTCATACGGAAGTGCGACGAACACCATGCCACACTTCATGGGCATACCTGAGGGGAAAAGTATCTGGAAAAACGCAGAGCAGAGATGGACACAGTATTTGGACGATGATGCTTTATGTATTGAGCATTTAGAGCAACGACTTTCTATACACCCCGAATATTGAACACTCTGTGATTAGTGTATTTTTTTAAACATTTAAAACAGGCTCACAGCCGCTAACGTGAGAATAATGATAACGGAAAAACCTATCCAGTCAGCTATACGCGCCTGATTGGCAAGGCCCGACAACATCCTTGCTAAAACGCATGGTGGAGGCACCGATAGTGTGCTGATTGTTTCGGGTGCATTGCTGCTACGTTAAAATGATAAACCACGCTCGTACAGTCAGGTCCTGTCAATGAGCATAACCAATCCTACTGACAGTTTGATGGCCGATATTTTGAAGGCAGAGAACCCTGATCACATTTCCAGTTAGCGCTATTGTTACCTTCGCCAGGGTAGAAAACCAGCGTGTTCGTACCGCGCAAGGCAGGCAGCTTGTCAACGTCATACACAAGAGTCATAGTGCCTGCTTGTGGACTATCACTGATGGTTGCACTCAGCAGGTACTTACCCTTATAGAATTCTGGTTCACGCGCACCCGCATCGGCATTACTTGATGGCCACTCAGAATACAGAGCATATTTTTCAATCATGCTTGTCATCAGGGGGCGCATCAATGACAACTCTCCGCTTACCTTGGTGCGTACCTGATAGTTCTGATACAAAGGCATACTAATCATGCTCAGGATACTGATGATTGTTATGGCGAATAACACTTCGATAAGTGTAAATCCATTTTTTTCTAATTCAATTTTGTGCTGATACTCTCTTTTAGCTTTCATCTATGCCGCCTTACGGCCTTCGTCAGCCGGTTCGTCGTCATGAATGGCGAAAATTTCTATTTCCCGAATGAGATCATCGACTACCTGCTGATTGCCAGGCTGCTGCTTGACCGCTATTGCCAGCTGGCGAAACCGCGTAACACGCTCTCTTAATGAGTTGACAGTTTTGTTCATCTGGTCGCATAGCTCGTGAAACTGATCGTCCTGCCGCACTTCCATGGTAAAGCCAATGTCTCCAGTTTCAATGGATTTCAATTTGCGCTGGAGACTGAACAGAGGCCCAGCTATGCGATGACTGGCCCGGCGATTATAACGATAGACGAAAATAAACCCGATCACTTCAAATCCGGCTATTGCCAACCCGATATACTCTTTATGCTGGTGCAGATTGGGCACATGATCAAGCAAGACGAAGCCGGCAAGAACCAACAGGTTGATCATGATAAATGTGATCAACAGCACTTCCAGAATCATCGTTTTCTGGAATTTATGCTTAACAAACAACTGGCTACGTTGTTCATCCATATCGCAACTCCCCTACCGCGCAACAAAAACGTTACTTGCTGACAGGTTATCGGCTCGTTTTAAGGGTTCTGTAAATGAGCGATAAACAGGGACACATCACAGCTCAGTGTTTTAACCGCCTACAAGCGGCGCTTCGACAGAAGGACTAAACTCTGACTCTTCGAGATCGACCGGCTCGGGCTGCAAGATCAATTCAGCAGGATTCTCGAGATCAAGTTCGTTATCGGAAACGACTCGATTCCGTCCAGCGTGCTTTGCAGCATAAAGCTGATCATCGCTTCGTCGTGACCAGCTCCCTCTGTCATCCGAGACTCGCAAACTCGCTGTACCAATACTCACAGTTACCGGATGCCCCTGCAGAATATCGGTCTCAGCAATGAGTGCTCTCAGTGATTCAGCCTGTTCGAGTGCGTCGCCATTTTCGATGTTGGCCAGCAAAACAAGAAATTCTTCGCCACCGAGGCGGAATATGGGACAGCCGTCTGGTACATGCTGTTTTAGCAACCGGGCAACTTCGCACAAAACAATATCGCCCGTATCGTGACCATAGCGATCATTAACATTCTTGAAGTGGTCCAGATCCAGTGCTAACAAGGTAGCAGGCGTAAAACGGTCCTGGAATTCATTGATAGCATGCTGGAGCTGTCTTTTCAGTGAGGTACGATTAAGCAGACCTGTCAACGGATCATGATCGAGCTGATACATGAGCCTTTGCTGCTGTGCATCGAGTTCACGAACAAGAATGCTTGCGAATACACTGACGGCCACCAGACTGGCGCTGAATCTGGCAGAGAGCATAATCTCTAGTGTCAACCACATCATCGGCACAGCGACGGCCAGGATCATCATATTGGCGATGATTGCCTTGCGCCGCCCAAGCATGCAGTAACAGGCAAGCACCGATGGATAGCACCAGATACTGGCCATGGCCCCATCAATACGAAAGGCGAGAAACATGCAAAGAATACCGCCGGGAACCAGACCGTATAGCGTCATCGGCTCATGATCGCGCCCACGGGCCACCAACTGAGTATTGATGACGAGAATGGTGGTTATGTATGCCCCGCCAAACGCGACAACATAGATTTCACGAAAAAAAGCATAAATGGTAAACGGCAACAGCAACATCACGGCAGCGAGCGCCACGCCCCGGGTTGCATTTGCCCGAAAGTCGCCGTGTGTTTCCCAGATGCGCGTACCGCCGCTCATGTGAATGCTTTCGTCGCCCGTTGCGTAAACTGACCGCTCTGGAAACCTTGCTCACCAGGCTGATCGTCAGTCATTAACTTCGAACTTTAAATTGAGCAAATAACATTCCAGACCTCATGGGTATCGTAAGCGGGCATCTAACAATCCGGAAAGCTGCAAAAAACAAGATGTGTCAAAAAACCCTCCGCGACCGAATAGACAACCGGAACGCCCAGCCTCTTAGCCATATGAACAGCCCATGCAATTGGCACCTGCCCTACTCGTTCCGACTGACCCAAACTATCAGAAGAACAAGCTTTCGTGCACCATAACCACCGATATTTCACCATTAACAACACGATCACGTGCACGTTGATCAGGCTAGCTTTGGCGAAACGCACATAGTCGCTTTAAACTTAGAAACCCAAATGTCAGCAAAACCGCTGGAACCACCAGAGACACTGACGGCAGCCGCTTCAGAGGATATGCACATTATCTACACGCAGGATGGTGCCGCTATCGCTAATATAACCAGACAACAGAAGCCTTACGGCAAGCAAGATCCTATGAAAGCAATAAATCTGAACGAAAAACTGGCAACCTTCTCGAACCACTGGTCACCCAGAACAGTAACAACGTTTAATGGTCATGACGTCATGGTCGTTAAAGTAAAAGGTGAATTCAACTGGCATTCTCATCCGGATACTGATGACTTTTTTCTAGTTATCAAAGGACGCATAACGATCAGGATGCGCGATGGAGATGTTCGACTGAATCAGGGAGAAATGTACATTGTTCCCAAAGGTGTAGAACACTGCCCCTATGCTGAAGAGGAAGCCGAGCTGTTACTGATCGAATCAACAGGCACTCCTAATACTGGCGATTCCGCAACGGCGGCTAGACGCGAGTCGATATAGTTTTCTGCATTGAAGCCCCTCAGTACATTGAGCCAGATCTTACATACCGCAGCCGTACAAGCAATTCAAAAACAAGCTGCGGTGTGTCCGCTGTTACTCAATCCCCAAGTTGCCGCAATGCTTTTAACAAAGAGACACCAGGCTCTATATGCGCAGGCAAATTGGCCGATGCGACCGGTGTGCTTGCTACGGTACGCAAAGGCACAATACCAGCCCAATGCGGTAACTCGAGATCCTCTTCATCGTCTATCGGATCACCGGTTCTGATTTTTACTGCAAAATCGGTAAGTGGTAGTCGCACAAGCTCTGTGGCTTTTAGTTCTTTTGCAAGCGGTGGACGATAGTCGTCAAGGGTTCCGGGTATCAGGTGCTCGGTGAATCGATCCAGCAACGCCTCTTTCTCTTCGGCACCGACACTCTCGGCACAACCGTATATCACTGCACTTCGGTAGTTCATGGAACAATGAAAGGCTGATCGGGCTTTGATCAGCGCATCTAACATACAAACCGACACACAAACACGTTCACCTGCAGCGAGCGCCTGATAAAGCCGGCTGCTGCGACTGCCATGCAGATACAAGTGCTCATCAAGACGGGCAATAGCCGTGGGTATAGATTGAGGCCAACCGTCATGATTGAAGGCGACGTGACCGATTGACGCGGCATCGAGCACGCGGAATAGATCGGCCTGCTCATATAGTGCCCGGTTGGCTGATTGTCGAACCCTGCGCTTATCGCCCTTGGGTGGTATCGAAGTGTCGTTGGACATGGGGGAGTGCTACCTGCAAACGTGGAACGAAATACCAGCATCCAGCATTTAAGGCTCCTTGAAAAGACCCGTTAGTGAGTATTTAATAGAACCATAACTCCTCTGCCGGATTTTCAGCATGTTAGACAATCAGTCTGCACTCAACACGCCTGAGTGGACTTTGAAACTCAGACCGGATACCCGTCACGAACTGAGCAAAGTCCGGCAGCTTTATCTGGCGCTTTATGCGGCGATTACCAGCGGCTCGCTGACCCAGGGACAACGCCTGCCCTCCAGCAGGGATCTGGCATTACAACTCGGTATCGGTCGCAATACAGTCATAGCCGTCTATGCACAACTGGATGACGAGAACCTGATCAGTAGTGCCGGACGCCGAGGCACCCGGGTTACCTATGAGGCCGTTAACCGTCTGACAACGATCGCTACTAAACGGGATTCAATTCATCAGGTACCAATCAATCAAGATACCTCGCTGAGAAGCCGGTTTTCCTTGAGATCACCTGCTGGCGGGACACTTCTGGCACCCGGTATGCCAGATCCAGAGCTGTTCCCTCAATCGGCCTGGCGCAAGGCTTTGAATAAAGCCTCCCGCCTGCCGCCGGACGAGCTCGGTTACAAAGGGTTGCCACTACCGCAGTTGCAGTCGGCGGTGGCACGGTATCTTGCTATCTACCGCTCTTTGCCGGTTGACCCTGAACAGATCATCATCACCAGTGGTACGCGCCAGAGCCTGAACCTTGCTGCCACACTGTATGCCGATCCTGATGCACATGCATGGCTGGAATCACCGGGATACCGGGGTGCCGCCGAGGCGTTTCACATGCAGGGGCTCAGTTTGACAGCCCTGACAGTTGACCGACAGGGCAGTTGCCTGCCAGATACTTCAACGCAAACTGCGCCAGCACTGATTTATCTGACACCGTGCTTTCAATACCCATCAGGCGTTGCACTGAGTGCGGATCGCCGGGAGCAGTTCATTCGCTATGCTCAGGCTTCCGGTGCCGTTATTTTCGAAGATGACTACGATAGCGAGTTCAGGGACAACACGCAGGCGCGGCCGGCTCTGGCATCCCAGGCTGTTGGAAAACCTGCCCCCATTGTGCTCCATGCCGGTACATTCTCAAAACTGATATTTCCCGCTGCACGTGTCGCATGGCTGGTTGTCCCACATGCGCATGTATCCCATGCACAACAATGTTTACAGATGCTGGGGGGCGGACATAACAGCGTGGCACAGGCAACCGTTGCGGAACTGCTGCTGGACGGCTCTGTAGCAAAGCATCTGCAACGCGCAAGAGCTGTCTACGCACGGCGGCGCGTAGCCCTGATCAATGCCCTTAACAGCACCGGTCATTTTCATCCCATTCAGGATACCGGGGGAAGTCTAAGCATGATCGCCTCACTGAAAAAAACGTTGAACGCAAGCACGTTGTCACGGGCTCTGAGTAACCGATCTTTGGGCGTGCAGACAAGAGAGTCGCTAACCTGGCACAAAAAACCATCCAGACGGGTCAGCGCACTGGTTCTCGGCCTTGGCAATGTGAAGACACTGAAGGTGCCTGAAACCGTCGAGCAACTGGTCGAAGCGCTTAACAGCGCCTGACTCGCTCGTCACCTGGCTGCTTCA
Source organism: Granulosicoccus sp. (assembly GCA_045106855.1). Lineage (GTDB taxonomy): Bacteria > Pseudomonadota > Gammaproteobacteria > Granulosicoccales > Granulosicoccaceae > Granulosicoccus. Next base: position 9,362 of record JBGCFI010000024.1, read on the forward strand.
GACACCGGGATACAACCGACACCCGAAGGTCAGGATAGCCGCCGACCGCTCACAGTATCAGCATCACTCCAGACACGGACAACGACCCGGAATTGGCGACTGGCGTGATATTACAGGGCTCTTCACAGGACACTAGAGATCTAACAGTGTCAGCAAGATTCAAGCTTGCGGTAAACTACATCCTGAAGCGCTTGTCAAAGCGTCTAGCGACCCGACAAATCACTATGCAAATACTACTCGCCAACCCACGCGGTTTCTGCGCCGGTGTCGACCGTGCCATCGAGATCGTTGAGCGCGCCATCGAGATTCATGGAGCCCCCATTTATGTGCGCCACGAGGTAGTGCACAACAAATATGTCGTGGATGGGCTGCGCGACAAAGGCGCTGTCTTTGTCGACGAGCTGGATGAGGTACCAGACGATGCGACGGTCATCTTCAGTGCACACGGCGTGTCAGAAGCAGTGGAGACGGCGGCCAGTGAACGAGGTTTGCAAGTGTTTGATGCAACCTGCCCGTTAGTGACAAAAGTGCATCTTGAAGTCGTCAAGTACGCCAGAGCCGGAAAGGAAGTTATCCTCATTGGACACGCTGGCCACCCGGAAGTTGAAGGCACCATGGGCCGGTACGATACCCGTATGGGTGGCCGCATTATTCTGGTGGAATCCCCGGAAGACGTTGCAAAACTAGCGATAAAAAACCCCGATGAACTCGCGTTCGTCTCCCAGACGACTCTCTCTGTGGACGACACACAGGAAATCATAGACACCTTGCGACAGCGCTTTCCCGGCATCGCTGCACCAAACAGGGACGATATCTGCTACGCCACCCAGAATCGGCAAGACGCGGTGAAAAAACTCTGTCAGGAAATTGATCTGCTACTGGTTGTCGGCGCTAGCAACAGCTCCAACTCAAACCGGCTGGCAGAACTTGGCGAGAGAGCGGGTGTCGAATCCCGCCTCATCACACGAGCCGTAGACATCCAATCGGATTGGCTGACCGGCAAAAAGAAAGTCGGAGTCACTGCTGGCGCTTCGGCACCGGAAATCCTGGTAAATGAAGTGGTTGAGCGGTTACGATCGGAGGGCGGAGAAACAGCCACCGAATACGAAGGAATCAAGGAGACAGTGACGTTCTCTATTCCCAAAGCACTCAAGCGAATGAATGTATCCGGGAATGCCTGATGTTAGCGTTACAAACAGGCGCCCCCTGTGACTAGCTCGCTTTCAACAGCGACTGCACACTAACCAGCCTTGAGCTAGCCGCCTTAACAATATTCTCGGGAGAAGTCAGATCAATTCCTGACTGCTGCAGGCGGCGCGCCAACAACAGATTGTTAGCGCTGGGAATGGAGCTATGGTTGGAATCAGGAGTCTCCGACTGGATGATGAGAAGAGCAGCTGTCACCAAATCGGTGTACGTGATCTCGCCGTTGTGAGTACGATACCAGTCGCGCGACTTATAGGCTGCATCTACAAACTCCATCGGATAGTCCCATGTGTTCACTAGCCAGCAGCTAACGACCACGCGCAAGTTCTCGATAACGGCTGCAAGACTTTGATCATCAGCGAATCTTTCGGGGTAATTGTTTGCGTAAGTCAGCACAGCGAGCTCACCAATATCCGACGATAGTGCAACCAGCATGGCAACTTCAGGCTTCAAATGCGGTAGCTCCTTTGAGAGCACCTGGACAATTGAAGCCGATAGTGTTGTTCTCTGCACGTATCGCGTCAAACGGTTCTTGATAACATCACAACTTGGCTTGAACGTGTTGGATTGCAGGAGTGCGGCAATAGTACGCTGCGTCTCTTTCACACCCAAGCGGGTAATGGCACCCCGGATACTCGATGTTGTCTCATTGGTCGATGCATCTACTTTATTGGCTGCATTGACGATGTGTGCGGAAAGTCCGGCATCACTCTGAATAACTTCTGACAACTCGGGAATTCCAGCAACACCCTCATAAGAGTTGAGTACCTTGGCAGCAGAATCCGGCGATATACCCAATGAAATTGAGTGAGTTCCCATCGCTGCAACGATGTCATCGAACACCAGATTATCAAGCTCACCTACCTGAACATCCATCACGCTGACAGCGTTCTTCTGTTGCTCTTTCAGCAGGATATCAAGCTGTTCCCGGCCAAAGCGTACGATTTTTGCGACTGTGCTGGTACGCGCGCTTTGGTAGGCCCCTTTGTCAAGAAACAGCGGTTGCAGCGCTTCGGGAGTTCTGGCGTTAATCACACCAACCTCTTCCTTGCCTGAATATAACGACAGAGAACCCTCAACCAGATACATCAGCCAACGGTGGGAATTTTCGGGTTTGATCTGGTCGTTACGCTGAACATGCACAACCGTAGCACTTTTACAGATGGCTACCCGGTTAATGGCATTGAGTTCATTAACGGGTGATACAGCGCCGGCAGAAGCAAGAACCAGCGTGCTGTTCTCATCAGAATTGTTTGTTGACGGTTTTGAGTCGCTGTTGAAAGCCATAGTACCTGTATCTTCCGTTAAGCCGCCTTGCCATATGGCACGGCGGAGAGCTGCTAACTAACCTGTGTGGCGGCGGAACAAACAAAAAGTTGAGCAATTCACCGCATTTTTCTCGCCAACAGTTTTTAATAGAACGATGCACAACCCGCGCGCACGTCCATGACCGTATCGATGACGGTCACCTGGCGAAGCACTTCGGCGTTGACATCGACACCGTATGGGCTCACCTGACTGTCAGGCGGTTCGTTCAGATCTTTTAACTCCGCGGTCAGCGTTGACAGCAAGGTTCTGTATGTATCTGTTGCCTCGGCGCCCAGTGCTTCAGCGCGCGCAGTGATTTCAACATAGGACCACCCGGAATTACTCGCTGGATACAACAGTTCAAAAAATCCTGAACCGTTAGCGTCTGTTCGTAAGGAGCCGCCCGACAGAGTCGCATAGTCCCCTTCCACAGCCGCCAGAGATGCAGGGTCTTGTGGATCCAGCGAGCCATTGTTGTTTATGTCTTCACTGGGTGTCGCCAACGTATCCAGGAAACGATCGCCATCCAGATCCTCAGCCGGGCACTCGATCACGCTATCAGCGTAGCTCCAGCGTTCCGGGAGAAAATCATCCCCTGCCGCTATCGCTTCTCCACGGTTACGACCCTGGACGTCTACGATTTCCATCCAGCCCTTGCGGTAAAACACAGGCCGTACCGAAACCTTAACCGTTGCATTTTCAAGGGGTGTGCCGGATCCATCAGCTACCTGAACGATCAATGGCATTGCATATTGCGTCGCCAGAGGCTTTACCGTAATCAGATTGGCCGAGCCAAGTGTGATATTCAACGAGCGCTTGAAGACAGTCAGGTCCATGCTGTCTTCAATGCTTGTACCTTTAACCGTCGCATCAATGACGACTTCATTTTGTTCAGTAGGTACTTCACCGGCAGTAAACGTTACGCTGGCTATACCGGCACTGTTGGTTACAGCGGATGCAGGATTCAGCTGCCCACCCTTGAGATCAAGGCCGGTAAAACTCACCTCACTATTTTTTACCGGATTACCCAGATGGTCCTTCACCAGGGCCGTTATCGTGCTTGTTTCATTGACGTTGATCAATGAGGACGATGCATCAATTGAAACCGTTTGTGGTCCCGTCGCAACAAATTCGACATCAATATCTGTTTTGGGTGCGCCACTGTCAGTAGCTTCAACGGTAATCTTTGCAGGACCTGCACTATTTGAAGTCAGCCTGACCGTTGCATTGCCCTGCGCATCCGTAAATACGGTGGACGGTTCGATGACTTGCCCGGCTGTGGTGGCAAACGTTAACGACTGACCCACGACGGGTTGACCCTGACTGTTCCAGTTTACGCTGACCAGCGTTTCACGCCCCACAATAAGTTCAGCCGCATCAGAGGTATTGACAAAACTTAACAGGTCCTCAACAACATCAAAACCATGAGTGGCAGACACAGATCCATTAAGCGCTGAGATACGCACTGTGTCACTTGAATTAGCACTCCCAACGCTTATCTCAACTTGTCCATCAGCATCGGTGGTTAACTCTGCCGGGGTGATCGTATTACCGGCGTTTGAAGTTGCAACGACCACCTGGTTGGCAATAGGCTCGCCATTACCAGCTATCAGACGCACAACAAGCTCTGCATTGTCACCAGCAACCAGATTGTCAGGACCGGTAACTTCAAGCGTACTACCTGATGCCGTCACCTTGACATCTGACTGATATTCCCCGGCCAGAACTGTTATCAGAATGTCCTGATTCTGAAAATCCTGTGGCAGCTTAAGCGTTGCACTCGCCTCGCCATTGACATCGGTCGTTGGGGAGATATTTTGCAAAACACCACCCGTAGAACTAAACGTTACTGGTGTCTCGGAGACCGCGTTGTTGTTTATATCAGTGACTAGAGCCGTAATCGTCGCGATATCCGTTCCACCCGTGGCTATACTGTTAACGTCACTGATAACCCGAAGTTTCAGTTCGTCCAGGGGATTGGCTGCACCCAGTACCGGCGTGGAACCGTCACCACCGCTGATCAGGTCACCATTGGCATTGAAGATAGGTTGGGAGCTACCACCCCCCTCGTCTGTACGGGCACCGCAGGCATTTAGAAGCAGGGAGCCAACCACAAAGAGTGCGGCAAATCGCACAGGTTTCATCGCTTTTGAATTGAAAATTTGCATCCCTATCCCCTAGCGAAAGCCACCAAAGTAATGCTGAAAACCAATGGTTGCAGTACTGAATGCACCATCGTCGATATCCAGATAGTTAAAGTTCAGGGATGTCGTTTCATTGCCAAACAGATTGATACCGAAACCAACGGCATTTCCCGCATCGCTATTGTTGAACTGGGAATCGACATCCAGACGCGCCTGACCGCCAAGTATGTATATGCCGGTGCGATCCCAGCGATAACCTAGTCGGAGCAAAACTGCCTGATAAGTCACCAGCGGCTCGCTCAGAATGCTGCCCGTCTGGTCAGAGCCAGCCCCGGCTGCCAGCTCGACGCCAAGAAAGTCTGCTAACTGAAGGCCGACAACAGCGGACACTGTTCCTAGACTCTTGTCACTTCCGTTGGCAATATCTACGCTGCCATCCGTAAAGCCCGCCCCGTAGTACAGCTTCGCTATACCACCTTGAGCATGTGCATTTCCGGCCATAAGGCCCAGGCTTAGCATCAGACAACCAAGTAGTTTTCTCATCAGACAAATCTCCGTTATGACAGCGGACATAGCGTCCACGGCGCTCAGCGCTCTGTTATTCGCACGCGGCAGGACGGCGTGCCAGCACTTATCAAGCGCACCTGTCTCGTTCTCTGCTGATGTCGGCCGTAACGCTTGATTCCTTAGCAATTTGCAGCATCGGTGCGATCGACTGGGTATGATGTGCACGTACCTGTAAAAACCGCCTAACGCTTTGAAAACTGGCTCACATTTACCCGATCGGCTCGATATCTCACTACGCAGAGCTTTTTACGTGGCTATGCAGCGGCTAACACTCGCGGCAACTCTGGGGTTATGTCTGGTGTTGAGTGGCTGCGACAAGTTCACACCACTATCGGACGATGTTCAGAACCTCACATTCCAGACACTTACGGGTGACAAGCTTCATCTGTCTAAGGTCACTGGCCCGGTGCTGGTTAATTTCTGGGCAACTGACTGTGCCATCTGTATCCGCGAGATGCCCGAACTGGCGGAGCTTTACGAGGACTACCGAACCGCAGGGTTCGAACTGATCGCAGTGGCAATGCCCTACGATCCACCTAACAAAGTGCTGGAAATGGCTGAACAACAGGATTGGCCGTTCCCGGTGGCGCTGGATATAAGTGGCCAGGTACTAAGCACGTTTGCCTCTGTAAAAGGAACACCCACCAGTTACTTGCTGAACAAGGATGGACAACTGGTTAAACGCTATGTGGGGGCTATCCCTGTCACCGAGCTACGCTCGCAGCTCGACTCACTATTTGGACTTAGCTGAATGCTCTGGATAAAAGCACTACACGTGATTTTCATGGTGACCTGGTTCGCAGGACTGTTCTATTTGCCGAGGATATTTGTTTACCATTCGTCGATGAGCGATGTGAATAACACTGAACAAAACGAGACGTTCAAGACCATGGAGCGAAAGCTTCTGGCCATCACGAACATCGGTGCCTTATTAACTCTAGTGTTTGGCACAGTTTTGCTGGTCGTCTGGCTGCCGGGGCTAATGACGTTGACCTGGATGAAAATCAAGCTTTTGCTGGTACTCGGATTACTTGCCTACCATTTCTATTGCGCAAAACTTGTCAGGATATTTCGTGAAGACGCCAATACACGATCACATGTATGGTATCGCTGGTTCAATGAAGTGCCCGTAGCAGGGCTGTTCGGTATCATTATTATGGTAATCGTAAGGCCGTTCGGTTAAGCGCTGTTTTCTATTCGGGAATTTATACCAGACTGCTGCATACGCAGCCAGATACATACCGCGCCATGCACTACGCAACTTTCCCGGTGCACCCAGAACATGACACCACAGGTCTCTGAGCAGCTGCCATTTTGATGGACAACCCCTGGATAGCATTTACCGTTCTTGCTGCGCTCATGCAGGCGGTACGTACTGCCGGACAAAAGCAGCTAGCTAACAACGTAACGGCAATGAGCTCCACGTTGATTCGGTATGTATTCGGTCTGCCGTTTGCCATCGCCTACCTATTCTATGTATGTGAACTACAGACAGTCTCACTGTTCACCTCGGCGTTAGGCGGTACACGATTTCTCGTGTATGCCTCGGCGGCAGGGGTTGCGCAGATTGTGGCCACCTTTCTCCTGATCCGGGCTTTCAGTTACAGGAACTTTACGGTCGGTACCAGCTTCGCAAAAACCGAAGCCGTGCAGACAGCGGTGCTGGGCATGTGGATATTTGGCACAAGCTTGTCAGCTACCGGCTGGTTGGCAGTCATTATCGGTTTCCTGGGCGTGGTGATCGTCAGCCTGCCATCCGCAAGCCAGAAGTGGGAGCCCGCGGCCATCCTGTTCGGGACGCTTTCGGGCACGGCCTTCAGCCTGACATCATTAAGTCTTAGAGAAGCCAGTCTGAGTCTTCAATTACCCGTGCTGCAAAGTGCGGCTATCACACTAGTCTATATGGTGAGCCTGCAATCGTGTCTGTGTCTTCTGTACACCTACGTGCGTGAACCTAAGCAGTTTTCCGCCATCCGAAAGCGCCTTCCACTGAGCTTGTTCGTCGGCGCCACCAGCGCGGCAGGTTCTGTAGGCTGGTTTACCGCCATGACCTACCAGAACCCGGCGCTGGTTAAGTCTCTGGGTCAGATAGAATTTATATTCACGCTGTGTCTGACCACCCTGTTCTTCAAGGAAAAGGTGACACTGCGGGAACTGACAGGTGTCACTGCCATTGTTGGCAGTGTGATACTGATTGTCTGGCATCACTAATCACCACCCATACCGCGCCCCGATCAGGACTGGCTAGACACCATCCAGTAACGGCTCCAGTTCTGCCAGAGCTCGCTTGTACACTTTACGCTTGAAGAAGATAACTCGCTTGGAGGGCTCCCAGTAGTCCACCCATCGCCAGTGATCAAACTCGGGCTTGGGGCTATTGGCAAGGTCTACAGCTTCTTCGCTGCCCAGCATGCGCAACATGTACCAGATCTGCTTCTGACCGATGCATAAAGGTGTCTGGTTCTTGCGCACGTAACGTTTGGGCAAGCGGTACCTGAGCCACTCCCGGGTGCAGCCTAATACATCCACATCATCCGGATTCAAGCCGGTTTCTTCCTTGAGCTCTCGATACATCGCCTGTTCAGGCGACTCCGACGTGTCAATCCCTCCTTGAGGAAACTGCCATGCGTCCTGCCCGATACGCCTTGCCCAGAAAACCTGACCTTCTGTATTACTAAGGATGATGCCGACATTGGCTCTGTAGCCATCACTATCAATCATGTCGGAATCCATCATTCATGTCTCGTACCTGATTCTTCCAAAAATAACGGGGCTATGCAAATACCATTGTGGAATAACCCACAATTTCAACAATAGTAATCTCGTCGTACATGCATGACATATAAAAACCACCAGGCTCGCGCGAGAGAATCGGTGATGTCCGCTTATCACGATCAAGTGCGCGGAAGCGTTACTCCGCGCTGCCCCTGGTACTTACCGCCTCGATCAGCATAAGAGGTTTCACAGATTTCATCGCTTTCGAAAAACAGCATCTGGGCGATCCCTTCATTGGCATAAATCTTTGCTGGCAGCGGCGTCGTATTCGAAAATTCCAGCGTGACATGGCCCTCCCACTCAGGCTCCAGAGGCGTTACGTTGACAATAATGCCACAGCGCGCATACGTGCTTTTTCCCAGGCAAACCGTCAGAACACTTCGTGGAATACGGAAATACTCTACCGTGCGCGCTAACGCAAAAGAGTTAGGCGGAATGATGCAGACGTCAGACTTCAGATCGACAAAACTGGCAGGATCGAAAGCCTTGGGATCGACTATCGCATGGTTGATATTCGTGAAAATCTTGAATTCATCGGCGCATCGCACGTCATAGCCATAGCTGGACGTGCCGTACGAGACGATCTTTGCATCGCTGCTGTCCGCACGTACTTGACCGGCCTCAAAGGGCTCGATCATGCCGTGTTCCTGGGACATGCGCCGAATCCACTTATCTGATTTTATAGACATGGCGAATTTAGCCTCAGGTATTCTGGATGACGATATTCGGGAACTTCGACGAATAGTCCTTTGCCTGGGTTGAGAGTCGGGCAGCAGCCCGGCGTGCAACCTCACGATAGATATCAGCAGTGCGACTGTTGGGCTCTGAGACTACGGTAGGCTTGCCAGTATCAGCTTGCAGCCTGATGCTCATTTCCAGTGGCAAACAACCCAGTAGTTCTATGCCAGCTTCCGAGGCCATAGTCTGGCCGCCACCCTGGCCGAATATGTGTTCCTCATGGCCGCATTTGCTGCAGATATGCGTGGACATGTTTTCAACGATTCCCAGAATCGGCACTTCGACCTTTTCGAACATCTTCAGACCCTTGCGCGCATCGAGCAACGCGATGTCCTGCGGCGTGGTGACAATGACCGCACCGCTGACAGGGACCTTTTGTGCCAGCGTCAACTGCGTATCACCAGTGCCAGGCGGCAGGTCAATGATCAGGTAGTCCAGATCCCGCCATTTTGTGTCATTGAGCAATTGCTCCAGCGCCTGAGTCACCATCGGGCCACGCCAGATCATGGGGGTTTCTTCATCAATAAGGAAACCGATGGACATTGTCTGGACACCATAATTTTCCATGGGCTCCAGGCTCTTGCCGTCGACGGACTCGGGTTGTCCTGACAAACCCATCATACGTGGCTGACTCGGGCCGTAGATGTCAGCGTCAAGAAGGCCCACCGTGGCGCCTTCGGAAGCCAGCGCCAGAGCGAGGTTAACCGAGGTAGTGGATTTGCCCACCCCGCCCTTACCCGAGGCGATGGCAATGATGTTCTTTACATTCTCCAGCCGCTTTACCCCATGCTGCACGGAGTGGGCGATGATTTTATGCGTAACGTTGATGGTGGCATCGGATACGCCTGCGTGCGTTGCAAGCGATTCGTTGACCATGCCTTTCAGTGTCTCGGACCAACGAGAGCAGGGGTAACTCATGCTGAGCTCGATACTGACCGTATCCCCCTCTATCCGTATATCCTGCACCGCCTTAGTGGCAATTAGTGATTGATCGAAATGTGGGTCTATCACCTGCTCCAGGGCTAATTCAATTTTTTCGCGTGAAACTTCAGACATCCGACGACAAGACTCCCACTGAATATTTGGACTGTTAAACTAGGGCCGTAAGCTCTCCACGATCGAAAACCGGCGCAACCCACGACTATACACGTAGCAGCGGCACTCCTGCGACCCCTGTCATGCTCTGATTTGCGCCCAACGTTGTCACAACTGATCTCTTTCAACCCTTAATTCAAAAACTCTCGAGCAAAAAGACTAACCCACCATGAGCCGTCAGATTCTGGTAACCAGCGCCCTTCCTTACGCCAATGGCGCCCTGCACATCGGGCACATGCTCGAATACATCCAGACCGATATCTGGGTTCGCTATCAGCGCCTGGCTGGCAATCGCGTCCAGTGGGTCTGGGCTGATGACGGCCACGGCACACCGATCATGCTCAAGGCCGAGGCTGAAGGGATCTCACCGCTGGAGCTGATCACCCGGACCAAAGCGGAGCATGAGCGAGATATCGCAGGCTTTCTGCTGTCACCGGACAATTTTCACACTACTCATTCCGACGAAAACCGTGAGCTGGCTGAGCTTATCTATACGCGGTTGCGCGATGCAGGCCACATCGTGAAACGCACCATCAAGCAACTTTATGACGCCGAAAAAGCGATGTTCCTGCCGGACCGGTTTGTTAAAGGTATTTGCCCAAACTGCGGAACCGCCGATCAATATGGCGACAACTGCGAGAGCTGCAGTGCGACTTACGAGGCCACAGAACTGAAAGAGCCAGTCTCACAAGTGTCAGGCACAACGCCTGAGCTTCGGGATTCGGAGCAATACTTCTTTGCACTTAGCCAATTCGGCGACATGCTCAAGGACTGGACAGCCAGCGGTGCTCTGCAACCCGAGGTTGCCAACAAGTTAAAGGAATGGCTGGAGAGCGGCTTGCAGGATTGGGATATCTCCAGAAACGCACCCTACTGGGGATTCGAGATTCCCGATGCGCCGGGTAAATACTTCTATGTGTGGCTGGATGCACCCATCGGCTACATCGCCAGTCACAAGAATCTGAGCAGCCGCACCGGTGAGGACTGGCAGGCGAGCTGGAATGAAGGCTCGGATGTCGAGCTTTATCATTTCATTGGCAAAGACATTACCAACTTTCATTGCCTGTTCTGGCCTGCCATGCTTCAAGGTGCAGGCTTCAGGAAACCAACCGGTGTCTTCTGTCACGGATTCCTGACTATCGACAACCTGAAGATGTCCAAGTCACGCGGCACATCCATCACGATCGAAACCTGGCTCAAACATCTGCGCCCGGAGTACCTCAGGTATTACTACGCCTCCAAACTCAGTGGTGGCGTTGTCGATCTGAACATGAACTTCGATGATTTCACGACACGTTGCAATGCAGACCTGGTTGGCAAGGTCGTAAACATCGCCAGCCGCTGTGCGGGTTTCATTACCAAGAAATTTGATGGCAAGCTGGCGGCTACCTATCCCGAGGCGTCACTGCCCGATTACGAGCTGTTTACCTCTGCGCGACAAATCATCTGCGGATACTACGAGCAACGCGAATATGGCAAGGCCATGCGCGAGATCATGATCCTGGCAGAACATGCCAACACGTACATCAATGATGCAGAACCCTGGGTGAAAATCAAGGATCCGGAGAAAGTTACTGAAGTTCAGACGATTTGCACGATCGGCCTGAATTACTTTCGCGCCATCGTTACCTACCTTAGCCCCGTGTTGCCTGAGATAGCCGAAAAAACCGAGGCGTTCCTGAACACCAAGCTGACGCTTGAATCTCTTGAAGAGCCACTGGTCGATCACGCAATCAATGCCTATAAGCCAATGATGACCCGGGTGGAAAGCACCCAGATAGACAAGATTCTCGAAGAGACGAAAGCTTCAACTCCTGCTGCGGCCGGCCTTGCAGTAGAAAACACGGCAGGCGACCACGAAGCGCTGAAACCGGAAATTGATATTGATGATTTTAACAAGGTGGACCTTCGTGTTGCCCTCATAGTTGATGCCCAACCTGTCGAGGGTGCTGACAAGCTGGTCCAGTTGACATTGGACATCGGTCTGGAACAACGCACCGTATTCGCCGGTATCAAGGCCGCTTACAAACCCGAAGATCTCATTGGTCGTCGCACCGTCATGGTTGCCAACCTCAAACCACGCAAGATGCGCTTCGGATTATCCAGCGGGATGGTTCTGGCGGCAGGACCGGGCGGTTCGGATCTGTTCATCCTGACGCCGGACGAGGGAGCTGCGGCCGGCATGCGAGTCAAGTAAACGCATGGGCGAGCTTGCGCTCATCCTGCTTGGCACCGTACTGGTCAACAACTTTGTACTGGTGCAATTCCTTGGGTTGTGTCCCTTCATGGGTGTGTCAAAACGTGTGGACTCGGCGTTAGGCATGGGTGTAGCAACAACGTTTGTGCTCACTCTAGCCACCAGTCTGAGCTTTCTGGTTAATCGCTGGATTTTGTTACCGTTCGAACTGGGCTATCTGCGCACACTCAGTTTTATTGTTGTTATTGCCGTCGTCGTACAGTTCACGGAGATTGTCATCCGTCGACAAAGCCCATTGCTGCATCGTGTGCTGGGTTTGTATTTACCGCTGATTACCACTAACTGTGCCGTTCTGGGTGTCGCTTTATTAAGCATTCAACAACAGCATTCCCTGTTGGAGGCAATGCTTTACGGCTTTGGTGCAGCGTTGGGGTTTACGCTTGTCCTAGTACTGTTTTCCGTACTTCGTGAAAGACTGGAACTTGCTGATGTACCCGCGCCCTTCAAGGGCAGCGCCATTGCCTTAATGAGCGCAGGCATCATGTCGCTGGCATTCATGGGATTCTCAGGTGTGGGATCGTGACGAGCACCGTCATTGCTATCGTTCTAATGGTCGTAACCATGGCCATTGTGGGTTATGTCCTGTCTCACCTTGCTCAACCGACAGCCTCACTTGCTGGACAAAATACGGACACTGACATTCCTTCAGAGACCTTACCCGACGCCCTGCTGATAGAAGAGATCAATCGAAAACTACCGCAAACACAATGCGCGCAATGCGGGCATCCGGGATGCAGGCCTTATGCAACTGCCATCATTAACGACAACGCGCCTATCAATCAATGCCCACCTGGTGGGGCAGCGCTGATCGAGGAGCTGGCCGCTTTTCTAGGAACAGATGTTCTGCCACTGGACAGTGAGAAAGGTCAGACAAAACCTGCACAACTTGCCGTTATAGTGGAGCCTGATTGTATCGGTTGCACCCTGTGCATATTGGCTTGCCCAGTGGATGCGATAGTGGGTGCATCCAGACTCATGCATACCGTTATCGCAGATCAGTGCACCGGTTGCGAGCTATGCTTGCCACCTTGCCCGGTGGACTGTATTGAACTAAAGCCTGTCGAGACCCCGCTGCATCGCTGGCAATGGCCAAAACCTTCATGAACTGGCAACACCGTATTACGTCTGCTGGTGCACGCTACCGAGGCACAGAACCAACACAGCACTATGAGCCGGAGGGCGGTCTGGCGTTGATGCGTAACAAACCGGGCTTAGCAGCGATAGGTGTTGCCATTGGTGAACTACCGTTGCCCGCACAACTTGTGTACCCACTAGTCAACTATTCCAGACAAACGGTAAAACCGTTTTGCAACATTGGTGACTCAGTAAAGTCAGGGGATTTACTTGCCACAGGAATTATCGCCACGGCCAATGGCACGATCAGCGCGATTGAACCGAAACCGGTCATACATCCCTCCCATCAGCTGGTACCCAGTATTGTCCTTGACGTGGATGGTCTTACTTATGAACATTCACAATCACTAGAGCCTATAGATTCTCTCGACCTTGATCGATTAAAGCGTGCCTGCATCTCGGGGCTAGGGGGTGCCGGGTTTTCTACCGCCAGCAAACTCAAGAAAGCGAAACAGCACAATGCCCGAATTCACACCCTGCTAGTGAATGCTGTTGAATGCGAACCCCTGATCAGTTGTGATGAAGCGCTAATTCGCAGTGACGCCCACAGCGTTATCAAGGCTATTGGCTCGATGATAAAACTCAGTGACTGCACGCGTTGTATCGTTGCGATTGAACATGACAAGGTGGAGGCCATAGCCACACTGAACGACGCTATTGGTGCATCTGAAGCAAACTCCGATGTTCCGATAGAATTTGTTCAACTATCGCCAATCTATCCATCCGGCGCTGAAAAAGTGTTAGTGCAGCGCATCACGGGGAAATTGTTGGCGGCGGATGAGAGAGCGAGCGACTTAGGCGTACTGTGCCTGAATGTTGCGACTGTTGTTGCGGCGTGGCGAGCGCAGGCAGGCTACCCTTTGATAAGCCGGATCGTTACTGTTGCCGGCAATAAGGCTATCAAGACGACTAACGTCCGCGTACGTATCGGCACACCCGTTGCGGAGGTGCTTGAACTTACCGGAAATGCAACCGTGAAGAACCAGACGCGCATACGAGTTGGTGGACCGTTGAGCGGTTTTGATTTGCAGGACCTGTCTGTGCCGGTAACAGCCACGACCAACTGCATTGCTATTGAATCGGCTGCGCTAAAAACCGAAGCGGTGGCTTGCATCCGTTGCGGCCAGTGTAGCGAGGTCTGCCCGGTTAATCTGATACCTCAACAGATATTCTGGCACGCAAGCGCCGACGATATTGATGGCGCTCATCGTTTCGGTCTTGACAACTGCCTTGAATGCGGCTGTTGCGACTTGGTTTGCCCGTCGTCTATCGAATTAACTTCTCTGTTTCGGTATGCACGAGCCTCGTGGCGGGAACAGCAGCATCACAAACATGAGGCCATAGTCGCCAGAGAGCGTTTTGAACAACGCGAGGCTCGTCTGGCGAGTCGCGAGCTTGAATCGCAACGCTTGAGAGAGGAAAAAAAATTACAGCTAAGTGCGGACAGCGACCCAATAGCCGATGCACTCGCGCGCGCACGAGCCCGAAAGAAAAAACGATGACGGGACTCACGGTAGATACGACAACTATCGCTCATAAGCGACGCTCAGTAAGCGACATCATGCTGCATGTGATCGTTGCGCTGTTACCGGGTATAGCGACCTATGCCTTACTGATTGACAGCCGAGTGTTGATAAACATCCTGGTCGCGAGCGCCTGCGCGTTAGCATTTGAATCGGCACTTGTCACGCTGAGAAAAAGAGCGGTGTTGCCAGCGCTCAAAGATGCCAGCATCCTGTTAGCCGTGATACTTCTGACACTGAGCATTCCACAAACCTTGCCTGTCTGGCAGCTGGTGTTCGGTGTCTTCATATTGTGTACCTTAGGCAAACATGTGTTTGGTGGCCTGGGACACAACCCATTCAATCCAGCCATGGTGGCGTATGCGGTGCTCATCGTCTCATTTCCACTAACAATGACGCAGTGGACCACTCACAATGGTCTGCTGGATACTGTCATTGAGTCTCAAACCGACAATACCTCACCTGGCAGCGATAGCGATCAATCAATTGCCTGGGACAGACTAAGCAGTGCGACACCTTTAGACAGACTTGATGTCATGCGACGACAGGCAATGGAGACGAGTTCAGTCGAGAGCAACGACACACTGACAGAATCAACCTCGGAACTTGTTCTGTCCTCTGACTGGCTCTGGATAAGCCTTGCCTGGCTGGCGGGTGGCATGTACCTGTTGTTCATGCGCATTATCAGCTGGCATATTCCACTCACCATTCTGTCAACATTGTGGTGTCTTTATATGTTGTACGGACAGCTTGCGACTGTACCGGTACTCCCTGCTACGGTTGCCCTGTTCTCCGGTGCCATCATGCTGGGTGCTTTTTTCATTGCCACAGATCCCGTAAGCGCTGCAACCAGCAATCCTGGCAAGCTTGTTTATGGAGTCGGCATCGGCATCCTCTGCTTTGTAATTAGAGAATTCAGTGCCTACCCGGAAGGCATGGCATTTGCCGTATTACTGATGAATATGTGTGTGCCGCTTATAGATCATGCGTTTACTCGTAACCGTCTTGCCTCTGATCAATCGAGTAACAACCAGAAAGACACGACCCAATCATGAGCTCTCCGATGAGAACAGCCATGGTACTGTCTATCTGTGTCGGCGTTGCCCTGATTCTGCTAAGTGTCGTTAATGGATTGACACGCGGGAAAATCACCCAGGCCCATCAGGCTTGGATGCTGGAGAACCTGTCCTCCGTACTACCCGAAGGGCCATTCGATGCAAACCCAATGGACTCTCGTGAGCAGCATATTGCCCCGGCACTTGGCAGCGCGGAACCGCTGGAAATTTATACTGCCTATAAAAACGAGCAAGCTGCCGCGATTGTTCTTGAGGTAGTAGCACCCGACGGCTATAGCGGACAGATCAAATTACTGCTGGGACTTCATGTCGATGGCACTATCATCGCTGCCAGGGTTATCGAACACAAAGAAACACCCGGACTGGGTGATGGCATTGAGCTTCGCAAGTCAAATTGGATCCATCAGTTCGAGAACTTATCCACGGCTTCAAGCATGCCATCTCACTGGGCGCTGAAAAACCGCGGCGGCGAATTCGATGGATTAACGGGAGCAACAATTACCTCTAGCGCTGTCGTCCGGGCAATACATCGGGCGTTGAACTGGTACGATGCCCATCGAGACACCATTTTTGAAACAGGTAGTCAATCATGACTGACACTACCAGCACACTTGATTCCAAGGTTGACGCTCAGACTCCAACAGATTCCGAAGTACGACAGTTGTGGAAACAGGGATTGTGGAACGACAATCCTGCGCTGGTAAAACTTCTGGGACTTTGCCCATTACTGGCAGTGAGCAATACGGCGACGAATGCTCTCGCACTGGGCATTGCTACGACGCTCACGTTACTGATAACCAATGTATCGGTTTCAATACTACGAGCACACCTCATTCACGCTATCCGCCTGCCTGTCTATGTACTGATTATCGCAAGTTCTGTCACCAGCATCGAACTCATGATGCAGGCATGGCTTCCGGCATTGCATGCATCATTAGGAATATTTCTGCCACTGATTGTCACTAATTGCCTGATCATTGGTAGAGCCGAAGCGTTTGCATCGCGACAGGGCTGCCACATAGCGACTATTGATGCTCTCGCAATGGGTATTGGCTTTACCTGGGTACTGGTCTGCCTTGGCGCTCTTCGCGAAGTAATAGGTCAAGGAACACTGTTTAACGATGCACAATTGTTGTTGGGCGACTTCGGTACGAACTGGGCATTAAGACTACTCGCTACCGAACACACCGTACTCATTGCTCTGTTACCCCCAGGGGCATTTCTGATACTTGGACTTCTACTGGCGCTGAAGAACGCCATCGATCAGTCTCGCTAAACTATACATAGAACGGAAGTTTACATACCATGCTGTTTACTCAAGATCGAACACGCACCCGTCAGATGTTTAGAAGTGCCTGGCAAAAACACACGAGTGGCCAGGAACTTGAACCACTGGAAAAGCAGATTGCCAGCCTTCTGGAGGATCACCCGGAATACCATGCGTTGATCCGTAGCGATGAAGATATACTCGACCGCGAGTTCAAAGCGGAAGACGGACGTGAGAACCCGTTTCTACATCTGAGCTTACATCTTGCGCTACGCGAACAAGTCGGTACTGACAGACCCGCCGGCATCGCATCAATCACCCGATCCTTGTTACTCAAACACGGGGATGGACACTCTGTAGAGCATCTGATGATTGAGAAACTGGGACTCTATCTATGGGAAGCACAACGTCAAGAGCGTGCACCGGATGAAGCCGCTTACCTTAACAGCTTGCGCGAACTTCTGTAGTGCATGTTTGAACTCTAGATGATCTAAGGCATTCCTAATGCATTTCTAAGGCATTTCTAAGGCATTTCTAAGGCATTACTGGGCACGAAACGGTCGGACAAGTGCTGATTAACCAGCACACCGTGTGCGACATGAACGCGATCATGGGAAAATAGCTTTCTTCCCATGCAAAAAACCTCGTCATCTCCGCGCAGGCGGAGATCACGTGCCTTTGGGGTATCCAATACTTAGCAGAATAGACTGCACTACATACAACTCTATTTTTCAGAAAGCTCTTTCAACGCATCGTTCATCATAGTCAACATTGGAGACACACCTTTATCCATCTGCCCTTTCATCAAAGCTGCCATTAGACCCTTGAACGTTTCCTTGTGAGTCACCTTTGTACCCAGCTCCGTTTCTGTAAGCTCTATTATTTTGTCGTTGGTAAAGATGAACCCGGCTATCATGTGAGCTCGCCAGTGAAAGTACGTTGGTGCATCCATGGAAAGAATTTTCGGGCTATATGTAGGTCCATCCTTACCAGCCTCTTTACTCATCATTGTAATGGTTACAGTGGAGCCCACTGCCGCCTTGCCTTCCGATGCATTGATTGTCGGGCTCCATTCATGCCATTTTCCAACATCAGAAAGAATGCCCCATACTTTATCAGGGGGAGCTTGTATTTCAATTTCCGTTTTAATGGTTTGCATGTTACTCCCCGATATTAATAGATAGACAATACCAATTAACAACAATATTCCAAGCAACTGGAAGAACCTTTTCATTTTTTAGCCCATGCCTTCTTCGTTATTGATTACATACCTGCATTGATGGATTCGATGTAGTTGTGTAGTTGCTCCATACCAGCTCCCCATCCTTTTCCATGGTCTGCCCTACTGGACTCAAACACGTCAATTTCTTTCTCAGTTGCGTTTCTCGGCTCCCAGAGAAAGGTTAGTTTTGTTCGATTTTCAGCAATCTCTTCAAAGTGCAGTGTCGCCAACATGTGTTGCGGCCAACTCGCTATATGCGGCATTGGTAGTTCGTCGCCTTGCTCGTTAGAGAAGTACTGCAAGAAAACCAATCGTTCAGGCGATACGACCTCCTCGTACTTTGTCAGCAGCCAGATTTGATTATTATCGGGCATGGTAATTTTGTGTAGCGATTGGCCACCATCAACAATATTTGCTGCTACAAATTCACATTGACAACCCGGCATGGGGAACATCCAGTTATTGAGATGTTTCACCTGCGTCCATGCATCAAACACAAGTTGTCTTGGTGCATTGAATTCCCTGACTATTTCTGAAGGACGCACAGCTTTATTGCCCATCGCCAGACCCACTATTCTGTATATTTTTCAAATAGACGTCTAATTGATCCATCGTTCCACCCCAGTATTTTTCAAACTGATGCAACCATTCCTGAATGGGACGAAGCTCCTCTGGCCTAATCCGATAGTATCTAAATCGACCTTCCTTGCGTTCAGCAACAACTTTCACCTTTCTTAATACGCCCAAATGCTTGGACACTATTGGCTGAGTCCATTCAACGGCCTCCACCAACTCATTAACCGTCATTTCCCTTACCACAAGTTGCTCTATTAAAATTCGACGCTTCGGCTCTCCAATTGCGCTAAAGACATCGTGCGTGGTTTTTAATCTGGACATTGAAATATTATATTCCCATATGGACATATGTCAACACTGAGGCAAACCAGGGATGAAATTGGAACAGTGTGTGGGAATACGTTTACTTAAATCCAGCTTTCGCTAGCGATGAGACCATTAGCGACTCACTGTGCCAGATCGCTCGTCCAAGCCAGTCCTTACCCGGCCGGCCGAGGATCCAGATAACCTGCGTTTAAATATTAGCCATTGCTACAAAATCCGGCTCCTCCGAATATAAACGCACTATCAACCGCGTAGGATACATCTGCCCTGGCAACGGTATTGCGAATTTCGAGAAGGTCTGACGCTGTTGCTGGCGCGGCTCGCCCAGCTACAACCAGCGTATCTTTAAAACACTGATGATCTTCTGTTCTGTAAAAGCACGCACCGTTGCCAGTTCCATCGAAGCTATGCCCTTCAAGCTGGTGAACGACATCACACGCCAGAAAAGAACCAGCGCGCTCAACCGCATCAGCGTATTGCAAAGTTTGCACATACACAGTGTGTGCAGCTTCTGATGGTTTGACACCATACTCAGTTTCATATGAACTGGTAAAAGCAACACTGGCATCGTCTTGCAATGACCAATGCCAGTTCATAGTGCCATAGACACCCTCAATATTGGCACCACCGGCACCCTCAGCCATGAGTGTTGTGAAAACTGGAATAGCCATGGCTACAGCATTACCGTTCACTTGCATTTGAGGAATACCAAGCGAGCGAGCCTGAGTCACTGAATTTATCATGTCATTCCCATAGTGAACCAGTACAAGAACATCGGCACCAGAATCAAGAAAGCCGTCAAGATACGTTGTGAAATTTACTGCACCAACTGGCGTTGGTACTGATGCGACTGTTTGCCAGCCGAGCTGCTCAGTCGCTTGCTGAATGGCTGCGCCGGTAACATCTCCCCAGATATAGTCTGCGGTAAGATAATAAGCTGATCGGCTTGCACCTAATTCGCTTACCATAGTTTGAGCCAATGCAGAACTTGAGATAGTAGAGTTCATATACTGTCGAAATGCGTTGGCTTGCCCGCCACTACTGGTTACCTCATTTGCATGCGCCATTCCCGTCATGTAGACCGCCCCAAGTTCCTGGGCGGTGCCTTGTATCGCTATCGCGGTTCCCGAAGTGGATCCACCGATCAACATTGATACCTTATCTTCATTTATCAATTGTGTAGCAACGGATATAGCAACGGACGAACGTGTCTCGGTATCCGCTATCACGAATTCAACGGGCCGTCCAAATACACCATTGCCCTGAAGAGAGCTCGGTTGCATGGTACTTAACATACCGGCATCCCCTTCACCATTTAAGTGTTTGATGGCCAATTCAAAGCCGCGCTGCTGGTCACGGCCCTCATCTGCATAAGCACCGGAGAGTGGGATAGTAAGACCGATTTTTAACGCACCGGGGTTACTTGTGCCTTCGTTGCTCCCTGCTTCAGTGTCGGTAGAGGAACATGCAGACAACAAAGGCATAGCACTTGTGGCAACGCTTACAGCTCCGCTTTTCAGTACTAGTCGGCGAGATTGATCAAACGCCTTCTTATGTTTAATTTGATTTTCCATTTTGCTCCCTCCGCTTGACAATGAACAAATTAACAAAATAGCAAACTTAAATACTAAGGCATAATCGCTGGCGGAAGGTCAAGCAATAACACTGGGAGCAGTCATATATAGCAGGATTGGGCTTGGGACTCTATGGGCAATTCCAGATAGCAACGGCGATGGATTAGCACGGCTTTCTGATTGTCAGGCATGGAAACCGACTTACCAATAAACGTTCAACCGATTTGCCCGATCGCCAAACACGTGCACTGGTCGCGCACATAAAAAGCAATAAAATGCCCCTCTGTATCAACCAGTACCGGGGTATTTGTCAAAGGCGGGATCCACGTTCAAAATAGTTTTCCCGATAGGATTGCCTTGCACCCAAGTAACATCATTTTACTTTGTCCTTGTTTCAGGTATATTGTTACCTTGAGCACAATTACTCGCAAGTTCAGATGTGCTGTAGGACTGCATTGGTACTGGCAGTATTTGTGTTCACGAAAATTGCCACTACCCTTCGCGAGCCAGGACGCCGAATGTATTCATCGATCAGATTGTCTGTGTACCTGTGTTTTTTGCTAGCCGTCACAGCTTGTTCAAGTGGCGGAAGTAGTGGAACAATACCTCAGAATGATGGCTTGGTCGGGCAGCCCGATCCGGGAGTGACCAATGGACCACTGGTGCCATTTGACCCACAGGTCCAGCCTGACCCACTTCCACCATCAGACGTGCAGATACCATCTGACCCGCTAGTCCAACCTGATCCTCTACCACCGTCTGACCCGCTGATACCGTCTGACCCAATAGTGCCCGACAATGCGGTCAGTCTAAACAGATTACTGGGTACGATCGATTTTCAATATAAATTTTACATCGCGTCAGATATCTTCACTGACCGATTCACGTTTAACAGCTCCAACTTCTTGAATCAGGAAGGAGTAGATAGACTCGTAACCCAAGACGCCCGCAAACTTTATCAATGCGAAGTGATTCAAACCCTATATTTCTGCGTCATCATCACTCCCGATGCAGGATCATATGAAGGATTTTTTTTCGCCCTCGACAATAACGGTGAGGGCCTGGGATGGTATGAATACTGTCCAAGTACGGTAACCTCAGCCGACTGCGCTTCCGACTTACTAACCACTCCGGATGGCATCGTCGAGGTGACAGTCAGTAACACAGTGTCACTCGCCACAGGATCATTCACATCCGATGATCACATAATCCAGGACCAGGCAATTTTCAAGGTGCTGCATGAACAAGCCAATTCAGTACAAATTGCACGGAATGATGACAGCGTGAAATATGAACTCACTTCACAATTAGTTCAAAGTATTTTAGCCGCCGTCCCTAACAGTATCGGGCACACCAACCCGGCTGAGTGATCCGTTCAAGCAGGGAATTGAACGGATCATGACCATCAGACACTGATATTAGCGAGACAAACAGGCCACTCAATACACTGCGAACGTCTCCCGGTTATGGGAAACAGTTCGGGGTCAAATGATGTTCGTATCTCAATTGTGCATAACGTCTGGATAGCAGCATCAAATTGCCTTCAGGGAATCAGAACAACGTCGATTATCCTGCCAGGCTGTTTGTAAATTATGGATGTTTATTGTGAGGACACGGGCTTCAGCCGTCTGTGCCTCAGGCCAAACATGTACCTTCACTATGGTTCACGCTGCAACTCATACTCTAATTCTCGGCCTGTTAGCAGCAATGTTGATTGGCTCACAAGCTATGGCCGAGGCAAATAGCAGTGCGTTTCGCTTCTATGAACATCCCGGAGTGCAACGGGACTTACAACAATCGCGAGCGCCACAGCTTGGAGCTGCACATACCATCAGCTTGAGCAGTGAGCTACATACAGAGTTCAGTGATGCGCAGATTGAACTGATTCGCAGGCATGGCCCCTGGTTGACACACGATGGAATTTCTCACAACGCACAGGTGCTCATCAGGACAATTCAAGATGCAAGGGTACACGGCCTGAATCCGGAAACCTATGAGCTATCCAGCATACTGCTGACAGTCGATGCTTTGTCTCATCTGGACGACATGCAGAAAAAAACAGCCGACAAACAAGCACCAAACGATATCGGTGGCGTGAATACTTTGCGCTATAAGCTCAGCGAACTGCTGGACAGCAACTTTATAAAACTGGCTGAGCATCTAGGCCAGGGCGTCGTAAACGGGCGCGAGTTACAAAGCCGATTGTATCGGGATGCACCACGTATAAATGCCTTCAACCTGCTAGTTTCAATCAACAATGCCGAACTCAGTACCAAAGAAGCGTTAAGTCAGGTCATACCGGGTCACCCATCCTACGGACGACTCACGCAGACAATGCGAGACCTGCTGACCGAACAGTCAACCGGTGTACAACGTACATATGTAGCCACAAGCAATGCCGCGCAGCTGATTTCCGAAGCAGCGGATAAACAGACTATTCGCGAGCGATTACTTGAAACTGGTGATCTGACATTTGATGCCTACATGGCGACCAACGCCGATGCAGAGCTACTCAGGGCTCTGCGCGCATTCCAAAAACGTCATGGTCTTGAAGAAAGTAGTTTTGCTAACGAAAAAACACGCCTGGCACTCAATGCTACTGTTGAAGAGGATATAGAGGCAGTAGCTCTAAGTCTCGAGAGATGGCGATGGTTACCTCGAGACTTCGGTGAGCGTCATATCTTCGTTAATATTCCTGACTATCGCGTAAACCTGATTGATAACGGCATTACAACGCTATCAATGCCTGCAGTCGTAGGAAAATACAAGCATCAAACACCATCGTTTTCGCGCAACATGAGCTACATGGAATTCAATCCTACATGGACCGTTCCTGCCAAAATTGCAAACAAGGAGTTGATACCCAAAGAACGACGAAAGCCAGGATATCTCGCTTCAAGGAATTTTGATTTTCTCAAGCGAGTGGGTAATCGACTTATCAAGGTACCTGCTTCATCGGTATCTCGTGACGATTTTAATGCCACATGGTTTCCCTATGTCCTTCAACAGCGCGGCGGCTCAATGAATGCCTTAGGTCGAATGAAGTTCATGATGCCCAACCAGTATGCCATATACTTGCACGACACTCAGGCGAAAAAGCACTTCACCCTTAACGACCGCGCTTATAGTCATGGCTGCATAAGACTGGGAGATCCCGATACACTTGCGCAGCAACTTATGTCAGCTGATGGTTACAGCCAGCAGAAAATCGATGAATCCATGAGCTCCAAAATCACGCATCGCGTGCGCTTTAGAAAGCCATTACCTACACATCTGGTGTACTTGACCACCTGGGTCGATGAAAACGGCAATTTACAGAAAAGGCCCGATATTTACCGTAATGACAACAAGCTTCTGCATGCATTGATTAACAACGCTACTTTACTTAGCCAGCCTGTCGATCTATCAGTAGACAACAGCGACATAAACGATATCAATAGACAAGGCTCCTGATCGGCCAAGTGGCTGGTTTAAAAAGACTGTATCAACAACACGTTGATACGGCTCTTCGCGTTTCACCAAAGCATGTATTGCCCTCTACACTGTAAAAAAAACTGCTATCAACCGACAGCCTATGCTGCTGTACGCGCTGGCCGACTCATACTATCCCGCTCTTGAAATTCTATTGCCGCAAGGTTACGATCGACGACATCACGTTGAAAATTGATGGTTGGTGCTATCGTTAACGGCATAAAATCGTCGTCGGAGTATCGTTGATGATTTTTGCCAACAACACCATCCCGATTTTTCACGGGCACACCTAAATCGATCAAATCAACCACCTATCAATAACAAGGCAGAAGTAGAGTGATGACAGATGACAATCCCAGCATCATTTCACACGTCTCCCTCGGCACCTGCGACATGCCAAGAGCGCTGGTTTTTTACGATGCGCTAATGGCAGCCATTGGCGCAAGCCGACAGGAAGAAATCAAGCTCGACGGGCATGGCCTGGTGGCCGTTGCGTACGGCAAACAATTTCCAGAGTTCTGGATTCAGGTACCCGAGAACAACCAGCCTGCTCACAGAGGCAACGGCATTCACTTAGGTTTCAGGGTGGCCGATACCAACAGCGTCCATCGCTTCCACGAGATCGCTCTGAAAAACGGCGGCACAGATAACGGTGCGCCCGGTCCCCGGCCCCACTACGGCGCACAGTACTATGGTTGTTTTATCTACGACCCGGACGGCAACAAGATAGAGGCAAGCTGTCATGAATGATATTTTCAAACAACTCAAGGCAATCATGCAACCCGTAACTGGCTCATTAAACGTAACACTCGATGAGCCCGGTCATCTTGATGTTTATACTCATAATGTGATGAAAAATGGCAAGCCCCGCTGGTTTGGAGGGGTGCGGATACAAAAAAATTACGTCAGCTACTATCTTATGCCGGTGTATGAAAATCCGCAGCTGGTAAGTGGAATATCACCTGAGTTAAAAAAATGTATGAAAGGTAAATCCTGTTTCAATTTTAAGGCCGTGGACAAACCTCTGCTTAAAGAGCTCTCACAGCTGACGAAACAGTCGCTAAAAGACTACAAAGCCAAAGGGTATATGAGCGACAACTAGACGATGTTGGAGGCCCCACAACAACGTCTTTATTAACTGGATGGCAGCACTGCACCATCCAGGTGGTTTTCAACCAGCTCATCAGCCATAGTAGAAGCGATGATGGAGCCGGCCCCAGCCAGAGATGCGGCTATTGCAGATCAGGTCGCCTATCACATTGCCAACTATTGCTTAAGGACGACCACCCCGTCCCAAAAATACTCGATGGTACTGTCGGATCCTACACCGACAAACAGTGCAAATCGATCAGACAACAAACCCAATGAGCCAAGATCCACTCTGGCTTCCCACAGGAGTGAGCCATTGTTGATCGCTACGGTTGCATCAACATTCCCGCTGCGTGTCAGCGAACCATTCTGGAATGTAAAACCAACGTCACCCATATTCTCCAGATCGAAGACATCGAACACATCTACCGGTTGGTTTTGATCAATATTGGCAATAGAAAACGTCATAGAGTCGCTCGCACTCGGATCGCGGTCGGGCTCACGCAGAACATACAGATATAGATTCTGATCATCGTGCATAGAAGCAAAACGAAAGACACTCTCTGATGCACCATTACTTGTTAACCAGGCTTCGCCATTGATGTCTTTGAATTGAGAGCGGTTCCATATGGTTTCGTAATTTCCGTCAATTGTCGGAGCTTCCGCTGGCGTTATTCTGTTGATATGGCTTGCCACATCGGAGCGGCATTGAGTGCACAGGTTCGAATTTCTCGGGTTTAAACCCAGACCCTGCTCATCCTTTAATTCAAAAAGATTCGTGTCCAAATCTCGATCAGAATCAAAGTTGGTAATGTAGTCGGCTGCGTTTATTGAATAGGAACCACCTTGCCGCAAAGTAAAGCTTTTAGACACGGTGGCCAGCTCCAGCACGGCTCTTTCAAAGAGCTGTGACCAGACAACGTCTACCGTAATATTCGATGGGTAGGTTCCGGTAACCTCGTATTGACCACCTTCAATTGGCCTGAGCACTGCCGCTTGACCATTAATCGTAACCGACGGTGGATTCGCTTCGGGGTTAAAACTACGGGCAAAAGTCGAGACCTGCGAATCTGGCTGTAAAGGATTTTCTATGGATAGGCTAATCGAACCCGGTGAACCAATGATAGCGGGGGCGTTATCACAACCAACCAGTAGCAACACGCCCAAACTGCAAATTGCTGACATCCACTTGTTACTGTCACTAAATTTCATTGTGTCTGTTCTGTCCATTTCGTGCATTCTGGAAAAGGGTAGCCGAGACGTTTACTGCACCCACTCGATCAAGGCATCTGCCATCGTTCTAACAAGCCCATAACCAATAACAAAAATCAATGGTACTTACAAAAGCCAGGCTTGCCCAGTGTCGGCAGTGAATTGATGTCCGCAGCCTGTCGTTTTATTGCCCAAACCCAATGATAAAAAACGCTTACCCTGAGATTGCTTTTAAACCGATGTGAAAGCTTTGGTCTTGTGTGCGGAGGTTGGGATGCTGGGGTGGGCAGACTAGATTCCCGCCTGCGCGGGAATGACGGGATTACGCGGGAATGACATCGCCTGCGCGGGAATGACGGGATTACGCGGGAATGACATCGCCTGCGCGGGAATGACGGGATTACGCGGGAATGACATCGCCTGCGCGGGAATGACGGGATTACGCAGGAATGACATCGCCTGCGCGGGAATGACGGGATTACGCGGGAATGACATCGCCTGCGCGGGAATGACGTTATTACACGAGAATGACAGCGCCCCGCGGGAATGACGGGATTGCGCGGGAACGATGGCGACTGCGCGGGAATGACGTGATTACTCGGGAATGACGGCGCCTGCGCGGGAATGACATGATTACTCGGGAACGACGGCGACTGCACGGGAATGACGATTTTGGGGGTATGACGGTGACTACGAGGGTATGGCAATGGCTCCGCGAGACGCGCAATGTCAGAGCTTTCTGCCTGATACGAGTGAGGCACGTGGCGGGAGAGGTGGGGCAGATGGCATCGTAAACTGCCTACAACGCCAGGGACTGTTTTTCACACACTATTGCGACTGCCAATCAGTCTTTACGCTTGGCTCGATCCCATAGCGCATCCAGACCGGGTAAATCCATACCCTTTAGCGCTTTACCCTCTTCAAGGGCAAGCGCTTCGACGTGCCGGAAACGCTTTTCAAACTTCGCACTGGCCTGGCGCATTGCACTTTCAGAATCTACCCCGGTATGCCGGGCAAGATTAACAACCGTGAATAACAGATCGCCAATTTCGTCCATTATGGCATCGTCATCCTGTGCCGCAACGGCCTCTCGTACTTCAGTAATTTCTTCGGCAAGCTTGTCCCATACCGGCGAAATATCCGGCCAGTCAAAACCGACACGTGCAGCTCGCTTCTGAATTTTGTCAGCTCGTTTCAGGGCCGGCAAGTTTGGGGCAACGCCATCCAGCGCCGAGACAGGCGCAGATTCGGAGCGACCCGCAGGATCCGGCGAGTGAGGTTTCCGTGTCAGTTTTGCCCGTCGCTCTTCTGCCTTGATCAACTCCCATGAAGCTTTGAGCTCCGCCTCCGAAGAAAACGATACATCACCAAATACATGGGGATGCCGTCGGAGCATTTTGTCGCTAATGGCTTGAGCCACATCATCGAAATCGAACAGATTCTGTTCACTCGCCATTTGTGCGTGAAACACCACCTGTAATAGCAAGTCACCCAGCTCGTCTTTTAAGTCTTCAGTATCGCCACGCTCAATGGCGTCGACTACTTCATACGCCTCTTCGAGGGTAAAGGCGGCGATGCTGGCGAAGTCCTGCTTGATATCCCAGGCGCAGCCTGTATCCGGATCACGAAGCCTGCGCATGATGTTGCGCAGCTGGTCGATGGGTGTCTTCATTTCGCTCACGCGGTTAACGAATGCTCATTCTGGCAGAATTGCGCATGGCAAGATCCTCTGCCACAAAACCACGTGCGTGATTATCAGAACGAAATACTCAAACCGAAGTGCGCACCTCTATCCAGCGTTACGTTGTCATAGTCATTGGTGTCAAAACGAATACGCCGATAGCCGATATAGGCCCGGGCACGCGTCATGACCTCTACCTGCAGCCGTACAGCGACTTCGCCGTAGCGCTCTGCATCGGAAAAACTGGTAATACTGGGCGCGTAGAAACCTTCGAATGTGATATCCACAGGATTGTAGGTTCCGGATTGCAGCAACAACCCCGCTTGAAACCCAAGCGCCAGGGCGCCCACGGATTCATCATTATTATCAGGTCTGACTTGATCATCGTTAATGCCGATATCACCTCCCACGAGCCTCATTCCAGCGCTGATCTGGTACTGCGAGGTAACCGACTGACGATATCCTCGCGCCAACAAGGTTGTGTGAATCAGGTTATCGCCCGCTTCATTGAAAAATATTCCCATGGCCAACTCAGAACCACCATCCCTGGTTGGCCGGCGCTCACGGTTCAGCGGGTCGTTGTTGAACAGATAGGTAAGATTCGCAGTCTCGTTACTCAAAGACAAATCCAACCCGGCAGCGGATACGCCCAATGGCGCTACGAGCAAAATCATTGCTGCAAACAGCTTCTTCATGCGTCACCCCGACACGACAAATTTATTATGCTGATTAGTCTAGACGTGAATCCAACGCTGGCAAGCTAATCTCGCATTACGTGTCAAAGTTTAGGCATCCATTTAGACAACTCTTGCACACGATTTTCCAGCCTGGAGACAGACACCTTCTCTGCAGTGCCCAGATCCTGGGCAAAAAGAGACACCCGCAGCTCTTCAAACGACCAGCGCAAGGCTGTGCGGGTTGCCCGATAAACAGGGTCATCGTCTTTATCCAACGGCAGTGCCTTGAACCGCTCCCAGACTGGCAGAAACTCTGAGCGGCGACGCCGATCCTTATCAGGCGCTTTGTCAATGGCATCCAGCCGTTTGTCCATTGCCTGAAAATACACAGGTAAGCGAGCCAGACGACTTAACCCGGTAGCCGTAACAAAGTCTGCAAAAATCAGCGACGCTATCTGATCCTTGATATCCAGAGAGGGTTCAATCCAGCTCAGCGAAATCGAACCTTCGAGACGTTTGGCCACCTGCCTGTGTTGCTCCAGCACAAGCCCGAGTTTCTCGCACAACTGCCCGGCGATGGTAACAAGCTCTGTGCGGTTGTCCTGCAAGGTTTGCAAAAAGGCATCACGAGTACGCGGTATCTCTTTGCCAGATATGAAGGTTTCGTCGATCGCTGCATTGAGTACATCGTCAATCAAGGTCTGCTTGTTTCCAAACGGGGTGAATCGTAAACTCAGGACATTGATATTGGGCAGCTTTCTCTGCAGGTATTTCACTTCATCCTTGAGCACTTCCTTGTACAAGGCACGAAGCCCCAGGGGCATGGCGCTCATGGCAGCACTAGGTGTGGCGAAAAGCTTGATGCCCACACCCTCTCCAGTGGCATGCAACGCAGGATAGCCTTGCATGGTCATTCCACTTTTTTCAATATCAACGCTTTCGGGCAAATCACCGAAGTTCCAATCAATAACCTTGTCTTTCTCAATGCTGTTGTCGCTGAATTTCAGCAAAGTCTCTTCCACTTCACCCACATAGGCTGCCTGCAAAGCTTCAAGGTCACGACCACTGGTAAGTTCCTGACCATGAGAACCCACGACCGAGAAACGCATTTTCAAATGAACAGGCAGGTCGCTGGCGTCCCAGTCATCACGTGTCACTTGCACACCAGACATTCTGTGCAGTTCACGAGACAGCGCACCCAATAACGATCCATTACCCGGCTCCATTGCTGCACTGGCGGCGGCGGCATAGTCAGGCGCAGGTACAAAATTGCGGCGCAAGGCTTTAGGCAGGGATTTAATCAACAGCGCAATTTTTTCGTCGAGCATACCGGGTACCAGCCATTCTGAACGTGCAGCAGACACCCTGTTGAGCACCTCAACCGGACAAATCAGCGTGACGCCATCATCCTCTTCTCCGGGGGCAAAATGGTAACGCAGCGGCAATACCATGCCTTGCATTTCTATCTGATCAGGATAATCGCGTGCACTGACATCAATCGCATCATTAGCCAGCAACTGTTCACGAACAAAATACAGAGCGCGAGGTTTATCAGCCTCGAAACTCTTTCGCCATTTTTCAAATGCTGCCGCTGTGCAGATGTCATCAGGCACCAGCGCATCATAAAAACGCACCAGCTCCTCGGGATCAACGACGATGTCACGACGCCGTGATTTTTCTTCCAGTGAGGTAACCTCATCCAGTAATCGCTGGTTATAACGATGAAACTCGCCCTTGGTAACAAGCTCACCGTTAACCAGGGCCTCACGAATGAAAATCTGCCTTGACTCCTGTGGATTGATTCGTGAGTAGTCCACCCCTTTTTTGGGATTAATAATAAGCCCATACAGAGTGGATTGAGCCCACGCACCCACCGTGCCTTTCTTGCGCTGCCAGTGCGCGTCGCGATAGCTGTAGTGCAACAAATGTTCAGCCAGTGCTTCTATCCATTGCGGTTGAATGGCAGCCACCTGGCGCGCATACAGCTTGCTTGTTTCTGCAATTTCGCCCGCCATCATCCACTTCGGGCCTTTCTTGAAAAGACCAGAACCCGGGAAAATATCCAGATGTCGGTTGCGCGTGCCCAGATAGCCTTTTTTCTCAGTGCGAATGGCAACATTGGCCAGCAATCCAGCCAATAAGGCACGATGTATGTTTTCCGCTTCGGCTTCGCTACTACTAATGGGTAAATCAAGATCCTTGCACAGGCGTTCCAATTGTCGGCGCACATCCATCCACTCGATGATACGCAGCGCCGAGAGGTATCGTTGCCGACACATCTTGCGAAACTGAGAATTGGATAGATTCTCTTTCTGTACCGTGACGAAATTCCACAGGTTAAGCCAAGCCATGAAGTCAGATGATTCATGATTGAACTCAGCGTGCTGCTCATCAGCAGCCTGTCGCTTGTCAAACGGCCGATCACGCGGATCCTGCACCGATAGTGCGCTGACAATGGTCAGCACATCGTTGACACAACCTTCATCGGCAGCCGCCAGCAACATACGTCCCAGACGCGGATCAATTGGCAGGCGCGCCAGGCGCTTACCTAGCGGCGTCAGCTGACGCTTACCATCCAGCGCGGCCAGTTCCTGCAATGTGCGGTAACCATCGTTAATAAATTTTGCTTCCGGCGCTTCCACGAACGGAAACTCATCAATCAGTCCAAGCTTCATCGCGGCCATTTGCAAAATGACGGCCGCCAGATTTGTCCTGAGTATTTCAGGTTCGGTAAACTCGGCCCGGTTGGTAAAGTCCTCCTCCGAGTACAAGCGAATACACACGCCGGGAGCCTCACGACCACACCGCCCCATACGCTGGTTTGCCGATGCCTGTGAGACCTTTTCAATAGGTAATCGCTGCACCTTGCTGCGCACGCTGTAGCGAGACAGGCGGGCATAACCCGGATCAATTACCGCGCGTATACCGGGTACCGTCAATGATGTTTCTGCGACATTGGTGGCAAGCACAATACGCGGCGTTGTATGCCTGGCAAAAATACGATTCTGCTCGGCGTTGGACAATCGCGAAAACAGGGGCAGGATCTCCACTCCACGAAACGTTCGGTTATGCGATGTCTGTTTACTCAGTAAATCTGCCATCTCACGGATATCGCGCTCGCCACTGAGGAAGACGAGAATGTCGTGTTGCCGCTCCTGCAGAAGGGTTTCACAGGCGTTGATAATGGCCGTCGGCATGTCGATGTCATCAAGGGAATCACCCTCCTCTCCCGGCGGTGCTTCTGGTGGCTCATAACGCAGCTCGACAGGGTAGGTTCGACCTTCCGCCCGAATAATAGGCGCATCATTGAAATGTTTGGCAAAGCGCTCCGGATCAATCGTGGCTGAAGTAATGATCAGTTTCAGATCCTTGCGTCGTGTCAGCAGGGTTTTCAGATAGCCCAGTAGAAAGTCAATGTTCAGCGAGCGTTCGTGCGCTTCATCGATAATCAGCGTGTCGTACTGATTCAACCAGGGATCATTTTGAATTTCGGCCAACAGAATGCCGTCTGTCATTAGTTTGATGTAACTGCGCTCGCTCACCTGATCGCTAAAGCGGATCTTGAAACCGACAGCTTCTCCGATGGTGGATTTGAGCTCCGCGGCTATACGCGCGGACACGCTGCGGGCAGCAATCCTGCGCGGTTGCGTATGACCAATCAGCCCGGCGACACCGCGTCCTGCCTCCAGACAGATCTTGGGCAACTGGGTCGTCTTACCCGACCCGGTCTCACCACACAGGATAACGACCTGATGTGCCAGGATGGCGGCCAGTATCTGTTCACGCTGTTCCACGACAGGCAGTTCAGGCGGGTACTCCGGAACCGGCTTGTTAGCCAGACGCTGTTCACGCTTTAACGTTGATCGCGCCAGTTGATCCCTGAATCGGACAAGATCGTCATCAGCGGCACGTTTTCCAGCCAGCGCCCGGACCCGACGCCGCAGACGCGGCTGATCAATCTGCATCGCAGTATCGATCAGTCGGTGCAATGCCTTTGCTGACATCACCTGATCGCGTGCATCACTGTCAGGTTGGGCCGTCATAACTATTGTGTATCTGCGGGAAGTCGCTAGAGGATTCTACGAAAGAGGTTGCGCCCAGAAGGCACGAATAGAGTGAACAAAGGATAGTATGGCTTTACTGGAAAAAATACAGTGTAACGCCACGAACAACCATTGCCTGTGGGCGCAAATGCGCCGCAACCGCGCCACTATCGCGCAACCTGCTATGACCTATCGGACCGCAAAGCAACCGCGCTCCTTTTGCGCCCGGCGCCCGGGCTGCGTATACGCCATTGCCCGCTTCATTTTCAGTGCAAAGGCAAGATCACCTACGGCAATACTATCGGTCCAGTACGACTCACGACAAAGGCTTGCGCTGGCAAGTTTCGCTGCAATCCAGCCATCCCTTGCGCTCTGCAGTGCGCTTGCCGAGTCGAACTGCAGGATTCTGTGGACCTGGGCATGATCGATTCGTCCACCACGTCTGCAAGGGTGCATGGATTCGTAGTAGCCCCCGCAACGCCAGTCACCCGGGTGTTGAACCTCACCGGCGCGTACCATGTTCATATCGATGTAATTCATACACCGCGCAAGATGCGCATTTGTCTGAACAGCCGTAGCTTGAAACTCAGCCTCCCAGAGTGCGCCACGGCGACGGTGATACCGGTTGAGTTCCCGGGTGGTATGCCTATTTATCAATCGCATACTGGCATCAAGCTGACGACGCCCGGGATCCTGCACCAGCACATGCACGTGGTTGGATGTCACGACATAGTTAAGCACACAGAGCCCATAGAGCTTCCTGGCTTGGAACAGCCAGTACAGCCAGCGACGACGATCAGTGTCATCGTTTAACAGGAATTGCTGCTTGTCGCAGCGCTGGGTGATATTAACTATTTGACCGGCGATGCCGTGCCCATGCGTTTGCTGCATGTTTGTCCCTCCGTGGACGTTTCAAGAAACGGCTCGTCATTGAGCCTGTCTGTGCCTTGTTTTACACAGTCGTTACTAACCGACTCCATTGGACCCGACCCACAGCTTTCAGGCAACAGGCGATGTGCAAAGTTGGGATTGGATCGAGGAAGTTAGGAAAATCGGGTAATGACTGGGCAGACTTCACTCGCACGAATTATCACGTGCTGAGGAGCAGATGAAATTAAGACAACCCCTACCGGGGCAGCTGCCCGATGGGATATCCCGTTTACCCTTTCACCCTTATCAGCCTTGGCCGGATACCGGAATCTCTCAAGCGGGCACGAGTTGCGTCCAGACGCGATTGCTCGAAGAAGGGCCCGATACGCACACGGTGCCCAAATCCACCACCATTATCCTGGCGAACAACAATAAAAGCATCCAGCCCCAGACCACGTAACGAGGACTGCACGCGCAACGCTTCGACGTTCTCGCGGTAATTGCCAGCCTCGACATAGTAGGAATCCTGCCCGGATTCGCTGGCCAAGACCTCTCTGACAGGTACTGCCGGCCTGTCCACAGGCTGTGGCTGCACTTGCACAGAAGGTGCGGACCCTTGTAGCGAGCGCGGTACCGGTACGACCTGGGGTTTAGCGACCACTGCGGGCATCCGGGGCTCGACTCGTGTGGGCGGCTCCATAAACACCAGTGGCGGCTCGACCGCAACGACCTGAGGCGTGGGTTTTCTGGCTGCTTTCTGCTCTGGTAACACGGAATAATAGTCAAAATTCATGTTGGCTATTTGTGACTCATGCGCTGAGCCACCTGCGTTCTGACTGATAATGCCATCCACGGGCAGGCGTGACAGCAGAAGAACGAAGGCCATGACAAACCCCACCAGCAAACCCAGCGCCAGGACAAACAGGCGGCTCTCGGAGACTGCGGCTTTGGATTTGCTTCTTGCCATGGACTACATCACCTCGGGTGTCGATACGCCGATGATGAAAAGACCATTCGCAAGTACCTGCCTGACAGCAAGCAACAGGCACACACGGGCGTGCCTCAATTCCTGATCTTCCACCAACACTTTATGCGCGTTGTAGTAACTGTGTAGACCATTTGCGAGATCTCGCAAGTATCCTGTTAACTGGTGAGGCTCATGTGCAAGCGCTGCGCGCTGTAAAAGTTCGGGATAAGTCGCCAATTGGGTCATCAGTTCCGTCTCGGCAGATTCGGTCAATCTACCCAATGCAGCAAGGCCTCTGGCCTGGTCAAACTCGAGGCTTCGCTGGTCTAGCTGACGCATGACGCTGCAGATCCGGGCATACGCATATTGAACGTAATACACGGGATTATCGTTAGATTCCGACTTCGCCAGATCCAGATCAAAGTCCATGTGCTGAGAAAATTTGCGCATCACGTAGAAGTATCGCGCAGCATCCTTACCGACCTCATCACGCAGCTCCCGAATGGTGACAAAAGAGCCCGAACGGGTGGACATCTGCACCCGCTCTCCGGCACGAAAAAGAATTGCAAATTGTATGAGCACAAACTGCAACTTCTCGCGCGGGTAGCCAAGGGCTTCACAAGCTGCGAGCATTCGACCGGTATAGCCATGATGGTCAGCACCGAATAAATACAAGACCTTGTCGTAACCACGCTTTATCTTGTTGTCGATATAAGCGATATCGGAGGCAAAATAGGTTGTCAGCCCATTGGCTCTCACTATCGGACGGTCTTTCTCATCCCCGAACTCAGATGATCTGAACCAGGTGACGCCCTCTTTCACATACGTGTGCCCGGCAGCCTCCAGCCGTTTCACCACCTCTTGCACCTCAGTGGCAATACTGCGTTCACTAAACCACTCATCGTACTCGACGCCAAACTCTGTCAGATCGTCCTTGATATCGTCGAGAATCGAATCAAGCGCTGCGTCGAACACCAACCGGTATTGCGCGTCCCCGAGCAGTCGCTGCGCACGCGCTATAAGCGCATCAATATGCTTTTCCTTATCGCCACCAGCAGGCTCGTCGGCTACGATGCCCTGAAACACATCAATAGTTGTGTGCAGAAGAGATGTTGCATGCTCATCAACTAATGTCTGACTGATATCGACAATGTAATCGCCCTTATATCCGGCTGAAGGAAACTCCAGCTCCTCACCACACAAGATCAGATATCGCAACCAGACACTCGCGGCCAGGATATCCATCTGCCGCCCGGAATCATTGACGTAATATTCGCGTTCGACAGTGAAGCCTGCAGCGTCCAGTAGATTCGAAACCGTAGCCCCCATGGCAGCACCACGCCCATGACCGACGTGCAGTGGCCCGGTCGGATTGGCAGAAACAAATTCCACTTGTATCCGTTTTCCCGCTCCTACGTCGCTGCGTCCAAACAACTCACCCTGATCAAGCACGCTGGCAACAACCGCTGATTGAGCGTCATCAGCTTGATAGAAGTTAATGAAACCGGGGCCTGCGATTTCCACCTTTTTGACAGAACTTGATGAAGGCAGTGCATCGATCAGTGCCTGGGCAATTTCACGCGGTGGGCGAGCTGCTGGTTTGGCCAGCATCATTGCAAGGTTGGTGGCGAAATCTCCGTGACTGGAATCGCGCGTGCGTGTAACACTGATTGCCGGCTGGACATCATCGGGCACAACGCCATCGGCTTTAAGCACAGCCAGCGCGTCGCTCAACTGTTGTTCTATTTGGGGTATCACGGGCAAGGTCCACACAAGAATTCCGGGCGACAAGTTTAGCACCGGCAGGAAACCGCTCACGCCCGTTATGTCAGTTAGTCAAAGCCATCAAAGCAAACAAAGAAGCCAGGCTGTCTGGTCATTAAAAAAGATCGACTGGATCTACATCGATGGACCACCGGCAACGTCTTGCACCAGGCAGTCCATCGATCTCGGTCGATAGTCTCGACAGGCTGTCGTTAAGCGTTGAACGTAAATCCGACTGCAAGAGCAGCTGCGCACGAAATCGTCCACCGAGTCGTTCCATAGGGGCCGGCGCCGGCCCCATAACGTCAAGCGTTGTACCTGAAAAGCGTTGCAAACTGGCAGCCACCTCCAGCAGAAACTGGTGTGGCTCACTAGCGGTTGCAGCTTCGGCGCGAACCATTGCCATGAACGAGTACGGCGGTAGATCAGCCAGTTTCCGCTCCGTCATGGCAATCTGTGAAAACGGTGCATAGCCTTCACTGATCAATGTCTGCAACATGGGACTGTCCGGATTACGTGTCTGGATCAGGACAGTGCCACTATTCTTCTCACGCCCTGCCCTGCCTGCCACTTGCAGAATAAGCTGCCCCATATGCTCCAGCGAGCGAAAGTCGGTACCAAACAGTCCACGATCGGCGTCCAGTATTCCAACCAGCGTCAGCTTGGGAAAATGATGCCCCTTGGCCAGCATTTGTGTACCCACCAGAATACGCGCCTCACCACTGGTTGCTAACTCAAGTTGCTGCTCAAGGGCACCTTTACGTCGCGTGCTGTCACGGTCAATCCTTGCAATCAGCACATCAGGAAAAGCCTCTTCCAATGCCGCAGCAATGCGCTCGGTACCATAACCAACGCGATCCAGTTCAACCGAGCCGCAACTCTCACAACCCTGAGGCATTCTGCGTTCAGAACCACAATGATGGCATCGTAGACGATTAGTCCGCGCATGAACCGTCATATTCGCATCGCATCGCTTACAGTCTGCAGCGGCACCACAATCGTTGCATAACAAGGTGGGAGCAAAGCCACGCCGATTGATGAACACCAGCGCCTGGCCTGCTTTGTCCAGATGCTCTCTGATGGCATCAATCATACGATCGCTCATGCCTTCAATGAGCTTGCGCCTGCGAATATCCATCAGGCCTAGTCTGGGTGGTTCAGCACCACCTGCCCGAATTGTCAGAGGTAGCTCAATGAACTTGCCAGTATCAACATTATTAAGGCTTTCGAACGAGGGGGTAG
This sequence comes from Granulosicoccus sp., assembly GCA_045106855.1. Taxonomy (GTDB): domain Bacteria; phylum Pseudomonadota; class Gammaproteobacteria; order Granulosicoccales; family Granulosicoccaceae; genus Granulosicoccus. The sequence continues at coordinate 47,164 of JBGCFI010000024.1, forward strand.
CACTGCCTAAAACCACAGGACATTTCCATGCTCTGGCACGCATCAGTGCAAGATCACGCGCATGGTAACGAAATCCATCCTGCTGTTTGAACGAATTGTCGTGCTCCTCATCAACGATGATGAGACCGAGTCTAGGCATGGCTGCCAGTATCGAAGAGCGTGTGCCAATGACAACATCAGCATGGCCATGCGCTGCACATAGCCAGTTTTGCATACGTTCGGCATCGTTGAGTCCAGAGTGTAAGGAGACAAGGCATCCGTCAAGACGTTGTTCAAACCGGCTCATCAACTGGGGCGTCAACGAAATTTCCGGCACCAGCACCAGAGCCTGCCCCCCCTTGCGACAGGCTGCCTCGATACACCTCAGGTAGACCTCTGTCTTGCCACTTCCCGTGACGCCATTAAGTAGAAAGCGTTGTGCTGAGCCCAGCGCTCCAACGACCTGATCAACAGCGCAGCGCTGCTCGTCGTTAAGTTCCGGTGCCTGCGCATGAGCTTTGTTGTCTGGAATCTTCAAGGCCTTCTCACACACTACCCAGCCTTTATCCAACAACGGTGCGATTGATGCTCTCCATCGAGGGCTTATCCTGACCATTGAATCGGCTGCAGCCGATTTACCCGACAGATCAGCAAGGTAGCTGGCAATTTGCCTTTGTACCTTTGCCCGCTTCAGTGACTCAGGTATGGGTAAAGGCCCCGTCCAGCGAAAAAACTCTCTTTCGGCAATTGCCGCAACCTGACCTTTACGCAGAAGGCCTGGCAGGGCCGACGCTAGAACCTCACCCAGCGGATGATGATAGTAGCGACTGGCCCAATCAAGAAGATCCATGAGATCTTTGGGAATCAACGGTTCAACGTCATGTATCCGCTGAACCGCTCGCAGCTTGTTTGCCGGTACCTCCGAATGCTGGAGTGCACCCAGCACCACACCGATGACTTGTCGCCGTCCGAATGGCACGCTGACTCGTGCCCCACGCACAATGGCCTGGTTACTTTTCCATTGATAGTCGAAAACGCGGAAAAGCGGCGTAGGTATGGCAACTTGAACCAAAGCGCCCATCACCAGAAGACCACGGCCGGGCTAAACGGTGTAGGTGCGACTGGACTCTGACGGGTAAAATTCTGCACGTTAGCGTCAAGAAATCATGATTTATCAACAATTTCTGTGGATAACTTTGTGGACAAAGCTTAAATCTGCCTCTGCATCACCGATGCAGGGCCGGGCACCCAAAATTGGATAAACTTTGATCAATTCGTTATAGTTTATATATATCAATTACTTACAGCGCCTTCTTAAGGCCAACTTGCCAGCAGTTACAGTAAATTAAAACATTCATCAATCGTTTTTCACTCTTGTGCATAACCACTACAAAATAAAATTGACGTCAAGCCTTGGGAATGACAAATTTCAGGCAATTTACAGATATTCGTATAAATAGTCGGCAATGCACGTCAATAAATCGACTGTGCTGACTCGGTGACTGGCTTTAGCGGTTTGTTCCTTGAGATATCAGATCAACCGGTTTGCTGCTCGACTCCGCGGTTCACACAGCATATCAACCAGATCATAAGAACCAACGTTAATCCAGACTCTTGATGGACATAATCAAGTCCTGGATCGTCTCACGGGCATCACCAAAAAGCACGCGGGTGACCGGTGCAAACAACAACGGGTTTTCCACACCGGCGTAGCCTGTACCGTCACCCCGTTTTATCACTATCACTCGTTTGGCCTTGTCGACATCCAGCACTGGCATCCCGTACAACGGCGAATCACTATCGTCACGTGCCGCCGGATTTACTATGTCATTGGCACCCACAACCAGAGCGACATCCACCTCGGAGAACTCTGCATTGATATCGGAGAGATTCTGAATTTTTTCGTAAGGCACACCAGCCTCAGCGAGCAGCACATTCATGTGTCCTGGCATACGTCCGGCAACCGGATGAATAGCAAAGCCCGTCGCTACGCCACGCTCTTCGAGAAGCTGGGTAAGTTCCCTGAGCTTGTGCTGGGCCTGGGCGGTTGCCATGCCGTAACCGGGTACGATTTCTACACGCCTGGCATACGCCATATCCACAGCCGCATCACGGGCATCTATCGTGTTGACATGGTCGCGGCTGTCCGCGCCCTGCCTGTTGTCACTGATAATGCCAAACCCCGAGTACATGATTTCACTTAACCGACGGTTGACCGCTCTGGCCATAAGTCGAGTCAACAGCGAGCCAGCTGCAAAAACTATAGTACCTGCAACGACCATCGCTGGATTGTTCAGCACAAACCCGTCAAACGCTACGGCAAGGCCGGTCAGGGCATTGTAGAAAGAGACCAGTACAGGCATGTCGGCCGCTGATGTAGGCAGTGTCATCAGCAACCCGAAACTGACGGCTAATACGACGAACACCAACAACAGAACCGGGTGTGCAGTTGCAGATGTTGCGATGATCAGGCCCAGCAGCAACACCAGAGCGCCATTGGCCAGATAAGCGACCTGACGCTTGGCAAATCCTTCTCTTGCAGAGAAAAAACCGTTAAGGCGAAAGAAGGCAAACAAGGAGCCCGCAAACGCAACACAGCCTATCAACGCCCCAACCATTGCCAGCGCTTTTTCAGCGGGCTCGTACTGCGACACATGCAGTAACACCAGAATCGAAACACCGGCAGCAGCCAGTCCACCCAGACCGTTATACAGGGCAATCATTTGAGGCATGCGAGTCATTTCCACTTGCCGGGCGTGAACCAGAGCGAGCATCCCACCCATGACAACTGCCACTAGAATGAGCCAGTGATTAGCTGACAAGCCGGGATGAAAAATCATTGAACCGATAGCCAGCAACATACCGACCCCGGCAAGCCAGATGCCACGCCGTGCCTTCTTGGGTGAACTCAGATTACGCAGGCCGGTGATAAACAGAACGGTCGCCAGAAACCACGCCAGTTGAACAGGTATTGGAACGAGTTCGTCCATGGGCTACTGATCACCTTTGCCGGTAAGTATCGATTGCTCTTCTGCGCGGTTGCCAGGCTTACCGGCACGATTATCAACAATACTTTCGTTATTGGAAGAGCCACTATACGCAACCAAAGCATCTGTACCTCCAGCCTCCTTCTTTTCAAACAGCTGCAGCATTCGGTCCGTAACCACAAAACCACCTACGACATTGGCTGCTGCTGCAGTAACAGCAACGAAGCCGATAATCATCTCGAGGGTTCCTGACGCATTAGACAATGCAAGCATGGCACCGGCAAGTACAATCCCGTGAATAAAATTGGAACCGGACAACATCGGCGTATGCAGCAATGAAGGTACTCTGGCAATCAGCACATATCCCGCTACCGCTGCAAGCAGAATAAGATAAAGCGCACTAACAACACTCATCCGGAATTCTCCACCATCAGTTTTCGGGCTTGTCCCGTCCAATCCTGCTTCTCTACTTCATCCTCCAGCGCAAGCTGGACAGTGAGCTTCTGAACACCTTCATCATCCAGGCTGGCAATATCCGAATAGCGTTTAAATCCAAACGAATAAAGACACTCCTGCAGTGCAGGCCCAACACCTTCAATACGCGTCAGGTCATCTGCTGGCGGTTCGTCCGGAACCGAATCTTCGGAGGCAACGGAAACGCCATCCAGTTTCAGCAAGTCATTCTGCTGCTCTGCATCGTGTAATTCATCAAGCTGCGCAGGATCCTGATGTTTACCGGCATCCGCATCACTTCTCAGGGACTGGCTTGGCTCAGCTGGACTCTGCATGCCCGACTCGTTATCACCTGCAACACCTGTCTGCGTCTGATCGGCTGTTTCGGAATGGCCGTCAGCACTGGCTGAACTGTTTTCCGGATTTTCAGATTCTTGTTGAGCCTCTGGCAACTCGGCCTGCTCGTCAGGTTCTGCCAGCCAGCCTGCGCTCTGGTCCGGAAAATCTGCCGCCGCGTGCACAGCGCCACCAAAGGCAACATGCTCGATATCCAGCAAGCTGGCGGTAGGCCCATGATTGATACACCCGTCGTGACAGACGACACAACGCGCAATGATGTCGTCGTCAGGATCCAGCACAACTTCATCAGCTCGAATAACCAGTTGCAACATGTTATACACATTGCGCCCGTACATTTCGCTGGCGTGCACGGCACCATGGCTGGGGAGATTCAGTGGTCCGACGATCAGTGTTTCGTGATGGTAGTAATGCTCACCGACATGCGTTAATTCGCAGTTACCCCCCGTGGATGCAGCCAGATCGACAATGACTGATTCCGGCAGCATGCCATCGACCATATCTTCTGTAATTATTTGTGGCGCACGTCTGCCAGGGATGGACGCCGCACAGATGACAACGTGAGCTCGTGCCAGATGTTCAGCCAGTACATCATGCTGCTTCTGTTTTTCATCCTTGCGAAGGGCGCGTGCAAATCCTCCGGCACCTTCGACCTCGACGCCTGTATCGACCATGCGTGCGCCAAGTGATTCTATCTGTTCCTTGGCCGCTCTGCGGATGTCGTACCCCTCTACCTGTGCGCCCAGTCGGCGCGCCGTGGCAATGGCCTGCAGACCTGCGACCCCTGCACCGATGACCAGCACTCGTGAGGGTCTTATCGTGCCCGCGGCGGTAGTCAGCATGGGAAACATGCGCGGTGACAGTTCCGCGGCAAGCAGAGCCGCCTTGTAACCTGCCACGGTTGCCTGAGAAGACAACGCATCCATCGGCTGGGCGCGTGTTGTTCGAGGCATGTGATCCATCGCAAGTACCGTGACTCCGCGCCGGGCAAGTGCTTCGACTTCTTCTTTATGCTGGAATGCCGACATGATGCACAACAGAACAGAACCAGCCTGCAGCTCGGCAATTTCTTCAAGCGTCGGACAAACGACCTTGACGACTATATCCGCGCCGCGAACAACCTCTGCAAAGCTGTCATGAACAGTGGCACCCTGATAATCATCATCATGGAAGCTGGCATGAAGACCACACTCGGCTTCGATGCGCACCTGGAGCCCTGACTGGATCAGTCGCTCTACCCGCGACGGATCCAGCGCAACGCGCCGTTCGCTCGGACGCCGCTCACGCGGCAGGGCAATAATTAGAGACAAAGAGCACCTCTGGGACAACGGCGGATTGGCAAGTGTCCGGTATACTAGCCTCGATGAAGCACAAATCAACGTCCACAATTAACTGTTCGTTCACGTCTATCTGCGCCGACGCCGATAGTTTACTCTGCACAAGCGTCAATCGCACAACCTTTAGACTCAAGAGCAGAATTCACAAAACGGGGGCTTCCGGCAACTGGATCCTCGGTGCGTGAACAAAACCCTAGCTCATCCTGAGTCCATCTCGGTGAGCTTACACGTAAGTTCTCTCTCGATGCCCGCGAAGGCACATAGGTTGAATCTCTGCGCCAGAATCAAAGAAAATCACTTTGATATGAAACGGTTAGGCAGCGGCAGAGATCTGCTTGTCATCGCTGATACCATGGCTCCAATATCCCATCAATTGCGTACACACTGCCAAGTCCGTAGACAAGTCACGGCCCTAAAAGTATGAAATACATCGGTAAACCACATTTCGAGCACGGCACCAACGAGAAACTGGGCGTTCTGATTGTCAATCTGGGCACCCCCACAGCACCGGAGACTGGAGCTGTGCGTCGCTACCTGGCAGAATTTCTCAGTGACCCCCGAATTATCGAGCTGCCTCGCTGGCTCTGGTACGTGCTACTGCATGGCATCATCCTACGAATACGCCCCTCACGAAGCGCCAAAGCCTATCGGGAAGTCTGGTCTGAGGAATCCGGCTCACCGCTGCTGAGCATCTCTCGACAACAGGAAAGTGCGCTACGGACCGAGCTAACCCGGCGCTTTGGCGAACATGTGCATGTTGCCCTTGGTATGCGCTATGGCGAACCTTCCATAGATAGTGCGATCTCCGAACTCGAGGCTGCCAACGTGCGACGCATGATTGTCCTGCCTATGTATCCCCAATATTCGGGTACCACAACAGCCTCAGTGTTTGATGCTGTTACCAGTCGCTTGCAGAAAACGCGCTGGATTCCGGAACTTCGCTTTATCAATCAGTTCTGTGACCAGAAGGCGTTTGTAATATCGCTTGCCAACAGCGTGCGTGAGAGCTGGGATGAACACGGACGCGGCGATCTGCTGGTTACCTCCTACCATGGCATACCCAAACGCTATCTGACCAACGGCGACCCCTACCATTGCCTGTGCCACAAAACATCCAGGCTGCTGGCAGAGGAGCTACAGATTGCACCAGAGAAAATTCTGGTTGTTTTTCAATCCAGAGTCGGTCGTGAAGAATGGCTCAGACCATACTGCGATGAAACCATGAAAAATCTACCTGGAGAGGGCGTCAAGAGCATCGACGTTCTCTGCCCGGCTTTCTCAGCCGATTGTCTTGAGACTATTGAAGAGATCAGCGGTGAAAATCGGGAATACTTCGAAGAACACGGTGGTGAAAGGTTTCAATACATCCCCTGCTTGAATGATCGCCCCGATCACATCCGTTTTCTGGGCGATCTCGTGGAACGCCACTCTCAAGGATGGCCAGAAGCAGACCATGCGCGTGATATCAGCGAAATCAATGAAAAACTGGCCTTGTCAGCAGAACTAGCCGATGCCTTAAAAGAATCGATGCCAGCTAACGCTTAGGCCGGACATCTATGCTGCCCGAGAGGCTTCCTCAGACAGCATCTGGAGAAACTCACTCGCTATCAAAGGCTTGCTCTTGAAATAGCCCTGATACTCGTCACACGACAAAGCGCGAATGTAATTTAGCTGCTCTACTGTTTCCACACCTTCGGCAACCACCTCAAGATCCAGATCATTCGCAAGTGTAGCAATGGCTTTGACAATTGGCGAGCGGGCATCGGCTGAATCGATCTGCATGATGAACGAACGATCAATTTTAAGTTGGTCAATGGGGAAACTTTGCAGATAGCTTAACGACGAATAGCCGGTACCAAAGTCATCTATAGCAATCCGGATCCCAAGATCGCGTAAAGATTCAAGCTGGCAGATGCTACTCTCCACATTCTCCATGATCATGTTCTCTGTCAATTCCAGAGTTAGCGCATGGCTGGGTAGTCCGGTTTGCGACAGGATACGCATCACCCCGGTGTTGAATTCCGGGTCATGTAACTGCGCAATGGAGACATTAACGGCAATTTTAAAGTCCGGAAAACCGGTTGCGCGCAGTGCGGCTGCTTGCTCACAGGCTCGCTCAAGAACCCATTGACCCAGACTGACAATAACCCCGCTTGACTCTGCCACCGGAATGAATTCAACCGGCGACAGACCCCCCAACTCTGAATGCTTCCAACGTAGCAGAGCCTCAGCGCCAGTCACACTACCGTTATCCACATCAACCTTGGGCTGATAAGTCAAATACAAGCAGTCATCAGCGATGGCAGTGCGCAAGGCATTTTCGATGTCCATTTGCCGTCGTGCGCCAGCAACCATATCGACACTGTAGAACGCAAAGGGCGTCGCGGAATTATTGCCTGAATGATTCATTGCAGTTTCAGCATGATTAATTAATGCCTCAACACTTTGCGTACTTTCAAGCAGCCTCGAAATACCAATGCCAAGATTGATGTACACGTTTTGGGATTCAATGACAAAGGGCTCTTCCACAGATTGCAGAAGTGATTCCAGACAACCGGTCAAGTGTGCATCCGCCTCAGGGTCAGGACCTAAAGCGACAAAAACTCCGAATTTATCTCCACCCAGACGCATTACCAGTGGCTGACGAGCTTCGGGAGACAGAGAGTATGCGTCAATGGCATCCTCTGATTGGACGAATGCTGCGCACAGTCGCTGGCTGAACGCCCACAACACGTCATCGCCCTTATCCGAACCATAGCTGTCGTTGACAGATTTGAATCGATGTAAATTTATCATCACAAGGACACTGGACTGTCGTGCAGCGATTAACTGATCAAGGTGCCGCTGAATATAATCAGCAAAAAAGAGTCTGTTAGGTAAATTTGTCAGTGCATCGACATGCTTTATCTGTTGCTCATAAGCACGGGCTATCAGCGTATTTCTCATCCTTAAGGCGAGCTCACCAGCATGCACGGGCTTGGACAGAAAATCGGTAGCGCCAAGCTTCAAGGCACTGAACTTGGTATCGGTGTCACTTGATGACGTCAGGACGATTACCGGCAATTGTTTGAGCTCATCGTCATTTCGTATCTGCTGCAAGATTTCCAGACCAGAAATGACCGGCATGTTCAAATCCAGCAACAACACATTTGGCTTTTCATTGCGCAGCACGCTCATGGCGATGGTTGAGTCGCTGACCGTCACGAATCGTTCATACCCCTCGGCCGTCAGATGCAACTGCAACACCCTCATGTTGATGGGTTCATCATCAACCATCATGATTTTGGCATTACGCATCAGACGCAGAGCATCGTCGTCCAGCTCCGAGCTCACCTGCATCAGGTTTTTTCGTTCAGTATCCATGACAGTTACAAGGCGTTACTCACTGTCGTCTGAACCCGGCACAGGCGTAAGCGCCCAGCCAGCGAACACGCGGCTGTTGTACAACTCCAGGGCCTTAAGATCATCAGCCATGGAAGGTAATGAATTTTTGGCGCTGGATTGCAATCGGCTACACAAAGTTGTGTAGTTATCGTAGCCTACATTACCTCCAGAGCCGCGTAACCAATGCATGATTTCTGATATTTGTTCGGTGTTATGCTTATCGACCGCAGAGCGCAAGACCTGCATTCGTTCTTCCAGTCGACCCATAAAAAGTCCGACTACTTCATGAAATTCGGAAATATCCACAGGAAGTGAGGAATAAACAGGGGCGGAAGCGGACTGATCGACGCCCGATGCATCCACCCCATTACCTTGCGCCAAGTGCTTATCGTCACCGGGAATCTGGATTCCTGGCCTAGATAGCGCTGGATTAGCGACAATTCTTTCTTGCATCTCCCTGATCGTTCCGATGATCCCGGTACAAGCGTGTGCATCCCGAATATCAGCTGCAGATTGCAGGTCACCACCTGGCTTTACCAAAGCATCGATTCCCACACTGGCTGAGGAACCTTTCAACCAATGTCCGATATCACTCAATGTTTTCCAGTCCTCATCGTCGACTGCTGTCTGAAGCTCGTTCAGACGTTGACCAACTCGATCACGGAAATCTTCAATAATGGGAATAAAGCGCTCGTCATCTGCGGCAAGAGCACTGATGAGATCACCGGAGCTGGTGCTGTGCTCGCTGATTCCGGCAGAAGCATCAGTCACCGGCAAATTATCTGAATCCGGCATGGACAAACGGCAGGTAGAATCATTCCGTGTTGAGCCGGCTTCGACAATACGCTGTGTCCCACCAACCAGCGTCGCAAGCAGCGCGCTAAGCTTGTCCAAGTCTATAGGTTTGACCATATAGTGTGAAAAGCCTGCGGCTAACACATCTTTTTCAAAACCTTTCATGGCATTAGCAGTCAGCGCCACAACCGGTAATGTTGCACCTCGCTTACGCATCTGCGTTGCTGCTTCATAACCATCCATAATCGGCATCTGAATGTCCATTAAAACAACGTCGAAAGAACCTTCCTGCTCCTCCTTAAAAAGTGTGTTCACCCCTTCAAGGCCGTTACTCGCCAACACCACATCCAGACCGAGATCACCAAGTACGATTTTCAACAATTGGCGATTCTCCGCTCCGTCGTCTACGACCAGTACCCGAGCGGTATTTATATCCCAGACAGTATGTTCCTTTTCGCTGAATGTACTCAATGACTCCCGGATCACATCCGGAGCTAACAGTTGATAATCTTCAGTATTGAAGGGAAGCGTTACCCGAAAAGTGCTGCCCTCACCTTCAGTACTCGATACGCTAAGCTCGCCTTGCATGGCTTGCGTCAGCTGGCGACTTATAGACAAGCCCAGCCCGGTACCTCCGAATCGCCGTGCAATTGAGCTATCTGCCTGTGAAAAAGCATCGAATATTCTCGACTGCTGGTCGGGTGTCATACCGATACCGCTATCTTGTACGTCAATGTGGATACATGGCTTGGAGGCACCCACAAGTGTACCCGTGCAAAGCTTGATGCTTACTTGTCCAGCATCAGTAAATTTTATAGCATTCCCCACAAGGTTAATGAGTATTTGACGAAACCTTGAAGGGTCGGTAATTATCTGCGATGGCAACGATGACAGCAAATCAAGTTCGAGGCCGATATTCTTTTCATCAGCCTTAGAGCGCATAACGCTGATTACATCATTGGCAATCGTGGCGCAATCACAAGGCAACTGCTCTATGTCCATTGCACCGGACTCAACCTTAGACAAATCCAGCACATCATTGATTAACTCAAGCAGGTGCTGCCCGCTGTTAGCAATAGTCGCCAGATATTCCTGCCTTTCCGAATCAGACTGATGCTTCCCTCGTCGTAACACCTCGGTAAAACCCAGGATAGCTGTCATGGGCGTGCGAATTTCATGACTCATAGTAGACAGAAATGTGCTTTTGGCATTGTTGGCCTGTTCAGCAACTTCCATCGAATCTCGTAGCAGTACTTCCTGTTTTTCCAACTGGGTGATGTCATCCATGCTGATAAGCACACCCCCCACCTCATCCTCAGCCGTCATAACTGGAGAGCAATTGATGATGAAAGTCTTCAGTGATCCATCTACGCTAGTAAAACGCACCTTGTCATGTCTTGTCGCTTCAGCGTTATACAAAGCCTCTTCCCAGACAAACGATTCTGAGTCTTGCCACTGCAGGCTCTGCGCAGAGTGCCCAAGCAACTGGTCTATTGTTTTACCGGTCAACTCTATAAACGCCGCATTGGCCAAAACAATATTACCTTGTACATCGAGCACCAGTAAGGCCTCAGCGATAGTATCCAGGGCTGAACGAACGCGCGATGGAACTGCTGTTGACGGATTCAATTCCTTGAGCACCTTACCAAGGAATATATAGAAGAAAGGAAAACACATTAAACTGATAAAACTGAGCACCGCCCAGCGACTGTTCAAATACTGTATGTAAAAGGGATCGTTTTTTGAGGATACGTATTGCACTGTTAATTCACCCCATGGGCGATTACGCTGCAATACAGGCACAAGCACATCATCTGTTATCACCTGACTGAACTGCGCATCCGCAGGTTTCGCATCTGGTGAGAAAAACTGATATTCACCACCTGTTCGACGCTTGAGCTTTATGGCATGAATAGTCTCGTTTTGTGTCACGATGAATTCAAGCGAATAGCGTAAACCGGCTAGCTCACCATTGCGAAGAAGCGCCGAGCCCAACGATGTAATTGACTCTGCCAGCGCAATTCTGGACTGCAGTTGCGCAACGCGGCTCTCGGGAATCAACCCGGTGAATATTGCCATCAAGGTTACGCTGGCAACTAACGAGGTTAATCCTATTGAAATATGAAACCGTGCACTCAGACGCGAAAATGGCGACAACGTGCGCAATCGTTTTAACAGCGAAGGTTGTTCGCGCGAGGTAGTTATCGATGATACTGCGTTCGCCGGCGCACTCACGACGTAAACTCAGCCGAATCAACACGTCTGCAGTGACTCATTGAACTACCAGCTCGATACTTATTCGTGAACATGCCAGCACTCGGACTTTCTGATTTAGACGTTACATGCGTCAGCCAGCACATAGTGTCTGAAGCAGCCATGTCATGACCCAGTGTTTTCCTATCATCAAGTCCAATACAAGTATGAAACCCCGGGACTGATTCATGACTTGCTAACGGGTGCAAACTGGCAGGTGTGTCATCGATGAATAAATTATTCATATTATTTCCTTGAAAATTGATACACGAAACCGTGATTGCCTTTTCATACGCTTAAATGTTTAAGAAGTAACTGACGTGACACTCTCATCCAGCGATAGGCAAGCGGCTCATTCTCATGCTGTAGAGTGACAAACGCACGCGTACCCATTGGCACAGCCTCATTTCTCAGTACACCCTCATCCAGCACCAGCTCAAGATGGAAAACTTTTTCTCGGGTGCGGACCGGTTCATCATCACTGGATTTCTCCACCGCGAAACCATCGAAACCTGTGTCTATTAAAGCAGCACTGGGTAGCTCATGACTACCGGAAGGCACTTGACGCGCTATGCTCGCTTGCAGAATCCTGGTCATGTTCTGTGCAAATCTGATCCGCACCCCATGCACACCGGCTTCGACATTACCTAATGCCGTCTGGTCAACCACTGCCCGTACCACTCGCTCATGATTATCGACAACGTAGGCAAGCAGCGTTCCCTGGGAGACATGCAAGCCTGTAGCAATGTCCGCAATACCCATAGCGACTCGACCAGCTACCGGAGAACGCACCATCAACTTATCCAGCTGTGATCTGGCATTCTCGACTTCCGCTTCTGCCTGATGCAGTTTGATTAATGCCGATGCAGCAAGATTAGGATTGCTTTGTCGGTGACGTGCAACCTCAAGCCTGGCTAGCCTGACCATGGCCAGTTTTTTCTCTAGCTTATGAGACAAATCCATGGAACTCAGGGACATCAGGAGTTGACCCTGCTTAACGGATTCACCGTTTTTTACGAATATGCTTTCGAGCTGCCCTGTCTGTGCCGCATAGACTTCCGCTTGCTGTTCTACCCATACAACTCCTTGAGTGCGCGTCGACGATGGCAAGGGAACCGTCAGCAGAAATCCGGCAATAAACAACACAAGCACAGCGGTAATCGATATTGAACGTAAACGAATCCTATCCAGCTCGCTGGATACAAACAAGAACTGGAAAAATCGAAGCAGCGGCAATAGACACAAGGGTATCAAAGAGAACAGCGATAGAAGAACACCAAGCTCATGCAACGTAGAAATGAGATAAACACAGATAATTGCTGCAATGACGAATCGATAGATAGTGGCAGCAGCGCCATAGGCAAGCAGCCAGACTCTTTCACCATGTGCAACCGCCGGAGGTGTACTGGTGTGCAATACCAGAACATAGCGCTTGAACAGATATCGATAATAAGCCTGGGCACGTCTTGCAAGGCCTGGACTATCAATGGCATCTTCCAGTAGATAATAGCCATCAAACTTCAGCAAGGGATTAGCATTGAAAAGCAAAATTGATCCAACACCCATGAGCGCCACTGAAAACCCCATAGCGGCCACGACGCCTGACGACAGGTTAGCCCACAACAGGATCCCAACGCTGGCAACAAAAAGATCCATCATCATCCCGGCAGCGGTTACCAGCATTCGCGATTTTCGATGCAAGGTCCAGGCGTCCGTAACATCAACATACGGCATGGGAAAAAGCACGATGAATGATATTCCGGCTTCTGGAACTTGCCCACCCAGGCGGCGCAACATCAAGCCATGAGCAAGTTCATGCAGACACTTTGTCAAGGGGTAGAGTAGAACCATGTAAACGAACTGCGTTCCACTTTCAACACTTTGCCAGAACCCCACGACAGACGACCAGTTCATCGTCACGCTGTACAATGCAGCGATAGTCACGATGGAGAAAGCCACGACAAACATCCCGGCGCTTATGCCTGATATTGCCTTACAAGCGGCATCCAGTAACGCACTGGGATTGAACAATGGCAGTCGCAACATCAACGGGTTAAGGCGACCCAATAAGCGCCTGCCCATTGTTTCTGATGGATACAGTGCGCAGCCTTTGTCCAGAATACCTGATCGTTGCAACTGAACTACAACGGCGAAAAGCCGTTGGTCTCCAAAAGTGGGGGCATGCCTTTCAACCCACTGCTGCACGCTTGTGTTGCCATCAAATTGCAACACTTGCGTCCAGAGATCCAGATGCAATCTGATATGTGCACCCGATATCAGGTTTTTAACGATAACCCAGTGCTCTTGACGAATAACGGTAGGTGTCACCGTACATTCATTCTGCAATTGAGGACAACCGGCCATTAGGTCTTGGAGCGCAGGGGAAGTCACTTGAGCACGCCCAGCTTCCAGCCCAGCCACACAACGCGGCTGGTTACTCTATCTAACCACTGCATCAATCTGGCCTGTCTACCCACCAGAATTTTCCCCAGACCGTGCATACCAGGTCGTAACGGCGCGTTCTCATCAAGTGATACATGAACCTGAACGCTGTTACTCCCATCTGTGGCGACAGCCAGTGGCATGATTGCGGTAACTGTTCCAGCCAGTACATTGGAGGGATCTGCCGACATGCGAATACCCACAGCCTGTCCAGCATGCACACGCTTTACATCATATTCCGAGACATCCAGAACAAGGCGATGCGAGCTATCTGACCCTAATGTAAATAACGCATCACCACTGGACACAGCAGCGCCAAGAGAGTCATCCCAGCTTCCGCTTAGAACAATACTGTCAACAGGCGCTATGAGCATCATTCGCTCTCTTTGCAATTGCAGCTGAGAGAGCTCAGTTTGCATTTGCGATGCTTCCTCCTTCAGGCGCGTCACTTCCACTCGGTCATGAAACGCTAGTGCCTTTGTATAGGCTTGCTGATTTTGTCGAACTTCACTTTCCAGCATTTGCTGTTGAAGTTGCAGATCAATATCATCAAGGGCAGCCAGAACCTCGCCTTTTTTAACGCTGTCGCCTGCTTTAACTGACACGGATTTTACAAATCCATCCTCCGGTGCAATCAGGACATGCCGTTCGGACGCCTCGACATTCAACGCCGCACTGACGCGATGCTCTGAGGGCATTAATAACACCAGAAGCGCTAAGCCGCACACAACCGCAATAGCAGCGGTACGAGGAATGGACTCAGCCGCATATTTACGGATGCGATGTATTTTTCGCATTAAAACAGCTGCTATTCCGGTGTTTTTCGGATCCGAAAGTGATAGGAAGGCCACCGCCATGCCCAGATCTTGTTCAAGGTTCAGCCGCTCCGTTTTGCCAAACGGCCGGTTGACAGGTCTCTCGAGCACAATGGCAAACCACTGACCAGAGCTACATACCGGGATGATCAATCGCGCACACTGTCGTGGCGTGTTTCTAACAGATGTCTCCATAGCCATTGACGGATCAGTCAGTGGATCATAATCTGGCAATAGTGGCGGTACGTGATTACGATAGGCGCTCTCAATAGGTAGCACCAACGAATCTGCGGCTGGCAATCTTCTGTCAATCTCAGGCTGCCCCGACAAAGCGAGAAGATGTGCACTTGATACTGTTTTTTTCTTCAGACGCACGCTTGCAATAAGACAACGCTCGCAGCGCGATTCTTTAGCCAGCTGATCCATCAATTGCGCAAAGACTGATGCTAATGATCCGGAACGATCAAGTTGAGAAAAACTCCATCGTGTCAGCCGGTTATCCGACGTTAGCCCCTCTTGGTTAGTCGAAAATTTTTCTAAAGATTTAAATGCCCATGACACAAGTCTCGCCTGAGTCTGAGAATCCAGCCTGGGTGAGTCTCGCCGCTCGATGGCAAGTACGTGTCTTGCGTATCCCCTGCCACCTGCCAAGTCGGGAATACACACGACAGAATAATTAGCTTCTGTGTTGCTTACAGCGCGTGTCACCGTACCGCTTTTCGCACATCGCATTGCGATTTGCGAATGTACCGAGACTGTTGAACCATCCTCCCCGTCGGGCAAACACCCCAACTGCATCATCTGCAGCTGTTCGTTGTGATTGACGAAACGATACAGCTTCAGGCTGTGCGCGTTAAGCAAACTCTGAAGCCATGCCAGCCATTGCTCATAGCCTGCTCCAACTTCACTTTGCAGGCCTTTTTCGCCCGGCACCAGCTTGTGCTTCCAGGTATCAGTAGAAGGGGCGTGGGGCGCAGAGATTGACATTGGGGTGGCAGGTGAAACGAGCACAAAGGGTATCGATACTTCTGTGCTGTGCAACTAGCAAGCCATTATGCCGGTAGGAGGTAGAACCCGTGCACTCGTCAGCCTTTCAGCCTATCTGGGCACAGTATTCAGTTTTAGCTCAAGCGCATCGAGCTCAGAGCGCTGGAGCGCAGACAATGGCATGGATTTAAGAGCCAGAATCGCGGCGCGCTTTACGTTTCTCCTCTCTGAAGCTTTCCTGACGATGGTGAACAGGCTATCGACAACAGCAGCCGAGCTATTTTCATGGCCCACCAGCGAATACGCAGCTGCTTTACGAACATACTCGGATTCATCGTTCAATCCCGCTACAAGCGTATCGGTGTATCGTCCGTCCTCGCTCCATCGCGACAGGATATCCAAACTGATGCTACGCACTCCATCGTCCTCATGGGTGGTCAGCCAAGCGAGTTGATCCGATAGATAGGCGCGACTATCGCTATCAACATCACCCGGTCTGGATAGAGCGGTCATGGCATCGATAAGCACCGCCGGTTCGATCTCAGTTGCCAGCATATTCGAAGCGATGTCCCGTGCCTGTGCGTTACCGGGCTGGATATCCTGAAGTAAGTCCATCCCCAGCGTGCGTGCCTCACTATCACCTGAAAAAATTAATTCGCTCGCCACTAATGTGGCCTGTTCTCCACCCGTTTCGCCAAGCACCATGGCAAGCTTTTTCTTGCGCGCAGGATCGGTCTCCTGCCGAAATTCATCTATGAGTTGTTGGAGCAAGGCCGGATCAGCGTTCAGAGCCGCAACCAACTCGCTTAGTTGAGACTCACTTAACGCAGAATCCCATGCGGGTAATTCACTACGACTAAGCGAGGCGGTAGTTACTGGCAGCTCGGGATCAACCACCGGTGATCGCTCTGCAATGTCAGGCTGGCTGTTAGTTGGCTCTGAACCGGGACTTATAACGACAAACGGCGACGCGTTCTCGATAATCGAATCGGGTGATGATACTTCTGAATCTATACGACTCACAGAATCGACAGGGGTATCAGCCGGTAGGTCTTGCCCGATATACCAGTTGCCCGCCAATGCCACCAAAGCAAGTAGAACCACTACTGACAGGGCAACCTTTGTCATCTCATTACCGAGTATTCTGTACAGCTTAATGAGTAAAAAGGCACCGCACGAGGCGGTGCCTTGTGGTGGTTGAACCTAACCCCTTCTAGTCTAGCCGACCAAAGGGTGGATCTATGGAAAACGGAATGGACTCGGTGCTAGGCGCATTTTTGACCAGACGCCAGCCACCTTGCACTATAGTTTGCGAAGCCTCATCCAACGCTCCACTTTGATAGAACAATGGAATACCAGCGCATCTGCCTTCGTCAAAACCGTAGACATCCGTTGTAGCCCCATTTACAACTTCACCTGCGGAAAGTCTGGTTATTGCACTCTGCAACTTGCTCCAGGATTGAGGGCCAACCTGGCCATCGTCACTGATCGGATCTGGCTCACTCGCTTGAAATTGCTGCATAGCCTGCTCAGACAGAGGTCCGTACTCACCGTCAGCGAAAGTGGCATAGGTGTCGGTGTCTGTACCGCCAAATCCCGAACAAAACACGATACGCTGTACGCCAACTGCATAAAGGCTATCGGCAAACTGCCCCTCACCAATAACATTACTGCGTCGAATCAGACAGTTATCATCCCAGTTGGCATTCACTGAGTACGCATCAGAACCGGATTCACCGCCGCAAGGCGCATCTTCGGTGATCGTGTCGAAGTTTGCCGGGCCTTCACGTAAACCCGTCGCATCATCCAAATCATCGCCGTTCAGATCTATAAACCGGTCCAGCCGTTGACCTTCTACCATGGCAAAGTCATCAAGACCATCACCGTCGGCATCGGAGTCGTCCTTGTTGGCAATTAGATCACCATCCAGATCCTGCTCTCCGATGACATCATCAAAGCCATCGTTATCAAGGTCTACGAATGGATCTAACAAATCCTCAATATCGTCGCCATCAGCATCGGAGTCTTCACTATCCGGGATTCCGTCGTTATCGAAATCCGCACCACCGCCAGTGGTTGAATCATCATCCCCACTACTGCCACCGCAGGCAACCAGAGTGGTTGTCAGGGCGGCCAGGGCCAGGTAACGGCCGGAACACCTGCCAGCGTGCATCAGAAGCTTAACCATATTTTCTCCAGATTGATAAACCATGAATGTCTGGCAGCATTAGCTCGTAACATGCCATCAGCACAACAGGCGTTAAGCTAACGTAGATAGGCGGGTCCATATTACCCGCTGCCAGAGGTAGTCTAGTCGATCTGGAGGCTGCGTCGCCACTAAAACACTAGCAGCCAGAGGGGCGCGGACAAACATCAGTCGCGAACTGGGCGCGGCATTATTTTGACAAATGCACCATTTTGCATTTTTATATTGTCGGTGCTGAGCCGATAACAACTCGCGTTATCGGAACACTTAAAACAGAACGAGGATGTACATACTATCCTCGACGATTGATTTGTTGGTCAAGCAGCCTGCTTTTCATTATCCGCTGCTGCAGTAACTGCTACCGAGAGTGGTCTGCCATCACAGCTGAAATGAAACCAAACGTGTTCCTGGGTATCGGCATCCCCATCACTTAGTATCGTCGGAAGGGACAGATCGCAGATTTCAGGTAAAAGACATTTTACGGTACCCCCCAACATATTGGTCAGCTCTGTCAGCGTATCGGTACGGTCCATCTCAGTTGAATCTTCCGCAGAACAACTAAACATCACACCTGCTGCATGTGAAAGGAATTGCTCACTTGCGCGTACAGTAACCACTCCCTGCCATGCGCCACTGATTGAAATCTGGGAGATAATCGATTCACCGCATGTAAGCGCGCCTTCCTCACCATGACCAATAGGCAATTCAAGCACTGTCATCCAGACAACTTCCACAATCTCTCGTAATTCTTCTTCGCTTATTACACTCATCTCAGATACTCCACTCAGGCAATTTTGTAGTAGTGGCTACGGTCGGTTGTAACACGCTGGTAGTCCGTATCCAGATTCAGGGTTGTTTCGGATAATCCCAGAAACAGGCACCCGTCTGGCTTAAGAACTTTCTCTGTGTTCTGCAGAATCTGTGTCTTTACATCCGGATCGAAGTAGATCAGCACATTGCGCAAGAAAATAATATCCATCTTGGGCAGGCCGCCCCAGTCACGAATAAGATTGAGCTTCTCGAACGTCACCATGTCTCGCAACTTGGGGCTGACGTCCCATGACAACCCTTGCTGCAAAAAATACTTGGCTAGCAACTGCATTGGCAATCCTCGATTCACCTCCAATCGGTTGTATCTTCCGGCGGCCGCTTTAGCGACCACTTCCGCCGAAATATCGGTTCCCTTGATAGCGACTCTTGACACAAGTTCCGGGCAGTATTCGTGAATTGCCATGGCAATCGTATAGGGCTCCTGCCCGGTTGAACAAGCAGCGCACCAGATGTTGATAGTGTCGTTATGAGAAGAGGCGATGGCGGGCAACACTTCTTTACACAAGGTGTCGAACGGATGTGAGTCACGAAAAAAAGAAGTCTCATTAGTCGTCATTGCCTCTACCACCAAACCTGCCAGGGTCTGGTCCTTCCCGGTTCGCAATCCTGCCAGAAGTTCCGCCAGGCCAGCATAGTCAGTTTTACGGGCCAGAGAGCTCAAGCGAGACTCAACCAGATATTTCATATCTTCGTCCAGGGATATCGCAGATTCCTGATACACCAGATCACGTACGAAGTCGAAGTCCGAATTGCTGATTTCGCTCATGCGCACCTTCCTGGAGTCAATGTTCTCTTCTCGATATTTGAATTAGCTGCACCGCTACCGATCATCCCTGATGATCGCCTGACCCATCCAGTAATGACGTCAGCCATTCTGTCCAATGCTACCTCCTCCTGTGCAAGCCCTGCCATGGCAACAAGTTTTGGCATACCCCACACTATAGAGGTCGCTTTATCCTGAACTATAATCGGACAACCAGCTGCTGAAAGTACTTCGCAGCCATTGAGCCCATCAGCTCCCATTCCGGTCAGCACAACTCCTAGACACTTACTTCCATATATACCGGGTATCGAACGAAACAAAGGATCGACTGAAGGACGACACGAATTCTCTGGCTCATCCCGATTGAGATTGATGATAACGTCAGTGCCTATACAGTCCAGGGTCATGTGATAGTTGCCCGGTGCGATGTACACAGTCCCGCCTCTCACCTTATCGCCCAGTTGCGCCTCCACAACCTTAAGCGAGCTGGCGGCATCAAGGCGCCTGGCCAACTTTGCTGTAAATTCAGCAGGCATGTGTTGCACAATGACAATGGGCACGCCAATATCGCCAGGAAGTAACGATAGCAATTTGGCTAGCGCATCCGGCCCACCGGTTGAAACACCGATAGCGACAATATCAATAGCACCAGCTTTGGATGTGAAACCACGCACCTCAGTGGGTATGTCCGGAGCTTTTGAATTTATCCTGGATACAGACAAAGGTTTCTGCTTGACAGGCTCAACGTCAACGTTGCATAGAGCCTCGATTTTAGGCATGAGATCTTTTGCCAGGCTTGTACGTATATTACAGACACCATCGACCGAACTTGGTTTTACGGCATACTCACTTGCTCCAAGTGCCAGAGCATCCAGCGCTGCATCAGAACCCTCCGAGGTCAGCGAGCTCACCATGACAGTTCTGACCGACGGCCATTTCTTACGTAGCTCAATTAAAGTCTGAATGCCATCCATTTCGGGCATGAGTATGTCAAGCGTGACCAGATCAGGCTTCAACTCCTGCATCATGCCAAGTGCGACCTTGCCATTGGAAGCGACACCCACCACTTCAAAGCCTTCCTTCGCGTTGACAACGTCCGATAGTATTCTTTGATACAGACAGGAGTCATCGACGACTAATATCCTCTTATTAGCCATATCAAGCCGCAACGAGACCTAGCAGACGAAGCTTTTCAACAATTACATCATCAGTGAATGGCTTCATGACATATTCGTTAGCACCTGCCGCCATAGCTTTCACCACTCGCGACATTTCTGTCTCCGTGGTTACCATCATGAGCCAGATATCTGCATTGGCTTTGTCAGATCTGACGGCTTTTACAAAGTCATAGCCATTCATCTCCGGCATATTCCAGTCAACCAGGCAAATGGAAATATCATCATGCTCGGCAAGCCTTTCCAGGCCTTCCTTCCCATGGCCAGCCTCCGATGTCTTGAAATCAAGCTTTGTTAAGATGCGTTTCAAGATGGCACGCATCGCGCGAGAGTCATCAATAATAAGCGCATGTACCTGGGCTTGTGACATAAACGTATTCCTGAAGTTATTCAAATTCAGGGGTACACGACCAGTCATCGCAGCCCCTTGCTTCGTTGACTACCTATTCAGGCAGCCTGGGTTTGTACTGATGAATGGTGCGAACTGATCTGATTCGATACGCCTCACATTGAGCCCTCGAGTGTCTACCGTTTCAAAAGCTGTAGCACTTGCCATTTTCTGCTTGTCTCTTTAACTGTCTTGATAGATAACTATCAAGCAGCTTCACCGACTCGATTAAGCACTTCAGCACTAACGAGCTTATCTATAGCCATTGTCAGCAAAAGCGTACCGTCAAGCTTATAAGCGCGTTGAATAAGCTCCCGAGCCATACCGCTGAGGTTATCAGGCGGTGATTCAAAACTTCCATCCGACAGTTCAAGAACATCGCCAATTCGATCTGCCAGCAAGCTAAAAGCACCCACTGGTGTGCGAACCACGATGTTCATGGGATCTTCATCGTCGTCTCTATCAGGCAATTCAAGCAATCTTCTCAAGTCAACAGCGGTAACAATTTGCCCACGCAGATTAATTAGGCCTTTGACCACTGCCGGAGCCAGTGCCACAGGAGTGATTTCCTGGAACCTGATGATCTCTTGCACTTGCTCCACTTCGATACCGAAATAATAATTATCCAGATAGAATGTGCAGTACTTTTGCAACCTTGGCTGACTCATGCCGCTTCTCCCAGCTCGTTAATCAGATCACGAGTGCTAGCTACAAAGGAGCTCACGTCAAATAGCTCGGTAACCTGCCCATGAATTGCTGCTGTGCCCAGCACTCCAGCTCGACTAGCCTTACCGCGTACTTCAAGCACCTCATCAACAACATCAATAATCTCTTTTACAACAAGACCAACCTGACGCCCTTCATCCCCGAACACAACCACTTGAATAACGTCACCGCTGTCTTCTTCAGACCCATAACCTGCTCGTCTTTCATGTAGAAAATTCGATAGTTCCACCAAAGGCAATATCTGGCCACGGTACTGTACTACCTGTATTTCACCTGCCATTTCAGTCTGACTTATCTGGAACTGTTCCAGTCGCGCTACCCGGCTTAACGGGATTGCAAGCTTTCCTTCAGCCGCAGTACGGACAAGCAGCAATGTCTCGCTCTTGCCAGCTAGCTCAGCTGCATCGGGAATTCCGGGGGCTGCTGAACTCTCGATTTTATCGCCCATAACCCTGGCTCGATGTCCAATGCCCTGAGTATCGAGAATTAGTGCAACGCGACCATCGCCCATGATTGTCGCGCCAGCGAAAACAGGTATCGACTTTAGAGCTTCAGCTAATGGCTTGACCACAATTTCCTGAGTGTCATTAATCTGATCGACAACCAGACCGAAGCGGCATTTCTCGGCTTGCAACACCACGATGTTCAACGCGCCTGGTTCACGCTCGCCCAGCATGAGCTCCTTCTGTAAATAAACAAGCGGTAGTAACTGACCACGCAGGCGATGCACAGGACATCCGTGGATGTACTCGATAGCATTAAGCTGATCTTCTTCATCAATTCGTATAAGTTCAATCAGATTCACTTGCGGGATAGCAAATCTCTGATTACCGGTAGAGACTATCAGCGCTGGTACGATTGCCAAGGTTAAAGGCACACGTATCTTGAACGTCGTGCCGCGACCTACTTCGGTATCTAGATCAATAGCACCACTGATTTTTTCTATATTGGTCTTTACCACATCCATACCAACACCTCGCCCTGAGATGTTCGTTACCTGTTCGGCGGTAGAAAGACCTGGTAGGAAAATCATTTTGCAGATTTCCTGATCCGACATCTTCGAAGCTTGCTCGCTGGTAACCACACCGTTCTCGATCGCCTTTTTCTTGATCTTATCTGCCGGTATTCCGCCCCCGTCATCTGAAATTTCTATATGAACCTGACCACCCTCGTGAAAGGCACGCAGTAGAAGCACCCCTTCGGCAGGCTTACCTGCAGCAACACGTTTATCAGGCGTCTCAATACCATGATCCACTGAGTTTCTGACAAGATGAGTAATGGGATCTTTCATGGCTTCGATCAGAGATTTATCCAGCTCTGTCGACTTACCTTCCATCTCTACGCGAATCTGCTTGCCACAGGCACGTGACAAATCACGTACAACACGCGGTAGCTTCGCCCATACACTATGAATAGGTTGCATGCGTGTCTGCATGACTCCTTCCTGCAACTCACTGGTAATCAGATTCAATCGTTGTGCTGCTGCCACTACCTGAGTATTTTCATGAGCACCCACATATTCGACGATCTGATTTCTGGCCAGTACCAGCTCACCAACCAGATTCATGAGCGAATCGAGAACAGGCACATCGACTCGAATGGAAGCTTCAACCACCGCTGCCTGCGCTGGCGGCTCCTTGGCTTTGGTATCTGGCTCAGGAGCCTCATTTGCCGGGGCTGGCGCTTGTTTTTGAGGTTCGGCATCAGGTCCAGAGTTAGTCGAAGGTACCGACTCAGAATCTGCATCCTCCTGAGGTGTGGAACTACGTACATCCTGCAGTAACTCTGTTGACTGCAATGAACCGTTATCCTTAAGTTCACTTAGTAAAGCAAGGAGCTTCTTGTAGCGCTTGGTACCGTCGTGCCCATTGGAGCTAATCTCATGCAACATCGCACGAACTGCGTCAACCATCGCCAACAATCCAGTCGCGATCTGTTCGTTCATACTGAACTCTCCATCGCGCAGCTTCACCAGTAGGTTCTCACCGATATGAGTGACTTTTTCCAGCTTGTCAAAGCCAAAAAAACCGCAAGTGCCTTTAATGGTGTGCATCGATCTAAAGATGGATGACAACAGGTCGCGGTTATCGGGTTGCTCCTCAAGTTCGATCAGCTCACTATCGACTCTATCAAGATTCTCAAAGCTCTCTTGCAGGAAATCTTTCAAGACCTCCTTCATCTCATCATCAAGCTCCTCGACTACCGGAATTTCAACTGAGTCATCCTCATCTTCATCCAGTACGCCATCGGTACCGCTCTCAGCAGATTCACTAGCGTCCGCACTGTCAGATTCCTGTGTCACGTCTTCCGTGCCGGCTGTGCCATTTAACTCAAGCTCCATGCGATCTACCAGAGACTGGTAGTCTCCACCGTCACTTCCGGTAGCAGCTATCATGTCGAGCTGCTCCCTGACGACGTCAACCATTTCAAGCAATAAACTGGTTTTGCTTTCGTCAAGCAGGAAATCCTTGTTGCGAAGCTTATCAAGAAGGTTCTCACCCATATGAGTCACTTGCTCTAGCGTCGCAAATCCAAGAAACCCACTGGTGCCTTTAACGGTGTGAATTGTACGAAAGACATTCGCCAAGGTTGCAGAATCATTAGGATCCTGCTCCAAGGCGATGAAGTCGAGATCAAGCTGATCAAGCCCTTCACGACTCTCTGACAAAAATTCCTGGAGAATGTCAACCATTGCCTGCTTTCCCGGTAGTAGATACTAAATACAGTGAGCCATGAGTTTCAGAATTTCTGTCACAAGAATGCACGCTCATATTTCAAACTATCGACATATCAGGAGTACACTGAATAAAGGAAAACACCCGTAGCGTTATATTGGTAAACACCAATGCAAGCTTGATAACGTAGATGTGTAAAACGCCAAATCGCGTTTCAAGCTCAGCAAATTGAGCGAGTGCAGTTATTGTGGGAACGCATGTAGCGGTCAGACCTGCCAACCCACGAACAACATGCCTCATGGCGAAGCGCTATCCCACAGCAATGCTACTGGACATACACGCGCAACAGAGTTGTATTTTTGGATGTACGATTTTTATCAAGGCACCGACAGCGGTGAAGCCACGCTTGATTATAAGCTTTAAACTAGATCCCGATGCACCAGCATTACATCTTTGCAGCGTCAGCCAAGCGGCTTGAGTAGCGAGTTTATAACCAGGGCAATATGATGCAGCTCGAACGTCTGATCCTGCGCCGAAATTGCATTTGCCTTGCCCGGCATCCCCCAAACCACACTACTGGATTTATCCTGAATCATGGTTACGCTACCTGCACCGCGCATCATCTTCAGGCCTTCAGCACCATCCTCCCCCATACCCGTTAGTAGCACACCTATTGCCTGGTTAGGCGCATGCTTGGCGACACTTTTAAACAGTACGTCTACCGAGGGTCTGTGGCCTGAAATCTTGGCGCTATCGAGCATTTTCCAAAAATAACCCTCAGGGCGTTTGTCCAGCGTCAAATGCCTATCACCGGCCGCTATATAGCCATGACCCGCCTGCAATGGCTCACCATGCTTGGCTATAGATATCGTAAATGCGCTTTGACTATTCAACCTGACAGCAAAAGACTCCATGAAATTCGCAGGCATGTGCTGGCAAATAACAAATGTACTGTTTAATGCGTTCAGCGGGCTGATAACATGACGTAGCGCCTCCGGTCCGCCAGTACTGGCACCTATGGCAATTATGCGTGCAATAGAATCACTTGCCCTGGCACCGTCTTTAAATTTGTGCTTGATAGCCTGGGTGTCAGGTAACACTGAGGCAACCTTGACACAAGGCGGCTTTACCATTTGAGCTGTAGCGGCCACCTTGACTTTCCTGGCCAGCTCCTTGATGTATTCGCCTATGTCATCACCACTTCTGGCACTGTGTTTGGGCATGAAATCCACGGCCCCTGCCTGAAGCGAATCCAGTGTAGCGGACGCCCCAACGTCAGTTAATGATGAAAACATGACAACAGGCATTGGATGTAAACGCATGATATTTTTTAGAAATGTCACGCCATCCATTTTGGGCATTTCAACATCCAGCGTCAGTACATCGGGTTTCAAGGCCTTGATTCTGTCCCGGGCTTCAAATGGATCTAGCGCATAGCCAACGACTTCAAAGTCAGGGTCTTCCGAGAATGTGGCCTCAAGAAAGCGGCAAACCGTGATCGAATCATCCACTATAAGGACCTTGATTTTTCGCCCTGGTAGAGCTTGCTCGGCACGTGCATGCATCAGAGTATATGTCTCTTGGTTGGTATCTTCTTAAGACGCATCATGCGCCATCGATTGTAAAACAATGTAGCTTTCAGTACGTGCAATAGACGCTCCAGTTAGAACGTCCGAAACTTATTCGTTACCCGTTACGTGTTGTGGGGACTCCACGAGATCAAGTAACGAAGCGCGACTACACATCAGGGTTTTATCCATGATGCGTGCTCCCAGAGCCTTTATCTGATCCAGCTGATTTTTCTGCGGAGTGACAGCCGAGCACAAGTACACAGAACAGTTCCTCATATCAACTGTGGCATGTAACTGTGATAGAAAATCAATGCCATTTTGCATCGGCATGTAATAGTCTACGATAAGTATTCGCGGCAACCTCTCGCGCAAGTGAACCATTGCAGCATCCGGATCACTGAAAAGTTGATGACGGGACTGTGTATCGCGAAATATCCACGCAACAATTTCCAGCGTTAGCTGATCATCATCCACGACGACAACATCAAGTTGTGATGATGCATCAGGTGGTCGTTGGACAGCCAGGTTCATCAACTTTCTAAACTACCTGAACTTTGTGCGTGACCATGCATATCCGATTCTTTTTCAATGCGAGTACCCAACTGAGTCAGTGAGCGATTGATACGCGACAGGCAGAACCAGCAATCTGCTTCAAGCTTCGCAACGTGATGTATCAGTGCCTCATCCTCATCTGTCCGTATCTCTCGATCACGTACCAACTGCTCAACAGCACTACATAAGTCGGAAAATGACGATTCAAGAGCCTGATTAAACCCGTTGGTTATGGCTAGCGATGCGCGAATATCGTGATTCGACTTTGCAAGCTTCGATTGCCCACTATATTTCGTGTGCTCTTGACTTTCCATTTGTCTAGAATTCATAAACTCACTGATGAGGTCTTTCGGTACAAGTATTTGGATACTTTGTGCAACACGAAGACCGCTCCCCGCGCCTTACTCATAGCGACGATCTCAGCTTGCGCCTTAGCCAATACAGCCCTGCGTGGGTTACATCAGCGCACCTTCAACACTTCTTTTCAGCAACGCACATGCTCACCAATTCACACTACCTGTCTTAAGTAATCACTGTTCTGGTTATTCAGACGAGTTGATGAGTTCACGAATATTTCAGGCCAGATCAGCTCCAAGCGGCTACACTGATGCTGGCTTTCGAATCACCGGGAACACATTGGCCATCCAAAGGCCGAATAATTAAACATGGGAGATCTATGATGAAATGGGTAATAGCTTTAGTGGTCGTTGGAGCATTAGGATGGTTTGGCGTCCAGTACATGAACAATAATGCGGCGCTTGAAGCGCAAAACCTTGCAGCTGAAGCGGCAAAACAAGCAGAAGAGGCTGCAGCTTCAGCCAAGGCCGCGGCAGAAGAGGCGCTAAGCAACGCTCAGGAATCCATGCCTGCAGGTATTGATCTAGGCAAGATCAATGACGGCCTGGGTGGAATATTTTCGTCAGCTGGCGAGGCATTCGGTGGTATCACAGATGTCGAGTCCGCCAAATCAGCCTTGCCATCATTGGAAGATGCCAGCGGCAAGCTCAGCGGCCTGGCGGATACCATTGGTCGTCTGCCTGATGCTGCCAAGGCACCTCTTGCTGGCATCATCAGTGGTGGTATTGAAACGCTTAAGCCCATCATTGAAAAGGCATCAGCCATTCCCGGAGTCAGTGCAATTATCGACCCCATCGTTACACCGATGATGGAAACGCTGGAAGGGTTAGCCGGCTAGGCACTCTCGCGAAGAGGCCAGACACGTTACCCGGTGCCTTCAGTCACCGGGTAACCAGTCACTCTGGCAGTACAAACTCTATTCTTCGGCGATAGACTTCAGCGCTGCACGCAATGAGCCTTTATGTTTGGCCAGACGCTTGCGCCCAGCTTCGGCGCTGTCGCCTCGCGCCACCAGAGCGGCAAGTTTTACCCAACCATCCGCCACCCCAAGGCAACGGCTGGCTGTCTCATCACTGACATCAGGAAGCACACCTTGCAGCAGACGTATGCGACGCTGATCGAGCTTGATATTTACCGCACCCATGTCAACCATAAGATTGCCAAAGGTACGATGCATGCGAATCATCAGCGTCGTGCTGAATAGGTTTAAGGCAATCTTTTGCGCGGTACCTGCTGCCATTCGCGTAGAACCTGCCAATACTTCAGGCCCAGTGTCCAGAAAAATCGCATAAGCTGCCGACTTCAATAGAGGGGTATCAGCATTGTTTGCCATACCGATTGTCAATGCACCTGATTGCAACGAGGCTGCCAACCATTGACATGTCCAGGGCGACTTACCGCTAGCAGCAATACAGACAACAACATCCTGCTCGTTGATAGCGTACTCAGCCACCTCTCTGGTGGCAGCCTGAGCGTCATCTTCAACACCCTCCACACTACTGACAAGTGCTTTATCTCCACCTGCCATCACACATAACAACCTTTCATGTGGCCAGCTGAAAGTTGGCCATAACTCTGCACCGTCCTGTACCGCTATGCGCCCTGATGCTCCGGCTCCAACCAGTACAAGCCGTCCGTCGGACTCACCAAGGCGCTCTGCGGCCGCAGCGATGGCGTTATCAAGCGAAGCCTGCGCTTGCTGCACAGCATCCACTGCTCGCCGCTGACCTTCCAGCAACGTCGATATAATTTCGCCATTAGCTCTCAAATCCAGATCCAGCAACGACCTGTCTATGGTTTCCGTTGGCACAAGCGATGGTAACTGCATCAAGCGTGTTCTCCAATTTCACGGCGGTGACCGTTGAGCCACAGAGCGGCTACTTTATTGTCATGCAGTTCAAGCCAATTGGCGATAGCGCCAGGGCCGATCCTGCCAAGTTGTTCGCTGCCTACCCACTGCGCCGGATAAGCACTGCACAAGCGACTTATCTGCAGCCAGCTTAGTCCCCAGTTTGCCATCACAGCCAGTGAAGTCAGTTGCGTCAAACAGGACCCGGCCAAAGTGCCATCGGGAAGTATTACCGAGTTGCCTTTTTTCTCAATGCGAAGCGAACCCAGTTCATAGTGTCCATCCGGCATGCCAGCCGCAGCGGTAGCATCAGTGACACTGTATAAAAACGGAATGGCGCGATGGGCCAGATCGAATGCCGCCTTATCAACATGGATACCGTCGGTTATGATTTCTGCATAGTCGCTGTACGCAAGCGCCGCTGCCGCAGCTCCACCATCGCGATGCGACACACCACTCATGGCGTTAAACAGGTGAGTTACCCCAGCGCCCGCTTTAATCACTTGCAACGCCTGAGACCAAGTACACAGGGTATGCCCAAGTTGTGCTTTAACACCATAGTGTGAGCACAAGGATGCAACAACATTATCCGGATCCTGCTCCGGTGCATAGGTAATGATTTTAACCACGCCACTCGACAGCCAGGAATCAAGCTGTTTTTCATCCACCCGCGTGGCATAAGGAGGCTGCGCGCCCAGCTTGTCCGGATTAATAAACGGCCCCTCCAGATGAGCCCCCAGCAACATAGCCCCCTCTTCAGGCGGGTTGTGCATGAGCTTGTCCACATCGGCAAGAAAGCGATCAATATCATCCGGTGGTGCAGTGACTGATGTGGCCAGCAAAGCACCGGTGCCTTGTCGCGCGTGAGAGACAAGAACGTGCTCCATCGCTTCAAGGCCTTGCATGACATCAGCACCCCCACCTCCATGTACATGCAAATCTACTGGTGCTGGTATAAATCGCGGCAGATCCTCGCGATGTGTGATCTGCTGCATCTCATGAATGGTGTTGTCATGCAGGCATCGCAATGGCTGCCAGCTATCACCCGCCAACCAGAGACCTGTTGTCTGTTGCATACTCATGAGGATACTGCCAGATGCCACAACCCGCGCAACGCATCGCCACGACTGCGTCGCAGGCGATCGCCAAGTTCCCGTGAAAAACCCGGTGAAAGTTGTTCGCCAACGCCACCCACAACGTAAACCGGTAAATCGGCCGGAGCGAGCCGGATCAGCTGCAGACAATGTTCAACGGCCTCATCGATTATTGACAATGCTGTCGGATCGTCACTTGCCGCAGCTTCGAACACCAGAGGGGCAAGTTGAGCCAGTACGCTGGATCTGGTTTGAGTTGTCCAAAGCTGTATTGCAGATACTGATGCACCGATACGCCTCTCGACTGACACCATCAACGCCGACGGGGCGGACTTCGCATCACGATGTGCAATGTAGCTTTGTAGTACACGCATACCCAGCCAGGCACCAGAACCCTGATCACCCACCGGAAATCCCCAGCCTCCTGCCATAGCGTGGCTGCCGTCCCGATCAAGCCAATGCATCACACTACCCGTACCCACCGCCAGGCAGATACCGGGTTGGCCCTCCGTGGCACCAATGAGCTGAGCGTAACCATCCGTATGAAGCAGGGTTCGCACACCCGGTGGAGGCAACTTCAGAAATTCATGGCGTTTTCTTTGTTGCAGGGAGCCTGCAAGCCCCATGCACAGTATGGATGGCTGCCAGGTCGCGCTGTGATCCAGCTCACGTCTCAAGATCCGCAGACCTTGATCAATATGCTGCCAGGCCGCCCGGACACCCAGAGACAGGCTTGCGTGCTCATCCACAACGACACGCGCCAGCATCTCACCCTGTTGCGAGAATGCAGCCAGTCGGCATCGGCTGCCACCACCATCAACGACCACGATTAGAGTCATAGCTTAGAGATTTCAGGCATTCAACCGGTATTTTGTTTTACGCGCGCGCGCATTAGCGATAACATCAAGCAAGACCCATAGTCCGAATATCACAACGTACCACTAATAAGGAGAGGGAAGTATGCGTGTAATTGCGATGAAATCTGCCACATTAGCCGTGGGGCTGTGCCTGTCAGGCCTGGCACTCGCCGAAAAGACCGTTATCACCATTGAGAGTTGGCGTGCAGAAGACCAGGCCATCTGGGATGACAAGATCATTCCGGTATTCGAAGCGGCCTACCCGGACATCGATGTTCAGTTCAAACCGACTACGGCTACCGAATACAACGCTGCGTTAAACGCTCGTCTGGCAGGCGGCACCGCTGGCGATATCATTACATGTCGCCCGTTTGACAATGCTCTGGCTATGTTTGAAGCCGGCAATCTGGCTGATATCAAAGGTATGGCAGGGCTTGAGAATTTCTCGGACGTCGCAAAAGGCGCCTGGTCAACCGATGCTGGCGATGCCACATTCTGTGTGCCAATGGCGTCCGTAATTCACGGTTTCATGTACAACAAGGATGCATTCGCCGAGCTTGGCTTATCCGTACCAACCACAGAAGCAGAATTTTACGCAACGCTGGATGCCATTAATGAAGAAGGCAGCTATATCCCGCTGGCTATGGGTACCAAGGACCAATGGGAAGCGGCCACCATGGGTTACACCAATGTAGGACCGGCTTACTGGGGTGGTGAAAAAGGTCGACTGGGCCTGATAAGCGGCGATGCGAAATTTACCGATGAGCCGTATGTCGAAGTCTTTCGCCAGATGCAGAAATGGACCCCTTATCTGGGTAACGGTTACCAGGCTCAAGGCTACACTGACAGTCAGAACCTGTTCACCCTGGGTCGTGCTGCGATCTATCCGACAGGTTCCTGGGAAATCACCGGCTTCATGGAAAACGCCGATTTTGAAATGGGTGCTTTTGCACCACCCAAAAGCGCTGATGGAACCTGCTACCTCAGTGATCACACAGACATGGGTATCGGCATGAATGCAGCTACCGAGAACAAAGAAGCTGCTACCACATTCCTTGAGTGGACGACATCTGCCGACTTCGCCGGCTTGTTGACCAATGCAGCACCCGGATTTTTCTCGCTGGCCAACCATGAACTGAACGTTGAAAACCCGTTAGCCAATGAGTTCATGGCCATGCGTGGCACCTGCGAACCTACCATTCGCGTCACTCATCAGATACTGTCACGTGGAGAACCTGCATTAAGTACACATCTATGGACACTTTCTGCCAACGTCATCAATGGCACGATGACGCCTGAGGAAGCAGCGGCCGATGCACAGGCTAATCTGGACGGCTGGTTCAAGCCCTGATTAAAAAATGAACAACGGGCACTCAATGTTTGTGTGCCCGTTGTTACAGGTCCAATAAGCTCTGCATGAACACGCTCTCATCCAAGCGTCAACGCTCGTCGCCTCGCTGGTACATTCTGGTCTTTCTCGCACCGGCAACGCTTATTTATACGGTCTTTGCTATCTACCCCATCATAGAGTCCCTGCGTTTGTCGCTCTATGTCAGTGATGCAAATAGCACCACGTTTGTCGGCCTATCCAACTACACCAGATTAATCGGCGAACCCTATTGGGCGGATCAGTTCTGGAATGCTTTCAAGAACAATGTGCTGTTGTTTGTCATGCACATGCTCATTCAAAACCCTATCGCGCTGGCTCTGGCAGCATTACTCAGCATCCCTTCTCTGAAGGGCGCAGCAACCTATCGCACAATCTTTTTTCTACCTACCTTGCTCTCGGTTGTGGTGGTCGGCTTTATCTGGCAGCTTATCCTTTCGCCGCTCTGGGGAATAACGCCGGATTTTATGAAACTGCTGGGAATAGGCGATTATTTTAAACCCTGGCTGGGCCTGGAAGGCAGCGCGCTGATCACGGTGACGCTGATATCCATCTGGCAGTACGTGGGCATACCCTTAATGCTTTTCTATGCAGCGTTACTTAACGTGCCTGAAGAAACCATTGAAGCTGCGCGCATCGATGGTCTGAACGGTTGGTGGGTTTTCTGGAAAGTGAAACTGCCACTGATTCTTCCCACACTGGGGCTTGTGGGCATACTGACCTACATCGGTAACTTCACGGCAAGTTTCGATCTGATCTACTCCATTCAGGGAGGCCTGGCAGGTCCGGACTACTCAACTGATGTTATGGGTACATTCCTGTTTCGCAGCTTTTTTGGATTCCAGACTCAACTGGGCGATGAAAACATGGGAGCAACCGTTGCCTCGGCGCTGCTGTTTATCATTCTGGTCGGCGTCAGCACCTATCTGTTTGGGGTGCAACGCAAGCTGCAACGCTACGACCACTGATGCGACTAAGGCAAACACTATCAAGCACGGCCATCCATAGCGTCCTGATAGGCTGGACCCTGCTTGCCTTGTTCCCGCTTGTCCTGATCGTTATCAATAGCCTGAAGTCGCGCAAGGCGATATTCGGTGATCCGATGGGGTTGCCCGTCGGTGATGCGCTTTCACTAAAGGGTTATGAAAGCGTCATAAACAATAGCGATTTTCCAATGTTCTTCAGTAATAGTCTCATCGTAACCTGTGTGTCTTTGTTCCTGATTCTGTTACTGGGTGCAATGGCAGCCCACGCATTGTCCGAATACCGATTCAAGGGCAATACTTTTATCGGTCTTTACCTGATTCTCGGCATCATGGTACCCATCCGTCTGGGTACAGTGGCATTACTCAAACTGATGGTGGATCTGGGCCTGACCAACACGCTCACAGCCCTGATACTGGTGTACACGGCACAAGGCTTACCTATAGCGATTTTTATTTTTACCGAATTCCTCCGCTCAGTCTCACGTGAAATCAAAGACAGCGCCCGTATAGACGGACTCTCCGAATACCGCATATTTTTTGAGGTTGTCATACCGCTGGTCAGACCCGTCATTGCCACCGTTGCCGTGTTTTCCATGATTCCGATCTGGAATGACTTGTGGTTTCCACTGATCTTGTCACCGGGTGAAGAAACTCGCACAGTGACACTGGGCGTCCAGCAATTCATCGGACAATACACCGTCAAATGGGGATCAGTCCTGGCCTCACTGTCAGTTGCCATTCTTCCTGTCCTCATCATGTACATCATTTTTTCCAGACAACTGATCCGTGGCATAACCTCCGGTGCTGTTAAAGGATAAATTAAAGCGATGATGCAAAAGAACACACCGTGTAAAACACTATGGCTACGCTAGAACTTGTCAACGTGCATAAGTCCTTCGGCAGCACGGAAGTCATCGAGAACATGAACCTGCAGGTCAAAGACGGTGAACTGCTTGTATTCGTCGGACCCAGTGGCTGTGGCAAGTCAACCATGTTGCGCATGATTGCCGGTCTTGAAACGTTAAGTAGCGGGTCAATAGCCATCGATGGCAAACGGATTGACCACGAGCCGCCTGCCAATCGCGGCATCGCCATGGTATTCCAGTCTTATGCCTTGTATCCGCACAAGGATGTACGTGGCAATCTTGGCTTTGCTCTGCGACATGCCAAAGTTCCCAAAACCGAAATCGACAAGCGCGTCGATAAAGCTGCAACGATTCTCGGACTTGACGATCTGATGGATCGTAAACCGCGCGAACTGTCCGGCGGCCAGCGACAACGTGTGGCAATCGGTCGTGCCATTGTGCGCGAACCCAAAGTTTTCCTGTTTGACGAACCTCTGTCAAACCTCGATGCGGCGCTTCGTGTGCATATGCGCGTCGAGATACTCAAGCTACATCAGCGCCTGAAAAACACACTGGTGTATGTGACCCATGATCAGGTAGAAGCCATGACTCTGGCTGATCGAATTGTTGTCTTCCGTGCCGGAAAAGTAGAGCAGATCGGGACGCCCTTAGAGCTTTACCGTACCCCTGCCAACCGATTTGTCGCAGGTTTTATCGGCTCCCCTGCGATGAATTTCCTGGAAGCCTCCTCCAACGGCACATCGGTATCCATTGGCGAATCAGAGGTATGCCACAGCAATGCAACCGCTGGCAAAGTCACACTGGGTGTAAGGCCGGAACATTTGAGTATTGATGCGAACGGCGCATTCACTGGCACCGTGCAGGTATTTGAACATCTGGGTGGAGAATCATTCGTACACCTGTTAATGGCCGACGGACAGACGCTCATTGCAAAACTTGACGGTGAGTATCAGTTTTCACCTGGCGAATCGTGCCGACTAGGTATCAATGCAAACAAGTGTCACGTGTTTGATCAGCATGATCAAAGAGTCTTGTAGCTAATATTCACGGCGCAACCATTTCATTGCCAATTACAACAAACCCTCTTACCGGCTACTCTTGTGTTCAGCCTGGGTTAATCTTTCATCAGCTACGATGCATCGTAAGCCTCGTATGTATGCCGAAACAACGCGGTTTTACTACATCACAGAAATCTAAAAGGTAGTCACATGAACAACACGACACTATTGACAGCTATTGGTCTGACCTTATTTCTAAGCGCTTGCTCTGATGGAACGGTGCAATCGGGTGGCGGGGCCGGTGACACCGACCGTGATGACCTGGCAGTAGCCCTGATAACACCCTTTGTCGGATTTTATGATCTTCCGGACAATTGGCGGGGTTCTCCGGCCAGTGAGGCGTACCTGGAAATTCAGGCACCTGCAAGCAACGGTGTTGCTGTAGCGCTTGTACACCAGGTCAATACAATCAATGTCTGTATTGAAACAGGAGCTTCTCCGGGCGAGGTGACTAAAGATCCTTTCTCTGATCGCGTGTTTCTGGATTCATTCACCTTCGGCAACGCTGTCTTGACACTGGAAGGGACTGACCTCCTCATTAATCTGTCTGAGGACGTTCAAGACATCGATGACGATAACAATTTTGATGAACCCAACCAACTCCGTGCCACGATGCCGAGCAGTGATCTTCCAGAATTCTGTCAATAGCTTCGGTAACGGGCTCACGACACAGTAGTGAGCCCGTGCTTAGCCTCGTTATTTATCACTCCACACAGCCAGTTCGTTACCGGCGGGATCGGCAAATTGAAAGCGCCGCCCACCGGGGAAAGTGAATATCGGCTTCAGTATTTTTCCGCCAGCACCAAGTATGGATGCTTGTACCTTTTCAAGATCAGTCGCATAGAAAATCACCAGCGCAGACCCGGTGTCTGCCAATGAATGCAATTGCGCACGATAGAAGCCACCATCAATCCTGCCATCAGAGAAAGCTCTATAGTCCGGACCATAATCTTCAAACGTCCATGAGAACACGTGTTTGTAAAAAGCCTCAACCGCATCAAGATCTGCAGCAGGCAGCTCGATATAATCTATTTTCATGTCACTTGGCATACACTAATACTCCAGAACAAACGAAGACATAAACGTAACAGTTAAAGACGAAGGGTAGAAAAGAGTAGAAAAAACCAGCTTCACTGCGCCAACAATGGCACCGGCTGCCCTGACTTGACACTTTCATCAGCGGCAATGCATATCCTCAATGATTGCACGGCATCGCGCCAGTGCCGGGTAAGATCAGTATCATTGATAATAGATTCATACAGGTAAGCCTGCTCTCTATCACATAAAGCCTGATGATCAGGCTCGTCTGTCATATCTAGCAATATGTCTTCCCGGGCGAAATTTCCTTCGCTGTCAAGCTCGCTTCGATGTAGTCGAATCCTGGAAGTCCGCGTGTGTGTATCAATGTCATCAGAACGTGCACCTTCATCCATGACAATGGACACAGAACCATTGGGTGACACAATGTCTTTAACAAAAAATGCACTCTCGGACATCATCGGACCCCAGCCTGCCTCATACCAGCCTACCGAATTATCATCAAAGCGAACCTGAAAATGCCCGTAGTTATACATATTCTCTGGCACATCGTTACTCAGACGCAGGCCCATACCACTAACATATACCGGCAAGGCATCAGTAATCTGGCACATGACGTCGACGTAGTGAACACCACAATCGACCAGAGGTGATGTGGATTGCATCAGTTGCCGATGGGTCTGCCATGCAAGACCCGAAGACTGCTGATTAAGATTCAGACGAAAGACAAAAGGCCCACCAAGCGCTCGTGCTTCGTTTATAAGTTGCACCCACGACGGGTGATGCCTGAGAATATATCCGACTACCAGTTTCACGTTATTACGAACAGCGGCCTCCACCACACGCTCGGCATCACCGACGCTTGTGGCCATCGGCTTTTCGAGAAACACATGCTTGCCCTTATTCATGGCAGCGATCGCGTATTCGGCATGTGAATCAGAATACGTATTGATGGAGACCACATCACAATCAACGGCTTCCAGTGCGGCATGAAAATCATGATAGAGCGGTAGCTGGCTCAGCTCATCATTGAGCTCGGGCGTTGACCGGTTTACCAGA
The DNA here is from genome assembly GCA_045106855.1 of Granulosicoccus sp. Lineage (GTDB taxonomy): Bacteria > Pseudomonadota > Gammaproteobacteria > Granulosicoccales > Granulosicoccaceae > Granulosicoccus. The sequence goes on from JBGCFI010000024.1 coordinate 84,391, forward strand.
GCGACTACATCAAACCCTGGGTGGCGATGACAGGCAATCGCATGACTTCGTCCCATATTGCCGATACCGGCAATCAGAATTTTCAATGGTGGCATTCGACTCATGACGACTCTCTTTAAGTTGACTCAATACGACACGATTAATCAGATCAGCACAGGGGAAAGTAGCAAGCCACCTTGTGACCGTCCAGCTGTTCTAAAGCGGGTGTCGTTGCGGCACAGCGAGCTTCGGATTTCCAGCATCTAGGATTGAAAGCACATCCGTCTGGCGGATTGAGTGGCGATGGCAACTCGCCTTCAAGGCGAATCCGCTTTTGTTCACGTCTGGGATCAGCCACAGGTGTTGCGGACAACAGTGCTTGCGTATAAGGATGCCTGGGTGAGGAGAAGACCGCCTCGGCAGAACCGGATTCCACCACACGCCCCAGATACATAACCATGATATCGTCGGCCATGTGACGTACCACCGACAAGTCATGAGAGATAAACAAATACGCAAGATTGAAACGTTCCTGCAGATCGACAAGCAGGTTAAGAACCTGCGACTGAATAGATAGATCCAACGCCGACACCGGCTCATCCAATACCAGAATACGAGGGTTGAGCATAAGCGCACGAGCAACAGCGATACGTTGGCGCTGACCTCCTGAAAACATATGCGGATAACGCTCAAAGTGCTCGGGACGAAGACCAGTCAATACCAGCATTTCGCGGGCTTTCGCCTCACGCTCTGCGGCAGACATGGCCGGTCTGTTGATCAGCAAGGGCTCTTCGAGTATCCGTCCGATACTTTGCCGGGGGTTCAGCGAACCAAAGGGATCCTGAAAGACTATCTGCACAGAGGCTCTGAGTTGCGCGCGCTCTTGATCACTCACTACGTTATCAGCACTGATTACATGCCCATCCAGATCAAGCACACCCGAGGTGGGCGATTCAATCATGGTGACAACCCGGGCAAGCGTTGACTTGCCACAGCCGGACTCACCAACAACCGCCAATGTCTTACCAGCACTGAGTTGAAAGCTGGCATCGCTAAGGGCTTTAACCGACGCGTTTTTTCTAAACAGACCGCCCGATACTTCATAGTGGCGACTCAGATTCTCGGCGCGGATAATCGGGGCAAGCAGATCTTTAGTCATGGTCGTGACTCTGCCTGTTTAAGGGGCAATCCATCAGACAATGGGCGATGGCAACGGGCATAGCCCAGATGCGACTCTTGCACCAGAGGCGGCACTGAGTAACAACGATCTTCAACAAATGCACAGCGTGGTGAAAACAGGCAACCCGATGGCCGGTCAAACTGCCCGGGAACAACACCAGGGATACTCGGCAGCTTTCGCGTGGTTGCCCTCTCGGGCAATGCTGACAGTAGTGCATGGGTATAAGGATGATGGGCGTTTGCAAACAGTGAGCGCACGTCCTGCTCCTCCACTTTCTGACCTGCGTACTGGACACTCACCCGTTGAGCCGTCTCTGCCACAACCCCCATATCGTGCGTTATCAGCACCAATGCCATACCGGTGTTTTGCTGCAACTCAAGCAATAGCTCCAGTATTTGAGCCTGAATAGTCACGTCCAGTGCCGTGGTTGGTTCGTCTGCTATTAGCAATTTAGGCTTGCAGGCTATTGCCATAGCAATCATCACTCGCTGCGACATACCGCCAGATAACTGATGAGGAAATGCCTTCAATCGACGCTCGGGCTCAGGTAGGCCAACCTGCTGCAAGAGCTCTATTGCCCGACTCTGGCATTGTGAACGCGATAGGGATAGATGAGTTTTCAAGGCTTCGCGTAACTGGAACCCGATGGTAAAACAGGGGTTAAGGCTGGACATTGGCTCCTGGAATATCATGGCAACATCTTTACCGACAATTGCACGACGCTCTTTCGCACTGACTTTCATGAGATCCTTGCCATCAAACTCGATGGCATCGGCACTCACCGTTGCCGTCCAGGGCAACAAGCCCATTACTGCAAGCATGGATACCGACTTGCCGCTGCCGGACTCACCGACAATTGCCAGAACATCACTTGCCTCTAGCTGTACATCAACACCATCCACCGCCCGGAACTGACCGCCAGCCGTCTTGAAATCTACAGACAGATTGCGTACATCAAGCAAAGACATGAAGCTCTCCTAGTCCGGATAAACCCTGAGCCGGATCAGCTACGTTTAAGTTTGGGATCAAGTGCATCACGTAAACCATCCCCCATAAGGTTTATAGCGAGAACATTGATGAGAATGGCAAGCCCCGGAAATGTCACAACCCACCAGGCACGTAATACGAACTCACGCGAGTCGGCCAGCATAGTCCCCCACTCTGGCGTCGGTGGCTGGGCACCAAGACCCAGAAACCCCAATGCCGCAGCATCCAGAATGGCCGTGGAAAATGACAATGCTGCCTGCACGATGATGGGCGCCAGACAATTGGGCAGTACCGTGACGAACATCAATCGAGCCCGGCTCGCACCTACCACACGTGCCGAGGTAACGTAATCCTTGGGTAACTCCTGAAGCACTGCGGCACGCGTCAGTCGCACGTAATGTGGCTGAAGGACAATGGCAATGGCTATCATGGCATTGGTAAGCGATGGACCGAGGATGGCAACCATCACCAATGCCAGCAACAGGCTTGGGAAGGCCAGCAGAATGTCCATCAGGCGCATGATAAGAGTATCTATCCACCCGCGGGCAAAACCTGCCAGCAGGCCAATCATGACGCCACTACCAGCAGCAATCACCACCACAATAATTCCGATAAAAAACGAGTAGCGTGCACCATGAATTAGACGCGACAGCAGATCTCTGCCAACCGCATCAGTGCCTAACACGAACTGGCTGGTTCCCCCTGCCTGCCACATGGGTGGTTGCAACAACGCCTCTCGATACTGCTGTGTCGGTGAATGCGGTGCAACAACGTCTGCCAGTATGGCAATGATGACGAATAAGGTGAACACCGCCAAGCCTGCCACGGCCCCACGATTCTCACTGAAATAGGTCCAGAACTCGACAAATCGTCCCGCTCTTGCAGGAACGCTTAGCGTATTGTCGACTGGGTTCATCGTTGCCGAATCTTCGGGTTAATCAGACCGTACAACACATCAACGATGAGATTAACCACCATCACGATGATAGCAATCATCAGTAGCCCTCCCTGTACCGCTGTGTAGTCACGACTGCTGATGCCTTCTACCATCCACTTGCCAATACCCGGCCAGGAAAAAATGGTTTCAGTGAGAATAGCGCCTGCCAACAGCGTTCCTACCGACAATCCGATAACGGTTATCACGGGGATCAAGGCATTGCGTAGCGCGTGTAAACCATTAACGCGAAACGGACTCAAGCCTTTAGCTCTGGCAGTGCGAACATAGTCTTCACTAAGAACTTCAAGCATGGCAGAGCGCGTTTGCCGTGCTATGACCGCCAGCGGAATAGTCCCTAGCACTATTGTCGGCAGAATCAGATGCTCGACCGCTGATGCGAATGCACCGACCTGACCGCTTCTGAAACTATCGATGAGCATGAAGCCGGTATCAGTCGGGAAAAAGAACATCAGAGAAATACGTCCGGACACCGGCGTCCAGCCCAACATGCCGGAGAACAGGATGATCAACAGCAACGCCCACCAGAAGATAGGCATTGAATAGCCCACCAGGGCAGTCGACATAAGAGCCTGGTCTGGCCACTTGCCACGATTAACCGCCGCAATGATTCCTGCTGGAACACCAATTACGATAGCGAAGACAATGGCACACAAAGACAATTCCAGGGTGGCGGGAAACAACGCGAAAAATTCATCCCATACCGGTTTTTTGGTCTTGAACGACATGCCCAGATCACCTTGCAAGATGCCGGACAGGTAGTCCCAATACTGGGATATCAACGGACGATCAAAACCAAACTGCAACATGAGCTGAGCATAGCGCTCATCCGTCATGCCTCGCTCACCCGCCATCAGCAGGATAGGGTCGCCGGGCAACAGGCGAATGAACAGAAATGACACAATAGATACACCGATGAACGTCGGTATGAATGTGCCCAGCCTGCGAAGTATGAATCCCAGCATACTGTCCGCGCCTAGCCGATAATCGTCAGGGTCTTGTCAAAGCTTGTAAGCGATTCGCTTCCGGCATCAGTAATCAGAACATCATCCTCGATGCGAACCCCGAACTCAGACAACTCATAAAGCCCCGGCTCTATCGTAAATACTGTACCGCTTTGCAGTTTTTCATGATTGCCACGCATGATGTAGGGATCTTCATGAATGTCACGCCCAAGCCCATGCCCGGTCTTGTGGCGAATGCGAGACGCGTACGGCGAATTTTCCAACACGGCTGTTGTTGCCTCATCAACATCATGCGCAGTGGCGCCAGGTAGTGAGGCGGCATGACCTGCCATGTTCGCGGCCAGCACGGTGTTATAGATCTCGGCATGTTTATCATCGCAATGATTGACAAAAAATGTACGGGTAATGTCTGCACAGACCCCATCGGCTCGAGCACCAAAATCTATCAGCAAAGCGTCTCCTGCCTGTATCTGATAGTCGGCACGACTATGCGCATGAGGCTGAGCTGAATTGGTATTGGCCGCAACGATAGGCGAAAATGCAAAATCCTGCGCACCGGAGGCAAACAGTTGCTGGACAAGAATGCTCTCTATGGCGCGTTCATTCATACCCGCTTTTACCTGATCAATTGTATTGGCAAGTGCTGTCTCGGAAATACGGATGGCTCTGCGTATTGCATTCAGCTCGTCTGCATTTTTACGCAATCGCAAACTGGCAATCGCCTTCTGGGCATCTTTTATCGCCAGCCCGGATTGACTCTTTCTGAACGCCTGATCGACAAATACCCGCATTACCTGTCCCTCAACGCCAAGTGTCGTTAAGGTATTGTTCTGCATGAGCGCATCGAAGGCAGCCTGAAAGCCATCCTGATCACGCCAGTCATACACTTCGCCTTCAAAATTCACAGCAGAAAAAGAGTCAAGCTCCAGATTGGGAACGATAGCCGATGGCGCGCCAACAGTAGGAATGACAACGACCAACGGGCGTTCATTCTGATGAAATTCCTGGCCGAACAGGCGCGAAAAATTGGCTCCTGGCACCAAGGCGATAGCATCAAGCCCCTCGCTTGCGGCAATAGCACGCAAGCCTTCATATCGATCAGTCATGGTTTACTTTCCTTTAAATGAAAAACGGCCGCATGGGCGGCCGTTTTTAAAACTACTAACCCGCAGTGTGCACTACTTTGCCAGCGATACGCCGTAAAAAATATGTCCACCGAAAGGATCGATTTTAAAATCCTGGACCTCTTTGCGAACCGTTTTATAAACAACGGAGTGGGCAATAGTTGCCCAGGGCGCCTGTTCTTTGAAAATTAACTGGGCTTGCTCGTATAAGCGGGTTCTTTCAGCTTGATCCGAGACGACTTTAGCCTGCTGTATGAGATCATCAAATGGCTTGTGACACCACTGAGCGCGATTGGCATTTCCGACAGCATCACAGCCAAGTAATACCGCAAGAAAATTATCCGGATCTCCGTTGTCACCTGTCCAACCCAACAACACCGCACCGGGGCGGTCAAGTTCTCTGGAGAGTTTCAGGTACTCACCCCAGTCGTAACTGACAATTTCCACTTCGACACCCACATTGGCGAAATCTTCCTGCATGACTTCAGCCATTCGGCGTGCATTAGGGTTGTATGGACGTACTACAGGCATGGCCCATATCTGCATCTTCAGGTTTTCAACACCTTCGGCAGCCAGTATTTGCCTGGCCATTTCAGGATCGTACGGATCGTCAACCGTTGATTCGTTGTACGACCAGATAGTTGGTGGGATAGGATTTTTGGCAGCTTTTCCGGAGCCCTGAAAAACGGCATCAAGAATTGCCTGCTTGTTGATCGCCATGTTTAGTGCTTTGCGAACATTGACGTTGTCGTACGGTGCGACGGTGGTGTTGTAGGCCAGGTAGCCGACATTCAGACCTTCCTGCTCCAGAACCGTAAGATCGGCATCGCCTTGCATAGATGCAACATCGGCGGGGTTAGGATAACCAAGTACATGACATTCACCGGCTTTGAGCTTCTGATAGCCCACCGAGTTGTCGGGGGTTATCGCAAAAATCAGGTTATCGACATCTGCCTTGCCAGCCCAGTAGTCTTCGTGCGCCTGGAAGCGAATAACGGCATCTTTCTGATAGCCAACAAATTTAAACGGGCCTGTTCCGACAGGTTCCTGATTAAGTTTCTCCGGCGTGCCAGCTTCCAGCAGCGCTGCTGCATACTCTGCAGATACGATGGAGGCAAAATCCATCCCCAGATTGGCAATCATTGGAGCTTCAGGGCGTGTCAGATTGAACTTGACGGTCAGATCGTCAAGTGCCTCGACTGAACCAATGAGATCGGGCATGGACATTCCATTGAAGTATTCCCATGTTCCACCGGACACCTGGTTGTAAGGATTTTCGGTCAGACGCTGGCGCTCGAAAGAGAAAACGACATCTTCGGCAGTCAGGTCGCGCGTGGGCGTGAAATAGGGTGTGGAATGGAATTTGACACCCGCACGCAGTTTGAATGTGTATTCGAGCCCATCGTCAGAAATTTCGTAACTCTCAGCCAGGGCTGGAGCGATGACCGTGGTTCCACGCTCGAATTCCACCAGCTTGTTGTATATCTGACGCGAAGAAGCGTCGAAGGTGGTCCCCGCAGTATACAAAGCTGGATCGAAACCCTCTGGCGAGCCTTCTGAACAATACACAAGCGTGTCCTGTCCGTAGGCTGCAGAATTCAGCACCAGCCCCGCAAGGGCCAGACTAATTCCGACTAATTTCTTCATTACCATCCGTCTCCAACCTCCTATTAATTTCCAATACCCCCACCACGAGCCGCAACAGGCTTACAATATGGTCATGATCCTCACCAGTGTACCGCAGAACTTGTTGAAGTCCAGCTTGCTGCTTGTCGGCACTGACGATGCAGATAGAAGTGTCGAGCTTCGGGCAATTTCCCTGTTACCCTGCGCCAGGTTGTTATGATGCATCTAGTCCACTGGAACCTCAACTTGGGCATGTCCATTCCATGAATAACGCCGATACCACACCCGAAAATCTGTTAAGTCATGTTGAACTCTTCAGCCACCTTACCGCTGAACAACTGCAACAACTGGCAGCACAAACCCGAGAGCTGAGCTTTCGCAAACACGCCATCATGATGAATGAAGGTGATCCTGGCGAATCCATGTTTGTTATCAAGAGTGGGTCTGTCAAGGTCTTCCTCAGTGATGAGGATGGGCGCGAACTCGTTCTCTACGAACAAGGCACAGGAGCGGTTATCGGGGACATCGCGCTACTGGACAACGAACCTCGCTCCGCATCCGTCATGACACTGGAACCGGTCGTTGCGCTGATGATCGGAAAACAGACATTTCTGGATTGCCTGCGCCAGAGCCCGGAAACCGCTATCAACATTATCCGCTCGCTAACCACCCGACTGCGCGACGCCACTGAGGGCAGCCGCCGCCTGGCTCTGGACAATGTCTATCGTCGGCTGGTTGACAAACTCCATGAGCTGGCAGGTGTCGACCCACAAGTTGGCGTCGATGGCAATTCTCTGGCAACGCCTAATCTACCTAAAAAATACTCGCATCAGGAATTAGGCAACATGATTGGCGCATCCCGAGAGATGGTAGGCAAAATCATGGCAGAGCTTGTGAAGGGCGAATACGTTGTTGTGCGCGATGGTCGATTGCATCTACTAAAAAAACTGCCGCGTAACTGGTAGCAAGGCACGACGCTTGCGGTCGGTTTTCTATCCACCGCTTTCTGGGCAATGCTAATCAGTACCCTTTGCTGAGTCGGAGGAGCCATTCTGGGCCGCTCCTGAATCATCATTTTTATTGTTAGTGCGGGAGGCTTGCATATCAGCGGCTTCATGATACTTGCCATGGCGCTGGTGCGGTAGCACGATGGGTTCGCCCTCAGGCCGAAACGCCGTCGTCGGTAACCATTTTTGAAATTCATCGCCGTACAGCTCCCATAGCGTTACAAACAAGGCGGCGATGATGGGACCAATTACGAATCCCATAAAACCAAACATCAGCAAGCCTCCCAGTGTACTGAAGAAAATCAGGAGCTCGTGCAACTGGGTATCGTTACCGACAAGCTTTGGCCGAAGAACGTTATCGACCGTCCCGACCACAACTGCACAGAACAAAGCTAACAAAACTGCCGTGACATATTCACCACCGACTACCAGATAGATGACAGCTGGCACCCAGACCAGAGCGGTACCCACCCCTGGCACGACCGACAGCACCATCATGGCAACAGCCCAGAAAACTGCGCTGGGAATACCGGCAAAAAACAAGGCTGCTCCGGCAAGCGCACCTTGCAGAACACCGATCACAGCGGTGCCCTTGAGTGTTGCCTTGGTTACCGAGGTAAAACGGCGTAACAGTTTGGTTTCGTCCTCATCATTGAGTGGCAGGTAATACAGGACGTAAAACAGCAGGCGATCACCATCAATAAGAAAAAAGAACAAGGTGTAAAGCACAATAAGGACACTGAATAGCGCACTAACGGTTCCCAGCGTGGCACTTTGAACAGCCTCGACAATCAAGCCGCTGGCAAGCCCCGCTACATCACCTAACCTTTCAAGCGCCTGCTCGCGAAAGGGCTCGATGTAACTGTAGAAGGGCAGATTTTCCAGAGTCTGGGTGATCAATCCCGGGGTGGCAAGTTGTTGTCTGATCCAGGGGGTTGCGCTCTGGGCAATGTCTACAGCCTGAGATGTCACGACAGCCAATAGAGCGGCAAGAGGTACAACCACAAAGAACAACACGATAATGATGGTTAGTGCAGAAGCCAGAACACGACGCTCACCCACCCGATGCAATACACCCCTGTACAATGGGTGAAACAGCGCAGCAAACAATGCCGCGATGAAGATAGCCTGCAAAAATGGCTGTATAAGGCTAAGAAAGAGCAGCGAGATGAGTGCCAGTATGAAAACCAGCACGCAGCGGTTCACCAGTCGTTGTTGCATTGTGCTAGTCCTGCATCTGCGTAGAGAAGATCATTCGCCCCGAATTGACTGGGTGTAATACGTCAAGCATGCCATATAAAGGCACATGGAATCCATGTACGGACGTCTCCGGTGCAAAAGACAACAAGCAATAAACACTATTGTCAGTAAGCGGCATAACTTTGGAAAAAACAGGCTCATGTGACAACCGGAATAAAACAACACTCTGGCCTGACCTGCATACGGCTATCACGGTATCTGCTGCTAGCCCTTACCAGCACGTCAACTCAAAAACGGGCCCCAGCTCACTACCCTGGTGAACATCCATTGACGGTAAGATAAACCGCATATAATGAGGTGGTACCGCAGATGAACAGTCGATTTCGCTTGGCCCCTCCAAAAGTGACGTTGCTGACTATTTCCGGAATTCGAATTTTTCCAATCAACTGACCATCGACGCTGTAACAATGTACGCCATCTTCCGCGCTGGTCCAGATTCGCCCCTGCGTATCGCACCTAAAACCGTCAAACAGACCAGCAGTGCATTCCGCAAACACGCGGCCCTCGCTTAGTGACTGACCATCGGCAGATACCGAAAACGAGCGAATGTGCTTCGGGCCATCGGCTTGATGAGTAGCTCCCGTGTCGGCAATGTACAAAATAGACTCATCCGGAGAAAACGCCAGACCGTTGGGTTTGTAGAAATCGTCGGCGACGACATCAAGTGTGCCCTCCGGATCTATTCGATATACCAGGCACGGAAGCTCCGGATTGGCTCTGTCGCCTTCATAATCGGTGAGGATGCCGTAACTGGGATCGGTAAACCAGATAGACCCATCGGATTTCACGACCACATCGTTGGGCGAATTCAACCGTTTACCCTGCCAGCTGTCTGCCAGCACCGTTATCGTTCCGTCGTATTCGGTACGCGTTACCCGCCTGCCCAGATGCTCACAGCTAATCAGCCTCCCACTAAAATCCACGGTGTTGCCATTACTGTTATTGCTCGGGCTTCGAAAGGTACTCACACTGCCATTGGTCTCGTCCCAACGCATCATCCGGTTGTTAGGAATATCAGACCACAGAAGATAACGCCCGGCAGCGAACCAGGCTGGCCCTTCGGACCAACGTGCCCCACTCCATAAGCGCTCAACTCGCGCATGTCCGACGAAACACTCGTTAAATGAGGAATGCAGAGTCTCAAACCCGCATCCTTCCAGTTCTCCGTACATAGCAGCCCCAATGTTGCCGTGTTGATAGGGTTAACGTTATCATCAAGTCTTGATGCTTGCGCGATGAAAATCTCAGGATGCCAGCCTCCCTCCAGGTAAAACACGTATGGATACCCCCCGCCGTTGAGTGATAACGAAAAAAACACCGAAGCTACCGTTCAAACCCCGCCGCTAATCATTGTTGTCATGGGCGTGAGCGGCTGTGGCAAGTCGACAGTTGCCGAAAATATCGCAAGCGGACTTGAAAATCGCGGGTATTCAGTCCATTTCAGGGATGGGGATGATCTACACCCAGAGGCTAACATCAAAAAAATGGCGGCCGGCACACCCTTGACCGATGAAGACAGACAACCCTGGCTTGAGCAAGTTGGCCTTTATGCGCGCGAAAAAGCGGAGCAACAAGGCTTGTGTGTCATTGCATGCTCAGCATTAAAACTAAAATACCGAAATACACTCAGTACCGCTGGTCGTGTAGTTTATGTGTTTCTTCAAGGTAGTCGCGACCTGATTGCTTCGCGTATGCATGAACGCACAGGACACTTCATGCCTGAATCCTTGCTCGATAGCCAGTTTGCTGCTCTTGAAGATCCCAGTGACGAACAGAACGTTCTCACCGTCAGCATTGATGCTACCCCTGAGGCAGTGGCCGCAAACGCTATCCACCTGTTAGAACAAAGCCAGTATCTACACACAGACAAATAATTGAGATAGCTATCATGAGTCAAACCCTATTATTAATGGGTCCTTTGTTACCGTCAGTGATGCAAACACTGGAAAGCACCTATTCGATGCACCGGTACTGGGAATCAGATGACCAGGCCGCACTACTTAAAAAGCTTGGCAACGATTGCGTTGGAGTCGTAACCGACGGAGGCCGTGGAGTAGAGGCTGAAGTGCTGGTACATTTGCCCAACGTGAAAATCGTGGCTGTATTCGGCGTCGGCGTCGATGCTGTGGATCGCGACTATTGCAAGCAACATGGTATAGCAGTCTCCAACACACCAGATGTCTTGAGCGATGACGTTGCGGACATGGCGGTAGCTTTGGCGCTGGCCGTCTCAAGACAGTTAGTGAGCGGTGATCAATACGCCAGAGCCGGAAATTGGCCGGTACAGGGCGCGATGCCTTTAACACGACGACTCATGGGCAAACGTGCAGGCATTTATGGCATGGGCAGTATCGGCAATGCTCTGGCCAAACGGCTGACAGGTTTCGATATGAGAATCAGCTATTGCAATCGACGCCCGCGTGACAACTCACCACACACTTTTGTTGCATCGCTGACAGAACTCGCAGAATCTGTTGATTACCTGTTTATTACTGCATCAGCAACGCCAGAGTCAGTAGGTTCTATCAATGCAGCCGTGCTCGATGCACTGGGTACTGATGGTTACATTGTTAACGTCTCGCGCGGCACACTGATTGATGAGCCCACACTGGTAAAATACCTGCAAGCGAACAAGATAGCTGGTGCCGGACTTGATGTATTTGCGGCAGAGCCCAATATTCCCGAAGCCTTGTTTGCACTGTCAAACGTTGTATTACAACCACACAACGCCAGTGGCACCTGGGAGACACGCGAAGCAATGGGAAAACTGGTTCTTGACAACCTTCAGGCGCACTTTAACGACCAACCACTACTGACACCTGTCGACTAAGCCGTGTTCACAACTTTGTATCCCTTGCCCCTTAAATTTCAGCGTCTGGAGAATCACCTTGAGTAACGCAGCAGATATCGCCGTTATCGGACTTGCCGTCATGGGTCAGAACCTGATCCTCAACATGAATGATCATGGCTTTAACGTTATTGCATACAACCGTACCTATGAAAAGACCCAGGCATTTCTCGACGGCGCTGCAAAAGGTACGAACATCCGCGGCGCTCAATCTCTAGAGCAAGTCTGTGAGGGACTAAGTTCTCCACGCAAAATCATGCTTATGGTTAAGGCAGGGCCTGCCATCGATAAGGTTATAGAACAATTGCTGCCCCTGCTGGACAAGGGCGATATTATTATTGATGGTGGTAATTCCAATTTTGATGACTCGGAAAGACGAGCGAACGAGCTCGGCAAGTTAGGCTACCTGTTTGTCGGCAGCGGTGTGTCAGGTGGCGAAGAGGGTGCACGACATGGCCCCTCCCTTATGCCTGGCGGGCACAGCGCTGCCTGGCCTGCCATCAAGCCTATCTTCCAGTCCATTGCTGCAAAGACAGATACCGGTGAACCATGCTGTGACTGGGTAGGCGACGGCGGAGCCGGGCACTTTGTCAAGATGGTTCACAACGGTATCGAGTACGGAGACATGCAGCTTATCTGTGAGGCCTATCATTTTATGCAGAACGCCCTGGGTATGGATAACGAGGCTATGGCAGCAACGTTCGCTCACTGGAACGAGGGCGATCTGGATAGCTATCTCATCGAAATTACCTCTGACATTCTTGCCTTCCAGGACGAGCAGGGCTATGTCGTGGATCGTGTCATGGACAAGGCTGGCCAGAAAGGGACCGGCAAATGGACCGGCATCAATGCTCTTGAACTGGGAATTCCGTTGACGCTGATTGGCGAGGCCGTATTTGCCCGGGCACTGTCAGCGATCAAGGCAGAGCGTGTTCAGGCCTCAGCCGTGCTGCGAGGACCCGATAATGCAAACACACTCACGGCAAACGATTGGATAGATGCGCTTGGACAAGCATTGCTTGCCGCAAAAATCATCTCATACACCCAAGGTTACATGCTGATGCAAGCCGCAGCCGATGAGCATCAATGGAACCTTAACTACGGCGCTATTGCCCAGATGTGGAGAGGTGGCTGTATTATCCGATCAGCCTTTCTTGATGATATAAAAGAAGCCTTTGACAAGGATGCATCATTGGCCAATCTGCTGCTGGACGACTACTTTAGTTCGCAGATACACAAAACCCAGACCAATTGGCGCAAAGTGGTCAGCGAAGCAATCTCTCAAGGAATTCCCGTGCCCGCCATGAGCTCGGCGTTATCGTTCTACGACGGCTACCGGAATGCTCGCCTACCCGCTAATCTACTGCAAGCCCAACGTGATTATTTCGGTGCACATACCTACCAGATAGTTGATGGCGACGATCAATGGCACCATACCGATTGGATTGGCAGTGGATCGGGGGTTGCCAGCACCTCTTACGACGCGTGATCTGATAAAGCACACTTGGTCAAAGACTCCAATGCATTGGCTAGCGATTTTCATGAACACAACAATATAATCTGGCGCGAAAAGCCACTATCTAAAGCACAAACGCCAGCACAAAAGGTAGATATGCGATTGCAGCAAGATGGGTCACCAGAATCAATCCCGACACTTCACTGCTATCAACACCATGCTTGACCGCGAGTAAGTAGTTGAATACGGCCACTGGAACGACCGTCTCTATGATGAGCACACCTCTCGCGATGCCGGTCAAGCCAAGCAGCTCAGCAACGCTGAGGCCAATCGTCAGCGCTACCACGGTTCTAAAGCCTGACCACAGGATCGTTGCTGGTAGTTGTGAAGCGCGCATGCCCGCCAGACTCACGCCCAGAGTGATCAGCATGATGGGAATGACCATCTGCCCCAGCAGCTGCAGAGTTTGCAACGCAATCTGTGGTAGTTCGATATCAAGAAAACGACACAGTACTCCCAGCCAGACTGAATGAAGAACCGGCGAACGGGCAATGCGCTGTAAATCAGTTCTTCTCGCAATGATCGTATCTCCCAGACTGAAAAGCAGGAAACATTGCACCGCAAAGAAGGTCATCGCATAGGCCAGTCCCTCCTCCCCAAATGCCAGAAAACAAACCGGCAACCCTAGATTACCCGTGTTACCCACCACGTGCGCGACACAAAGACGCCAGTCCTTACGCGCAAGTCTCAGCCCCAGCACCATAGCGCCGCCAAACACCGCATGCACAAGCAACGTCGCCACTGCCATGCTGCCAAGCGAGCTGACAGGCACCGTCGAGTTTGCCAACGTATGGAAGAGCAGAGCCGGCATGGCGATGTTAAGCACCAGCGTGGTCACAAACGGCACTGGAAACTCCGGCCCCTTGTGAAACCAGACAAGGCCAATGAATGCCAGCAGCATGCTCGGAACGAGAATATTGAGAATCTGAAGAGAGACTTCGGTCACAAATCCAGGTGCACGGTAAAAGTGAGCAGCTGAGTATACTGCCCCGCCCTGCCCGGTGCGATCACTTGTCGTCAAACCCATAAATCAAGCCCCCTTTTTATGATCCCCTCAACATAAGAAGCTAACGTTAAAGTTCTTGCCTTGCTCAGCCGATTTCCTTGTCAACAGTTTATCTATTGCAGGGGATGGCGCGAGTGCGCCTGCCCTGCTTCGCATGCTCATGGATCGTGGAGAATAGACAGAATGAGGCTTCCTGAGTCAACGAAGCAGCGCCAAATTTGCTTGCTCGTCGCTCTATTAACGAGCACCGCCAGTACCGGTATTCATGCCGATGACATAGATGTATATAAAGCGGGCGTGGCGAATCAGCAAAAACCCAATGTCTTGTTTGTTCTGGATTATTCCGGCAGCATGGGGTGGGACACCTCTGGGATTCCCTGGTCTACTAACAGGGGCCCTTCGCGGATCTCCGTTCTCAAGCTCGCCATTGAACAGATCCTTGACAGCAACGAAGGGAATATCAACGCAGGCCTGGGATCACTGTATTCCACCTCTACAACCGGAATACAATGGCCTATCAGTGATCTCAGCGCGCTAGCCAGCAGCATAGACCCAACCATTGCACCAAGCCAGATCACAGTAAAAGATATCATCAAGCAAAAAATTAACGAGCGAAACGCCGGCGGCAGCACGGCTACTGTCGACGCACTGGTAGAAGCGGCCCAGTATTTTCGCGGGGATCCGGTCACACACAACGACTCACCACTAATTCCGTCCAGTCGTCATCGACCGGCGACCTGGAACAGCACGCTAAATAGATACACAGGCGGAAATTCATCAGCCTCAACAGCTTCAAGCTACAGCCCATCGAACGCATGGACCTCTGATACTTCGCAGACTTTTTATTGCAATGATTACTCCATATCAGGAGGCCCCAATTTCTGCGAACAACAAATCGAGTCAAACTGTGTACCAAAGAGCGCAAGTGATACAACAACTTCAGGTTACGAACTTAAGAACAACCTCTGGGGTAATTATGAACAATGCGAGTACAGTCGCTCTTCAAGCTGGGAAACTCCCAGGTTTAATTCACCCATAGCAGACAGCTGCGAGGGTCAGGCAAACGCGATTATACTCATTACAGATGGTGAGCCAACTGTTATAAAAAAAGGCGCATCTCTGAGAAGCCTGGTTGGCGACGACCTGAGCGTTTGTGAAGATCTCGACGCGACGGTTTTCGCAAGTAGCCAACAAACCGATAAGGAAGGTAATTGTGCCATTGAAATTGTGCGCAATCTGGCAACACAAACCGTCAACCCTTATCTGCCTGACAGCCGGGTACTAACCTACACGGTCGGCTTTAACATTAATGGACCGGGCCAGCAATACCTGAAACAGATATCAGAAGCGGGACAAGGCGAATTCTATAATACGCAAAGCGCTGGTGAGCTGAACGCTGCCTTGACAGCGGCTATTGACGATATTAAAAGTGGCGGCCAGAGCTTCTCCGGTTTGTCTGTCGATGTAGATAAAGCATCGTTTTCGCATGGAAATCACGCGTACTACAGCCTATTCACACCCAGTGGCAGACGAACCTGGAATGGTAACCTTAAAGGGTATTTCGTAGAAAATTCAGGCCTCGTAGACATCAATGGTAACGCTGCCATCGAGAACAATCAATTCAAGGACGACGCGCAGAGCTTCTGGTCTGCACAACCTGACGGTGACAAGGTAAAAGCGGGTGGAGCATCCGAACAGCTTGTGACGGGCACACGTACACTCTACACACATGTCACGGGTGACATTCCTGTTGATGGAGTGGAACTTGCGAATGGAAACGAAACGCGCCTTCGAAGCAGCAATACAGTAATTACTAATGCCATGCTTGGACTTAATAATAGTCGTGCAAATAGAAATAGACGCAACACTGCGCTGGACTGGTTGCAGAACGCTCCCATGGGCGATCCGTTGCATACCAGAAGCGTTAGCGTAACTTATGAAAATAAAAAAGTCGTCTATGTCATGACCAACCAGGGTTTTCTGCATGCGATTGACGCTAGCAAACCGGTGTCCACAAACCCGGTTGATGTTACAGGCGGCGAGGAAATATTCGCCTTTATGCCAAAACGACTTCTCAAAAACCTCCCTGACCTGCAAGTAAGTTCTTTAGGCGAGGATCACATATACGGTCTTGATGGACCAATAACACGATGGCATGACGATACCAACAAAGATGGCGTGGTCAATGACACCGAAAAAGTTATGTTGTATTTCGGTATGCGACGCGGTGGCAATGCTTACTATGCAATGGACATAAGCGACCCGGATTCGCCAGTGCTTAAGTGGATTATTGATGAGAATAGCGAAGGGTTTGAGAGACTTGCTCAAAGCTGGTCTCGAATGTCATTGATCAAAGTCAAAGATGGCGATGATGAAAAGCGCGTACTGGCATTTGCAGGCGGCTATGATGCTGAAGCCCAGGATGATGTCAATGAACCTGTTGAGTCAAAAGGCAATGCCATATACATGGTTGATGAAGACAAGAATCTATTGTGGACTGTTGACATCGACGATGATTCGAACATGAAGTACTCCATCGCCTCAGATCTAACTATCATTGATAGCGACGGTGATCAATTCGCGGACAGACTCTACGTAGGCGACCTGGGCGGCCAGATATGGAGAGTCGATTTTGGCAATATCTCCGATACCCCCATCGTTACAAGGCTGGCAGATTTATCTGATGCTTATCACCAGCCGTTCTTTTATCCGCCAAGCGTGGCAATAAATGGCAATAAGGGTGAGCGTTTTCTATCAGTCACTATTGGCTCGGGCAACCGAACCGATCCATTACTAACTGATGTCCAAAACAATTTTTACATGATCCGCGACACTGATGTAAAGAAAGGAGCACCATCCAATGAATTCAGCACAGTCTCGGTAACCGATCTTTACAACGCAACAGATAACGACATACAAAGCGGAGTTACCTCTAAAGCTGATACGGCATACTCGGCTCTCAAAGCAGCTCGCGGTTGGCGTGTCAAACTCTACGACAATGAAAAATCACTGTCCGGTGTGCTCACTTATGAGGGCAAGGTTATGGCAACCACCTTCAGAGCAGCTACACATTCCGATGACGATAGTGCCTGCAGCTTTGAACCTACTGGTAAGTTCTACGTTATGGACGTTAATGATGCGAGTATTCTGAACCCGCTCGACGATGATTCTACATCGGAAGAGGATGGCCCCACCACGAATGAAAATGATCCTGATTCGGACAATCCTCAGACGCGTTACCGTCGCGGGCAGGTTATCAACACACAAGGTATTCCCAGCTCGCCTGTTCCTGTTCTCACCAAGGGATCAAATACCGTGCAGGTATTCGTTGACAAAGAACCGGTAGACGAATTCGACCGAACACTGACAAGAGTTTACTGGCACGCGCGATAGGTTTGCACCGGCTTAATGACACACCAGTCCAAATGTCCTGAATTTATCAAAATCTGGTGCATGCTAGTCATTAACACTCTGGTATGGCGGCCGCTATAAACATCATTACTTATCACTGCGAGCCGTCTTAGACATTATGGATATAAATGCACTTCTCAAACGCCTTGTGGACTTTGACGGTTCGGATCTTTACCTGGCAACCGGCGCGCCTCCCAGTGCCAAGTTTGCCGGTGAGCTCACGGCCCTGAGCGACACGCCGCTTGCCCGAGGAGAAGTGGAGACAATTGCTAGAGGTATCATGAATGAGGAGCAGTGTGCGGAATTTGATACAGAACTTGAAATGAACCTGGCCCTGCCTCTGGATGGGATAGGCAGATTTCGTATCAACATTTTCAAGCAACGCAATGAGGTCTCGCTGGTTGCCAGAAACATACAGACTGAGATTCCACGTTTCGATGATCTCGGCCTTCCTGATATTCTCAAGGATGTCATCACTGCCAAAAACGGTCTTGTTCTATTCGTTGGCGGTACAGGCTCAGGCAAATCAACCTCACTGGCAGCATTGATTGATCACAGAAACTCGTTCAAGGGTGGTCATATCATCACTATCGAAGATCCTGTCGAGTATGTGCATCCACACAAGAAGTGCATTGTTAATCAGCGCGAAGTCGGGGTCGACACCAACAGCTTTCATGCAGCTCTAAAGAATACCTTGCGGCAAGCGCCTGACGTCATTCTAATCGGAGAAATTCGCGATCGGGAAACCATGGAACATGCAGTGGCCTTTGCGGAAACAGGGCACCTGGCTATTTCAACCTTGCATGCCAACAACGCCAATCAGGCACTAGACAGAATCATCAATTTTTTCCCCGAAGAACGTAAAGCTCAACTACTGCAAGATCTTGGCAATAATATCCGGGCTATCGTATCCCAAAGACTGATTCCAACTGTTGATGGAAAGCGTTGTGCTGCAATAGAGATACTTCTGGGTTCCCATACGATCAAGCAGATGATCATGAAAGATCAGCTGTCAGATATCAAGGAAGCCATGCTAAAGTCAGAGAATCAGGGAATGAAAACTTTCGATAGTGCATTGTTTGATCTGGCGCAAGCCGGGCGTATTACAGAAGACGAGGCACTCAAGAATTCTGACTCAGCCAACAATCTACGGCTTCGATTTAAACTTTCCGGGTCCTCCAATAAGGAAGATCAAAGCGACCTGCTATTGCGAGGTCAGTTACCCAGTCAAGCCGCTGCTGCAAAAGCTGCAGAAGAAGCTAAAAATGCGGAGACTGAAAAATCCGGTAATGACTCCTCCCCTGATGCTGGTATCGACGATGATCAGAGCCAGAACATCCACGCAGCAATGGCAAGTCAAATAGCAAGTCACAAGGCTGCCAACGATGCCGCTGACACGACAGCAGGTGGTGGTGCAAATCTGGAGGCCGCCGCTGAGGCCTTCGAACTGTCATTGGAGATGGAACCCGAAGATGAACCGGAAGAATCAGATGAGCCGACTAATGACGACAAACCTCAGTTTGGCTTAAGTCATCTGGGCGGATAGCTTTGATCCAAAGCTAAACCTAATCATCCTCGGTAACTAACCCCTCGTCATCTCCGCGCAGGCGGAGATCCAGGAGCACTTGAGGTAAGCACTGTTTGGCTAAGTAGATTCCCGCTTTCGCGGGAATGACCTAATTTGCGGGATTGACCTAATTTGCGGGATTGACCTAATTTGCGGGAAGGACCTAATTCGCGGGAAGAACCTAATTCGCGGGATTGACCTAATTCGCGGGATTGACCTAATTTGCGGGATTGACCTAATTCGCGGGATTGACCTAATTTGCGGGATTGACCTAATTCGCGGGATTGATCTAATTTGCGGGATTGATCTAATTTGCGGGATTGACCTAATTTGCGGGAATGACCTAATTTGCGGGAATGACCTAATTTGCGGGAATGACCTAATTTGCGGGAAGAACCTAATTCGCGGGAATGACCTAATTTGCGGGTATACCAAATTTCGCGGGAAGGACCAAATGCGTGAGAATGACACGAGACGAGCTTAAGTCATCTCCGCGCAGGCGGAGATCCAGGCGCCCTTGCGGTATCAAGTGACTAGCATCGAGTGACTCGCATCGAGTGTCTCGCTGAGTCATAACTCATGCACCTGTACTTGATCGCCACAAACTTCTTTTGCCAGGTCCACTACATGTCTATGATGGGTCAGATATATTGCCTGACCACGCTGTCCGATACGCTCCATGACGCGACAAGCAGCCCGAGTCCTGTGTTCATCGAAAGTCTCGAAAATATCATCACATATAAACGGCAGACACGTACCTTGCTCCGCTAACTGATCATAGGCCGCAGCACGTAACGCAAGGTAAAGCTGGAAACGTGTACCCTTGGACATTTCATCTGCGCGCTTGGCAGTCCCATCTTTGTCCAGCGCCAGCAACGACTCTTCTTTGCCATTACTTTGCGTCTGTAATTTGCTGTATTTACCATCCGTCAGCTCAGCAAATGCTCGTTCCGTAGCTTCCATCATACCGCTTCGATGTTTATCACGATAACGATTGATCGCCTGCTCGGCAAGCCGGTGTCCTAGACTCAGCTTGATATACTCCTCAGCTGCTTCACTCATCTGAATCTCAAGCGTAGTACGACGCTCAACTAATTGCGCTACCTCTCCATCACCGGTAAGTGCCACAAGCTGCTCTTCACATCGAGTACGCTTTTCGGTGGCCTCTTTACAACGCTCGCTGACCAGCTCCAATGCGCTTTCTTTTTCCACCTGCTGTTCCTGCACAGATGGAATATCAAGTTCTGCAAGCATGGCACGCGCATTCTCCTCTGTGGCTACACCCAATGTTTGCCTTAGTGCGTTCAAATCATCGTCGTACTGTTTTCGCAATATCCCGGCGTGTTGCGTCTTTTGAGCAGCTTCCAGGAGTTCATTAAGATCGCCTGTGGGAACGCTGGAATGAAACATGTCTGCAAAAATCTGGCTCTGAGCCTTTACGGAATCAAGGCGTTTTTCCACTTCATTGCTATCGGCAAACGTTTGTTCCAATTTATTTTTTAACAATTTTCTTTCATCAACGTGCTTTCTTGCAGCGGCCGCCAACTCTTGCAAACGCTTAAGATTGCCATCCGCCGTCTCACCAGGTTCAAGCTCGTTATCACGTGCAATCTGTTCAAGCTTTCTGGTGAAAAGCTCTTTGTCTCGTTGCATTTTCTGACAATTCCTTTCCAACGCTTCTCGCTCGATATTGCACTCGCGTAATTCGCTCAGTGCTGCGAGTGAATTCGATAGCCTGTCAGCATCCAGCACAACAGAGAAACTTGATTTCACCAAGGCTTCCCAAGCTTCGCAGGCTTTGATTTGTCGGGTCTTCGACAAATCCATCTCCACAACAGCCGCAGCCTGCTGAGCTTTCATATCGGTCAATGTTTTTTCAGATTCCCGAATTGATTGCTCATGACGTTTGAATACTTCCAGCATGGTGATAGCAACCGGAAGCAGTTCATCCAGTGTAGCTTGCTCTCGTTTGATATAGACAGACAATACCTCGTGAAGCTTTTGGGCTTTGTCAAAGAGCGCTTGATGGCTTATACGTATGCGCTCAGCGTTGTTAAAACGGGCTTGTGCGTCGTGAAAACTCCTAACCCAGGCAAGTACCGCTTTGGGTGGTAACGTCGCATTAATACCAGCTTGCTGCATCACATTTGCCAAAAAGTGCTCTACGTCCCGCACCTCTTGCTCGGTCAGTCTTATCACCTCTGCAAGAGCGTCAAGCTGCCCCTGAACACTGGGAATCCGGCGTTGTACATCACGTGACCGTGCCAGATCACTAGCATGGGCCAATCGCCCCTCCATCGCTTGATCAACACGATACAGCGTGGGTTCAAATGCCTCCGCCGTTTCCATCGTTAACGATTCCTTGTGAATACTCCAGGCATTTTCGCGCTCTTCTTTAAGGGCCTGAGTATTCTGATCGCTGGCCAGTCCATCAATAGCTTCCAGCTGAGCACTTTCCAGAGTCAGCGTATTGAGTTCTTGCTGTTCTATTCGCAGCCTTTCTTTGGTGGCTGAAAGCGTGGTGTTCTGGGTCTGCCACAACTCTACTTGTGCCTCCACCTCTTCGATCATGACGATGCAATCGGGAAGCTTAGTAAAGCGATGACCTTTGATAGACAAGATATCCAGCGCTTCTTCACACTGGTGTTCAGCCTCGCGCACCCCTTGTAAAGCTGCTTTGTATTCTGCAGCCAACGCCTGGGCATTGTATTGCTCAAGAATCTCACCAAGCCCGGTACCCTCTGGCCTGGTTTTTTCAAGCTCCTTCAGTCTGGACTCTTCATTTTTTAAAGCAGCGTCCAATTGCCTGATACGTTCATCTCCGACGACGAATGCCCTCTTCGCTTCTTCACGCTCGGCCAACGACTCGGATAATGATTTGATAACGGCTGCATCCACCACCAACACATCCGGGGTCAACTCGTGAGATAGTCTTTCCCGAACCAGATTCGTCATTCGCATTGTGACTGAGTGCAGATCTGCTTGCTGATTTTCCAGCTCCAACTCGGCATGACGGTATCTGCTATGCAATTCACTTAAGCCATCGATCACCGCCTCAAGCCCCTGATGGGCAGGCACCGGTGCGAGTTGTTCAAGCTCCTGTTGTAACGTCGCCTGGCGCTTTTGCAAACGCTCTCGTTCAGAATTGGCTTGATGCTGTTCTTTTTGTAAATCAAAAATCTGTTTGCTGGTGACATCCAGATGCTCCGGATAATGGGCGAATTTCCCCACGGCCTCCTCTGAGCTATTGAGCCGTTCGAGCATTGGCAGAGCGTTTAGTATCCGCCCCAGCTGCCCAACTTCAACCATCAATGCGCGTTGCTCATCCAGTACTTTTGATTCTACAGATTCGGCTTTTTTCAATGCCTTGCTCAGTTGGCTCAGCTTGCCCGCAGGTATATCTATGAGCTTTATCTGTTTAACAACATCACTGTATTCCTTTTTGAGCAAAGCCAGACGCGATTTACTCGCCCGACTTTTGTATATGCCTTCGGCCTCACCACGCACCGACTCTAGTACTTGCCATAAGTCGCTGATACCCGCCGCCGCAGAAAATAACAGGGTGCCGATATCACCTCGACTATTAACTATTTCCTCGCCGCCCTTATCGATGCTGTCATCATCAATACAAAGCAATTTACGATAATCATCCATCGCAAGCCCACCCAGGTGTGCTTGCAGTGAAGCCTCGGGCAGCACGTTTCCTTGTTCATCAACAAGCGAATTCCTGCTACTGGCATTTCTCTGAAACTTGCGCATCTCACCATCAACCTGCAAAAGAGCGCTAACTTGCAGATTAGAGCGTCCATGACGAAAAGCGTAAGGCTCATTACGCGGCAGGAATCCATACAGGAGTCGCAAATAAGCTTCCATAAAGGTGGTCTTACCCGCCTCATTCACCCCATAGACAATATGAAAGTCTGTGGCATCGGGGTCGGACTTGCTAAATTGAAATTGCCTGTTTGTGAAATGCCCGAAAAACGCAAGATCCAATTGTTCGATACGAATCATGCGCTGGCACCCTTCTCACCCACTCCTTTCATGATTGCCAACAGGTGTTCCTCACCTTGCTCACTCAGACTGGCTGCCAGTTCGTACTGAGACTGCTCGGTGACCAAGAGTTTACCGCGCTCGCTGGCAGGCAATGTGGCCAGCACTTCATTGATCAACGCTACTGCTTCTTCATTAAACGCATCCTCTGCACGAATACCTGACATCAAGCCTGCCAGCTCACCCAGCGCTGATTTATCGCTTACCGTTTTAGGCGAATCCTGAATGTCAAAGATCAGTTTCTCCATCCACAGCCGGCCAGTGTCTTGACACAAAAGGTCGAAGGTCGCAGCCCATTGATCGCGATCACGAAGCCAATGCCAGCGCAGTGCATTTTGTCCCTGTAAACAAACTCGTACGATGGCATCATCAGATTGCAATGCGGTGACTAGTTTTTCTAAGGCTGCTTTTGCCAATGTCCTTAGGGCAGTTACATCCTCTAACTCGGTTACGTCCAGTGGCACAGTGATAAACTCAATGCTCGACGTGGGAAACTCACTAGTGGTAATGCGACTCTCGTCGATAGTGATCATGGTGGCCGCCTGCGGTCCGGACTCGCCAATGTCCCTCCCTTGAGGGATACCCGGCATCACGATCCATGGTGCCTCGCAATGCACTTGTCGCTTGTGGATATGCCCCAGCGCCCAGTAGTTAAAACCTGTATCGATCAACTCCTGAACAGTACACGGTGCATAGACATCATGAGATGCAGAACCATTCAGGGAGGTATGCAACATCCCGATATTGATCGCATCAGCAACGGGTGTTGAAAATTTATTGAGAAGACTCTGTTCGGCCTTCTTTTCAGTGAAACTGACACCGTGAATCCAAACATCACTCCCCTCAAGTTGTACCTTGCCACCATCGCCATCAAACACATGAACATTCGCCGGCAGGGTGGTTTCCCCAGTCAGCGGGTTTTCGGCGTCGTGATTGCCCTTGATGTAGAACACACGGATGTTTGCATTTTCAAGCCTGGCTAGCTCAGCGAGCAAAAACGCTGCGGTTTTAGCACTACGTGCAGCACCATCAAACAGGTCGCCAGCGATGAGTACAGCACTCACCTGCTGGACAATTGCCTGGTCGACAATGCGCACGAACGCATTGCGCGATGCACACTGAACTTTCTCACGAAGTACGGGGTTGCGAAGAGCAAGGGTTTGCAACGGGGAGTCCAGATGGACATCAGCAGTATGGATAAGCTTGATCATCACACAGGTTTACCATACTTGCCGACCGCAAGGGCCTCACAACAACTGTAAAATTTGACCAGAATAACCTTTCACCAAAAGCTCATTCTGCGTCTAACATTTCTCGAAAACGTAGCCTTGGCCTGCGCGCTTTAGCGTACCGACATTCGGTTGAAGAAAATGGCCACCAGATATTTTCATACCGTCAGTGGCGACCATGTCAAGTGTGTGCATACGAGTATCCTGTGCCACAACCTTGTCGATATCAAAAACGATACCGATGTCTGGACGAGTTAGCTGCAAGGTGGGCGCGTGTACGATATCCCCGACATGTACAAAACTGTTTGCTCCATCATCGGCACGGAACCCCATATGACCCGGTGTGTGCCCGGGAAGATCAATTGCCGTGACGCCGGCAATCAGTGTATCACCACCTTTCACTAACTCCGTGCGCTCTGAATAGGCGGCTATACCAGCTTGAGCAAGGCTCTGCCACTGCAGCAGTGTATCGTCGGTAAACACCTCGTTGGACCAAAACGCATAGTCTGCCTGTGAGACCATCATTTGAGCATTGGCAAAAACTGCCTTACCATCCGGGGTTAACGCACCGGCAATGTGATCAGGATGCAAATGCGTAAAATACAGATGAGTAATATCGTTTTCGCTAAGACCCGCTTCCGCGAGGGCATCACCGAGAAATCCACAACTGTCGCCAAACAGGTCACGTGGTCCAGCATCAACAAGCATCGTATCGGTACCGGATTTCACGACGAACGCGTTGAAGTTTGTATCGATCGTTTCTGAACCTGCCTGTTTCAGTATGTCCGAAATGATGCGCTCTTCAGTTCCGGGAAAAAGATCGGCGCTGAATTGAGTCGCGCCATCTGTCAAGGCGATGATTTCCATCTCGCCAATTCTGGTTGAATTTATCCGTGTCATAGGATTTCTCGTGAAGAATTTTGTGGGTCAGAGATAGGCCTTTAACAGGCTAACAATCGACGTCGGAAACATCAATGTTTATTACCCTGAATAAAAAATGCAATGCACATGCGTCAACCTCGAATATCGAGAACGTCAAAAACAAAAAACGCCAGACATCTTTCGACATCTGGCGCTCTGGACTCACACCGTGTAGCCGACCCGGACAGTCGGCGCTTGTACTGACTTATATAGCCAGGTATTCGTGCCTCAACTCTTCATTGTCTAACACTTCCTTGGCAGAGCCGCTAAACACGATCTCACCAGTATCCAGAATCATTGCTGAATCAGACAAGCTCAGGGCCGCCACAGCATTCTGCTCGACAAGAATTGTGGTGATACCCTGCGCCTTGACTTCCAGTAACGCTTTTTCAATGTCATGACGAACCACCGGTGCCAGCCCCTCATAAGGCTCGTCCAGCAAAAGTAGCTTGATATCGCGTGCCAGCGCTCGACCGATAGCCAACATCTGCTGCTCACCGCCCGACAAGGTAGTGCCGTCCTGTTTACGGCGTTCTTTAAGCCGGGGAAACAAACTGTAGATTCGCTCATAGTCCCATCCGGAGACACCGGAAATTCTGGCTATGTCCAGATTCTCCTCCACCGTCAGACCCGGAATGATACGACGATCTTCAGGTACTAGCTGAATACCGGCAAGTGCCGCTTCGAAATCCTGTTTGTCGTGAATGGACTCACCCTGAAGAAAGATACTTCCTTCACGCAATTCGGGATTCTCAGCTCGTGCTATGGCGCGTAGTGTTGACGTTTTACCCGCACCGTTACGTCCCAGAAGTGCAACGATCTCGCCTTCCTTGATGGAGAAAGAGACATCTTGAACGATGTAACTATCACCATAATAGGCTTTAAGCCCCTTTACTTCAAAATAAGCATGCGCCGAACTTTGCGCGAGAGTCTCAGCTGATGAACTCATTACACTTGCTCCTCACCCAGATAGGCTTCCTTGACGCGTGGATCCAGTTTGACTTCCTCAGGTGTACCCTGGCAGATAATTCGCCCGCCAGCCAGCACCGTTATTCGATCTGCCAGACTGAACACCACATGCATATCGTGTTCGATAATGACTTTAGTCATCCCACCTGCCTTAATACGCTTTAACAGGTCAATGGTGGCGTTAGTGTCATGTCGTGCCATCCCGGCGGTAGGCTCATCCAGAAGCAGAAGACGCGGCTTTTGAGCAAGGCCCATGGCAAGCTCGAGTCTTCGCTTGTCGCCTCGAGACAGACTGCCAGCCTCGCCATTAATCAGCGTCCCCATTCCCAGATCAGTAAGGATTTCCTCCGCTTGTGACTTTGCATCTTTTTCACTGGAGAACCGGTTGAACCAACGGAGTTTGAACGCACCGTCCCGCTTGGCAAGTATGGGAATCATGACGTTTTCAAGCAGTGTCAAATCGGGAAAAATCTCGGGCGTCTGAAAAACCCGAACTACACCCAGTTGATTGATCTGATGAGGTTGTTTGCCCGTCAGATTTTGCCCATCGAATATTACATGTCCGGTATCGGGCCTGAGACGACCAATACACACGTTAAGTAGCGTTGATTTGCCGGCGCCGTTCGGACCGATGATAGCGTGAGTTTCACCCTCACGCACTGACAAATCAATATCACTCAGCGCATGTAGACCGGCAAAACTCTTGTGCACGTCAGCCACGTGCAGGACTGTGTTTTCCATGATATTTGCCTCTATGAGTGATCGCTGGCTGTGGATGAGACGGTCTTGTCTTTCTTACTCGTAAACATCGCACCTATCCGGCGGACACCCTCCATGATTCCACCCGGTAAAAATATTACGGTAATCATGAACAACAGGCCCAGTGTCAGGTGCCAGCCTTTACCGACGAACAAGCCAGCAACATCAACCACGACAGACTGCATACCGTCAGGTAGAAAATCAAAAATCTGGTTCAGGTTGGTTGTGTTGTATGCCGAAAAAATATTCTCGAAATACTTGATTAAGGCAGCACCAAGAAAAGGACCTACCAACGTACCCACACCTCCAAGGATCGTCATTAATACGACCTCGCCCGAAGCGGTCCATTGCATTCGCTCTGCACCTGCCAGTGGATCGGTAACTGCCATCAAGGCCCCTGCAGCACCCGCATACATACCGGATATGATAAACGCCCACATAAGATAAGGACGGGTGTTAAGCCCTGTGTATGCCATGCGCGTCTGATTGGACTTGATACCTCGAAGCATGGTGCCAAACGGTGAACGAAAGATGCGCAAAGATATGAAGAAGCCAATTATCAGAACGACCGCGCAAAAATAGAATCCGGGCATGCCACTCATTTTTAATCCAAAGAGATTGGTTGAGGGCAGACTGCGCGTGACCTCAATGCCAGCCATGGAGTCCAGTACTCGAGCATCACTCAATGTAAGCTGCAAACCCGTTTCACCGTTAGTGATGGGCGTGAGAACCGAGTACGCCAGGTTATAGGACATTTGCGCAAATGCAAGCGTGAGTATTGAGAAGTAGATACCCGAACGTCGCAGACTGATAAAGCCGATAGCAAAGGCAAACACTCCCGCAACCAGAATGCTGAACATCACTGCCGGCAAGACATTCATCGAAAGCAGCTTAAAGCTCCATACAGCGGTATACGAGCCTATGCCCAAAAACGCGGCATGCCCAAAAGATAAATAGCCGGTGAGCCCGAACAGGATGTTAAATCCGATCGCAAACAGTCCGAATATCGCAAAGCGTTGCATGAGATCCGGGTAATCTGCACCAAACGGGGCCAACCATATGGGCATTGAGAGTACAGCAGCGGCGAAACCGAAAAACAGTACCCAATCAGAAATGACAGATGATTTATTCATGAGTAGCCCCTAATCTTCCATTACGCCTTTGCGTCCCATCAGACCGCGTGGTCTAACGAGCAGCACGATGACCGCAACCAGATAGATGATGATCTGATCAATGCCGGGAATAACGCTTTTAATTTCGTTCATGGATGCAAATGATTGCAGTATTCCCAACAGGAACCCGGCAAGCACAGCACCTCCCAGCGACCCCATCCCACCGACAACAACCACGACAAACGAGAGCACAAGAAAATCCATTCCCATGTGGTAATCGGGAGGCAGTATGGGCGTGTACATGACTCCGGCAACACCTGCAACTACAGCCGCAAGACCAAAGATTACGGTGAACCGACGTTGAATATCAATCCCTAACAGACCGACCATTTCCCTGTCTTGCATACCGGCACGGACAACCATGCCGTAGGTGGTGAACTGCAGAAACGCAAACACAGAGCCAATAATACTTAATGAAAAACCAAGATAGATTAATCGCCACCACGGGTAGACAATGTTGTCACCTAATCCGAACAACGCTCCTATGTTTGCGCTACCTGAGACTGTGTCTGGGGCCGATTGTGGAATCGGATTAGCACCGAAGTAATGCTTGACTATCTCCTGGAGAATTATTGCAAGACCAAATGTGACGAGAATCTGATCAGCATGCGGGCGCTTGTAGAAGTGTCTTATCAGGCCGCGCTCCATGATGAGGCCCACCAGCAACATGATCGGTATAGCAACGACAATCGCAAACGGGACCGAATAATCAACAATGAAGCCCCCCACCACCGGGAATTTGGCTTCGAGTATCGGCACCTCTTTATAGGCATCGAAAAAGGTAATGCTCTCGTCTTTGACCTTGGTTGATATCGTAAGTATTTTATTCAAGGAAACTGCGCAAAAAGCACCGAGCATGAAGAGTGCGCCATGAGCAAAGTTGACAACGCCAAGCGTTCCAAACACCAGTGTCAGACCCAGAGCGATAAGCGCATAAGCGCCGCCTTTGTCCAGGCCATTTAGAATTTGTAGTAAGAGTGCGTCCAAGAGCAAACCCCTTCTGGTTCAAGGTCGATCACAAGGGAATACAATCCCATGGACAGCTACGGAAGTTCCTGCAGCCTGCGCCGATTAGTGATCATGAAAATGACGTGCAGCTGAGAACTTATCGCTGCGTTTCGTCCTTAGTGGTAGCCGAACAGAGAACTACCTGATTGAGAGTTTTCAGTAGCTTTGTGCTTACTGGAAAATTCTCTCTATGCCGAGCAAAACAACATTATGAACAATGCGCGGCCAATGGCCGCGCATTGTTTCTGCTTACTTAAGCGCCGTTGTTACACGTGCCCAGATCGCCACCCGCAAACATCGGATGATCAACCGGATACTCAACCTGTGCTCGTGGAGTTACCTCTACGATCTCAAGCAGGTCGAACTGCGATGATGGGTTCTCTTTACCTTTCACAACCAGTACATCCTTGAAGCACTGATGATCTTCGGCGCGGTATTCAGTCGGGCCGTTACCCATGCCATCGAACTTGTGACCTTCAAGAGCAGCACCCACCTGGCAAGGCTCGAAAGTTCCAGCTCGCTCAACCGCATCTGCATACAGCAGTGTCTGTACGTAGCAAGTGTGTGCAGCCTGTGAAGGTGGGAATCCGTATTCCTGACCGAATGACTTAACAAACGCCTGGCTTCCTGCATCACTTAATGACCAGTGCCAGTTAGTTGAACCGAAGATACCCTTGATATTATCGCCGGCGCCTTGAGCCATCAGACGGGAGAACAGAGGCACGATGATCTGGAAGTCCTTGCCCTCGACCTGACGGTCTCTCAAGCCGAACTGGATGGCTTGAGTCAAGGAATTGATCATGTCCTTCCCGTAGTGGTTGAGGATAAGCGTATCAGCACCAGAATTAAGTACCGGTGTAATGTACTGGCTGAAATCGCCTGCACCTACAGGTGTAAGAACTTTCTGCGCAGTCTTCCAGCCGATGTTTTCAGTGGATGCCTGAATAGAGGCTTCCTGAGTCCAGCCCCAGTTGTAGTCCGCTGTCAGGTGGTAGGCATTACGCTCTGTACCGTAGGCTTTCTCGAGAACCGGTCCAAGAGCGGCTCCAGACATGTAGGCATTGAAAAAGTGACGAAAGCCGTTTGCCTTCTTGTCTTTACCGGTTGTGTCATTTGCATGGGTGAGGCCAGCCATGAAGATAACACCGGCATCCTGGCAAAGACTCTGTACAGCCACTGCCACACCAGATGAAGAGCCACCAGTGACCATGACTACGCCGTCTTTCTCGATCATACGTTTGGCCGACGCGCGTGCAGCATCACTTTTGGTTTGTGTATCACCCGTTACATACTCGACCTTTTTGCCCAGGATACCGTTACCTTTGAGCTCGCTAGGCTGCATGGTGTTCATCATGCCGCCGTCGCCTTCGCCATTGAGATGCTTTACGGCAAGTTTGTAGGCACGCAGTTCATCAGCGCCCTCGTCAGCATAAGCGCCAGATTGCGGCACGTTAAATCCCAACGTTACCGTGCTGGCATCGCCAGGATTGTTCAGGTATTCCGCGCCATAGGCATGCCGCGTAAAAAACATCGGCGCTCCCGCAATTGCCGTCGAAGCGGCACTTGCCTTGAGCACGTCGCGACGCGACCAGTTGCTGGTGTTCTTCTTACTCATGAATTCACTCTCCTAAGGGTGTACTTGCGTTTTTGACTAACGAACCTTGCAGACAACAAAAACCTTGTCTCAGCACGCCGTTACCGAAGCAACAGTTAATGAAAAAATGTGGTGAAATCTGTCAGTTTGTGGCCTTTGGTGTCTCTCCAGCAAAGGTGTTATGCCGAGGCTGCAAGGTGTGCCAGTAGTATAGGGAAAGTGCAACAAAGAATTGCAAAGACTAATAGCTCCTATAAATCAATTAGTTAATTATATTTGCGCATTATATTGCATTCTTATTTTTGCAGCCCTTGTATGACTGTTACGAAAAGTAACAACGAGAAATCCCGTAGCGACCACAACACTCGTCAGTCTGAATCCGGCACGTTATACAGCCACTCGTCCAACACAGAATGGACATCGTCAATGCCCTGCTTTTTCAACGCCGAAAAATCCTGCAATGTCGCTTCAACACCCGCATCAGCGAGCGCTGATTGTGTCTTTCGCAACGCGGCCGCTATCTGGTTGCGTGAAAGTTTGTCTGACTTTGTCAACAGAATATGCAGATCTGACTGCCCTTGCTGCTGAAGCTCGATTAGCGCCCAGTCCGCCTCAGTCAGAGGATGACGAATATCCATGACCAGGACCAGGCCGCGCAAACTCTCGCGGGAAATCAGGTAACGAGTCATCGATGCCTGCCATTGCTTCTGCTTGTCTTTCGACACTTTTGCATATCCATAACCAGGCAGATCGACAAGAAACCGGTTTTCTGTCAATGCAAAATGGTTAATCAGCTGGGTACGCCCCGGTGTCTTGCTGGTTCTAGCCAGCTTACCGTTACGCGTCAGCGTGTTGATGGCACTGCTTTTGCCAGCATTTGACCGACCGGCAAAAGCGACTTCAACCTGAGCTTCCGGGCAGTGGTACGGGTCGCTTGCACTTGAATGGAATTGCGCTGAGAAATACACCGAGTTCATGTGATGCGTGCCCTATGTTGTAGCAACAGTCTGATAGAATTGATAAATCTTTTGCGGCATCCGCCGCGTACAGTCTAACGACTGAAAACATCTACGTAATCTTCCTGGAGTCTCAATGAAAAACTGGTTCCGTTTGGCCATACTGGCATTAGCGTGCATAGGCGGCACCGCCCACGCAGAAGGCGATGCGGCAGCAGGGCAAGCCAAATCAGCTTCGTGTGCTGCCTGCCATGGCGCTGACGGTAAATCAATTCAGCCCTCTTACCCGAACCTGGCCGGTCAACACGCCAGCTACCTTGCAAAACAGCTTACCGAGTATCGTGACGGCGGAAGAGACACGGCTGCCATGATGAATGGAATGGCGACCAACCTGTCTGACCAGGACATCCTCGATCTATCTGCATACTACGCACAATTGCCCAAGATAGAAGGCGTCGCCACGGAAGAAAATCTGACCCTGGGAATGAACATCTACCGGGGCGGCATAACCTCCGCCGGGGTTGCCGCCTGCTCTGCTTGTCATGGACCAGCAGGAATGGGGAACCCGGCTGCAACATGGCCTGTCGTATCCGGACAAAATGCCCAGTACACTGCTGACCAGCTTCGCTACTTTCGCTCTGGTGCCCGCGCCAACGATCTCAACGGAGTCATGCGTGGCGTTGCCGAGCGCATGACAGACGCCGAGATAGATGCCGTGGCCAACTACATCGCAGGACTGCACGCAGCCGCTCAATAGCCAGACCTGCGCTGGCATACAGCAGGGGCCTTCTCCAACATCAGTTTCTTGTAAGCTGGTCGCAGTGACAAGCTAAGGTTGTTACCGGTGGCGGCACGTATCTTGCGGATCGTTCATAAGCAATTCGAGCGCAACACTCAAGCCGTCCGTGCTTAGACGGCTGGTTTCATTAGTTCATGAGCAATCAGGAGATACCCATGCCTACAAACAGACGACAATTCATATCCAGCTCATTGTCAGGCGCGATCGCCCTGAGCATTGGACTTAAGTCATCAACAACACTCGCGGCTGACGGTTATGAGATTATCGATCCACCACAGAACACGAGCAGTAGTGATTCGGTAGAGGTCATTGAGTTTTTCTGGCTGGGCTGCCCACATTGTTATTCCCTGGAACCCAGTATGATTGCCTGGGAACAGACCATGCCCGCCAATGTCAACTTCATTCGCGAAGCACCACCATTGAACCCGTCATGGGAAGAACATTCAAGGGGCTTCTACGCTGCTCAGCTAATGGGGCAGGAGAATGCGTTCGTTGAAGCCATGTTCAAGGCCATTCATGAAGACAGAAAGCGCATGCGCAAACCCTCAGACATCGCTGAACTTGCCGAGAGCGTTGGCCTCGACAAAGATAAGTTTCTCAAGACAATGAAATCGTTTGGCGTGCAAACGAAACTGAACCGTTCTATTCAATTGGCAAAAAGCGCGGGCATCTCGGGCGTTCCTGCCATAGTGGTTAATGGCAAATACCGCACCGGGGCGAGAATTGCCGGCGGTAATGCAGGCATTATCGATGTAATAAATCGAACGGTCGCCATTGAAAAACAAGCGATGGGGCTGGACTAGAAATTTACGAGCCTACAGTGCTTTTAATAACAGCGCTGTAGGCCGGGACGCTCACGTCTTTATCGGACAATCTTAAGGAGTGATAGCCTCATCGAGTTCCGCGATGGGAAACGCCTTGACAAAATCAAGTAAGGCGTCGCTATCGAGATCATTGGACGTTATCATCAGCATTCCGCCACTTTTTAGCTGAACCATATACTCCGCCTGGCCCCCATCACCGCCCATATCAATAACGGTACGTTTCTGCACTCGCATTTTTTTGCCCCCGGCACCGGCTCCCATACCTGAAGCAAACTGGGCCAGTGCGGCAAGCCCTCCACCAGCAACACCTCCGGTGAGTGATACAGACACTGAACGATTATCTGCCGTGTATTCTCGCTCGATGATAGTCATCCCCATCGCGCTCTGATTGTCGATTTCACCCCCTTCAAACCCGTCTACTGCGTCAGGGAATACTGTCAAGGTTCTTTGCTGCTTTAATTGACGAAGGCTTTCGACACACCACTCAGCCTCGTCCAAGGCTCCGACAAAATCCCCCTCGTTGATGAGCCCTGCAGCCTCGGTGCAGGCAGCGGATGCATCTTCTGCTGTTTGAGCACGAACTTGAGTTACGGGCATTAGCAACAGCGCAAAAATGACGGCACTGTTAACGATATTCAAATTACAATGCATTATCGGTATCTCCTTGTGGGGAAGCCTGGCACTGAGCAGACTCATATGAATCAGCTAAGACGTTGACATGGAATGAGGCTATTTTCACGGCAGCTCAATGACCACGGGCAAGTAGGTTCGCTGATAGAACTCATTCATGGTGCTGACGTTATGAAAGGTTATCCCATCCTCGCTATGCGTTCCCCGCCCTTCATGAATGTGCCCGAATATATGCACTGATGGTGAGACCAGCTTCACACGTTCCAGTAAAGATGGACAACCGGTTTTTTCAAATTGACCATCGGATCTTCTGACCTGATCCATAATGTCGTAAGGCGGACCGTGCGTGATGAGAACGTCTGTGTTTAATGGAATCTGGTTCCAGTGTGCTTCTATGTCTTCACCCGCATCACGCATAAAAGACCAGTGCAAAAAACGGGGTGTTATCGGCGAGCCCCAGAACTGCAAGCCCCCCAGTTGACATCCCGAATCATTGAGTAACAAGACACCGTTATCTTCAGCAAACTGCTGCGTAGCAAGGGGTTCTTCTTCCATGAAAGTATCGTGGTTACCAGCAATACATAACGTGTTGTCAAAACCACGAGACCCCAGCCACTTCATGAAATCAAGCGTCTCTGAGCGACGACCATGAGCAGACAGATCACCGGCGTGTATCAGGACATCCCCATCAGGCAGCTCAAGGCCTTCATGGTCGCCATGTGTATCACTGATACAGACTAGTTTCATCGACTATCACCTCACCCAAAGCCACAACGGTTCAGATATCTCTTCATGGGTACCATTCTACCCGCCTTGCCCGATCATCACCTCTACGCGCAGTAGAAAGCCGTTCGCCTGACGATAACCGGTACTCGATGGCCAGGATACTGAGGGCCAAATCTCATAGAAAAACCACGGACGCCAGACATTATGACGCCATCGGATTCTGAATTCATGACCACGAAACCGGTCACTGATGCCCGTATTTATTGACGTGTGGTAACTAGCAAGCCCTTCCAGAGCAACCGAGCGACGGTCGCTGACTTGCCAATACAGGCCTGTTGTGTGACTGATGATTGAACCCTTTTGTCCCTTTTCCCAACTAAAGTCCGTGTAAGTGCGAAAAAACAGATTGTCTTTCGCATACAACAAGCGGCGAAAATCAAAAGACAGCCTGTTTTCAAAGCCTGATTTAGAATAATAGTAGTAACTGTTAGCAGCTTTGGCTACCCATTTGCGACCAAGGTCTAGGGTGTAGCGCGAATTCAGTCGCCCAAAGAACTGCACGGCCCCATCGCGCTGACGTACACCGATATCGATATTTACATCACTATTCGCACGAGCCGTGCGAATGAACCGCAACGCCAGCGATACATTTTGATTACCCTGCGATGACTGGCTTTGCACCTCTCCCGGCTCCAGCGCGTCATCATCCTCTGTACTGATTAACAGCTTCAGTTTGCGCTCTGTTCTTGGCAATACGGCACGAAGCTTCAGCGATGGGTCCAGCTCGAAATCCTCGTCATTGGCACGCACGCCATCGATCCGGATACGTGCCCAACTGCCATTGCTCACCGCATCCGCATTTGAACCAGCATTACTGAAAAACCCATCCACCTGCCCCATAAAGCTTCCAAAGCGTTCAGAGGCGGCTCGTTGCGCATCATCAACGATAACGATTGACCTGCGCATCACGCCCAGGCGCTCATAGTCGGGAATCGGCTGTCTTTCGATTGTGCCGTCACGTTGGCTGGTGTCCGGCTCGTCAGCAGAAGCCCCGGAGTCCTGAGCGCTGACCACCGATGACATCAAGAGGACAAACCCTGCATAGAAGCAGGCTGATACGTTGCTACGCATCAATATGATCTATCAGTTTCTGCATGTCCGGTTTAGTGCCAATGGATATTCTCAACCACGAGGCAAGTCGCGGTTGATTCCAGTAACGCACTAGCACACCCGCGTTGCTCAATGAGGCAAATAACTGGCCAGCTGTATTATCAGGTGCTTTGGCAAAAATAAAATTTGCCGCTGTAGGCAACACATGAAAGCCTCTTCTTTCAAGCTCTGATACTGTCCAGCTACGAGTATCAATGATGGTCTTGATGGTACTCCTGTAGTACGTTTCATCCTCGATGGAAGCCAATCCGGCAACTTGCGCCAATACATCTACCGGGTAGGAGTTGAAGGAGTTTTTTACACGTTGCAAACCCTCGATAAGCGAGGCGTCTCCGAAGGCCACACCCAGACGCATGCCCGCCAGAGAACGCCCCTTCGAAAATGTATGACTTACCAGTAAGTTCGGATATTCGTGAATCAACGGGACTACTGACTGAGCACCGAAATCTGCGTATGCCTCATCCACTAGCAGAATCTGCTCGGTATGCTCTTTCAGCAAATGCCGCACGCTCTCATGTGGGGTCGCTATGGCCGTGGGTGCGTTCGGATTGGGGAATATGATGCTACCTTCGTTTGGTGCAAATCGTTCCAGCCCTAAAGTGAAATCTTCCTCCAGAGCCACGGTTCTGGATTCGATCCCGTACAAATCACAGTAAACGGGATAAAAGCTGTAAGTGATATCTGGATACTGCAGCGCACGCCCATCCGTGAAATAGGCAAGAAATGCCAGCGCAAGTATTTCATCAGAGCCATTGCCAACAAATACATTCTCCAGCGCAACGCCGTGGTAGGTGGCTAAGGCCCTGCGAAGTTTTACAGACTCCGGGTCCGGATATCTCCTCAGCTGGTCACCATCGACACCCTGAATTGCCTGCAAAACATGAGGCGATGGCGGATACGGGTTCTCGTTGGTGTTAAGTTTGACAATATCCACACCCGAACGCTGCTCACCAGGTACATAGGGTGTCAGTCCGTTGACGGTGTCGGTCCAGAATCGTGTCATCAGGAGGGTATCCAGTACTCAGTTTTAATCAGGCAATCCGCGCATGTTCAAGACGATTGAATATCTCAGACTCGTTCATGGTCTTAATCGTCTTCTACAAGGGCACTGAGCTGTTTGCTGGCAGCTTGCAACTGTGGGAGGAAACTGGATACTGCTGAAAATGGAACCCTCATGCAAGGCGCGTGAAATGACAAAGTGGCATACAGTCTGCCACTGCTGTTCACCACCGGCACTGCCATGGCCACCATGCCATCCAGATACTCTTCGTTGTCAAGAGAATAGCCGCGCTTTGCTACGGCTTCAAGGTCAGCCTGCAATGCACTGATAGTGACAAGTGTATTTTGGGTGTAGCGCTGTAATCGCGTGTTTTTAAGAATT
Source organism: Granulosicoccus sp. (assembly GCA_045106855.1). Classification (GTDB taxonomy): domain Bacteria; phylum Pseudomonadota; class Gammaproteobacteria; order Granulosicoccales; family Granulosicoccaceae; genus Granulosicoccus. Next base: position 122,010 of record JBGCFI010000024.1, read on the forward strand.
CTGTCAAGGCGTGCCTCGCTCAATGTACTCAGGTACATTTTGCCGCCCGCAGTGGCGTACGCTGGCACACGACTTCCCACTTGCAGGTTTATGCGCACAGGCCAGTGTGTTTCTGCCCGGTCAAAGTAGATCATTTCAGCCCCCTCAGGCACTGCAATGTTACAGGTTTCACCAATTTCCTCTGACAGGGATTTGAGAATGGTCCTGCGCTGTGCCTGAAACGGGGCGGCGGATAATACGCCAAGGGCTAGCGTTTGCAAGCACCTGCCAGCCTGCAGACCTCGCCCGCTCATTCGGGTTTGCAGATAACCTTGCTCCTCTAGAGTGGTGCACAGCCGATGGACGCTGGCCTTAGGCAAGGAGAGCGTTTCAGCGATTTCTGTCGGACTCAACGGACGGTCGGCCGCGGCTATCGCACTCAGAATGTCCAGTACGCGGGCCACCGTCGAGTTCTTCGCCGTCCGATTTTCCGTATCGGATGCTTTAACCATAATTCTGTACTACATGACTGGTGAAGGAGTTTCTCAAAGAATTACCCTAGCCAATGTATATCGAAAATGAGATTTCCAGTACCATTATTCGCTATTCTGGAATTTGCCACGCTAAATCGATTCACAGTATGAAAACAACGACATACGACTACGTAGTTATCGGTGCTGGGTCTGCGGGATGTGTGCTGGCGAATCGCCTTAGCGCAGATGGTACTACAACAGTTGCACTGCTCGAAGCTGGTGCACGTGACTGGAATCCCTGGATCCACGTCCCTGTCGGTTACTTCAAAACCATCCACAATCCCGCCACCGACTGGTGCTACAACACAGAGCCCGACCCGGGACTAAACGGGCGATCGCTAAAGTGGCCGCGTGGGAAGGTGCTTGGCGGATCAAGCTCGATTAATGGCTTGCTGTACGTACGCGGCCAAAAGCAAGACTTCGATCATTGGTCAGATCTGGGCTGCACTGGCTGGAGTTACGAGGAGGTGTTGCCTTATTTCAAACGGGCTGAAAACCAGTCACGCGGAGCGGATGCCTACCACGGTACCGGCGGGCCGCTGCAGGTGAGCGATATGAGCTTCAAACGCCCTATTTGTGATGACTTCATAAATGGAGTTGAAGAATTGGGGACTCCTAAAAATGATGATATTAACGGTGAGAATCAGGAAGGTGTCGGCTACTTTCAACTAACAGCACATAACGGTAAACGCTGCAGTAGCGCTGTGGCCTATCTTAAAAGTGCACGTTCGCGACCCAATCTGAACATCATCACGCATGCGATGGTCAAGAAAATCGGCTTTGATCAAGGGCGAGCCTGCCAGGTATCGCTGAATCGCAAAGGCGAGCCAATGATGATCAAGGCACGCGAGGAGATTATTCTAAGCGCCGGTGCAATTGGCTCCCCACAACTGCTTCAGGTATCCGGGATTGGTTCGGGAAATAAATTGCAGGAATTGGGCATCGAGGTCGTGGCCGATTCGCCTGAGGTAGGAGAAAATCTGCAGGATCACTTGCAAATTAGAGCAGTCTACAAGACTCGTCGTCCGGTCACGCTCAATGACGAGCTGTCCAATCCATTGCAAAAAGCCCGCGCAGGACTGCAGTACATGATTGATCGAAGTGGACCGCTGAGTATGGCAGCAAGCCAGGTTTACGCGTTTTCACGAACTCGACTGGCCAACGAGCGACCCGACATTCAGTATCACTTTCAGCCACTTTCAGCCGATTCACCCGGTGAAGGCTTGCATCCGTTTTCAGCAATTACCGCATCGGTATGTCAATTAAGGCCACAAAGTAGAGGCTCTATCGTCATAAAGAGTCCCGACGCAGACGTGCACCCGACGATTACACCCAACTATTTATCCACCGACCTGGACTGCCAAACCGCTGTAGAAGCGGTCCGGTTCACTCGTGCAATTATGCAAACCAACGCGATGAAAGATCATATTGCCGAGGAATTGCTGCCCGATCCGGCGGCAACGACTGATGATCAGCTGCTGGACCAGGCCAGGGAGATTGCCAACACGATCTACCATCCCACCAGTACCTGTCGCATGGGGGCCGATGACAAAGCCGTCGTCGACGCTCGTCTGCGAGTCAACGGAGTTACCGGCTTGCGCGTCGTGGATGCCTCGGTAATGCCAGAAATAGTGTCGGGCAACACCAATGCCCCGACCATCATGATTGCAGAAAAGGCCGCTGATCTGATTATTGAAGATCGCCGGCTTCGATCAGGTCAAACAGGCTGATCAGACCACGATCAGTCAATTCCCGGGAAAATTTTGCGGCGGCACAGGTGTATTTTCTGCTGTTCTGTGTCTTTTATTGTGTTAATTTCCTCAGTTCGATTCCTTAAACTGGGCAGCTGAATTGTAAATGGCCACTTTTCGCGGGTTACAGGTCCTTGTTTTACTGACAGCTATCACTGGATTGTCGTTCAGTTCAGCGCAAGCCGCAGACGCCCCGTTTATCGTGGTGCAGTCGACGACGTCAACGCAGAACTCAGGTTTGCTTGACGCCATTCTGCCCACCTTTACAGAAAAATCCGGGATTGACGTAAGAGTTGTCGCGGTTGGCACTGGCCAAGCCATCCGTAATGCCCGTAACGGAGATGGCGATGTCCTCCTGGTGCACGCAAGATCATCCGAAGAACAATTTGTTAACGATGGCTGGGGATTAGAACGCTTCGACGTCATGTACAACGACTTTGTGCTGATTGGACCCGCAGATGACCCAGCCGGAATCGCCGGAGGTCAGGACGTTGTCAAGGCGCTCAAGGTAATAGCTTCCGGTAAATCGGGTTTTGCGTCACGCGGTGACGACTCAGGCACGCACAAGACAGAACTTACCTTATGGAAGGCGGCAGGAATCGATGTGCACGCAGCGTCAGGTCGCTGGTATCGGGAAACTGGCTCGGGGATGGGCGCAACCCTGAACGTCGGTATTGGTATGGGTGCCTATGTACTGACAGACCGCGCCACATGGATCGCTTTCGGAAACAAGGGAAATTACAAAGTCGTGGTTGAAGGCGATGACCGATTATTCAATCAGTACGGCGTCATACTTGTTGATCCGTCACGACACGCCAACGTCAAGGCGGATCATGGTCAGGCATTTATCGACTGGTTGATTTCAGATGCTGGCCAACGCGCTATCGCCAGCTATCAGATCGATGATCAGCAGCTTTTTTTCCCCAATGCAAGTCCCCCGGCAGCGGACAATCAAACCTCAACCCAGCAATAAACAAGCGCTGCACCAAGCCTGGTAAAACACACGTTCGCCTCACGGTTCAGACGCGACGCCGCTTTTGCCGGGGCTAGAATCAGCCCACAGGCGAGTTATATCTCACACTACCCAGTGCACTGATGTCATAGCCACCTATATCCTTGGCCCGGCTGGCGAACGAATCACTTTTAAGGAAACCCAGAAGCGTCTGAAACGGCTCCTCAAAATAGGCTTTGCGCCACACGAGCAAGTCAAACCGCTCCTGCAAAAGTGGCACGAAATCCAGCTGCAGGCGGGCGGCTACTGAAGCCAGACCGAAGGCTGCATCCGCCTTGCCCTCGAATATCTGCATGCCCAGCTCGTCTTCGGTTCGCGCACACTCTGACACTGTGACAAGCTGATCTTCAATGAGACCTGCCTGCACCAGTAATGCGCTGAACAGCTGCTGGCTGGCAGCACTGGCCTGGCGGTGCGCTACCCGAAGCCCCTGCAAATCTTCCAGTGATTCAATCGTCGAGCTTTGACCGGCGGAAATGATCAAGCCACGCTGGCGCTGCGCGAATTCCATCAAGACAACGGGTTGCTCGGGCAACATCTGCCTGACTGCCGAAATATTCCACTGCTCGTCCTCAAGCACATGAGTGCCGCAGGCAAGGGCTTCACCACGGGCCATTCGCTCAAGCCCGTCATGACTGCCATCACAAAAACTGGCCAGCCCACACTGCGATTCTCGCAAAGCCCAATCAAGCAAGGGATCATGGCTGCCAACTACCGTAGCAGGATGGTCCGTAACCCGGCCGGACTGTGGTCCTGAGTGCGCCGAGCGTATCCAACGCAGAATGTCTTCGCGGGGAAACAGCAACTTGCCGACGACACGCACACAAGGGACTTCACCAGCCGCTGCCATGTCATAGACTTTGCGTTCTTTTATCCGCAGCAATTGCGCCAGCTCGCGCGTGGTCAAGTACAAATCATCGGTATCGCTACTCATGGAAAGAGCTTAACCTGACTTCCTCATAGATACACAGATCACACAGAACGCGGTAAAAAATTCCGATTCCAGCTGTTTAGTGACCGTAGTTACGCATAAATGTCGCGAAACCTTATCGCAAGGGCTGTGCGTTTAGCCTATGATCGCAACTGATTCCCGCGACGAGTTTTGTTATGCCTGTGTTTGACCGCGTTCTGGATGCCGCACGTAGACAACTGCGTAGCGTGGTACTGCCTGAAGCAAATGATGAACGCATTCTGACTGCCGCCGTCGCTGCTCAATCAATGGGCATTGCCAAGCCGGTGATGCTCGGCAACCCTGATAGGGTCACCGCGCTTGCGCAGGCCCTGAATCTGGATCCGGGCAATCTGAAGATTATCGATCCCACTTCAAAGGAACAGCACGAACGTTATATTGACGCCTTGGTGCGCAAACGCGAGCACCGCGGCATGACAGCACCAAAAGCTCGCGAAGCCTTACGCGATACGGTCACCTTTGCCTGCATGATGGTAAGCGAAGGAGACGCCGATGCCTGCGTCGCTGGTGCCGTTACAGCCACCGCAGATGTTGTCAGAAGCGCTGTTCGGTATGTTGGCAAACGTGAAGGCGAACCGCTGGTATCCAGTTGTTTCATCATGTTGCTTAACGATGAACATCCCGTTGCCGACGTCATGGTGATCGGTGACTGTGCACTGGCGATTGATCCGGACGCAGAGCAGCTGGCAGCCATCGCTATCTCTACGGGGGAATCAGCACAACGCTTTCTCGGGATGACACCACAGGTGGCCATGTTATCGTTCTCTACCGCAGGAAGTGCCCGCCATGCATCGGTCACCAAAGTGAACCAGGCTACCGCTCTTGCAAGGCAACAACGCCCGGATTGGCGCATCGTCGGTGAAGTTCAATTGGATGCAGCCGTGATTCCATCTCTGCTGTCACGAAAAGCACCAGAGCAGGCCACTGATGAGCCGTGCAACGTGCTCGTGTTTCCCAACCTTGATGCCGGCAATATTGGTTACAAACTGATAGAGCGCTTTGGCGGAGCCGAGGCCGTCGGTCCAATTTTGCAAGGACTGGCCCGCCCGGTTAATGATCTTAGCCGTGGCTGTAGCACCGATGACGTCATAAAGATCATTGCTGTCAGCGCTGCGCAAGTAACAGACTAAGCCTTTTACGCCCTCATAATCTGTGGGCAAAGGCAGACTTGCATACGTATGCTATTTATGCGAGATTGATCTCATTCGTGTCATATTAACCGAAGTAATTCAAGCGCTCGAACAACCCACTAAAATGCCCGTTAGTCTTTCGTGCCTCCTGAGAATCCGCCAGACGCGAACTTAAGTCAGCTGATAATGGCTGGGCTGTATTATCAAATCAACAAGACTGACTTGTATCACACGGCACGTAAGACACAGCATCTAAGATAAAGACACATCTCAATCACCATTGCCAGCATCGATTCGGCAAGCTTCACCACGAGGAAAACCAGTATGACAACACTTCATACCTTTAAAATATCAAGTCTGGCCATTGCCTTGTTAGGTAGTTCGCTGGGTTCTGCACACGCCTGCGAAGCTGGAAAAGGCACCGTCAACATTCTCTCCAATGATTTTCCGGCACTACAAACGATCGGGGCTCGCGCTGAAGAATGTGCAAGCGATACGGTTCAGATCACGAAAAACCAGACAAGTGAACACAGAACCATCCAGGTACCAGCGCTGACAACCAATCCGGCAAGCTACAGCGTTGCTGTCATCTCCAACAGCTCTCTGGTCCCGCTACTGAATGACGACCTGGTTCAGCCTCTGGACGAACTGGTGGAAAAATATGGCCAGGCGCTACAGCCCAGCCAACTCATACGTATTGATGGCAAAGTCATGGCGATCGCATTCATGGCTAACGCCCAGCATTTCTGGTACAGAAAAGACCTTTTTGACAAAGCCGGACTATCCGCCCCTGCAAGCTATGAAGATGTTCTGGCCAGTGCCGAAGCCCTGCGTACACAAGGCATTATGGAAAATCCCATTGCAGCCAATCTGAAAGCAGGCTGGGACCTTGGTGCAGAATTCGTCAACATGTACACCGGCATGGGTGGCGACTTGTTTGCAGACGGTAGTGCAGAGGCCAATATCAACAATGAGCAAGGCATAAAGACACTGGAAATGCTCAAATCACTCAGCGGCTATATGAGTCCAGACTTCGTTACGTACAACTCCAATGAGGTCTCGCCTTTGTGGGAAGCCGGAGAAGTAGCAATGTATAACGGTTGGGGTTCTCGCGTTGCCGGCATCATAGATCCTGAAGGCAAGGCATTGCCAGAGGTTCGGGAAAACTCGGTATTTATTTCTGCGCCGATGGTCGGAGGTGGAACCGTACCTGCTACGCGCCTTTGGTGGGACGGTTTTGCATTGGCTAAAAATATCAGCCCGGAGGATGCAGAAAGCTCGTTTCAGGTCATGATGCATGCCTTGTCCCCGGATCTGCTGGCAGAACACTCGGCTGAAGCTGTCTGGCTACTGGACGGTTACGAACCTACTCCTGCCTCTGCCGGAGTGATCGCAACGGTGCAAGCCAAAGCATTACCTTTTCCCATGCAGCCATACATGGGCCTGCTGCACACCGCACTCGGTGAGAACCTGTCCGAATACCTGCAAGGGCAGGAAAGCGCAGAACAAGCGCTGGCGGATGCAACCAACGCTTACGTGACCGCAGCAACAGAAGGTGGTTTTCTAAAATAAAGCAAGCCGCAACCAGCCTGGATGGCGGCTTTTCAAGCAGCCATCCAGATTGTTCCCGGACGAATCGCCTGACCAGGATGTTCGGCCGAGAAACTACTGCAGCAGTTTAGCCTATGAAACATAGACGGTTTATTGCCTTCATAGCACCCACTCTTATCGTGATGCTTTTGTTCATCGCGTTACCTATCGTTTCAGTAGCCTACCAATCCCTGTTTGTTGAGCACGAACAGGTAATGACTGAAGTAGAAAACTGCGGTCCCTTCGGTTGCCAGACCGAAGCAAGAATCGACAACGATGCCATGGCGCAGTTGCAGCAATCGCAACCCATGGGGCGCTTCAATGGATTGGGCACCTACCTTAACGCCACTCATCTGGCCACTGATGAAATCACAGTCATCTGGAGTAACAGCTCAAGCGTTGGCAACGCCCTGAGTAGCATTGTCAATTTGCCGTTCTACAAAGCGCTGGTATTTACGTTGACTTATACTGCTGTAGTCACACCGCTTTGTATTATCTTCGGATTTATCATTGCCGTTTGTGTCAATACTTTGCCCGGACTGCTCAAAGGGCCAGTCATCTTCTTCTCACTACTCCCGATGATTGTGACCCCGCTGATTGGATCGCTTGTATTGTTCTGGATGATCGATTCCCGAGGTGTTATCGGCGCTAATCTGCAATTACTGTTTGATGATCCGCAACTCTCCCTGAAGGCCTCGCCTACGCTAACCTGGATAACTCTCTATGTGTATGGCGTGTGGCATTCCATCCCCTTCAGCTTCGTTGTTTTCTACGCAGGGCTTCAGACCGTGCCCAAAGACACCCTGGAGTCTTCCATGGTTGATGGTGCATCACGTCTGCAACGTATTCGGTATGTCGTTGTTCCCTACCTGATGCCACTGGCCATCTTCATAGCGTTGATGCAACTGATGGATAATTTTCGGGTATTCGAACCCATTGTCGGCTTCAGTGCCGAGGGCAACGCAACCTCACTCAGCTATCAGATCTACAGCGACCTTCGAGGCGGTGACTCCCCACTGTACGGATCAGCTGCGGCAACTTCCATGCTGACTATTTTCGGCGTCATCATCTTGCTCATGCCTGTACTTATTCGTACGTGGCGCGAGTTCTCGCACAAGGCTTAGCATGAAATTCAATAGCGCTTGTAACAATCGGTTTTTGAAACTCCGGGCTTACCGCAAGAACTGCTGCGCATGACAACCCGAAACCAGAAACAATCCCTATCGTTACGAACACTGTGCGTGGGTGTAGTGATCGCGTGGGTCATCATGGCCGCGTTTCCATTCCTGTGGACTGCCTGGGGCTCGTTCAAGGTAGAACCGGACTTCATGTCACGAATTGACTGGATGAACGCTCTTACCGGCCCTGCGACAATCGAGCGCACAGGCAGTGCTTTCACCGGCATCGGCTATCAGGGAGCCTGGATTGACCAGGCGTTCTGGCGCGCAGCATTAAACACAACCATCGTTACCGTATGTGTTGTCACTCTATCGCTAACCATAGCGACTCTGGGAGGCTATGCCCTGGCGCGATCGGGTTTTCGTTATGCATACTGGCTACTGATAGTTGCCCTCATTTTTAGGGCCATGCCACACATAACGCTGGTGTCGGGATATTTACTGCCTTTTTTTGAAATGAACATCTGGGGGTATCTGCCTACCAGTATCATCGTACTGGTCGCTATCAACCAACCCTTTACATTATGGATGCTACATTCATTTTTCCTAACCATTCCCCGAGAACTCGACGAAAGCGCAATGGTTGACGGCTGCACTCAGTTTCAGGCATTCCGCCTGGCAGTCATGCCGGTCATGTGGCCGGGTGTTGTAACCACGGGACTATTCAGCTTTTTGTTGGCATATAACGATTTTACAGTCACCTCAATCCTGCTTAGCCAGGAGAACCAGACAATGGTTCCCAAGATTGCCAGCTTCCTGGGTTCAACCCAGATAGAAGGAAAAGTTATGTATGCCGTTGCAGCCGTTGTCTCAGCCATCGTTCCACTTTTTATTCTGATTCTGTTCTTTCAGCGTCAAATTGTCAGTGGCCTTACCACTGGCGCCGTCAAAGGGTAATAAGCAAAGAGACATCCATGGCAGATCTCAATCTCAAGAATGTCTGTAAACGCTGGGGCAAGAATATCGGCGTTGATAATTTTAACCTGCATGTAGCGGATCAGGAGTTTCTCGTCTTGCTCGGCCCGTCGGGCTGTGGCAAATCCACCACTATGCGCATGATCGCGGGATTGGAGGATGTCACAGAGGGTGAGATCTGGCTTGGAGATCGTATGGTCAATGACCTGGATCCTAAAGATCGCGACATTGCCATGGTATTCCAGAGCTATGGCCTGTACCCCAATCTATCAGTCTACGAGAACATTCGCTTTCCACTTAAAGTTCGCAAGGTTGATCCCAAAACTCATCACGAGCGCGTAATGCGAGCCGCTGAAATGGTTGAACTCACAGAGCTACTTGACAGGCGCCCTGCCGCGTTGTCTGGTGGTCAGCGTCAACGCGTAGCACTTGGTCGTGCCATTGTCAGAAAGCCCACCGTTTTTTTAATGGACGAACCCTTATCCAATCTTGACGCAAAATTGCGTGTATCCACACGTGCACAGATCAAAAACTTACAACATACCCTGAAGACCACCACAGTCTATGTCACGCACGATCAGATAGAAGCCATGACTCTGGCTGATCGAGTGGTAGTTATGAATCACGGCATCATCCAACAGGTTGGCACACCCACTGAAATCTACGACATACCGGCCAATACGTTTGTGGCAGGTTTCATCGGCAATCCTGCGATGAACCTGATTGAAGGCAGTCTTTCCAATGGGATCTTCGAAGGACCCGGCATACGTGTAGAAGGATTAAGCAATAACCATTCGGGGCGCGTCACGCTTGGATTTCGTGCTGAAGATGTAAGTATTACAGAACAAAGCGGGCAGTTGTCTGCACCCATCTATTCCATTGAACTGCTAGGAGAGGCATCGATGGTTAGCTATCGACTAGAAAATTCTCTCGTCAGTGTCAGAGCATCCAAAGATTTTCGTGCCGATATAGGCGCAAGCGTACAGGTACAGATTCCTGCTGCAGCTTGTCATCTTTTCGATACAGGGACACAGCAGCGAATAGCCTGACTGACACCAAGTCCTCTTTCGTAGATATAAAAATACTTTAGAAAAATGAGTTCAGACAAACCATGAGCCCGGAAGAGATGGAAAAGCGCATCGTGCGCTACGGCGAACTGCGACCTTGCAAGACAGCTTTTATCGACGCCCATACTCCCGGTTCAAACCAGAAGGAGAACTTCACTATCATCGGCGGTGGCGTGTCAGAGAGTGTCGATCAACATGTGCATATCCAGGACACGCCCGGATTTAATATTGGTGCTGCAGGACAACCACCGAAGTGTCGCAACTCCATGCATTCACATCGTACTGCTGAAGTCTTCTTTGTGCTTACCGGACGTTGGCGGTTTTTCTGGGGGCGCTGGGGCACAGCTGGCGAGGTAGTTCTGGAAGAAGGCGACATCATCAACATACCCACTGGCATGTTTCGTGGCTTTGAGAACATCGGCACCGACTATCATATGGTGATGGCTATTCTGGGTGGTGATGATGCAGGAGGTGGTGTGCAATGGGCTCCACAAGTCATTCAGGATGCAAAGGATCACGGCTTGATACTGGGCGAAAATGGCAAACTGTATGACACTACTGCAGGCCAGTCCCTACCTGATGCAATCAATCCGATGCCGCTATTGAATGAGGCCGAGCTTGCGAATTACGCAGAACCTTCAAGCCAGGAGGTAGTTCCGGGATTTGTTGCACGATACTGGGATTTGATGGCGATGGCCGACAAGTCAGCGTGCAAGGTCATTGGGCCGGACGCCATACTCAAAGACAAACCGGGCTTTGAAGTGGATCTTGTCAATCGTCATTCACTAAGCACTGATATGTACTCTACCGACCAGCATGAAGTACTCATGGTTATGCGTGGTCATTGGAGACTAGGCTGGACATTTGATGGCCAGCCTGTCGAGAAACTACTGGCACCTGGTGATACATGTGCCGTCCCACCGGGAGTACCTCACAACCTTGAGGCATCGATGACCGGCGAGGCAAGTATGTACCGTATTCGGAACACTGATGATCCTGCCGGGCCGACTCACTGGCTATAACATTTACACAGACCTACTCTTACCAAAACACCATCGCTGACATTCATTATTGAAGCATTGACCGCCAAGGCTTAACGCCCGCTCGACTTAAAAAAGGGAAAGCCGTATATTGAATTAAACACAGACAGTGTGGAACGGCTCTCGAAGCTTGATACCTCAATGACCTTGTCGGTGAAACACGTGCTTAAAAACGGCCAACAGATAAGTATTTGGAGAGGACATCTCCGCATCCCGATTGATAGGAAGATGATAAGCCGGGTTTTTGCATTATTGCTGCTTATCTCAACGCCAGTATGGGCCCAGAATATCTCTTGCACGGATATTGACGCCTTAATAGATCAATCAGAAACAAAGTTCAACGCCATTCAGCAAGAAAGCAGACATGAACATGGAGGCTTCAAAACAACAACAATCCTGCCCGAAGCCGAGTATTGCCTGATATTTGAAGATCCGGAAAAACGCACGTATCAATGTACTTGGGCGTACCCTCTCGGGGCCAGCGATGCAAGCTCAACCTTTGAGCGATACGCAAAAGACATAGGTGATTGTCTCGATAACCGCGCCATCATGATTAAAGACCAGGCGGTAAACCACCCAGACACTTATAGCTCCTACATTTATAACCTACCTAAAACAGAGGTACGCGTGACGCTCAAGAATAAAAGCAAGTTGAAGAGCACGTTGGTGTCCGTATTCGTCACTGGCGTATAGTAACGACACTCCAATACGGTTATTACTTGTGCTTATAACATTGTCGCCACAACCCATGAGCACTAAAGCACTAAAGCACTAAAGCACTAAAGTATGCCGGTTCACGTGACAGCCGTTATCACAGTTTGCGTGCTACGATCTGTAAATAACGCGCCGTGTGCTTGTATGGAATACGCTCACCCATGGCAGTTTCAAGCGCCCGGAGTTTTTCAAGCAAGATGGCATCCGATCCTGCCCCCTCGGACATCGGCACTTCGTCGGGACGACAAAGCAACCCGTAATCTCCCAATACTTCAAACCCTTGTTTGCACAACCACTCCTTTAAAAAAGCGGCGGAAAAGAAAAGAACGTCTGCATCGAACACACGCGATGGACCTCGCGTACGTTCCAACAGCGCTGGCAATTGTTCAGCCGAGTGGTTGTGCACATCGATCCGATAGGGTTCGGCATACCAGTTTCTGACAACGAGCGACAAGAGCCCACCTTTTTTCAGTGGCATACTCATCGAGACGAGCAGCTCTTCCCATGCCGGACTGTATTGAATAACATTGTGGCAGATAAGCAGATCAAAGGTGTCAGCGTTAAACAGCTCACCAATACGACGAATATCGCAGGAGTGCGCGTTGATACGATCCTGCAAACCGTTAGCCTCGGCAGTCATCTCAAGATCGTGGAGCATTGCCATCGAGCGATCCACGACATCAACTATTCCACCAGCTTCAGCTATCGGCAAGCTAGCAAGCCCGTTGCCTCCTCCAGCATCCATGACCCTTAGTCCGTTCAACTCCGATATGTGCCGAATCAGGTACGCATGTGACAGACTTCGACGCAACCGGACTCGCAAGGTCGATTGTTCCTCCTTCCAGCGAGGCATGCCAGATTCGAACGCAAGCGTTGCCCGGGTTTCATCCAGCGCATCACCCAAACCAAACCTGCCGGTTTGCAGGGCCTTGCCAATGAGCACACCCGTGATACCCGGCCGGTTGTAACAGTCAACCACATCTTGAAGGTTACGCACTTCACCTCCCACAATCACATCCATACCGGATAACTCGGCTAACTCGGTTGAATTATCCAGATCGGTTCCACTCATCGTACCGTCCGGTTGTAGCCGGGTATGCACCAGAGTTGTAATACCAAGCTGATACATCTGTATTGCCAATGTCAGAGCATTTAGCCCGCCAACGGCTTCCCAGTCCCGTCCAACCAAAACACCTTCCGGACTGGTTTGTATTTCGAGCGCGAAACGTTCGCGACCGTGCTTGATGATCGCAGCCGAGACGATTTCAGGTGAGTTGATGGCCAAGGTATCAAGCAGCACCCGGCTGACACCGGCATCTATCGCTTTATCAATGTTCTCAGTACGATCAAGCCCGCCTCCGTACTGGACTTTGACTGGCAACTGGCAAAGCTGTCTGAGCAAGGACCAATCATGCCCGGCAGTTGAGTCAAAGCTTGTGTCCACGTTGATTACATGTAACCACTGCGCGCCGTGATCAATAGCATGTCGTGCTGCAGACAATTGGTCGGTATCGTCGTCCAGTACCGGTTCATCACTTGACGCATCTGCAGCCAGATCGACCAGTCTACCTTGTGACAGATGGAGAGCAGGCAGGATGTCGAAAGTTCGGACGGGTGTTATCACGAGGCAGGTACTCTAAGGTCAGGCACTGAGTATCCTACTCTAAACGACTAATCCCTCCCCTGCACAGATGCCGGCTGGTCAGCCAACGATACTATTCCTTGCCAGCAACAAGCTCCAATGCCCCGTGCAAAGGGCCTTTATCGTGTTTTCACACGATATAAACGAAAACGTTAGTTGAAAATTAGTCAATTCGACTGTATCTGGCATACAACGAGCTTAACCAAAGAATTGGCAGGATCAAAACCCGGTTGATTGATCTAAAACTGCCTGACGATAAACCAATTACAAGAACTGCCTGTATGGTTAGCAAGCGGAAGATCGGCACGTTATATCTGGTAGCTCTCTGGGTCCTGATAAGCACCCTGGCATGGCCTGCCTATGTACTTTGCAGTACGCTCCTGGCGTTTCATGGCGCCGAAGGCTGGCAACTGGATGCCTGGCATCAATTGCCCGGAAGCATCATCATTCAACAGTTTCTCACTGGCTATCAAGCCAGCCTCATCGTCACGATTCCACTGGGCTTTCTTGCGGTTGTTGACTATCTGTTGCTGTCACGCTACAAGGCCACATGGCTTGTCGGTGGAATCCTTCTGCCTCTGGCAGGCATCGTGGTGGCATTCGGACTTTACAACCAACCGTATGCAGCTTTACCCACGCTCTTGGCAACCGGTGTTCTTCTGGCTGTCGTTCATCGTCTGCTAGACGCTGTCGCAGGTCGGAACAGCCGCGAATGGTTGCGTTAATGGTGTCCTTGATAACCAACGCAGTGGTTCGCACACTTTGAAAAAATCACCTGATAAGCTGGTTGTACTGGCCTTGTTTACTCTATTGCCGGTTACAGCAGCAATACAACATCCGGCACTTGCCACTGAGGCGATCATTATTGGCGGCGGCAGTGACGTTCTCGATTCGAACAATCACTTTGAAGACTCCATACTGTGGATTGAAAACGTATTGACAGAACGGGACGTCAGCTATCGCACATACTTCAACGATGGTTCGAAAGAATCTCCAGATACCTATTATCAGACAGATGAGCTGACACGCCCACTGACCAGTGTTTTTGGCAACGTTGCAGGAACACAGCGTCGATTCAGAAATCACGGCCTTGGAAACATCCACGGCAGCACTATGGTTGGGGATCTGGAACCCGCTCTCACAAAGGGTCTGGCAGAAAATACTGATGAAGAATTACTCCTGATTCACAGCGGGCTTGGAAGCTTTTCAGGAACAGGCGAAGACAGTGCGTCCTTGAAACTGTGGAACGACGACCGCCTCAGTACGTCACGATTGCACCAGTTGCTGGCGCAAAACGAAAGAACTGTTCGATATGTTTTCTCACACAGCTATTCCGGCAGTTTTCATCGACTTGCCTATCGCAACCCGTCACAAGGACTGGAACTGAACGGGACTACACATTGCGGATTTACATCAAATTCTGCCTACAGTGAGTCTGAGTTTTCCTCAGAGTTTTCTGATGCCAGCGACTATCGTGACTATCTTTCATACTTCTTTTCGGCATTATCAGGCTTTGAATACGATGGCCAGATAATAAGCCGATTTGCAGATCTCGACGAAGACGGGCAGACAAGCTTGAGAGAGGCACATTTGTTTACTCTGGAAGAGGCAATGAGTATTGATCTTCCGCTGTCCTCCAGTGAAGACTATTTACTGCGCTGGCAGCCCTGGTATCTACGCTGGCAACCTCCTCAGAAGCAGCTACCTAACAACGAATACTCGCAAATTTTCCGCCATCTGGCCAAACGCATGGACATTACCGTGAACGACAACGTTGCAAGGGGAATTCGCAAGGAAATGGCGACGGTTACCAATCGCCTGCAAGCAATCGAACAACAAAGACGCGAGCAAGAGGCAAGCATTAAGGGTTTGCAGAGCACGATACAGTCCGCTCTTATTTCGCAATGGCCAACACTTGCCCAACCCTATACACAAGACTTTGAAAAACTTCTCAAGTCCGACAACTTTCCCGCGATCGAGACTTTAATTGAACAGTTCCAACCCGAGTACGAACAACTGCAGTCAATGCAGAAGGATGCTCAGCATGTATCACGTCAACACCTGGGCAAGCGTCGAGAAGCGGTTCAACTTCAAAAGCTCTTAAGGCTTCGCCATCTGGCGCTGATCAAACAACAATTATACGAGTACGGGTCAGAGCAGCAAATCAGTGACTATCGGACTCTGCTACTTTGCGAAGAAGCGCCACTCATGCCTACAACAAGCACCACGGTAATTTCCGAAAAAACTATTCAGTAACTTCCTGCCAATCTGAGGATGGCTCAAAGCGCCCGATATTTTCACCGCGCGAATTATTAATCGATGGCATGAAGTACTCAGTCAGCGCTTTCGCCTTGTCTGAAGGTAGAACACCCAGCGTGTTGAGAATCGCTCCCAGGGCAACCCGGGCGGCACCGTCATGACCATCATCAATCTTCAAGGCAAGTCCCAGCCCGTGCTGCGGAATGACCGCGGTGTAGACACCGGCTGCTCCGACTTTGACCAGAATGTCTGGTGCCAATATATCCATCAACGCGGTGCAGAGTCGTTCTTTGCCCGCAACCAGATAGGGATGAGCTGTCACGGCAGCGTGAACTTTCTCGACAGCCGTGCGACGTTCACCACCAAAATAGGAGGGATCTCCAAAACGCGCCATTGCCAATGCAATGCGCTGTAACGGCATGGCGACCGAGGGTATCGCACAACCATCGTATCCCCAGGGAAGCTGGTTTATTCGCGTGTTGCTCAAGCTTTCCAGAATATCAAACCACCGTTGTTGCGCCGCATGGTTATAAAGTCGGTAGTTCTGTGTCTGCTCGCCAAACTGCTTGCACGTTGTTAAAAAGCCAAGATGTTTGCCGGAGCAGTTGTGATGCACGCGCTGGGGACCGCGCCCCTCTGCCATCAGCTCGAACTGGGTAGCCTGGTGCATGGGAAGCTCAGCGCCACACTCCAGATCGTCGTGATCGCAACTGATTCGCTCTAGCCAATCCTGAGCAAGCCCGGCATGAATGGGTTCGCCATTGTGCGATGCGCAAGCCAGTGCGATATGCCTTTCGTCCAATCCGAAGGCTTCCACAGCGCCAGATTCGACAAACGGTATGGTTTGTATAAATTTTATCGCGGAACGCGGAAACACCGCCCGTTGCACATCTCCTAGAGAAGCGAACAGACGGCCGGATGTTTCAACAACCGCCACTGCCCCGCGATAACGACACTCAATGGCGCTACCACGCCACTGGTTGACCAGTACCGGATTCATACAACACCCACTGCACGACGTAGCTGCTCCAGATACGGACGACTATGCTCACGCGCCTTCTCACCGCCACGGGCAAGGACTGCATCGATTTTGGATGGATCCGCCATCAGCTCATCGTAACGTTCTCTGGGTTCAGACAAAACACCATCAACCAGCTCGAACAGTTGCTGTTTTGCTTCACCCCAGGCGATTCCATCAGCATAAGCTTGCCTTAGCTCGTTACATTGCTCATCGCTTGCAAACGCTTTGTAGATGTCGAACACTGTATTGCCCTCGGGATCTTTGGGTTCTCCGGGCTCTTGCGAATTGGTCTTGATCTTCATAATGGCCTTACGCAGCTTTTTCGATGTCTCGAATAATGGAATCGTGTTGCCATAACTTTTACTCATCTTGCGTCCATCCAGGCCTTGCAATACCGAAGCACGCTCCTCGACGACCACCTGGGGCAGTACGAGATGTTCGCCGTAATGGTGGTTGAACCGCTGTGCAATATCGCGAGCCATCTCCAGATGTTGGATCTGGTCACGCCCCACTGGCACATGGGTTGCCTTGAACATGAGAATATCTGCGCTCATGAGGATCGGGTAGCTGAATAACCCCATGGTGATACCTTTATCAGCATCGCTCGCCCCCGAGTCCAGATTTTCCTGCACCACACCTTTGTAGGCATGGGCACGGTTCATCAACCCTTTAGCTGTCAAGCAGGTGAGAATCCAGGTGAGTTCGGGAATCTCGGGGATATCTGACTGGCGGTAAAAAGTTGCATGCTCGGTATCCAGTCCCAGCGCTAGCCACGCAGCGGAAATCTCCTGCCGCGACTGGCGCAGCAGCGCCGGATCCTGATTTTTTATCAGAGCATGATAATCGGCGAGAAAGTAGAAGCCTTCGTGGGCGCGATTATGACTCGCCTCTACCGCGGGACGAATCGCACCTACATAATTACCCAGATGCGGCGTACCCGACGTGGTAATGCCGGTTAACCAGGTTTGTTTTGACATGGGAAAGTGGTCTATGCTCTGGCCCGACCAACATGGACAGGCGAATCTCCCCTTGATTGTAACAAGCCACACGCGACACTTGCCAATGTGTACTCAATAGACCCCCGTATGACGCTACGAACGATAAATAGAACACAGCAGTACACCACTTATAGTCGAATCTTCCTATTCCTCGTGATGCTCTGCTGGACAAGCGCTGGATTTGCACAAGCACACAGTGACTTGCTGGTTGTTGTTGATGAAGATGGCGTGAGCTATACCGCGCAGCAAACCTTGTTTGCGAACGATGAGCTGATTGTCATAAGGCTGCCATCCGAACGCACAACGCTGATGAGCGTATTTTCCGGCTCAGGCAGCGCAGTATATCGCCACGCTCATGAAAAAGACCCGGAGATGCTTACGCTTGTGTCAGGCAGTGTCTTTACTCGTTATCGCCATAGATTCAGCAGCCCGGAGAACACGGAGAACACGGAGAACACGGACATTGACCTTTTCGAACCCACCCTGCGACAGGCCACGCTCAGTGATTTTGAGGTCACGATGGCTCGCACACAGGCGCTGAAATTCAGCGTCACCTGGATTTTACCGGCGAACATCGAGCTTTTGAGCTTCTACGCAGATGATACAGCCGCCCCGAATCCTGCCCAGCGCTGGCAGCGGAACGAACAACGAGTGATGTTTGAACAAACTGGCAGTGCGCCCTCAAAACTGACACTCGAATACCGGGTTCACTCGAGCAGCAATAGCCGCGCTGATGCCTGTGTGGCATCACTGGGACCATCGGAATGGTGTTCCCCCGACACTGACAATGATGGGGTACCCGATTATCGCGATATCTGCGTAGCCAAGGCCTCAGACCCGGTGCTGGAAAACGATGTTCCAGCGACTATTCTGAGCGATAACAATACCGTCAGGACACCTGGAGGTACAGGCAACCCTAGTGGACGTAAATTGTCGCTTGGTTGCGGCGACGATTCGCTCATTGTCCTGCCTCAGATACAATTCGCCAGTGGCCAGACGTATTTGAACGCACAGGCACGCAGCACGCTGGACAAAGTTGCAGTAGCGTTAAAACGAATACCCGATAAGCTGTTCAGAGTCGCCACCCACACTGACAACGCAGGCTACATTCACAACAATCAGACGCTATCGGATAGTCGTGCTGATGCTATCCGCCATTACCTGATGCTACGCGGCCTGGGGCCTAATCAGATACAGGCTCGTGGCTATGGCGAGACCAGTCCGGCTCACGACAATCGAACCGCAGAGGGCCGCCGCGCTAATCGTCGAGTGGAACTTCAGCTTCTCAACTAGTGCTGAATCGGAGGCTCTGCTTCGGATAGAACACCAATATAGACGAACAAGGCCATATGCGCTTCGGCGTCTGCTGCTTTCAACGCCGAACTGGCCGCCGTGAACCGCTTGACTTGCCCATCGTGATCTTTCAGCAGATTAGCCAGAAGAGCTTTATCTCTCGGATTGGGGTCGAGGTTGTAGTTTTTCTTCTTGTTGTCGAGAATCTCCAGCAACTCATAGTGTCTTCGCTTGGTCGTCTCCATGGCGTTGTAGGCCTGCCAGGCATCACTCGCAACGCCGTCAAGTATGCTGTCAGGACGCTCGATCACCTGACTCTTAGGCTTTGTAGTTTCATTCATGGCGGCAAGTGTAACTTGGGTGAACAGCCGAAAGGGCAGTTGCTTGCCACGAAGCGCACCACCGCCCTTCACGCGTGCCCGGTGATATGACACACTGGCACAAATGTATCAGTACTTGCAGCGAATAGAGTAGAGATGGAGTGTGTAACAAATCTGGTTTCACAAAAACAGTATGCCAGCGGCATCAGTGTGCTGTGGAGCCAGGAGGCGGATACCGCAACGATGTGCGAAGGGATCATTGCCGCGACGCAGTCCGAACCGACCGAGTTGGTGATCATCTGGTTTTCAGCCAGACGCCATAGTGCCTCGGACATAGTCCGGCAATTAAGCGCAAGTGAAAACCCCGTCGCCTATTGCGGCTGCTCTACCAGTGGTGAAGTCACACCGGATGGACTGCAAAACGAAGGCTTCGTCGCCATAACACTGCCTGCACGCTGGTTTAGCTGTGCAACACTTGTCATGGACTCAGTAGCCACTCTGGGGATGGAAACCGTCGCACTCACCACGGCAAATCTGTGCACGCAGTTCAAGCGGGCGCATCCTCAATCCCAGGAATGCGGAAGCCTGTTTGCGCTGAACCTTATCGACGGCTTGTCCTATTCGGAAGAGGCTGTGACGGTCGCCATCGATCGCGGCCTGGAGGGTATCCCGTTGATAGGCGGTTCCGCGGGCGATGACCTGGAATTTGCAAAAACCTGGCAAATTACAGGCGGCCGGTTCTACACAAGTTCAAGCGTGCTGACATTGGTTCACTGTCGTCTGCCCTGCCGTGTCTACACGAACAATAATTTTGTCCCTACACAGCACAAGCTGGTCGTCACCGAGGCTGATCCCGACTTGCGCTGCGTCAGCGAGTTCAATGCAGAAACCGCTGCGGTCGCGTACGCAAACGCTATCGGCTTGCAACCCGACGAACTGGAGGCAGGAAGTTTTGCCTCCTATTCGGTTATCGTGCGCTTCGGTGGCCAGTACTATTGCCGGTCAATTCAGCAACTCAATGACGACGGTTCTTTGACATTTTTTTGTGCGATTGATAACGGCCTGGTGCTGACCGTTGCCAGATCGGTTGGCATGGTTGCCTCGTCAAGAGAGAAAATCGAGCAGATCGAAGCGGATATCGGGCCGCTTGATCTTCTTTTCGGCTTTGACTGCGTTTACCGGAAACTTGACGCTCAGCACAGAAACACGACGCACAGGATTACCGCCCTCTATCAGGAAAAGAACTTTATTGGCTGTAATACGTACGGAGAACAATATGGCGCAATGCATATCAACCAAACCTTCACTGGAATTGCCATAGGCATGCCACCAAGCGAGCTATCGAAAAACTGAACCATGGGAAATGAAGACCTGCAGGAAGTAGAAAAGCTCCGGAAAATCAATACAGCCCTCATAGAGCGTGTAGAGCGCTCAATGGATCAGCAGGGGAACGCCTATTCGTTATTCCAGACCGCGATCGGGCTCGAAGAACAGGTGCGCAGAAGGACCTCGGAGCTGACCTCGACCCTAGCCGATCTGGAAGGGTTAAACCAGCAGCTCATCATCGCCAAGGAAGCCGCCGAGCAAGCCAACTATTCCAAAACGCGCTTCCTCGCTGCAGCCAGTCACGATGTACTTCAACCATTGAACGCCGCATTATTACTTATCTCGACGCTAAGCTCGGTACAAGCCCACGATGAAGGCCGTCGTCTTTGTCGTCAGGTTGAGCGGTCTCTGGAAACCATGGATACGCTCCTGCGCAATCTGCTCTTTATGTCTCGGCTGGATGCAGGTGATGTCAAACCACATTTTCAAACAGTCTCCCTGGATAGATTGTTCGACTCAATTGCCTCGGATTTCGAGCCAATCGCACAGGTACGAAATCTTGAACTGCGCGTCAGGCACTGCGGATTGCATGTCTGGTCCGATCCCACCATGTTGCGACGTACCATCCAGAACATCGTGGCTAATGCACTGCGGTATACAAAAAAAGGCGGCGCACTGTTGATCGCCGGCAGACGCGGTGATCATGTGCAAGTACGTATCGCCGATACCGGCGTAGGAATAGATCGCGACCGGTTCAAAGACATATTTGTGGAATTCCAGCGGTGTGCAAAGGGGCAGGATGATCTTGATGGATCTGCGGGCATGGGTCTGGGGCTGGCAATTGTCGAACGCATGATAAGCACACTCAATCACACGGTAACCGTCAACTCAACGGTCGGATCTGGCTCGTGTTTCAGCTTGCGACTGCCCTACACCGATCCTCCGGAAAATGCCGTGGTTTTACCGCCGAAGAGCAATAAAAATCTTGAAAAGGTATCAGGGGCAAAACTGTCTCAAACACGCATTCTCATAATAGAAAATGATCTGGCAGCTTTGCAGGCTATGGAAGCACTGTTGGGCCAATGGGGCTGTGAGCTCCGCCTTGCCAGTTCTGCACGTGAAGCGATGAGCGCACTGACGAGCGAAAACGCCTGGGTCCCTGAAATCATTGTGGCCGATCAACACCTGAACAATGACGAACGCGGCACATCTGTCGTTCGGGTCATTCGACAACTGATAGGGCGTCAGGTGCCCGCGGTTATCATTACCGCTGATCCTTCGGAACGTCTCTGGAAAATGGCCGATCAACGTCAACTCGATGTGATGCAGAAACCGGTAAAACCTGCACAATTGAGAGCACTACTGACTCATCTACGTACACGAAAATTTGAGCTCACTGCATAGACGCTTGCGCTGGCCGGACCGGCCGCCAATTACGCCAGGAATCGTTTTTCCATATCAAACAGTTCGTCCTTATCAAGCTTTGACACCTCTATTACGGCCTGCGTGCGACTGTGAACTTTTAGTTTGCGCAGAATTTCGGAAACATGTTTCTTGACCGTCGTCGCACCCACATCCAGTTCGTAGGCAATCTGTTTGTTGAGCAAGCCCTCGCGTAGCATGAACAATACTCGTAACTGCTGAGGCGTAAGGCTTAACAGACGTTCGATGATATCGACCTTGGCAGAACCGCCTTCGCTATCGTTGCCGGGCAGCAGGCCGTCGGGCACGTAGACGTCTCCAGCCATAATCGTATTGATAGCCGTTGCCAATACCTCGCGTCCCAGCGATTTTGGCAAGAAACCGGCTGCACCATAGGTGATAGCCTCTTCGATAATTTGCTCATTCTCGAGACCGGATACCACAAGCACCGGCAACCGCGGATGCGAGGCACGCAATTGAAGCAAACCTTCAAATCCATTGACACCGGGTATATTCAGGTCCAGAAGCGCGATATCGTAGTCGCGATCAGACTCCAGCACACGAAGCGCTTCTTCCACATTGCTGAGCTCTTTCGAACGCACCATAGGGTAAGCCTGAGAAACGGCTGCACTTAATGCTTCCCTAAACAGGGGGTGATCGTCAATGATCAGGACTTGCGACAGATCTGTCATGGTTCCCGGGTATTGTATGGGCTTTAACCCGCTCATCGTACCTGTGTCGTGGCCATCATGCCATGCCTCCGGCTTTGCTTTTCAACAAGCTAGGAATCAAAATTAAGGCAAAGTAGTTAAAACTCAGCCTTAATAGTCTGGAAAACCAATGAAAAGGTCGACTATTCCGTCTTTCCTACGCCACGCTTATACGAAGCATCACCTGACAATCGCAAACTGTGACACCATTCCGTGTGCGGCCAAGACTCGCAAGAAATCGCTTGAAACATCAACAATTACAGACAATTCAATGCAAGACTCTTGAGACGTATAATCTGCAAAATGATATCGCGATTCTTCACCTCATCTAAATGGTACTTTAGTCGTTCGGGAGTCGAAGTTCCCCCGGCGAAATCACCCTGCAAACCAACTTGAAACCCCAATAAGTCCCAATCTGTGAGCAGAATATCAGCGACACATATGCAGCATAACCAATTAACAGATTCGCAGACCATTGCAGCACTTGATGTTAGCGAGCTAGGCTTCGACTACGGGAGTAAAACCGCTTTACACGATGTAACGCTAAGCATAAATACCGGTGAACTGGTTATTCTGCTAGGCCCTAACGGAGCTGGCAAGACCACCCTGTTCTCTCTCATATGCGGATTGTTCGCACCCGTACGCGGCAGCATTAGCATCAATGGCCAGTCCTTGCTGAAACGTTCCGAAGCACTTGCGCCGCTGGGCATCGTCTTTCAGTCACAAACACTCGATCTGGATTTGAGTGTCCAGCAAAATCTACTGTATTTTTGCGCCTTGCATGGCTTGCCGAACAAGACCGCTCGCAGCCGTATCGACACAGCCTTAAAAAGAATGGACCTTCATACAAGAGCACATGACAAGGTACGCACTCTCAATGGTGGTCACCGGCGACGTGTCGAAATCATTCGTGCCACCTTGCACGAACCGAGCATCCTCTTGCTGGATGAGCCAACCGTGGGACTGGATATTCCAACGCGTGCCGAGCTTTTGGAATTTGTTCGTGAGCTACCCGCGACACACGGATGCGCCGTGCTCTGGGCAACTCATCTGATTGATGAAATTCGTGACACTGATCGCGTTGCACTGCTACACGCTGGTAAAAAACACCACGACGGTATTGCACAACAGCTGTTAAAGGATAACCAGGCCGCCGACCTGCCAGCCCTGATGCGCTCGCTTAACACCAGGCCAGACGACGAAAAAAACAACTAAGACCCGTTTGGGTCAGACACCAAAATGAACATTCATCGACGTTATCTCAGCAGTTTCAGCGGCATCGTTAAGCGTGAGCTTCTGCGTTTTGTTCACCAGAGAGAGCGTTTTCTGGCGGCGCTTGTCAGGCCGCTGCTATGGCTGATCGTGTTTGCCGCCGGATTTCGTGCGGCCTTGGGACTTGCCATCATTCCACCCTACCAGACCTACATCAGCTATGAGGTGTATATCGTGCCCGGACTCATCGGCATGATTCAGCTGTTTAATGGCATGCAATCATCTCTCTCGATGGTCTACGATCAGGAAATGGGCAGTATGAGAGTGTTATTGACAGCGCCTCTGCCACGCTGGTATTTGTTGCTTTGCAAACTATTGGCTGGTGTGCTTGTATCGATAATGCAGATCGCCGCCTTTCTTATCATGGCAAGCATAGTTGGTATCGAATTCGCCTATAGCGGTGCCATACTTGCACTACCAGTGGTTGTACTGAGCGGTATCATGCTTGGCTCACTGGGCTTGTTGATTTCGTCCGTGGTTCGCCAGCTGGAGAATTTTGCCGGTGTTATGAATTTCGTTATTTTTCCGCTGTTTTTCATGTCATCAGCCTTGTACCCGATCTGGAAAATGCGTGAATCCAGCGAATTACTAGCAACAATATGTGAATTCAACCCCTTTACTCATGCCATCGAAGCAGTCCGCTTTGCGTTTTACGGACAGTTCAATGCTCTTTCCATGGGCATACTGGTAGCCTGCACACTGGTGTTCTTTGGTGTCGCTTGCTGGTCTTATGATCCCGCACGACGCTTTCGCGCAGGGCGTACAGCCTCCGCCTGAGTATTTCGGAGAAAGGCGATAGTGTCTGTATGCGTGGATCTAATCCAGATCGAGTGTCGCTTCAGGCACGATGGCCTCAACCTGCCTGACTATACCTTCGGCGAATTCGTAAGTGCGCAGTGAGCGTTCCGTATCAATCAGTAACTCGCCGACAATATGCGTGGGGCGTTTGCTGAAAACCAGAATCCTGTCAGCCAGTAACGCGGCTTCGCGAATGTTGTGAGTCACCATTAGCGCTGTGGTCTGCTGTCTTTGCCACAAACTCATCAGCAACTGCCGTAACCGCTCTGCGGTGGAATCATCCAGAGATACAAACGGCTCGTCCAGTATCAGGAGCTGAGGCTCGAGGACAAATGCTCTTGCTAGCGATGCCCGGCGCGCCAGTCCGAGCGACAACTGGTTAGGGAAAAAGCTGCGTACCTCACCCAGCTCCAGTACATTCAGCAGCTCATCCAATGACTGGTCTTGTCTGGCTTCTGGAAGCACCAAACGTATATTCTGCTCAACGGTACGCCAGGGCAGCAAACGTGGCTCCTGAAACACCGCAGCAACCCGATCACTGGCTGGTTGTTGTATGGTGCCTTCGAAATTATTGTCCAGACCGAGAATCATGCGCAGGGTGGTCGTTTTGCCGCAACCTGAAGGACCCACAATGCAAGTAAACGAGCGCGCAGGCAGGCTGAATTCCAGCTTACCCACTGCATGCAGTTGACCGCCGCCACTCAGGTGGAAGGTGCGCCCTTCGACCTGCAAATCCAGCACGGTATCCTCCATCTGATCAGCTACCGACTTGTCTGACACGCTCACCACGCCAACGATTGCCATACCGATCCAAAGGTTGCAGCACCAGGTATTCAACCAGCAACATGACGGCAACAAAAGCTAGTGTGTACGCCAGTATGGTAGCCACATCGAATAACTGAAAGTACAGATGAATCTGGAACCCGACGCCGTTAGAGCGACCTAACAGCTCTACAATCAGTACGATTTTCCAGATGAGCGACACGCCGCTACGGGTAGCTGCAGCGAAAAACGGTTGTAGCTGCGGCACGATAACGTGACGCAATCGCTTGGCCGTACCAAAGCGATAGACAGCGGCCATTTCGGCATACTCTGCCGATAATGAACGCGCGCCTTCGCGCAAGGTAATCACGACGTTAGGGATCTTGTTTAATGCCACCGCACCGATAGCAGCCGCCTCGTTGAGGCCAAACCAGATATAACTCAACACAATGATCACTAACGCCGGGATGTTCAGGATGAGAATGAGCCACGGGTCGAGAAGTCGATCAGCCTTTTCATGGATTCCCAGCCATATCCCGATAGCACTTCCAATGAACATGGCAATGGTAAACGCTGCTAACACTCTTAACAGAGTGGCCCCCAGATGAAAATGGAGCTCTCCCGAGCGCCATTCTGTCACCAACGACTCCCACACCTTAAGCGGCGCAGGCAGCGAGTTATCATCCAGCCATAGCGCCAGAGCGCTCCAGAAAAGCAAGAAGACAAACAACGAGACGAGCATCCACGGCCAGGATCGTGATACGCGCAGCTCTATCCCGTCAGCTGTTGCTGTTCCTCGTCGAGACTGCACTCCGGCGGCCCGTTAGTTACTTAGAGGCGCACCATCCCAGTAGGTACCTTCGACCATCACTGTTGAATCTCCTACCAGCTTCTTGCCACCCAGATCGCTGAGCACTTTGTAAATACGACCCGCATCGGCGATTTCTTCATCGTGTGAACGCGCCGGGATACCCTCGCGGAACCGATCTCTCAATATGAGCAGAGCGGCCGGTGAATCCTTGATAGCACCAGAGGAGGACAATCTCTGCCACTCTTCATCGGAGTCTTTCATGATCTGCTTGGTGGCGCGTGAGGCTTTTACAAAACCTGCGGCCAATCCATCTTGCCCCCACTGATCATCAAAAACATAACCGATGGCTGACACGGGCCCACTGGAACCCAGCGCATTGGCAGCTTCCTCTGCACTGACCAGGCGTCGAAAGCCTGCCGCTTCGAGTCTTGCGCAGAAGTGCCAGTAGTTGAGCACGGCGTCAAGCTCTCCATCCTTGGCTTTTTCAGCCAGTAAAGGGGGGGCTCCAAATGCGATATCGTTTTCGTCAGCCAGACTCAGGCCATGCTCCTGTGACGCCATACCCTGCAGCAGAAGCCAGCTCTTATCCAGAGGGCCACCGGCAACGCCGATATTCTTACCCTTAAGATCGGCCAGGGTTTTTATATCGCTGTCATTACGAACCATGATAGCGCCCACAGAAGAGCTGTAGGGCACAAAAGTCATGTTGCGACCTTCAGAGCGCTGTCGGGACACCCACAACCAGTCTGAGACCACGATATCAACTTCGCCACCCATCAAGGCGATGCGCGTTGCGTCGCCACCGGCGAACGGCACAATTTCCAGTTCGAAACCGTTGGCTTTATCCAGCCCGTGGTGCTTCATCGCTTTCAATTCCCAATTGACGGTGCCGAATTTCAGAACACCGACACGCACAACCGGGGTATCTGCTGCAAATAGTTGCGAGGACAGCAGCACCAAGAGCACAGCGGCAATGGAGCGAACAAGGATCAGAACTGGATTGCGCATAAGAATTTCCCAAGTGGTGATTTTGTGGTGATTTTCTGATGTCGAGTTTACACAGAAGCACATCATTTGCAGTAGCTTACGACGTGTTGCGCTTTGGCACCACTGCCACGCCCAGAAAAATCGCGGTTGACGATTGTCAGACAGCTCTGACTATCCTCGTGCACCTCTTGAAAAACGGAAAATGCACACCCGACGCAGCCCAAAAGTGTGGGGCAATCGGCATATATCTGGTTGAACCAATCGGTGATCCTGCACTTTACATAGCCTCACCTGTGGAGACAACCTACAAATGGAGCTCTAGCGAACGCCAGACCAGACACCGTGAAGTCAGTACACGGCCCTGCACAAGATACCGCTGACTGAGTTACACCAACACGTTAACGATGGGTGACCAGTCGCAATGATCGCGATTCTGAAGACGCACCCAGAGAATAGACACTGAGCAACTCATTGAGACGTTGAGCAATTTCATTGAGTGACAATGCCGAGGCATCAACATTCTGGGCGCTCAGCTTCGCCCGCGCTGCCTTGTCAGATATTTGTGCAATACCCTGGCTGATGTCATCACTGCCTTTGGCGCTATGACGTACATTGTTACTGATCTCGCGCGTTGTTGTTGTTTGTTCCTCAACAGCTGCAGCTACGGTTGTCTGATAGTTTTCAATCTGTTCAATAATGGAACTTATCTGACCGATCACCTCACCGGCCTCACT
The DNA here is from genome assembly GCA_045106855.1 of Granulosicoccus sp. Classification (GTDB taxonomy): domain Bacteria; phylum Pseudomonadota; class Gammaproteobacteria; order Granulosicoccales; family Granulosicoccaceae; genus Granulosicoccus. The sequence goes on from JBGCFI010000024.1 coordinate 150,244, forward strand.
TGCATCTGCCTGAATCGCCGCAATGCGCGAGGAAATTTCCTCGGTAGCGCGCGCGGTCTCTTTGGCCAACTCTTTTACTTCATTAGCGACCACGGCAAAGCCCTTTCCCGCATCTCCGGCTCGTGCGGCTTCTATGGTTGCGTTCAAGGCCAGAAGATTGGTCTGCTCTGCGATGCTCGTTATCGTCTTTAGCACGTCACCTATGCCAGAGCTCGATGCACCCAGCTGCTCAACTGTTGTCGTTGCCTGCGCAGCGAGATTAACAGCATCCTGGCCCACTGAGACAGCATCTGAAGCACAACGAGACACCTCTCTGATAGCATCATTCATCTGCTCAGTGGAGGTGGCCGTACTTTGCACACCTTTACTGATCTGGGCAGCACTACTTGCAAGGCGCTGTACCTGGTTCGATGTCTCGTTGGCATCTTCACCAAGGCCGCGACTGGTGACATTGAGCGTATTGGCTGCATCCGACAGTGTCTGGGCATTAGAACGAATCTGAGCGAAGTTACTACGCAACGATGCCAGCATTTTCTCCATAGCGTTGCCTACCTGGCCAATGGCGTCTTCTCCTTTAACGGTTACCCGCGTATCCAGATTCCCTCTAGCAGCTTCGTTAACAGTCACCAATAGAGCGTCTACCTGCGATCTCAAGAAGTCTGCTTCCGCGGCCTCCCGTTGAATGGCAGCGTCGGTGATCTCACGCTGCTTCCTCTCGGCCGCTTGTTTGGCTTCATAGGCTTCTCTGGCTTCTACTGCCCGGGCCTCACGCTCATGGGATACGCTTTCATTCTCTTCCAGAAGGCTGTTTATCTGATCTTCACGTAATTGACTTACAGCTAACTGTGAAGCGGATTCCCGGGTGTCTCGATCGATCATCACAGCGGCGTATAACAGAACCGACCCTTCGAAAACCACCCAAAGCACATGCCGGAACAACTGGAACCACGGACTCTCCAGGGCTCCAAATACGGACATGGGAAACATCATCGTTCTAAACACATGATCAAGCGCACCCACCACTATTGCAGTGATCACCACTTTCCAGTCGAAGTAAAGCGCAACAAACGCCATCATCATGAAGAAGTGAAAATGTCCCTCATCCCGCCCACCTGAAAGGTGAATGAACAGGGCGGTAAAAATCATGGTGGAAGCTGCAATGACATGCCGGGTAATAAGGGCGCCTGGCCGCTGCCATGCCAGCCAGACCGGGAAAAGTGTTGCCAGCCCACCAAGCCCGACCGCCATATAAACATGCTGATGTATCGAACTCGTCGACCCGGCCCATGTTGTGGGCGTCATGAAAAACGCCAGCGCTATAGCAGCCGGCCATTGAATACAAAACAGGACGATAAACAGCTTGTCGATCTTTGCATGATAGATCTGTCGCTTCTGTTTATACAGCTCCTCAGCGTTTTCAGAAACCTGTCGCGCAAACGAGGCATCAGTCTCAGTTAACGCATGCTTTACAAGTTTACGTTCACTCATCTGACAGCCCTTCAATAACTGGATATTTTTTGAAACAGGCCATCAGTTCACCGATGGTGCATTGATTTTGAAAAAGGCAAACTGATAGCATTAGTAGGCACTAGATAAGTCATTGGTCGCCCTTGGCTCGTTAATCAGTTTGCGATCGCCTTTCGCTTCCTCGTGCAGGCTGCAACCAAATACGGGATTGAGACGAGGCGCTAGCAGATCAACACCTTCGTCATCGACAATAGCGCTGATAACCGCTGCCCTGCCAGGGTTACTTCCCATATGACCCCGCGACGGCGTAATGCCACCTGCAAACTGGAGTGTTTGGTCAGTGCCATACAAAAGTAGCTGGCCTGATGTGTACGCACCAAATTTCTCTGCGATGCGCCCTCCAGTGTCAGTGTGTAACTGTGTTTCCGGTAGAGTGGCCGCCAGCCGCTTTAGATCCGATGCCGCCCAAACCGCCGGCATAGACGAGGCATCTTCCGGTTCGTAAAACAGAACATGCAGATTGACCATGCCATAAAGCCGGTTCGTGATGGATTCCAGCTCCCACAGGCTCGCTCTGGTACACGGGCATAAAGGATGCGCAAACAGTATGAGCGTAGGCCTTGCCGGATCGGGTTGAATGATGAAATCCGGTATGGCAGGCCAGTGTGAGGGAGCAACGCCGGTCTGCCCTGATTCTGCGCCATAGTCGGCCATGGCATACACCGCCGCACCAGACAGCAGAAGCCAAGAAACCGCCATTATCCAAAGAGTCCTGTCGCGACTCAACACCATTCGACACACCGATAAAGTCGTTCATCTGAAGAGCTATTAGTGGCGGCGTAGATGCGCTCTTGAGCCACAAGCCGATACCGGGAGTGACATGTTGATGGCAACTTTCACAGCACGTGATCACAGGAGCCACCAGGCGAGCCAGTCCCGAATCCGTTTTATCAATCAACTAGAGCGATTCGATAATTTTCCAGTGTTCGGCGCTGACTGGCTGTATCGAGAGTCGACTGCCTTTTTGCAACAGTGGCATCTGTTCCAGGCCAGCAACCGTGCGCAGGGTTTGCAGGCTGATCACGTCACTAAATTGGCGAACAAACTTCACATCCACCATCAACCAGCGCGGATTTTCCTTCGTGCTTTTAGGATCGTGGTATCTGGACTCGGGGTCCCAGGCGGTGTGATCCGGGTAGGCCTCTTTAACGATTTGCACAACACCGACGATTCCCGGCACCTTGCAGCTGGAATGATAAAAGAACCCCAAGTCGCCCTTTTTCATTTCATCGCGCATCAGATTGCGCGCCTGATAATTACGTATTCCGTCCCAGTGGTCACGACGACCTTTCATTGTTTTGAGATCTTCGATACTGAAAGCGTCGGGTTCGGATTTGAATAACCAATAATTCATTAAAAGACATCGCTTCCTGTATTGAGTAAAAAAGGCCACCTGAGCAGGCACAAGACGGGCATTACCTCACGATACCAAGGTTAACAAGTCCTGTGCAGCAACTAGTATAAGCACGGAGGGTACGAACACGGTAAGCTCCCGCCATGACGAAAACTGACACTTTTACCCAATTTTCCGAACTTGCCCTGCCAGAAGCGGTGCAACGTGCGGTACAGTCTGTGGGTTACGAAACCCCGACGCCTATCCAGCAACAGACGATCCCGCCGCTGATCAGTGGCCATGATGTGCTTGGACACGCACCGACAGGAACCGGAAAAACCGCAGCTTTTGCGCTGCCTATTCTTGCCAGAATGGATCTGAACGCCAAAGGCGTTCAGGCGCTGGTGCTTGCCCCAACGCGTGAGCTGGCGATACAGGTCGCGGAGGCCTTCACGAAATATGCATCCCAGATGAAGAACCTTCGGGTGCTACCTATTTACGGTGGCCAGGATTACACCGGGCAAATTCGCCAGCTTAATCGCGGCGTAAACATCGTTGTGGGTACCCCCGGACGCATCATGGATCACATGCGACGCGGGACTCTCAAACTCGACAAGCTGCAAACGCTGGTACTCGATGAAGCTGACGAGATGCTGCGCATGGGCTTTATCGACGACGTTGAATGGATACTGGATCAGACACCGGCTACCCGACAGATGGCGCTTTTCTCGGCAACCATGCCCAGCGTTATCAAGCGTATCGCCAACAAGCATCTTAAGTCGCCTGTCGAAATTACCATTGAAGGCCGACTCACCACCGCTGCCACGATTCGACAAAGGTTCTGGATGGTCAGCGGTCTGCACAAGCTCGATGCGCTGACGCGCATTCTAGAAGCGGAAGCCTTCGACGCCATGCTGGTTTTTGTGCGCACCCGAAACGCCACTGTTGAGCTTGCCGAAAAACTCACAGCACGCGGCTTCGCAGCGTCTGCCATGAACGGCGACATGCCGCAGAAACAACGTGAGCAAATGGTCGACAAACTCAGGCGTGGCAAGCTGGACATTCTGGTCGCAACCGATGTCGTAGCACGCGGCCTGGATGTGGAACGTATTAGCCATGTTATCAATTACGACATTCCCTACGATACCGAAGCCTATGTACATCGTATCGGGCGAACCGGGCGCGCGGGCAGGAGCGGGGACGCCATATTATTTGTTACGCAGCGCGAACGTCATTTACTGGGTTCGATAGAGAGGGCTACACGCCAGAAAATTGAAACTCTGCAGCTGCCCACCGTTGAAATGGTCAACAACAAGCGCATCGGTGATTTCAAGCAGCGCATAGCCGATACGCTGGCAGGCGGCGAACTTGCTTATCTGCAACGGCTCGTCGAAGAGTTCTCACGCGATCATGATGTGCCGCCAGAGAGAGTCGGGGCAGCGCTGGCCAAACTGTGTATGGGCGATCAGCCTCTATTGCTAAGCGCAAAACCGGAACGTCCTCGCAAAGATCGCAAAGAGCCGAAACCAGGTGCTCGCCAGAACGAGAATGCCTCTGGAAAAACCGAGCGACAGTTCAAACGAGAACGCAGCAATGCGGCACCAAGCCGCACACCGGGAGCGGATAAAAAACAACCGGAACTTGGCACCGACACAAACCCCAAAGCGCAACCACATACCGCTGACGACAAAGCCGGAAAATCAGATAAAAGGGTCAAGCCCGTCAATACCAGAGACGATGCCAGCCTCAATGCCGCGAGCAAGCCCTCCGGTGCAGCGAAAGCATCCAAACCCGCCGGTGACGAAAAGAAGTCGCCCGTCATCGATACAACTGTTACTCCGGGCTCTCGAGCTGAGCGCCGTCGGGCCGCAGAAATCGCTGACATAGAGCTGGAGCGCTTTCGTGTGGAAGTTGGCAGCTCCCATGGTGTTCAACCGGAGAACCTGGTTGGCGCTATCGCTAATGAAGCTGGTCTTGACAGCGAATTTATCGGTCGCATCAAAATCGAAGAAAAACATTCTTTCGTCGAACTGCCAGCGGGCATGCCCAAGTTCCTGTTAAAAGACCTTAAGCGGGTATGGGTTTGCAATCACCAGCTCAATATAACGCGCATCGGTACAGCCAGTAACGATAAACCATCTGATGGCGCAAGAGCATCCGCTGATGGAAACGCAGCGCCCAAGAAACGCAAGCCGCGAACTTCTGGCAAAAACAAATCGGCAAAGGACAAGAAAACTCGCACCGTTTCAAATGATCTTGCCAGCGGCGACACAGCAGCCGCCAACGAGAAACGCGAAAAGAAAAAAAAGGAACGGCACAGAACCAAGAAGAACAAGGGTAAGCGCACGCCACAGGGTCTGTCTTAGTTCGTAGTATCTATAGACTGAAGGGAATCCAATGAAACAGCAACTCGCCCTGGCTACCCTTGTTGTCAATCGTTACGATGAGGCTATTGATTTCTTTGTCAGCAAACTGGGTTTCAAACTGATAGAAGATACGCCGCTCTCTCCCGGCAATAAACGCTGGGTGATTGTCGCACCCACCGGGCCTGCGGCCTCTGCGTTGCTTCTAGCGGAAGCCGGTGATGAAAATCAACGCGCTGCAGTTGGCTGTCAAACAGGTGGGCGAGTCGCGTTTTTCTTGCACACCGATGACTTCTGGCGTGATTACAGCAACTACAAAGACAAGGGTGTTAACTTTCTGGAAGAACCACGCAAAGAACCCTATGGCACGGTAGCCGTTTTCGAAGATATCTGCGGCAATAAATGGGATTTGCTCCAGCGAAAATGAACGGAACACATGCTTGCTTCCAGGGGTAGTGAATATATTCGTTACCGCCTAAGCATCAAAAATATCCGGAGGCATTAGCAATACCTTAAGCGATTGCCTGCTCACTCATTATTATCAATGGCCGCTGCCCCGCTGAACGATCGAGCGCTCTATCACGTTGCCACGCCGCAAAACCTGCAGCGCCGGAGGGCGAGGTTGCCAAGCCCAGGTAATTCAGCGACCTGACTGCCACATCAGCTTCATCGTCACTGACCGTAAGGTAGTGGACATCACAAACAGACAAGGCATCGAAGGCGAGCAATGAAGCGGCCTTGCAATCCAGACGTCCCATATTGGACACAGGCCCAAGAGCGTCAATCAGTTTACCCGCCTCAGCACTGATAGCCAGACAATCAGCCGCTGCAGGTTCGACAATGACAATGCGTGGCTGTGTCGGCCAGTACTTGCGTATCATGAGAGTTACAGCCGCCGCCATTCCGCCCACCCCGGCCTGCAGATACACATCGCTGGGCCAGCAGTTTTTCGCGTCGAACTGATCATGCAGTTCCCTGGCAATTGCCGTATAGCCCTCCATAACCAGGGATGGAGGATAGGTATAACCCTGCCAGGAGCCATCCGCCAGCAGCGCACCACCAACAGTGATAGCATCCTGCTCCGCAAGCTCCAGACTTTGTTCGTAAGTTTCACCCGAACGGCAGACAACTGCACCAACACTTTCCAGTCGTTTGGCAAAATCCTCAGGAACGGTTGCTGAAATATGAATGCGGGCCCTGGCGCCAAAAATACGTGCACCGGTTGCTACGGCAAGTCCATGATTACCCGCACTGGCACACACAAAGATAAGCTTTGCCGCAATCGATTTGACACTGTCGTCCAGTAGTTCATGTGCCAGCGGACGCACGCCAGTGACTTTCTCAACCTCATCCGCAATGAGTTGAGCCACCGCATAAATACCTCCCAGTGCCTTGAACGATCCAAGCCCCAGCCTGCGTGATTCATCTTTCACCCAGACGCCAATGCCATCATCACTCATGCATAACAAGGGTGTGGGTAAATAGCGGGGACACACCTGCAACAGCTGCCATGCTCGCTCATCGTCCGGGTTAAAAGCGATGGTTCGCGTTTTTGCGGCAAAAGCTGCGTTGAGCGGATTTCTAGTATTCATGCCGATGAGGACCATTGTGATGGCGGAGAGCGGAATATCCGTAGCCACCAGTTTACTGCAACAATGAATGGGCAGCGGCATGCGCTCAGCCTGCTTACATCAGATTAAACCCGTCGGACATCATCCGGGGGCCTGCGCTTTTACAGGTTTAACCAATGTCACTGCAATTAACATCAATACTACCGCAATCCATAACAGGACACCGTATCGCTCACCCAGAAAAACCACGGACAACACGACACCAGTCAAGGTAACGATATACGCAACCTGACTGGTAAAAACGGCACCTGCCCTGCCCAGCAACCACAGGTACCCGGTATAGGCCACCATGTGTCCCAAGGCTGCGCACACTATCGCCCAGCGAGTTGCATCCCAGGCCACAAAAACTGGAACCTCCCAACCATTTGCGTACACAAAAGGTACAAGCATGACAAGACCACAGACGGATGCACCAAATAAAGTGACGACGGCTGAGAGTTCAGCGGGGGCTTTAACAGCTACAAAATTACCCTCTATTGCATAACAAACGGGTGCAATCAATGCCACCAGAATCCAGGGGGCCTTACTTGGGTCCGGTAAGCTGGTATCCGGTACGGCAATCAATACCAGCGATACAACCCCAAGCACTATTCCTGAAAACCGCAACCATGAAAACGACTCTATGCGCACTGCAAGCGCAATGAGCAGTGACATGAGCGGAACAGTGGCAATAATGATAGCCAATATGCCGCCGGGCAAGTGTCTGGTCGCCAGCAGACTAAAAGAGTTTGGAATGAGAGTACCGATCATGGCAATAATCAGCAGGTACTTAAGGTTGCACAAGGCCAGCACGACCGGCGTTGCCCGCCAAATCAAATAACCGCCGATGATGAGTACACTGACTGCCAACTGCCAGATCATCATGCCAAGGGGATGATAGCCCGCGCCGACCGCAAATTTTAACAAGGGAATGGAAGCTCCCCAGCAGATTCCAAAAAACATCAGCGCCGCAAGATTCAGTGGCATGATATATCCGAGTGTTTCTTCGTGCGCATTGTATTCATCTCGGCTATCCGTAAACGGCTGGGGTGTACACTACTCAAAAACATATCTACTCTCGCATCATGACGGATGAAACTGCCAAACAGTTACAATTGCTGGTGCCAACCTCGCCAATGCGTGTGGCGCCCGATCACAATGCAGAGTGCAGTAATGAATGCCTTTACGGCGAAAGGTTTGTTGTCGCCCCCCTCTCTGTCCAGACTACACCGAACACCACTGAATCTGCACACGAATCTTACGCCAATGAACAGCTATCTCAATGGGTCCGGGTAATTGCTCAACGTGACAGTTATACCGGGTATGTAGAGAAAAGCCACCTTCAGGCTATGGATAAGGACAGCATTTTACCCACACACTGGGTGTGTGCAAGAAGCACACTGGTATTCAGCGAACCCTCAATCAAAAGCCGGGTTCTGAACCGACTGCCATTCCTTTCCAACATTACCTCGCACGATCTGGTAAAGAGCCCATTTCGGGCATTAAGCACTGGTGGTTTTGTCTGGCATGATCACCTGATAGCGACAAATCACACGCTAAACGTCTCAGCACTACATCTTGCACGGACTCATTTTCTTGGCGCCCCTTACCTGTGGGGAGGCTGCACCCCGGCTGGTGTAGATTGTTCTGGCCTTATCCAGGCACTTGCCCGAGCCCAGGGGATAGATATTCCCAGAGACAGCTGTGATCAGGAGAAGGCACTGAATAACAACGTGGCTGTTGGTAAACTACTGGCTGAGGATATAGTGTACTGGCCGGGCCACACAGGTATTCTTGTGGATCCAGATACGCTCCTGCATGCTACAGCCCATTCTTTAGACTGTGTTATCGAACCACTGGACAAGGTAGTAAGCCGCGCTGGAAGTATTTCGTCCATCAAACGATTGTTTACCAGCTGACCGCTTATGATACGCAGACCGCATAAGCGTTGGCATGACTGTCTAGTTTACGTTTCCCGATATACGTGAATCAACATCTGCACGTGTCAACGTAATTTTTAAACGTGCTATCGGGAAAGGGTTATCACTGAGCCTGTTGACGATCATCTACATGCTCATCACAACTGATAACCCTCACCGTATTCAACTGACTACCCTAGCCGACCAGGGCCGGTCCGGGCAGCCGTTTTTTCAAATTAAAGACTATTTGGCTGATAGCCAGGTTCCCATTTATTGGGATCGGACGGAATGGCTCCGTCATTGTCTTCAAGATAACGAGGGGTTATAACGATGCCCGAAATACTCGCATTGTCAATGCTTGCCTGTAAATCAATATTCAGCACTTGATTGTTTACATCCACATCATAGACGAGATCAATCGCCTTGTTTTTACCACCCGCTGCTCTGAAGATATCAAACTGGGTGCTTCCCGCCAAATCGACAATCTGCTTTTCACCATTAAGCAATATTTCGAATACCCGTTTTCCAGCAGCTGAGTGATAGTCCTCAGCAAACATCAGCCTAACGCTATAGCGGCCGTTTCTGACAGGAACTGTATATCCGAAACTATTACCCCAACGTCCTGTTTGGTAAATAACTTCATCAGTTGGCGTAACAACTCTCAAACCATTGTATCTTTCATCTTCACGTGTAACAGCTGCATCTGATGTGCCGACCATTGGTGAGCCGCCCTGACCAAGAAAAGGTTCGTCTGCCAGAAAATAGGCGCCACCCGTGTCGGAATTCTCCCAGAAGTTTCCAGCGTTTATTCGAATACTCGAATCTGGCCGAGCATCTGCGGTTCTGACGACCTTGATAAAACTGATCCTGGAAGCATCGGTTACCGTAGTCAGGTCGATGTTCAATTTACCTTCTGTCACCGTTGTTGGAAACACTCTTTTAACGGCGATATTTTTTCCACCTGCTGCTTTAAAAATATCAAAATCATCCAGGACCAGTTCCCCTTGAATCTCGACATCAAATAGTCGGCTGCCTTCCTCCACATGATGAGTTTCGACAAAACCAAGCGTGACGTCATAGTTTCCATTGGCAAGTGTCGTGTTGCTGTAATTCAATCCAGCCCAGCCAATTCGAGAGCTTGCGAACAGATCTTGTTCGTCGGCATTAGCGCCGATGACCTTGGCCGGATCTAACGTAATTACCTCACTGGTATTATCATTAAAATTTCCGACACCGGGATCTACATCGAAAGTGACACCATTAACGCTCGTACCGACACCACCTAAATTCAAAGCCCAACCTGGTTTAGGCGCTGCTGTTATCTCAACGGCACTTAGCATGGGTTCGCCTTTGGTCGCTGTTATAGCAATCCTTAGCGTTGTATCCGTAACCTTCACTGCTGATAGTCTCTGATCATAAGCACGATAGGCACCCCCGGCCTTGCGCATCACATCCAGACCAGTAACAAGCTGCTGCCCCTGGGCAGAAATGTTCATGATGCGGCTAAACCAACCCGCGTCTGTTCCGACTTGCGCATCGGGAAATATTTCAGCAAATTTTAACGTCACATCGTATTCACCATTCTCCAAACCCGGTACATTAACATCCAGCGTGCCCAAGGCTTGTCCGACTCTATTTCCTTCATATGCCTTGAGGTTGCTGGTATCCGGGTTTGCCGCTTGCAATTTCTCCAGACCGCCAACCTCATTGTTAACGCTAGCGTAACCACCATCGGATACATACTGGGTGGAATCAACGTAGCTTAGGCCGTTGCCATCGGTAAATGCTCCACCAACGTTGATATTGGGAATGGGTGATGCTTCTGGATACATGACACGGATACTTTTGTCAGCGTTATAAGTGACTGGATTAATAGTCCATGTTCTTCGGTATGACTGCCAGCCGTCCCACTGGCTAACAACATCAGCGTGATGATTCAAGTGTGAGAGGTAATACTCTTGTCCCTTGAACTCTGCGAATGATCCATGTTGATTACCCTGATAAGTGCCTTTGATCGTGGGGCCTATCCATTCGCAGGGTCCCACAGGACTATTACACATGGAGTACCAGCCTTTGTAATGCTTGTGTTCATGTTCTGCCCATGAGAAATAGTATTTTCCATTGGACTTGTGCATCGAACCACCTTCGTGAAAATCCTTACTCAACGGTTTGTTTCCTGCCACATGGCCGTACATCGTGTTATTCATATCGTACTCAAGACGCTGTGGCTTCGTGATTATTGTCTGCTTCTTGTTTATATGATCAAACTCTGACAATTCAGCGACCACCACCTGACCCGTGTTATCAAGCTCATCACGACCAGCATCCCCATTACCATAGATATATATTTTATCCCCATCTATAAAGACATTAGGGTCCATTCCAATGACGACACGCTCAACACGATTTGGATCGTTTTCATCAACGATATCACCATACAGCGGACCTTGATCGGTAAAGGGACCATACGGGTTGGGGGCTGTTGCATAGCCGGTCGTAAATTTTCCAACTCCGTCAATACCTTTCGGATAGTACAAAACGTAAGTACTATCACCGTTTTCATCCGTGTATTTAGCCGCTGTGGGTGCCCACATGGCGTGCGGCGATACATCCTGCTCCAGGAAAGATTCCTTTAAATCAGGTATTGCAATACTATTGCGATAAGCTTCACGCCATTTGGCGGCATCAAGATTCATCGCCGCAAACTGAACCCCATGATTTCTCCAGTGAATCATGTCTTCTGAAGACCAAACGGTATACCCATCCATATCAAGATAAGTTTGATTGAAGAGGGTCCCATTGTTCGAATCAGGGTACCGTTTGTAATAAGCCTGGTTAGCATCGGTGGAGGTATAAACATATATTCTATCCCCGTCGACCAGATAATCAGGGTCGCCGCCGGGATGTTCCATGGAAACCGGGTTTGCCCTCGACACAAAATCTTTGGGCGCGCCTGTGTGCCAATCATGAGCCGCTATATCACCGGGATTCAGCACCTGTTGATTGCTATTATCCTGCTCGCTTGCGTTAGCAACAACGCCCAACCCCAGGATCGTTGCCGAGAAAACAGCCAATGCGACTTGTGAACGCTGACTTTTACCTTTCCTTGCCTTGTTTCTATTTTCCATTGTCGTTCTCCTGAAAGTGGACCAGTCGTTAAAAACGACCGGACTCGTTATTAAAATTTATTGACTGTTTGATCTTCATGGCAACGCCGCTATGAATTGATTTTTGATAAAGCGCTGGCGCAATCCGAATTTGTTACCTAAATCATGAACGCTGTCCCCAGAAGCTAAGGGGAGGTAAGTTGATTACTGCTTTGCAAAGTGATCGTTAGTGCGGTGTACAAACAGTTAGTTCAGTCGATTTATATTTTTATTTACGTCTTGAATTAATTTACAAACCAACCATAACCCCATTTATCTTGCAAAACAAGCGAGGGTATTTCGATGCAAAGCAATTAGTTAACGTTAAACAATAAGATTAACTTCATGTCATATATTATTTTTATTCTCCAGAGATTCAGTCAGGTAATTGCACTCAAAAAGCGGGGGCCGACGAAACGCGCATTACAAAAAAACAAACTCACGAGTGCTGTCGATGGGCTTGTGCAATGTTCACAGGTCAGGAAGAAAATCAAAAAATGCCTACAAATTATCCCGACAGTAGATCCCGCTTTTTACAGTTTTGTCGCCGCAGTGATATCGCATTTAGCGCTTAACGGATAGCGTTGAGTACTCGCTACCGATCATCAGCTCTTTGCTATGCTTTCCACGCCGTATTAAACGGCAATGGCAACTTGTCTCTATCAAGCGGCTGAAGGCTGTACGGAAATTACGGCGCTACTTGCTAACGTCCAATCCGACACTGTTGATGTACAAGATATCCAGAGGGGCCACCCATAAAAGATGCCACTCAATACACACTTTAATGATTCGCATTAAAGCCGAATGCTTGCGTGGTGGCTTCTTATTTAAAACACCGTGGTGTTTTACAGCACTACTGGCGTTATTTGCTCCCGGCCAGTAACACATTGGCCAAAGGCTGATTCTGAGTCTTCAGAATGCGTTCCGCTGGATGCTCCCCCAATAGTGTTAGTAAATCATGCTTAAGCCCGAATATAAAAGCGTACCATTCACGTGATAAAGGTGTTTTCCAGCGCCATAAACAATACTCTATCGCCGTTTTGATTTTATCTACATCACAAGTTTCAACGGCCACCAGTTCTGCGGCATCTTGGTCGTTAAAATAGGGATGGTAAAAAAAGTGCGCCAGAACATAGAATTCATCTGGAACACCGTGTTTACGCAACACTGCCTGCCATTGTGTATCCGCAAACAGGGATTCAAAATCAGGACCACACGGTTGTTGAATACTCGTTGCCATCAATGCCAACAACAGGCAATCGGTATGCACCATCCCTGTAGGGTTCAACAACACATCCAGCTGTGAACTACGACGCTGCCATGGTCCGACGAACAATCTGCGCGGACAATAATCATTGGCATAGAGGTTGTCCCAGAAAATCACTCTATGCTTCAACTCTTCTGTACCAGATCCACTACTGTTGGTACGCAGGGCATTTGAGGAATCCGAATCCAGTGTGCTCGCCACCACATCACCACCACAATACAACACACAATGATGCCCATTCAGAACCCGGACAAACTGAGTTAGATAGTCTTCTGCTTCGCTAATCAACTCATCCGCATAGATTCGCGGCGTCACCCAGATACTCAGCGCCGTTGTGTCTTTGTGGCGCGTGTTTAGCGATTTTCCCGACAAGGCATCTCCCAAGGCATTAGCCAGCGCAGCATGCGCTGCACCTTCCGATTGAAAGCAACCGCATCGCTTCTCAAAATTGGCATCAATGTCATCCATTAGTAAAGAAATGACATCAGCACCAGCTTCAAGCAATACTTCACTCTTGGCCACAAGGCGCGCAAAATCAGAACCATCAGGCAGATCGGAAAAATCAAAATCGAGTCCGGGAGCAACCCCTGCCACGACCCCGATACCGACGCCATGGGCATAGCCACAGAATTCTCTGAACTCATCGCACCATGAGCTGGAATACGGTGTTCGCCACTGCAGCCGATGGCATGGATCCTCTTTGGGCGCGTAGTAGTACGTCGTAAAACCCAGTCGGTGCAAGGCATCAACTATTTGCCGGCGATCCGACCAACTGAGCAAGTGCCCATAAAATCCTTCAGCGTAGCCTGTTATCGGCGCGTTCATAAGACGGGTATAAATCAATGGTAATGGCGCAATACAGACTAGCACGACCTGACAACAGGCAGCGACGGCTGCGGTGGCGGCAGCGATGGGGAGCCGCTATAGTATTAAGTAACACACCCCCAGCTTATGGATAGATCATGACCGACATGGCGGCTACCACAAGATCATCACTCCTCGTCTACGCTGATAAGCGCATGCTCAGAATTCTTTTGCTGGGTGCCATGAGTGGATTCCCGTGGGTATTGATCGGCAGTGCCTTGTCACTGTGGCTCAAGGAAGATGGTATGAGCCGCAGCACCATTGGCTGGGCATCACTAATCTTCGGCGTCTATACCATCAATTTTCTTTGGGCACCGCTTATTGACCGTATTCGCATTCCCTGGTTGACACAACGCGTCGGCCAGCGCAAGGCATGGATACTTTGTCTGCAACTAATCATGCTGATTTCACTACTCATTTGGAGCAATCTGTCACCGACACAAAATCTGGCCCTTGTGATTGCCGTTGGACTGGCTATTGCCATCAGCTCAGCTTCTCAGGACATTACTATCGATGCGCTTCGTATCGAGCAAGTAGGCCGGCATGAATCTGCGGCGATGGCCGCAGGCGCTGCAATTGCTGTGGTTGGCTGGTGGACGGGCTATAAGCTGGGTGGGCTTATAGCGCTAATGATCAGTCATGAACTTCAGATCAACGGCGTTGAAAACTACTGGCAAGTCACTTTCCAGATTCTGGCGGGGCTCATTGTTCTAATGAATCTGTTGTTGCTATTGATACCCGAAGCATCGTGGCGGGAAAGACAGGCAGCGCAAGCGAAAGATCAGGCTGCCTTCGGTGCAACAGTTGGCACCAGCGGAGGTGGATTACTCGCCTGGCTGGGCAGCACCATTGTTGCGCCGTTTTTGAGTTTCTTCCGCCAGAACGGTGTATCGGTTGCGCTGTCGATTCTGGGTTTCATCTTTTTGTTCAAGCTCGGCGAAGCTTTCGTTGGCAAGATGTCCATCATTTTCTACAAGGAAGTGGGCTTTTCAAAATCTGATATCGCAATTTACTCTAAGGGACTGGGCTGGGTGGTTACCGTGGTCTTTACACTGATCGGCGGCTGGTTTGCCGTCAAACAGGGAATAGTCAAGGCACTATTTCTGGCAGGTATTGCCATGGCAGCAACAAATCTCATGTTTACGCTTATGGCCTGGACCAGCGAGCCCTCAATACTGCTTTTTGCAGCCTCTGTTCTGATTGACGATGTCACCGCCTCCATTGCCACGGTCATCTTCGTCACGTTTATCTCGCTACTGGTAGATAGAACCTATACCGCTACACAGTACGCCTTACTTGCATCTCTGGGCACAGCGGGCAGAACGCTGTTAGCTGCCTCATCAGGAGCCATGGTCGATTTTCTGGACGGCGACTGGGGTCTGTTTTTTATTATCACCGCCTTGATGGTCATCCCCTCGCTTGTGCTTCTGCTGCTGGTGCGCAAGCGATTCAATCATTTGGAAACAGATAAAGCCGCAACCCTGGCCCCAACATGAACGGTTGTTATTTACCAGAAAAACACGTGTTTCAAACAGGAGTTATCGGCCCCGTAGAAAGCCCCCTGGCTGCACACCAGGCGGCAACGTCGAAATTGGGGCACGTCTTATCGGTATACGTAAAGTCGCGGTGACCACAAATACTCGCCAGAGGATACTCTGCCTGCCATTGCCTAAGCTGCACTTCTAACGAGTCAAATTGTCTGGCAGTAAAGTCATGCCGCCCGATAAGACATACGCCCAGACTGATTTCGTTATGCCCGTAAACATGCGCGCCCTGCCAGTAGTCCGGTCTTGCCGACTCTATCTCACCGTCACGATTTATCACCCGGTGATAGCCGATACCATGCCAGCCAAATCCGAGATGCATCTGATGGATTTCCCGCGCCCCGATAGGCTCATCGTCCGGAGTATCAGAACAATGCACAACAAGATGACGAATGGCTGAAGCTTCTAGCACAGTGCTCTCTCCTTTTACTCCGTATTTATAGCAGGGCTAGCGCTGCTTGTACTGGGTAGGACAATACGCCCGCCCGACACCCGCAGGGCGCGTGGCGAGGTGTTTGGTCGCTCGATTACTGACACGTTTGCGCCACGAGCGAAACGAGGCAGGCTTTAAATGTGTACGCATCAAGCTTATAACCTGCGACTCACTAACATCAAAGCTTGCGCTAATGGCATCGAATGGAGTGCGATCTTCCCATGCCATTTCTATGATCCGGGAAAGTTCACTTTCGCTGAATTGAGGCAGGCGTTTTCTCATGAAAATTCGCTGGCGGTTGGTAGATGATGACGCTGCTTGTTACGCAAAAGATGGAACCCCGGTTTGTGATGCCTCCGCTGGAAACGACGGATACCGGACGCCTGGAAGTTTAAGGCCTGAAACCTGGCCGGCACATGATCAACGCCTTCTTCAACAATCGTTATGAGGCATTAGTGCGAACGAGAGTATGATCATGAGAGTAACTACTGCAAGCTCGGGAAATGCAAAGGCTGCAACTGCATGCCCATACTGCCCAGCAACCGGTTTATGGCCTGAGATGGCTCACCTGAGGTCATAATGGCCAGATCACCTTGTACAGGTACTTGTGACGCTGCTGGTTCACCTTGCTCCACTTTTTCCAGCAAGCGCCGCGCCTGCTGCGCAACAGCATGTGCAGGGTCCAGCCAATCAACAGGCCAGGGTGCAAGCTTGCGCATTTCATTAACAAGAAACGGATAATGAGTGCACCCCAGGGTGACTATATCGGTCTTACGATGCCCACGCTGAACAAAACAGGGACGAATCTCCTCTTTGAGTAGCTGAGTATCAATCTCTCTTAGCTGCATGTGTTCTTCTGCCATTCGGGCAAGTCGGGTTGCGCCAACCAGCTTCACTTCGCACTCACCGCCAAACTGTCTGATCAGGTTTTTGGTATAGGGACGACTGACGGTACCGGGAGTAGCCAACACGGTTATCAAGCCAGAAGCAGTACGCTCAGAAGCTGGCTTTATGGCTGGCACAATACCCACGAATGGAATGCTGAAGCGCTCACGCAGGGCGGGCATGATGAGTGTTGATGCCGTATTGCAGGCAACAATTGCCAGACGTGGATTGAACGTATCCATCAGAGTATGGAACAAGCCCACCATACGTTCAGTAAGTGCTCCCTCTTCCCAGTTTCCATACGGAAAACCAGCGTCATCACCAACGTAAACAAATTGCTCCTCATGCATGAGCAATCTGGCCTCCCGCATCACGGACAGGCCGCCTATACCAGAATCAAAAACCAGAATAGTCATCGGAGAAGATGCATTGCGAGTGTTAGAGGAACTGAATGAATATCGGCGCTCAAGGCACAGACTTGACGGTTCACCCCCCGATAAAGGACATCTCTACCTTAGGCCTGAGTACTGCAACCTGGGTTCGGGTTTCCGAGTAGCGATCGGTGCGTAATGACCACAGCTTACGCAAAGCCTGCAGCACGTTTTCGTTGTCTGCGTCGCGCAGCATGGGCCGCAGATCATGGCCGCTACTGGCAAAAAGACAGGTATAGATACTACCGGTGGCGCTCAGACGGGCACGCGAACAATCGCCACAAAACGGCTCCGACACCGATGAAATGATGCCAATCTCACCACCTCCATCCAGATATTCCCAGCGCTTGGCAACCTCACCCCGATAATTAGCGCTCGCCGGGCGAATGGGCATCTCAGCACCGATGCGCGACGCTATCTGCTCACTGGTAATAACGTGCGAAAGATCCCAGGCATTGCTGTTGCCAACATCCATGAACTCGATAAAGCGCAGGATATTGGAGCTGCCATGAAAGTATCTTGCCATGGGCAGAATGCAGTGATCATTTAGACCCTTCTTGACAACCATATTGACCTTGGTGCCAGTGAACCCTGCAGCAGTGGCGTTGTCGATGCCATCAAGAACCGCCTGCACACCAACATCAACATCGTTCACAGCCTTGAAGGTGTCGTCGTCCATCGCATCCAGGCTTACTGTAATGCGTTGAAGCCCGGCATCACGCAAGGCTTTAGCTCGTTTCAGCGTTAGCAGCGATGCATTGGTTGTCATGCTGATGTCTGTGATTCCAGGCACCTTTCGAATTTGACTGATGAGAACTTCCAGATCGCGCCGAACCAGTGGCTCACCTCCGGTGAGTCGGATCTTGGTGACACCCAGATGAGCCGCGGCGTGCACTACACGCTCTATCTCTTCAAAGGTCAACAACTCTGCCCTGGGAAGAAACTTATAGTCCTTGTCAAAAACCTCTTTCGGCATGCAATAAACACAACGAAAATTACACCGGTCAGTGACCGATATACGCAAGTCTTTTAGCGGACGATTAAGACGATCCGTTACTGTTGCAGAAGTAGCCATTAGCCTCCACCTCGCTGAAAATGAAGATCGAAGTGTGCTTTGAACGCCATTTGCTGCGAAGGCTCAACGCCCTCGAAGCGAAAGGAAACCACCGAATAGGGAAGCCTCAACAAGGCTATCTTGCGTTCCTGAGTAGGCCCAAGATGTATCTGCAAAGCACCCTGATTGACGGTGGCATTCACGTAATCACCTTCACGCTCATAGGAATGATTGCCCATAGCTTTCGGTAGCAAACGCCAGAAGTCATCATGGGTAAGGCCCATCTCGCGGCTGTACTCAATGATGGAATTACTCATGCGTTGTCTGTGTCATCAGTGATTTACTATGAAAAAGCGCTTGCCCGAATGAACCATCGGCGGATATTGAGATAGTCACCCGCCTGCAACCGGTGGCCAGATAGCAAGCACATCATTTTCCTTGAGAACCTGGGATTGATCACGATCGGCCTCACACTGGAAAACACCGTTGATCAGCACAAGATGCGCAAGATCCCTGGGGACTTTATAGTCGTCGATAATGTCATTGAGGGTGGCATCGTCAGGCACATCAATTTGTACGGCGTTCTTTACAGATCCGGCTGGCAACAGATGTTGCAACGTTGCGTAGAGCTTGAACGTGATTTTCATAGTAAAGCCACAAACCCTTACGCAGGCACCATAGCGATGCTTTGCGACTGAGCACTGGCCAGGTAAGCTTCAGAAATACGATTGGGTTCCTCCATTAATTTATTCTTCCACTCACCAAGGTGTGCGCCGGTTTGAATCAAACCTCGCATCACGCCAACGTGCTGCGTCATGCCCAGGCTACTGGCACCGACAAGCACATCTCCCTTGAATTGCAGGTTCAGATATTTGAAATTTTCGATGTCAGACATCTCAGCCTCTTCTCCGCCATCAACACCCATCCACATACCGAACGAGGTCGAGATCAGACCGACGGTGTCCAGAACGTTCATATTCAGATTGCCCGGATGGGGAGTCTGCGTGCCGTATACCATGTTGCTGGCTGCAAGCTTTCCGTGCTCCACGGCAGTAGGTTGTATCGCCTGAACGTAATAGTCGCCTGTCGACAAGTCGCGACCCTGTGCAACATCCCCTGCAGCAAACACGTCCGGCACACTGGTTTGCAGAAAATCATCAACAATGATGCCCATATCAACAGTGATACCACTGCCCTCAAGAAATGCCGTATTGGAACGCACACCCGTGGCGCAGATGACTACATCGGCGGGCAAAGTCTGCCCATCCTCGGTCGTGACACTCAGCGGATCGTCACCCTCTTGTGAATCAATCCTGGAGACCTTGGTAGAGGTCAGAACCTTGATACCCTTGGCCACGCACCAATCCTTGATCATGGTGCCCATCACCTCATTGGTCATACGCGACACCATCCGGTTTTCCATCTCGATGACCGTCAGATCAACTCCCCGGGCGGCCAGTGCCTCAAGAATAATGCAACCGATGAAACCAGCCCCCATGAGAATGACCTTGGAGCCGGCTTGTGTTGATTCAACGATTTTGTGCGAGTCAGCCAGCGACCAGCAATTGAAAACATTATCCAGATCGATGCCCGGTATTGGAGGTCGGGTAGCCGTTGCACCCGACGCAATCAGTAGTTTGTCGTAGTTCAAAGTCTCGCCACCGAGCAGAGTGATGGATTTAGTGGTGGGATCGACCGAGCTGGCTCGACCAGACTTCAGCGTAATATCAAGACTGGCGAAATGATCATCCTGCTTGCGCAAATAGGTGCCTTCGGCGGCTATATTGCCGACCAGATAATATGGCAGGGCCATGCGTGAGTAAGGAGGTACATCCTCGGCGACAAGCATGGTGATCTGACCACTGGGGTCAAATTTGCGTAAATGTTCTGCCGCGTTAACACCGGCAGGTCCTGCACCAATAATCACGTAATGCATGTTCGTTTCCTAGTCGTTGTTGGTGTCACTGCTTAATCGTATACGCACAAATTATTGTGCTGTTACGCTTTGGTAAAGTAGCAATGACTTTCCAGACCCACAGACAGATCGGGCGCAGATTGACTGCGCCCGGAGTATCGTACTTTACCTGTGACTTAACTGCCAAGCACGGTTGGCAGAATCATAAAAAGGTGCTGCAAAACAGCACCTTGTCAGCTCCCACTAACTGGGTAGCGCCCATTTCTGACGGGTTTCATCCGTCATGGAGCCATCGGCGGAATATCCTCGCAGCTGATAGTACTCAGGCAGCATCTGATCCAGCTCGCTGACCCGGCCCTTGGCAGGACCCGAATTGGCTGAGTCCTTGAGCAGACGGTCAGGCAGATTGTCATCTGCGCCAGTAACACCCGCTTTCTGGTTGAAGTCTTTTTCAAGATTCCATATGCGTTCGCCGACTTCCATCATGCGTTCTGTGGACCAGTCACCTTCACAAGCCGCATCCACCTGCGGTGCGATATCGTCCATGGTCCATGCAAAGGTTGTGAATACACACAAGCCCGCTGAATCCACAGCCGCCGTAGCATCCTGGAATGCCTTGACCAGACCGGCCTTACCACCCGATTCGAGAGGGTCGGTTTTTTCAGGAATACCCAGAATCTCGGACGCCACCGTGTAGCCGCGAAGATGACAGGCACCGCGATTGGACGTCGCATAAGCCAGACCCATACCTTGAATACCACGTGGGTCGTAGGCTGGAAATTCCTGGCCTTTGACCGTCATGGATAATTCCGGCTTGCCGTACTTTTCACACAAACGTTTGGAACCCAGCCCCAGATCAGCACCGAATCCTTCGCCCTTGGCGGTCATTTCAGCCGCCCAGCAAAGCGCTTCTGCCGAGCCGAATTTCAGCTCGACACCGCCTGTGTGCTCAGTGGTGATAGCACCGGTTTCGAACAGCTCCATGGCCGCAGCCACCGTAGAGCCGAATGAAATCGGGTCCATTCCATCTTCATTGCACAGAAAGTTGACGTAGGTCAGGGCGTCAATATCATCTACCCCGGTATCAGGTCCCAGTGCCCACGCAGCCTCATATTCCAGACCACCCGAGTTTATCCAGTACTCTGGCTTGTCCTTGACGGAAAAGTGAGTACGGTCGATGGTCGAGATACGACCACAGGCGATCGTGCAGGAAAAGCAGGCACCGTTGGTTGTCAGGTTGGGCTTGCCATCTGACTTACGCGGCTCGTGCATTGCCTCACCACTGACATTGGAGGCGCCTTCGAACTGGATATCACGCATATTGCGCGTCGGCAGAGCACCTACCTCATTGATGACATTCATCAGAACCTGAGTGCCGTAAGCCGGCAGGCCCTGGCCGGTAACGGCGTTGTCAGCGAGTACTTTCTTCCCATCACGGGTAACCTGCAGAAACCGCTTTGGATCCTGGATTCCACCCAGCCCTTTCGAGCCTCGAACGATGACGGCTTTAAGATTCTTGGAGGCCATGACCGTACCCACACCGGATCGTCCAGCAGCACGGTGCAAGTCATTAACAATAGCGGAATACAGACAACCCTCTTCGGCAGAGCGACCAACACAGGCAATCTTGACCTGAGGATCCTGATGCTTCTGTCGCAACATCTTGTCAGCTTCCCAGACCGATTTGCCCCACAGATCATCTGCCGGCATCAGCTTGGCAACATCATCTTCGATGTTCAGGTAAACAGGCGTTGCCGATTTACCTTCGAAAATAATCATGTCCCAGCCTGCAAATTTAAGCTCAGCGCCAAAGTAGCCACCTGAGTTAGAGCAGGCAACCGTCCCTGTCAGCGGGCTTTTACAGACCACAGAGTAGCGTCCGCCTGTCGAGGCGATAGTGCCCGTCAGAGGTCCGGTGGTCATGATCATTTTGTTTTCCGGCCCCAGTGCATCACAGGCCGGATCAATCTCGTCTACCAGGTAGCGTGTAGCCAGGCCACGTTGCCCCAGGTAATCATGTGCCCACTCCATATTGAGTGGCTCTTCGGTGACCGACCCACTAGTCAGGTTCACCCGCAGTACTTTTCTAGTCCAGCTCATCGTCTGTTATCTCCTCAGCCTGCGTTATCGGTTTTTGAGGCCCAGGCACGCATCTTGTCCAGACCCGTAGCGTTAGCATCAACATAAGTGATGGCTTGTGTAGGACAGGCTGCGACACACTCAGGGTCTCCGCCACACAAGTCGCACTTCACAACCTTTCCGGTTGAGGTGTTGTAGTTAATCGTGCCGAACGGGCAAGCTATGGTGCATACCTTACAACCGACGCAAACGTCCGACAGCACATCCTTTGAACCGTTGACAGGGTTCAGTACAATGGCATCGACAGGACAAGCCTGCATACACCACGCCTCATCACACTGCGTGCAGGTGTATGGGACGAATCGCCCTTCGTCATGGAAGTTAAAAACCTTGATTCGAGACTTGGCAGGATTGACCATCCCCTCATTAACTAACGAGCAGGCTGACTCGCACTGCAGACAACCGGTGCACTTGCCCGGGTCTATGTGCAGGGATTTCTGCATTCTTTTCTCTCCATGTGGTGTTTTTGTAGGACCAAGGGAAAACCCCTGCCCATCACAAGGATAATGGCCGAAGCCGTCGTTAGCAACTATGGCCAATGAGGCCCAAGGCAAACAGCACAATTTCAGCCTATTTGTGAAAAATGCACACAAAACACCGATTTACGCGCATGATTCTACGTTCCTGTGACGTCTGATTGACATCCCATGAAAGGACTTGCAGCACTGGCACTTGCCTACGTGCTTTCACAATTCTACCGATCATTCCTCGCGGTGCTCACGCCACAGCTGACGCAAGACCTTGCGGCTGATAAGGGCGATCTGTCCCTGGCCTCTGGCGTTTGGTTCATAAGCTTCGCATTAATGCAGTTTGTTGTCGGCGTTGGACTGGATCGGTTCGGCCCAAGGCGCACAGCGGCCCTCATCTTTGGCTTTGGCACAAGTAGTGGTGCGGTGTTGTTTGCAACCGCGCAATCTCCTAACGCCATCGTAGCCGCCATGTTTTTCTTTGGCATAGGCTGCTCGCCAGTACTGATGGCCTCATTATTCATATTTGCCCAGCGGTTCAACGCCAGCACTTTTGCGGTTATGACCTCATCTCTAGTCGCTTTTGGCAATACCGGTAACGTGATCGGTGCCACGCCTCTGGCTGCCGCGGTGGATCTGTTCGGCTGGCGCGAGACCATGTCAGGATTAGGTGCTGCCTCATTCATCATTGCGCTGGCAATCTATGCGTTGGTCCGTGATCCCGATGTGGGCACAACACAAGGCGCTGGGCTAAACGGCTATATCACGCTTCTGAAGTCGAAAGTACTCTGGGGCATCATGATAATGACCCTACTCTGTTACGCACCGGTTGTTGGTATTCGTGGATTGTGGGCAGGCCCCTATCTACAAGATCTGTATCAGGCGAACAGCCTTGAAATCGGTCAAACCACATTATTCATGGCCATCGCCATGATCGTGGGCAGTCTGGTTTACGGACCACTAGACCGAGTGTTCAATACCCGCAAGTGGGTGGTGTTCTTTGGCAATCTGACGGTATTCGCTGCATTGATGGTTCTTGTTCTGAAGCCCGATATCAGTTTGGATATCGCCACCTTGGTGTTCATTGTCATAGGGCTGTGCGGTACTAGCTACGGTGTCGTGATGGCGCATGGGAGAAGCTTTCTACCCACGCATCTTATAGGGCGCGGCGTGACCTTGTTAAATTTCTGTTCTATTTTTGGCGCAGGCGTTATGCAAATGATCAGTGGCAGACTCATTGATTCACAGGCGCAACCAGAATCACCTGAAAGCTATCAACTGCTATTCGGTTTTTATGCACTGCTACTGGCGCTGGCTCTATTGGTTTATCTTTTTTCCAGGGATGCACCACCTGAAGCGCACTGACTCACCCGCATAAATTGCCAGAATTGTTATTGCTTGCCTCATGCGCCCTCCAGGCACTTCATCCCTCGGTTTATACGGGTGATGGTTTTAATTCGTCTACTTTCCTTTCTGCCGGTTCAATAATCTGTTTATTGATAACTTTCAACAATTGTTTTTTCGAGGAATACTTATACAACGGCAACACCCATGGATATTTTTCAAAGCTCTCATACATTGCATAAGCTTCATATTTTCTGGCGATGATGGAGACTATCGGAAGCGATGGATTTGTCGGAATAATATGACTTAACTCTTGCGGAACGCTTTTTGCGTCCGAGATATCGGCAATGACAAATCTGGACATCTGCGCCAACGTTTGAACAGACTCAGTCAGATTTTTACTAGTCGGTTTATCGAAATCAAATACGATAGGAACATAATTTTTCTTTCTTAATTCTGTTCGCAGCGCATCGAGCACGTCTTTTCTCTCTTTATAAAATCTTCCCAGAATAAGCACCGCTTTGGAGGTGATCGTATCAATGGCATTGCGTATTTTGGCGTTGTTTAAAAGCAGATAAACAAACTGAGCCACTTCAAGCTCATCAACGGTTATCTCCGGTAACTCCCTTGGCGTGATTATCAGATTATTCTGGGTTTTTGGTTCACCAACAATGTCCCATGCACTAATGCCATATATAGATGCACCATCCAGCACGGTTCTTGTCAGATTAGTGCGAACGAAGGTTGCCCGAAAAAGATTTGCCGAACCCAGATTAGCCCCGGTCAGGTTAGCTGCGGATAAATTTGCTGTGCTCAGATTAGCATTCTCCAAATTGCATTGCCTAAGATCAGCCTCAAGTAGATAGGCATTGGATAACTTGGCACCAATGCAGTTGGCCTTGCTTAAATTGGTCTGCTTCATCCCGGCGCCTGCCAGCCTGGCTCCCGAAAGGTTTGCCTTTTGAAAAATACTGTTCAGTAAATTGGTAAAAGACAGATCAGCACTGGACAAATCCGCAGCCGAAAAATCAGCATTACCTAGATTTGCACTCAACAAAGATGAATTTTTTAGAACCGCTTTACGAAAATTACCGTTATAACAGTTAGCATCTACCAGCCTTGCGGACGTTAAATCTGCGCCAGCCAGATTCGCCGAATGTAATCGCACATTGTCTGCTTCGACTTTGCACAGAGTTGCATTCTTGAGATTGGCTGATCGAAGATTAGCCTCATTAAGCTCGGCCTTGGTCAGGTCGGCGCCGGCAAGGTTTGACCCGTCGAGCCGAGCCAGATTAAGACTCGCTGATTGAAGGTTAGCCTTTTTCAGGTTCGCTTTTCTCAGATCGGCATAGTCTAGTTTTGCGCCACTCAGGTTGACTTCGGATAAGTTAGCCCCCTCCAGGCTAACTTCTGACAAGTCGGTATTTTTCAGATTGGCACGGGACAGATTAATTTTACGAAGATCGGCATATTTAATGTCTCCGGTCTCGTTCAACACCGTTAAATTGACTTCGGTTAAATCAACGTTACTGAGATTAGGGACAATCTCTCTATTTTTTCTGCGCCAACTGTTCCAGGATTTTACGCCCTTGTGTAATTCCGCAAGATGGGAGGATGTTGCCATGTTGAACGTTTAGGAATCCTGCTACGGGTAAATTTATTGTAATACGCTTTACACAGCAGCATAGCAAACCGACAGAACGAAATTTTCATGCACGCTCTATTACGTGGACCTCTTTTGCTGGCTAGAACAATTCATAACGAATGATCAAATTTATCCAGTCCAAAGAGAACAACTTCACCAACACTGTTAGTGTCCAACACACGCTCAAAGGTCATGCCCAAGCGCTCCATCAATGCCACTGAAGATGTGTTCGCACGATAGGCGCGAGCCACGATGCGGTGCATATCATGTTCCCTGAACGCTGCGCTGAGAACACACTGAGCTGCTTCAAACGCCAAGCCTTTTTTCCAGTAGGCAGGTTTGAGCCACCAACCTATTTCGATTTCGTCAATTGAGTGCAGTGGTGCTAATCCACAGAATCCAACCAGCTCTGCGTACTTACGATCAGAGAGCTTCCAGTTACAAAAACCCAGCGACTCCTGCAGAGCACTTTGCTTGCCCATAAACCAGCCAATTCTGGAATCTGACCAGGGCCGACCTTCTGCAATGAAACGCATGACTTGCGGATCACGCGCAATTAATGCGAAGGCATCAAAGTCCTCAAGTGACCAGGTTTCTAGAAAAAGTCTTTGTGTTTCGTGAACGATCATTATCGTATCTCCTCCACATAGGCAGGCACCTCACTTGACAGGCTGCATCGACCCGCACCATTCACCAATCGATCGCTAACTATCTGACCAGTCGAGTGCTGTCACGAAGGCTGAGTGACACATCAATCTGAAACCGCTTGGGCCCTTTGCGACCTGACTCGTTTTTATCAAGCAGACGCGATACCAGATGACCTGCTGTACGGCCCACTTCTGCGGGGTCAACTTTAACCGTCGTAATGGAAGGCATCGCATAACGAGACACTTCAAAGTTGCCAAAGCCTGCGACACCCACATCGTTTGGCACTTGCACACCCTGCTCTTGAAGCGCGCGCAACACACCGAATGCCGGCGAATCGGATACGCAAAACACACAATCAATATCGTCGAAATACTGTTTCAGGTTCTTGCCTATGAAGTAGCCATCTTTGATCGACATGGGCGGTGTGCCGAATCGAATCATTCTGTGTGGTGATAAACCGGCATCTTCCATAGCACTTCTAAACCCTGAGCGCCTGGCTGCACCTCGCGTCCATTCATCGTTGGTTTCGCACAGAAAAGCGATATTCCGATACCCTAACTCCACTAGCTTTTCGGTCATCAGATACGATGCCTGTTCGTTCGAAAAACCGACTGTATAGCCTATCGGCTTTGCCGGTGTTTCCCACAATTCCACAACCGGAATCTGCGCCTGCTTGAGCAGCTTGACGGTTCTATCAGTGTGTCCGTCAAACGGCAAGGCTATAGCTTCTGGTCGGCGCTTTAACATGCTTTCGACCAGCTGTTCTTCTCTTGCAATTGAATAATCAGTATGGCCGAGCAATATTTGTAACCCGGTTGTTTCGATAGTCTCCGTCAGCGCCTGGACCATTTCGGCATAGTGGACGTTATTCAATGAGGGAACCAAGGTCGCTACAAATCCTGAGCGCTTGGTGGATAAGCTGCCTGCCATCTGATCAGGCACATAGTTCATCTGCTTAACAATTTTAAGAATTCGTTCGCGGGTACTTTCCGAGACAGTTCCATCTGCACGCATGGCACGGGACACCGTCATACGTGACACGCCAGCTGCTCGGGCAACATCCTCCATAGTGACCGGATTGGACTTGCCACGCTGAGTCACAACGGATTACATCGTTTTAAGGCCCGGCCAGCAAGCACACTCATTTGAAATCGCTCCGGATACTCATCGCAGAATTAATGCTGGCGAAACTCATCAAGCCAGCCAAGACCGAACTCAACAGATTCTCCACGTGGTTTGTATTCTGCACCGATATACCCCTTGTAGCCATTTGTAGCGAGTAGGTTCAGCAAAAAAGGGTAATTTACTTCACCCACATCTGGCTCACCACGATCATGTACTGCTGAGATCTGTATGTGTCCAATATAGTGACGATACTGTACCAGAAGCGTCGCCAGATCTCCTTGTACTATCTGTGTGTGAAAAAAATCAAACATAAGCTTCAGATTATCTTCAGCGACTGAATCGATAATTGAAACAGCATGCTCTACCCGGCTAAAGTGATAGCCGGGAACAGAGCGTGGATTCAATGGTTCGATAACTATAGTGATACCCAGATCAGCGGCTTTCTGACAGGCGTAGCTCAGATTCTCCAGATACACAGCCTCTGAGGTCGATGAATCTGCACTGGCACCTGCCACCACATTCACATTGTTAGCGCCAACTGCAGCAGCATAGTGGATCGCCTGATCGATGTATTTTTGTGCAAGAGCCTCTTTGCCAGCGATGGCTGCCACACCAAAGTAGCCTTCATCCGGAGGGCCAAGCAGCGTATTAATCCCAATCATGGGAATATTGTTTGCGTTGAGCACACTCGCTATTTCATCAGCGGCGAACTCATAGGGAAAATGACACTCAACAGCATCGAATCCCGCTTGCGCTGCAGCGCGGATTCGATCTGGTAAAGGCAGATGCTCCCAAAGGAAGCCTACATTTGCGGAATATTTAAAGCCCATAAACGATTACCCGAACGCCGACAAATCTTCTATTAAAAAAATCGCACGTAATTGGGAGCCGGTATATCGTAGTCATATCCGGTAGCCGTAACCAGGCCAGTCTCAACATCGCGGTGAAACAGATTAACTGTTGAGGAGTCCTGATTAGCGATGATGACGGCTTTACCACAAGGTGATATGGAGAAGTGCCGCGGAAATTTTCCACCAGTAGGGACGATATCAATTCGTTCAAGCTGACCATCGGCAAGTACCTTGAAAATAGCCAGAGAATTATCGCCACGATTGGACACGTATAAAAACCGAGCATCAGGCGACAACTTTATTTCAGATACATAGGATGTCTGTTCCCGGTTTTCCAGCGTGGACTCGTATTGAATGGGCAGTAAACGCGGTTTTTGCTGATCAGGGTCTGATGCATCAAGTTGAGCAACACAAACGGTATTGAACAATTCGTTAGAGACGTAACAAATGTCCAGTGATGGATGCATGACCATATGCCTTGGACCGGAGCCCGGCTCAAATTCTATGTGGGTATCAGGCTCAAGGATTTTTTTATCCGGGTTGTAGCGATATTGAAATATCGCATTCTCGCCAAGATCAGGGATAAAAACCCAGTCTTTCCAGAAGTGCGCACAATGCGCATGCGGTCCAACCTGACGGTTTGTCCAGTGATCTTCACGATGCGTGACCTGCCGCCATTGCCCTTCCTGGCGATAGTGTTGCTTGAAACTCTGGACAAGCTCACCGAGTCTGCCACTCTCATCAACATGAACCACATCGATAATAGCATCCCAGTAGTTGATAACAATCGCCACATCGCGCTGAGGAGACAACGCCAGGTAACAGGTGGATTTTCCTGAAGCGGTAAAGGAATCGACCAGCGTTAACGCACCACTTTCATCCACACCGTACTGCAGTACCTCACCGTTATTCTGGATAGTCTCTACGATGGCGTACATCATGGTGCCATTACTGTGCGGGATGAGCACCGCGGGATTCAGCGCATCAGTGACTTCACGTTCGATCAGCTTGCCATCCCCGGATAAGGTCAAGCCGTAAATTCCTTTTCCGGATGTGGGTGCATAAGGTTGATGCGCCAGTGCGTCAAGATCGGTGTAGGTACCGATAATGAGCGCGTAGTCCTGTTCAAGCGCAATTTTTGCTGTTGTCACTACTATCTCCAAAATCTATTATTGACTTAATATTATTTTTAAAGCAGCACAAAGACGACGACGTGCAATCCCGATGGCTGCTTTCTTCAGCCCTTGACTGCACCAGCGGTCATACCGGTAATTATCTGGCGTGAGGCAAACAACGTGAAAATAATCGGTGGAATTGCCAATAGCATGCCGGTCGCCATGATCACCCCCCACTCAACATTAAATTCAGACATGTTATTCACTATCAGTATGGGAACAGTCTTGGTATCACGATCTGACAAAGCCGATGCGAGTAAATACTCATTCCAGGCAATGCGAAAAGTGAAAATCGCAGCAGCAGCAAGCCCCGGTTTTATCAAAGGTAGAACAACCTTGAAGAAAACCTGAAACGGCCCAGCACCGTCCATACGCGCTGCCTCTTCCAGCTGCCTTGGCACTTGCACGATAAAGCTTTGCAGGATCCAGATAACAAAAGGTAAATTCATGGCAACGTAGATCAGGATAATGCCCGAATGTGTGCCAGCCAGACACACATCTCCACGCCCGCCAAACTCATCGCGAATCCAGGAGCCTAACCACGAAGCCTTATCGATACAAAACTCATTATTCCAAAGTCCAAACACGGGGACCAGTAATACTGCCGGCGGCACCATGCGTACCATCAGCGTGGTTCCGGACACGGCATCACGCCCCATGAAACGAAATCGCACCAATGCATAAGCAGCCATGCATCCAATGACCAATGTAAGCACTGTCGATACCAGTGCGATGATCAGTGAATTGATAAACGCCCCACCAAATTTCAACGAACAAAAATCCAGATGGTCAAGCTCATAGGGGAGCACATCACATAACGCTGTCTCATAGTTCTGGATAGTGGGCAGAAACAACAGACCGGAACTGCCAGAAATAATATCAACGTCCAGTTTGAACGAATTGATAAACATCAGTGCTATCGGGCCCACCGCCATGATAATGAGCATGACGACAATTGCGTAGAAGGCCGGATGTTGCGATTGTTCCTTGTCAGCTAGCGTGCTCATCACATTTCCTCCTCGATAGCCCTGATAGCTCGAGCTGCACGATATTCCTGAACACGGTTATAGACCAGCATGATGATGGTCAGTAGTAGCAACATCATGAGCAGATAGTTGGACATTGCCGCAGCCACACCCAGTTCTCTGAATTCAGAAGCCGTCCGGGAGATACGCAAGGCTAATATTTCGGTTGATAAGCCTGGTCCACCTTCAGTCATAACCAGGATAACTTCGAGAACCTTGAACGCATCAATCAATCTGAGAAGCCCGGTCACAATCAGTACGGGCATCATCAGCGGCAACTTGATATGTATTATCTGCTGCCAACCAGTCGCACCATCTATGCGCGCGGCTTCAAGTGCGGAGCGCGGCAAAGATTGTAATGCGGCTAAAGATAAAATGAATATAAAGGGTGTCCATTGCCAGATGTCAGCAACGATGACAGAAAAAAGAGCATTTTGTCCAAGCCAATCGACAGGCTCCAAACCGACGGACTTTAATGCGCGATTAAATATTCCTATGCTTGGGTGATACATGTATCGCCATATGAGTCCCACCACGACAGGTGCAATCATCATAGGCAGAATAAAAAGCGTGCGTAGTACAGACATGCCCCGAATGTTTCTGTCCAGTAGCAAAGCCAGACCTACACCGATAATCATCTCGACACTGACGACAGAAATTGCAAATATCAGGGTAACGCTGACACTTTCCTGAAAATTTGGATCATTCCACAACGTAACGTAATTAGCCAACCCAACGAACGTTGACTCACCCAGCGCCTGACTAGGGTCCCAATCTCTAAAACTGCCATACACCATATAACCGAGTGGGTACACCAACGCCAAAACCATGATGACAGCAGCTGGTGCCAGAAATATGTATGGCGTGAAACGATTTATTGTCGCTGTGCTCATTGCGTTAGATAAGGGTTATTGGAATAAAACCGAGGGCGTCAAACAACCGGGCGTCTCACGCCCGGTTGTTCTGGTGGGTTTTGTTACTTCCAGGTGTAGTAGCCAGCTTCGTCCATGACAGTTTTGGCTCGTTCAGCGACGCCATCCAGCGCCTCTTGAATATCCAGATCTTCTGTCAGTACTTTAGACAGCGTGGTGCCAAGATCGGCATTGATCTTTCCCCAGACAGGGATGATTGGGCGCCAATCGGGATCAGCATGCTGCAGGGCTTCACCAAATGTCTTCATGTGAGGGAATTTTTCATTCACTTCAGCATCGTCATGCGTTGAAAATCGTGAAGGGTTTCCTCCAGCCAGAGCAACAAGCTTGTCGCCTGTCTTGGATGTCAACCATTGCATGAGCAGGAATGCCGCTTCTTTGTTTTCAGCATTTTTTGGAATACCGATACCAAAACCACCAGTCTGGCTGCCGCGACGAACACCCATAGGATGCATTGCCCAACCTACTTTACCAACCACTTGAGATTTATCCGGATCATCGATTTGTCCAGCTACAACTGTTGTATCGAGGAACATGGCGGTATCACCCGATAGAAAGGAACCCAGCGCCTCACCGAACCCGAAAGTTGCAGCACCTTCCGGCCCACAATCAACAATGGTTTTCAGCGCATTGGCAGCTTTCACACCGGCTTCATTGTTAACGATAGGATTCCAGGCATCATCAAACACACGACCACCTAAAGGTGCCAGATGAAGCAGAAATGCGTGACTGGCATGATGACCTGACGCAGCGCGTGAGCTTAAACCACCCATTCCGGGTTCCAGTTGCGGAATTTTGCAAGCGATATCCAGCATCTCGTCATAGGTTTCAGGCACTGTCAGACCATGCTTTTCAAAGATATCTTTGCGATAGCCCAAGATAGACGTTTCTGATCCATAAGGAATACCGAACAGAGAACCGGTCTTGCCTTGCAGATAACCTTTGTTACCACCTGCAAATCCGATGTTGTAGACGTAACCGTCAATCAGATCATCGGCATCGTATGAGGGATCGGACAATTTGGGATTCATGAAATACCGCGCCAGATTCTCCAGCTGATCAGCGTAGACATAATCCGCCTTTGAAAAAACGACATAGGCAATAAGATCGTAGTCACCTTCGTCCTGACTAAGCTCCAGTGTTTGTCTTTCACGCATTTTCAAGTAGGGAAGTTGATCAACTTCTACCTCTATGCCTGTTGCCTTGGTAAATTCGGGCAGTATTTTTCTAACTGCATCGTAGTGTGGATGTGCCGGGAAATTTACTACCAGCGTTGTGCCTGCATAGTCATCATACGGCCCTGCGAAAGCTTGCCCGGCGAGCAGGACCGAGGCCGCTGCAGCGCATCGCAGTGACTTTGAAAATGTAATCATGTACTCCTCCGATTGATACAACTTATAATTGATACAACAATAAATGCGAGTACCGGTCAGCCAATAGCTTGTCCATCACTCACAGCAAAAAAATGTAATTCTGAAAGATCAACCCGAAACCTGAGTTTTTCGCCCAGCGACACAGGTGTATCCGATTTCAACTCGACCATGACCTTCTCACCACCACAATCCCCGATAAGAACCGATTGAGCGCCGACGTACTCCGATATAACGACATTGACTTCAATGGCGCTTTCCAGCGCTACATCGGCATCAAACAACAAGTCGGACGGACGAATTCCCATAACAAGATCTCGTGACTCTGACTTCATCAGGCGCTCACGGATCTGGGCATCACACAGCAACTTGAAGTTCTTGCCGACCAGATACGTTTGGTCTCCAATATCTTCAATGCTGGCATCCAGAAAATTCATTGGCGGTGTACCCAGAAACCCTGCAACAAATTTGTTTACCGGCTTCTTGAATAGCTCTTCCGGAGTACCTTGCTGCTGGATTTTCCCGGCGTGCATGACAACGATGCGGTCAGCTAGTGTCATCGCTTCAATCTGATCGTGCGTCACGTAAATCATGTTCTTGTGTACACGCTGTCGCATTAATGCAAGCTCGGCACGCATTTGTGTGCGCAGCTTTGCATCCAGGTTCGACAGGGGTTCATCAAACAGGAACGTGGAACTGTCGCGAGTCAGTGCACGCCCCATGGCCACGCGTTGACGTTGCCCGCCTGAAAGCTCAGCAGGCTTTCTATGCAAGTAGTCAGTAAGACCGAGCATTTCTGCAACATTTCCGACTTTCTGTGCGATTTCCTTTTTTGGCTTTTTTTGCAGCCGCAATGCAAATGACATGTTTTTGGCTACATCCATGTGCGGATACAGCGCATAGTCCTGAAAGACCATGGCCAGATCGCGCTCTTTGGGCTCAAGGCGGCTTACCGGACGACCGTCAATGTAAATCTCGCCGCCAGACACCGACTCAAGCCCGGCAATCATTCGCAGGGTTGTGGACTTACCACAACCGGATGGCCCTACCAGAACGGTAAATTCAGCATCCTGCATTTCCAGATTAATACTGTGCAAGACCTCAACGTTGCCATAGCGTTTGGTCAGGTTTTCAAGCTTGATTATTGGCATCGTTTAAGTATCGCTAGGTTCAACACGGAATCAGGCGTCGTTAGCCTTGTGTTACCGGGGTAAAATGTTACCGGTAACATTCGATTCGCAGATAGTACAACCAGCGGGCATTTCGATGCAAGCACTTATTTGCAAATAACACCGCAATTTTCATCGGTTTGTTATTCGAAACGTTAAACACCCCTCGTAATATCCGAACAGTGACAAGACGCTCAGGGTGAAAATCAGGAAGCACCCACAGCCCCGACTGCTTTAAATGTGGCAGCAGCAAGCGCCCAGGACCTGACTGGCTGGATCGCATGCTGGCGTATCCGGAGAGCCTGTGGCGGCTTGGATGTACTAGGCGTGGCCGCAACTGAAAAGTGAGCTGGTTGATGTCGTTGGCGATCTAAAAGCCTTGGGCGAAGCCGGTCTTGAGGCATGAGTGTGGTTAGCCTCAAATCCCGGATTTGCCTCAGCCTGGCCCGCAGATTCTGTCGAGAAGCACTTCGTCGCGCGGATCATGCAAGAGAACCGCAGTGAAGGTAAAGGCGATGCCAAACGAGTATGGATGGTCGAAGGCGGGCTTGAACGAAGAGATCTAGCGGCAGATCTTTAACCCGTCGTATGTAAGTAGCAATTACAGAGTAAACAAGAAAACCTAGGGTTTTCCCTAATAGTAAGACTTTATGCGTTCCCGTAAAGTGATGAAGACTTTACGAGGGACGTACACCATGGTCAATTCAGTCAACTCAAGCAGCCCGACACACAACTCCACGTTTGGAGATGAGTCTACTGAGAGCGACCTGGCGCAACACACGGTCAGCTTCGGCGATACGCTGAGCAAACTGGCACGTGATCACGGCGTCAACATCGAATCCATCATCGCCGCCAATCCGCAAATTGCCAACCCCGATCTTATCTATCCGGGTGACATCGTTAACATACCGTCCAGTCCTCAATATACCGTCTCACAAGGCGATACGCTTAGCGCACTGGCCAACCGTTTTGGTACCTCCGTCGATGTATTGGTTAGCGCCAATAACATCACCAACCCTGATTTGATCTACCCCGGTGATGTACTGAACATTCCAGCGGCCAGCCCCACCACTACCGGCCCGGTATCACCTGCTCCAACCACGGCCTCGAACGATCCCACCCCTGACACAATAACCCCGACAGGCGCAGGCTCGGCAACTGTTCCTGTCACCACGCCGGGCACGTTTGACTATCAAAGTATCGTGGGTGTTGCAGGCAACCCTAACGTGACGCCTGCCTTCATTCAGGAAGTAGAAGCCATTGCAGCTCGCGTCGGTACCAGACCCGAATACTTGATGGCCGTTATGAGTTTCGAGACCGGTGGAAGTTTTTCACCCTCAGTAGTCAATGAAACTTCTGGAGCAACCGGGCTTATCCAGTTCATTCCGCCAACCGCGCGTGGACTAGGTACCAGCACAGCAGCATTAGCAAACATGTCTGCCATTGAGCAGTTGCAGTATGTAGAAAAATACTTCGAACAATACAGTGGCAAACTCGGCACACTGGAGGGTGTCTATACTTCCGTGCTGTCAGGTAGAGCAACGCCTGACCCAAGCGCGACACTGGTCACGCCCAGTGGTACCGCCTTTGCCGGTAACAACCAGACCTACCGACAGAACGCAGGACTGGACCTTAACCGTGATGGCCGTATCACATCAGGAGAAGCCACAGCTCTGGTGGCATCGCGTCTTTACGGCGGCGTAGGTAGTGTGCAACAGCAACTGATCAACAGCGGTGTGGTTCCCGTCAATCAACAAAACGGATTTGTCGACAACCAGTTTGGTCCAAACACCTCGCAGGCTCTGGCCCGTTTCCAGCAGCAAGCAGGTTTACCAGCGACCGGATTGCTTGACGATGCAACCGGCCGCGCACTGTTTAATGTTGATGGCACTACAACGCCATCGCCTGCAACACCTTCAGCACCCGCGCAAACAGGCGAGCTTGCCAATGTCGACTTGAGCAGCCCGATTCATGAACGCAATTTTCCAGGTCGCCAAACGATAACCTCGCCGGTGATTGGTGAAATCCTCATTACTGACGGCTATATGTCACGCGGAGACGTACACAGCAGCAAGTCTGAAAAATCAGCTATTTTCTCCGACAATCCACAGACAGTGGAAACCGTACCGGCTGGCCGCTTTAATCTCGGTGTTGATTATGTTACCTCCGATGGTCGTATTCGTACATGGTTTGACGGTGTCGTCGAAGACATTCGCTTCGATGCTGGCGGTTATGGTAATTACATCATCACCCGGACAGATCAAAGCTTTTCATATAACGGTCAGGAGTATCCCGTGTTTGCACACTACGCCCATGCCAATGGCTTTAATGTTGCCGAAGGTACACGCATATCTGCCGGCCAGGATATCGGCGAACAAGGGAGTACAGGGGGCAGTACCGGTCCTCACGTTGACTTTCTAACCTGGATAGAAGTCAATGGCTCGCGCATTTTCATATCACCTAATCTGCTCGTCACACACGGGGACTAGTTAATACGCTCTATACTGATTTTGTACCCTTTCTATAGAGCGTCTATGCATCTGTTTCCGATTAAGCGCTTTTCAATCGGCACGCTGATAGCAGCCATCGTGTTGGCTTCCTGCTCCACAGCAAATGACAGGGCGATTTCGCGCCCCGACGGTGTGAATCGACTGGACAATGCTATGCGTGCGGGCTCAACACCGTTTGTCATTGCAGATTTTCGTACCGATTGGCACTTGACCAATGAGTCGGCGCCTACAAGAGCGCATCGGCTGGATGCGGTTTACGGTAGCGATGCACCTGACGATGTACGCACCGTTTCAAGTGTGGAAGGCACGTTCACTCGCCCCGACTCCAGACAGACCCTGGTTGTACTGAATCGTGGTGAGGCCAACGCTTCTTCGCCCGAACCACGGCCCTCAATGGTCGCAATCTTTGAAAACGACAAACTGCTTACCCAATTTCTCTACCCGGATACCCGATATGATCTTGCTGTCAATGTTAAGGATGTTGACGGCGACCGACTTGACGACATCCTGTTTACCCGCAGCGCCTACCAGATGGGTACCTTGTATGTGTCTGCCGAAGTAGTGGGCTTTGCAAATGCAAATCGCATCGTATTAAACCGCCTGGGGCAAAGCTATATCAATAGTTGCGACTCATCCAACCCCGACAGAGACATCAAGGCCGCACGTTTTGTCATGGCTCAGAGCAGCACAGATCCAACATCTATTGCTCGTGAACCCTATCGATCTGCCTGCCCATCCGACGATAACAATACAAGTCTGGATTCCTTCCATCTCTTCAACTTCTAGACCCTACCATCAACGTATTGCCACTTAAAAACAAACACTGATAACCGGGTATCACATGTAACCCTCGCCCCACTGCATTCTTCCTGCCATGTTACACGCAGGCGAATTATGGAATATGCATATAGCAATAAATTCTTAGAGTAAAAACTGATCTTGCCCGATACTCGATAGTGTTCATAATCGAGAGGTTCGGAAATGTCAGTCAGCGATAAAGCTATCAGTCTCAACTACAACGTGCAGCTAGCAGCAGCCAAAGAAGCTATCCACACGACTCTTGCCAGTTGCCGTAACCCCATACTTACCACCAAATTTACAGAAGATTCGGCGGTACTACTTCATCTGGTGACACAGATCTGCCCGCAAATTCCAGTACTCTGGATTGATACCGGATACAACACGCGAGCAACACTTGCCTATTCCAAACAGTTATGCGCCCGGTTGCAGTTATCACTGCACACCTACCACCCTGACAATCATACGATCATCATACCGCCTGAGCTGAACAGCCCTGCACACAGTGAATTTGTTAGTGAGGTAAAACTGGAGCCTTTTGGACGCGCCCTATCCGAATTACGTCCTGACGCCTGGTTAAGCTCCATCCGTCGATATCAGTCCCCGCATCGCAGCACCTTGTCCGTTTTCGATGTTGTCAAAGGCAGCATTCTGAAAGTGTCGCCGCTGCTGGAATGGCCACAGCAGAGTATGGATCGCTATCTGCAGGAAAACGACTTGCCTTCAGGACCATCATGCTTTGATCCGACCAAAGGTGAACCATTCAGGGAGTGCGGCTTGCACGTCGACGTCGACGTCGATTTTAAGGATTCTTACTCAACACACGGGAACAGCGAACATCACCAACTCGCCAGCACACATTGATTCGGCAGACGCATCTGCTCAATGCGCCTCCTCCCAGCTGTTACCAATACCCACATCAACCTCTAACGGAACCTTTAACGAGGCAGACGCTGTCATCAGTTCGCGTACCTTATCGCCTGCCTCTTCCAGTTGACCGGCTTTAACCTCAAGCACCAGTTCATCATGTACCTGCATGATGATCCGGGCATCGAAGCCTTCATCTACCAGCCAGTTATTGACGTTAATCATGGCGCGTTTGATGATGTCAGCCGCAGTGCCTTGCATGGGTGCGTTAATGGCAGTGCGTTCGGCATAGTTGCGCATCTGGGCATTACGCGCATTGATGTCCGGTAAATATAACCGTCGGCCAAAAACCGTTTCCACATAACCCTGTTCTTTTGCCAGGGCCCGAGTTTCATCCATATAGCGCTTCACACCTGGATAACGTTCAAAATACAAATTGATGTACTGCTGTGCCTCACCCCGCGCAATATCCAGCTGCTTGGCCAGACCAAAAGCAGACATTCCGTATATAAGACCAAAATTAATCGCCTTGGCCGAACGACGCTGATCCGCTTCTACCGCCTCCAGAGGCACACCGAATACTTCTGCAGCTGTGGCCTTATGAACATCCAGGCCATTCTCAAACGCATGGAGCAATCCCTCATCCTCGGATAGGTGCGCCATGATGCGAAGCTCTATCTGCGAGTAGTCAGCTGCCAGTAATCGATAACCGTCTTCGGCAATAAAAGCTTCGCGTATACGACGTCCCTCCTCGGTGCGAACCGGGATGTTCTGCAAATTGGGATCGGTACTGGATAAACGCCCTGTCGATGCTACAGCCTGATTGTAGGAGGTATGTACTCGACCCGAGTCAGGATTAATCTGTAACGGTAATTTTTCGATGTACGTGGACATCAGCTTGGTTAATCCACGATGCTGCAAAATCAGTTTCGGCAAGGGGTAGTCAAGCGCCAGTTGCTCAAGCACTTCCTCAGCGGTGGACGGTTGCCCGGTTTTGGTTTTCTGGATAATTGGAAACTGTTTTTCGTCGAACAGGATGACTCCAATCTGCTTGGGAGAGCCGAGATTGAATTCACGCCCGGCATCCTCGTAGGCAGCAGCCTTAACGTCACTTATTGTTGCCGCTATTTTGGTTCCCTGTTTTTCCAGCATGTGGTCATCGATGCGTACGCCCGTACGCTCGATGCGTGCAAGTACATGCAAAGCGGGTAACTCGATTTCCTCGTACAACTTGCCAAGCGTGGGCTCGGAGCTCAGCTTGGGCCACAGTACTTCGTGAAGCTGCAGCGTTATATCCGCATCTTCCGCAGCATACTGACTGGCAATATCCACATCGATTTGGTTAAAGGTCTTTTGTGCCTTGCCTTTTCCGGCGACATCTTCAAACTTGATGGTTTGTACGTTGAGGTATTTCTTTGCCAGGGAATCCATATCATGCCTTGTGGCTGTGCTATCAAGAACATAGGATTCAAGCATGGTGTCGTGAGCCACATTGACTAACAGTATGTTGTGGTTAGCCAACACATTAATGTCGTACTTGATATGCTGACCCACAAGGTTACGCTTGTCACCTTCCAGCAAAGGGCGGAATTTCTCCAGTACCTCTTGTCGATCAAGTTGTTCGGGAGCGCCTTCATAGTCATGGCTCAAAGGTACATAAGCGGCTCGCCCACCCGGCAACGAGAATGAGATGCCCACAACTTCTGCCTGCATATAGTCAAGGCTTGTGGTTTCGGTATCAAATGCAAACAATGGCGCGGCGGTAAGTTCAGCGATCCACCGATCCAGCACCTTCATGCTGGTGATCGTCTCATACTGGCTCTCGGCAGTTGATGCAGCTGGCAAATCCGACACAGCCGGACTGCCCCCTTGCGATGCGCGGGTTTGCAATGGCGACATACCATCAGCCAGCTCCTTTGCCCAGGTCTTGAATTCCAGCTCGGCATAAAGATCTGCCAGAGCCTTCGTGTCGGCATCGTTCAGAGTCAACTGATCAACCGCCTTTTCCAGCTCAACATCCAGACGAATAGTGGCTAGATCGTAGGACATAGGCAGGTATTCCAGAGAATCGCGCAGTTTCTCGCCAATCTTGCCTTTGACGGCATCGGCATTGGCCATTACCTCCTGCAAAGAACCATAAGCTGTCAGCCACTTGGTCGCAGTTTTCGGCCCGCAGCTGGGTACGCCCGGGATGTTATCGGAGGTGTCACCGACCAGTGCCAGATAGTCGATAATCTGCTCAGGTGGCACGCCGAATTTCTCTTTAACCTCTGCAACATCCATAACCGTGTTGGTCATGGTATTCACCAGCGTCACATTCTCGTTGACAAGCTGGGCCATGTCCTTATCACCGGTAGAGATGATCGTTTTAAAGCCTTTGGCCGTTGCCTGCACTGCTAATGTGCCAATCACATCGTCAGCTTCTACGCCGGGTACGATTAACAAGGGGAATCCCATTTTCTCAACCACTTCATACAGCGGCTTGATCTGCGAGCGCATATCATCCGGCATGCTGGCCCGATTGGCCTTGTACTCCTGATAAATGTCATCGCGAAACGTTTTTCCGCTTGCGTCGAAAATAACCACCATGTGCCGGGGCTGATAGTCAGCCACCAGACGCCTCAACATATTGACAACCCCATAGATAGCGCCAGTGGGCTGACCCTTGGAATTGGTCAGGGGAGGCATGGCATGAAACGCCCGATAGAGGTAGGCCGATCCATCGACAAGTACAACGGGGCGATCAGTATCCTGGGCGGCGGTCGCGCTGGGCATAGGTCAGGTTCGTAAGGGTATGGGGACCCTGACAGTGTACTGGAACAGGGCGATTGAAAAAAAGCTTGAGCTGGCGCACATCCTGCGACCGGTTTACCTCTATTCTTTATCGAAACTTAACCAGGTACGCTCAATGCGACAACTTCCCACCCACAACCAGATGCGACGCGACGCGCGCGACAAAGCCCTGACACGTGATTCGTGGAAAATCTTCCAGATCATGGCTGAATTCGTAGACGGATTTCAGCAACTGGCAGATTTGAGTCCATCGGTCAGCATTTTCGGCTCGGCGCGATTCAAACCCGACCACCCGTACTACAAGGTCAGCGAGGAGATCAGCCGATTACTGTCCGATTCAGGTTTCGCTGTGGTCAGCGGAGGCGGTCCCGGCGTCATGGAAGCCTGCAACAAAGGGGCATTCGCGGGCAAATCAGCCAGCGTAGGACTCAATATCAAGC
The DNA here is from genome assembly GCA_045106855.1 of Granulosicoccus sp. Taxonomy (GTDB): domain Bacteria; phylum Pseudomonadota; class Gammaproteobacteria; order Granulosicoccales; family Granulosicoccaceae; genus Granulosicoccus. Next base: position 191,833 of record JBGCFI010000024.1, read on the forward strand.
TGCCCCACGAGCAGTCCGGCAACCCTTATCAGGACATCAGCCTGAACTTCAAGTATTTCTTCGCCAGAAAAGTCATGTTCGTCAAATACGCCTCTGCATATGTTGTGATGCCCGGGGGCTTCGGGACACTGGATGAAATGGCGGAAGTACTGACGCTGGTACAGACGGGCAAATCCAAACGTGTACCGATTATTCTATTTGGTACCTCGTTCTGGAAAGGACTACTGGATTGGTTTGAGACATCGCTTATCGAAACAGGAACGATCAGTCCTGGCGATATGGATCTGTTTCAGCTGACAGACGATCCGCAGTTTGTTGTCGATACCATTTTCGACTTCTACGAAGGCGTTGAGTTGGATCGAATTATTGGCGATTCACAACTGATGATGGATCTATAAAGCGATCTGTTTTTGACTCCGGAAGGTTACTCTTCAAGACAGCCTTCCGGATAGGATCCCTTGTCTGATGCAGACACCATTGGACGGTGCCCGTGTGCCGTGGCGTTAATCGGTGTTGACCAGACGCTCTCTGGTCACTCACCCTCAAGCAGCCTTGTTCTCACCGATCAGATCTGCCAGTACGGAAGCTACCCGTTTGTAGTCAGCCGCAATTCCCTGAATCAAGCCATCAAGATTGTCATGCTGGCCTTCGGAAATAGCAGCTTCCACTTCTCGACAGCTTTTGGACAGTATGTCAGCGCCCAGGTAGGCACTACTGGACTTCAAGCTATGTGCGCTGGCCGATATCAACGGGTAGTCCTTATTGCTCAGGCCAGCTTTCATGTCATCTATCACTTCGGGGGTTTTAGCAAAATAAACCCCAACCACTTTGCCTAACAGGTCTGGCTTACCCGGTCGTTGAAGTCCGCGAATGACATTGATCGCTTTCAGATTAATAACATCTTCGTCTGATTCAGATTTCTGATTATCGCCCACATCAAGATCAACCCGATCTACCTGAACGTTCTGGCTATCCAACACTGACGCAGGCTCAGCAGCAGGCTCAGTGACAGACTCAGCGGCAGACTCAGTGACAGACTCAGTGACAGACTCAGCGGCAGACTCGGCAGACCTTACATCTGCCGGCATGACCATGGGAACAACAACAGGGGCAGCGGCCGCCTCGTGCTTGTTATCATCCGTGGCAACCTCTTCTTCTCTGGAGTCTATAAATTCGCTACGTAGATCATTCTCGCGATCACCAGTAGGCAACAATGCAGGTGTCTTACTGTGAGATGACTGATCAAAGGGCTCGATGGGTTTGCCAACCCACTTTTCAAGCATGTGCGAAAGAACCTGAGTTCTTACCGGCTTGGCAACGTAATCATCCATGCCAGCCAGCAGGCATTTCTCACGATCGCCATCCATGGCATTAGCTGTCAGTGCAACAATCGGTGTCGGTGCATTTATTGAATTGCCTGTCTTAATGCGACGCGTCGCCTCATAACCATCCATAGTTGGCATTTGACAGTCCATGAGAACGATGTCGTATTTTTCAGCCGAACCTTTCGAGACAGCATCAGCACCGTCGGTAGCTAGCTCGACATCGCAACCCAATTGCTCCAGCATGCCCATCGCCACATCCTGATTGACAGGATTATCCTCGACCAGCAAAACACGGGCGTTGACAGAAGGCAGATCATTATATTTAGGCTTAACATCGAAAATATCACTAGACGCCTGGCCGCTTAGCAGAGGCATCAACGAGGCCAGCGAATCGTGCAGCACGGATTGACGTGCCGGCTTGCTCACGTATTTGTAGATACCCAGGCGTCTCAGCTCCATTCCATCAAGCTGCAAAATGGCCGATGTCAGCATGATTGAGCGTATGTGCTGGAATTCAGGCTCTACCTGTATGGCTTTTGCAAGCTGGATACCATCCATTTCGGGCATGTGCAAGTCTAGAATGAGAACATCAAATCCCTGTCCACGGGTGTGAGCGGCGCGCATGGCCTCCAGCGCCAACTTACCGCTCTCAACGGTTTCTACAATAAGCCCCCAATTGGAGAGCTGATGAAAGAGAATGGTACGGTTGGTTTCATTGTCATCCACCACGAGTACGTGTGCACCATGAAGCGAACGGCGTCGCGATTGTGCATCCTTGCCATCACCGACATCTTCCAGCTCCATCGTAAAACTAAAACGCGTACCTTCACCAAGACGACTACGGAACGTAATTTCACCATTCATCATGGACACAAGCTGACGGGAAATGGCGAGACCCATGCCAAGACCACCATGTCCACGCGTGTTAGATGCATCCGCCTGTGTAAACGCCTCAAATAACTGCAGTTGTAGCTCAGGTGAAATCCCCACTCCGGTGTCCTGAACATCACACTGGTATATCGACTTGCCCTTTGGCGAGCGCTTCGATGACTCCTTGCGAGTAAGGCGCACTACAACTTCACCTTCTTTTGTAAAGGCGATAGCGTTGCTAATCAGGTTGTTGAGGATCTGCCTTACCCGCCCCGGGTCACCGTCCATGTGCGAAGACACGTCCTCATCGATGTAGCAGATAAGCTCTACATTCTTGCTATGCGCATTGGCCGCTAACGATGCGCATACGTCTTCAACACAATCACGCACACTGAATCTGCCATGCTCCAATTGCAATATTCCGGATTCAATTTTGGAGAAGTCCAGAAGGTCGTTGATGATGGCTAGAAGCGTTGTTGATGATGCTGAAATAGATTGGACAAAGCGCTCTTCACGAGCAGACAAAGACCCGCCCATCAAGAGATCAGTCATGCCCATGATGCCATTCATGGGCGTTCGCAATTCGTGGCTCATGTTCGCAAGAAACTGCGCTTTTGCCTTGTTAGCGGTATCCAGCTGCTGCTTGCAATTCACCAGTTCGCGTCGCAAACGAGCAATTTCGTCGGTCGCTATCTGAATCTGTGCACCTGCGTTGCCTGTCGGTTTCATTGAGGATGAAAAACGAGCGACCGGTGCAGATTCCTCTACTACAGAAAGATCGATATCCTGTTCCCGATCCACAACATCGAACTCGACAGCCGCAATGTTCTCCGCCATAGAGACAACAGGCGAGACGTCAACATCATCCGGGGGTACGGTATGCATCTCGGCAGACAAAGGCGCCGTATCGTTAAAAACACTGTTTGTGGAGGTCGAATGACGACGGCGCTGGCGTTTGATGAAAAATGCAAAATTCAGGAAAATCAGCAATATGGCGCCAGACTCTAGCCGGGAAGCGTTGAGAGCTTGAAACACCTGTGGGTGAATGGCACTGGATTCTATCCACTGGATATCCCAGGGAGCGCTACCCAGTTTAAAGCTGACAAGAGCACCCATTGAGACTAGAAATCCCACAAAGACCGCCCACAGGGCGAGCGCGCCGGAAGATCTCTTGTCGGGGCTACTGTGCTTATTCATCTGCGTTTTCTAGGCTCCATCAAGCTGGCTCACACTGCGTTACGTGTAAGCCTCAATAGCGCTGATAGCGGCGTCTGCGTCAGAACCTTGAAGTTCAATTTTTACCTCTGGGCAATGCCAACTTTTCGCAGACTCTCTAAGCAGGTGGCGTGATGGGCGTAATATCGTCTTATGCGTCACACAATGGTCGGTGCGTTATGTAACAGCGCTTTAGTAATGTGGCTGGGTGCCGTTTTCTATGGCGTTAGTTAATTTTTCGAGACACCGACCTATGAACCTGATGTCCATACCCAGAAACTGTACCTTAGCTGCCGCCCTCCTGGCGGCAACAATCAGTACTTCTGTCAACGCCGGTGAAAAGCTAAGGCTTAACTTCGGCGTATACAGTGCAAACAAGCCCTCGGCTATGGTCAAGGTATTCCGGCCGGTGCTCAAGCAGCTGGAAAATAGCATGAGCGAGAAGCTGCAGCTTGAAGTCGATATCCGCATGCAAATTGCCAAAGACTACGATCAGGGAATTTCAGATCTGGTAAACGGCCGAGTAGATTTCTCGCATTTTGGCCCGGCATCCTATGTTGAAGCCAAACGCATGAACAACGACATCAACATAATAGCCGTTGAAAAGCTGAAGAATTCAAAAGTCTCCTACGGGATCATCGCCGTTCATAAAGACAGCCCCATCAGTGATATTAGAGATCTACGCGGCAAAGCATTCGCCTTCGGCGATGAGGGCTCAACGATTGGTCGATTTCTTTCTCAGCTCGAACTGGTTCAAGCGGATATTCTGGGTGTCGATCTCAGTCGCTACGAATACCTGGGTCGACATGACAAAGTCGGCACCGCTGTAGGAGCTGGAGCATTTGATGCAGGTGCACTTAATGAAAAGACGTTCAAAAAGCTGGTAGAAGCTGGCGAGCCCATTCGTGAACTGGTCAGATTCCCGAACGTCAGCAAGCCCTGGATTGCACGCTCCGGGTTTGACGAAAATGTATTGATCGCGCTTCGCGAATCGCTGCTATCCATCACTGACCCCAAAGTCTACAAGGCCATGAAGATCGACGGCTTTCTGGAGGGCAGCGATATTGACTATGCCGTGATTCGACGTGCGATGGAAAACAATGATGCGTTTTTTGACATTCGAGATGAGCAGACTGATTACACATCAGCTACTGACTATCCAAAGCCAGCTGAACCCGTCATGCAGGCGGCAGTGACCAAGCCAGCTCCAGTCGCTGAAATCTCAAGTACCTCACCAGCTCAACCCTTGCCCGCTGCTGAGTTGGCAATGCCACAGGCAAGAGGATCAAGAAGTATCACGGTCAATATCGAGCTTCCCGCAGAGTTCTATTCGAAAGGACACTACACGGGGCCTGATGCGCTGACGATCAATCTCAAAATTCCTCAGCCGACCCAATAGTACACATCGTCATCGCACAAACTTTGTTTCGATAGATCCAACCGAGAGTTCAAGCCAAAGTGTTTGCAAAATTATTCAAAAACTGGCCCCTGCGTCAACAAATCATTCTGGTTATGGGATGTACCATCCTGGCGGTAGGGCTCTCGGCGGCAGAGTTTGTGCGATTCAATGAAAATCGCGCATTTGAACGAAACTTCCGTGATCAGACTCAGAAGCTGGTATCCATGCTCTCTGCAACGTCACTGGATGCGATTCTGAGTGAGGATCGGCCGGTACTGGACACAACGATCAAACAGCTGACAGATAACGATGCGGATGTCGAAGCGGTTTACATCTTTAATGAGAATGACGAAATTCTTACTGAATGGCGACGTAGCGATTACATCAATCAAGCGTTGTGTCTGGACTTCTCACACGATGTACTTCTGGAAGGTGAGTCCTTTGGACGCATAGATGTCACCTGGAATGTTCAGCGCCAACAATCCGAAATTCGTGAATACGCCATAAAGATCTATTTATACGCAGCTGGTATTTCACTGGTACTGGCGTTACTGGTCGTTGGTTTGATCAACGGCCTGGTCGTCACACCGATACGCGCCATTCACAATCACTTGTTGACTTTGCAAGCCAATAAGGCAAAGGGAGATCTGGATGTTGTCGCTGCTCGCGAATTGATCGACCTGGGCAGCTCGGTAAACGAGTTGGGCAATATTCTGGAACTGCGCAAACAGAAAGAGAAAGAGCTGGAAGAGGCATCAACGGCAAAATCAGAATTCCTGGCCAACATGTCGCACGAGCTTCGAACTCCAATGAATGGTGTTCTTGGAATGCTCTCATTGATTAAAGGTACCAATCTGGATCCCGAACAAACAGAACAGGTAAAAATTGCCACAACTTCGGGGAGAAGTCTCTTAACCCTGATAAACGATATTCTGGATTTCTCCAAAGTCGAAGCGGGCAAACTGGAATTTGAATCTATCGAATTCGATCTGGAAGAAGTTGTGGAGGGTTGCGCCATTGCCTTGTCTGAGCAAGCCAACGGAAAGAACCTGGAACTGCTCTGCCATATCAGCGGTGATATTCACCAGACAGTCGAGGGTGATCCGACTCGCTTGAGGCAGGTGCTGACCAACCTGATGGGCAATGCCGTAAAATTTACTTCAGAAGGGCAAGTCTCGGTCAACGTGAAGCTGATGGGCACCACGGAAAAAGACTCGCGACTACTTTTCTCAATCACCGATACCGGTGTTGGCATCGCGCAAGACGCGCTCGACTCTGTGTTCCAGTCGTTCGCACAAGCTGACGGTTCCACTACCCGCAAATACGGTGGTACCGGACTGGGCCTTGCCATCAGCAGACGCCTGATCGAGGGCATGGGTGGAAAAATCGGCGTAACCTCCACCGTTGGTGAAGGCAGTAACTTCTGGTTTGAACTCAACTTGCCATCCTCAGGCGAAACTCTCACCGAAGTTGCCCGCCAACAAAGCGTCGATGCATCACACGTCATGCTAATCGAGAACAATGCCTCGATGGTCAAGCAGCTACAAACACTGTTGGCGGAATTATCGCTGGCAACCACAACCGTTGAAAACGGGGCCCGGGCACTTGAGGAAATCAGAAGCGCTGTCGACAATGGCCGTGCACCTGACATCATCATGTTTGGTGCAACACTGGCCGACATGCCGGGTGCGGTGTTTGCCCGTTGTGTAGAGGCCGACCCTCTCTACGACGGCATAAGCCTTGTCCCCATGGCATACGTGACGGATCAAGTGCCCGAATTGTATCCCCACAAGAATCAACGCATAGCCGCACAAATTACCAAGCCGGTAAAGCGATCAGAGCTAGGCAGCATTCTTAATCGCGCCGTGAGAAACGAATTCAACGAGACTTTTGTTGAGGACACCGGAAATACCTTACGCAGAGACGCTTACAAACAACTGAATATTCTGGTTGTTGAAGACAATGCTGTGAACCAGGAAGTCGCCCTGGGAATGCTGGAAAAAATCGGTTTCAACGCCTCCGTTGCCGACAATGGACAAGAAGGTATTGATCGACTGGCAAGCGAGTCATTCGACCTGGTACTCATGGACTGCCAGATGCCGGTTCTGGATGGATATGCTGCCACCCACGCGCTTCGAGCGCGTGAGTCCGAACTAGGCAAAGAACGACTTCCGATTATTGCGCTCACGGCGAACGCGATGACAGGAGACGCTGAAAAATGCTTTGCGGCAGGAATGGATGATTACTTGTCCAAACCCTTTGAGGAACACATGCTGGAAGAGAAAATCGTGTTCTGGTTATCAACCCACCTGTCGGAGCTGTTGGCTGAAGATCAAGCCAACATCCTCGATAAGGCAGCGTGAGGGATCTGGGATGAACTCTGAAAATTTCATAAAGAATGTGGCTATGCATAATTGCATCCGTAAGTGCAGAGAAAGGCACGGCCCTCCGATAGGCCTGCTACTGATTGCTGTCTCGTTGCTGAGCTTTAGTGGAAATGCACTGGCGATCCCTTCACCGGATCTGGTTATCAATCTGTCTGCCAGTGTTGCTCAGTTACTCGGACTACTCAGTGTGGTCTTCGGTGGCTTCGCCATGTCGGCTAAGAAAAAGGCTTCCAAGAAGCGGGCATCCACATCCATGGGTGGCAAGATTGCGCTGGGTGTAGCAGTTGTCATGCTAATGGGATCGCTGGCAACGAACGCCTTGCAATACACCGGTTCTCTGGATCTGAAGAACAAGCGCCTGCATACCAATCTGGTACGCAAGTCCGTGGAAAACGGCGAAGCGGTTGGAGACGTCAGTCTCAAGACCCTTTCGTTCAGTGACCAGCTATCACATCCGCAAGGCGTCTCTACAGAGACTCTGGCCGAGTGGCTTGACACAGGTGTACCCGTCAACATCATTGATGTGCGTGAAAACGAAGAGTTTGAAACAGGTGCTATCGAAGGTGCCGCGCATCTTCGTTACCCGGACGTACTATCACGTGCATCCTTGTTTCCTGACAACACCAAAACACTCCTACTGTGCTACTCGGGTAACCGCAGCTCAGAGCTGTGTGGTGAGCTAACCAAACAGGGCAAGCAGTGTAACTTCATGATGGGCGGTTACGAGAAGTGGCTGACAGAGTCACGACCTCTATCCTCATCAGTAGATCTGACGATGGATGATCTTCGTCAACTGCCGGATTTCAAGAACAAGGATCTTCTACTGGATACACCTGATGTACACAAGCTTGTCCAGGAAGAGGGAGCCGGTTTTCTTGATGTTCGATATCCGAATGACTTCGTTAAGGGCCACTTGCCAGGCGCTGTCAACATCACCATGCGTGCGTTGAGTAGTGCAGCCCTGGCTGAGAGAATCACTTCACTTGAAGATAAGCCCTATATCGCGGCCTGCTATGACAAGCGCAGCTGTTTCTACGGCCAGTTAATCGGTTTACGTCTGGAACGGGCAGGTTTGGACTTTCGTGGTCGATACACCGTGCCGCACGAATACTACATTCCAAAGAGCAGTAGTCGTGCGCACGTACAAGCCTGGCAGGCCAGTCAGCAGCAGCTGACTCTGGCAAGCTTCATCGTCACGCCCATGCAAAACATCCTCAACAAACTGGTTGATGTTACGGGTCATTACGCCTTGGCACTACTTGGCATCGTGCTGATCATTCGCTTGATTCTTCTGCCATTGTCTTTAAAGGCAGAGCGCGACACACGCGTACAAAAATCGCTGGCGGGTCGTATTGCCGATATCAAGGATGAACTGGGAGAACACCCCAGGGCCATGACAGATGCCACGATGCAGCTGTATAAGCGCTATAAGATTCGACCGATAATCAACATGCTGGCCAGCCTGTTTCAGCTGAGCCTTATGTTATTGTTCTACTCGGCAGTCAACAAAAGTGCGGCTGGTTGGTCACACAACTTCCTATGGTTCAACGAAGCATCCGCGACCGATCCTTTGATGATCATGCCGGTACTCGCAGCTGCCTTGTTTGTTGGTGTTCTGGCGACACAGAGTCCTGCGCAAACAACACGTAAGCTTCTACTTTATGTATTAGGTGGTGTGGCACTACTGTGGCTGCTTCAAGCCTTGAGCGCGGCCGTTAATCTGTACCTTGCTGTGAGCATGCTATTCCTCATTGCTCAAAGTGTGCTGTTCAAAGTGATTGGCAACAAACGCGAATGGGACACTGCAGGTCTGGATAAAACCAATACTATCGAAGATACAGGTCTTATCCCACTGTCTCAGGCGCATTACCTACCTGAATCTACGGGCAAGAAGGCTGCACGCCTCGGTGAGCTGATTGAAGCAGGCTATAACGTGCCTGATGGATTCGTGTTCACTAGCGAGATCACAAACCGTACTCGCACTCAGCCCACAAAACCACTGCTTAAGAGTGCGGAAACCAAGATACTCGACAAGATGTGGAAGAAACTGTCCACCAAAAAAGTGGCGGTACGTAGTTCGGGTGCTAACGAAGACGGTGAAGACAGCAGCTTTGCCGGTGTCTATGAGTCCATACTCAACGTCACACGCGATAACCTGGAAGATGCTGTAAGAGAGGTTTATCTGTCATTGGGATCAGATCGCTCAACGGCCTACACACAGAGCACCGTCGAGGCAGGTCAGGAGATCCCCGTTGATCAAGGTGGGGTTGTTATCCAGAAGATGGTAGCAGCTGAGTATGCTGGCGTTATGTTCACAGAACATCCGGGTACGACAGGTGCCATGATGGTGGAGATGGTGACAGGACTTGGCGAAGATCTGGTCAGCGGCAACGTAACCCCTGACACCTTCGCTTATGGAAAGCTGAGCGGTGACATGCTCGTGGCTGAGTCCAGCGTGAGTACGCCTGCGCCGATCGAAATTGCACCGCTATTGGCCCTGGGTCGCGAACTGGAAGCCTTGTTCGGTCAACCACAGGATATTGAATGGGCCTATGCACGTGGCAAGTTCTACTTGTTACAGGCACGTGATATCACACGCTCGGTCAGTCAGGGAAAATCCTTAAAGAACCTTGCCGAGAAAGAACGTCGCAAGCTACTACAGAACCTGCTGGGTACTCGTAAGCGTGTCCGCAAGAGCGATAAAATAGACGCTAATGAGCCGGTCTATGTACAAAGTGAATTGTCTGAGTTACTGCCACGACCAACGCCACTAAGTGCTGATTTCATGGAGCGACTATGGTCTGCAGGCGGCAGTACGGATCTGGCATGCAGCGAGCTGGGTATTCCCTACAATGTGCACTTCCGGTCAATGCCTTACATCAACACGGTGTTTGGCTGGACCTATGTGAACAAGCAGGAAGAGAAACGCAGACTGGGCAAAGGACCGGGAGCTATGGCCTCTTTCCACCTTGCGCGTAATGCCGAGAGCACGCAACAGCATTTCACTGAAGAGTTTTTGCCACGATTCCAGGCAGAGATGATTGAACGAAATGCGGTAGCCATGGAACGTCTGAGCCTGGTGGCTGCAACCGAGCTGCTTAAAGCCTGGGTGCAACGCTTTGTCGAGGAAACTTACTGCGAAGCAGAGCGTATCAACATCAGCGCAGACTTTCATATGAAATCCGCACTGGACAAACTCAAGTCTGCCGATCTTGAGCCTACGAAATACCTCAACGACCATGAAGAGACGGTTGTCAGTCGTGCCATGTCGTTGCTCAATAGCAAAAACATCACAGCTGAAGCCATTGAGGAATTTCTGTTGACCTTCGGACATCGTGCACCTCTGGACTACGAGCTTTCCGAGCCACGTTTTTCCGAGGACATGAACCTGGTACGTCAATACATTGAACGCAGCACGCAAAGCACCAGCGAGCAGGAATCCGATCCGGCTGCACAATTGCCGGACAAGAAAGTTCTGCAGATCAGTGTCAAGCGGGCAAGAGACTTCATGCGCCTGAAAGAAGAGGCCAAGCACTATTGCCTTATAGAGCTGTCTCAGATAAGACGTTTGCTGCTAGCTATTGACCACAAGTTGCAGCTGGATGGACGTGTCTTCCAGTTGACGATCGATGAGGTGGCGGAACTTGCCAATACCTCGGCACGTCGCCAGCTACTGAGTATTGCAGACGAGCGCTTCGAAGCCTCCATAGCCTGGAAGTCATTGCAATTGCCAGCCTCACTGTCAATTTCAGATCTGGAACGTATCGACATGATGACCGGAACCCGTCCGGATGTTGTCCAACTGGGCGAGCTTGCCGGCAAACGCGTCGCTGGTGAGAGCGAAGTTGTGGGTACCGTCAGAGTGATCACCAACGTCGATGAGATTCACACCTTTAAACAAGGTGAGATTCTGGTTGCCAGAATGACGGATCCCACCTGGTATCCCCTGTTTAGCCAGGCTCGAGGCATCATCACCGAAGTGGGTGGCTGGCTTAGCCATGCTGCTATCGTCGCCCGTGAATATGATCTACCGGCCATCGTTGGTGTCAACGGGGTTTGCAATAGACTGCAAAGTGGCGATGTGGTGCGCATGACACTGTCAGGCTCCATTGAACAGGTCGCCGACCAGCGAGCTGCTCAGTCAAAGGTATCCGGTGCTGGCACAACGGCAGCGAACGACAGTGCTAACAGCACAATGTCGGAAGGTGAACGTGAACAGCGTAATGTCTATCAGCTCAGCGCCCGAAAGCTGTTCAGTTACAGCCAGAGTGTTGAACGTCGAGCCATGAAACAGCGCATCAGCGATCGCCGAGCACAGCCTCGATTCAGCGAAACAGGTGAACTCGAGCAAGACCGGCGTCTGGCTAATCGACTGGCCAACGCGGAAAAAATGCGTAAGGCCGGTTAAGCCTTCCGCGAGGGGATCTGTGTACTAATCGCAGATCCCCTCATTAACGCACCGATTCTGTGCGAGCTCTATCGCAGGGCCACCAAGGGTGGCTACCAGACAACGATACTCCGCCAAATCCTGCCAGCTCTTTGCTCCTTATTTGCTCTGCAGCACATCTAACAACTATTCCTCCATGTACACGGTCTTATGCCTGTGTTGTAATTAGGGAATGGGCTTGCGTCACACCGACGAAAGCACAGAAACCCTAAACATTTCCTGGAGGAAATAGAAATATGTCACGACGTAAATTTCTGACTGGCAGTGCCGCCGGCCTGACAGCCGTTGCAGGCGCGGGCCTTATTACCGGTGCGCCAGCCATCGCGCAGTCAAAAGTGAAACTCACGGTTGTGTCTACCTGGCCACGAGATTTCCCGGGTCTGGGTACTAGCGCACAACGTCTAGTGGCGCGTATCAGCGAGCTGTCCGAAGGACGTATCGAGACAGAATACTTCGCCTCTGGTGAACGTGTTGGTCCATTTGACTCGTTTGACGAAGTGGCCTCTGGTAACGCTCAAGCGTATATCGGTGCTGATTACTACTGGAAAGGCAAGCACCCTGCATTTGCCTACTTCACCGCGGTACCTATGGGTCTGACCACCACAGAGTGGACAGCCTGGATCAAGTTCATGGACGGTCAAACGTTGTGGGATGAGGTCAGCGCAGAATTTGGCATCAAAGCGCTGCCTTGTGGCTCAACTGGTTGTCAGATGGGTGGCTGGTTCAACAAGGAGATCGAGAGTGCTGACGATCTTAAAGGTCTCAAGATGCGCATCCCCGGACTCGGTGGCGACGTCATGGCCAAACTGGGCGCATCACCTGTATCACTGCCTGGATCGCAGATTTATGAAAATCTGGTTTCCGGCTCTATTGACGCCACTGAGTGGGTGGGTCCTTACAACGACTACTTCATGAAGTTTTATGAAGCTGCCAAGTACTACTATACGGCTGGTATGCACGAGCCTGGCAGTTCTCTGGCATTCGGTATGAACAAAGAGTTCTGGGAAGGATTATCCAAGACCGACCAGGCCATCATCACAGCGTGCTGCTATGAGGAACATGCCAACCAGTACGACGAAGCCACAGCCCGTAACGGTGAATATCTACAAAAGATGATCAACGAGAACGGTGTTGAGCTCCGGGATTTCAACGATGATACTTACGATAGCTTCCAGGAGGCCGCTGAAGAGGTCTTCGAAGAGACACGTGATCACAGCGCACTGGCTGCCAAAGTACACGACAGCTTTGCCTCAGCACGCTCAGAGCTGGGTGCCTGGATGAAAAGCGCAGGCGTTGGTTTCAGCAACCAGCGTAACCGCGTTCTGGATATCTAGATTCACCTCAGACGTCTCGAAAGATCGAGTTAGCTTGGCCAGCCAAGGGTACTCATGAACATAGTGGCTTTGTCCAACAGCCGCAACGTTCATAATATGTCCGGACGCTGGCGCTATCTCCAGACGACAGTCAGGGCTGTTTTGCCTGACTGTCGCTTCCCGTCAACGCAATGCCTGACAACACCTGACCTTTTCAGCCTCCTCTTTTCAAAGAGGAATGAAGGTATCTGCGACTGACATGCCAACCTGTGATCAAAATGACCGCTTATGGATACGGAACAGCATAATCTCCCGCCTGCCTTGATAACGCGCTTGTTCGGCTGGGCCACGTTAGCCACGCTGTGTACCTATCTATTGAACAACTACCTGAGCATCAGCCAGGGTTTTCCCGGCGTCACCGGTTTGGTCTCCGGTAATTTCACGCTGCTGGCCCTTGTACAGGCAGGCATCTACATCGCAGGCTTCGTGGTTGCTGCCTATTATGTTCTGGAACGAACCGATCGCCCGCTGCGTGACGATGCCGCGACCATTACCCGTTTCAACACGTATTTGATACGCGGTTGTTTCTGGGCGGTACTGCTGGTCGGACTGGCCGATATGAGCATCTCATTCCTGCGCGTGCAAGATCTTCTTGGCAACGTTGTATCAGCCGACATGGTGAAAGAGCTGGGCCGTTCCAGCTTTCGCGGTCTTTATGTGCACTACCCGCTGATAGCCGCCGGTTTTTTCATTGCCTTGTTTACCCGCACTCTGGGCTTTCACTGGCTGGCCTTACTCATCGTGGCAGCTGAGCTTGCGATTGTCATTACGCGCTTTATCTTCTCCTACGAGCAAGCCTTTATGGGTGACCTGGTGCGCTTCTGGTATGCCGCGCTTTTTCTGTTTGCCAGTGCCTACACCTTATTGAATGAAGGACATGTCCGCGTGGATGTGTTTTACGCAGGGCTATCCCGACGGGCCAAAGGGCGCGTCAATGCCATCGGTGCCATTCTGTTTGGAATGGCTCTGTGCTGGACCATCCTTGTCATAGGGCTAAAGGGCAAAGCCTCCATCATTTACGGACCTATGGCAAGTTTTGAAGTCTCACAGTCCGGATTCGGCATGTATACCAAATATCTGATGGCAGGCTACCTGGGCGTGTTTGCGATCACCATGCTTATCCAGTTTGTCAGCCAGCTTTTCGAAGCCTATGCCGATGTCCGCAACGATCCGGGGGCTCGCAAGATAGCCACCGACGAAATCATTACTCACTGATCAGCACACGGATAAAACCTCATGGAACTCGTCTTTCTCGCCCTCCTGCTGATCACCCTGGCTCTGGCCCTGGGCTCGGGTTATCCGGTAGCGTTCGCTCTGCCCGGCGCTGCCATTCTCACCATCTCGCTGGCAGCCGTCACCGGATACTTTATGGGCGGCAGTGTCGATGCCTACTTTGCGCACGGTGGGCCAAGCCAATGGCTAAGTGCGGGTATCACGAATCTACGCGGCATCTACTGGGAGGTTGAGCGGGATACCCTTATCGCCATCCCTCTGTTCATCTTCATGGGCATCATGCTGCAACGCTCAAAGATTGCAGAAGATCTGCTGGTCACCATGTCCCAGCTGTTTGGCCCAGTGCCCGGCGGATTAGGTATTTCAGTGGTGTTCGTAGGCGCGCTGTTAGCCGCAACCACGGGCATTGTCGGCGCAACCGTTGTTGCCATGGGCCTGATATCGCTGCCCGTAATGCTGCGTAACGGCTACTCGCAGTCTCTGGCTACCGGCACCATCGCAGCCTCCGGCACACTCGGGCAGATTATTCCGCCCTCAATCGTGCTGATCATCCTGGCCGATCAACTTGCCAGCGCGACCGACCAGGCAGGCACCGCACGAAAGATCCTGCACAAAGAGGCCACGGGTGAAATATCCATGCCCTCGGAATTTGCTGTTACATCAACCAGTGCTGGCGAGATGTTCCTCGGTGCCCTGGTCCCGGGCCTGGTGCTGGTTGGCTTGTACATGGCCTACATACTGTTCTATGCCATCCTGCGCCCCAAACACGCCCCGGCCGTTCGATTCGAAGGCGCGTATGACAGCAAGTTTCTGTTCAAGGTTTTCGGCACACTGGTCCCCCCTTTAGCGCTGATTTTTCTGGTTCTGGGTTCAATCATTACGGGTATTGCCACCGTCAACCAGGCTGGTGCTATCGGCGCAACCGGCGCGCTTTTGATGGCCAGCTACCGGCTTAAAGACGGTAAGCGCAAGTACTGGCCCGCCATCCTGGCCATGATTGCCATTGGCGGCATCGCCGTCTCACTGAAGCTACACGACACCAATATCCAGAACATAAAAACCGCTGAAGACTTGCAGGCCATCTACTTTGCCCTCGGCGTTGTTGCTCTGCTAATCATTGCATTGTTGTGGAGTGGCTACCGCGTCAACAAGATCAATAACACCTTGCACGAAGTCATGATCGAGACAGCCAAGGCGACCTCACTGGTGTTCATTATTCTGCTGGGTGCTGCCATGCTCACAGCAGCTTTTCGTGCCTTTGGCGGTGAAGAGCTGGTACGCGACTTTCTCAACGGCCTGCCCGGTGGCTTCTGGATGAAGTTCATCATTGTTATGGGCGTCATTTTCATCCTCGGCTTCTTTCTTGATTTCATCGAGATAGCAGTGGTGGTTGTACCCATCGTTGCCCCGATACTTCTGGCAGACCCAGGCGCTAATATCACGGCTGTATGGCTGGGTGTCATGATCGGCCTGAACATCCAGACATCGTTTCTTACACCGCCGTTTGGCTTTGCCCTGTTCTACCTTCGGGGTGTGGCGCCGGCCGTGGTCAAAACCATCAATATGTATAAGGGTGTCATTGCATTCATCTGCCTGCAGTTGATCGCACTGGGCATCGTTGGCTACTTTCCACCGCTGGTTAACTACCTGCCGGCGCGCATGTCATTGTTGTCTGAGACGGCACCGCCGCCGCGCAATCCGAGACTGCAATATTGCATTGAGGAGTACACCTACAACCAGTTCACTGATAACCGGTCCCTGTTTGATACAGCGCTCACCAGTGCTAAAGGCCTTGATTTGTCTGCGTTGCCTGAAAAAATGGCAGACGAGCTTCGGGATAGCTTTGCTTCTGCTGATGAGGCTATTGCCTTGCTTGCTGCTGCCAAGGCTGCCGAGAATAAAGTTATCGAGAATCAGGATCGCTATCGACCCGTACACACCGAGGTACGAAGAATTCAGGCCGATATACGAAAAATAGAAGAGCGCGTAGACGATCTGGATACCCGACTTGATCGCACCCGTGGCGAGAATGCAGAAGCCCGCAAGGCATCCCTCACGGAACGCATTGAGGCGCTGCAAGCCGAAATCAGTGCTTTGGAGGCAACCATTCCTGCTGAATGGGAAGCGGAAAATCAGCGTCATGTCGAACTCCAGCAAGCCGAGGTGCAAGCTCGCAACCAGTATCGACGTGCTGCGGATTCTGGCTACGAGGCGGCAAGAGAAGCCATAGCCGTTCTCGGCGGTACAGAAGCCTTGCGTGAACTGGGCAGTGCCATTCCCGATATGAAAACGCTTATGACCACCAACGAGCCTGCAGATCTGGTCGATCCACTGGAAGAGCTTGCCGATAAGTTTGGCGAAATTGCCGGGGCTGGCAAAATAAAATCTGCCGTGTCCAAGGCGCGTTCTGCCATGCGCAAGAAAAAGCCCAAGACCGAGGACGCCATGAAAGCCATCGACAAGGCGATGGAAGAATACGAGCAGGAGATGCAGTGGCGAAACAGGGTGGCCCCCGAGTTAATCAGCGAGCTCGGCACCTTTGAGAATGTAATGAAGGATTCCATCGGGATTAGGCAGCAGGATCGCCTGTCCCGCGACCAGGCATTGTCCGTTGCGGCCTGTAAAGCGCATCACAAGGATCTGTCACTGAGTTTCTAAGC
>JBGCFI010000025.1:0-35886 GCA_045106855.1 Granulosicoccus sp.
CGCAAGTAATTATATTGTCAACGCTTCACGGATTGGGCTGAATTTACAGCGCCATTGCGTTCCGTATAGAGGCCCCTGGCCAACCGGGAGTGTGATACGTAGTCTCTTGCGGGCAGCACTAACGCTCCGAAGGCGGGACATTCTCCAGACGCGCCGTTAACGCTGCGATCTCCTCACTGGTGTAGGACAAGTGAACACGTTTCGTTGAAGGAGGTCTTGTTGCCAGTGACAAACCCGGTCGCCATTCACCTGCAGGACGGATGGGGCGAGGCTGGAAACCGCCGCCGCAATTCGGGCAGACATTTTTCAACATCTGCGATACACAATGTGCACAGAAGGTACATTCGTACGTGCATATCCGCGCTTCTGCAGAGTCCGGTGGAAGATCTTTATCACAGTACTCGCAGTTCGGTCTTAGCTCCAGTGCCATCTTGTCTACCCAGTATCCGGTTACGTTGAATCACGACATGAGTGTATCGCAACGGCTACTCGATACGACATCTTGCGTCTAGCATGGACTATTCATGAAAGCGGATGGGCGTCCCCGTGATCGCGAGAATAGTCAGGCTACAGATTGACGTTGGCTTTTCAGGTTGCAGGTTGTTCAGCTGCACGTCTTACAAAGCCCGCTGCAACCACATACCCAAGCACTGGCAGGGTAACGCCCGTGAGCGCGAATGCGATTTCAAAACCCAGGTGCTCGATGATTACGGCGCACAATGATATGCCGATTGATTGTCCGAGAAACAGGCCCAGTACAAACCCGGCGATGGCTGTTCCACGAGCAGCTGGATGTGCCCTGGTTGCCAGATTCTGCAAGGTATTGTGCAACATGCTGAAACCGAACCCGGCCAGTGCGCAGGCTGGTACGGCGAAAATCCAGTGCGGTATCCAGACAATACTGAAGATACCTATGCCTATCGATAGCGCGCCAACGCGGGCCATGCCAGTTTCCCCCAAAGAGTCGATCAGTGCCCTGGAGCGCCAGGAAAATATCAGCCCACCTATACCGAACATTGCGACGACCAAACCAGCGTGCCACAGTGGCAGACCAAAGTGCAGGTGCAGGCGAGTGGGAATAAAGGCAAGTGCGCCGAACGCACAGGCACCCTCGATCGAGACGACCAGTATCGCGAAACGCATCCAGCGGTTGCGCAGCAGATCTACATAGCCATCAATCACGCTAACGCTTGACTGGTCTGCCAGCTGTGCTACGCGGGTATGTGCGAAAAGGAACAGGCGTACACCTGCAATAAGAAACAGCAGAGCGGTTGCCACAAAAGCGGCACGCCAGCCCAGTGTGTCGGCAAATACACCGCCGATAATCTGCCCGAGTATCATTCCGGAGATGGTTGCTGCAGCAAACCGGGCCAGTGTTTGCTGCCGTTGTTCGTCCGGCATGGAATCACCGATCCAGGCAAGTGATAACGGAATGATAGCTGCGCAGGCCGCACCCGTGGCAAAGCGCAGAACAACCATCCACTCGAACGATAAAGCCAGTGCGCAGATCAGCGATGCAAGGCCGGCAAATAATGTGGCAAAAGATACAACTTTCAGCTTGCCCTTGCGATCTCCCAGCGGGCCATGCACCAGACTGAAAATCCCGTACGCCACAGTGAACATGGTGACAACAGAGGCAAGGCTGGTAACGGGTCTGTCGAACTCGAGTGCAAGTTGCGGCAGCATTGGGTCACACAATCGCATTGACATTGTGCTACCAAGCCCCGCCACTGCAAGGAGTCTCAGTGCTGACGCTGAGTCAGTGCCTGTTTCAGGTTTCAATGAGCCAGGCAACTGTCAGTGATGTGTCGCTGTATTCAGCAATTTATCGATAACATCCTGATGATCGACGTCGGTCTGGTTCTTGAAATCGCCCAGTCTTTGGTAGGAGGCATCAGCTGCATCAAACCAGCCTCGCGGCAGTCCGGCATTCTCAAGTGTATCGGCTATTTCCCGCATCTCGCCGCTAAAGCGCCACGCTTTTGGTGCACTGCTGGTGCATGCATTCTTCAATTGATCTGCCAGGCCTGGCAAGGACAACGCCCATTCATCGAGCAATGCTGATTCAACATTCTGTTGTCGGGCCAAAGCAAACTGTGTCATCAGCAAAGCCATTGAGCCCTTGGTCCAACCCGCATAGGTCATTTTCAAAGCAGAAGCAGATCCGATGTCTGGGCTGATAGCGCGGGCGTCAACGAAGGTATTCTGGAATAGTGTGGCTACTTCCGGCGCTGTAGCACCTGACAGGTATAGCCTTGTTGTACCGCCGCTGCTGGCTGGTGGGCCAATAATTCCACCGTCCACACAGGTTGCTCCCTGTTGCTCGACAATTGCAGCCACCTGCTGTGATGTCATTGGCGACACGGCATTGCAGTCAATAAATATGCCTTGGAAACCAGTGTCGGCAACTTGCTGCGCAACCGCTGTTGCCTGATCTGGTGGGCAAATAGAAAATATATAATGGCTCTGCAGGCACAATGCTTCGAGCGTGCTGGTATCGGACAGGTTAGCCTGTGTTGCACGTTTGACCGTGCTGCTACTGCGCCTCTCACTGGCCCAGTAAACACTGTGCCCAACCGTTGCAAGCGTAGCAGCAAAGGTGACACCCATTTGCCCTGGATGCACTATGCCAATTTTGCAAGGGGCGTCTGGTTGATCGTAAAGCATGTAAACCTCCGGATATCGAGAACAGGCTATATACCCATCAACTTTAACGGGAGCTAGCCGATATTGAAACCGATTTTTCCGAAGTTCAGCTTACATGGCTTTTTCAATGTAACAATCGTCTTGCCAGTTTCCACTGATACGATTCGATATCACTGGATTGAATTGACTTCCGTAGAACGAGCTCGAAATTGTTTTCGCCGGTTGCCAGAATACTGAATCGTACCAGTTGTTTCGCAGGAATAATGGCGCCGCATTTTCGCTGACAGAAATCCCGTCTTCATCGAAAATACCAACACCTTCCTGCAGGTAAGGGCGCTGAGTTGGCTTCTCCGGTAAGACGGGAGGCATCACGGTGTTTTGCAAACTATCGTCGGAGCCGTAGATAGCGTTGTCAACGATGAATTGTGTAGCACCAGGTGAGTTGTCAATGGTTAGAGGTCCAGACGTAACGCAATTCTGGAAAATCATATTGCCACTACCCACAGCGCCGGCATCGCCAATGTGGATTCGCTCCACGATATTACCTTCAACAAGATTCCCGTACGCGAAGTGGTGAAACGAAATATCACCAGGCCCACCTTCTGCAAAATTGGTGTGCCGAGGTGAATGCGAATAGTTATAAGCAATCACATTGCCATTGGCCGCAGAGTTCAGAATAATCGAATGACGCAGGAACGCGAACTCATTGGCTTCTATCAGGCATCCGGTTGTGCTGTTTGCCAGATCAACACCATATCCCTGTTTTCCATCACCATGGCCTGTTGCATCAAGAAAACTATTGTTTGAGACCAGACAATGATAGGTTTGCCTTGTAAAAAGATGTGCGCCCCTTGCGCGTTTGCTGGCAACACTGTCGATCCTGCTGCCTACAGCGCTACGAAGATGGATCATGTCTCCAATGTGCACATTGGATGATGCTACATCCAATGACAAAGATTCGATGCCTGAATATTCGTTGGCATCAAAAACCTGAATGATGGCGTCCCCGCTGAAATCACTGTTTAATGGTTCGGACAATTGCAAGCGTACCCTGTCACGAGTCCCGGATCTGCCCTCTATGTGTACTACCTGTGAATGACCAGTAGTACCATCGGTGAGAAGAGCGTATTCGCCTGCTTGCGCTGTATCATTTCGACCTATTAGCAAACTTGAATTCTTATACAGGCCGCTTATGACAGATGTCGGTGTCTGTGGATATCCACCCGTTATCGCGATTCCAAAGGCGAGAGGTTGCGTGAACACAATACGGGTTTTGTCACTGCCAGCACCACGCAGAATTTGCCGGCTTCGCCTAAGGCTGATCGTGTTGGATACAAAGTAGGTGCCGGCAGGGACATCAACTATCCCACCTTCACTAATTGAATCAAGGGCAGCTGCGAAGCTTGCAGAATCATCCAGGGAATCCTGTCCGCTGGCTCTGAGCACAACTTCTCTGGGAGGCGTATTGTTGTGAACGTTCTCTCGCCCTCTAAAATCGATCGTATCCCATGCAATCAATTGTTCAAGCTGCTCAATTGGCTGTCGTGGTGGCTCCGAAGCTATCGGATCTGGGTCTGAACCGGGTCGGGGCTGGTCGTTGACTGGTTCTATGGATGGTTCAGTTCCTTGTTTTGCCAAACGTACTTTCGTTATCCACAGAGTAAAAGTATCCTTCACAGTGCTCTTCAGCTTCAACCGTCCCATGCTCGCCCGATTGTCCAGGCCAAGAGAAGTGAGAGGAATTGCGACGGTTTGCCACGTATTTCTGTCCAGGTTGGTAAAATCACTCAGATCACAAATGATTCCTGCAGATGAAATCACTCTGATCGGCGGATGCGCCACAGAGCTGCGTACTTTGAATTGAAGCTGATCATACTCGGCAGGGGACGCCTGCCCGTTGCCATCAAATGCAACAGGTGCCCAGTGAGAAAGATCAGCACGCATCGCCTGTTCGTCATCAATCAACTGACTGGACCTTAGTGACCGCGGAGTCTCGTTAGTCCATGGAGCAACTGTCTGGTCGATTGGTAGTACGTCCATGTAAGTACCTTGACTGAGCGTTTGTGCTGGTTGACAACGATTGCTCTGGGCTGCCACGTTCTTCGGAAGAAAAACCAATGGTGCCGAACAAGCCAGCACAAGCATCAAGTACGCAGCTTTTGAAATTACATCTATTCTTTCGAGGGGCTTTGGTATGAACGCTACGATGTCGTGCAACTGAGCCATAGAAGGCATGTGTGTATGTTCTGGCGTATTTGGCTGCGAACGTATCAGAGAATGCAGGTGAGACACGGTGAAATGATGGAAAGGTAATCAGGATGTTCTGGATGAAACTGTATCAATGAAACGAGCTTGGATTCACCAGAAGTTATAGATAGCGTGCGAGTGGAAAAGATGCATGGCCGCCCGCACGCTATTGTTTACTGAACGGCCGCGCGATAATCCTCCGCTGCCCTGTTTGCAACAAGCTCGAGATCAGCGATTGGCATGAAACCGTCCTTGCTCAGAGTTTCGGCAGCTCCCACTACCGCTGCAATGTAAGCCTCCTCATCGGCGTAACGATCTGCTATGCCCGGTCGGCTATCGCCGTCGGTGGTGCTCACAGAGAAGGGTATGAAGCTGCCTGTCAGGCCGCACAGTGCTCCTTCCGCAAAGTCCTCGTTGCGTACGTTCCAGCCCCAGTAAGTGCCCAGCGGCGCGGCTACGCGCGGCAATTTCACACCGCTGTTCGGATTTCCATCGCTATCGGTCTGCGGTACCAGAGCAGGGTAGGCCTTACCACCGGTCGGTATCGGTGTACTGTGATCACGAACCCTCAGTTCATTGTAGACAGGAATCAGGTTGTCTTCCGGAAGATCGGGCAAGGCTAACTGTTCCAGTGAAACCAGTGTGCCGTCGGCGACAGAGGGAAAGCGCGACGGTGGAGGCGGGGTGTCGTCGCGTGCCCACTCTGCAAGAGAGTTGACCAGCGTACGTAACACTGGCATCGGTGCCACTGGGTTGGACGGAAACCGGCAGACTTCGTTCGCTTTGCTTTGCGCCGAGAAGGCATTGAAGTGTTGCAGCCCTGCCAGAAAATAGACTCGCACGCTGTCGGGCATCTCGAGTGGTGTACCGTCAGGGGCCGTTGAAATCAATGCAGAGCGTGCCTGCCAGAATTCGGTGGACGTGTCTGCATGCATCACTTTCGGGCACGTGTCTGTCCGTCCACAAGCACTCAGAATGCCGTCTGTGCGGCCGCTGACAGGGTCGGTAAGTTCGACATAGGTGAACGGAAACTGGTCGCCTGGAAAGTCGTGATCTTCGTGTTGACGAGAATATCTGCCCTGTTGTGCGAAGCGGTAGTTGACGAAAGTCTTTCTCGATCCTGCGATGTAGGGCATGACAGCATCAAACACCTGTGTTGCCTGTTCATCCGCATTGAATCCCTGATAAACGAAGTCACGCAGATAACGTCCGGACTGGGAAATGCCAAGTGCGACACTGGCTTGAACGCCTGTTAACGGGCTCTCGATGTCGTGCCCTTCGTTGCCGCGCAAAAATGACACAAGATCACTTGTTGCAGTAAAGCCAAGACCAGTAGGCAGGCTATCGGTTGCAGTATATATGAATTCATAGATAGCGCCTGCATTCAGCCCCTCGGGACGCATTATCTCGACTTCGCTGTTACTGACATATCGAAATCCGAGCCCTGGCGCTGTAGAGCGTTGGTCCGCCGGATACTGCCTGACTGACAGGGACGCTTCAGCAGGATCCATACTGGCTGATGGGTAACTGAGTTTCAGTGTGCCTGTGGTGCCTGGCTTGTCAAACACGATTTCCTCTCGGCTGGGGCCGGTGACGTTTTCAAGCGTCGGTACGGTCAATGCGATCGATTCGTCAGACAAGCCGGTTTGCCAGCCGCTCCAGACAATAGTATGACCGCTTTCCATCAGGAACCCGTCACCCCCTCTTTCAGCTGTGTCAGGCGGGGTGGTTCCCTCTGCCTGTTCCAGAAGAATAAAGCTCAATACGCGTCCCCGGTTGGGAACATCGTAGAGTAAAACCCCGCTGCCTTTGCTTTCGTCGGCAGGGCGCAGGACAGTGACCTCAGTTGAATATCGCACCAGTCCATCGTCTCCCAGTGGTGCGTGTTCCAGATCGACAACCATGCGACCGCGTTCGCTATCGGGGTCAATGGCGAAATATGCGATAGCGTCAATTCGCTCATAGCCTCCAACCTCACCAAATTCTCTGCCTTCGAAGGCAGGTGTGGATTCAACGACTTCGAATCGTTCAACCTTGGCCTGGCTGTCCGGTGATATCAATAAACCAGTCATAACACCACAGGCCAACATCACTACAAACTTAAACATGTATGCCTCCTTCTGATTTGGATTTTTTTTAAGATCGCTTTTCTTGAGAACTAACGTGCACCGACACAGTGCTTGCTATCGGTGAATCACTATAGCAGCGTTATACAAATCCCCTCCGCCTGTTTTCTGACACTTCTGATAAAGTCAGAGCCTGCTTGGAGTCAGAGCATCAGAGAAGAGAATATTGCGTAGAGTCAGCGAGAAAAGGCCCAATGACAACGCTGAACGGGAGCCTGAATTCAGCAAACTGATCATAAAAATCTGCTATTGATCATTCTGGGTAGCAGCCTTAATAGGCTGTAGGCCACAACCGGCATTCCCGGAGTCGCGTGAATTAGACTTTGATTGGATCCAGCATCCGCTAATCGCGACCCTCAAGTGCAGCTTTTGTCGCAGCGAAATCAGGCATGGGTAACCCGTTATACGGCTTGATAGCGCCCCTTTCGGTGATTTATCGCAAGCGTCAGGTTCATCACGGTAGCGCCGATTACGGACAAAGCAACGCGACCCCAGTCCGTCACTGCGAGCGCAGCGAGCACTATCAGACAGTCAAGCACCAGTTGAATCTTGCCAGCGCTTAGGCCAAAGCGCTCTTGCAAGTAGAGAACGGCAATATTCAGACCGCCAAGACTGCTCTTGTGTCGAAACAGAATCAGCATGCCACTGCCTATCAGCATGCCACCGATCACTGCAGCGGCGGCAGGCTGAAGGCGTTCAAAACTGATAACCGAGGGCAAGTAAAAAACAAGCAGCGATAGAATAGTGACTGCCGCAAATGTCTTCACAGTGAATACCGGACCCATGCGCAACCAGGCAAATACATAGAAAGGTAAATTGATGGCGAAAAATGCCACGCTGAAGTCGATGTGGCTGGCGTACATTGCTAAAAATGCCAGTCCCGCAGTACCACCAGTCAACAGGCCGGCATGACGGTACATAATCACCCCAATTGCTACGAATACCGTACCGATAAGCATCGCTTGTACATCATCGTGCCAGCGATGATCGATGTTAGTTCGTTGCTTGTCGTCACTCATGTAGATGAACGTCCAACAGATAGTAAAAACGTTCTTTTTAGACAGGTGTTTCTAGACACTTTGTACTCTCGTTTGTTCTGCGGACGAATCGTGCTGCCTGGAGGAGATCTGCAAGCCCAGCCCTGCGAAGGCTTACTGAAAAATCACCTCTGCTGCCATCGCGTGAATCAGCTGAGTGATTTGTGCGTTCCGCTGCTGGCTATATTAACTTGTAGTAGTGCCTTGAAAACATACATCTGCGACCAAGGCTTTGTGCTATTGCTTCCAATTTGCGGTGTCTCTGTCCGCATTAAATGATTTATTTCTACGTATCAGTGTGTCAGTTGTTTAGCCAGGCCACTGCCATGAGGGAAATTTCAGTTTGTGTCACTGCTATGTGGTACGGGAAGCAAGCCTGTCTGATTTCAGGCAATTCATCATTGCCTGTATTTTCTCGGTGCGGTGCAGATCAACATGGGTGACGATCCATCCATGCACAGACCAGGAAGGGTTATGTGGAAGAACTGCGCGCAACTTGCCACGAAGAGCGGCTTCGTGGTTGCCCATAAAGCCCATGCCAATTCCTGCTGTGATTGCCTCACACGTTGTCCATATAAAGCGAAACGCGATCACTTGAGTCCGAGAGTCAGTCATGGAAATTGGAATCGACAGCTTTGCCGCCTTTCCGCCGGAAAGTGATTCTCTCGCGACAGGCGGATTACGGCTTTTCTTTCTATCCTTTGCAAATCGCACTGCTGGTCCAATTCAGCAATACCTTGAATGCGGCAGCAAAATCTTCAAATTCCATCGATTCCTCAGGATTATGGCTGCCGTTTTCGTTGCGTATGAAGAGCAGAGCTGTCGGAATGTTCTGGCCTGCGAAAACCGCGCTGTCGTGACCACCTCCAGATGGCAGTAGCATCGTTGGTACACCACATAGGTATGCAGAATCAGCGAGTTCTGCGATCAGCGTTTCATCCATAACAGCAGCAGAAGCTGCCGTTGATCTGCCAAGTTCGATGCTAACCTGCCGTTGCTTTGCGATGTGGGCTGATCTGTCTTGCAGAAACTGATCAAACGACAGTAAGGTATTTTGACAGCTGCTGCGAAAGTCGAGTGTGAAGTCGATGCGTCCGGGTACTTTGGTGATGCCGTGTTGCTTTCCATCAGTGCAGAACTGTCCGATGGTCAGTACCAGATCGTGACCTGTGTTTTCCATCTCTATCCATTGTGTTTCAAGCTCGCTGACGAGATTGACACCAGCCAGCAATGCATCGTAGCGGCTTTTCCTTGGTACGCCACCTGCGTGGGTTGTCTGCCCCTGTATATGGCAGTACCGATAGCGTTTGTTGCCTCGAATTTTCGTCACTATGCCTACCGGTTTGTCGTTCTCAATCAGCACCGGTCCCTGTTCTATATGCAGTTCAATGAAGCAACGTATGTCTTCAGCATCAAGTGTTGATTGCGCTGTACTGATGTAGTTCGGATCGAGTCCGTTGTCACGCATGTGATCGGCCAGCGTCCTGCGAGTATCTGCACGTTGCACACGAGTGGCAGTGTCGGTTGGCAGTAATCCGAATGCGGCACGACTACCGATATAGTGTTCTGGAAACCAGATCATTTCTTCCGCCCGTATTGCCATGACGGTGATATCAAACGCGGGAGCCGGATTTTCAGACAGTTCTTCAAGCAGGGCCAATCCTGCCAGCACACCTGCTGCGCCATCGTAGTTTCCTCCATGCGGTACGCTGTCGAGATGCGAGCCGATCATCAACCGCGGGGCTTTCCGATCAATGCCCGGCAGGGTGATATATAAGTTTCCGATGGCATCTTTACGGTGCTCTAGCCCGATGCGCTTTGCCTCGGTTATCACCATTGCGTGGGCCAGAGCCTCACCTTCACCGAAACTGGCTCTGGTAACACCAGGCGAGTCAGCGGTTTGAGTGGCCAGTTGTTCGAAAAGCCGTCTGGCAGTGTCAAGTCCTGGTGAGAGGCTATTGATAGAGGGCATTTGGCAGTATTGTAACAATACCGGGAAACCAGATGATCAAGGCTACGGCTAAAAGCATCGCGATGACAAACGGGGCTATGCCTCTGTAAACATCGCTCAAGCGGCCCTTGCCGCGTACTCCCTGTACCACGTAAAGGTTCATGCCAACCGGTGGTGTGATCAGTGCCAATTCCATCATGATCACCAGGAAAATCCCGAACCACACCGGGTCGATACCAAGGTGTAGTACCACTGGCATGACAACCGGAATGGTTCCTACCATCATCGAGAGTGTTTCCAGAAAACATCCCAATATCAGGTAAAAAACGACGAGCAACCAGATCATCTCGGAGGGCCCTAGACCAAGTTCAGTCACATAAGTAGTCAGTGCCTGCGGGACGCCCAGGATGCCGACAATAAAATTCAGAAAGAATGCTGAGGTAATAATGAACAACAGCATTGCGGAAGTTCTGGTGGTGGCAATGAAGGCTTCGTGCAACATTGATACATTGAACGCCCGGTTACTGATTGCCAGCAGAAACGCCAGTACCACACCTAGTGCCGCTGCCTCTGTCGGTGTGGCCCAGCCACCATAGATGGCACCCATCACGACCACGAATATTCCCACAGGCGGCAACAGGTAGCGCAGTCTCGCAACCTTGTCACGCAAAGGCGCGGGTGCACTTGCCCGTTCAGCCACTGATGGTCGAGCTATCGCAATCGTGGCAACGATGGCCATGAAGCCCAGTGTGAGCAGGATACCTGGAAGAATACCTGCGGCAAACAACTGGCCGATTGATGTGTTGGTCAGTGCGCCGTAGATGATCAGATTCACCGATGGTGGTATCAGTATGCCCAGAGTAGCACCGGCGGCTATTGTGCCAAGCACTAGTGGCTCTGAATAGGATCGACGTTCAAACTCTTTTAACGCGACCGTCCCGATGGTTGCAGCTGTTGCGACAGAAGAGCCGGATACCGCAGCAAAAAGTGAGCAGGCTCCGATATTGGTATGTAAAAGTCCGCCGGGCAGTTTGCTCAGCCAGTCTGCCAGGCTGTCGTACATTTTCTTTGTAATACCCGAGCGTAGCAGTAGCTCTCCAAGCAAGACGAACAGCGGTATGGTGGTCAACAAAAAATCATTCATGACTGACCAGAGATTAGTGCCAAAACTAAACAGAACTGCTGGGCCGAAATAGACTATCGCGCCGAGAATACCGGTAAACAGCATGGCGATCCCGACATGCAGGCCCGAAAACATCAGGCCAAGCATGATCAAAAAACCGATCACGGCACCTGTTGTGTCAATCATGATTTGTGCTCTACCTGTTGATCAATGGTTTCCAGCTCCTCGCGTAAGGTGGTTGGCTGCAGCGACTGATCAGCTTTGGCGACATCGTTCTTCAATAGCACAAGGCCGTGCAATGCCATCGTTGCGGCGGTGACAGTGAACAACATAAGCCCCAAAAACCAGAATGTCTGAGGTATCCAGAGCGGGGTTTGCAAGGGCGTGGAGCTGACCGATTTGAATTCAATGGTTTCGCTTAGTGTTTGCCATGCCATATAGGCCATGAAAGCCGCACCTATAGCGAGTGTCAGATAAGCGAATACATTGGTAATGGCTCTGCCGAGCATCGGCAACCGGGACTGTACGATATCAAGACGGGTATGCGCACGATGCCACGCGGCTACCGCCATGCCGAATGTACCAGTGATGGCAACGACGTAGCCACCAATTTCATCGACACCCTGAATGGAAAAATTGAACAGTTTGCGGCCGAGTATCTCGGCCACAATCAGCAGCGACAGTGCAAGGCACGCGTAGCCTGAGACGATTCCTGTAATTCGCATTACGCTGTTCGGGGTTACAGTCTAATACCGCGGACCTTGCCTACTGTATTGTTCCAGATGCTGGAGCATTCACTAAAGCTGGCATCACAGCTTTCTGCCCAGCTCGGCAATACCTTTTCCATGGTGGCGCTGGTGACCGCTGCGTGGTCTTCTTCGGACGGTTCAACCAGTGTCATATCAAATTCAGAGTAGTTCTTGCATCCGTCGCCGCCAGTATTACAGGCAATTGCCCATCCATTGTTCTCAGCAGCAAGATCCCAGAAACCTTGTTCAAATTTACTGAACGCATCTTCCAGTACGCTTTGCTCTTCTTCAGAGAAACTGTTCCATTTGTCGAGATTCATGAAGTGAGCGTTGACGGACCATGAGATACCCAGAGGCAGAAAATGTGTAGTGACTTCCGGCCAGTTACCAGTATTGCCTGAAGTGGGTGATGTTATTGCGCAATCCACTACCCCTCTCTGTAGTGCCGGATAGACCTCTTTAAAACTCATGGTTACTGGTGTTGCGCCGAGTGATTCAAGGAGTGTGGACATTGATGCTGTGTAGGAGCGAACCTTTAGTCCATTGAGGCTCTCCAGGCCTGTCAGTTCGGCATTGCAGTAGAATACCTGTGGTCCGTATGGCCACATGGCAAGCACCTTGGCATTGAATTTCTCGGCGACTCTCGTTTCCAGCTCGGGGCGAAAAGCTTCGATCACTTCACCAAGTTGTTCCATGGATGTGGATACACCAATCAGGTCAACCCCTTCGAGAAAAGCGTCATCGCGTGCTGCAGCGCCGACAGTGCTCTGTACAATATCGAATGCGCCGCTTTTCACCATGCGCAGAGTGTCCTGCATGTCTACCCCAACAACATCAAGTGGATTGAAGTTGATAGAAAGCGGTATGCCAGTAGTCTCTGTGAGACCATCATAGAACTCACGCTCAAGTGCCGTGTGAAATTTGTGTGTGGAAACAAGCCCCGTGGCTCGGATACTCGTTTCTGCAATGGCACCGCTTGCGGTGAGCATAGTTCCTGCAAGCAGCCACGATGTTGTCGTGAATTTGCCGGGTTTGGTTTTTACAGGGTTCATGAATGTTCCTTTAGCGAATTAAACAATTGGTGGTTTCCGGGCGTGGGTCTGTGCCCCACTATGGTTGTCGACTGGAGAAAGCTGCTGGTATGCCCTTGCAATATCGATGCGACGCGCCACCCATACCTGATTGCCGAGCTCGTGTAAAAATCCAAGCAACTTCGTAAAGGCCTTGAATCGGGCTGGCCTGCCGCTGATGCGAAGGTGGAAGCCAATGGAAAGTGTTGATGACTTCCCTTGGTTTGCCTCGGCAATAAGTTGTTCAAGTGCATCCTGCACGTATCCCAGCATTTCATCTGCGCGCACAAATCCATTGGGATGAAAGAACTTCATATCGTTGCAGTCCAGGTTGTATGGAAGAACTACCAGCCCGGTAGCATCGTCATAGGGCATGTCATCATCAAACGCGTTGGAGGTATAGCAAAAGCCGAGATCAGACAGTATCCGCCGAGTCCAGGGGCTTTCAGAGCCGCGACAAAAGAAACCTCGCGGGCGTTCACCAGTGGCTGCCGTCAGTGTGTCAATGCATCGCTGCAGATCAGCCTTTTCTGCGGTACTGTTTTCATAGTCGGTGTGTGGACGCCAGCGCCATCCATGACAGGCTGCCTCATGACCGCAAGCTACGATTTTTTGTGGCAAAGAGCCAGTGCGTTCAACCGCCTTGCCGCAGAAGAAGAAGGTTGCCGGTGTCTTGTGCTCGTTGAGTGCATGTAGAAATCGCCAGAGACCAACTCGGGTGCCATAGGCAAATATCTGTTCCTGCCCCATATCCCTTTTGTTGGCACCTACGACACTGGTAACCTCTCCAACGCGTTCACATACGGCATCGCCATCTCCGAACTGCAACTCTGCACCTTCTTCAAAATTCACGCACAGGGACACTGCCACTCGCGCACCGTTTGGCCAAACGATATCTGGCGGGTTTCCTCCATATCCAACAAGATCTCTCTGGTGTGTATTGTCTGGCATCAACGATAGAGCTCATGCATTCTGGTGTTTGTGAAGACTCTATATGACATGCGGTTATTAGCTGGCTGGTCCATTGGGACATAAGTTATGGAGGGCAGGGGGCAGAGCTCTGCGTTGCTCTACGGCTTGACCTAATGAAAACGTATTTATGCAAAAAATGCGAGTATCGGGATGTGCTAAATTTTCACTGGGGGGGTGCGTAAATAGCATTACGAGGTGCAGAGTGTCATTGCACAACGCCTCCAGGGACACAGGCTGTACGGTGAACGAACCTACTCGCGACCTGGCCTATGTTCCCGTTACAGGTGAGTTCTCGCTTTAAGTTTTGCGTAGCGCCAGAAAGCGTAAAGCCTTTGAAGGCCGTCTGCCTGGTGATTCTGGCTTGCGGATTCCGGCTTGCGCAGTCTTCTCATGTGCCCTGCACTGGCAAATCGTCCATGTGCGCTGCTCAAGAGAGGGTGTCTGGATACCGCTCGGTAATCACGATTTCGCGGTTGGCTATGAAACCCCCCCGAACTGGAACGCCTGTTGATACTTGGCAACCTTGTGCTATGGGAGGGTGCGCAAGACAACGCGTTTGCCTTTGCCTGATTGTTCGAGCATGCGCTTTTGACCTTGTGTCAGTGCTGCGGTCAGTGTTGTCAGCCGAGTCGGTAGTCAGGCCTTGTTAGTGAATATCAGCCGAGCTTGCCAGTGCGTCACGCAATTTATCGAAACAGAAGTCGTCACATTTTGCAGCCTTGATAATTTCCGCCTCACGTCTTGCTATCAAGTCTATTGCATCTGGCAACATGCTTACGGCGTGCGGTGGTACAACAACGGCACCGTGCTGGTCCATATGGATAATGTCTCCATGAATCACGCTCATGTTTTGAACGGTTACAGGCTGATTAAAGTCGACGACATGAACGTGGGCATGACTTGGTCCCACGCGACCAGCCAGTAACTGGAAGTGTTCAGCACTATCGGGAATGTCACGCATGGAGCCGTTGGTTACGCACCCCTGCACTCCGAGACCCCGGTGGATGTGTGTATTGACTTCGCCCCAGAAAGCACCAAAACCTGGTGTGCTGTCGAGATCCTGGATGACTACTATGGTAGGTTCGTCACCACTGGCAACATATTCGTAGTATTGCAGACGACGATCCCTTGCGGTGTCTGCGGAGTCGAGCCCCGGAGACATAGCCCTGATGCAGGCTGTCCGCGCAAAGCCGATGACTGGAGGCATGTCGTTGTGCAGGCATACCAGTGGCTCAGTTGTAAATCCGGTGGCGCGCCTTTCCGGGCAGACCAGTTCCAGAGCATTGCAGATAGTGGGCGTATCCCATTGGCAAAGCCGATTCAGTGCATCGATATCAACTGTTTCCACATTAAACCTCCCGAATTGACAGCACTCATATTACTCTTGATTTGGACTATGCATGAACAATTCCGTTTTATGGTGCTGAAAAAAATTCGTACATTGGCTACCTGGCATTTTCGAAACAGTCATTTGATAGAATATGCAGGTGAATCAGGTCGGCATTTCATCCCACTGTGGTTTGTCATCGGAGATCTCAAACCAGGGTGCTTTTGAAGCCACAAAGATATGGCCTTTGGGTTCGAGCCCAGGCGACTGATTCAGGCTGCCCGCCGGAATGTTGAAAACGCTGCCGTCCGGGCG
Organism: Granulosicoccus sp.; assembly: GCA_045106855.1. Taxonomy (GTDB): domain Bacteria; phylum Pseudomonadota; class Gammaproteobacteria; order Granulosicoccales; family Granulosicoccaceae; genus Granulosicoccus. Next base: position 15,564 of record JBGCFI010000025.1, read on the forward strand.
TGGTCGCGGCACCGATGAACCGCAGGTCTTGCAGAAGTTATTGCCAAAGAATTTAGCTTCTGCATGTGCATAACCGGTGATGTTGGACTCGCCAGTGTTCCAGCGAAAGTTATCTCCGGGAACAAACAGGTTGCTGGCATGGGCTGCGCCTTTGACCTTGCGGCAGCGACTGCAATGGCAGTTCATCATCATACTGGGTGCGCCTGTGTACTCGAATGTGACATCGCCGCACAAACAGCCGCCGCTGACCCAGTCTTTCGTTGTCGTACGTTCAGATACATCGACGACTCGTGACAAGTCATTGTCTCCATAGTGCTGATGTTGCGGGAGCGTATCGGTGATGTTGTACCAGTCAGCTTTTGATTCTGTGAAGATATGGCATTCAGGCCTTATTTGCGGATCCTCGTCCATCAAGCCTGCCGAAATGAAATATCCGTCTTGCTGTCCGGATTTTTCTGGCAGCGGAGAACCGCAGTGACGGCAGAATGTACGTGTGAATCCCGGTGACGACTCGTAGGTGTCTATCTCGTCTTCACCAGCGAGTATGGACATACCTTCAACGTTGAAGTATGTGGCAAATGCAGTTCCGTGAAATCGACGACACATGGAACAGTGGCAGTGCGACATACCTGTTGCCTCACCATGAATCCTGAATTTGACCGTTCCGCACAAGCAGCTGCCAGTTGACATACCTTCACCCTCTGTTCGAAGTCTTGCTGCTCAGTGTGTCATCTTCCAGATTGCTTGTCACACATGGGTGACGGTATGTTTGAGTGATTGAGGTCGAGCACCGTATCCCAGCGTTGCTATTGCCGATCGTAGACACCTGAACCGCAGTGCGTTTGCTGTGGCATTCACTGCTGCAATTCAAAATCAGTCTTTTCATCAAGCGGCAAATCGAACAGGAAACGACGCAGTGCATCAAGTGCCATTTCCGCACTTCCTAGCTGGATCCACTCTCTGCCCCCCATCATTCGTGCGGATCGGCTAATAACCGTCTCTTCAGTCGCTATGGCAATAATTACATCCGCGCTCGACTGCTGATTCTCGTCCGGTGGCTCCTGCGCTGCCAGTGCAATCACGGCGTAATTGGTGCCTGCACGCTCGCGCAAGTGCTCAGCCAGCCTGCACGCATGGTCAACATCAAATCGCATATCACTGCCTGGGAATCCAGAGGCATCGGCCAGTTGAGCAAGTTGTCGTCCGACAACGCCGCTGTGTACAACGGTGCCATCATTGTCCGCGTTGGTCAGTCGGTTGCAGATGGTCCCGCCGCTGGCCATTTCCATGGTTGCAATTGTTTCGCCACGGTTGTGTAACTGCTCGATAATGATACCTTCCAGTGTCTGCGCGTCTTCACAGAGAATTGCATTACCGAAGCGCTCGCGAATCATCTGCTCAGCCGGTGCAAGTGCTTCATCCAACTCTGTTTCACTGCCGCCAACGGCTGCAAGTTTCGTCTCCAGTTGTGGAAAATGTGACTGGAAACCGAGCTTGACTGAGTCTGGAAGCAATTCATTTATGCCATCGAGCAATTGATCTGCGCGCGACTCACCAATGCCAAATGAGTGAAATCTCTTCAATCTAGTCACGCCCTCGAAGCCACTCATCTGCAACAGTCTCGGAATCACCTGTTCTGTCACCATACGCCTCATCTCTCGTGGAACACCGGGAGTGAAGAAGAATCTCGCGCCGCCAATATCGAGCACGAAACCGCAGGCAGTACCAATGGGGTTATCGATAAATTCGCTGCCAGCCGGCAACATGGCCTGTTTGCGATTATTTGGTGTCATCACCCGTCCTCGGCTGCGGTAGAACGCTTCGAGTTTCTCAAGCCAGGGTTCGTGCAGCTCGAGCGTGACACCGGCTGCCTGAGCGGCCAGCTCTTGTGACAGATCATCGACCGTCGGTCCCAGGCCGCCGTTGACGATGACCGCGTCTGCGCGTTCACTGGCCTGCTGAAACGCACGTGACAGGCTTTGGTGATCGTCGCCGACGGTGGTGCCCCAATGCACCTGCAGCCCGGCCTCGGTAAGCCGCTGAGCCATGTAGCTGTAATTGGTGTTTACGGTTTTTCCGGTCAGTATTTCATCACCGGTGCAGAGAATTTCTATCTTCATGCTGGCAGGATTTACGGGCTGACTTGTGATTCTACGCTTAATGCGTCATGGAATAGACCACATAGTTCATCGTGAAGCGGTAGGCAAGACCTGTCATGGCTGCCGGGTACGATGGATCATCAGCATGTTCCCAGGCATCACCCATGTCCATATTGAAATTTACCGCTACCATCAAGCGCCCGTCCTCGTCATGAATCCCTCGCCAACGCGGAGGTGAATGCGGCATGTCCACGCTCACCGGCGATCCCGCACCACCGCGCAGGTGCCGACGTCCTGGTATCTGAGTTCGCTGATCCAGCGCATAGAGTACATTCATCAGTTGGTCGCTCGCACTCAGATCCTCGATACGTCGGCCCGGTAATGTTCGTTGCATGACACTTTCAAACATCTGCCACTGGACTGGACCGTGAAAGTCATCCACCACCAGAAAGCCACCCCGTAACAGGTATTCACGCAGTGCAGCCACCTCATCCTCACTGAGATACCAGCGTCCCACCTGCTGTGCAAACAACCAGGGATAATCGAAAATGGATGCATCAAGAAGACTGACATGCACGCTGTCAGGCGCTGTATCTATGGATGTATATCGCTGAATTCCGTCAGTGAAGAAGTACTCAGCCGATGGCCAGTCAATTCTCCACCATGGTCTGCCGGGACCCCAGTTACTATGCGAACCGTGGCCGAATACAAGCCTGGCAAGATGTAACTCATTATGGGGGCCTGATAAGGCCGGCGGATTTATCACCTCAGCAGAATTAACCGGACTGGCAACAGACTGAGGATCAGCGGTAGCTGCGGTGCTGATCAGATAACTACCAAAAAATACGGCCAACAGGCGCAATGCAGCGTGCGAAACCCTCACCATCCGGCAGCCTACTCCAGAGCAAAATGATCGACAAAGTACCGGCCGCCCTTTACAGCGATCGTCGTCATGGCAACAACCTGGCCCTCGGTACGATCGTAGTGTTGATCCCAGATCAGTGTGAAGGACTTTTCCTTGCGAAAAATAGCCACGAGTTCACGAGCGCCTGGCAACCCCCAATCGCTCTCTTGTTTATCACAAGCTTCAAGAAACTCGTCCGGCCCCACCACGCTCTTTAGCACTACCGAAAAGTGACTGCTGTGTCGTTTATAGTCGCGCCTGCTGACACCTGCCATGATGTCATCCATCATGGGTTCAGCCACCTTCAGTACCGCTTCATCATCAAGTTCTAAACAGCTCATCCACTAATTTTACACCATGAATTGTGCTTTAACGCACAAGCTGCCCTGCTACCTCACCAGATTCTTCCCTGACAACCGGCGCTGAGCCATCTCTCAGAGAAGAACTGGTGTTCGTTCAAAGCTCTTCGCGGTTCTGCTTACCCAAACGGTATCCGCGATACCACTCAGATTCGAGCTCTTCTTCACAAAAATACGAAAAATGGCAATTCTTGGGATTCGTGCCGTTTATACCTGCATCCATCCCGGCTTTACGCGCAAGCGAGGGTGACAACTGATGCAACGGTTTGGATGCTTCAGAAATAACAGTATTCAAACCAACAAAATCGAACGTGCGCTTCATTGCGGAGGCTCCAGATAAATATAACTATCCGGGGAGTCCCGGATTTCCAGCGAAGTTATCACCACAGTGCGAGCTTCATCGTCAACCAGGTCTCATAAAGCGGCGAAGCCGCGAACGGAGGTCGCGAGATTTATCAAAGTCAGACCGTTGACGCAAAACCCGTGAGAACCATCAGTCGTTTCGAAGACGGAATACTACCGTTAAAAAAGATCGCCCCATGTGCGCTCGATCACATTGTAATGTTCTTTCAGAGGACAACTCACCTCTCGAAGGATACTTACAGCCTGCAACAGGTTAGCCGCTCTCGATCTTTGCGTCACCTTTGCATAATCTGAGCACGCGCTAACGCCTGATCTGTATCAACCATGAATTCGCCCGATCCTTTCGCCCCTTTTCCCCGCCTCACTTCAATCGAATGCAAGATGCAGCCGGGCAGTCGTTGACGTTCGGATACTCACAACCGTGAAAGCTCAACAGCCATCAACAATGCCAACGGTCGAAACAGCGGCAGACGCTCGCCTGCAGATCATGTCGATCATTGACATACCGCTCTACCTGTTCGACGTCGAGACCATTGCCATTGTCTGGGCCAACGATGCAGCGATTGACTATTGGGAAGCAGATACACTCGCTGAATTACGCCAGCGTGACATGGCGAGCAACATTACTTCAACTGTAAAGTTACGTTTATCACAGATAAAACACGCGTGTTTCGATGCCGACCGTACCGTCATTGAAAGATGGACGGTGTACCCGAAAAACATACCCAAGAGCTCGCCATTCCTGATATCCGGGTTTCAAGCGGTTGGTGGCCAGCAACTGCTTTTGATGCAAGTAAAAGATGTGAACGCCACGACAGAGGACGAGATCGCCTACCGCACAACCGCACTGATGCACACCTCGACCATGATCAGTGCCTTCGACAAAGACTTGCGACTGGTCTATTGCAACGCGGCTGCTCGTGACTCTATTCCCGGATCGGTGACGACGGCTAAAAAGCGATTTGTACACGGTGAGGATCTGGTGACAATCGTTAATACATTGCAAGACTGTGACAAATGTGATGTTGAGATAGAGATCAATACAAGCAACGGGCGTCGCTGGCATGCTGTTCAAGTGCAACGATGTCTAAATCCGACTAACGGGCGGACCCTATACCTGTGTTCAGAGATGGATATTACTGAAGAACGCAAGGCAAAACAGGAAGCTTACCGTCTGGCTTTTACCGACTCACTCACCGGTCTGCCAAACCGCGCTGCAATGGACAATTATCTGGATGATGTCATGTCCGGGGAGCCACCTGTGCGCTTTGCCATCCTGTTTCTTGATCTGGATCGATTCAAGGTCATCAACGACTCGCTGGGTCATTCCGTGGGTGATCAGTTATTAGTGGATGTTGCCGACAGACTGCGACAGGCATTGGGTAACGAAGGCATGGTCAGTCGCCTGGGGGGCGATGAATTTGTCATGTTGACCACACGGTCGATCAGCTATGAAAAACTCAAACGCATTGCAGAACAAATACTCTATGCGATGGCTACCCCGGTGATGGTTTCGGGTCATAAGCTGCGAGTGCTTCCAAGTATTGGAATCAGCATCTATCCTGAGGATGGACTGCGTGCCAGTTCCATTATGGAAAACGCAGACGCTGCAATGTATATCGCAAAAGCCAATCAATGTGGTTTCTGTTTTTACGACGCCAAGATGTCCTCTTCCATCAATGAGAACATCAAGGATCGTATGGGCCTTGAAAATGACATGGCAGGGGCTATCGGCAACAACGAATTCGAATTGTACTTTCAGCCCAAGGTAGCTTGCAGGGGGCGCGCTGTTACCGGTGTCGAGGCGCTCATACGCTGGCACCATCCAGACAGAGGAATGGTTTCGCCCGACAAGTTTATCGGCATTGCCGAGGAGACGGGTCAAATTATCGACCTCGGTAATTGGGTACTTCTTGCAGCAATGCGTCAACAACGCAATTGGCAGGATCAGGGTCTTGCCGTGCCCATATCCGTGAATATCTCTGCACGCCAGTTCAACGCCAATGATCTCCTGGCCTTCATCTCGAGTAGTCTTGAGAAAACTGGCTGTGACCCAACAATGATCGAGCTCGAAATAACGGAGTCCATGCTCATCGGCGAACCGGATACTGTCTATGCCACCTTGCAACAACTGAGCGCCATGGGCATGAGACTGGCGCTGGATGACTTTGGTACAGGATACTCCAACCTTGCCTACCTTCAAAACTACCCGCTCGATTGCTTGAAAATAGACAAGGTGTTTATGGCGGATCGCAAGCGTTCCATGCTCACACGAACCATCCTCAACATGGGCAAGGTGCTGGGACTGGAAGTGATTGCCGAAGGGGTCGAGACCGCAAATCAGGCCGACTGGCTAACTGCACACGGCTGCGACACGATGCAGGGATTCTTCTTCAGCAAGCCTCAGCCGGTTGAAAAGATCACTCGATACCTTATGGACAATGGCGCGCCAGGCTGCGACATCAATGACGAAGCAGCCTGATTGATTTCTGCGGGGCCGCCTCCGGCCGCGCAGACTCCTAGCCCCACCATTGTTCAGCCGCACGATTAATATCCGATGTGTGGAACCGAGCGGCCTTGTTGCTGGGCGGCAATTGTTCAGAATAGAAAAACTCAGGCAATTCGTCGTCTTCATCCAGAAAGCCTGCAGCACGATTGAACTCATGCTCATATTTCAGCGTTTGCTTGCCCAGTTCGGTGAAAAAACTGGTGGGTAAGTGCACACCATGCGCATCGTTGATTGCCTGAACGATAAAATCCAGTTGCTCGTTGGTCACCGAACGTCCAAAGACACACAGTCCCAGTGAATCCACGGCCGCGCACATCACCTGAATATCCAGACTAACCGCCACCAGCTCATCAACTGTCTTCCCCGCGCAATCGTAGGAAGGCAAATTGCCTGCAGTGTGGTCAGCTCCCTGAGCCGTCAACATCATGGTTAGACCGGTAACCTCGATAACGCGTGGATCATACGCACTAATGGCCTGTCGCTTGATAACGGGCACTCTCTCCACACCCAATGCCTCACCAACGCGTGAAGTGCCTTGAGCATACAAACGCCCGGCCTCGTTACCCGCGCGAATGTCGTCCAGCACTGCGCGCATGAATTGAACATCCCCGAACTTGCCCTTACCTGCGTCCATCAACACACCGATGGTACCGCCCAGTTCGATGGTATCGATGCCCAGATCGTTCGCCTCGTAGTTTAATTTCGCCAGATCGTCAGGTTCTTCCAGTCCGCAGTTGGTGCCCAATAGCCCGATGGTTTCGTACTCGATAGGTGAGACGACCTCGTTGCCGTCTTTATCAGCATAAACGTTGCTGCATTGAATGATGCATCCAGGCATACACGCATGCGTCTGTTCACCACCACGCTCAAGATTCTGTTCGCGAAGAAAGTCACCACCTAGCTTGAACTTTGCGCTGTCAGTATCCTGCGCCCGCCCTGCCGTAAAGTTACGTACGGGAATGCCACCCACATGATTCGTATAATCGGCAACCATTGCCGTACCGGTTTTCTGAAACGCCTGAATGGCAGGCTCAGCATCCAGCATCTTGCGGTACTCCTTCACCGCGCTCATGACTTTCTTGCGCTCGTGCAATGGCGGCATCCTGTCCAGATCAACGATGATAGCCTTGACTTTCTTGGACCCCATTACGGCGCCGACACCGCCACGCGCAGCAAGACGCGATGGCCGTAAGTCGACGTCACTGAAGGCGATGCCTGACATCAGCCCTTGATACTCACCAACGGGACCACACAACGCCAGGCTGATCTTCTTGCCAAAACGTTCATGCAGAAGCGCGGCGGTCTCAAAGTTACCCATGCCAAGATAGTCGCTGGCATCATGAAAGAGGATTTGACCGTCCTTGGTAAGTTGAATCAAAATCCAGTCATCGCTGGCGCCTTCCAGGTTCAGGCCTGCGATTTTAAGTTGTCCCAGCGCAAATGCGAACGTACCGCCACCGTTAGCTTCCTTGACACCCAGAGTCAACGGGCTCTTGCAGCCGACGCTGACGCGGTTGGCATTGGAGAAGTTAGTGCCTGCAAATGGGCCCGCTGAAAAAATAAGCGGATTTTGTGGTGACAGCGGATCGACTGCTGCCAGTTTGCGATCTGTAAGGGTTTTTGCAATGAGATAACGACCTGCACGCACGATGGACTCGCCTTCGAGCTCTTCGGTTTTTATCTGTCGAGTGGATAGATCAATATGGTGGTAATGACGCATAATAGAGCGGCTTTTCGATAACAATGGCTGTGCCCTATCATACCTGAGCAGTCACTACTCTATCCACAAGCTCTATCCAGTGCACAACAGACTGATCGGCACCGCCCTGAATCTGAAGCTGACAGCCGATATTGGCCGTGGCAATGATATCCGGCTTGCCCGCCAACAGATTACCTATCTTGTTGTCCTTGAGTTGCTTGCTGATGGCAGGCTGAAATATCGAGTACGTACCCGCTGAACCACAACAGGTATGCGCATCAGCGACAGGCGTCAGGATAAAACCCAATCTGGCCAGCAAGGCCTCGGTGACCTGCGGCAGCTTTTGTCCATGCTGCAAGGTGCACGGTGCATGAAAGGCGATGCGCCCGGCACCGGCAGCCGCATCCTTGAAACGCGACACGTCCTCATTTTTCAGCACATCGATCAGCACCTCGACGATATCGCGTGCAAGCTCACTGACTCTGCTGGCTTTCTGCGCATACAGGGTATCGTCAGCAAGTATATGACCGTAATCCTTGACCATCACACCGCAGCCGCTCGCGGTGACAATAATAGCTTCAGCGCCCGCCTCCACCGCCGGCCACCACGCATCGATGTTTCGTCTAATAAAATTCTTTGCCTCTTCCTGTTCATTCAAGTGATAGTGAACCGCACCACAACAGCCGGAGTTTTCAGCACCCTTCAAGGTAATACCAAAGGCGTCCAGTACCCGGGCGGCACTGGCATTGGTTGCCGGTGACATTGACGGTTGTACACAACCATCGAGTACCAGCATATGCCGCTCGTGTCGTGTTTCAGGATGAGGCCGTGGAGACTGTTTCCGAGGCACACTACCGGCAAGAAAACCGGGCAACAAGGGTCTGACCGTCTGCCCCAGCTTGACCAGTGGGGCTACACGTCTGGAATACGGCAAGACACTTAAAATACCCTTGCGCAACCATTTTTCCCTGCCGGTGCGCGGTACTTTTTCTTCCACTACTGATCGGCCCAGATCGACCAGATGTCCATATTCGACTCCGGATGGACAGGTGGTTTCGCAATTCCTGCAAGTCAGGCAGCGATCAAGATGGGTGCGCGTCGCTTCAGTCGGTGTGTGTCCCTCGAACACTTGCTTCATGAGGTAGATGCGTCCACGTGGACTGTCCAGCTCATCACCCAGCAAGTTGTAGGTGGGGCATGTGGCAAGGCAAAAGCCACAGTGAACACACTTTCTCAGTACAGCCTCGGCAGCAATGGCACGAGGATCGTTCGCCAGTTCTGGCGCTAATGTAGTTTGCATGAATCAGGCGCCTGTAGCGACGATACGCGAGGAGACATCCAGCTCAGGATGAAATCGTCCACGATTGAATAAACGCTGTGGGTCGAAGCTATCACGCACACGCGTTTGCAAGGTTTGCATTGCACCGACCAGCGGCTGAAATGCCGGAGACTCACCACCACTGGCACTGTATCGAATGGCATGTCCTTTTGCTGCGGCAACCGTGCGGAAAACGTCGACGGCGGATGCCGTTGTCAGTAGCCAGCGTTGTCCACCTGCCCATTCGTGCAGCCATTCACCCGGAAGTTCCAACGCTGGTATATAGTCGGCAACCGAAATCCTCCACAGTGTCTTGCCTTCGTTTTCGCACGCAACATGAGCGGCCAAAAAAAACGGATGCGTGTGATCTCTGACAGCCTGCCAGAGCTGGTTGTCCTCAACGATATCCCCGCCTAGTTCAACCGCAGCAGCGCGCACTGCAGCGTCGCTACCACTCAGACGCAGATAACGGTTTTCATCAATGAGCATGGCTCCTGACAACGGCAACGGCTTTCGCAACAGGGGTGCAAATGCCTCAAGATTGCGTTGTGTTGACTGTTGCCTGATTGTGAGTTCAAGCTCCGGTTTGGGTAGCACCTTCATTGATATATCGAGTAGAACACCCAGCGTTCCCCAGGCACCTACCTGCACTCTCGAGACATCGTAACCGGCAACGTTCTTCATGACCTGCCCCCCGAAGGCTAGATTCTGGGCCTGTCCATTAATCACCCGCGTGCCCAGAACGTAATCTCTGGCCGAACCACTAAAGGGTCTGCGTGGCCCTGACAGGCCACAAGCGATAACGCCACCGATTGTAGAGCCTGCCCAGTCGGGTGGATCGAACGGCAGCATTTGCCCGGCGTCTGACAAAACCTTGTTCAGCTCACTTAGCAGGGTTCCTGCGCGCACAGTGACAACCAGCTCTGTCGGATCGTAGCTGATAACGCCTTCATGAGCTCGCGTATTGAGTACCGTCGACAGCTTGTCAGACGTCGGGTTACCCAATATCGCCTTGCTGTTGCCACCGACAATACGCACAGGTTTTTCAGTGTCGATCGCGTGTCTTACTTGTTCGACCAAGGCTTCACTAACGTCGTTTGATGGCATCAGAAGCGGTCCAGCTCAGGGAACTTCAGCTCACCATGATGCACATGCATGGCACCGAATTCTGCACAACGTTGCAAGGTTGGCACAGCCTTGCCGGGATTGAGCAGCCCATCCGGATCGAATGCTTCCTTGAGTGCGTGGAATTGCGTTAGCGTGTTGGCATCGAATTGCACGCACATCTCGTTGATCTTCTCCAGGCCGACACCGTGCTCACCTGTCACCGTACCGCCAACCTCCACGCACAATTGCAGTATGCGGCTACCGAGCTCTTCGGTGCGATGCAATTCTCCCGGCTTCCCCGCATCGAACATGATCAGGGGGTGAAGATTGCCATCACCCGCATGAAAGACGTTGGCGATAGGCAAATCGTATTCGGCCGACATCTGCTCCATGCGCTGCAAGACATGCGATAGCTGCTTGCGAGGGATGGTTCCATCGATACAATAATAGTCGGGGGCAAGTCTGCCGACTGCCGGAAACGCCGATTTGCGACCTTTCCAGAGCAGAAGACGTTCAGCTTCTGTCGCCGCCACGTGCAGGCTTGATGCCTTGGCCGCCTTGAATACCCGCGACACCCCTTCAACCTGTGCGTCCACTTCCTGCTCGATGCCATCAAGTTCACACAGAAGCAATGCTGCGGCATCGGTCGGGTAGCCACATCTTGCGAAGGCCTCTGCAGCCACAATGGCCGGTTTGTCCATGAGTTCGAGTCCAGCCGGTATGATTCCCTGAGCGATGACGTCGCCGACCGCATTGCCGGCAGCCTCGACGCTATCAAACGCCGCCATGACAAGCTTGGCAACAGGCGGTACCGGTAACAGCTTGACACATACCTCCACCACCACGGCGAGCATGCCTTCCGAACCATTCAGCAACGCCAGCAAGTCATACCCGGCGTTGTCATAGCCGGCGGCCCCGACCTCCAGAAGATCACCATCGATGGTAACAACCGTTGCTGAGAGAACGTTGTGGACTGTCAGTCCGTATTTCAGACAATGCACTCCACCGGAGTTTTCGGCAACATTGCCACCGATGGTGCACGCAATCTGCGATGAAGGGTCGGGGGCATAGTAAAGGCCGTGCGGACGTGCCGCATCGGAAATCGCAAGATTACGAACACCGGGCTGCACACGCGCAAACCCGTGCTCTGCATTCATCTCCAGAATCTGGTTGAACTTGGCCAGTCCCATCAAAATGCCGTCTTCGTGCGGCAAGGCGCCACCTGACAGTCCAGTCCCTGCTCCTCGCGCCACAACCGGCGTTTGTGTTGCCTTCGCCCAACGCATGATCGCCTGAACCTGCTCAACACTCTCTGGCAGCGCCACCAGTAGAGGCGTTGCCTTCATCGCGGTTAATCCATCCGACTCGTAAGGTCGCAGCTCTTCTTCAGACCACAAAATGGCTTTCGGCGGCATTAATCTGGACAATTCGGCAGCGGCTTGCTCACGACGGGCCAGCCGGGCGGCGATTGCCTCACCTGTTCCGACAGGGTGCGTATGATTAGCGGTGGCGGCCGAAACGGATGCAGGTTCTGCAGACATTAAAGGTACTCCGGATAATGAGGTCACAAAGAATACCTTACGAGACAATGATGCGAGTCGCCCATTTGGCACTTCATAGCGATCAATTGATTTGCGTCAAATGTAGTTTCACTACATATTTATCACGAAGGATTTGCATTTCAGAATGAAATTTGAGGCTTTCGTGCGGTAAACTATGTCAAATCAGCCTTTGCGTAACCTTATGTTACGTAAAGAAACTACACAAAAAACGAGAGTACCTGAGCCAACACGATGAGACGCAACCGCGACGCAAAGATCATAGCCACCCTGGGCCCTTCCAGTAATGATCGGGAAACCATCCTGAAGCTGTTTGACTCTGGCATCGATGTATTCCGGCTTAACTTCAGCCATGGCGTTCATGAAGATCACGCTAAAACGCACGCGATAATTCGGGATATCGAAGCCGAACGCGGTCGCCCTATCGGAATTTTACTGGACCTTCAAGGCCCCAAACTGCGCGTTGGCACATTTGCCAATGGCAAGGAAATGCTCACACCCGGCCAGAAATTCACAGTCGATCAAGACCCTACTCCCGGCGACAGCACGCGGGCTCCACTGCTTCACCCGGAAATCTTTGCTGCGTTGAGTGTCGGGGCACAATTACTGATCAATGACGGCAAGATCCGCCTCAAGGTGCTGGAATTCACCGCAGACTCGGCGTTAACAGAGGTTATGGTCGGTGGCGAAATCAGCGGTAACAAGGGCGTCAATGTCCCTGATCTGTATCTGCCCATTTCACCGTTAACCGAAAAAGACCGGCGTGACCTGGACTATGGCCTGACGCTGGGTGTTGACTGGGTAGCCATATCCTTCGTACAACGCCCCGAAGACATGCAGGAACTGCGTGGACTGGTCGGCGACAAGGCGGCCATCATGGCCAAACTGGAGAAACCGGGGGCCATTGAGCATCTTGAAGCCATTGTGCAGATGAGCGACGGTGTGATGGTTGCACGCGGCGATCTGGGTGTGGAAATGCCTCAGGAGAAAGTACCCGTTGTGCAGAAAAAGATCCTGCGCTGCGCCCGTCAGGAGGGCAAACCGGTTGTTGTGGCAACCCAGATGCTGGAATCCATGATTCACTCGCCTGTTCCTACCCGGGCTGAGAGCTCTGATGTGGCAACAGCGATCTACGACGGGGCTGACGCCGTCATGCTGTCTGCTGAAACCGCAGCGGGCAGCTTCCCTATCGAAGCCGCGACGGCGATGAACCGAATCATCATCGAAGTCGAGAAAGACCCCTATTATCGGAAATCCATTGACGCCTCCCTACCGACACCGGGCGATACGGCCGCCGATGCCATCAGTTCCTCGTTGCGACACGTCTCATCGGTCATCCCGCTTGCAGCCACCTTTACCTACACAGAGTCCGGGTTTTCAAGTTTCAGGGCAGCCCGCGAGCGGCCAGAGGCCCCTGTCATAGCATGTACACCCAACAAGGAAACCGCCCGAAGGCTGGCATTGGTCTGGGGTGTCCATGCCGTGATTCAGGATGTGGATAACAGCATCGACGTCATGGTCCCGCGTGCCATTAAGATCACGTTGGCGGAAGGTTTTGGCGAAATGGGGCAATTGATAGCCATAACCGCCGGTATGCCGTTCGGCCGCACGGGCACAACCAACATGCTCAGACTGACGCGGCTCAAGCAATTGCCAGATGAAAACACCAATTAACGACTAATCAGGTATCCTCTAAGGTCCTGAAATTGAAGGATGTAACGGACGCTACCATGGAACGCATATCTACCGGGCTGTTGGCATTTCTGGCACTGGTTGTTTTTGCCACCGAGAGCGCCTCTGCCAACCCTCAATCAGAGGCAAACAATAACCACACGCACAAGCACACCATTATTTCCCGCGACGTGATTGTGCAAGATGGTGACACCCTGATATCAATAGCCAGCCGGGAACTGGGCAAATCCGGTCTGGCACCGTTACTATCCGACTACAACAACCTGAAGCCCAACGCTCAGCTGGTACCCGGTTCAATCGTCAGAGTGCCCATTCAGGTGCCTCCGCGCGATGAATATGCCGAAGTCGTCTTCGTCAAGGGAACAGTGACGGCCACACGTTTTCTGGAGATGGGCGCCCGTGCGCAGATTGTCAGCGCCAGCCATTCAAGCGATGTCATGAGCGTCGCCGGGGGCAATCGAGAAGCAGTTGTTATAGAACTTTCCCGTAACGCCAAAGTATTTCCCGGAGATTTGATAACCACTTCAATCGACGGCTACGCGAGTATTGCTTTCTCGTCTGGCTCGGTCATTAATATGCAACCCGACACGATCGCCTCCCTGGAGCGTCTGACCTGCATGGCGTCGGACGACAGTTGTCTTATCGAGGTTAACACGCGGCGTGGGCGTGTGACCTCCGATGTCGAATCCCGCGACCAGCAGCCAGCCGATTTTCGCATCACCACACCTTATGCATCGGCTGCGGTGCGTGGCACAGTCTTTGATGTCGACGCCTCAGAACAGATGATCGTCGGTGTTACCGAAGGGGTTGTGGATATCTCGGCCCAGAATGAAACCGTTGCTCTGAACACGGGTTTCGGCCTGTTGGTTTCCGAAGGCGCCCCTCCGGGAGAGCCTATCGAATTGATACCCGGCCCGGTTTTCAAACGTGTACCAGCACGTATTGTCTCTGGCGATACCATTGAATGGTGGCCGTTTGTTGACGCTGCCAGCTACCTCGCGGTTTTGTCCACTGACGAATCCGCTAACGAGACCTTGTTCAGTTTCTCATTGCCTCGCGACAGCGCCGTATTCGACCTGCAACCTGCACTCGAAGAACCTGTCGATGTGGGTGACTACTTTCTGACCTTGCGCGCCATAGACAGCAATGGATTGCTCGGCTTTACTTCTAATACTCGCATAACACTTGCCGAAGTCGATTCAACCATTCAGCCAGTAACAACAACGGTGGTGCGCGAAGGCAGCGAGTTCGTCGTTGCAATAGAGAGCGTGCCTGACGAGGCACTGGGTTTCGAAATCCAGATTTCCTCTGATGAGGCGTTTTCCGACCCACTCAGTGTTGATGTCAACACCACGGGCACCGCAGTATTTCGCGTTAACGAGGACCGGATTTTTTCCCGAGCCAGAGTGCTGCTGGATCCGTTTACAGTGTCCGCATTCGGCGAACCCAGCGGCAGCTAGTGGCCCAGTCGTCTGCTGCACTGCCCTCAGCCATACGGCTCAGACAAACTTGAAATCGATTGCGCGTCTGGCTTTGGCTAATTGTTCGAGCATGTTTGTGCCGCCTCGTACCGCAACACCGACTGCCAGAACATCCAGAACAACCATCTGACCAAGCCGGGACTTTACCGGCGAGAAGATATCGCTGTCTTCGTTGACGTCTACGGTCAAGGCCACATCACTGCATTGCGCCAATGGAGAGCGGGTTGCCGTAACCGAAATAACGCGGGCTCTGGCAGCACGTGCAATTTCCACGGTTTTGAGGATGTCACTACTGCGTCCAGAATGAGAGATGGCAATCACCAGCGCGTCGCGGTCCAGCAGGGCGGCGGCCGCATGCTGAATGTGTGGATCTGAATACGCAATCGCCGGTTTACCGAGTTTGAAGAACTTCAGTTGCGCATCCTCTGCCACCACTGCGGAGCCACCAGAACCATACAACTCAACACGACTACATTGCTCATACAACGCAATCGCCTTGTCCAGCGATTCTTCATTAATCTGATTGCGTATCTGCACCAGCGACGAAATAGCGCCGTCCAGGAGCTTGTCAGCCAACTCCTTGCTCGTGTCATTAATAGTGACGTCCTGATAGAAAAACGTCCCACGTCTTGCAAGATCCTGGGCAAGTTTGAGTTTGAACTGCTGGAAGCCGACACAATCGAGCGCCCGGCAAAAACGAATAACGGTGGGTTCGCTCACCGAGGCGCGAGTGGCAATTGCGTGGATAGACGATTGCACACTGGTGTCAGGATCGGCCAAAACAGCGTCAGCCACTTTTTGCTCTGATTTTCTCAGGCTATCTCTGGCAGCCTTGATTTTAGCTAGCATTTAATCCTTACTGACTCCAGAAAACCGAAGCTACCTGAGCACGAGTTGTTAACAGCCCCACGATAGGCTTAAGCCCAGCCGTGTACCTGCCGGGTATACCATCATCGACAACACTGGCTGACAACGCGTCAGCAAGCACCTGACGCTTGCCATCGCCTGTGATGTGCAAGACCCTGTGTACTGACTTTAACAGAGCGGCGCGTGTAAGCGTTATGCGTAGCTGATCGACGCTGGGGGGATTCAACAACGCGACACTGTGCTCGTTCTCCAGATCCATCGCCGCCTCAAGTTGCGCTGGTGGTGCATCCGGAAACAAGGACGCTGTATGTCCGTCGCCCCCCATGCCCAGTATGGTCACGGTAAACGGGTGTGGCATGGCGTCAACATCACGCGCGATATCATCAATGGCGCTTTCTGGTGCACCTTCACGGTACAAGCTGACAAATCGGGCAGTGGCTGCCTTGTCAACCAGCAATGTCTCGCGCACTAACGATTCGTTGCTATCCGCGTGACCGGGAGGGACCCAGCGCTCATCGGCCAGAGTCACGCAAACCTTGCTCCAGTCGATGGCCGTTTGTGATAACTGATGAAATACCGGTGCCGGTGTACTACCTCCCGATACGACCAGTGATGCCTCACCGTGTTCGCCGATAGCCGCCTGCAAGGCATCCGCGACAAATCGCGCAAGCGCTACTGCCAGCACTTGTGCATTGGCTTCCTCGTACCAGCTTATGCCGGTCTTTTCGCATAAAGCTTTTGCCGCAGTATTGTTCATTGCCTAGTCCTCATTCCATCGTAAACCGTCTTTACTGATCAGCGCGTTTGCCGCACTGGGCCCCCAGGTGCCAGCCGTGTAACTCTTTGGTGGGTACTGAAACTGCTCCCAGGCTTCGCGGATTGGATCAATCCAGGCCCAGGCAGCGGCCACCTCATCGCGACGCATGAACAACGTGGGGTTACCGCGTATGACATCAAGCAACAGTCTCTCGTAGGCAATCATCTTGCGTTTTTGAAAAACATCATTGAAATCCAGATTCAGATAAACCGGCTGTAGCTGAATATCATCGCCCCAAGCCTTCACGTAGATACGCATGCGTATCTTCTCTTCAGGTTGCAAACGAATGATCAACTGATTCGGCGTGCTGAATCCATCGGCCGTTGGAAAGATTGAATGCGGCACCTTCTTGAAATTGATGACAATTTCAGTGGTTTTGCTTTCCATACGTTTGCCGGTACGCAGAAAAAACGGCACCCCTTCCCATCGCCAGGAACCGATCTCTGCGCGCAGAGCAACAAAGGTCTCTGTTGTACTGTCGTCAGGAATGTCGTCGTTATCCAGATATCCGGGCACCGGACCGTCACTGTAGGCGCCAGCCTTGTATTGTCCACGAACCGAGTTCTCGATGGCATCTACCCCGCTGAGTGGCTTCAGTGCACGCAACACCTTTATTTTTTCATCGCGCACCGCATCCGGGTCGATGCTCACCGGTGGCTCCATTGCAAGAATCACCAGCAGTTGCAAAAGATGATTCTGAACCATGTCGCGCAGAGCGCCTGTTTGATCGTAAAAGGCCCCTCTACCTTCGACACCCAGATCTTCGGCAATGGTGATCTGTACATCGTTTATGCGCTCACTTCGCCACAGCGGTTCAAACAAGGCATTGCCAAAACGAAGCGCCAGCAAATTCTGGACTGTCTCCTTGCCCAGATAGTGATCAATACGGTATATCTGCTCTTCCTTGAACACCGCCGACAGGCTATCGTTGATTTGCTCTGCTGAAGCCTGATCACGCCCTAACGGTTTTTCCAGAGTAACGCGGCTGTTCGCGGTAATCAGACCCGCAGTATTTACCCCATCGGTAATTGCCGTAAACAGGCTGGGAGCGACCGAAAGGTAAAACACGCGTACGTGATCCTCTCGACCCTTGAGTAGTTGCACCAGTGACTGATAGCTTTGCGCATCAGTAACATCCACAGCGCAGTAAAATACCCGCTGCAGGAATTCCTGCCAGCTATCCTTGTCGAAATCCTGTTCCTCGATATGTTCCCTGACACTCTCATCGAGCATCTGCCGGAAACCATCGGTGTCAAAGTCAGCTCTCGCAACACCTATGATACGTCCATCTTCAGGCAATTGCTTTTCCACGTGCCTGAAATACAATGCAGGGATCAGCTTCCGCAGAGAGAGATCGCCTGTTCCGCCAAACAGGATGAAATCGAAGGGCTGGAGACTTTCGTTAGAAATTAAATTCATTGTGTAGTTTTATTACAAACCGAAGAATTGCCGTTAGATCCCTGATTCTATAGATTTTCACGACAGCAAGTTTAAAAATACAGTAAGATTTCTGTGCCGGATATGACATAATAATGTAGCCAGCTTACACAACCGCGAAATTATTGATATGCCTGATTTGAATTCAGCCGTAGCTGATGTCACCCATCGCATCAAGCAACGCAGCCAGGATACCCGCGCCGCCTACCTCGATCGCATCAACGCCTTGGCGGCAGCGCCTTCCGGAAGAGCCGGCATGGGCTGCACCAATCTGGCACACGCTTTCGCGGCTGCGCCTGTCAGCGACAAGCTGGTTTTACACGCCGAACGCGCCCCCAATCTGGCTATCGTTACCTCTTATAACGACATGTTGTCAGCACACCAACCCTATGAGCATGCACCTGAAAAAATTCGCGAAGCAGCGCGTGACGTGGGTGCGACAGCACAGGTTGCCGGCGGCACGCCTGCCATGTGCGACGGTGTTACCCAGGGCGAACTGGGAATGGAACTCTCCCTGTTCAGCCGCGATGTCATTGCCATGTCAACCGCCATTGCGTTGTCACACAACGTTTTCGATGCTGCCGTTTTTCTTGGAGTTTGCGACAAAATAGTACCCGGGCTCCTGATGGGGGCGTTGTCATTCGGTCATCTGCCTTCCGTGTTCATTCCCGCCGGCCCCATGACCTCAGGCATACCTAACAAGGACAAGGCCAGAACCCGCCAGCGTTACGCCGAAGGCAAGGCCACTCGCGAGGAATTGCTGGAATCTGAAAGTGCGTCCTATCACGGTCCTGGCACGTGCACGTTTTACGGTACCGCCAACAGCAATCAGATGATGATGGAGGTCATGGGTCTGCACTTGCCCGGGGCGGCGTTCATCAATCCGGGGACGCAGTTGCGTTCAGCACTGACAACAGCGGCGGCCCAACGCGCACTCGCCATTACAAAACGCGGAAATGAGTTCACGCCCGTCGGCAGACTCATTGATGAGAAATCCATTGTCAACGCCATCATCGGCTTGCTGGCCACGGGCGGATCAACCAACCATACGCTGCATCTGGTGGCTATCGCCCGCACCGCCGGTATCGTTATCAACTGGGACGATTTTGATCAGCTCAGCCACGCCATTCCGACGTTGACTCACGTGTACCCCAGTGGTCAGGCAGACGTCAATCAGTTCCACGCGGCAGGCGGTATGGCCCTGGTCATTCGCGAACTACTGGATGCCGGCCTTATGCATGAAGACGTGCAAACCGTCGGTGGATCAACGGGGCTTTATCAATACACCCAGGAGCCGTGGCTGGACAACGACGTTCTGGCATGGCGTGAAGGCCCCGGCAAATCCATTGACGACAGCGTCATCAGCAGTACCGCTTCGCCTTTCCGTGCCGATGGCGGCTTGCGATTGATGTCTGGCAACCTGGGGCGCGCTGTTATAAAAACCTCCGCCGTAAAGCCTGAGCATTTGTGTGTTGAGGCGCCTGCGAAAGTGTTCTACTCGCAGGATGCCCTGCGCACAGCCTTTGAAAATGACGAACTCAATCAGGACTTCATTGCGGTTGTCGCCTATCAGGGCCCGAGAGCCAATGGTATGCCAGAGCTACACAAGCTGACGCCGATTCTTGGTGTGCTGCTTGATCGCGGATACAAGGTAGCGTTGGTGACCGATGGCAGAATGTCAGGCGCGTCCGGCAAGGTACCCGCAGCCATTCACGTATCTCCCGAATGCCTGCTTGATGGTCCACTACGCAAGGTCCGTGACGGCGATATGATTCAACTCGATGCCCAGACCGGTCAACTGAACGCAAAGGTGGACGAGGCCGAATGGAATTCACGAAATCCACAGCACCCTGACCTGAGCCGCAAGACAGTCAATATGGGCCGCGAGCTGTTTACCGCATTTCGCCACCATGTGAGTAGCGCCGAGTCGGGCGCAGTCAGTGTGTTTGATTGACTAAGGAAACCACGGGGACGGCTAGGAGTCTGCGCGGCCGGAGGCGGCCCCGTAGAAAGCGATCGAGCGAGAGTAGTCCAATTTTGAGTCAAATTTTGTGCTCATTTGAGGAGTTTAGCTGGCTAAGTGACGAAAATGAGCGCAAAATTTGGCCAAAA
>JBGCFI010000026.1:0-187434 GCA_045106855.1 Granulosicoccus sp.
AATCAGCGAGCTCGGCACCTTTGAGAATGTAATGAAGGATTCCATCGGGATTAGGCAGCAGGATCGCCTGTCCCGCGACCAGGCATTGTCCGTTGCGGCCTGTAAAGCGCATCACAAGGATCTGTCACTGAGTTTCTAAGCAAAGGCTTAGCGTAACGGCGGGATTCACCCGCAAGCTACAGACTGTTCTGGAGCTTGCGGGGTGGTGACGATCAGCAGCTATCTCTGCTGGAAAGATTACGAAATTCGTTTTTGTGGATTTGTCGCTGTTGAGGAAAAACCACTGCAGAACTTCGTAAGATCTGCGCAGGTGCCTGATTTAATTATTGTTGTCTCGCATGCTGTCAAATTACTGTCTCCAACCCCTGTTTACGCACCCTTTTGAAACCGCCAAATCTCCTCAAAGACATACACATTTGAGGTTGAGATTCTCTGGCAAGGAGTTCAAACTGCGATCGTATGGTACTTATGGAGTATAGGTAATGAGCAATCGGTCTACCGTTAGAAAAGCGCGCGCCAATTCGTGCACAATGGTGCTGATGACCGGAACGATAGTGCTGGCTAATATCCTGGCATCTATGCAGACTCTTGCTCAGTCCAAACGGCCACAAACCGGCGTATCCATTGCCACTCAACTGCAAGAGGTACAGCGTGGCACTCTCGACGGGCGCGATTACCTGACCCTTCACATCGGTGGCCACGAAGTGGGCCCCAGCAGTTGCCGCAGCAACATACTGCGTATGGACACCAGCAGCGAGGCAGGCGCCAAACGTCTGGAAGAGATCGAGACCATTGCCATCAAGGCCATGCTGACCGGCGCCACGATCATGGTGGTTGTGCCGCTGGATGTTGAGCAATGCGTAGATGGGAAGCCAACATTTACGGATTTGTACAGGCTTGCGCCTGATTTTCAGTAGGTGGGGCTAGGGGCTTTGTAATATCGTAGGGCTCGTCATCGCGTAGGCAACTACTTACCTTGCCTTCACACCCACTACTGCCGCGGAACCAAATTAAGCATACTAATGGCAGTTTGCACATCATCAGGCCAAATCCACAGACGGTACGGCTCTGGAATACAGATATAACTTTCAGGCCCAAAGATCTCACGCGAGCGCATATCGGCGCAGTAACGACTACGCCACTCCAGCTGCTCGGGATAGGACATGGTTTGTCCTGCTGCCAGTTTCTTCGTAATAGTGTGCAGCTTCTCGCACATGCGGTACTCATACGCAGGTAAGGAAAGCGGTTCCTGATATTGCCCCCTGCCCTGCTCTTTTGCATCGACTGCAAACTCTATGAATAACGGTAAATCCAGCTCACCGGGAATGCTTGGAAATATCACAAACGGTGTAGCCCATCCGCTATCGATAAGATCAAGATTAAACGTGCGGCGCTCGCGCCTTGTCATCTCGTCGCGTTCTTTCTTACTGTACGAGGGCGCTACATACGCCAAGAGACGACCATAGTTATCAAAAGGCTCTTCTGCGGAACGAACAAACAGGTTTCGCTTACGCGAGCTCCCTTCGCGTGTAAGACGTTCTTCACTCTTGGCCTTATAGAAAGCACTCGCCGCTTCACCTTGCTCAAACTGCAGCGAACCTGCGGCGATGTCTTCAAGCTTGGGCAGAATGTATTGACCAAACGCTTTGGTGACTGGCGCTGTGCCATCTTTAATCCATCCGGCAAGCTCAAGAAATTCTTCATCGATTTCACGTGCTTTTCCAGTACTACGCGCGGTAACTTCCGGCGTATCAATGGAGAGCATTCGAACAGGCATACGTATGTTGGGCGTATCGCCATCGGAGACATCCACAAGCGCGCGCGAACCCAGCGATGGCAGACTCTGTCCTGCAGGGGTCCAGAGTATTTCAACAGGCTCAACCATGGTCTGTCCTCTCGCTATGCGCACTTAAGTGACGTTAACGCTATCGTTTTCCGTGTACAGCAACAATACTCTTTACATAGTACGGCTGCACTGATTTACTCATAACCTTTAGTTGCAATAAACCCGTATATGCATGGTGATTTCCCCTAACTACCAAGCGCTAAATCAAATAAAAGGGGCCGTAAGATCGATAAATCTTGCCACCACTTGCCGCCCCACCACCATCACACCAAAACCCGCCTATAAAGCCTCCTCAATCAAGCTTTCACTATTAGCCGCATCCTTAACCATGGCTTCTCTGAGCATGGAAACATCCATGCCGCTAAACACCAGGTCGTACCCATCCTTGAACAAGCGTTTGGCTGCAAACTTCGGCGTGTTCAATGTAGACAGTAGTTTTCCGGCAGTCTTCGTGGCCTTACATACCTTACTGATGGCCGCTCGGGTCACTTTATGATCGGGTTCTGCGCGATGACCCAGGCTACCGGACAGATCAAATGGCCCGATAAACACGCAATCTACGCCATCAACAGCCGCGATCTCGGCGGCGGCATCGACGGCTTGCGCACTCTCGATCTGCAGCAGCAATGTAAACTGGCTCCGGTAGTTTTCCAGATAGTGGTCAGTATTCACGCCGTAGCCAGAGGCCCGGACAATGGGAGCTGCCATACCGCGGGTACCGTCGGGTGCATAGACTGCCGCTGCCGCCAGTGTTTGTGCCTCTTCGGCAGAATTGACCATGGGCACCATGACCCCGTCCGCACCCATATCCATCAAACGACCAATCCACTGTGGCTGCTTGTCGGGCACGCGAACCAGCGCCTTGGCGCCACCGAACTGTACAGCCCGGATCATGGCCAGGGTTTGCTGCATGTCTGCCGGGCTATGCTCCATATCGATCATGGCATAGTCATAGCCACAGCGACCCACCAGCTCACCGACAATGGGATCGAAGATATTGACCCAGCACCCACTGGCCGGGAAACCGGTTCTGGGCGCTGTCATTGTCGATTTGGCGTTGTTTTTAGCGGAACTGCTTCGTTTTTTCCGAGCCACGGTTAGATCCTGTCAATAATCTCTGATAAACTGGGAATATTATCCCAACTCTGCCTAGCGTGGCCGTTAAACAGCCCGCCTCTTTGAGTATGCACCAAAGTCTGCAAAAAGCCGTCACTTACGTACTGCAACCGCTGGTTCGCCTGCTGTTGAGGCACGGTGTGTCGCATGCAGAATTCTGTAACTGGGCAAAGCAGGCCTATGTCGACCAGGCGGCAACGCACTTTGGTATTGATGGCAAGGCACCTACCGTCTCGCGCATTGCCATCGTCACCGGCATCAACCGCAAAGAAGTAAAAAGAATCAGAGAACTCCCTGCCGAGGTCAACACCGGCGTCAGCAAATACAATCGCGCGGTACGCGTGGTTACCGGCTGGCTGCAGGATGCTGAATTCTGCGACAACAGAAACCGGCCGCGTGTGCTCACCTACGGCGACACACAGGATAGTTTCAATCAGCTGGTTAAACGCTTTGGAGGCGATGTTCCTGCCAGAGCCATGCTCGATGAGCTCACCCGTGTCGGCACCGTCAGCCTAACCAATGATCGCGTCAAGCTGTTGCACAAAGGCTATGTCCCGCATGAAAGTGAGTCTGCATTACTGGACCTGTTCTCCACCAGCGCAACCGATTTGCTGACAACGCTTGAACACAATCTAACGCACGCAGAGCACCGACGATTACAAATGAGCGTCGCTTATGACAAAGTGACCAACGAAGGCGTACAGCACTTCAAGAAACTCAGTAGCGAACAAGCCATGGATTTACTCAGAAGCCTGGACGGTTCACTATCGCAATATGACAAAGAAGCCAACCCATCGGTAAGCGGTGAGGGAGAACATCGCGTGGGGCTGGGTGTGTATTTCATCGAAGATGTCGCTCAAGGGTCAACACAAGATGAGTAGATCAAACCTCAACACTCGACGGCTCGCAAGCCTGTCTCGTAAACGCTTAATTGTCACCAGCCTATTCATGGCTGGTTTGCTAAGCGGCTGCGGTGGTGGAATATTCGGTACCAGCGATAACAACGACATGGTAGACGCTGCATCAACGACCGATACAGATCTCATTGAAAACAATCAGCCTGAACCCGGCGACAATACACCCGATGTCGAACCTGATACCGGTGTGAACGCTCCGACGAGCAATGGCTCCGACCAAGCTGACAATCAAACGATTATCATCAACTTCAGCAATACCACTCCAAGCGGTCTCGATCCGTTTAGTACAACAGTTCCTGCTCTTAAACTGATCAACTTAACTGACGTTGCTATCATCGCCTTTACCGGTGACGAACAAACCGACAATCAATCTGTCAACGCCGAATCGCAAAGCACCAGTGAATTGCTTAATGTGAATACTGGCGAAACCCAGGTATCCATAAGCGTAAGGGAAAGCGATGTAACCATCGCCAGCATCAGTTCGCTAAACGCTGTTGAAGACAGCATTACAACACTTATCATCACGACATCAGCCTCAGACACCGTAAATAGCGATCCCGCAAGCGAGTTGATGGTATCTGCGCTAGCTCTGGATACCAGAGTCGTCACATCTTCCAGCTCCTTGTCTGAAGTACGTGTTGTATCTACCATGGCAACCACCGCTAACACTGCGCCACCAAGCTTTACCTTATCGCCAGGTGAAGACAATGCTACCGGATCCGAACTTGTATTAAATAATGCCAACCAGAATAATCCTTCAACCGGTGTCTACTCTGTTGCCAATGCAGGCAATTATATTCTGAGTCCAAGCGATGCAAGTTTCGCTGCAGTGCCAGTATCGCTGGAAGCTGGTGTTATCTATACGCTGGTTATAACCGAAAACCCGGAATCACCTGTATACGTCGAGGTGGACAGCCTTACCGACACCGAGTGAATCTCCCTGCAGACAACAAGCAACTGCTTATCGTTGCCAATCAACCATCAACCAACACCGCCCACCTTGCACGCTGTGTTCTTGAGGGCGCCATGCATCCGGATTTATCAGGGGTAACCGCGACACTTAAGCAACCTCTGGACACAACACCGGACGATGTCCTTGCATGCCACGGCCTGATAATCGGTAGCACGGAAAATTTTGGAAGTATGGCCGGGCTTATCAAGGATTTTCTTGAACGTATCTACTACCCCTGCCTGGAAAACACCCAAGGGCTTGCGCTGGGTGTTTATGTAAAAGCGGGAAACGATGGTGCCGGCACAATCTCATCCATAGAAAGAATCGTTACCGGACTTCGCTGGGCGCATATACAACCACCCCTGCTATTACAAGGTGACTATCAGTCAGAGTTTGACGCAAAATGCCATGAGCTGGGAATGACCATGGCAGCCGGACTGGACGCTGGCATCTACTGACAAGTTAAGCTGGCAGCAGTTAAAACCAGACATTTTGCGATAGCGATGCTCAAGGCATCCGGCACTAACGTTGACGTTGGCCGAATAAATCAGACCGGCTGCAGATTGGCATAGGCGAGCACTAACCACTTGCTACCCGCGTCTTCAAAATTGACTTGAACGCGTGCCTGTTTTCCACGCCCCTCTTGGTCCAGAACCACGCCCGTTCCAAATTTGCCGTGTTGCACAATCTGCCCAATGCTAAGCCCGGTATCGTGTTCTTCCTGCATGAATGAGGGTTGTTCCTGTCGGTACACCGGCATGCTTATCTGCATGCGCGGACGTATCTCTTCAAGAAGCTCGCTGGGCAACTCGGTGACAAATTTACTGGGAGGGTTGTATTGATCGCGACCGTGCAGACGACGCTGCTCAGCCATGGTCATGTACAACTTCTTTTCCGCACGCGTAATACCCACATAACATAGCCTGCGCTCCTCTTCTAAACGCACCGGATCTTCTGCGGAGCGCTGATGCGGAAACAGGCCTTGCTCCATACCCGCCAGAAACACCACGGGAAACTCCAGCCCCTTGGCAGAATGCAGTGTCATTAACTGCACGGCATTGTCGTCAGCATCGGACTGACCTTCACCCGCCTCTAAAGCTGCATGCGCCAGGAACTCATCAACGGCACTCATGTCCGGATCATCATCGTTCTGATGCACATAGGTACGCGCAGCATTGGACAGTTCATCGACGTTCTCTACGCGGCTCTGGCCACGTTCGGACGTATCCTTTTTAAAGTGCTCTATGAGGCCACTCATGTCGCTGACGGTCTGC
Organism: Granulosicoccus sp.; assembly: GCA_045106855.1. Classification (GTDB taxonomy): domain Bacteria; phylum Pseudomonadota; class Gammaproteobacteria; order Granulosicoccales; family Granulosicoccaceae; genus Granulosicoccus. Next base: position 6,106 of record JBGCFI010000026.1, read on the forward strand.
ACTTGTTGCGGCAGTGCCTGTTCGGCAATGGCTTCGCGAATAGTCTCTATAAGATGCAGAAATTTACTGACCGCCGTATTGGCGCGACCACTCAGCCGCTTTTCATTCACAAGCTCTGTAGCTGCCTGCCACATGGGGATGGCCCGGCTACGTGCCTCGGCGCGGATATCACCCACCGTCTTGTCACCAATGCCACGCGCCGGCTGGTTAATAATGCGCTCAAGTGACACATCATCGTAGCTGTGGGTTGCCAGACGCAGATAGGCCAGCGTATCTTTTATTTCAGCACGCTCGAAAAAGCGAAGTCCGCCATAGACGCGATACTGCACACCGGCTGCCATGAGGTATTCCTCAATGACGCGCGACTGCGCGTTTGAGCGATACAGGATTGCACAGTCCTTGCGCTGTCCACCATCCGAAATATAGTCAATGATGGTTTCGACTATAAAGCGTGCCTCATCGGTCTCGTTGTAGGCGTTGTAGAGCGTAATCAGGTCACCTTCATTGCCAGCGGTCCACAAATTTTTTCCAAGACGCCCCAGGTTCTTGTCAATTAATGCGTTGGCAGCTTTAAGTATGGTGCCGGTAGACCGGTAGTTTTGCTCCAGGCGGATAAGCTCGGCACTGCCGTACTCTTTGTCGAAATTGAGAATGTTCTCCACTTTCGCACCGCGCCAGGCGTAGATGGACTGATCATCATCACCAACCGCAAACACATGGCCCGTATCGCCAGCCAGCAACCGGATCCAGGCATATTGAATGGCGTTGGTATCCTGAAACTCATCGATAAGAAGATGCTGTAGACGTTGTCTGTAGTGCGCAAGCAAAGCGGCGTTATCACGCAAGGTTTCCAGAGCCCTTAGCAGTAGCTCGGCAAAATCAATGGCACCCGCGCGTGCGCAGGCTGCCTCGTAGGCGGTATACACGCGAATGTATTCTGCGGTGATGGGATCGTTCTCGTCATCAATGTGCTGTGGGCGACGACCCTCATCCTTGTGCCCATTGATAAACCATTGCACTTGGCGCGGCGGGAAGTGGGTTTCATCCAGCTCCATTCCTCGTACTGTGCGTTTGACCAGCCGCAGTTGATCGTCAGAGTCCAGTATCTGGAATGCCTGCGGTAGCCCGGCCTCTTGCCAGTGTGTCCTGAGAAAGCGATGCGCAATGCCATGAAAGGTGCCAACCCACATAGGCCCTATCCCCGAGCCCAGCAGTTGCTCCACCCGCAGGCGCATCTCACGGGCCGCCTTGTTGGTGAAGGTGACCGCCATGATACTGAACGGGGATACACCCTCTACACGGGTCAGCCACGCAATCCGGTGCACCAGCACACGCGTCTTGCCACTACCGGCTCCGGCTTGTACCAACAGGTGCCCGGGCGGCGAGCTGACGGCCCGGCGCTGTGCATCGTTAAGGGAATCCAACAGATCTGAAACATCCATGGGGTGCATGGTATCAATGCACAGACAGGATTACACCTGTTTGCTGAGCATTTATCCAGTGTTTTACTGAACTGGCACGTATTCGGGCAGATATTGTGCGTTGTCGGTGAATCGGCCTGCCAGAGCCCGCCAGCTAACTGGTCCGATTAATGCTGTAACGGTTACTTGTGTGAGCAGGCACCGCCACGATAACTCCCAAACGTGTACACCAGAAAACGCCCCCGTGCTGTTCCGCGGCCAGTCCTTATAGAAAATCCGAAACCGCGATTTTCATACTTAAGGTATCTGTGCCTTACTGTGGCATTGTTGTTCAGCCTGTGCGCTACAGCCGCTGACGATGTCTTCCTATACTCGTCAACCTCGCAGATACGGGGTATCAATCTGGATCTGGGTACTGAGAATCTACTCACCACGACGCCAGCATCCAACAGTATCAACGCCCTGGCGACCAACTCGGATGATGGGCTGGTCTACTACGGCGATGGCTCCGAAGTATTTTACTGGGACATCAACTTAGGTTCAGGCGCAGCAGCGCACTTCAGTCTCAATGATTTCGCCAGCGGAACCATTCAGGCGCCCATCACTAACCTGCAAAGTGGTTCAGGATCGTATCTGAACGGTGTCTATTACGTAGGCTCAGAGGCCGCCGGTGGTGATGTTGACGATATCTACGCCATTACGCTATCCGCCAATGGTCGAACCGTGGTGTCGGTTCAGGCGCTTGGGTTGTTGAGCGCCTGTAATTGCACCGCGGACGAAATTGGTGGGTTTGGCGACATCGCCGCGGTCCAGGAAGGGACGGATACCGTGCTCTATGCCATCTCTGCCAGTGGCAGTGACAACACAAAGACAGGACGCTGGCGCTTTAATCTCACCACCGACACCTACACTCACCTGGCAACGGGTAGCAATGGCCAGTTAAGCAACAGCATCTCCGGCCAGCTGTATACCAACGTGGGTCAGCAGATTCGTACTCTGGACAAAACCACAGGTGCCTTGGGTACGACAACGCTTTTTACAACAGCCGCTGAAATCTATGACCTGACCAGCGGATTCAGCCTCGACTTTGGTGATGCGCCTGCCACGTACGGCGCCGCCATGCACCGAATTCCTGCGCAAGTCAGCTCGACCACTTTTTTAGGTGCGCTACCCCCGGATAACGAGGCGGGTACACTGGATTCCGCCTCCGGCAGTGTAAACGGTCTCGGAGACGATCAGTCCGGTACCGATGACGAGGATGCTGTTACCTCACTTAATCCCCTGAGTACGGCTGAGTCGACTTACGCGTTTGCCGTTTCTTGTACAGCCGGTGCTTTTGTCTCTGCCTGGATTGATTTCAACTTAAATGGCAGTTTCGATGCTGGTGAGCGCAACAACAATGCGCCACTAACCTGCACGGGCTCCTCGATAACGCTCGCCTGGACAGGCTTGTCCAGCAGCGTGGCAGGAGCCAGTTATGCACGTATTCGCGTGGCAGATTCTGCAACCGATATCGCCCAGCCCACTGGCATCAGTAGCACAGGCGAAGTCGAGGACTACAGCTTGACGATACTTGATCCATCGACGGCAGGCAGCTGCCCCTCGGGCCAAGTGGCGACTATTTTCACAGCCTCCGATGTGCCTAAATTCATTTCCCCCTCAGGCACCTCCTCGGCCAGCTCTACCTTAACCGTTCCTGCCACTGGCAACGTTCTGGATCTTAACGTGATCAATGTTGTGGGTACGCATACCTACATGAGTGACTTGACCTTTTCCCTGATTCGCGGTGGTTCAAGTGTTGCCCTGTTTGGCCCTTCCTGTGGCAACAACGACGACTTCGATTTCGGTTTTGATGACGAGTCAAGCAACGCGCTGGTATGCCCGCCTGTTAATGGAAACAACCTGAATCCAACCGGTTCACTGTCAGACTTTGAAGGTGTTCCCGCTACCGGAGACTGGACACTGGATATTCAGGATGGCGCGAACCAGGATGGTGGCGAATTGCAAGGCTGGGCGCTGGAGATCTGCACGCTGGCAGGCCCCCCGGAAACCTCTGACATTCGTCTTGGCAAGGTCGCCGTAGTGGAAGATAACCGCGTCACGTTTACTTTTCGTGCACTCAACACCGGCACCACCTCATTATCCAATATCAGCATAACGGACAATCTGGATGATGCTTTCGGAGCTGGCGCCTACACCCTTATCGGGGCGCCACAAATTCTCAGTCCGGCTAGCGGATTTACTGCAAACGCAAGCTATACCGGTAACGGATCCGGCACAGAACTTATCAGTAACTCAGGCACTCTGGCGGCGGGTGAAGAACTGCTTGTTCGACTCAGCGTACAAGTGGATGTGTTGACCAACGGAACAAGCGTCTCTGCTTTTACCAACCAGGCAAATACCAACGCTATCAGTTCAAGCAGTGGCTTTGTGGAAGATCTCTCCGCACCTTCGCTGGATTTGACTGTGGATACGGATGCGTCGACACCGATCTCCATCCGCAATGGCTTGAGTTTGTCCGGGCGAGTCTTTATCGATAGCTCGGCAACATCGGCCAATGTCCACGATGGTGTTATTCAAACCGGTGAAGCCGGTGTGGGCAATCGTCTGGTATCGGTATATAACGAAAGCAACGGGCAATTAGTAGACTCAACACTGACCGATGGTAACGGCGATTGGCAATTCTCACTAGATGGCTCGCTTGAGGGGACACCCTTGCAAATACAAGTTCAGCCATCTACCGACACACCCTTTATCAGTGAATCGGCAACCTATAGCATCGGTTCAGTGACTGACGGCCTGGTGCGCGTCATACCCAGCGCTGCATCACCACAAACCGGCATTAATGTCGGTGTTGTATCTCGCCCTACTCTGCTACTGGACAATACCCAAGCCGTTCTACCCAATACCAGTGTACGGCACCCTCACCGCTATGTGGCAAGCTCTGCCGGTACATTGGCCTTAGGCCTGAGCACCGCGACTAACCCGGCATCACCCGCCTGGCCGGAACGCCTGATGCTGGACCAGAACTGTAATGGCATCATTGATACCTCAGACGCAGGAGCGCCTGCAACCATCAATGTGACATTCGATGAGACAGTCTGTCTGATCGTGGATGTGTTCGTTCCGGCAAATTCCCCGGTCGGTGCCAGCCATACGGCGACATTGACAACCACGTTGACACTCGATGATCCGGCGGCTACCGGACATGCCGTTCAGTTCCAGAACATCAACACCGACACCATCAACGTCAATTCCATGGGTAGTGGTCGTCTGGTGCTGAAAAAGACAGTACGCAATGTCACGCTTGGCGGAGTGGCCGGCGAGAACAATACCGGCCTTCCCGGTCATGTACTGGAGTACACGATAAACTATGAGAATGAAGGTCTGGGGCCAATCAGCCAGCTGGTCATCAACGATGCGGCTCCCGCATTCACGCAAGTACAAGGCGCATCCGTACTTTGTGGAACAACGCCTGTAGGCATGGGCTGCACCCCCGGTGTGGCATCAGCGTTGGTGCAATGGGACTTTACCGGCGCCCTGGCAGCCGGTGCATCCGGCAACGTAAGTTATCGGGTCACCATAGACTGATAGCTTGTAAGGCGCGCTAAGCCGCCAGCAATAAGAAGTCGTACTGACATCGCGCTGGCCGCACATCACAGTACACTAACTGCACTGCGACTTCGCAGTGACAGAGCAGGGACAGAACGCCGACATGCCTTGTTATATACCTGATATCCCTGACTTTATCTTTGACGCTTAGTTCGTCACATCAACGTGTGCACAGAAGGGTCTGGCATATCCGCTGACTTCACAGGGGTTGATGGGAACATTGTCAACAAACGTTAAATAACTTGTGCATTTTGATACATACGTCGGTATTCGCTCGTCGTTAATTATTTGTTTTGAGTATTGTCGCAAGTTTTTCAAATCGGATTCTTTCCAACTTGTTGATATTAGGCCCGCTCTCTGCAATACGCCAAGTAACGGTTACTTCCCGTTTCACTGACGTTTGCAAAAGAGAACAAACATGCGACTTTCTTCCGTTGTATTCCTAGTTACCCTAACCGCCAGTCTCGCCTTGGCTGGCTTTGCGTTCGCAAAGGGCCCGGTTAAAGGCGAGGTCCAGGCTTTCATCGTGTCAGTAAACGATGATGGATCAGAAGTTGTCAGAACCGCTGATGAAGCGGTACCTGGCGAAGTCATGGAATTTCAGATCATCTTTACCAACGAAGGGGATCAGAGCGTGACTGGCATTCAGGTTGTCGATTCTATTCCTGAAAACACTCGCTTCATAAGCGATTCCCACGATAGCGATGTTCAGGCCTCTTTCGACGTCAGCATCGACGGTGGCAAAAGCTATGAAACGGTACCCGTACTGCGTATCGAAACACAGCCGGATGGCACACAGCTCGAAGTGGAGATTCCCGCCGAGCAATACACCCATGTGCGCTGGCGCGCCAGCGAGCCGTTGGAATCTGATGGCGGTCAACACCGTTTCAGCTATCGCGTTTCAATCGACTAATGGTTACCAAACTCCTTCTGACAGTTAGCTGCCCGTCAGGGCCAGTCCTGTCGTTCCAGACTACTTCTCAGGAAAAATCACAATGATGTGGAAAAGATTTCCGCGCAGTCCAGTGGCAAAGGCCATTGCGTTGAGCGCTCTCGCAAGTGTTGCCAGCACATTCGTGTCGACAGCCTATGCGGCAACACCAGCAGGTACGCAGATACGTAACCTGGCAACGGTAACCTATGAGGATGCCGCAGGTAATACCTACTCCGCCAACTCAGCTGAAGCGGTTGTTACCGTGGCTCAGGTTTATTCGGCAACTCTGGGTGTTGATGTCAATGTCAACGCTGTTGCCAATCAGATTGTCTATCTACCTTATATACTAACCAATACCGGTAACGGTACTGACACGTTTGATCTGACAGCGGTTAATGGTATTACCGGTGGGGACTCCATCGATTCTGCCAGTATCACGATTTATCACGATCAGAATGGCGATGGCCAACCTACAGGCAGTGAACCTGTCGTCAGTAGTCTGAGCTTACCGGCAAATGTAAACAACTCAGCCAACCTGGTCGTTGCGGTCGTAGTACCCAATACCGCAACTGATGCTCAGACTCTAGGGGTGACGCTCACCGCTAGAGCCCAGGAAGGAACAGGCTCCGGCGTCGTCGGAAGTGTCGATGACTTAAGCGCAACACAAGGCCTTGACGGACTTAACGATACCAACGAATCATTGATCACCGTGACAGGTGATGCAGTGCTTGTGACCAACAAGACTTTCTCACATGACGCGGCCAACAATCGCATCACCTATACCGTAGAAGTCAGAAACAACGGTAACAGACCGGCAAATGATGTCGTGCTCTTTGATGGTCTGCCAGCCAATACAACGTATGTCAGCCATTCCTTGACCGGACTTCTGGCATCCAACGGCGATACTGTTCTGGACCCTCGCGCAGAGCTTGGTGATGGAGGCCTGAGTGAAACCGTATTGGGTATTGACTTGAACGCCGATGGTGACTTGACCGATACCAACGAAACAACGCTCGGGCTTGACTTGAATACCGACGGCAACACCACCAGTGGTGCAGTTGAAGGTATTTACGCAGTAGATAACGAACTGCCTGTTAACACCACGGTGTCATTGAGTTTCACGGTTCAATACGATCCTAATGTATTAGGTGGTGGCTATGTCATCGAAAACACCGGTTATGCATCGGGTGATACCAATGAAGATAGTACGCCTGACTCACTGGTGCCCTCTAACACCACACAGACTACGATCAACTCAACGTATGGTGTAACTATCACTGACAGTGGCATCAACGCCAGCCCTGGTGTCAATGATGGTGGCGATGATGATGGTGACGGCGCGGCCAATGATCAATTTGTTGATGAGGTTGCAGCAGGTGCCGAAGTTATATTCACCAACGTCATTACCAACACCGGTAATACCGACGATATCTTCGAACTCACCGTAGACTCGGGCAACTTCCCTAGCGGCACTACGTTTACCTTGTTTGATGCGTCCGGATCAGTATTGCTGGGTAACGCTAATGCTTCTGGTACCGATAGTGGCGTCATGGCAGCGAATGAAGTAAGAACGATTATCGTAAAAGCCTTGTTACCCGCTGGTGCGTCAGGTGACGCACCATTACCGGATACCGAATATCAGGCAACAGTGACAGCAACATCAGCAGCCAGTCCTTCAGTCAGTGCCACTGTCGACAACAGTCTGGGTACTATTATTGCCGCCAGTGCCGATATCCATGGCACCGATAACGGAACCGTGGGTGCTAATGAAGATCCGCTTGCCGGTACACCTTACGGTGTGATAACGACCGTTTCAGGTGCGTTGGGCACAACCGTTAACATACCGCTCTATATTGATAACGAAAGCGGTAGTGGTAGTGCTTTTCAATTGGCAGCCGGTAGTAGCTTTGACGGAACGACACTGGGTGCACTGCCACCGGGTTGGACTGTGGAGTTCTTTGATGTTGACATCAACGGTGATCCAACAGGGCCCGCTATTACCAGTACCGGCACGTCAGTACTGGCAGCCAACTCAGTAGACAACGAAATAGTGGCTCAGGTGTTCATTCCAAACAATGCAGCACTGGCAGTTGCCGATGTCGCTTATGACACTAACGGCGATGGTTCGATCGATGCCGATGATGATACCGATGGAAACTCGGATGGCGATGGTGATTATCCGATCTTTTTCCAGATTACCTCATCCTCTACCGGTGCGACAGATATCATACTTGATGCTGTTGATGTGGATGCCCAACGCGCCGTTGCCTTGGTCACTAACAGCACCGGCCAGATTGAGCAAGGTGGTCGACAGGACTATACACATACCTTGAGTAATACCGGAAACATCTCTGAAGTACTTGAACTTGAGAGTGCCAATAGTCAGCCAGGATGGACAAACTCTGTCAGCATCGATACCGATGGCGATGGCATAGGCGACACCAATCTGGCCAGCCTCACACCGGGCACTATCTCGGTACAACAGGCTGACACCACGGTGATAAGTGTCGTCGTGACCGACGCGGATACTGACGGTAACCCAGAGCTCGCAGTACAGCCTGGATACAGTATTCCATTGTTCGCTTCAGTGTTTGCACCGAACAATGCGCCGTTGAATAGTGTGGATGTATTGACAATTTCAGCAACCAATACTGACGCTGACGTTAATGCACCGGATGCTTCTGTCACCGACCAGACCAGCCTGATCAATGGTCAGGTGGATATCGTCAAGACAGTTGCGGTTGATACTGATTGTGACGGTACAGCGGACTCAGCGTTTCTGCAAACGCAGAGCACAACCGTAGAACCGACTCAATGTGCCATCTGGCAAATCAGGGTTGAAAACACGGGCTCTGCCGATGCGTATGAAGTCGTTATCTCAGATGAGGTTACCGACTACAGTACCTATCAGACTGGCTCACTCAGATATTGTGTGACCAACGGCTGCACACCTGCAACGGTCACTGATGCTGTGGATGCGGGTGATGCTGGTGCCTTGATTGGTAACAACGTGTTCTTCTATGTGGGCACAGGCGCTGATCCACTGACCGCTACCGGCGGCACTCTGATCCCAGGACAGAGCGCGACAGCCCAGTTCAGAGTGCAGGTCGACTAGGTCAGTAAAGGTCAACACTGGGCTGGACTATTCGTGAAAGGATGTGGCGGGGCAGATCTTCCCCGTTTCATGAATAAGAAAGCCTAGCGGCTGATTACCCCTATTACTCGAACATCCCGGTCGGCGCATAAGCGCTCCGGGGTGTTTGCGTACGCCCACAAATCAGTTCAACCACTGCAAAACCTACGGATTATATCAATCCTCTCATGCCACTTCACGCGATCATGGTTGTACTGGCTACTCTGTCCTTATGGATGGCAGGGTCCAGTGCGCATGCACAGACGACAGCGGGAACCCGTATCGTCAATCAGGCACAGATCAGCTATGTTGACAGCGTCACAGGTGATCTCATCCAGCTGAGCTCCAACCTGTCGACAATCAACGTTGGCGAGCCAACACCTAAAGAAGAACTACCCGCACCCGCAACACCTGTCCCGATGACCGTGTTGCGAATCGAAAAGACAATCAGTGAAACCCTGATACAACCCGGTGATGTCGTCAATTATCACATCGTTGTACATAACGAAAGTGATGAAGCGATTGAAGATCTGAAGGTGGTAGATACACCACCTGAAGGATTTCGTTACGTCAGCGGTAGCGCCCTTATGGATTCGCTTGTTACGGACGATCCCGAGTATCAATTCGAAGGCGAGATACCTGAGCAGGAACTTAGCCTGCATTTTGATCTTGACTCACTAGCTTCTGGAGCCAGTCGTGAGTTGAGCTATCAGATGGAAGTCACGGCCGCCGCTGTCGACAGTGACGGCATCAATTCAGCTGCCGCTATTGCAGTCAGTAACGACGGGGCGGTAATCGCCTCGCAAATCAGCCGCGTCGGTGTCGAGATCGTGCGCAATGGCACCTTGTCCAATGAGGCCATTCTATTCGGCAAGGTCTATGTTGATAGCAGCTGCGATGGCATACAGAATCACAGCGAGTGGCCCATCGCAGGCGTACGGCTCTTCTTGCAGGATGGCACTGTGGTATCCACCGATGAAGACGGACAATACAGTGTCTTTGGTCTCAAGGCCGGTCTGCATGTTATCAAGATCGACACGGAAACCCTACCCGAGGGATTGTTGCTCAAACCCCTGGACACTCGTCAGGCTGCCGATCCGGAAAGCCGGTTTGTTGAGCTGTCTCAAGGTGATTTTCATCGAGCCGATTTCGCCACCAATTGCCCACAGAAAAATCCGGACGCCATGTTCGAGCATCTGGCCGAACGCAGTCAATCCTTGCGTGGCGACTGGCTGTTAAGTACTGAAGAACGTAACGGCGCACCGATCCAGGCTATCGAGGAACTGTCGGGTATCGACAACCCGTTACGAACGACTATTGATCGCGGCACATCCAACTCAACGGACGCCGACGAACCTGTGTTGATGGGAGATGCCAAACTGCTTGTCAGCCAGATAACCGAAAAACAGGCAGCCAAAGGTACGTGGTTGTGGCCGGTTGACGAATTCAGCACAGACGGTCGATTCATGGCGGTCGTTCGCGCAGGGCTTGAACCCAGACTCTTTGTCAACGATAGAGAGGTCTCCGGTGACCAGATTGGTGAGCGCCTTATCAATCGTCCGGAGAACGCCGAGATCATCGCCTGGTATGGCGTTCGTCTTGATCCGGGTATCAACACCGTCGATGTGCGAGCGCTGGATGCCTTTGGCAATGAGCGTGTGCTGGTTAGTGCCGATTTCAAGAGACCCGCTGCAGCGACGCGTCTGACGCTGCGAGCAAAACAGGTAACACTGCCCGCTGACGGAGGCCGGACAGCGGTACCTATCGACATTCTGATTACCGATGCGAATGGTTACCCTGCCAGCGGTGTTTACTTTGTTACGCTGGATTCAAGTGAAGGTGATTTTCTGGAGCCCGATCTGCAACCGGACGAACCCGGCGTACAACGTCGCGTTGAAAACGGTATGGCTAAAGTGCATCTGCGCAGCTCCGATGTTACAGGCGAGCTTCGAGTTGTAGCGCGTAGCGCTACCCTGACCACTACCATGAATTTTTCCCAGGTTGCAGCCTCCCGTCCGTTGATTGGCGCAGGCCTTGTTGAGGTAGGCGGCAGTTGGGGAGAGGTAGAAAATCATGGCAATGCGGTCGGTGATATTGAACAGGGATTTGATGTCGATGCACGCGTAGCCTTGTTCCTGAAAGGTCATATACGTCGCGACATGCAACTGACATTGGCATACGACTCTATGCCCGCCAGGGAAGAGATAAATGTGTTGCGTGATCCGGATACCGAGTCACGCTATGAGGTTCGAGGTGATGCCTCTCGTGCCAGAGTTGAGGCACAGAGTAGAAGCAAGCTTTATCTGAAACTTGAACGCGAACGGCACAGCGTACTTTGGGGAGACTACCTGACGGACGCTGAAGCAAACCCCATTGATCTGGCGCGGGTTCAGAAAACGCTAACGGGCGTCAATGGCGTCTACGACAACGGCAAGACACGTATCAACGTTTTTGCAGCAGAGCAGTCTGATGCACGCGCCAGTGAAGAGATACGTGGTAACGGGACAGCCATGTTGTTCACATTGAGTGGCGCCCCCATCATCACTAACAGTGAAGTAATAGAACGCATCGTTCGTTCACGCGACAACCCCGGTCTGGTGCTTTCATCCCAGACACTCATGCGAAACTCCGACTACTTCGTCAATCCGACAACCGGTTTGTTGAGTTTTTCAGACACGGTCCCCAGTGTCGATGAAGAGCTTAACCCGGTGTTTTTACGCATCAGTTATGACCAGGCGGGGGAGCTGGCTACTCACATCATTTCAGGTCTACGGGTAAACCACCAGATCAATGATTCCATTCATGTGGGCGCAAGCATTACTGATGACCGAAACCCGACGACTGGTTTCCGGATCGCAGGCCTACACGCAAACTTCCAACCCACAGCCGATACAAGCATCAGCATCGCTACCGCCATACAGGACTATATCGGCCCACAAGAGAGTGGAAACGCTCAGCGTTTTCAACTTGAACATCGCTGGCGCAATCGACCTGAACGTCAAACCCGATTCGTTTGGGCGCAGGCTGATTCCAACTTTACCAATGCCGGTTCCGGTATTTCGGCTGGTCGAAAAGAGTGGCGTCTAACCCATACTCACCCCTTCAGCAATACACTCAAAGCGGTCGCCGAGGCAATTCACAGCGAATCAAGCAGCGAAGGTGTCGCCTATACCAGCACGGGTATACGTTTTGACAAGACACTCAAGGACTGGACACTGGGTGCAGGCTTTCGACGCATCGATCAGCAAACGGCTGCGCGATCCGTAAAATTCAATACCGCAATGATCAGCGTCGAAAAACGCATACAACTCGGATCACGAGCCGGCAGTATCGGCATTGATTACGAGCGTGATATCACGGATGATTCGCGTTACCAGCTCGGTGTCAACATGCGTGCCGAAGTACACGATCATATTGATTTGTACACGCGTTATGAAGTAGATCGTGGCCTTGCCTCTCAATCACTTTTAGGTAAACAGGGCGATGGCACACAGCTAATCGTTGGCGTGACATCCGATGTGCTGGCCTCAACCGAGCTATACAGTGAATATCGCATGCGCGGCAGCTTCTCGGGTCAGAGCATGGAGGCCGTTAGCGGTGCACGCTCTCGCTTCGAACTGGAACCGGGCTTGTCAATCAATCCTGCTGCCGAATATATTCAGGCGCTGGAGGGCGAAAATGTTGAAGATGCCATTGCAGTGTCCATGGGCATCAGTGATGTACGTAATCCCAATAGGCGCGTCTCCGGACAAGCGGAACTGCGTCATACCGAAAGCAGTCGCTACCTCGGGGTTAGAGCAACGCTTGCGCAGCGCCTCAATATTAACTGGACAGGACTACTCAAGGAAGAACTAACGCGCCAGACACCTGAAGAAGGCGAGATGACACTCAGGCACCGGCTTACTGCAGGCCTGGCACATCGACCCAAACATGATAATCGCCATCACATGCTGCTACTGGCCAAATGGCATGAAGATCGTGGACCTGCCGATGGTGCTGACGGGAGCGCCTACATCTTGTCCAATCACCATAATCGCCAGATCAATAGCAAGCTGACTGCCAAGGCACGTCTGGCAGGAAAATGGCAGAAACAGCGATTTTCCGACAAGGACATTACATCAAAGGCCATGCTCACGGATGTGCGCCTGACCTATGACATTGATCGACGTTGGGAAATGGACATACGCGCAGGCTGGCTCGGTACAAGCAGTATTCGTACTGGGCGCTTCTCTACCGGTATAGGTATTCACTGGCTGGTCGATAAAAACCTTCGCCTGGGAGTGGGTTACAACTTCATCGGCTTTAAGGATCGTGAGCTGGATGAACAAAACTATAACGCGAAAGGTGTGCACCTCGGACTGCAAATGAAATTCGATGAGGACTGGTTCCAGTGGCTGGCATTCGACAAATGATAAAGATGAAACAATCAGCAAAATCTGTTTTCCAAATTCTGTGTTGCATCAGTGCGCTGGCGCTCTCTTCTTGTGTGTCCACCGAAGAGCTATACGCGGAGTACGATGCCAACAACTGCAAGTTCATCATTGAAAAACAATCTGATAATACGCAGATAATCCGGGAGGTATACAGCGATACCTTGCATACATGGCAACCAGTCGTCTTTTTTGACTACAAAGAAGACACGCTAACACCTGATACAAAAGAGCGACTGAAACGGGCCTTGCTGGTTCTTGATGAGGTGAAAAGCTCGAAACTGGCCCTTCAGGGGTTCACTGATTACATGGGTTCAGTCGACTATAACCTCGATCTTGCCAGTCGACGAGTCAACGCCGTTAAAGACTGGCTTGTCAGAAACGGCATTAACGCCAACCGTATCAGCCTGCGCACAATGGGTGAAGGCCTGGAATCCTTCGTTGATGACATCGATCAATCACGCGCCTATAACCGTCGGGTCGAGTTGATGCTACTTGATGACAAAGGACTGCCGATGTCGCAATTACGTAACCCGAAAAATGATTAGGGTGGCGTTAGCAATGCAGCCCGTCTGGCTGCTGGTTCTATTGGCAGCTTTTCCAGCGATCGTATGGAGTGCTACACCAGCGGGCACGCTTATCCGCAATCAGGCGTCGGCAAGCTACCTTGATGCAAACGGACGTAGCGTGACCGTCACATCGAATCTGGTTGAGACGCGTATCGAACAGGTTGCAGGACTCGAGCTGGTTTCTGATCAACAACAACGTACGGTTGCCGGCGGCAACGTCCGTTTTACACATCGGATCAAGAATACTGGCAACGGTACAGACCAGTTTGATCTATCACTGATAAACGTCGGGGGAGATAATTTTGATATATCCGGCCTCGGTATTTATTCTGATAACGATCGTAATGGCATACCGGATAATCAGACACCAATAAGCTCGACCACCCAGATGGCCGCGGACGCCGAATATTATGTCGTGATAGAGGGATCCGTGCCCGGCACCGTTGGTAGTGGTGATAGCGCACTGCTGGAGATTACGGCAAGCAGCAATTTTGATGTCTCGCAGGATCAGACGAATACCGACACGATACTAGTGGATGATGGTGCAACGCTAAGACTGACCAAATCGATAAGCCGAACACGCGGAGATTCCCCGGATGGTCCGTTTACCGTCTACCTTCAATACGAAAATACTGGTGTGGACACGGCCACCGATGTAACCATCATCGATGCTCTTCCCAGCGGTATGAGTTACGTTCCAGGCTCTGGTCAATGGAGCGAAAGTGGCGCTTCCTTAAGCGATGCGAATACCTCCGATATACACGCAGGTTCCGTTTCCAACGCACGCTACTGCGCCTACGATGCCAGTTGTACCGGTATAGCCGAAGCACAGCTTGATGCTGACAGCAGCAGCACCAATCAGGTAACACTGATAGTGGACAATCTGGTGGCTGGAGATACCGGCACCTTGAGTTTTCAAGTCAACATCGATGCAGACCTGTCCAGCGGCGAGCTGGTTAACCAGGCTGAATTTGAATTAACTTCCAATGGCAGTCTGTCGGCGCGCGCGTTCAGTAATCCGGTGGGCTTTACCGTATTGCCAAGAGCAGGCGTCGTGGCGAATGGCTCGGATACCATTGATATTGATGGTACGACGGAACCAGTCACGATTGTGAGTGGTGCACAAGGCGGAGCCGTCCTGTTTGACAACATTATCTGGAATACCGGTAACCAGACAGACACCTTCAACATCGAACTACAGACCACAACGTCAACCATGCCAACCGACAGTAGCTACCAGCTGCTGCGTAGCGATAACGCCACGCCTCTGCAAGATACCAACAATGATGGCATCACCGATACAGGACCCATTTTGCCCGGGCAATTTGCCAGAGTGGTTCTGCGAGTTGATTTACCAGCGGAAAGCTCGGGTAATAACGGGGGTGCGGGGTTTAGCATCACGAAGACTGCTCGATCAGTCAGTGACAGTAACGTATTCAATGCAGTCACCGATCATCTTGATCAAATCGTAGCCAACCAGGTCGACCTGACCAATCAAGCACCTGCCGGTGATACTGACGCGCTGGGTTCAGGTCCCGGACCGGAAACACTTCCCGTCAGCACGCTCTCGTCCAGTGCCGGAGGCAAGGCGCTCGTCGATTTATATATTCGCCATCAGGGTGTCGAGTCGGATAGCTATGCTTTACGCGCATATGGAAGTGCCGGTGGTGCTGATCTACCCGAAGGCTGGACGGTTCGCTTTCTCGACCCGTCAACCAATGCGATCCTTACCGATACAGGTCCTCTCGCTTCAGGGGCTTCGCGACATATCGTGGCTGAGCTGAGTGTGCCGGAGAATGCAACAGCGGGAACCACCAGTCTATATTTCGAGGCGCTCTCGGAGCGCACCGGAGCTTCCGACATCAAGCACGATGCCGTGTCGATCGGCGTAAACACCGATTTGAATCTGGAGCCCAGCCTGTCGGCACAATTGGAACCCGGTGGATCAGTCCTCTATAGCCACACACTGACAAACATCGGCAATACGGTTGTTAGCGACATCGATCTCCAGTTGTCTCACTCATTGCCCGGCTGGACTGGCACTCTGTTCGCCGACAGTAACGCCAACGGAGTGCTTGATGATTCTGATCCCATCTTCACTGGAACAGTCAGCCTGGCCGCGGGCGAATTTCTGGATCTATTTGTGAAGGTTT
Source organism: Granulosicoccus sp. (assembly GCA_045106855.1). Lineage (GTDB taxonomy): Bacteria > Pseudomonadota > Gammaproteobacteria > Granulosicoccales > Granulosicoccaceae > Granulosicoccus. The sequence goes on from JBGCFI010000026.1 coordinate 22,358, forward strand.
TTGCGCCGGCCAATGCACTGGTTCCAGACCAGAACGTCAGTACCGTTCAGGCGAGCTGGAACAGCGGTGCAAGTACTCTGCAGATCACGGATACAACAACCGTCACTGAAACTCATGTGTCAATTGTCAAGGAGCAGGCCATCGACATGGGCTGTGACGGCACACCTGATCCTTCAACGACGTTTACACGTGCGCGCTTTGCTGTACCACCTGGAAACAACTGTGTGATCTATCGCTTGATCGCAACCAATACAGGTCTTGAGAACTCCTATAACGTACGGATCAGCGACAAGACCCCTTCGTTCACACGCTATCGACCCACTGCGTTCTGTTCACGTTCACCGTGCTGGATAATAGAACCAGGTTTTGAAGGTACAGGCCCAATCAGTGCTGAGACCGATCAGCTAGCACCCGGTGCCAGTTTTCATCTGACATTCTCGGTACGCATTGAATAATGCTTGCATAGAAGCTGAACGCACGGCGCAAACGATAGCGTTATGCATTCTTTTGCAAACGCTCTGTTGAGTATCGCGAGTTGACAGATAGAGTGGTCCATTGCGCTTGCGCTACATCCGGGTTACAGACTGTTGTCGGGCACCCGGCCGATATACCTCTTGCACGCAGCTTGTTTGTAACCACCATGCGTTTTACGATTATCGGGATAACATGATACTGTTTCAAGTCAACGCTGAACACAGAGCCTGCCGATGAGCTATCAACCAACCGATTCCCGCTACCAGAACATGGTGTACCGTCGTTGCGGAAACTCCGGGTTGCTGTTGCCGGCCATCTCACTTGGCTTATGGCACAACTTTGGACACGATGCCAACTACGACAATCAACGAAACATCTGCCAAACAGCATTTGATGCCGGTATCACGCACTTCGATCTTGCCAATAACTACGGGCCACCACCCGGGTCAGCTGAATCGGCTTTCGGCAAAATCCTGAAAACTGACTTCAAAGTCTACCGTGACGAACTAATCATCTCCTCCAAGGCTGGCTACCTGATGTGGCCGGGACCCTATGGCGAGATGGGTAGTCGAAAATACTTGATCGCCTCGTGTGACCAGAGCCTGAAACGCCTGGGTCTGGACTACGTGGATATCTTCTATTCTCACCGCTTTGATCCCGACACTCCGCTGGAAGAGACCATGGGTGCACTGGATACCATTGTACGTTCGGGTCGCGCGCTCTACGCTGGCATCAGCTCTTATAACTCGCAACGCACGAGAGAGGCTGTTGCCATTCTCAATGATCTGGGCACACCGTGCCTCATACACCAGCCAAGCTACAACATGATCAATCGCTGGGTTGAAACCGATGGTCTCAAGCAAACACTGAAAGAGCTTGGGGTTGGATCCATTGCATTCACACCCTTGGCGCAGGGGATGCTGACCGATCGCTATTTAAAAGGTATTCCTGAAGACAGTCGCGTCACCCAAGGCAAATCGTTAAAACCCGAAATGCTGTCTGATCGCGCTATCGCCAACCTGAACCAGCTTAATGACATTGCCCAATCCCGCGGGCAAAGCCTTGCTCAAATGGCCATAGCCTGGGTGTTGCGTGACGAAGGCATCACGACCGCATTAATCGGAGCGTCAAAACCCTCGCAAGTGGAACAGTGCGCAGGAGCAGTTGCTAACCTTGAATTTACAAAAGACGAACTGGACCAGATAGACCAGTACGCCCTTGAGGAAGATATCAATCTCTGGGCAAAGTCATCAGACTTGTAATCCGTCTTGTTGAGTTGTGCTGACTAGCCTTTAGAGATCACCCACTCAATGGTTGCCCCGAAACCTTTTGCACCTGCTGCAGAGCGCAACAAGCAGGCGATTCTTTCAGCTTTGCAAAAAGTACTGCGCGCTGATGATACGGTGTTGGAGATTGGCAGCGGCACGGGGCAGCACGCCTGCCACATCGCGGCAGCCATGCCACAACTCACCTGGCAACCATCCGATCTGGAGGACAATCTGGCTGTTATCCGCCAATGGGTCAGCGAGTCGGGTTGCAACAACATCCTTCCACCCGTGCCCATTGATCTGAACGAATCCGATCAACCTGCTTACAAGGCCTCAGTATGCTTTAGCGCAAACACACTGCATATCGTACGTTGGACATTGGTCGATAACTTGTTCAAGCTATCTGCCGCTAGTTTAAGTCACGGTGGAAAGTTGTGCGTCTATGGTCCTTTTTCGTTTGGCGGACAACATATCAGTGATTCCAATCAGCAGTTTGACCGGCAATTGCGTAACAGCGATCCAGACAGCGGCATCCGGGATATCGAAGACCTGCAGCAACTTGCACTGGAATATGGCTTTTCTGATGCGGACGTGTTTACTATGCCCGCAAACAACCACCTGCTCGTCTGGACACGTGAACCAGGCTGATTAATCCGGTAGAAGGGTGGCGCGCTCACCATACGATATCCGACGACAAGGATTTACTTTGCGCAGCAAAATCAGCGCTCTTTACACACGATTCAACACAAGTGCCATAGCAATCTGTTTTAGACTGTCTGTGGGGAATGTTGTATGACGGATCATTGCTATGCTGAAAAAGTCGCGCGTGTTACTGCGATATCCAAGGTTGATGTCTACGTTGGCTATGCTATCGGGGTTTGCGGGTAACAGCCATGCCCAGCCAATCACCGCAGAGGTGAGTTTTTAAGGCTTTGGCAGCGTGGGCTATGCCGTGCTGGATGATGCTGCTGCGGAGTTCCGTACAGGCGTGGCTATCGACGGCGCTGATGATTCAGGCTCGTTGGAAGTGGACAGCCGTATCGGCCTGCAGATGGATGCAGCATTCGACACAGATTTGTCCGCTACCTTGCAACTGATTGCCCGTGAAGCTGAGGAAGGTGATGCGGCCGCCGAGCTTGAATGGGGATTTCTTCGCTGGCTGGTAACCGACCATATGGCTATTCGTGCCGGGCGTATGAGTTTGCCGGTTTACAGCACATCAGACTACCGCGACGTCGGCTTTGCCAACCCCTACCTGCGCCCATCTGCCGAGCTCTACGGAATGATTCCACTGCGCCCGTTTCAACGGTGCTGACATAATCATGGATTACGAGTGGGGTGACACGCTGTATAGCGGACAACTTTTTTTGGCCAATCGCGCGAGAAAATATTCTCTGGCGTCACACTGGACGCGAGAGAATCCGTTGGGCTGAGCCTGACTGTCGAACACGCTCCCGCACGCATCCGCGTAAGCCACGTTGACTCGCAAGTCGAGCTGACAGATCGGGACGGCAACATCGCGGCTGTTCGGTCCGGAATTGACCAGGCACTGCAATTAGCACCAGCACTAGCGTCTCTACTTGATCCGGTTACTGATGATTTTTCTGGAAAAAGAGTGCCGCTGAGCTTCGACACCATAGCCGTGAATATAGAATTCTCGCGTGTATTCCTAGACGCCGAATACTCAAGACGACGTGTCAACAACTGGGTTGGTGATGCCGATGGGTTATCACTGGCTCTGGGCACCCGGTTTGGTCCATTCCAACCTTACGTGTAGATCAGCGAATTAACCGAGTCCGAGGGTGATCGTAGAATATCGCTCCCAGACGACCCGGCAATATCTGCGTTGCAGGACGGTATCAACACCTTTGTTTTACCAAAAGACCAACGTTCGATCGGTATCGGTGCACGCTTCGACTTGTCACGTCACTTTGCACTGAAAGCGCAAATAGACAGGATTTCACGGGATGTCAGGGGTGTCAGTTTCGACCGTCCAACTATAGACAATGCTGTGCCTGACAATAACGATGTGACGCTATTCAGTGTGGTGCTGGATTTTGTTTTCCAACGTTGACTGATACGACATAGGAGACAGAAATCATCCATCTGCCAATGACTTAGAATAGAAACTGTGCTCAATTTCCGATTTAAGTCATGCCTTTATCCGATTCCGCCAAACTGACCAGAAGCTTTCCGGCGATCTGTCTTAAACTAGGCTATTTGATTCCTCGGGTCGTAACAACTACATGCCAATAACAGTGCGAAATCCACTTCGACGTCAGATTTTTCTGCTAGCAGTAGCCTTACTGCCCGGCTTAAACAGCGTAAGCCTTGCCCAGACAGCCGTGCCTGACGTCACATTCTCCGGTTTTGGAACCCTGGGTTATGCCGTACTGGATGATAAAAATGCTGAATTTCGTACCGGTGTTGCGATCGACGGGGCCGACAATCGCGGTTCGCTGGAGGTAGATACCCGCCTCGGACTGCAAATGGATACCGTATTTAATCCCGCTTTTTCCGCAACGTTTCAGCTGACCGCGCGGGAAGCAGAAGATGGCGATGCCGCCGTTGAACTCGAATGGGGATTTCTTCGCTGGCTAGTAACCGACAATATCTCGATTCGGGCGGGACGCATGAGTTTACCGGTATACAGCAACTCTGATTTCCGCGAAGTGGGATACGCCATGCCATACCTGCGTCCCCCTGAAGATGTTTATTCGATGATTCCGCTACGTCGATTCAACGGTGCAGACATCACCCTGGATCATGTATGGGCCAACGCGCTATTTCGCTGGCAATTCTTTGCGGGGCAGACACGTGAAGATATTTTCGACAATCTGACCCCCGATGCCGACCAGGCCTTCGGTATCAGCATTACTGTCGAAAACGGCCCCGCACGTGTCAGAATCAGCCACGTTGATTCGCAAGTTGACATCGACTCAAAGAACGCAAACATCGCAGCCTTGCGTGCGGGTATAGCCCAGGTACAGCAATCAGTTCCTACTCTGGCCCCCATACTCGATCCTGTGGCGAGCGACTTTGCCGGAGAATCCGTACCACTGACGTTTGATACAATAGCGCTGAGTCTTGAATTTTCACGCGTATTCATCGATGCCGAATACACCAGAAGACGAATCGATAACTGGGCGCCTGATGTTGATGGCTGGTCATTGGCATTGGGTACACGAGTCGGGAAATTTCAGCCTTATGTGCATATCAGCAAGTTGAGCGAACCTGATGGTGATCGCAGAGTCTCACTACCGGACAACCCGAGCCTTACGCCCGTTGAAACTGGTATCAATCTGTTCTATGCACCACGCGATCAAAACACGATCGGTATAGGCACACGGTTCGATCTATCACCCAGTATTGCCTTGAAGGCTCAACTGGATAGAATCTCGCGCGAAGAAATCGGTATCAGTTTTAATCGAATAACAGTGGATGACGGTTCAGACAACGGCGATGATGTAACGCTGTTCAGCGCCGTCGTGGATTTTGTTTTCTAGCCATGATTCACTTGCACGTAATAGTTAAATCACACCTTATTAGCACAGTTCGGAGTATCGTCAGGATGCGGCATGTCATTCAACTACTGTTGGGTATCGTGGCAATCGCGCTTGGCAGCCTTGTGCAGCTTGCGCAGGCTGACGAAACGCCGGATCCCAAAGGGCTCGTTATCGTTATGAATAAGGATATCGATATGCGCTCAATCGATGATGAAGAATTGCGACGACTGTTTACAGGCAAAAGTCGCAGGCTACCCAATGGCGCACGCGCCGCACTCGCCAGCTATGCACCGGAAAGCTCGTTTTTCAACAAAAGAATCCTGGGCTTGTCGGATGCGCGTGTGGCGGCACTCTGGTCGCGCTTGCGCTTTTCAGGTCGCACTCCTCCGCCGCGAATTTTCAACAATACAAAGGCGCTTGTGGATTATGTGGCATCCACACCGAATGCCATTGCGTATATGCCAGCAAGCGTTGCCCGCGTGGGCGTCAGAGTCATCAGCAATGTACCTCGATGACACGCGCCATTAAACGAGCAACAGTCGACTACAGCGTGCTCACATGCCAAACACTCGAGGCTCCTCATATCCATGACGCACTTACCCATCAGCGCAACTTCCCTGCTAAGCGTCATTGCTTTAAGCATGCCGGCGTCGGCCGGAGCCTCTGACAAGCCATCATCCGGCAACACGTTTTGCGGATTTTCATCCAAGGTGCGCTTCGCAGAAGGTGCCCCCAGAGACCGCTTCACGGTTCAAAACAATTCCGCCAGCGACTGGCAAATCACGACGGTTAATCTGGATATGAGCTCCTCGGCGGGAAATCTTATTTTTGACGTGACTGCCGATGGTGCCGGTGTAGAGGTATTTCAGCCGTTTCGATCCGAAGATGGTGAGGCAACTTTAAGCGCTCAACCGGTTGTCGATGACGGTGACCAGATTATTATTCTGGAATTTTCTTCATTTAGTCCTGGCGACCAGCATCAGTTTTCCATTGATGTCGATGATCAGTTAAGCCAGTCAGAACTTGGGCAAATACGAGTATCGGGTGGAGAAATTACCGGTGCGAGCATCACACTGGGTATCACCAATCAAAGCGGTGACGAACACAGTGTGTCCGGGCTGTTTGATGATTCCAGTTGGATTCTACTTGATAGCGGGAACTGTTAGGGCTTTCACGTACAACCCTGCTCCCTCAAAATAGCACTCAATAAGTTTCAACAAATGAACGCGTTGGCTGCTCACTCAACATGGATAAGTGTTTACTGGAACAGACACGCGCTTAACCACTATAATAAGACTCATGATACCTGCAGAAGAAGCCTTAGCCAGGCTGAAGGATGGCAACCAGAGATTCAAATCCAACGTCCGCGATCTGGACGCCATGACCAGTACGGCGCGTCGCAGCCAGTCTGTGCATATCCAGGAACCCTTCGCCATCATTCTGGGCTGTTCAGACTCACGCGTGCCAGCGGAAATCGTCTTTGATCAGGGGCTCGGTGATCTGTTCGTCATCCGCGTAGCCGGTAATATCGTTGCGCCATCATTATTGGGAAGCGTCGAGTTCAGTGCTGTCAAACATGGCGCAAGACTCGTTGTTGTATTGGGCCACACTCATTGCGGAGCTATAGACGCCACGGTCAGCGAACTTATAAGACCTTCAAACAATCGGTCTCCCAACCTGCAGTCCATTGTCAATCGTATCCAGCCCTCGGTTGAAACACTACTGGAGGCGGGTCTGGACAATGACAAAGAGCGCTTGATCTCACTGGCCACTCGAGCAAACATTCGTGCATCGGTATCGCAACTGCGCCACGGCTCTCAAATCCTTGAAGAACTCATCGCCAAAGAGGGACTGCAGATCGTTGGGGCTGAATACGATCTGGAATCGGGCAAGGTGGACTTCTTCAGTGATGATAGCAACGGCGCGCCCGACACCGCCATTGAACACTAGCGCCTCTCAGGGCAAGGATTTATACCGCTAGAGGTTGGGTATCCAGACGCCGTCAAAGGCGGCCATATCATCCGGACCAATTCGACCCCTGGCATAGAAGTCGTCCAGCGCAACTTCATCCAGTTCCTGGCTTTGACCTTGCTCATCGCAATAATGCCATGCTCCGTATATCGCCATCAGGTAAAGGGTCTCAAGCAGATCCCCGACTCGCACCGCCTGCTCATTTGCCAGATGTTGGAGATCTGTGCTTGTAAGTGGTGCCTGTTTTTTCTCGTACTCGCCGGACAGATATAAGGCAATGCCTTCGTCCCAGAGAGGTTCAGCGAATTGTGTTTGCATGCTTGAGTAAACGCGACCGTTGGTTACATAGACAATGCAAGCTAGCGGCCACGCAAGTTACGACTTACTGTTTACCCGTCGAATTTGTGGTCCCGACCGAACGATAATCAGAAAAATGTCACATTCCGGGAGATATTATCCGAGTGAACAAACAGTAATTTGCACTATATTGCCCTGTTCGTTTCTGAGATCTCCGCCCTGATCGACAAGGCCTAGCTGACAGGCACAAGACGTTAACGTCGTCGCAAACCCGCTACCAGATAACCCGCACCCGCCAGCCCTAGAAACCAGATCCACCACCGGATATCGCCACTGTTGATCATGGACGCGCCACCCAGGAGTCCGGCAAGGATTACCAGACTGGCGCCGGTAATGCTGCGTCTCAACGATAAAGCGCTCTGCTGCATCTGGGAATTTTGCAGTAGCATACCCGATTTGGCCATACCGGTAGCGCCAACACGCGCAGCCTGATTTTGAAGTTGCAGAAAATCATGCACCAGCAGAGGCATTTCAGGCATCGCTTTCAAGATGGCTGGCGCCTGGTCCACGAAACGTTTGATAAGCGTCTGCGGATTGTTGGCTTTAAGTACCCAACGTTGCAGGAACGGCTTGCCTGTCGCCCACAAATCAAGTTCAGGGTATAACTGACGCCCCAGGCCTTCAATGTTAAGTAGCGTTTTTTGCAACAGAACAAGTTGAGGCTGTACTTCCATCTCGAATCTTCGCGCTACATGAAAAAGCTGCAGCAGCACATGGCCAAATGATATCTCCGACAATGGCTTGTCAAAAATTGGTTCGCACACTGCGCGCACACCAGCCTCCAGCTCACTGACTCTTGTGTCACGGGGCACCCACCCCGAATCAATATGCAGTTGCGCCACGCGACGGTAATCACGCTGAAAAAATGCTAGCAGATTTTCCCCTATGTAGCGTTGATCATCATCGGTCAGGGAACCCACGATACCGAAATCGACCGCTATGTATTGTGGATGATCAGGTGTTTCCCGGGAGACAAAAATATTACCCGGATGCATGTCAGCATGGAAGAAGTTGTGGTCGAACACTTGCGTATAGAATATTTCCACGCCATGTTCTGCCAGCTTTTTCATGTCCATTCCGATGTCTTCCATCGCCTTGATATCGCGAATGGGAATACCATCGATACGCTCCTGAACCATTACCGAACTGCGCGTCATATCCCAGTATATCTCCGGGATATAGAGCGTTTTGCTGTCTTTGAAGTTGTTGCGTAGCACAACCGCATTGGTGGCCTCAGCCACAAGATCCAATTCACCATGGATAGTACGCTCATACTCCGCGACAACTTCACGCGGATGTAGACGCTTGCCATCGCGCAGCACAATCGCTGCCATATCTGCCAGGATAAACATCAGGCTGACATCACGTTCAATCGTCTCCCGAATCCCCGGCCTGAGCACTTTGACGACAACATCAGCGCCATCATGCAATACGGCACCATGTACCTGCGCAATAGAGGCTGATGCTATAGGCGTATCATCAAAGCGATGAAACAGCACATCGATCCGATCATTGAGCTCTGCTTCAATCTGTTGACGAGCAAGCTCACTGGGAAAGGGCCTTACCTTGTCCTGTAGCAGCGTGAGTTCATCACCGATATCGTCGGGCAGAAGGTCGCGCCGCGTCGATAGCACCTGGCCCAGCTTGACGAACACGGGGCCCAGATCTTCCAGTGCAAGGCGAATACGTTGAGCCCGCGGCAAGGCACGCGTTTCACGACTCGCCCAGCGGGTCGGAGACAGGAGGAAAGCGTGCTTTAAAATACTGACCGGGGATGCATCGAGAAATAACTCTTCAAGTGCATACTTGACCATCACGCGTTCTATCTTCGCAAAACGTGCGATGTGCCTTAGCATGCTCTACTGCTCACTAGTGTCTGTCTGAGTGGCGTTTTCCAGTCTTTGTACACGCGCAGCCAGTCGATCGGCGCTGGCACGCAACTCGTCAACCTCACGACAGAAAACTTGCACTTCACTATTCGGTGCTAATAGTTCGATCTCTTCCTGCAAGTATTCACTCGTGTTCTGATCGAAACTGTGTCGGCTACGCTTTAACCAGCCTGCCAAGCGTGACTGGGCCGTATCAAGGCGATGCGTGAGACTATCACCCAGATAGGGCGATACAGCATCCTGCCAATCAGGATCCAGTTGCGCTGCTATCTGCTTGAGTTGTTGCCCGATTCCAATATCGCCCTCTATTAACACATCACCCTTGTACAACGCGTCATTGCCATCGAGCAAAGAACGTAGTGCTTTCAAACTACCGGTTATGGTTGTATCGGCGCTCTTCTCCAGAGTGTTCATATCATCAGGCTGCGCAAGAAAAACCCTGCCATCAACCACTGTCATCAAGATTGAGATGGTTGGCGCGGTGATGTTGACACGCACCACACAGCCATTAATAGTGGCCAGCCGCGCACAGGTTTCCGGATCCATGCGTAGCACCGCGTCGATGGCTTTCTCAAGTGCCAATGCTATGGGAAACGGCAGGTTCATCACGGGGGTGCTAGATTTTGTAGCCTTTGTGTAAGGCAACAACGCCGCCGGTCAGGTTGTGATACGAGGTCTTGGCAAAGCCTGCCTCTTGCATCATTGCTTCCAGAGCCTGTTGATCAGGATGCATGCGAATGGACTCGGCAAGATAACGATAGCTTTCCGCGTCATTGGCAACCAGCTTGCCCATTAACGGAAGCGCCGTGAACGAGTAGGCGTCGTAGGCTTTGCTTAACAACGGTAACACCGGTTTGGAGAATTCGAGCACCAGCAACTTGCCGCCTGGTTTGAGAATTCTGTGCATTGATTCAAGGGCAAGCGCTTTGTCCGTGACATTACGCAACCCGAAAGCCATGGTAATACAGTCGAAACAATCATCTTCAAACGGTAAGTGTTCTGCGTTGGCCTGCGCATAGTCAAGGTTCTGCACGAGGCCATCGTCTGTCAGTCTGTCCCTGCCTGTCGTCAGCATCGAGCTGTTGATATCCGAGAGTACGACCAGGCCTTGAGGCCCAACGCGCGGAGCAAATTTGGCGGCAAGATCTCCTGTACCACCTGCCAGGTCAAGCACATAGTGTCCGGGGCGCACTGCCGCCTGGGAAACCGTAAAGCGCTTCCAGATCCTGTGGACACCGAACGACATAAGATCGTTCATGACGTCATACTTTGAGGCTACAGAATCAAAGACCTCGCCAACCATGCCAGCCTTGGAGGCGGAATCAACCGTCTGATAGCCGAAATGTGTCTTGTCATTACTCACGACATACTTACCTCAAAGTTGACTGGCTGGATCAATGGAAACGATCTTCTCCGCAAAGCCCTACGAAGCCTTGCGGCTTTTTCCGGCCGCTTTGAGCTTATCAAGGTAGCGTTGCCAGTTCTCTTCATAGTGTTTACCCAGACCATATAGATACTCCCAGGTAAATAATCCCGAGTTGTGTCCATCATCAAAATGAATTTTCAAGGCGTAATTTCCACTGGGTTCGAGCGTTGTTACGCCCACATTCTGCTTTCCCACCTGCAGTACTTCCTGCCCAGGACCATGTCCCTGGACCTCAGCGGACGGTGAATTGACTCGCAGATACTCACAGGTGAGATTGCATTCGAAACCATCATCAAAGGTGATTTCCAGTACACGGCTCTTTTGATGCAACTTGATATCGGTAGGTCTTGGCATGATTTACTGTGTCGATTGGCGATGGCTTGAAATGGGCGACCTGAGTATGTCTGTCTGTGCGTAAGCAACGTCTAAGCTGATGTTGTACAGCGCCGTCCTCAATCCGATCTGCCGGTGCTGACGATTGCATGCTTGCCTTCCGGCATTCTTGAGAACCATTGTGTCAGAGAATATAACGACTGAGATCGACATCCTGTACCAGGTCTCCCAGATGGCTATCAACAAAGTCAGCGTCCACCAACACGCTTGAACCTGCGTTATCAGAGGCGTCGAATGAGGCTTGTTCAAGTAGCCGCTCCATGACCGTATGCAGCCGGCGAGCACCGATGTTCTCAGTGCTTTCATTCACCTGCCAGGCGACCTCGGCGATACGGGCGATACCATCAGCTGCAAAGCTCAATGTGACATTCTCAGTGCCCAGCAAGGCGGTAGCCTGCTCGGTCAGTGATGCATCCGGCTCACTGAGAATGCGCTGGAAATCCTCGGTACTCAATGCCTCCAGTTCTACCCGGATGGGCAATCTGCCCTGAAGTTCGGGAATCAGATCGGACGGCTTGGAGACATGGAACGCACCACAGGCGATAAAAAGGATGTGATCGGTCTTGACCATGCCGAATTTGGTGGACACCGTGCTGCCCTCTATCAGCGGTAGCAAGTCACGTTGCACACCCTCACGCGAGATATCGGCACCGCTTCCACGATCAGTGCCGCGCGCCACCTTGTCAATTTCATCGAGGAAGACAATACCGTTTTGCTCGACACTGTGCAGTGCCTGGGTTTTCATGTCCTCATCGTTTACCAGCTTGCCGGCCTCCTCATCAATCAGCAATTTCATGGCTTCCTTGATGGGCATCTTGCGTTTTTTGGTTCGTTCACCGCCCAGATTCTGGAACATCCCCTGTAGCTGCTGAGACATTTCTTCCATACCTGGCGGCGCCATGATTTCGACACCTGCAGGCTGCTGACTGACGTCGATTTCTATCTCCTTGTCGTCCAGGTCTCCCTCACGCAATTTCTTGCGAAACTTCTGTCGTGTTCCGCTTTCAGGTGTTTCCGTAACGTTGAAACCCACTTTGGATGCCGATGGCAGCAACACATCCAGAACACGTTCCTCAGCAGCATCCTCGGCCCGGTTTCTCATCTTCTGTTTGGCCTGCTCGCGCGTCTCTTTCAACGCCACGTCTGCCAAGTCGCGAATGATGGATTCGACATCGCGACCAACATAACCCACCTCGGTAAACTTGGTTGCCTCGACCTTGATGAATGGCGCATTGGCAAGCCGTGCCAGGCGCCTGGCTATTTCGGTCTTACCGACACCGGTAGGACCGATCATCAGTATGTTTTTGGGGGTAATTTCGCTTTTTAGATCATCGTCAAGCTGTTGGCGACGCCAGCGGTTACGTAAGGCAATCGCCACGGCTCGTTTGGCAGAACTCTGGCCAATAATGTGTTTATCCAGCTCCTGGACTATCTCGCGCGGGGTCATGTTGGACATCGTGAAACCAATATTGTTAGCACTAATTAAATGTAGGGAAGATGGCTGAAGCCGCCTTGCTGATTCATGCGAACCGGATACTGACTAAGGTGCCGGGTCACGCATCAGACTCGAGCGTCTCTATGGTCAGGTTGTTATTGGTATAGATGCAGATATCAGCAGCAGTTTCAAGACTATGGCGCACAATCTCTTCAGCACTTAGCTCGGTATGCTGCAACAAGGCACGGGCTGCAGACTTGGCAAAATCACCACCCGATCCGATGGCGATGATGCCTCCCTCGGGCTCAATGACATCACCATTACCGGTGATGACCAGCGAAGCCGTCTCGTCCGCAACCGCCAGCAAGGCCTCCAGGCGACGTAACATGCGATCGGTACGCCAATCCTTGGCAAGCTCAACAGCGGCACGGGTAAGTTGACCGTTGTGCGCTTCAAGTTTGGCCTCGAAGCGTTCGAACAATGTGAAGGCGTCTGCAGTACCGCCAGCAAATCCTGCCAGCACGCGATCCTTGTAGAGTCGGCGGACTTTGCGCGCATTGCCCTTCATGACCACATTGCCCATGCTTACCTGACCGTCACCACCGATGACTACCTGATTACCCCGGCGCACCGAACAGATGGTGGTTCCACGGAACTGTTCCACACAATAATCCTCTAGTTAACAGATGCCCAGTGTACCTGCTCAACACTCTGTACTGTTCGACACAAAACGTTTGTTGCATGTTGTGCTAGCCTGCGCTGATGCAACTTACCGTGCCACATAGAACCGTTGCCGATACCGGCAGTTTTCCAGTGAATCCTGATGGTGTGGCCCAGTGGCTTACCGAACTCAACCCACTCCAATCCGAGATTGACGCGCGTAAGGTCTATAGTGGCCTCAAGCACAGCAACCGCCTGCACAACGATGTCGACCAGCGTCGCTCTGTCATCAGCTGTTTTGTCCCGGTGTTGCGAGATCTGCACTGTCACCTGAGCGAGCTCAGCGATGCGCAACCCCTGCCATTGACGCGGGAATTTGCACGCAATGCCCGTCTCCGCGACTCCCTGCTGCGAGAAGAGGCCTTTGCCTTCAAGATTCTGCTCTCCGATAGCGAAAAACCCCTGGCAGATGATGCAAGACGCGCCATGCAAGCGCTTGCACGTCAGGCTGAGTCGGTGGTTCATGCCTTTCGCGGCTTTCCGGACGCATTGATCGAAGATGCCCATCAGCTCTACGCGCTGGCGGAAGAACACAAACTGCTTTCTTCGCATCAGGGCTCAGAGCTGCTTTCGCTACAGGATCACTACCGGTTTATTCTGCTTTTAAGCGTTTCTGATCTGTCCCAGCAGCGCGCAAGGCAGTTGCCACTGGTACTGGACTTTCTCAGAGATTCGGTGTCTGACATCCACATAGAACGTCAACGTCCTCCTCAAACCGTTGGCAATACCGACTACGCCATCGATATGAGGCAGGGTTCTCGTCCGGAACCAACCCAAAGCCTGTTGAGCCTCAATCAACGTGACGTTCGCTGGTTCAGTGTAGCGCCCTTGCTCTATCGTATCGATCAGAAGTCGGCCGAAGTAAAAAGCCGCGCCATGGGTGTTCCGGGCAGCGATATTCTCGAACGGCAGTCACTGGCCCGCTTACATGTTGCCGTTTCGCGCTCGCGGCAACGTCGCCTGGCGCGTTGCATCACAGCTTTGCCTAAGCGCGTAGTCTTTGGGCACAAAGAGATCTGCGCCCACCTACTATTCCGCCCGACCGAAATACCCGCTGATAACGAATCAAGCTGGGTAGTAACCAACGAGACGCTACATGGTATGTGCCTTCATAACGAAGCCTGCCGGGCAGGTCTGGTACAAGTCGGCGAGCTGATCAGCGTCACTGACCCGGAAAAGGCTCTTATGAGCCAAGACGCACCACAAAGCAGTAAAATTGATGCTTTGATGGGAGTTATTCGCTGGATACGCGCCGGCAGCAATGAACAGATTACCATTGGCGTAGAATTTCTGGCCCGCACTGTACTTCCCGTACATGTAACCCGGGAAACGTTCGATACTGACACCAACCTTGCAATCTACGATGGCCAGGAAATCAGTGAAAACGCGGTAATCATTGCATGTAAATTTCAGAACACCATTATCCAGACGATGTTGCTGCCGTCCTACCTCTATCAGACAAACGATAAGCTCGTTGTCTCTCAGGGTGGCAAATCGCGTAATGTTAAATTGAATAAGTGCCTGCAAAGCAATGGCCTATTCAGCCAGTTTTCACTCGTTGATAGTTAATATCGCCAGGTCTCAGCTTGTGAACAACACAGTCAGTCGATAACGTTGGTCTGGTTCTCGCTTGGTATCGCGCGATGAGACCCGATCAACCGACGATAGGCCAATCAGCATTTGCACGCCAGGTACTGTTGTGCCTGCTGCTTATTGGCTGCATGCTGTCCCCGGCACGGGCAGCGTTATGGCCGGTGGTTTCCGCAAGTGGTCGCTACGCCATGGTTATCGACACGCAGCAGGCGGTAGCACTGGGCGCGGAACAAAGCTGGGTCATTCGCGCAAGGGGCGCTAGCGCAAGCTTCGCTGATATAGAAACAATCGAAATCAAAGGCGGTATGCCCGCGCACCGGCATGGTCTGCCAACCGAACCCACCTGGGAACAGATGGAGCCACAGGGTTTGCGCATTGAAACGCTTCGATTCCATATGCCCGGTCAATGGTTTTTTGAATTGCGTTTTCGTGATAACCAAGGCTGGGACAGCATACGGGTTAATTTTAACGTTAATGCTGACGGCCACCTAAGTATGCAAAGTCAGTACAAGAAGAAGGCTCCATCAGGGCACCGGCATGATAATAGTCTTGAATGGACTGCAAAAGAGCAGGCAGTTATTGCAAGTCTGGCACTTGCAATATCACCCCCTCCATCAACGCATGACAAACAGCTCATCTCTCTGGGCAAAATGCTATTCGCCGACAAACACTTAAGTGGCAACGGCCAGATAAGTTGTAACGACTGCCACCAGGCAGAACAATACTTTACCTCTGATCAGCTGTCACACAATCACCATTCACTTGAAGCAACAGACAATCACAATCAACAGGCAAAGCGTGATGTCATGTCTATTGTCGGTGTATCCGATAACCCATGGCTGAACTGGGATGGGCGCAAGAGTGAACTTTGGTCACACGCATTGCTTCCGCTTGAAATAGAAGCCGAGCTTGGCAATAACAGGACACGTATCGCTCATACTATTTCGCGCACCTATCGCGAGGAATTTATCGAAATTTTAGGTGAGCAGGCATTCAGCACACAGCAGCAATGGCCAGCCAACGCAGGACCATTCGGCAGCGAGACAGAAAAGGCAAATTGGGATTCAATACCAGCAAAAACCAGGCAACAGATAAATGCTGTGTTTGTCAGTGTTGGTAAAGCACTGGCCGCGTTCCAGGCACAGGTTCAACCAGCTCCGGGAGCGTTTGATCGTTACGCTAATTCACTGGCAAAGGACGGACAGTTCATTGAACAACAAAACAATTCACATCAGAATGTAATTTCACCATCAGCACAAAGAGGGCTTCGCCTGTTTATCGGTGACAAGGGGCGTTGCATCAATTGCCATAACAATAGCCACTTTACCAACCATGGATTTGAACGCGTTGTGTCTAGCAGCCCGATAGACTTTGGTCGTACCCTGGGCGCACAACTCTATCTCTATGACGAATTCAATTGCAGGTCGGGATTCAGTGCCTCCTCAGATGCCCTTTGTGATGAAACAATCAACCAGGCGAAAAAACACGCCGCACACAGCCCGCAAGGCGCTTTCAAAGTTCCAGGCCTGCGTGGACTTGAAAAGACTGCGCCCTATATGCACGATGGCCGATTTCCCGATTTACCATCTGTTATCGCACACTACAACAGCGTTGGTAATCGCTTTGGACAAGGTGATCTACTACCTGGTCCTGGCAGTCTATCGGCGCAGGATCAGCTAGATCTGGTGGAATTCCTGTTATCGCTGGGCAGCGACTACATTGAATGATCGAAAGCGATAGTGCGTCTTGATCCGAACAACCGCCTGCAGCCTAGTGCCAACAGAATCAATAGCCAGAAATGATTGCCACTGCTGCCACTCTGGATACTACACCCCGAGCCAACAGTAACGGCCGAACGAGCAGACTCAGCATTAACGACGCTGCTGGTCGGCTGTTGCGCCTCACGTGATAACTCGACAGAGCCGTTGCGTGCAGTAACATCGCTACCAATGGCAGCAGCAATCGTCGGGTTCGTATCATCAGCCAGAGTACCATTGGTGGAGTAACTGAAATAAAGTGGTTCGGAGATACCATCGGCTGCACCGTCAGGGTACGTATCATTACTGGTACCACCAATTGACAAATTATCACCAACAAACACCAGATCTATCAGTGTCGGGTTACCAATACTTGTGCGAGGAAAACGAACTTCACTAACTGCGCCGTTAATGGATTGTTCAGCCTCGCCAAGGTAGCTCCATGACCAGGTTAGCCCGTCACCTGTGTACCTAAACAGACTGCTGCCTTGCAACAGATAGTCGGATCCGATAGTGAGTGTATCGCTATAACCTGTGGCGCTATCCGAGTCGGTATCCAGATACAAATTGAATCCCCAGGAATCAATCGTTGCCAGGTCGAGTCCGTCATTTCTGTAAGCAACATGAAAATAGTCATCATCGTGTGCCATCCAGGCTTGCAGGTAATCGATCGGATTGCCGGCTTGCGATATATCGTCAGGATCAATGCCAAAGGATTGAATCTCAGACCAGTCATCGATTACGCCATCGAGAAACAACGATGCGTTAAAGTTTGACACAGTGCCGGTATAGCCATCCGCGATGTCCACGGTGATGGAAACCGTCGCAACAGCGCTATCAAGCAAGCCATCATTAACGACAAATCCTATGCTGTCTATACCCGAGAAACCCGGATCAGGGGTGTAATTGAGATTGGGTATCACACCACTTATGGTTCCGTTTACCGGTTGAGCAACAACTCGATACGTCAGCGGATCATTGTTAGGATCTGAGCCTTCAAGCGTAATGGCAACAGATTCACCCGAGGTGGTCAACACTGAGTTATTGTCAGCAATAGGCGCTGCAGCACCAGCTGCGTTCAGTAAGTATTCAAAGTATCTTTTGCTGGCAGTACTATCATAAAACCCATCAGGGTAGAAATCGTCCCGGGTGCCTTGTGGATAGGCTTCATTAGAGCCTGCAAATGCAAGTCGTAATGCATTCGGATTGTCTATTTGACTCAGGGGTACCGAGTACTCGAAACTACTATCTGTCGAGTCGCCCGACATCGTCGTCACGAATACCCAGCTCCAGGACAGGCCATCGCCTGTGTATCGATAAACAGAACGATCCTGAAACAGAAAGTCCGCACCAAGCAGACCCTGACGAAAACCACTGAAAGTGTTTGAATCAGTGTCGACGTAGATTGTTTGACCCCAGCTTCTGGGGACAGGTCCATCGTTTCGATAAGCAAGGTATAAAGTCGTACTGTCATGCGCCATCCAGCCCTCACGCCAGTCGAGCGGGTCATTATCGCCCGAGACATCATCAGCATCGATACCAAATGAGCTAAAGGTTGCCCAGTCGCTGAGATCGCCATCCAGTGTCAGGCCAGTAGCAAGGTTGGAAATCCCGTCACGCGGTGGAACCTGTGCATCAAGCGCTGAAAGTTGACTGACAAACTCTGCAAGATCCGCAAGTGCGCCGCTCGTCAACGACACTTCATCGTGCGCCGTAATAGCGTTTTCAAGGGTGGCAGCAGAACCGTCATGAAGATAAGGGGCGGTTTGCCAGACACCTGCCAATGGCGGTGTATCGATACCCGTCAGGGATGCATCGAGACGTCCTCCACTGTCAGCATCAAGAGTACCAATGTCATGCAGGTTCAATGTGTTGGCAGAGTCCGTAAACGATGATCCGGAATGACACTCGGCACAACCGTTACTGGCAAACACAAGCTTGCCTCGCTCAGCGGCCGCACTCAAGGAACCATCCGACGCACGATAAGGGCTGGGCAGAGGTTCTTCGAGTGACTGCAGGTAATCCGCCAATGCATCAAGATCCGGACTTAATCCTGCTTTGGGATCACCCAGTGGTTGTGCACGCGACCCTTGATTGAACAAGTCGTTGGACAGCAGGCCCGTACCACCGGCAAAGCCTCTAATCTGTCCTTCGAAATCCTGAATTTCGTCAAAATTTCCGCTCCAGTGCAATAAGCCGTTTCGTGTCCCACCGTTACCGATCAACGATGTGGTATTGCGGATACCCTCGCCGAATTGCGTGAAATCCCAGCTGCGCCCGTCATGCCCTGCTTCGTTGTGACACGATGCGCAGCTCATGTAATCGAGAGCTGCAAGGCGGTCGTCACGCGCATCGTAAAACAATTGCTTGCCGCGAAAAACGCTTGGGCTCAAACGTTCGCCGTCTGTAACGTTAACAACCGCAATTTGATCAACCAGATTATCGCCTTGTCGCACAACGTTGCTGACATCATAGACCCCGACTGAGCGGTCCATGAAATGATGAACAAACAGTTGGTCTCCCGAACTCGACAGCAAAACGGACTGCGGAGCAAATCCGGTATCGAATCGGGCATATTCAATGTTAGTACTGGCATCAATCAACGCCACCTGTCGATTGCCTTCAAGAGAGGCAAAAAACGTCAGCCCATAAGGGCCAAACGCACCGTGACTGGCAACACTGGCATTGTCGTGATCAATGCGCGCACCGAGATTTTCCTGCCCGCTATCAAGATCTATAACCGAGGTGATTGCTCGCACGCTCTGGTCAAAGACTAACGGCAGGCCATTACGTCGTGTACCACGAAGAATATTATCCTGCTTTGAAGGCACCATCGCCCTCTGGCCATCAGGGGATATCAGAACGGGCCCAAGGTAGTTAGGGATGCCAGGGCCCTGATTTTCAGAGCTTGCACGGTTACTGTGACCCAGAAGAATCACGCCATCGGCACTTAACGCTGACGTCGAGGTGGAAAACAGATGCACCTGCCCACCTTGACCCGTGACTGACGGGTTGGCACCACTCTCACCAGGAACTGGCGGTGTTATGAAGCTGGACACATACAAGGTACTTCCCGCAGCATCGAGTGACAAATGCCTTGGAAAGTTGCCCACCATACGGCGACGTCTTTCGATGCCACTTTGCGCATCAAGCTGAACCACGGTGGCGATGCCCTCAAGTGCGATATAGGCACTGTGCTGATTAAACACAATGCCGTGTGGCCGACTGGCAGTATCAAGCATAATGGTTCGCTCAATGGCGCGATTGGTGGTATTGATGACAGAAACAGTTGCATCATCCTTATTGACAACCCAGATGCGTCCATTGGGCGCCAGCGCGAGCGCACTGGGGTTACGCCCTACCGGGATCACATCCAGAACATCGTAGTTATCAGTGCTAACGATACCAACGCTATTGTTATCCGGGTTTACATTCCATAGTTCCGATCGCAAGACAACCTCAGCCAATGCCGAAGAGGCAACCGCTTGTTCAGAATTTACCGGCTCGTGTACGACCTGGATAAACGTTTTGACCGTTTCATCGCCCGCGGGGGTGCGGACAACAACACTGACAACATAACGCCCCTCGGCGACAAAACGATGAGAGGCACTATTGCTTGCCGAAAAGCCAGTGTCACCCGTGCCATCCCCAAAATTCCAGCTGTAGCTCAGCCCAAAACCCGAAGCATTGGCCGTAAAGGTATTAGTTGATCCGGTTTGTACCGGACTGCTAACAATATCGTCCACTTCAGGTGGATTACCATTGTTGGGATCCACTGGTTCAACATCTGCGGCAATCCTCAGAGTATGCGCAATGGAAGGCACGCCCTCCTCATCCACAGCAAAAAGCATCCAGTAACCGGGGGTCGCCACGTTCTCATTACCATGCATTGTGATGGTGTACAGACCATTGGCTTGTTGCGTAAACGCAGGTTTGAACATGCGTACATCGGTATTGACCGCATGCGTCACCGAAGACATCTTGATCAGCGTGAAATATGCGATATCTGCCGATGTGGTGACAGAAAAGGGCTGACCATAGCCAATCTCCTCAACAGTACTTTGCAACGATGGGCGAGCTGCAGCTTGCCCACTGACATCGAAGAGATACGGTGGTGAGAATATCTGTGCATCCTGGTGAGTACCACTACTGAACGGATTGCCGGCATCGTAACCACCACCTGCCGTGATAACACGACCATCGGTCATCAACAATGCCGTGGAGTGATAATCTCGAGGAACATCCATACCGGCAACAACCCGGAACTCACCGGTAGCGGGGTTCCAGATTTCTGCATTCAGGACACTGCCATTGTCCTGAAACTTTGCACCCGTGGTATTACCACCCACCACCATGACTTCACCGGTGGGCAGAGGAATCATCTGGTGGAACTTGCGTGGGTAATTCATCGCCTGTGTACTTCGTATCACCGGACGACTTCCGTTCAGATTGATAGTGAATGCCTGGTTATCGGCTTCCCCCTCACCGTTGTTTCGCCATGTACCATCGTTGGTACCGGTCATCAGCAACAGACCTTCGTCATACATGATCTGTATGCCTCCAGAGTGTTCGCCATTGTCGGTATCAGGGTTGGCAGGGCTTGAAAAGCCATTGCCGTTCGGGTCGATATAGTGATTCTCTACGGTATCCCAGAAGTGATACACATCACCACTGGGTGCCTGACTCAATAGCGGGAACCACGTCGTATCCCCTCGCTTGGGACGACGTTGACGCATGGTTAGAAAGTCGATGCCATTAAGAACACGCCAGCCTGTTTCTTTGGACCATAGATCCGGATTGCGCACATTGGTCGAGCTACCCATTGCAGTCAGGATATTGCCATTGCCAAGCGCAAGCGAGGTGGGGTACCAGCGACCACCACTGGACATGTTTTCAATTTGCGTCCAGTTGTTCGTCGTCGAGTCGTAGATCGACGTCCATGGACTGTTACCCTGATTACGTCCTCCGTTTACAAAGACTTTGCCATCGTCCGTCATCGACGTTGCGGCGCAGAACATGTTGTGCCCCAGGTGCAGCGTCTCATCAAACTGGCCAGTCATCGGATCCCACGTGGCACTGTAGGTCTGTTCCGTGGTGGGCCAGGTTCGCCGTTCAGATCCGGAGTAGGTCAGGATACGACCATCGGGAAGGTTGGCCATCGATACGGCAACCAGAGGCCAGTCGAGAATGTCACCCCATTGCCCTATCTGTGAAGGTGTCTGCAGCTGAACACTCGCACTATGCGAACCATTGCTGGCATCGAGCGCGTTAAACTGATCCAACGCATTGCCGGATGCATCCAACACCGTCAGATCGTAGACATCCCGGTTGCTACAGCAATCACCACGACCGACAAGCTCGATCCTGCTCAGGGTTACCGGTGCCGGAAATATCACTCTCACCCACTGATTGGCGGTGGTTTGGGAGTGGTAAAACGTGTGGCGTCCCTGGGCGCCTGGCGCGTTGTTGCCATCAATAGCGAAGCTGGCTAAAAACCGAGAGTCATACGTGGCCGCCACGTCTATCGTTGCACCCGCAGAAGCCAACGCTGCATCGGTGCCAGTGTCGGCATTGATGGCGATGATCTCGCCCAACTGGATGATGTCACTGCCGGTGCTGGCGTTAGAGCGCACCACAAGCTCAGTGACGTTAGCCATCTGTCCGGACGCCGGGGTGCTTGCAAGCACTGCGAACACCATGAGAAACATATGCACCCACGCGCGCTGAACCCGCGCACCTGACGCTTCACCGTTTCCTGATCGAATTTCCATTGCTCACGCAGCCGTTAATCATAAGGTCGAATGGCTATCGAGCACGCAGACAGCAACCCAAAGGGAGTCATATATCGGGGATATCGACCCGCTCAGGATCTGCTGAATCGTGGGCTTTCAATGATGTGATGAAGTCCATAGGCCTCGTTAATGAGGCAGGTGGCATGTCTTGATTTTATGTTGTAGCCCATCTTGCAGAAGTCGCCTTTGCGTCTGATCAACCAGATGCCTACGTCAGCGATGTATGCCTTTTGCGCATGTCTTCGATTCGCAAAGCCAATAAAATAAAACGATAGAGTAATGTCTATGCAATGAAGAGCCGGTTTGCAACAAGCCTTGAACACTCTTGATAAAAAATGTGCATTAGCTTCAAAAACACATGGGACGTGCCATATGAAATCGGCAACAAGAACACGATATATAATCACGCAAATGACAGCAAGCTTCTTCTTGCTATTGACAATACTCGTGCTTTCAACACCACTGCATGCTCAGCAGTTATTTGACCAGAGGGAGTCAATAAAATCAGGATTGTCCATTCGCGTAGACAACGATTTTTTTGTCAATGCAGATTTAGACAAAGACTATACCGGTGGAATCGCCCTCGCCTTCTCTGGCAGACAAGCACTGCTTAGCCCGTTCTCTTTTGATGGTGTTCGGGCAAAGCTCAATCAACTGACCGGCTTCAACCGCTTGTACGACCCTGGTCAGACATTCAAACTGCATGCGATTGAAACGGGTTTTGTTTTTTTTACGCCGTCAGATCTAAGTATTGAAGCGCCCCAACCTGAAGAACACCCTTATGCCAGCTTGTTCTTTCTGGGTAACAGCCAACAAGTTGTAGCGCCGACTCGACAGCTTGCTTTCAATTCCATGTTTACCATCGGCGCTCTCGGGCTGGATTTTGCTGAAGATGTTCATGCCGGGGCGCATGAGGCGACCGGTAGTAATCCACCCAAAGGCTGGGCCAACCAAATATCTTCCAAAGGGGAAATCACCGCTAAATATAGTGTTGGCATACAAAAATTGGTTGCACAGAAGCGGTTACTTTTTAATCAAAGAGCTGAGTTTAAAGTTGCAGCCGAAGGCGACATCGGATTTACAACAGGTGCAGGTGTTGGGTTCAGCGCCAGAGTTGGACGCATACACACGCCATGGTGGGGATTTAATCCACAACAGTCTGATTATGCCAGCCAAGGTTCACCTATGGCCAGACATAGCAATGGCCTAACTGGTAGAGACGTGTTTTTTTATTTTGGAGCGAATATAAACCACAACCTCTATAACGCAATATTACAAGGTCAATTCAAAGACAGCGCAGTAAGCTATAGCGCTAGTGAAATCAATCGTACAAGCACAGAGCTCTGGGCCGGCGTATCACATCAGGTTTCACGCCATTGGAATGTCGCTGGATTCGTTCGCAGTCACACTCCTGAATTGAAAAATACTCTGAAAAATAGCCTCTGGGGTGGCTTGACGCTTAACCGATCTATGTAAGGCCATTGATAATTTCTTGCGAGAATGTGGGGCTGGAAATATACCGGCAACTACGTCCCAGATAACACGCAACGCGTTCACTGATCGTCTTGACCAGCTGGTTGAACTGTTTGCTATCAATACGCATTATTCAATTGTCGCTGACTTGTTATAACCCCTGGCATGTTATTCCACAGTCGTAGTTTGGATTGTGTAAAGTCGATCTAGGAATGAGGCAACAAACATCTCGTTACATCGCATAGAGCGGGTATTAGCCATAAACAATGATATATCCTAAGGTTGCTGCCTATTTCAGGTCATAGCGCACTAAAAGGATTTAGACATGGGTGAACAACGGCTCTATTTTGCCAATAGAAGCATTTTAAAGTCAGAACAAGGTATTTGCAGAGCACGATGCCTCCTTCGCTTGTTGTCTAGTATCCCGTTTCTTCAGATGTGTGCAGGATTAGCTGCCTGCAAATCTATAGGTGACTCGTTCCACAGGCCTGTTCAAAGGCACACCCAATCACAAGTAGAATTCGTCCGCGCTTTCGAAAATCTCAAAGGCATAGAAAAAAGGATAATATCTGAACGTCCACAGAATATAGAGTCCTTATTACTACTATTTTTGCATAAGCAGATGAGCGAAGTCCGCACTTCGGAGGTCAAACAGCACTGTAGTCCGAATTCGAAGGATGTCGGTTCCTGCCTTTATCAAGTGCACGATCAGCTTAGTGTCTGTTGTAGCTCCAGTGTTCGGCGTGTCGTTGGAATTCCGGGTATTGCGAAACAGCAAATGTATGGGGGCCTGTTGCTACCTGCGGGTAGCGAAACCGACATTAGTGGTGACTGCACATCCAGTCTGGTTACGCTTCACGAAAGCGTGAAATACGGTGACTTTTATTTAGGCCCGGGCCAAGTCCTTTTTGATGACGAGCGGCAAATTAGTTATGCTGATTTGACACATGGGCAAAGCTACAAAGGATTGATATTAGCTGGGGGTATGCCGAATCGTGTTCAATTTGAAGCACCCAACAGAATAGTCAGCGCAACCCTCGCTAAAGACTCCTCCTATCAAGGTTATCATCTGCGAGCTGGTACAAATGTTGATTTTATACTAACGGAGCTTTGAAGCAGGCGACTCTGGTCAAGTCAAAACGGATTGGTAACTATCTGATTCCTCCAGGAAAGGTATCGTTTCTTGAAACAGGCTTTGTGCCCAGAGCAAAGCTTGCTGAACCTCTCAACACACCTAGTGGCGTGATTCCGCGTTACACCGACGTACATTTGGATGAACAGACCGGTTTACAGCAGATCTACATTAAACACGATTGGAAAATTAGTAGTTTGCCTGTGCCGAAGAGAATGTGGCTCGAAGTCCATTCTAATGGACAATTGAAGTACCTGGATACCACGTTTTATCCGATAGGCTTTAAAGGACGTGTATATCCGGAATCAACTCGTCTGGAATTTTCGGCCGATGGCCGTGTCGTTCGTGATAGCTACACAGATGGATCTCTAAGGCCTGTGACCAGTTATTCCGATTTTCATCCACCTCATACTGAATTGCAGCAGGCACAAAAAATCGGATCACTAGAATTTCCAAAACACAGTTTTGTCTACAAACGGCATGATGGCTCTCTTAGATTCGCAATACCCCCATATTCGATGATTTACCAAGGTTTTTTACTCGATGCTTCGCTGATTCGATTTAGTCACAGCAATCTCGTGTCTGAAGCAACGCTTGGCGCAGAAAAAAACATATCCGGAATAGTATTGCCAAAGGGCTCAACCATTAAATTTGATACCAATGGGAGCTTGGATAGTGTATTTCTTAGAGATCGAGTAAAAGTAGATGGTAATTGGCTTGTAGAAAAACAAACTATAAAAATCCACCCTAATGGAACGCTCAAACAATATACAGTAGAGGGAGGCGCAACATTTTCAGGCCTTGAGTTTGTTCGGCCAGTGAGTTGGGAGTTTTACGATACTGGAAATGTCAGATCAATTTATACTGAAGAACCCTTTGAGTACGATGGTGTCGTGTTTGATGGAAACACGGTTTTTTTCATCCGAATGGCTCTGCATCATCTGGCGTTCTCAATACCGTCGCCACTGTTCAAGGCGTGAAATATGCCACAGGTACCGAACTATTGTTTGACTTAGACGGTAAGCGCATCCATTCCAGGGCTGGCAAGCCGCGTTGGAAAGATGGTAAGGCTCCGTCGATTCGCAAAAACATTGAGAACAGTATAGTTACCACGACAGTTCTGAGTAATTCCCATAAATCTGTCCGGGTTCTGTCGTCTATTTTGAACGAAGAAGAGTGCGAAAAAATGTTTCCAGCAGACGGGGAAAGTACATTTCCCGGAGGATTCAGTCTTAATCAACCGCAGATGGCTGTTCTGTTAGGGTGTGGTGCAACGGATGAACAGTCCGGTATATTAAGTAGATCTCCTTAGGCTGCAACATCCCATTATGGAGTGACGAATGGCAAAATTAAGTGTCCTGCCCTCGGGGTTGTAAAGTTCCATGCCAGTGTCGATTCAGCCAATAGAAAACGGTTGACTCTCATAGTTTTCAGCAACTATGAGAGATCTTTGTCATGTTCGCGTTGGCAGAAGAACAGGTACCGGTGGGGTATACGATGTTTGGCTTACTAGATTCCCGCCTGCGCGGGAATGACGATAGTGCGCGGGAATGACGCGTTGTCGGAGGATGATGATTCTCTAACCGTCTTCTGATATTCGAATCTCTATCCGTCTTCTGCGACTCGGTTTCGACGTGCTCTGGGATGAGACTCGTCATACACTTTCGCCAGATGCTGAAAATCCAGGTGGGTATATATTTGTGTCGTACTGATATCTGCATGACCCAGCAATTCCTGCACGGCTCGCAAGTCTCCACTACTTTCCAGCATATGACTGGCGAAGGAGTGCCTGAGCATATGCGGGTAACAATCCCGATCCAGGCCTTGCGACTCAGCCAGTTTTTTCAAACGCATCTGTACGGTTCTGGGGGCAATACGTTTGCCACGCGAACTCAGGAAAACCGCTGAACAATCCGCACCTGGTAGGCTGCGGCGATAACCAAGCCACTTGTTAATGGCATCAACCGCATGTTCACCAACGGGCAAATCACGCACCTTGCTACCTTTTCCGGTAACGCGAACCTGACCAACGCTCAGGTCGAGATCTGCCAGGTCAATACTTACAAGCTCGGCCAGTCGTAAACCCGATGAGTACATCAATTCGAACATCGCCAGATCCCGACAGATCATGGGATCATTGAGGTTCTGCGACAGCAGTCTGCTGACCTCCTCCGGGGCCAGCGTCGCCGGCAATGCGTTCTTGTCCTTCGGCGCCAGAATATCCTGCGCCGGATTGACTCTGGCAATTCCATGATCAATCATGAAGTTGTACAAGCCACGAACCGCTGACAAGCGCCGGGCAAGACTTCTGCCTGCTATACCATCACGATGCTGTTCGGCCACAATTGCGCGCACATCGCTTGCGGATAAGGACTGCCAGTTTTCTATATCGCGCTCAGCTGCCGAACGGGCTACCGCTTTCAGATCCCGCGCGTAGTTGCTGACAGTGTGCGGCGAAGCACGACGTGCAACGCTCAGCTCTTCCAGATACCGATCTATGGCACTTTGAAAATCGCTCACTTTTTCGCTGCCTGTGCATGGGCAACGTAACTGTGAATGCGTCGACTGAGAAGCTCTCCCATCTGGTTGAGAAACATGACGCCTTTGTTAGCGCCGAACCGAGATTCGTCACGGCTGGTCAGCATAACGACTCCAAGCTTGCGTTCAAACTGAAGTGGAATCATGGCCGCCGATCCCACGTTTGCATGATCAGGTCCGACCATCGCACGAAGCTGCTCGTCGCTTGGCATGCCACAGACTGTTTCACGCCCTTTGAACAGTGCGTCGAACTGCTTTACGCGTTTATCAGTGTGCCTTACGGTGGTAGCGCCTTTGACCTGCTCAAGCTTGGGAGCGCGTTGCCGCGGGCTAGTCTTGGGCTTGCCGGCCTTGTCGGTGGCTTTATTTTCGCTTGCCTTCTTGCGAGGCGCTCTCTTTGGAGCTGGTGCGATCAACATCAGATGCACATCCTCTGCATTGAAACTGGTTCGTAGGCAGTTCTGGGTTAACTTGACGATGTCGGGCAAGTTAGAAGCCGTTATGATTTCCTGATTGAGCAAATGCAGACGCTCATGCAAGGACTCATTCTGCCTCGCCACCGCAATCAGATCACAAAGACTCTTTTCAAGATGTCCGCACTTGCCTCGAAGCACGCTAACCTGTTTCTCGATTAACGACACCGCCTTGCCCGAGTCATGCGGGACCCGCAACCTCGTCAGAATATCCTGATGGCTGACAAAGAATTCCGGGTTACGGATAAGGTACTTGACGACGGCATCGGGGTCGATTTCGTTGCCAATATCGGTCTGTTCAGGTTGCATGTTATCGCTACATTCTTGTTTGTCCCTCGAAGACTGTAGAACATGGGCCAGTCATTTCAATCGAAGCTTGCACATTAGGCCAATGTATTTTCAAATTTCCACCGGGTAAGCTCACGATAACGGTATTGTCAAGGAGCCCTTGTGAGTGAGCGATGGCCACTGCTGCACAGGCTCCAGTGCCGCATGCGCGTGTCTCACCAACCCCCCTTTCGAAGACTCGCAACCGGATATGCTGCTTATCGATGATCTGCATGAAACCGACGTTGACACGATTCGGGAATCTTTCATGTCGTTCAACCAGTGCCCCCAGATGCTCTACATCTGCTACACATAGATCATCGACGTGAAAAAGTACATGTGGATTACCAATACTGGCAGCACCAACCTTAAAGCGATGTCCGTCGACCTCAAGGTCGTAAAAATCACGACGTTCCTCAGCAACAAAAGGGATACGCGCTGGCTCGAATTGAGGCACACCCATCTGGACCATGACTTGCTCATCATGCTGCAACTGCAGAGTGATGATGCCCAATGCGGTATTGACAGGAATGGAACGACTTTGCGTAAGTTTCCGGTCTGTGACAAAACGGGCAAAGCAGCGTGCCCCATTGCCGCAGTGTTCAACCTCATCACCATCGGCATTGAATATTCGGTAATCGAATTCCGCCTGTTCCACCGTTGGCGCACCCACGACGAGCAGTTGATCAAAGCCAATACCGGTATGTCGATCCGACCAGCGTTGAACCGTATCACTATCAAGAATAACGCCACCATCCCGGTTATCAATGACCATGAAGTCATTGCCCAGACCGTGCATCTTGGTAAATTCAACGGACTTCACGGCAAAAGAAATTCCTGTGCAAAAAGTGCTTCGGTTTCCTCTCGGGAGCGAACCAGGAACGCATTGTCTCCGTCGACCATCACCTCGGCAGCACGGGGACGCGTATTGTAATTTGAGCTCATCACGAACGCGTAGGCACCAGCGGAGCGTACACATAGTAAATCGTTTTCCGCAATCGCAAGTTGACGTTCTTTACCGAGGAAATCTGCCGACTCGCAGATGGGTCCGACCACATCATAAACACGTGACTCACGCTCTAGAGTCTCAACCTCTTCTATCGCCTGCCAGGCGCTATACAGTGCCGGGCGTATCAGATCATTCATGGCAGCATCGACCACGGCAAAATGCCTATCTTCATTACTTTTCAGGTATTCAACGCGCGTTAAGAGAATGCCAGCCTGACCAACGATATAACGGCCGGGCTCAACCAGTATCTGCAGGTCTCTGTCGCCAATTACGTTTTTAACACAGTCAGCCCATGCCTTTACATCCAGGCTGGTATCTCCCTCACCATAGCCAATACCCTGACCACCACCCACATCGATGTGGCTCAGATGAATACCTTCTTCCTCCAGCGAATCCACCATCGATACCAGTAGTTTCACAGCATCCTCATAAGGTTCAAGGCTGGTCAGCTGCGAACCAATGTGGCAATCAATCCCTTGCACGTCAATGGAAGGATGTTGTGCCGCACGTCGATACGTCTGCATGGCGTCCGCCATGTTGATACCGAACTTGTTTTCTTTAAGACCAGTAGAGATATACGGGTGCGTCATGGCATCAACATCAGGGTTGATGCGCAGGGAAACCGGCGCAACCACACCATGCGCCTTGGCAACCTCTGCCAGCCTATCAAGTTCTGAGACCGATTCGACATTAAAACAGCGAATTCCCGCCTCGAGAGCCGCAACCATCTCACGCTCGTTCTTGCCGACACCTGAAAAAACAATAGATGATGGCTTGCCACCGGCAGCCAGTACACGTTTGAGCTCCCCTATGGAGACGATGTCAAAGCCCGAACCCAGACGCGCCAGGGTGTCGAGAATAGCCAGATTACTGTTGGCCTTGACTGCGTAACAGATGAGATGGTCAGAACCACTGAGTGCATCGGCGAATTCGCGCCATGCGTGTTCGATACTGCCTCGGTTGTACACGTATAACGGTGTACCAAATTCCTCAGCCAGCTCACTGCAGCGCTTGTTATCGGTCATCAATGACCCGGATTGTCGGTAGAAAGGCGTCATGTTGGAAATGAAATATCTAAATTAAAGTGGGAAGCTATTGCGTCGCTGGAGTCGCTGATTTTTTCTTGACTGTTTCTGCTTCATCTGTGTTGCCCTCCTCTGACTCGATGATACGTTCGTTTGCGATTTCGAGCTCTTTTACCAGTTGCAGGTCGGGCGGCAAAAACAATTCCCCCTTGTTGCCGCAACCCGCGAGAATCAGCACCGCAAAAAAAACGCACAGATACGCTGTCAGTAGTCGGAACATAACGCAACCTCACTTGCACTACAGGGCATTGGAGTATACTCGCCTGCGCACATCAACCGAGTTTTCAAGCCGCCTCATGAGTACCAAATTGCTCGACAGCATCGAAATCAGCACTGCTGACCAGTGCGAATACAGCGTTATCTGGTTGCACGGGCTGGGAGCCAGCGGCCATGACTTCGAACCCTTGGTACCTGAGCTGAACCTGCTGGAACGGCCGGGCGTCCGATTTGTGTTCCCGCACGCACCCATCCGTCCGATTACCATCAACGGCGGTGCCGCCATGCGCGGCTGGTACGATATCAACTCTCTGGATTTCGACGAACGCGAACAGGATACAGCGGGGATTCGCGAGTCGGCAGCACACGTCAACGCACTGATAGATGCCGAAATAGCACGCGGCATACCGTCAACCAATATCCTGCTCGCAGGCTTCTCCCAGGGCGGTGCAGTTGCCCTGTTCACAGCGCTGACCACGGCACACAAGCTCGGCGGTATCATGGCTTTGTCTACGTACCTGCCCATACAGGAAGCCGCGCTTCAGGAGCTGACAGAGCACGGCAGACAATTGCCCGTGTTTATGGCACACGGACAATTCGACGACGTTATCCAGATTCACTATGCCGAGCAGTCACACACGGTGCTTGCTGAACAAGGGATTGAGGTGCAGTGGCATAGCTATGCCATGGCGCACAGTGTCAGTAGCGAAGAGGTCACTGACATTTCTGCGTGGCTAAAACGTCAGTTCGGCATGTAGGCAGTTGCCAGGCGCTGCCCTGCCCTTTTTACTGCGGCCTCTACTGCATCAGGAGCGGTGCCACCGATATGACGGCGGGCGGTTACAGACCCCTCAAGCGTGAGTACCTCGAACACATCATCCTTGATGTGAGTACTGAAGCTCTGCAGCTGTTCGAGTGTCAGCTCTGACAGGTCAAGATCATTGTGCATGCCAAATGCCACAGCTTCACCAACGACCTCATGCGCATCTCTAAAAGCCAGTCCTTGCCTGACCAGATAGTCAGCAAGATCGGTTGCCGTGGAAAATCCGGCCTTGGCAGCCTGCCGCATCGCATCGTGACGAACCTCTATAGCCGGTAGCATATCGGCAAACGCACACAGACACCCAAGCCAGGTGTCGACCGAATCGAACAAGGGCTCTTTGTCTTCCTGATTATCCTTGTTGTAGGCCAGAGGCTGACTTTTCATTAAGGTTAATAGCGACATGAGATTGCCGTAGGCGCGTCCGGTCTTGCCTCTGACAAGCTCAGGGACATCCGGGTTTTTCTTCTGCGGCATGATCGACGAGCCGGTACAAAAGCGATCGGGCAAATCGATGAAACGAAACTGCGCCGACATCCACAGAACAAGTTCCTCAGAGATTCGAGACAGATGCATGAGACTAATGGCTGTGGCCGAGCAGAATTCGATCGCAAAATCTCGATCACTCACAGCGTCCAGCGAATTTTCGCAGATCGCATCAAAGCCAAGAAGCTGGCATGTTATTTCCCGGTCTATTGGGTAGGATGTGCCCGCAAGCGCAGCCGCACCCAACGGCATGCGGTTAAGCCGTTTACGGGTATCCGCCAGCCTCTCCAGATCGCGCAATAGCATCTCGAACCAGGCCATGACGTGGTGCCCGAACGTAACGGGCTGAGCCGTCTGCAAATGCGTAAATCCCGGCATGATTGTGGCTTTTTCGGCCATTGCCAGCTCCAACAGACCCTCAAGCAGTCGTGTAAGTTGTCCGGCGGCCTGATCACAAGCGTCCCGCAAATACAATCTGATGTCGGTTGCCACCTGATCGTTCCTGGATCTGCCGGTGTGTAGTCTTTTTCCTGCATCACCTATCCGCGCGGTCAACGCAGCTTCGATATTCATGTGAACATCTTCAAGAGCCACCGACCAATCGAACCCACCCGTCTCGATATCATTCTGCACGGCATCCAGGCCAGTCTGTATTGCGTCATGATCGCTGGCACTCAAAACACCCGTGCGCTGTAACATCGTGGCGTGTGCCCGCGAACCCTGGATATCCTGTCGGTACATGCGTTTGTCAAAATTCACCGACGCCGTAAATTCCTGCACGAACTCATCAGTGGATTCTGAAAATCGACCTCCCCACATACCCTGACCTGATAATTCACCCGGCTGAGAATCACGCGGCCTGGTTGCTGTCTTTTTTTCAGTGGATTGTTTTGCTTCTGTGCTACCAGGTTTATCAGACTGACTCATTAATCATCCAAACAGTTTTTCGGGTATCAATGGCCCGATTGAAGACAGGAGCAATGCTGATGCTCCTAATAAGCGCCTCTGTCAACGATGTTCCAGGCAGGCACTGCACGCGTATACTATCGTTTTTACAGATAAATACTGTATCTTCGCGACAAGTACCATGCAGTTTAAAGATACCGCCCGGCTGCGAACACCTCGTGTACTGATAACCCGACCCGAAGGCCAGCAGCTCGATTTTTCACAAGGCTGCGAGGCTCTGGGATATTCAGTCGCACTACTGCCGTGCCTGCAAATTGTACCGTGCAAGACAGATCTCCCATATTTTACCCGTTTGCTTGATACACATGGTACCGCCCTGTTCACCAGCGCAAATGCGGTTCAAATGGCTCACCGTCTCAGGCCCTTGCCGTGGCCGCAAATACACATACATGCCATTGGAGCCGCTACAGCCCATGCGCTCGATCAGTACCAGCAGAAAGTAGCATTGATACCGCAAGCGCCTTATAACAGCGAGGCCTATCTCAAACAGCTTGCTGATACCCGGCCGGGATCACTGTTAATCATCAAAGGCATCGGCGGGCGCGACCTTATCCTGCCTCGTCTGCAATCGCTGGGCTGGCAGGTAAGCGCTGTCGCACTCTATGAGCGGTTATTGCCGGATGTAACCACCGAAACCATCGATACATTGTTCACTGACACCCTTCCGGACATTGTCAGCGTCACCAGCAATGAAACGCTCTCCAATCTTTGGCAACTGTGCCGCCAATATACCGGTGAGCTTAGCACCATGCCATTGGTGGTTAATAGCCAGCGATGCGCCCAACTAGCCGCCGACCTGGGATTTAAAAACGCAGCCCTGATTGCTGAACCTGCCGGTAACGAGGGTCAGTTAAGCTGTCTTGCACAATGGAAAAAACAGGAATTTGACCCTCACTACTAAACGATTCACGATTGCATCATCAGGATGAGAAATTTTAATACCTCTTTGGGTGTACCTCTGTCGCAGTTAGTACGGTGCCAGTCAGAAAGATCAACTCAATGATCCGACTACAGTAGATCTCGATAAGCGATGATCTTTTTTTCCAGTGAACTACACTCCTCTTGGACCTATCAACAAAGCGAATACGTTCGGCGAAGTAACTCACCGGATTGTTCGAGGTCATTTCATGGAGTACTACCGGGTTTATATGCCGGGTTCTAGGGATATCGGTGCACAAACTAGTCACGCAGCTGGCTGCTACAACTGGCTAATTTTTATGTTCTTGTCAGAAATGTGAACATGTTAGTTGCGTAAACGTAACACTATCAAAATGCGTAAAAGCTTTGATAATGACAGCCTAGAGTCTCACTTGGACCAGCCATGAATGCGTTAAATCTCATCCTGAATACACGTATCTATCAACATCAGGACGAGGCGAACCGTCTTTATTCAACTCAACATCTTTTTGTTAGTCACGAGCACGAAGTCCCATCGGTAGATCAGTCATCGCATGCGCGATAGCGAACATAGTACGGTCGAACGGCGTGCTGACCATGAGCTTCGCCAGGCCGTTCACAACATACAAAATCGTTTTCTCGAACGGGTTAGTGATCGAGTTGCCCGCGGGCTTTCACTGCGCGAGCTCAGTGAAGAGCTAATCGTAGAGGCTCTTCGGCTAACTGACGCCGTATACGGCTGTGTTCTCAGGCCCGTTAATCCACAAAAACTGACTCTCGATGCCGTTGTGTCTGTCAGCTCGGACGGTAAGTTGTCGCGTCAGCATGACAACTTGCTTGAGAGTCGACCCGATGAGGTCATCCGGGACGTTATCGAAGTATTGAAACCGACATTTTCAAACAGTTCTGATGACATTGAACTGAGTAACCTTCCCAGTGCTCACCCGCGCATCCTTTCCTATGCAATCTGTCCGATTCATGAACACGGCTCTTTAAAAGCTCTGTTGTTGGTTGCCAACGTCAGACATCGATTTGATCTTGTACTTGTCAAACGACTGCAATCAATGCTTGATGCGTTCATCAGGGTGCACATCAATAGCATCATCAATCGTGGTATCAACAATATTATTGCCGGCGTAGGCGATACGAACAGACAATTGCTGAGCTTACTTGAGGCTTCATTCAATGCGATTGTCAGCGTAGACGACAACCTCAATGTAACAGCATTTAACCCTGCCAGCGAACAACTGTTTCAAGTCGACACGCAAAGTGCTCTGGGATCATCTCTGGACTTGTTTCTGTCACACGATGCCATCGAATCAATTCAGAAGAAGGCTGCTGATTACAGTTATTCACTGCGTGCTAACGATGAGAGACCCTACCGTCTAGAAAATTCAGAGGCTATAAAAGCGAGTTCACAACGAGTCCCTGTTGAACTTACTGTTTTTCATTCACGGATTCGTGAACGTGTGTACACCACATTGGTACTCAATGATATCAGTGGGCGACTGCAATCAGACGCAGAGCTACAGAATGCCTTGGTACAATATCGTACGCTGACAAAATTGGCACCAGTTGGCATCCTGAAACTCGATGATCAATGGCTCTGTGAATACGCCAATGACATGTGGTGTCGACTCAGTTCACTGACTGTTGAAAGCAACGCCGGTAGTGGCTGGATAGAAGGCATCCATCGAGATGATCAGTCACTGGTATTGACGGACATGCAACGTTGCCAGGAGAAGGGGGAAACCTATCGGGATATTGTAAAACTCAACAGCACGGGTAACTCAACGATTTGGGCAAGCATCAATGCAACGGCATTGGTAAATAATCTCGGACAATTTACCGGTAGTCTTGTTGTGATCATGGATATCACAGAACAGTACGAAGCGGAACAACGCTTCAAACAGATTGCCCACCATGACGCACTAACCGGTTTGCCAAACCGAACCCGTTTTCTTGAGCATTTACATAACTCACTGGCGCAACGCAGTGTGCACGGTATCGTGTGTCTACTATTCATTGATCTTGACGGCTTTAAAGCCATCAACGATACGCTGGGACATGACGCAGGCGATGCATTGCTGTTGCAGGTTGCGCAACGATTGCGGCACACCGTAAGCGATGAAGACACTGTTGCGCGTCTTGGTGGTGACGAATTTACAGTGACACTCAGACGATTGGTACAAACCAAGGATGCGAGCACTGTTGCCGATGCGATAGTTCATTCAATCAAGCAGCCATTTCTTCTGGAACAGGAAGAAGTCTACGTCTCTGCAAGTATTGGTATAGCCATGGCTACCGGTCTTAACTCCGATACAACCTCCGATGCCAATAGCCTGATTAAGCAAGCAGACATCGCATTGTATCGGGCCAAGCTGTCGGGTCGATCCAGGCATGTATTTTTCACTCCCGAACTGGATCAGGCTCAACGCGACAGATCCGTGTTGATCACTAGTTTGCGCCGCGCTGTCGACCGTCAGGATTTTGAGCTTTTCTATCAGCCGCAATTACTGATCAAGGAAAACAGAGTACTGGGGTTTGAGGCACTGTTGCGTTGGCCTCAGGAGACTGGTGAACACATAAGCCCGGGCGCATTCATTGATGTGCTGGAAGAGACCGGTCTTATAGGGGAACTGGGTGAATGGGCAATATCGCAAGCCTGCGGTCAACACAAGATATGGTTGAGACGGGGATTGATAAGCCCTGCCACCACGATGTCGGTTAACGTATCAGCGCGGCAGTTGAGCACACCCAATTTCGCCCAACGTATAACCTCCATACTACAAAGACATTCCATGCGACCGGACAGCCTGATACTTGAAATAACAGAGTCAGCTCTGGTGCAAACCATCGAGACCGATATCATCAACGAGATCAAGGCACTGGGTGTGCAAATCTCACTGGACGACTTTGGCACCGGGTATTCATCGCTCGCCTATCTTAGTCAGCTACCACTGGATCATCTCAAAATCGATCGCTCGTTCATCGCTGACATCGAGCGGTTCCCACATGCTGTCGCCGTTGTGAAAAGCATCATTGCTTTGGCTAACACATTGGGTATCCGTGTTATCGCAGAAGGCGTTGAAACACCTACTGTACTTCCAATGCTGGCCAATGAAGGTTGCGAGGGTTACCAGGGATTCTATTTTTCCGAGCCACTACCTGCCAGAGCGATGGCAGCCAGATTAGAGAGCGCTGAGACAGTGACCTTGAGCCACTATGCCAACTTCATCGATCTGGGCGAGAGGCTTACGGTTTAATCTACTGCGGTAGCGGCCAAGCCAACTCGTGTCGGCATCAATGTGATAAGCCATTAGCTCATCAAGACAGCCTTGCGGTATTTCAATGGATTTATGCGCCTGTGCCTGGTGTTTGTCATGCAGGTGAGGCCAACGGTATTCGCACCACGCGAAAACAGGCGCATCTTTGTAAAGCAGTTGATACTCAACCGCAACAGCATCGGGCACTTGATTGACCACATTGAACAAACACCCGCTGGTACCAAATTTTACGATACGGGTGAACGCGCTGGGAGACTGCCAGTCCAGGCTTGGTTCATCGCCTGTCAATCGTCTTTCGTGATGCCGCACCAACTCACTAATCATTGAGCTTAACACGTCAAAACCAAGTACTGATGGTTGATTCTGCCGGTCGGTTGCACCTTGCATAAGCTGGAATCTGTTCCGCGAACAAGCATGGAAGTCTGGTGAGCATCAACAAAGCTGCACCTGTCGAGTATGCAATACTACCCGAGCCGGTAGCTGTTGAGTACGCAATACACAGTCTTTAACAACTTGTGTATTCAACCCGATGGTTACACGCATTACAAGCTGTGTCGGGCACGCTATTTCAGCCCAAGCGTCGTCCACATGGCGTCAACCTTTGTTTTGATATCATCGCTCATTTCAATCGGCTCACCCCATTCCCTGTCGGTTTCTCCCGCCAACTTGTTAGTGGCATCCATCCCCATCTTGGAGCCCAGACCTGATACCGGAGAGGCAAAATCGAGATAGTCTATCGGGGTATTTTCTATCAGCGTGGTGTCACGCGCAGGATCCATTCGCGTCGTGATTGCCCAGATGACATCTTCCCAGGATCGGGCATTAACATCATCATCCACCACAATCACAAACTTGGTATACATGAACTGGCGTAAAAAACTCCAGACACCCATCATCACGCGTTTAGCATGTCCAGGATATTGTTTTTTCATACTGACCACCGCCATTCGATAAGAACAACCTTCTGGTGGCAGAAAGAAGTCAACGATTTCAGGAAACTGTTTCTGCAGGATTGGCACAAATACCTCGTTAAGCGCCACGCCCAGAATCGCCGGCTCATCCGGTGGCCGACCTGTGTAGGTCGAATGGTAAATCGGATTGTTCCGATGGGTCACACGCTCTACGGTGAAAACCGGGAACTCATCCACCTCATTGTAATAACCGGTGTGGTCACCAAATGGACCTTCAGGAGCGGTTTCACCCGGGTAGAGAAAACCTTCGAGTACAAATTCTGCAGACGCCGGCACTTGTAAATCTGACAATTGCGCCGTGGCCAATAAAGTGCGTTCACCGCGCAGCAAGCCTGCAAAGGCATGTTCTGACAAGGTGTCGGGGACGGGAGTCACAGCGCCCAGAATAGTTGCCGGATCTGCACCCAGTGCGACCGCCACCGGGAACGGCTCGCCTGGATGTGTTTGTTGCCATTCACGAAAATCCAGAGCACCGCCGCGGTGGCTCAGCCAGCGCATGATGGTTTTGTCCGGAGCTATAACCTGTTGCCGGTAGATCCCCATGTTCTGACGCTTCTTGTGAGGCCCCTTGGTAATGACCAGTCCCCAGGTTATCAGCGGTCCGGCATCACCCGGCCAACAGGTCTGCACAGGCAGCCTGGCCAGATCCACGCTCGACCAGCTGTTTTCCTGACAAGCCGGGTTTCTCGTGGTCTTGGGTGCCATGTCCAGGACTTTTTTAAAGATCGGCAACGTATTCCAGGCATCTTTCAACCCCTTTGGAGGATCTGGCTCTTTAAGAAACGCCAGCAGTTTTCCTACCTCACGCAGTGACTCGACAGAATCCTCTCCCATACCAAACGCCACGCGCTCAGGCGTACCAAACAAGTTCCCCAGCAGTGGGTAATCTGAGCCGATCGGGTTTTCAAACAGCAAGGCTGGCCCTTTCGCCCGTAAGGTGCGATCACAAATTTCAGTAATTTCCAGATTCGGATCTACTGGTGTACTGATACGGACAAGCTCTCCACGAGATTCCAGGCCCTCTATAAAATCGCGAAGATCGGTATATTTCATATCGGTTGGTTGAATATTCGTGGATAGAGCCACTGTGACAACGTGAGAACAGTTAGGCGACCAAGGTCTTTGAGGTTTTAACGACCCACGCTAAGCTGCCAGACCACTGTGTCTGAGAAGAGCATCTACCTCAGGCTCACGGCCTCTGAAGGCTTTGAACGACTCCATCGCATCTCGCGATCCACCGACCTCCAGTACATTCTGCAAGAACGCCCTGCCCGTCTCTGGATTAAAGATACCGTCTTCCTCAAACCTTGCAAAAGCATCAGCAGAAAGCACCTCTGCCC
Organism: Granulosicoccus sp.; assembly: GCA_045106855.1. GTDB lineage: Bacteria > Pseudomonadota > Gammaproteobacteria > Granulosicoccales > Granulosicoccaceae > Granulosicoccus. The sequence goes on from JBGCFI010000026.1 coordinate 61,959, forward strand.
ACTTGTAACTGAAATAACCAGCACTGTAACCACCAGCAAATATGTGTGAAAAGCCATGCTGGAAACGATTGAACGCCGGCACAGGTACCACGGCTACGCGCTCTCTCAAAGTATCGAGGGTCGCCTGTACATCCGCGGCCTTATCAGTACTTGAATCCAGATGAATTTGCATATCGAAAAGCGAAAATTCAAGCTGCCGCATCAGCTGCATCGCTGATTGAAAGTTTCGTGCACTGCGCATCTTGTCCAGCAGCGCATCAGGTAGTGGTTCTCCCGTCTGGTAGTGACCACTGATCATGTCGATTGACTCGCGTTGCCAGCACCAGTTTTCAAGAAACTGACTAGGCAGTTCCACGGCATCCCACTCCACGCCATTGATACCTGAAACACCGGATGCCTCAACCTGAGTCAGCATGTGATGCAGACCATGGCCAAATTCATGAAACAGGGTGGTAACTTCCATGTGCGTCAGCAGCGCCGGATCATCACCAACGGGCGGAGTCAGGTTGCATGTCAGGTAGGCAATCGGTCGCTGCACGGAGTCCCCTATCCGCTGCCGGGTTGCACAGACATCCATCCAGGCACCGCCGCGTTTGTTTTCCCTGGCGTAGTTATCCAGATAGAACTCTCCGCGCACGCGGCCTTCATTATCGCTGATGGCGTAAAGCTGAACATCGGGATGATAAACATCAACATCATCTACTTTTTCGATGTGAAGATTAAACAGTTTTCCAACCACGGCAAACATTCCCGGGATGGCTTTATTGGCCGGAAAATAAGGTTTAAGCTCCTCATCCGAAAGATCGTGCTGTTGCTTTTTCAACTTGTCACTGGCATACGCGACATCCCAGGCGTAAAGCGTATCCATGCCTAGAATGGATTTTGCAAAAGCTTCCAGTTCAGCAAACTCCTGTCTGGCCTGTGGCGCCGCACGTGTCGCAAGATCATTTAAAAAATCCATTACCTGTACCGGGCTGTCCACCATCTTGCACACGACAGATAGATCGGCATAAGTCGGATATCCAAGCAGGCTTGCTTTTTCTGCACGCAAACTCAATATAGTGTCGATATGCGTTCCGTTATCGTATGTGTCCGCATGGGGGCCCTTATCTGATGCCCTTGTACAAAAGGCTGTGTACATCTCCTCTCGTAAAGTACGATCGTTGGCGAACTTCATCACTGCCATGTAGCTGGGAAATTCCAGGTTGACCAGATAGCCAGACAATTCTTTGGATTGCGCTCGTTGTCTGGCAGCTGCTACCGCTGAATCAGGTAGCCCATCAAGTGCTGATGCATCGGGTAGTAACTTGCTCCAGGCATTAGTGGCATCAAGAACATTATCTGAGAATTCGGTTGTTAGCCTGGACAGTTCCTGCTCTATTTCCGCAAATCTCTTTTTCTGATCAGCATCCAGTGATACTCCACCCAGTTTGAAGTCACGGATACTGTGTTCAATCTGTTGTTTACGCTCGGCACACATAGTGGCAAAAAAAGAACTGTTCCTAAGTGCCAGAGTTGCATTATAGAGCTTATCATTCTGACCCAGCTCGGTGTAATACGTGCTTAGCTTGGGCAGACAGGCTTTGTATACCTCACGCAGAGCATCGTTGTTCATCACTGCATTCAGGTGGCTTACAGGTGACCAGAACAGGCTCAGTGCATTATGTGCCTCCTCAAGAGGTTGAATAAGCGACTCCCAGGTCGGCTCCTTCACATCATTCAATTTGTCGATAACTGTTCGGCAATTGTTCAGGTGTTTATCCAGTTGCGCTTCAAGATCCTGTACTTGTATATCGGAGAAGGCTGGACGGTTGACCTGATTGGCTTCGCTCATGGATCGTGGTACCTGATACTGTGTTGATTAGCTTTTACGGGGATCGCGCTTTACTTGATCTGTATCGGCAACTGTCATTCAATCGCAGAAAAGCACACTGGAAGGTATCGCCTTACATGAACAACCCTGCCACGTGATATACCGTTGACGCCTTCGACAATGGATGGCCTTAAGAAAGCCATCTCACCAAGACTGGCCTAGACGTCAAGATTGGAAACCGATAGCGCATTTCTTTCAATAAAATCACGACGCGGTTCTACCTGGTCACCCATCAAGGTATCGAATACTTCGTCAGCGGCAATCGCATCTTCAATACTGACTTGCAGCATGCGGCGTGCCTCTGGATCCATGGTGGTCTCCCAAAGCTGTTCCGGATTCATTTCACCCAACCCTTTATAACGCTGAATCGTCAATCCGCGTTTTGACTCACTGATCAACCAGTCCATGGCCTGCTTGAAGGTTTCAACCGGCAGATCACGTTCACCTCTGGCGACATAGGCACCCTCACCCAGCATATCGACAAGCTTCTCCGCTATTTTTGCAAGCTGTCGGTAATCTGGTGATTTGAAGAAACCCGGATCCAGAAGGATCTCCTTGTCATTGCCATGGACTCGTCGAAGCAGCTTGACGCCATGCAACTCATTCACTTCAATAGCTGAAGCTGTGTATTGCGACGTGCTGGACAAGACTTGATTCAGGGTTTTAGTCAACTCCAAACCGTAGGCCTCTACGGCCGCTGCATCGGTCAGTTGATCTTCTTTTAATGGATTTTGATTAATCATCGCTTCAAGTACATCACGATTAAACCTTCGCTCCATACGATTCATCAGAAGACCAACGCGCATGTACTCCTGAGCCAGCGATTCAAACCCAGTCGGACTGATGGTTGGTGCATCCGTAGTCACATGCAAACGCGCACCATCCAGCGCTAGTTGCAAGAGGTAGGCATTGAGTTCGGCATCGTCTTTGACATAGCGCTCCTGCTTTCCCTTTTTGACCTTGTACAAAGGAGGTTGAGCGATGTAGATATGACCTCTTCTGATTAGCTCTGGCATTTGCCTGTAGAAGAAAGTAAGCAATAAAGTGCGTATATGTGAGCCATCAACATCGGCATCCGTCATGATGACGATGTAGTGGTATCGGAGTTTGTCGGCGTCGAACTCATCCCGTCCGATGCCACAACCCAGTGCGGTAATCAATGTACCGACTTCTGCGCTTTGAAGCATTTTGTCGAAACGCGCTTTTTCGACATTGAGTATCTTACCTTTCAGCGGCAGGATAGCTTGTCGACGACGATCCCTACCCTGCTTTGCTGAACCACCGGCAGAGTCGCCCTCCACCAGATAGATTTCTGACTTGGCAGGATCCTTCTCCTGACAGTCGGCAAGTTTCCCTGGTAGACCGGCAATATCAAGCGCGCCTTTTCTACGCGTCATTTCACGCGCTTTGCGAGCTGCCTCTCTGGCTCTGGCAGCGTCGATAATCTTGGCTGTGATCTCTCGCGCCTGAGTAGGATGCTCCTGCAGAAAGTCAGTCATAAACTCACCAAGAACGGACTCCACGATACCCTTGACCTCTGAAGACACCAGTTTGTCTTTGGTTTGTGAAGAGAACTTCGGATCCGGTACCTTTACAGATAAAACGGCTGTCAGACCTTCCCGGGCATCATCACCATTAGCGGACACCTTCGCCTTGGTAGAGACACCGCTGGCTTCCATGTACTGATTTAGTGTTCGAGTCAGTGCGGAACGAAAACCTGCGAGGTGTGTACCACCATCCCGCTGAGGGATATTGTTGGTGAAGCAGAAAATATTTTCCTGATAGGCATCGGTCCACTGCAAGGCAACTTCAACGGCTACGTCATCCTTGCTGCCCAACGTATGAATAACTGTTTGATTTATCGGAGAGCGTTTTCGGTTCAGATGTTCTACAAACGCACGGATTCCGCCCTCATACTCGAATGTATCGGTCTGATCGGTGCGTTTGTCGGTCAGTATTATGCGCACACCACTATTGAGAAACGACAGCTCGCGTAATCGTTTGGACAATATGTCGTATTCAAAGCTGATATTGGAAAACGTTTCGCCACTGGGCTTGAAATGTATTTCAGAACCGGTTTTTTCAGTCGCTTCACCTGCTGTCAAGTCGCTTACTGGTTTGCTATCCCGGTACTCCTGCCTATGAACATGCCCATCACGATGAATAGTGAGTGTTAACCATTCGCTGAGAGCGTTGACGACTGACACACCAACACCATGTAATCCACCGGATACTTTGTACGAATTATCGTCAAACTTACCGCCTGCGTGCAGCACAGTCATAATGACCTCTGCCGCTGATCGCCCTTCCTCCTTGTGAATGTCAACAGGGATTCCACGACCATCATCTGACACACTGACAGATTCATCCGTATGGATGATGACGTTTATAGCGCTGCAGTGACCAGCAAGCGCCTCATCAATGGAATTATCAACAACCTCAAACACCATATGATGCAATCCGGTACCGTCGTCGGTATCGCCGATATACATACCAGGGCGCTTTCGAACTGCATCTAGGCCCTTAAGGACTTTGATGTTGGAGGAGTCGTAGCTGGGTTTATCGCTCATTCGATCATTCAGGTTGCTCTAACCTCCTAATTATAGTCCTTTTTTTACCCTTCCGTGTTCCATGTGAAACCTCTCATGAGATTGTTCTGCAAGGATATCCAGATTGACACCAGTTACAAATATCTGGCCGTTTAGCTGAGTCAATTGAGAGATCAAAGAACGCGCATGAATATCATCGAGTTCGGACGTTAGATCATCACAGAGAATAATCGCATTTCGCGAGCGCAGGTTTTTCAGGACATCCAATTGTGCAAGATGCAGCAAGTAAACCAGGACTTTCTGTTGTCCGCGCGATAGCACCTGTTTAGCGAGGTATTGGCCTGAGTAGATAGCTATATCCGCACGATGTGGCCCATCTGTGGATGTCTTCATTTTCCGGTGCGTGGGCAAATTGTCGATAAGAAGATCGGACAAAACCTTATCCTGATCCCATCCCGCTCTGTATCGAAGTTCCACGTGGAACGTACTGTCGAGTTGATCTACTCGTTGTTGAAGTGCCACTGACAATGATTTCACGTACGATTCCCTGGAGTCATGAAGCGCCATCGCAGCGGTAACAAATGGTGTATTCCAGGTTTCGATAGCTGATTGGGACGCCATCTCCCGTAGAAGTTGATTACGTTGGGACAACGCTCGTCTGAAGTCGCGCCAGAAATCCAGAAATCGAGGTTCCACGTGGAACAGTCCCCAGTCCAGAAACTGTCGACGTTCGTCGGGACCTTCCTGAACCAGCCTGTGACTGTCAGGTGTAAGCGATTTTATTGGCAATAATCGCGTTATCTCCGACTGACTTTTAATTTCTTCAAAATCTAGCCTGAGATCGACATTCCCGTCTGTTCGGCGTTCTAATCCAGCACGATGCTCGCGTTCTGTTTGCGGATCGTTAAATGAGGAAGTAATTCTATACAACTCATTCTGATGGGATATGAGTTCCTTTGGCTTTCTCGTCCTGAAGGAATGGCCTGTCGATAAGCAATGAATAGCTTCCAGAATACTGCTTTTACCGGATCCGTTATTACCGGTAATTAAATTCAGAGTAGGATGGGGTTGCAGTTCGGCTTGTTCAATGATTCGAAAGCTGGCGATATCCAGCAGCGAAAGAATCACAAACGCATAGGCATGACAACGTATTTGCTGTCATTGGCATTTGATGATTCGGGGGTTATCAAGGCACTACTGTTGCCGTCCTTGACCATTATCCGTGCGTTTTCACATTCCAGTGAGCTTAAAACATCCAAGAGATAGGTCACATTGAATCCGATTTCGGTTGAATCGCCTTCGTACTCGACTTCTAGTTCATCAACAGCTTCTTCCTGATCAGGGTTATTGCTTGAAATAGTCAATAGGCCGTTTTCAAGGGCTATACGCACTCCCCGGTATTTTTCATTGGACAAGACAGAGGCGCGCGTAAGTGATTGTTTCAGGGTTTGACAATCAATAACGATTTCCTTATTCCCATCGATGGGAATAACACGGTTGTAGTCAGGAAATCGTCCATCTATTAGCTTCGTACTTATCCGGACACCGCCTACTTGTATTTGTAAATGTTGTGGCGTGACCATCAGAATGACTTTGTCTTCTGGATCAACTCCACTCAAAAGACGTTGCAGCTCGCTGACGCTTTTGCGAGGAATTATGGCTCTGACGGGGGTATCTGGATCTGCCTCAGTGTCGCACTGGGAATAGGCAAGTCTGTGTCCATCTGTTGCAACGCACGATAAACGATCAGCGCCTATTTCCAGGAGCATCCCGTTAAGATAAAACCTGACATCCTGCTGAGCCATTGAAAATGATGTGTTCTTTACACAACGATGCAAGTCAACGGCTGTAATGTGAACTTCCTGAGGAGATTCCAGAGCGCCTACTTTGGGAAATTCATCTGCTGGAAGCGTCGCCAACGTAAAGCGGCTGCGACTCGATTTTAACAACACCTTATCACCTGAATAAAACAGATCGATTCGGGCAGATTCAGGAAGATGTTTGCAAATATCCAGAAGTTTCCTTGCAGGCACGGTTGTTGCCCCTGTTTGATCTATCTGCATCTCCACACGAGCCTGCATTTCTATTTCTGAATCACTAGCGGTGATTGTCAGATACCCATCATCTGCCTCTATCAGCACATTCCCCAAGATTGCAGATGTCTGTTTGCGTTCAACAGCACCGACAACATGCTGTAGTGGAAGCAATAAAGACTCACGTTGTGCACTGAATTTCATGGCTTATATAAAAGGATAGATTTTTTATAGAGTTATTTTTGTTACTACTACTCAAGAATAACCTGGTGGATAAGTTAAATATTCTCTTTAAAATCAAAGAGATATTCTATTTTAACATCGTGTATAACGCTATCTGGCATGGTCTTACAAGTTGTGGGTAATTTGGGGATAACATTAACTCTGTATTACATACTATGTTTATACGTGAGTTATCCACAGGAAGGAAGGTCCGGTTGAAAACGCGATAATCACGTGTTCGTTGATCTGTAAAAAATGTGCTCTTTCGTCTGTAATAAGTCTACAGACTTGTTGATCCTATTGAATTAAAGCGGTTAGCTCAATGATTCAGAATAATTTAATCGTCGCAGCGATTATCAATGACTTGTTTAACTGATAGACAAAGGTCATCAGGGCGTCATTAACTCGACAGAGTCCTGTGTAGATTTTTAAAATCTTCAGCGACGTTTTCGTCACTGTCGCGCAATTCGGCAACCTTCTTACACGCATGCAATACCGTCGTATGGTCACGCCCGCCAAAGGCTCTGCCAATTTCTGGCAGACTTTTGCTGGTCAAATCCTTGGCCAATGCCATGGCGATTTGTCGTGGCCTGGCGATGGACCTGGCGCGGGTTTTACTGGACAAGTCGGCAAGTCGAATCTTGTAATACTCAGCGACGGTTTTCTGTATGTTCTCGATAGACACAGCGCGACCCTGAACCGCCAATAGATCAGCAAGCGCCACCCGTGTGGTTTCCATTGTAATAGGGTCGCCATTGAGCTGGCAGTAGGCGATAACCCGTCGCAGTGATCCTTCTAGCTCGCGGACGTTGCTCCGTATTCGATTGGCTACGAAAAAACTCACTTCCGACGGCAGTTGAATACCCAGGGTTTCTGCCTTGCTATTCAGGATGGCCACACGCATCTCAAGCTCGGGGGGTTCGATAGCAACGGACAATCCCCAGCCAAAGCGCGTTTGTAGTCGCTCCTCGAGACCGTTGATTTCCTTGGGATAACGGTCGCAGGTGAGAACGATCTGCTGATTGCCTTCAAACAGGGCATTGAAATTGTGAAAGAACTCTTCCTGAGTTTGTTCCTTATTGGCAAAAAACTGGATATCGTCGACTAGAAGCGCATCAAGGCCACGGTAAAACGCTTTGAATTCATGCATTTTGTTGTGTTGTAGCGCGGTGACCATTTCCTGTACGTAGCGTTCGGAGTTGATATACATAACCCGGGCATCTGGCTTGTTGGCAAGAATTTCATTGCCAATTGCTTGCATCATGTGCGTCTTGCCTAGCCCGGAAGCGCCGTAAATAAGGTAGGGGTTATAGGCTGTGCCAGGGCTTGCACCTATCTGCAGAGCAGCAGCGCGCCCGAGTTGATTGCTTTTTCCTTCCACCAATGTCTTGAAACTGAATTGTGGTTTCAGGTTCGAGTGAGGCTGGTCTGCTGAAACCTTGGTCGCGATCTGGGAATGCGCGGGTGCTGATGCAGCTGGTTGGTAGACAGATCGGTTGCCGGGACTACCGTCCTTTTCGGTGACCGGATGATCAATTTGAGAGTAGGGCGCACTCAGAGCTCCCGAGCCAATGACGAAGACCACGTTGACTGTGTCAGGTTGTGCGAGCGCCGAAGCAATTTCCTGTATCCGGGTGTGAAAACTGCTCTGTACCATATCCAGGACAAATCGATTGGGTGCCAGTATGCTCAGCGTCTGATTTTCATGATGCGCCTGCAGCGGCCGGATCCAGGTGTTGAGCTGCTGGTCAGACAACTCAGTTTCCAGCTGCAGCAGACAGCGATCCCAAAGTGTACTCAACTGTGGTCTCTCCGGATGGATTGGACAATCTGATTGTGCTTACCGTGTTAACGGAATCGGCACGAATCCTGAGATTGCAGGGGGGGTTGAACCTTACGCCAATACGAGCTTGATATTCAATAACTGTCTAATGTTTTTTCTCGTCTTTGAACCTGTAAACACCCACTTGGGCGATCAGCAAATAGTTTCACAGTAACTAACTATAAGGGATTGACCGTTTAACCAATTCGTATTAAACTTGCGGGTTCGTTAAAGAGTCCAGTGGCGCCGCGCGTTACCTCAGAGCAGCATTATCATGAAAAGAACCTATCAACCCAGCAAGATCAAGCGTGCCCGCACCCACGGCTTCCGAGCTCGCAAAGCCACTCGTGGTGGTCGAGCAGTACTCGCCGCGCGTCGTCGCAAAGGTAGAGCCCGCCTAAGCGCCTGATTTGACACACTGACCCGGTGGTTGCATCTCCCTCAGCAAAAGAGGTTGGTGCAACAAGGCAGTCAGTGAACACCGGGTCGCATGAAAGAGCCAGAGAATTCCCGGAATCATGACGACCACGGGGTAGATGTGCCCGTCGGCACTTGTAAAGGTTTTCCCAGATCAGCTCGATTGCTTACCGCCAGGGACTACGCGGCAGCCTTCAAAAAGAACAAACGACTTTCAGACCAGTACTGGACTGTACTGGTTCACCGTGCTGATCAGGATGAACCCCGGCTAGGTCTGGCCATAGCCAAAAAACGTGCAAAGCTGGCGGTGGACAGAAACCGGATCAAGCGCATAGCCCGGGAGTCGTTCAGGCACCACCGATCCAGACTTACCCGAATTCAGCTGGTAGTCATGAATCGTGACCAGACTGCTGGAACCGATAGCAGGATCTTGCGTACGGCGCTGGATAGTCTGTTGGGCAAGCTGATCTAGTTTTCATGTAGAACATTGTTTATCGAGTTGTGGTAATCCGGCACGGCATTACGTTCCAGCTGGCGTTAGCAGGGCAGATGGTCATCCCACGCTTTTTAACCATGATGCCAACAGATCGAGAGTGTTTCGTGCCATTGGTCTCTAAAACAGGCGATAATAGTGAGATGCTACGTCTTATAGGCTTCTATCAACGATGGGTCAGTCCGCTGCTTCCACCTCGGTGCCGCTTCGTACCCACCTGTTCAGCGTATGCCGCTGAGGCCATCGAGAGTCATGGCCTGGGGCAGGGTAGTGCCCTTGCCTTGAGACGTATCTGTAAGTGTCACCCTTTTCATCCCGGTGGGTTTGATCCCGTTCCGACCCATGACAGGACTGCTGCCAACAGCAACTCATCCATGGCTGGACAACATCAGCCTTCACCCAAACGACAGAATACATAGAATCAGTAATGGAAACCCAACGGCTTCTCCTGTATCTCGCATTCGGATTTTTAAGTCTGATTATCTACCAGACATGGATGCAGGATTACCATATGCCAGAGCCGGCAGCGCGCGTAAGCGCTGATGCACCGGGTGTCAATCAGGTTCCCAATGCGCCTGCCGACCCGGCACAACTGCCGGATGCAGCGGATATACCCAATGCGGTATCAGGTCCGGTAGCGCAACCCGAAGTCCTGACACAGAATCCGCAAGCCAGAACGATAACAGTGAGCACCGATGTTTTTGATGGTGCCATAAGTACACTGGGCGCTACTATCACCAAGATAGAACTGAAAGACTATCCGATTTCCATCGAGCAACCCGATACCTCATTCCTCCTGCTCAGTGATGATCCTACACACTATCTGGTGGCAGAATCCGGGCTGCAGGCCAGAGCGAACGAGGCCGCTCCCACGCATAAGGAAATCATGTCGGTCGCGGGGGATTCCTTCACGCTGGCTGATGGCCAGGATTCACTAGCCATACCGTTTACCTGGGTGTCTGATTCGGGCATAAAAGTAACCAAGACGCTGACGTTCACGCGTAGCAGTTATGAGGTTGATATCCACTACCTGATAGAAAACGGGTCTGGTGCGGACTGGACCGTCAATCAATACCGACAGCTAAAACGCAAACCGGGTACCTCTGATGAAAAGCAGCAGTTCGTCAATACTTACATTGGAGCTGTCGTCAGTAATGATGAAGACCGATACGCCAAGATCAGTTTTGGGGATATGGAAGATGAAAATCTAAGTACCCCGGTAACCAACGGCTGGGTTGCCATGATTCAACACTACTTTGCAGCCGCCTGGATTCCGGCAGCCGAAGAAGTCAATACCGCATACTCGCGGCATCTGATTAGTGAAAACCGTTATCTAATCGGCATGGTATCCGCCAGTCAGCTTGTTCCTGCGGGTGCGCAGGGGACGTTCACCTCCAAGGCTTATATCGGGCCGAAAATACAAGACAACCTAAACGCAGCTGCCGAACATCTAGAACTAACCGTGGATTTTGGCTGGCTGACAATCATTGCTCAGCCGTTATTCTGGGTGCTTAAGACCATTCATAGTTATATCGGCAACTGGGGATGGGCGATCATTTTTACGACCTTCATCATCAAGGCTGTGTTTTACAAGTTGTCCGAGGCCAGCTATCGGTCGATGGCCAGAATGAAACTTCTGCAGCCCAAGCTGGCATCTCTGAAAGAGCGCTATGGTGATGACAGAGCGAAAATGGGGCAGGCCACCATGGAGCTCTACAAGAAAGAGAAGGTGAATCCTCTGGGTGGTTGTTTGCCGATGATCATCCAGATACCGGTTTTCATCGCGCTTTATTGGACGCTGCTTGAAAGTGTTGAACTTCGCCAGGCGCCATTCATGCTCTGGATAAAAGACTTATCCATCAAAGATCCGTTTTTTATCCTGCCCATTATCATGGCAGCCACAATGTACTTTCAGCAGAAACTGAACCCGGCTCCAGTGGATCCGATTCAGGCAAAGGTCTTTCAGTTCCTGCCTTTGATTTTTGGCGTATTCTTCGCCTTTTTCCCAGCAGGACTCGTGTTGTACTGGGTTGTTAACAATACCCTGTCGATAGCACAGCAGTACTATATAACCCGCCATGTGCTTGGTGAAAAAAATCATAAAGGCAAGGGAAACAAGTCCAAAAAAGATAAAAAGGAAGATGTTGACGGCAAGAGCGTGGATTTAACCAAGAAGGGCAAATCGGATAGCGCGGACGACAGCGCAGAGTAAAGTGAAACGGTAGAATTCTGCCGGCGCTTAAGGGGATGACATGACAAGTGAGGGTGTCGTAACCGATACTATTACGGCAGTCTCGACAGGGTCAGGCAAGGCAGGCATCGGGGTTATTCGTGTCAGTGGACCGTTGGTCCAACAGATTTCCCGCGCGATAACTGATGCTGATTTGATACCCAGGCATGCGCACTATCTTCCGTTCCTGGATGAGAATGCCCAGGTGCTCGATGAAGGGGTTGTCATTCTGTTCGAAGCACCCCATTCGTTTACCGGCGAAGATGTTCTGGAATTGCAAGGCCACGGAGGTGCTGTAATTCTGGACATGCTGCTTGCCAGAGTATTGCAATTGGGTGCGCGAGCGGCGCGCCCCGGTGAGTTCTCAGAGCGTGCTTTTCATAACAACAAACTTGATCTGGCTCAAGCCGAAGCTATCAGTGATCTCATCGAAAGTAGTAGCACGGCCGCGGCCAGAGCTGCTGTGCGATCCATGCGAGGTGAGTTCTCAACGCATATTCATCGCATTAACGACGAGCTTGTCGGTTTGAGGGTGTGGCTTGAGGCCGCGCTGGATTTCAGTGAAGAGGACATCGACTTCCTGGCTGATCCGCAGCTTCGCCAGCGAACTGCGGTGTTAGTTGAAGATTTTGATTCACTGCTGGCTAAAGCAGAACAGGGCCAACGATTGCGTGATGGCTTGTCCATTGTCATAGCGGGTGCTACAAACGCAGGCAAGTCCAGTTTGCTCAATTGCCTGTCCGGTGATGACACAGCCATTGTGACTGATATCGCAGGCACCACCCGTGATGTGTTGCGTACGGATATAACGATAGAGGGTGTGCCGTTACATATCATAGACACTGCTGGTGTTCGCGAAACCGATGATGTCGTGGAACAACTCGGCATAGAGCGCGCTTACAAAGCTGTAGATCAGGCGGATCATGTACTGGTGTTGCTCGATGCTACTGCACCCGAGATGCCGGTATTGCCAGACATTGACAAGCAACGCCTGAGTATTGTGCTGAGTAAAACAGATCTGGTTGATAACAGTACATTGAAAGCATTGGAAGCGCAGTGGGAATCAAGGCTGGGCGTGTCCATGAAAACAGGGCAGGGCATATCAGCGCTTCGTACATTCCTGTTAAAGATTGCAGGACACGATCAGCAAGTAGAAGGCGTTTACATTGCGCGCAGGCGTCACATACAAGCCATAGAAGCCGCGCGTCAATCAACACAAGCGGCGTTATCTCGATTGAAGGAAAATACCATGCCCGAACTTGCTGCAGAGGAGCTACGCTTGGCGCAACAATCGTTGGCTACAATTACAGGTCGTTTTGATAGCGAAGACTTGCTGGGCGAGATTTTTTCAAGCTTCTGTATTGGTAAATAGCTCGTTAAACGTAAACGAAATTTTGGTTACACAGAAGGCAATTCCTCTTCTCCCAAACCGAACTGCATAGCTGCAAGTTTTGCGTACAACCCGTCGTTGGCCATTAGTTGTTGATGAGTCCCGCGATCCACCACGCGGCCTTGATCCATGACGATAATCTGATCGGCATTCACAATAGTCGCCAGGCGGTGCGCAATAACCAGCGTCGTTCTTCCACTCATGGCTCTGTCCAGTGCCTTCTGCACCTTGGATTCACTTTCCGCGTCCAGCGCACTGGTTGCTTCGTCCAGTAACAATAACGGCGGATTTTTCAGCAATGCCCTGGCAATTGAGAGACGTTGTCGCTGGCCACCGGACAAGCGCACACCTCTCTCACCCAGATAAGTGTCAAACCCTTCGGGCAGTCTTTCAATAAACTCCAGCGCTTGTGCATCTTCTGCTGCCTGTCGAACCTGCTCATCGGTGGCTTGTGGATTGCCATAGCGAATATTGTTGGTGACATTTTCCGAAAACACCACGCTCTCTTGTGATACGAGGCCAATCGCCTGGCGTAGATCGTCAAGTGCGAGTGTATTGATGGGTGTGTCGTTAAGAGTGATGCTACCGGATTGCTGGTCATAAAATCGCAACAGCAATTGCAGGACGGTTGTCTTACCAGCGCCTGATGGTCCTACCAGAGCGATGGTTTTTCCCGGTGATAACTCAAAACTCACATCTTGCAATGAGGGTGATTCCGGACGGCTTGGGTAACAGAAATTGACATTGTTAAAACGTGCCGATGCACCATCGGTTCGGCTTTGCAACAATGGCTGGCTGCCAGAGGTTATAACGGGTTTGGCATCCATGAGTTCCAGCAAACGTTCGGTTGCTCCGGCTGCTCGTTGAACATCACCGATAACTTCTGCCAACGCACCTGTTGATCCGCCCACGATAGCTGCATACAACATGAATTGAGTAAGCAACCCGGGAGTCATGCGTCCATCCATGACGGCTTGCGCTCCAAGCCACAGTACAAATACGATTGAGCCGAACACAAGGGTGATGACGAGTGCCGTCAGGTATGAGCGATTGCGGTTACGTCGCAGCGCTGTTGCAAAAGCGGTATCCGCTGCATCACCATAACGCGCGGCTTCCATATCCTCACGTACGTAGCTTTGCACTGTCTGCATGGCATTGAGTGTCTCGTTAGCCAGGGCACCTGTGTCGGCAAGTTTGTCTTGTGAATCGCGTGACAACCGTCTTACACGTCGGCCGACAACCAGTATCGGAACCACCACGACAACGAGCAGCCCGACAATAATGCTGGCAAGTGTCGGACTGGACCAGATCATGAGTAATAAACCGCCCGTAAACAAAAGCACGTTGCGAAGTCCCAGTGAAATACTTGAACCAATCAGCGACTGTATCAACGTGGTATCACTGGACAGGCGAGATTGCACTTCGCCGGTACGCAAGGTTTCGAAGAACACCGGATCCTGTTTCAGTACTTGCGAGAACACGCGCTTGCGTAAATCAGCCGTAATTCTGTCACCAAGCCATGAGACGCAATAGAATCTTACCGCTGTGGCCAATGCCAACACCAACGCCACTGCGAACAAAGTCAGGAATACGCGATTGACATCCGTGGCTTGCATGCCCGCCATGCTGTCCGGCACGCTGAACCCCTGATCGATAAGCAGTCGAAACGCCAGTGGGATAGCAAGTGTTGCAGCTGCTGCAACCAGCAGCGCAGCCGCCGCAACCAGTACCCGGGTTCGGTAGGGCTCAAGAAAAGGTTTGAGGCGCCATAACGTCTTCCACGCCGATTGATCAATTGTTTTGACGTCGTCAGTGAGTTCTGTCAACGCGGATATCTCTTAATAGGAAAACCAAGGGAGTATGGTGACGGATAAGTCAGTTAACCAGAGCTTGAGCACAAAATCATTATCGACAATGCGTAACAGCTACCCGGGTGGCTTATCGTCAGCCTGCTCTCTAGAGACAGGGTTTTGCGTCGGTGTCCTGTTTTTACCCCCGTTTGAAGCTGGCTTCGGTGGCATTTGAATGATACGCGGTGGGGGTGGCGGGGGCGGTGGGGGTCTTTTTGTCACCGGCAATACTCCTGCTAATGGTTAATAAGCAACTTTGCGCAAGTTCAGTAGCTAAGGCAAAAGAATGTCGGATACCGGGACGAATGCCATGATACAAAACACAAAAGCACTGATGACAAAGCTATTCCCGTAATACAACCAGAACCGCTTGTTATCGTTGGCCCGGGCATTGAAACTGGCATGATCGATAAAAGATTGTCGCATGAATTGATCGAATGCTTCATCGGACCATTGCTCAGCTGTGTGATTGTCAGTCTTGTCCTTGTAGTAGCCACGAAGCTGCGTTACGTACTGTTCTATGTCTTCCAGTAACGGGAAGGCATTGTAGTGCTGGCTATGCCAGGCCTTGATGTAGCAGATAATAGCGGCGACAAACGAGACAACCGCCATGCCATAGATAAGCCAGAAAAGTGGTGGTGCATTGTCGGAGCTTGCGATGATGGCATTGAACAGATAACTCATCATGGTAAAAACAATGGCGACAATCGCCAGTAATGTCCGGAATCGATCATCCAGACGATTCCTCTCTGTCATCTCATGAAAATACATTTTTTCATAGAAGGTATCTCGATCCGACAGCTTCATGGCCATGCCTTGTCCATAAAAAACTCTTAAAAAATATTCTCAGCCGGGTGTGTGCTGAGCGTCAATAGCTGGTTTTGTAACACGTAAAAAGCAGGGTTACTTATCCGGGAATTCCACGGCGATTTTCATGTCACGAGGCTACCTGGCTAGAATCACAGTCTAGCCGCTTTCTTTTGGTACCTTTTGACTAAGTGAGTCATGGTTGTCTCTAGCTGGGACACTGACCCTCGTCTGTGAACTCTGGCTGAGGAAATTCTTTCAACACCTATAGAGCCGGTTTTTCGAACACGATGGCAACTGATCACTGTTCTACCGGCTGTTGAATGTGAGCTCTCTGTCCGGTGAATTCTTATTGGACAGCGCTTATACTAGTCGCCTGGTCGAAAAATTTACGAGTTGCGCCATGCAGTACCCCAATCACTTTGATGTCATCGTTGTCGGTGGTGGTCATGCAGGTACCGAAGCTGCGCTGGCCTCTGCGCGTACGGGGGCTGCAACGCTACTGTTGACACATAATATAGACACGCTCGGGCAAATGAGTTGTAACCCGGCGATTGGCGGAATCGGAAAAGGGCATCTGGTCAAGGAAATTGATGCATTGGGCGGCGCGATGGGTATCGCGGCGGATAAGGCAGGTATTCATTTTCGCACGTTGAATTCGCGCAAGGGCCCTGCGGTGCGGGCAACACGTGCGCAGGCAGATAGAGTATTGTACCGTTCTGCCATCCGCCAGATACTGGAAAACCAGCCGAATCTCACTATTTTCCAGCAAGCCGTCGACGATCTGATACTGGATGAAGTATCGACACCCGGCTTTACGCAGGCGCAGGTTTCCGGTGTAGTAACACAGATGGGGGTGCGTTTTTCGGCACACACCGTCGTCCTTACAGTGGGTACGTTTCTGGCGGGCAAAATTCATGTTGGAGAAGCCAATCAGTCGGCCGGCCGCGCAGGTGATCCGCCGTCAATGACTCTGGCGTCACGGCTGCGTGAAATGCCGTTCGATACCGGCCGATTGAAAACAGGTACGCCGCCTCGCATCGATGGCCGCTCGATTAATTATGATGGATTAAAGCCTCAGCCCGGTGATGAGCCGCGGCCGGTGTTTTCTTACCTGGGTAGCGTGGATGACCATCCACAACAGGTGCATTGTCACATCACGCACACCAACGAACGCACACACGACATCATTCGCAATGCCCTGCATCGTTCACCCCTGTTTGCTGGCGATATAGAGGGCGTTGGTCCGCGCTATTGCCCGTCTATCGAAGACAAGGTGGTGCGTTTCAGTGACAAGGATTCACACCAGGTTTTCATCGAACCCGAAGGACTTAGCACCCACGAGGTTTACCCGAACGGTATCTCCACGAGTTTGCCGTTTGATGTGCAAATCGAGTATGTGCAATCAATCCACGGGTTTGAGAATGCGCACATTACCCGGCCAGGCTACGCGATTGAATACGATTATTTCGATCCGCGAGGCCTGCGGGCTTCACTGGAAACCAAATCGGTGGCGGGGCTTTTCTTCGCCGGTCAGATCAATGGCACCACGGGGTATGAAGAAGCCGGTGCACAAGGACTTATCGCCGGGCTTAATGCTGCCCGTCAGGTTGCATCGCTTGAGCCCTGGACGCCGAGGCGAGATGAAGCTTACATTGGTGTTCTTATAGATGATCTGATTACGCGCGGTACCCGTGAACCTTATCGGATGTTCACCAGCCGGGCGGAATACCGCCTGTTGCTGCGAGAGGACAACGCTGATTTACGGCTAACAGAGCTTGGCAGACAGATGCATCTTGTCGATGATGCCCGCTGGCAGGCATTCAGCGAAAAGCGAGAGGCCATCAGCCAGCTGAAAGAGCGCATCCATTGCCTGTGGATTCGGCCCGGCACGGCTGAGGCCAGTCAGCTGCATACCGCGACAGGCATGACGTTCGAGCGCGAAAAACGATTTACCGATTTGCTGAAAATGCCAGAAATACGCTTGAGCCAACTGCTGGAGATTGTTGAACCGGATACGCAGAACGAGGCAGGCGCTGTTGTCGAGCAAGTTGAAATTCAGGGCAAGTACGCAGGCTATCTTGATCGTCAAAGGGCTGATATCGACAAGACAATGTCGCAACAGGAAATTGCGTTGCCCGATACGCTGGATTATTCCGCGGTGACCGGCCTGTCCAACGAAGTCAGGCAGAAGTTCAGCGAGCATCGGCCGGGAACGATCGGGCAGGCATCGCGAATTTCAGGGGTTACGCCTGCGGCCATTTCTTTGCTGCTGGTGCACCTGAAAAAGCACTCATACAAGATGAGCGCTTAGTTGTTGCCACAATCTACTGAGCTGGAGTCTGCACTGGCAGCAGGGCTTGCACATCTGGCTGAGCAACATGGCGTACAGATTCCGGAAGAGTCACAGAGTGATCTTCTGCAATATGTTGCTTTGCTGACTAAATGGAATCGGGTCTACAACCTGACGGCTGTGCGCGAACCCGTTGCGATGGTTGAGCGTCATTTACTCGACAGCCTGGTGCTGTGTCGGTGGTTGCCTGACGTCTCCAATGCTGACAAACATCGCCCGGATGTTATGGATATAGGCAGCGGTGCAGGCTTACCCGTATTGCCACTGGCCATTGTCAGGCCTGATCTGACATTTGCCTCGATTGAATCCAACGGCAAGAAAGCACGTTTTCAGCAGCAAGTAATGGTCGAGCTCGGGATCGACAATGTCACGATTTGTCATCAACGTGTGCAAGACGTCCTCTTGCAGGCAGATTTCGTTACCTCCAGAGCATTTACAGCGCCCGGTGATTTTTTGACAATCGCCGAGGCTCGGTGCACCGAGCACGCACAGGTAGCGGTGATGCTGGCGCATAGCGATACCCTGCCTGACCCCTTTCCAGAGGCGTTTTCGCTGCAGGAACTTGTACCAGTAGACATACCGGGCAATTCTGCACCCCGTCATATCGCGATGTGTCGTCGTAACCCATAGTTATGGGTTGCCGTTATGGATTACACTTGAAGCCATGAGCCGTATCATTGCCATAGCCAACCAGAAAGGCGGGGTGGGGAAGACGACCACCACGGTCAATCTGTCCGCTGCCCTTGCCAGCATGCACAAACGTGTGCTGTTGATCGACCTTGACCCGCAAGGTAATGCAACCATGGGTTGCGGAATCGACAAACACGATGTCGAAAAGGGAATTTTCGATGTACTGGTCGATGGCATGTCGGTTGACGAGGCCAGTGTGAAAGCCGCTGAAAACGGTTGCGATGTCCTGTCAGCCAACAGTGATCTTACGGCTGCGGAAGTCGAGCTGATGAGCATGGATCAGCGTGAACAACGTTTGCATCAGGCACTAGGCGTGGTTCGGGACAACTATGATTTCATCCTGATAGATTGTCCGCCTTCGCTGAATATTCTTACATTGAACGCGTTTGTCGCCGCGGATAGCGTGCTGGTGCCTGTTCAGTGCGAGTACTACGCTCTGGAAGGTTTGTCAGCATTGCTCGAAACCATTGAAGGGGTGCGCGAATCTGTTAATCCGGACATTGCCATTGAAGGACTGTTGCGCACCATGTATGACGGGCGTAACAAGCTCGGAATCGAGGTATCCGCGCAACTGATAGAGCATTTTGGCGATCAGGTGTTTCGTACGGTAGTACCGCGTAATGTCCGGCTGGCTGAAGCGCCGAGTCATGGTATTTCCATCATGGAGTACGACCGCACATCGCGAGGAGCCTTGGCTTATCTGGCGCTGGCGGGCGAAATCGTCAGGCAACGTGCTCGCGCCAGCGCATCGCAAGGAGTGGCTGCCGTGGCTGTGTCTGAACAAACCGCACCGCCGGCTGCCGCGGACAACACAGATGCAACATCCGTCAGTCAGCCCACCCCGGCCGATGTAGACCTTGGCGACCCACACCCGGTTACCCATAACGGCAATACAACAACCACAGAACCGGCATCGGAAGGCACAGAGCCTGTTGCCGATGCCTCTCCTGAACATTCAGATCAACCAGCGGAGCCCCGCGTGAGCGATACCGAACCTGTCAATGGCTAAACGACCTCGTATGGGCCGTAACCTCAACGCACTGCTTGGCAGCGCCGCGAGAGAGCGTACTAATAGCAACTCCGACAATTCGGACAACGCGGTAGAACCGGCTGAGCAGAGCGCCGCTGAAGCCGACAAGGTTGCAACGCCAGAGATCGCGCCTGACGCGCAAAGCGTTAAAGAGGCGAGCGCTGAAGCCGCCTCGAAAAAAGCTGGCGGTACCATCGAAGACGGCCGGAAAACCCAGTCATCCGAGTCAGACACAGCCGCAAAGGAAACTTCAGCAACACCTGCTGGCCCCGTCAGTATCGACACGGCGGCTGAAGAGACTGCAACGGTGGTCGGTAATGCTTCGGGTGAACGTCTGATCATGCTCGGGGTAGAAAAAATCAGGCGAGGCACCTACCAGCCGCGTCGTTTGTTTGATCAGGAGCTGTTGCAGGAGTTGGCTGACTCCATAAAAGCTGAAGGCATGATTCAGCCGATCATTGTCCGTCCATTCGCCGATGGTTATGAGCTGGTGGCCGGAGAGCGGCGTTGGCGCGCCTCCCAGCTTGCGGGTATTGATCGGATACCGGCTATTGTTCGCGATATGGAAGATCGCTCCGTAGCAGCGGTGTCGGTCATTGAGAACATCCAGCGCAAGGATCTGAACCCGTTGGAAGAAGCCGCAGCCTTTCAGCGGCTTTGCGATGAATTCGGTATGACGCACAAGGCGGTCGCTGAAGCCGTCGGTCGATCGCGCGCCTCGGTGACCAATCTGATGAGATTGCTCGAATTGCATGACGAGGTTAAGGTCATGGTCGATAAGGGCGAGCTGGAAATGGGCCATGCCAGGGCGTTACTTGGTGCTCCAAGAACCCATCAGCCCGAGATCGCCCGGCGAATTGTCAAACAGGGCCTGACAGTTCGGGCGGTAGAAAAATATGTCAGATCGCTCGATGCTGACGGAAACGAAGTGCCCGCGCCGGTTTCCGGCAGCGTGACCGATCCCGATATTGAACGCCTGAGCAAGAAGCTGGGTGAAAAACTGGGTGCGCAGGTGCAGATATCACATAAGGGTAACGGTACGGGCAAACTTCAGATCAGCTATTCGTCGGTCAGTGAGCTGCAGGGAATACTCGCTCACATCAAGTAAGGCTGCGCGTTGCTGTTTGCGGGTAGACAACCCGTGGCAAGTGACTGATTCTGCCGAGAATTATGCTTTGCTTTCAAAGAGTGTGCATTTTATTGCCGCATTTATTTCGCCTGAATATTCGCATTCTGAGCTTTTTCCGGTGCAGGCGTCAAAGGGCTTGTGATTACCTACTGCTCAATATTTGATCCGTTTGAGCACGTACAGCGAAAAAACGCTGGTATACTTCCGCTGCTTCAAGCCGGTCAAGCAATTTTTAGTTGGTCGGCTATCCTAATTATTCTTCGATTCTGACCTCGTCATGCGACAGGCCGAACAACGGTTGCGTGTTATCAGGCTGTTGCTCATCTGGCAATTTGTCGGTGCACTGGCAGCAGGTCTGGTGGGAGGATTGTGGGGATTGAGTGCTGCGTTGGGTGCATTGGCGGGTGGCATCATTGTCTGGCTTCCAAATTGCTACTTCGCGTTCAGAGCATTCAGGCACCGTGGCGCTCGCGCGGCACGGCTGATCGTTCGTTCGTTCTACGCTGGTGTTACAGGTAAGATTTTCCTGACCGCCAGTTTGTTTGTTGTTGTTTTCATCAATCTGAAACCACTTAACGCTCCCGCGATATTTGCCGGGTTCATAGCGGTCCAGATGTTGAACTGGATTGTGCCACTACTGGCATCAAGACAGAAAAAAGCACTATAGCGCCAGACCATGGCAGGTCCAGGCACTTCAGGAAAGAAATATTAAGGACGAGCAGCACCAGGGAGTTTTGGGAATAACCTTTGTTCCATGAATTTCCTGTCAATCGAGTTGTAGTGGAAGGCATCAGCAGCCGTTACAGGCTCCAGTCAAGCTAAGCAAGATTAATCGTTGAGATCATGGCCAGTAGTCACGCACCCACATCGACAGAATATATCCAGCACCATTTGCAGAATCTGGTGTTCGGTTATCACCCGGAAAACGGGCTAGGTATTGCGCATAGCGGAACAGAAGCTGCGGAAATGGGTTTCTGGGCGATCAACCTTGACTCCATGTTCTTCTCTATCGTGCTCGGTGCCTTCTTTATCTGGCTGTTCAAGAAGGCAGCTGATAACTTCAACGCTGGCGTGCCCGGCTTGTTGCAAAGCTCGGTAGAGGTCATCGTCGAGTTCGTGGATACCAACGTTAAAGACACCTTCCACGCAAACAACCCGCTGATTGCTCCCATGGCACTCACCATTTTCGTGTGGATATTCCTCATGAATCTCATGGATCTGATACCCGTGGATTTTGTGCCGCGTCTGGGAGAAGCCATCGGCATCCCTTACATGAAGATCGTGCCCAGCACGGATGTCAACGTCACGATGGGGCTCTCCCTGTCAGTCTTTGCACTGATGATCTATTACAGCATCAAGGTCAAGGGTGGCATGGGATTCGTCAAAGAACTTACACTGATGCCATTCGGCAGCAGTAACCCGATCATTCAGGCTGTGTTTGTGCCAGTCAACCTGTTGCTTGAAGGCGTCAGCCTTATTTCCAAGCCAATTTCACTGGCTCTGCGACTGTTTGGCAACATGTACGCCGGTGAACTTATCTTTATTCTCATTGCGTTGCTGCCTTTCTGGGCTCAATGGCTTCTTTCAGTGCCCTGGGCAATCTTTCATATATTGGTTATCACCCTGCAGGCGTTCATATTCATGATGCTTACCATTGTCTACATGGCCATGGCTCACGAGCATCATTGATTTTAGTTTGACCATTCATCCTTTGTTTTTTTCTTAACCTTAACTTATCAATCTCTTGGAGTTCTCATGGAAACTGTAGTTGCCTACACCGCCATCGCCGTTGCGATCATGATCGGCCTAGCTGCGCTGGGCACCGCTATTGGCTTTGCGCTACTTGGTGGTCGTTTTCTCGAAGGTGCAGCCAGACAGCCTGAAATGGTGCCTATGCTGCAAGTCAAGATGTTCATCGTTGCGGGCCTGCTCGATGCGATTCCGATGATCGGTGTCGGTATTGCCCTGTTCTTCGTTTTCGCTAACCCCTTCGTCGGCCAGATTGCAGGCTGATCGGGCTGTCGACTAACGGGAGGCAAGGCATATGAACCTTAACCTGACATTACTGGGCCAGGCTATCTCGTTTGCTGTGTTCGTCTTCTTTTGCATGAAGTATGTATGGCCGCCAATTATCAACGGCTTGCGTGACCGACAGGCACTGATAGCCGGCGGTCTGGCTGATGCTGAGAAGAGTTCACAGAAACGCGAGGAAGCAGAAGCAGAAATTGCTACGATGCTGCAAGACGCCAAAGCCCAAGCGGCAGAGATCGTTGCGCAAGCGCAGAAACGTGGCAATGAGATCGTCGAATCGTCCAAGGATGCCGCGCGCACCGAAGGTGATAGGCTTAAGCAGAGTGCTCAGGCAGAGATTGATCAAGAGGTGGTCGGTGCACGAGAGGGTCTGCGCAAGCAGGTTGGCTCGCTAGCTGTTGAGGGTGCCAGACGCATTCTTGGAAGCGAAATCGACCAGAACAAGCACAACGCGGTCATAGACGACCTCGTCAAGCAACTCTAGATTGGCGTCTTCAGCCGCAGGTAGCGAGTAACGAAACCCGGTATTTTCCGGGTGATAAACACACCGGCAACGACAGGCAGGTAGTCAAAATGGCATCCGAATCTACAACAGCAAGACCCTATGCGCGAGCCATTTTCGAGCTCGCCTCCGAGCGGGGTGGATATGATCAATGGTCCAGTCGTCTGGCTTACTGGTCTGCTGTGGTGCAGGATGAATCCATTCGAACCAGACTGGCGGAGCCGGGCGTAACAGCCCAGGCCAAGGCCGATCTCATCGCCAAGGTGTCTGATGGCCTTGATGATGACAGCCTCAGCCTGCTCAAGTTGCTCGCTGAGAACGATCGTCTGACGGCTCTACCTGATATGCACACGCAGTTCGAACAATTGCGACGTGATGCTGAAGGCGAGGTCGAGGCACATGTCGTCAGTGCCTTCGCACTGACTGATGAACAGTCAGCGCGCATCGTTGAAGCACTGGGCAAACGGCTGTCACGCAAAGTCAAGATAACCAGTGAAGTTGATAGCGATCTTATCGGCGGTGCGATTATCCGCGCAGGCGATCTGGTCATTGACGGCTCTATACGCGGACGTCTTTCAGGGCTGGAACAATCCGTCGCCAGATGATGTGCATGACAGCAGCTTCACGGCCTGTCCACTCACGCTGACCCGACATTACAGATTTCAAGAGACTACATATACCCATGCAACAACTGAATCCATCCGAGATCAGTGACCTGATCCGAGAGAAAATCGGTGGTACTGATACCTCTGCCAATGTGCGAACAGAAGGCACTATCGTAAGCCTTAACGACGGTATCGTGAAAATTCACGGCCTTGACGACGCCCTGTCAGGCGAGATGATCGCTTTTGAAGACGGACTTTTCGGGCTGGCACTTAACCTTGAGCGCGATTCGGTCGGCGCGGTTGTTCTCGGTAGTTACGAGAACCTCTCAGAAGGCGATAAGGTCCGCTGTACGGGTAAGGTTCTGGAAGTACCGGTAGGACCGGAACTACTGGGCCGTGTAGTCAACGCTCTGGGTGAGCCGATTGATGGCAAAGGGCCCATCAATGCGACCATGACAGCACCTATCGAAAAAGTGGCACCGGGTGTTATCGACCGGCAGTCAGTCGATGAGCCGGTACAAACAGGCTTGAAAGCGATTGATGCGATGGTGCCAGTCGGACGAGGTCAGCGAGAGTTGATCATCGGTGACAGACAGACAGGTAAGACGGCTGTTGCTATCGACGCCATCATTAACCAGAAAGGCACAGGTATCAAATGTGTCTACGTCGCCATTGGTCAGAAACAATCCACCATTGCCAACGTTGTGACCAAGCTGGAAGAGCACGGTGCTCTGGAAAACACCATTATCGTTGCTGCGGGTGCTGCAGATTCTGCTGCCATGCAATTCGTTGCGCCTTATGCCGGTTGTTCAATGGGCGAGTACTTCCGTGATCGTGGCGAAGACGCTCTTATTGTCTATGATGATCTCACCAAGCAAGCGTGGGCATACCGCCAGGTATCACTGCTGCTGCGTCGTCCACCGGGTCGTGAAGCCTATCCGGGTGATGTTTTCTATCTTCATTCACGTCTGCTTGAGCGTGCATCACGCGTCAACGCCAACTACGTGGAAAAATTCACCAACGGTGAAGTCAAGGGCAAAACCGGTTCACTGACCGCGTTGCCTATTATCGAAACACAAGCGGGTGACGTATCGGCGTTCGTACCGACCAACGTTATCTCCATCACCGACGGCCAGATATTCCTCGAAACCGATCTGTTCAACGCAGGTATCCGACCAGCGATCAATGCGGGTTTGTCAGTCTCTCGAGTTGGTGGCGCTGCACAAACCAAGATCATCAAGAAACTCGGTGGTGGTGTGCGACTGGCATTGGCACAGTATCGCGAACTGGCAGCTTTTGCCCAGTTTGCCTCTGACCTTGATGAAACCACTCGAAAGCAGCTTGAGCGCGGTCAGCGTGTTACCGAACTCATGAAACAGAAGCAATATGCTCCTCTATCAATTGGCGAGATGGGTGTTTCTCTGTTTGCTGCGAACGAGGGTTTCATCGATGATGTGCCGGTAAACAAGGTCGTGGATTTCGAAGCATCAATGCACGACTACTTCCGTAGCAATCATCAGGATATCCTTGACCAGGTTGATGAGTCCGGTGACTGGAACGATAATATCCAGGCGTCGTTCAAGAAGGGCCTGGAAGCGTTCAAGGCCAACGGAAGCTGGTAAGCGCTCATGGCCTCCGGTAAGGAAATACGCACGCAGATCAAGAGTATTCAGAATACTCAGAAGATCACCAAAGCCATGGAGATGGTTGCGGCATCAAAAATGCGCAAGGCACAGGATCGCATGGCTGCGAACCGGCCTTACTCGCTGAAACTCAAAGAAGTTGTGGGGCATGTTGCCTCGGCTAATGTCGAGTACAAACATCCCTATCTGCTTGATCGTCCAGAGCCAAAGCGAGTTGGATACATCGTTGTATCAACCGACCGAGGTCTGTGTGGTGGTCTGAATACCAATACATTCAAGGCTGCGGTTAATTCCATGAAACAGTGGAATGATCAGGACATCGGCATTGATATCTGCACCATTGGCAAGAAGGCTCAGGGCTTTTTCAAGCGAATCGGTGGTGACATCGCTGGCAGTACCATTGATATCGGCGATGCGCCCACACTTGAAATGCTGCTGGGATCAGTACGTGTCATGCTGGACAAGTACGAAGCCGGTGAAATCGACCGACTCTTCATCGTGGAGAATCAGTTCATAAACACCATGACCCAGACGCCAACGGTTACTCAACTGCTTCCGGCAGTTGCCAATATCGACAGCAAGGCAGACTATGGCTGGGACTACATCTACGAACCGGATGCGCAGGATGTGCTCGACCATGTCATGGAACGCTATATGGAGTCACTGGTTTATCAAGCAGTCGTAGAAAACATCGCATGTGAGATGGCCGCCCGCATGATTGCCATGAAAAGCGCATCTGACAACGCAGGCGAACTTATCGACGACCTGCAACTGGTATACAACAAGGCTCGCCAGGCCGCCATCACCCAAGAGATCTCTGAGATCGTGGGCGGCGCAGCCGCAGTTTAAACATTGAATATTACTCGACCCGGATACCCATCATGAGCACAGGAAAAATCGTCGAGATCATCGGCGCGGTTATCGACGTGGAGTTTCCACGTAACGCAGTCCCCAAAACCTATGACGCCTTGACCGTCGAAGGCAGCGACACGGTACTGGAGGTTCAGGGCCAATTAGGTGACGGGATTGTCCGTACCATTGCCATGGGCGTAGCTGAAGGTCTCAAGCGTGGCATAAGCTGCACCAACACCGGCGCACCGATATCGGTACCGGTCGGTGAAGCAACACTTGGCCGTATCATGAACGTTCTCGGACAGCCTATTGACGAGGCAGGCCCGATCGCCACTGAACAGCGTATGCCGATTCATCGTGAACCGCCCACCTACGCTGAGCAGTCAGGTTCAACCGAACTTCTGGAAACCGGTATCAAGGTCATCGACTTGCTTTGCCCGTTTGCCAAAGGCGGTAAAGTCGGGCTGTTCGGTGGTGCCGGAGTAGGCAAGACCGTAAACATGATGGAACTCATCCGTAACATCGCAGCAGAGCACTCAGGCTTCTCGGTGTTTGCAGGAGTGGGTGAGCGTACTCGTGAAGGAAATGACTTCTACCATGAGATGACTGATTCCAACGTAATCGACAAAGTATCACTGGTCTACGGTCAGATGAATGAGCCTCCGGGCAACCGCTTGCGAGTGGCTCTAACCGGTCTGACCATGGCCGAGTACTTTCGTGATGAAGGTCGTGATGTACTGCTGTTTATCGATAACATCTACCGATATACACTGGCTGGAACAGAAGTATCAGCGCTTCTGGGACGTATGCCTTCAGCGGTAGGTTATCAGCCGACACTGGCACAAGAGATGGGTGCCCTGCAGGAGCGAATCACGTCAACCAAGACCGGGTCAATCACCTCTATCCAGGCGGTTTACGTACCTGCTGATGATTTGACCGATCCTTCGCCGGCCACGACTTTCGCGCATCTTGATGCAACCGTCGTACTGTCCAGAAATATTGCCGAACTGGGAATCTACCCGGCGGTGGATCCACTGGATTCAACCAGTCGTCAGCTGGACCCACTGGTTGTTGGTGCTGAGCACTATGACTGCGCTCGGGGCGTGCAAAATACGCTGCAGCGTTACAAGGAATTGCGTGACATCATCGCGATCCTGGGTATGGATGAACTGTCTGAAGATGACAAGCTTGTCGTATCTCGCGCACGTAAAGTGCAGCGGTATTTGTCACAGCCGTTCTTCGTGGCAGAGGTATTCACCGGTTCTCCCGGTAAGTACGTTTCCCTGAAAGATACAATCTCTGCGTTCAACGGTATTGTTGCTGGAGAGTACGATCACCTGCCTGAGCAAGCTTTCTATATGCAAGGCACTATTGAAGAAGTGCTTGAGAACGCCAAGAAGAGCAAGGCTGCCTGATCATGGCTGCCTCTCTCAAAGTTGAGATCGTCAGTGCCGAGAACGAGATCTATAGCGGTGATGCTTCTATGGTTATCGCTTCGGCACAGATGGGTGAGGTGGGTATCGCTCCGGGACATACGCCGTTTATCACGCGTATCAAGCCGGGTGAAGTTCATGTCCGCCCCGCCACAGACGGCGAGCCTCTGGATATCTATGTATCCGGTGGATTGCTTGAGGTTCAGCCCTTTGCGGTAACAATACTGGCAGATACGGTATTACGTGCTGATGACATTGATGAAGCGGCCGCTCAAAAGGCCAAAGATGAAGCGGAAGCAGCGCTGGCCGGTGGTAAGGCTGGTGAAATTGATTTTGCCGCTGTTCAGGCGCAGCTAGCGGAAGCCGCAGCGCAACTGGAATTCATCAAGAAACTAAAAAAATAGTAAATGCGGCGAACGGGAAGGCCAGCGCAATGCTGGCTTTCTTCGCCTGCGTGTCCCGCCAGGGTGAAAATCACGTCCTGATGCTTTTTCGAACAAACGGTACCGTATTAAAACAGGTCAGAATTGTTCAAGACTCCACTAGAAAAATCGACTTGAAGTGAGTGCGTGCATCGGCTGTTCGCAAACTCAGTGGCAGCGTTGCCCAGATTGGCAAACTCATTGCTGTTCCTGTAAATCAATAGACCATCAGTCGCTGCGAGCGACGCGTCTGACAAAACCTTGACTCTGGATAGCATCAAGCAGGCTAATCCTCATGAAACAGGCAGGCCTGACCGCCATGCTGACAGGTTGCGAGTTTTCAGACTTTTCCTCGCTGATTCATAGCCTGATGAATTTGAACCAGGCAGTGCTCACAGAATCTTTTGGCTCATGTGATAATGCGCCGAATTTACGTTAAGGACATCACATGGCCACTCGTTTGATCGTACTGGCTGCAGGCAAAGGTACACGCATGAAGTCTGCGATACCTAAGGTGCTGCATCCATTGGCAGGTAAACCGCTGCTGGCTCACGTGCTGGATACGGTAGCCGGGTTAAATCCGGCAGGTATTACGGTCGTTATCGGGCACGGTGCCGAGCAGGTCAAACAGAGCTTGTCGGACAGGACTGATCTTGCGCTGAACTGGGCGATCCAGGAACAGCAGCTGGGCACCGGACATGCGGTTCAGCAAGGCCTGGAGGGCATAGCTGACGACGATGATGTACTGATTACCTATGGCGATGTTCCTTTAACCCGTGGCAGCACCTATCAGGCATTACTGGATGCATGTAATGAACAGAGTATCGGCTTATTGACGCTGATGATGGATGATCCGACAGGTTATGGCCGGATAATCCGTGACGGTGGTGCCATCGTAGGTGTTGTTGAACAAAAAGATGCCACTGTCGATCAACTGACTATTTCCGAAGTCAATGCTGGCGTTGTTGCCATCAAGGGAGTTAGTTTGCGTTCCCTGCTCAGTCGTCTGGATAACAACAATGCCCAGGGTGAGTACTATCTGACGGATATTCATAAACTGGCCGTTAAGGATGGTTTAAGCATCACAGCGGTTCATCCGACGGATGCCTGGGAGACCGATGGTGTTAACAGTCGATCACAGCTTGCACGTCTTGAACGGATTCACCAGCATTACCTGGCTGAGCAACTCATGGACTCCGGCGTCACCCTGGCCGACCCTGCGCGCATTGATATACGAGGCGTACTAAAAACCGGGACGGACGTAAGCATCGATGTTAATTGTATTTTTGAAGGCGATTGCACGATAGGGAACAATGTCTCTATCGGTCCCAATTGCCTGATATCGGGCAGCCGAATTGCTGACAACAGCGTTGTGCTGGCAAACTGCGTGCTTGATGATGCTGTTGTTGGTGAGAAAACCACGGTAGGTCCATTTGCGCGTTTACGGCCCGGCACTAATCTGGGCAAGAGCGTCCGTATCGGTAATTTTGTTGAAACCAAGAATGCAAATATTGGCAACTCCAGCAAGGTTAACCACTTGAGCTATGTCGGCGATTCTGTCGTTGGCACAAACGTCAATATCGGTGCCGGTACTATCACTTGTAACTATGATGGCGCGAATAAACATCAAACAACAATCGAAGACGATGTGTTTGTCGGTTCCAATTCAGCGCTGGTGGCACCTGTCACGATAAGCGCCGGCGCGACGGTGGGAGCGGGCTCGACTATCGGCCGTGATGTACCGAAGGATAGCTTGTCGTTGACACGTGCAAAGCAGATCGATCTTGAGCATTGGACCCGACCAGTCAAGAAATAATCATTCACTAACATTGATGTAGTTACAGCAGCGATCAATTAAAAATGCTGTCAACCCTGAGACGATGACCTGATGTGTGGAATAGTAGGCGCGGTAGCGCAGCGTGATATCGCAGATATCCTGTTAGCCGGATTACAAAGTCTGGAATACCGTGGTTATGATTCTGCTGGAATCGCAACCACCAGTGCTGATGGCAAGCTCAACAGACTCAGACGCGTGGGTAAGGTCAAGCAACTGGTCGAAGCTGTCAATGAAACCGGCATGCCCGGTGGCACCGGTATCGCGCACACACGCTGGGCAACGCATGGCGAACCCAATGAGGCGAATGCTCACCCGCATGTCTCTACAGACCGGATCGCGGTTGTACACAACGGCATTATTGAAAATCATATCGAGCTACGAGAAAAACTTAAAGCGCTTGGTTATGCGTTTGAGTCGGATACCGATACCGAGGTCATAGCGCACCTGGTAGAGCATGAACTTAAATCAGCCAACAGTTTGTTCGAAGCGGTTCGAATTGCCGTGCCCCAGCTAGAGGGGGCCTATGGCACTGTTGTTATGGATCAAAGTCAACCTGAGCAACTGATCGTTGCGCGCTCAGGTAGCCCGCTGGTTATTGGCTATGGCATTGGCGAACACTTTATCGCATCAGACCAGTTAGCGCTTTTGCCAGTGACTCGCCGCTTCGCTTTTCTGGAAGAGGGTGATGTTGCCATGATCACTCGTGAGAAAGTCTCTGTTGTTGATGCGCAGGGTAATGCGGTTGATCGCCCGGTTGAAGAGTCGACCCTATCAAACGATGCGAGTGACAAAGGCAATTACAGGCATTACATGCTTAAGGAAATCTATGAGCAACCCATTGCCATTCAGCGCACGCTTGAGGATCGTCTGGCTAATGGCCAGGTTCTGGATACGGCGTTTGGCGAGAACGCGGCATCATTGTTAAAGGATGTAGAGCACGTTCAGATAATTGCCTGCGGCACCAGTTATCACGCAGGTATGACGGCACGCTACTGGTTTGAAGGTTTTGCGGGCGTCTCGTGCAATGTTGAAATTGCTTCCGAATACCGTTATCGACAATCCTTTGTAAGGCCCAACAGTCTGTTGGTGACTATCTCGCAGTCGGGTGAAACCGCTGATACGCTGGCCGCCTTGCGTCTTGCAAAAGAGCAGGGATTCATGAGCAGCCTGACCATCTGCAACGTGGCTGGTTCATCGTTAACACGTGAATCTGACATGACCTACCTGATGAAGGCCGGTGCCGAAATTGGTGTCGCGTCGACCAAAGCTTTCACCGTACAGTTATCGGCCTTGTTGATGCTGGCAGCGGCTGTGGGTCATCACAAGGGACTGAGTGCTGAAATGGAGAAAGAGATCGTTGGCGCACTGCAGAGTCTACCCGCCAAGATCGAACAAGTACTGGGAATGGATGAAGCCATAGCTGAACTGGCCGAGGGCTTTGCCGATAAACATCACAGCCTGTTTCTGGGGCGTGGAGACCAGTACCCTATCGCCATGGAAGGGGCGCTTAAGCTTAAGGAGATTTCCTACATTCATGCCGAAGCCTATGCGGCGGGTGAATTAAAGCATGGACCACTTGCATTGATTGATGCGGACATGCCAGTCATCGTGGTTGCACCGAACAACGAGCTGGTCGAGAAGTTGAAGTCCAATGTAGAGGAGGTGCGGGCACGCGGTGGCCTCATGTATGTGTTTGCGGACAAGCAGGCAAAATTTACCAATGATAAAACCATGAGTGTTTTGGAAGTGCCGCATTGCAATCCGTTGATAGCACCGATTATCTACACCATACCCCTGCAATTACTGTCCTATCACGTGGCCATCATTAAAGGTACGGATGTGGATCAGCCGAGGAATCTGGCGAAATCAGTGACGGTTGAATAGATATTTTGAGTAGCCTGTTATCGGTGTAGGCTGAATATAAAGTGGGTGAGATGCCAATAAAATTTGGAACCTCCACACGATGAAGGTAACTTTTGTCTGAACCTGTACGGCAGAGCTATTGTATCCTTGACGGTGTATTCTCGATGATTATCATCTGCTCTGTCAGGATTTCGGCTCAAACCGGACCTAGGAGGCACGAGGCGATTCAGCACGAGTATTTTATTCGTTGATAATACAAAACCCATTGCCAAAAGGATCAACGCAGTGGGCTATCGACCCCCAATCACCACTTTCTCCACCTTCATGTTGTCCGCCGAGTTCTTTTACTTTGGCCACCACTTCGTTAACATCTTCGCGAAGAAAATCCACATGAACAGGAGTCCAGTGACGCTCATAGGTGCGAGTTATCTTGCTGTTTTTAACAGCCACTGTTCCTTCACTTCTCTCTTGTAGATAAATTTCAGCATTGTCGGTGGATAACACAATCATTTTGTCACCTTGAGTGCGCAGCTTCTTACAACCTAGAGCTTTCACGTAGAAGGACTCTCCCTCAACTAAATCAGGGACATCAATGCTTATTGATAATTTGATCATGCATGTTCCTTGAATATATATTGAGGCTGATATTATATACAGTAATATTTTTAACTGTCAAATTGTAGTCTTTGAGAGTTTCGCTGCACATTGGGAAACTGTTTGATGCCTCTCCAAGAACGCTGTGGGCGCGCGCGCAAGGACAGATGCTGTTGGGGTATTTTGCGTTGGGGATACGAGATTCCCGCGTTCGCGGGAATGACGATGAAAAAGGCTTCTGGCTATCAGGAATGATAGTGGCAAAGGTTTCAGATTATCAAAAATGACAGTAAAGGCAGGTTAACTTCACGATTCGGGTTTTGAATCCTCAATCCTGTTTTGGACATCTTCTTCATATCTTGAATCCTCCATCCTGTTCATGACATCTTCATCATAGGGTCTTGATTCAAACCACTCTTCGGATTCTTCAAGCTCATCAAGCATCTGCTCTTCTGCGGCATCGATAGCATATCCTGTGGCAAGGCCTGAGGTGTTTGAAGAGATAGGCAGGTACGGTGCTGGCTCATCGATTATGGTGTGCGGTCGTTGACTCATACGGTAGACACCGTAAAGACATATTGCGCTCATTAACAGGACCAGGATGATAAAGTACCATTCAATCCCCAGATGCGACATGGCATAGCCCACCACTATCGGGCCTGACATGGCACCCAGGCCATTGATGAACAGCAGCCCGCCCGCAGCAGATGCCATCTGGTCCAGTTCCAGATAGTCATTGCCATAGGCAACCAGTAAGGAATAGAGCGGATTGGCGGTACCGCCCAGCATGAATGCCGCTGCCAGCAAAACAGGATAATGGTGACCAAAGTACATGCACAGTAGCGCCGTTGCCGCTCCGGTACCTGTGGTTCCTATGATGAGAATACGCCTGTCGAGTTTGTCGGATAGCCAGCCGATCGGTATCTGAAAAAACATGGCGCCAGCGAAGATGGCCATAATGAAATAAGAGGTCTGGGCAACGCTTAATCCACGCTCGGTCGCATAGATGGGTGACATCGCGTACAACACGGCATAGATACCCCCCAGCATTAGCATGCCAAAGCTGGCAAGAGGTGATGTGTTGACCAGCTCCTTCAAGGACATCGCTCTTGCTGAGGTTTCTACGGGCGCGGTGTTGGACGCAGATAACAGAATGGGAGCGATTGACAGGGACACCAGCACGGTAATAAGTACAAACAAGGTGTAGTCTGCCGGGTCTCCCAGATTGAGTAGCAGTTGGCCAAGGAACATGCCCAGCATTTGCACCAGCATATATAAAGACAGTGCCTTGCCACGTGAGGCGTTTGACGCGGAATGATTCAGCCAGCTCTCGGCAACGACGTAGACGCCAGAGAAGCAAAAACCGACCAGTACACGCAGAAGCCACCAGGCGTACGGATTGACAATGGCTGCGTACAGAATGAAGGCAGCTGATATCAGCGAGCCAAACGCGGCAAACACGCGTACATGACCTACGCGTTGCATTAACAGAGGCGTAATTTGCGCCCCGCCCAGAAAGCCAACAAAGTAGGCGGCCATGATGTAGCCCATGGTGGCTGAATCTATTTGCTCGAGTGAGCCTCTCACGCCCAGCAAGGTGCCTTGCAAGCCGTTGCCAAGCATGAGTAACATCATGCCAAGCATCAGGGCCCAGGTTTGTTTTAAGACAGACAGCATGACGGCAAATATAGCTCTTGAGCGTGCGGATTGTACGCGTGACAGTGACGTGGAGACTAGGCGCGTGACGCAATTTCAGGGCCTGTGTCGTAGCTTGAACAGTCCTGTGGTTATACTGCGTACAAGGCTTGATTGAAACCGTCAATCTGATCAACCTGTTACTTGGATAAAGGCACAGATGAGCAAGCACGTTGATTATTATCATTTCCTCATATCACCCTGGAGCTACCTGGCCATAGGGCGTTTCAACTTGCTGAAAGAGCGCAGTGGAATAACGGTTGATTACCTGCCCATCGATGTGGGTAGCACGTTCGCCACCATGGGCGGATTGCCGCCCGCCAAACGTCATCCCTCGCGTCAGCGATACCGCATGGATGAACTCAAGCGCTGGTCGGCATACCTGGATATCCCCATCAACCTGACTCCGGCATTTTTTCCGGCTGATCAAAGCCTGGCCGCATGCATGCTCTACGCAGCTGCGCCCGGGCAACGCGCCGCACTCAGTGACGCCATACTCACCGCCGTCTGGCGTGATGAACAGAATATTGCCGATCCGGCAACGCTCTCAGCCATAGCGGCGGCCTGTGGCTGTGATGGCCGCGCATTGCTGGAATCTGCAGCCGATCCTGCGATGCAGGAGAGGTTAAAGGCGAACACCCTGGACGCCCATGAGAAGCTGGTTTTTGGTTCGCCAACCTATATCTATGCGGGCGAGTTATTCTGGGGACAGGACCGATTGGATTTTCTCGATAGAGCGCTTCAGGACTGAATTCGCGTTTAAGTACACGCCATCACCGATAACTTCAGAAGTATTCGACCAAATACCACAGGAGCATCATGCAGATCAAACATAAACTATCCTTTTCCACCCTGCTGCTGACATCGGCACTAGCCGCAGCATTACCGGGCACGGCCTTATCCGAGACGTTTTCATGGGCGGGAACCACCGACCCTCAGACGCTGGATCCGCACGCTGTTAACACAGCCCCCGTGCTTGGTTTTCTCAACAATGTTTACGAGGGCCTGGTTCGACGCAACAAGCAAATGCAGGTGGAAGCGGCACTTGCTACATCATGGGAACAATTACCTGAAGGAGGATGGCGATTCAAGCTACGCGAGGGCGTAAGTTTTCATGATGGCAGTACCTTCAACGCTGACGATGTGTTGTTTTCGTACGAGCGTGCCTCATCAGAGGCAGCGGATACGCGCTCATGGTTTTCTCCGATCAGCGAAGTACGAGTCGTCGACGACTACACCATCGATTTTTTAACCAAGGCACCCAATCCGCTATTCCCCAGCTCAATTGCCAATTTCATGATCATGGATCGTGACTGGACAACCAACAACGGGGCTGAACTGCCTTCCAAAGAAGCTGAGAATCACGCTACGCGAAATGCAAATGGAACGGGCGCTTATCGTGTCAGCGCGCGAGATCCGGGTGTACGCACAGAGCTTCTGCCACATGCCGATTGGTGGGACAGCAACGAGTCGAACATCACCAAAGCGATTTTTACACCCATTGGGCAAAGTGCCACGGGTATGGCAGCACTTTTATCAGGTGAGATAGATTTCATCTCGCCGATTCCTTTGCAGGATGTACCGCGTATGAAAGAGCGGGAGGGATTTACTGTACATGAAGGTGTCGAGGCCCGGGTTATCATGTTCGGCTTCAAGCATGACGGTGGTGAGCTGATGTTCTCCGATGATGTCAGTGGCAAGAATCCTTTCCAGGATGTACGCGTGCGTACAGCGGCTTATCAGTCAATAGATGTTGATACGCTGATTGACAAGATCATGCGTGGTAACGCTCAACCAGCAGCTCAGCTGGTATCCGATACCATGAACGGTTACAGCAAATCCCTGGGCGAACGTCTGCCCTATGATCCGCAGGCTGCCAAAGCCTTGCTGGCAGAGGCCGGGTATCCGGATGGTTTCAGCTTCGGCCTTCAATGTCCTAATGATCGATATATCAACGACGAATCTATCTGCAAGGCGGCCGCATCCATGATGGCGAAAGTGGGTTTGAACGCCAAGCTTGCCAGTATGCCGGTGCGAAACTATTGGCCGGAACTGCGTGAAGATAAATTCGATATGTATCTGCTTGGCTGGTCACCGGGTACCTTCGATGCAGAGCACCCCATTCGTTTTCTGGCATCAACACCAAACACGGAGAAAAAACTGGGAAGCTGGAATTTCGGTGGCTACTCGAATGCGCGTGTTGATGAGCTGTTACCTTTAATACAGACCGAGCTTGATGAAGCTGAGCGGCAGGCTATGGTCGATGAGGTCCACGGGCTACTTCAAGATGAACGTGCTTACATACCGATGTATGTACAACCTTTGATCTGGGCGTCGAAAGACAACATTGAGCTGACACAGCGAAGTGATAACTTTTTTATTCTTCGGTGGGTAAGTGTTAACTGATAGTCAGTAATAATTTGATCTAACGGAAAGGTGGCGGGTGTCCTCAGGGGCGCAGCCACCGTCAGATGCCGGCGTCAGGCTTACGTTAATTCTTGCTGCCGGTTCTGGTTAGTTGCAGGCGCAGTCCCAGACTCAATCCCAGATCCTGTTCGTAATCGATGGCTGCATAGAATCTGATTCGGTTAAATGGATACACAATTCCCAGGGCCAGATAAGGAACATACTCCTGTTCATAACGGTAGAGTGATGGCTGGTCCAGAGCGTTCAGTACAACGTTGCGACGACTGCGCTGGTAACTGGCTCCCACGGCTAGATAGGTATTGGCGCCATTGGCGAACTGAGCGCTGGCAGGACTAAGCAGCAAAGCTAAAGAGACACTTCTGTTTCGCAGTCTTGTCTGGGCCTGCACGCCGCCAACGGCGATATTGCTATCGACATCCAGAGACTCGTTTTGTCCGGACAAGCGCAGCTTAACCGTGTAGTCGCGCCAATCGGGCAGACCCGTGATGTAGAGTCCACCGCCTTGTGCACGACCTGATGCATCTATTTCGTTGCCCAGAGCAATGCCGGACAACGTGGAGTCTACGCTCTGGGTATCGAAAAACAATACAAAATGATCGGAAAAAACGGGAAGCGATAGTCGAGCCCCAGCGCGCAGATTATCTGCACTTGCCCGGCCACTCAGGTCGAGGTTGATATTCTCGAACTGTCGAGGCAGGTTTGCCTGTCCATCTGGAAACGTGCGTGTCTGCGCAATAACATCGCTGCTGACAAGCCAGGCTGCAGTTGTTAATGCGACAAAACGGGCCACCCGGATAAGGACTTTGCTGCTTGAGAAACCATTACTTAATTCGCGCATAGTCCATGGTCCATTGTAAACTATAGGGAGAGGCGTCTTTGTTAGCCGGTTGGCGCATCGCGCGTTATGGATCATGTCGCGTTTGCAATAAGGATCATTATACTCATGCAACGACGTCGAAACCACTTATTGAAAGGAGGCTTATCATTGAGCACTGCCGATAATAGCGGTATGCATCATGACGCATTGCGCCATGTGCTGCCTGAGTCTGTCCGTTCAATGCTGAGAGCATTGCTTGGGCTGGTCTTGTTGAGCGGCGTACTTTTCTATGTATGCTTCCGGCCTTTTGCGCTGCACGCGTTGTTACCTCAATCTCTCCTTTCACACCATTGGCAAAGCATCTTGCCTGAGGTATTCCTGTCTCACCTGCCGGTCACGGTATATCACTCTTTCCCATCGTTTATTGGTGGCCTGAGTGTCGTTTTGTTTGTTGCACTTCTACCTTCCGTCAGACGAACAGACAACCCTATTGCGTTGTCGGTGGCTGTTGCCACTCTGTCGCTGTTCGAGATTTTTGTCGGGTATTTTCATTGGCAGGATATAGTCGCCACCCTAGCAGGTACATTGACCGGCTTATGCCTGATTCGATGCCTCGTTCGGTACCGCAGTATGTCCGGCAAGGTGGACTTTCCTGCTGCTGAGGTTCAGCAAAGCCTTCCCGAGCCAACGTCATCAACGTATCGTTACACGCTGTTTCCGGCAACCGCTGCTGTACTTTTTTCTTCTTTGCTTGCCATTGGGTCAACCTGGACCAATGACTATTCCAGCAATGAATGTGCACGTTATAGTGAAGAGGGCTTCTGCGAAGAATACAAACGCGACGCCCAGCCTGTCTACATGAGTTACGAGCAATTAAGAAGCTCGGTAAAGATCGAATCTGCTCGTGCACCCGACAGAATTGGGCGGCTGTATTTGTACGGTGACTACGTATTTCTGAATGAGGTTAACGAGGGTATTCACATCATTGACAATGCTGAGCCCACCTTGCCGGTTAATCTTGGCTTTATTCGTATTCCGGGGAATACTGAGATCGCTGTACGCGATAACTACCTGTACGCAGATAGCTATGTTGATCTTCTGACGCTGGATATCAACGATCCCATGACTTTGTCGGTTATCAGTCGACAACAGTCTATTTTTCCTTTCGACGCCTATCAGAATATTCCGCAGAACATTACGTTTTCCGGTTTCGAGATAGACCGTGAACAAGGTGTCGTTGTTTCGTATCGTCTGGAGGGATCATGATTATGCAACCATTGTTTCGTTATGCCTGTGGCTCTCTTTTTATCGTAGCCTCTGTGATGCTGTCAGGGTGTTCAGATAACGCAAGTAGTGATGCTTCAAGCACGGATCGCCCGGGTCTGACTGGTACTGCCGGTTCCACAGCGCGAATGATCATTGACGGTGACTATCTCTATGCGATCTCAGGCAGTTCTGTTCAGTTGTTTGATATCTCGACACCGGCTGCGCCTGTTCCCTGGACCCAGGTCAATATTGACTGGGATATACAAACCTTGTTTGCGTATGAAGATTATCTGCTGGTGGGTGCCGCGGATGGAATTCATATACTGGATAATACTGATCGTGCCTCTCCGCAGTATGTCGGTGACTTTCAACATGCTGTTACGCGCGATCCGGTTGTGGCGCAGGATAACGTAGCGTATGCAACTCTCAGACGTGATGACACGCAGCCTGGTAACGATATCGTTAACCAGCTTAACGTGATTGATATCAGCGACGTTGAAGATCCCGTGTTGGTGCAGGTCCAGAACCTCAATTCACCCTCTGGTCTGGCAGTAAGGGGCGAACGGCTTTATGTGTGTGATGGTAGCGAGGGCCTCAAGATTTTTGACATAAGCGACAAGTTAGCGCCAAGCGTATCCGAAATTCTGTTCAACATAGAATGCAATGATGTCATAGCCACCGATGACACCTTGCATGTCATTGGACCTCGCGACTACTCGCAATACAATACAAGTCTGACTCCCACGCCGCAGTTGATGAGTACGATACGTCGTGAGCCGGTTATCTATCTAGTGGATAGGTGATATGCGCAAGTTGATGGGTAAGGCAAATTGACCTATTGATGGTGTAAGAGAATACAATTACGGCGCATCAGGCGCTGCATTTTTTGGTAACGCTGCTCAGTTGTAAAAAAATATCCAGGCACAACGCCAGGATTATGATACAGCCACCGACAATTGCCAGAGGTGGCATATCTGTGCCAATGAGTATGGCTGCTGAGCCAATGGCTACAATAATTTCCGACATCGTCAAGAGGGCGGACGTGGGTGCAGGAATCTGGCTTGCGCCCCATATCTGGGCGATCATGGCCGGATACAATGCAAAGATGCCAAAGACAATGGCAACAACCGCAATAAGTGATGTTCTGTTTTGAGCTGTGGTGTCTTCGACGATAAATGATGTTGCCTGTGACGGTAGTACATTGTCGGTAAACTGAAGAAACAGTATGGCCAGAAGAGACAGGAATGCGGCGCTGGCAATAGCCACCAATGTTCTTGAGTAAGCACAGCTTTGCCCGTCGGCTCTGAGCAAACTCAGACTGATACCCCAGAAGACGCCTGAAGCAATTGCGCACCAGTCCCCTACAGATTGTGGAACAGGAAAACCATCGCCTTCACTCAGCAGCAACCACAAACCAGAGAATGCGATAAACATAATGAGCAGTCTTGAGGCATTGATCGGCTCTCCATAGATTAATCGTGCAGCAAGGGTTGTCCACAGCGGTAACAGATAAAATAGAAAAATGACGCGGATGACGTCTGTGTACATAAGGGCAATAAAGTACAGCGTAGTCGCCAGGCCCAAAACAAATCCGGAACGCACAGTTTCCAATTGTTCAAGATCTGTCAAATTGCCACGCAGCCGCATCATTATCAGCGACGGGATTAGCGCTGCCGCCATGACAAACGCCAATGCCCATAACGCGTTGATACCCAGCGATTCCATGTAACGTAGTGGAATCCAGAACAATCCCCACAAAGACGAACCTGTAACGACCGCAATTGCACCGGTTCGGTGTGTGTTTGTGTATCCTGAGGCAGTTGTAATTCCCATGTGCAGCCAGTTTACAGGTCTGTGCAGACACTTTACTGAACTATATTTCGAGGAAATGACATGGATTTACTGAAAATGGGCCAAGATCTACTTGGCGACAAACTTGGCGATGCCGGAGGCATCATGGAAGCCCTGTCAGGACTCACCAGTGGTGAGGGCCTGGATGTTGGTGCGATTGCCGAAAAACTGAAAGAAGGTGGTTTGGGTGATCAGGTCAGTTCGTGGTTGGGCGATGGCGACAATGCCCCTGTATCGGCTGATCAGATTACAAGCGCTCTGGGTTCGGACAAAATCAGTGAGATGGCTTCAAAGCTTGGAGTGGATGCTGGCTCTGCGGCAGAAACTTTGTCTCAGGCAATGCCTTCACTGATGGATAAGCTGAGCTCAGGAGGCAATCTGCTTGATTCTGTGACATCCGGTAATCCTCTGGATATGGCGAAAAATCTGTTCAAATAAGCCTGACTTGTATCGTTCCGGGCAATAGCAAAAAATTGATTACACAACAGTTTTCAATCGCGAACTGCCAACTGGATCAGCAAGGCCTTAACAGAAGGTTTTGCTGATTCTTACAGCTTGAGGCGGCATTGCCCACTCCGTCTGCGAACCCATCCGTGCAGTTCGTCATTCAAAGCCACATCAACCATCCATTTACTTATCCGCGCGTTGGTGAATCGAGTAACGAAAGTGAAGGCGATTCACGCAGTAGCTGCCGGCTGTAGTCGGACGAGGGTGCGCTGAAAAAGCGTTCACTGGGTGTGGTTTCAATATGTTGGCCATTGCGTAAAACCATAACGGTATCTGCCATCTGTCTGACAACTGCCAGGTTGTGGCTGATGAACAGTATGGTCAGCCCCAGTGACTGTTGCAGATCCTTGAGTAAGTTCAGTATCTGTGCCTGTATAGACACATCCAGCGCTGATGTAGGCTCATCACAAATCAGAAATTGAGGGCGTGCGACGAGCGCTCTTGCAATTGCAATGCGCTGTCGTTGTCCGCCTGAAAACTGATGCGGGTATTTGAGCATGGCACGTTGCGGCATACCGACAAGCTCCAGAATGGAGGCTATTAGTCGTCTTTGTTCAGCGTTTTTATCGACCAGACCATAAAAACGCAGGCTTTCTTTCAATATCGCCTCGACGGTACGGCGGTTGTTCAGAGATGAGTAGGGATCCTGAAAAACCATTTGAATCTGGCGTCTGGCAGGATGAGCGCGAGTACGAACTCGTGCATCCGGTAGTATCTGGTCATTGAAGTACATGGATCCTTGTGATGTTGCTACCAGCCCGACAATAGCTTTTGCAAGCGTCGACTTACCGCTGCCGCTTTCACCGACCACCCCCAGCACTTGTCCGCGCTGCAGAACCAGCTCGATGGAATCAAGCGCTTTGAATCCGGGTTTTTTTCGTAGCCAGCCATTATGTGCACCATACACAACAGACAGGTTCTCAATCCTTAACAGCGGTTCTTGTGCGATGTCCGGCTGAGTCACAACATCGCTAACTGATTCTGGCAAGGTGGTATAGGGTGTATCCGGTGTGTGGTCATGCAATAACCAGGTGGAGGCATGATGTGAGCTGGCACCTTCAATTTTCCAGTCGCTCTGTCCGTCAATACGATGATCGTCAGCAGCAATATTCACAAAGCGCTCGGCCTGCCGCTCTATGCGCGGTACCGCTGCCATGAGTTGCCGGGTATAGGCCTGATCCGGATCGCCCAGTACCTTGTCAGTACTGCCATGCTCGATGACACGTCCATAACGTAGTACGGTCACGACATCGGTAACCTCGGCAATAACGCCAATGTCATGTGTAATGAGGATGACGCCGACACCACGATTTTTTGCCAGATCACGAATCAAGGCGAGAATCTGTTTTTGAATTGACACATCCAGCGCTGTGGTTGGTTCATCGGCGATGATCAGTTCAGGCTCTGTGCATAGCGCTAAGGCAATGACAACACGCTGTCGCATACCGCCGGAAAACTGGTGAGGATACTCGTCTATTCTCTGCTCCGCGTTGTCGATACCGGTTTCCGTAAGAAGATCAATGGCAATTTGGCGAGCCTCGTTAAAGTCCAGGTCGCGGTGTTGGCGTATCGTTTCTACCAGTTGATCGCTGATGCTTAACAAGGGATTGAGCGAGGTTTGCGGATCCTGGAAGATCATGCTGATACGATCTCCACGCAGCTGATGGTAGTCGCGCTCGTTGAGTTCGTGCAAGGCAGTACCAGTCAACTCGATAGTGCCTGCAGAAACCCGGGCT
The DNA here is from genome assembly GCA_045106855.1 of Granulosicoccus sp. GTDB lineage: Bacteria > Pseudomonadota > Gammaproteobacteria > Granulosicoccales > Granulosicoccaceae > Granulosicoccus. The sequence goes on from JBGCFI010000026.1 coordinate 104,928, forward strand.
GGTGTTTCCAGAAGTCCGATAATTGCAGCTCCAATGGTGGATTTGCCAGCGCCTGATTCGCCGACAACACCATGGATCTGGCCGGCTGCCACATCAAGGTCGACAGAGTCCAAGGCTAGAAAATCACCGAAACGCGTAGGAATACGCACACTTAGATTACGCACACTCAGTAGCTTGCTCATGATTAGCGAAGCTTCGGGTTAAGAGCGTCACGCAGAAAGTCGCCCAGGACATTCACGGAGACAATGAGCACGATGAGAGTCATGCTGGGAAATATCACGATCCACCATTCGCCTGAGAACAGATATTCGGTACCTATGCGGATAAGTGTTCCCAGCGACGGTTGATTGGGTGGCACGCCAACACCGAGGAATGAGAGCGTTGCCTCCAGCAAAATAGCGACAGCCAGATCGACAGTGAGAATAACCATGATAGGGCCGAGTATGTTGGGAAGTATCTGGACGAACATGATCCGCAACGGATGCATACCCATAATTTGTGTCGCCTGAACATATTCCTTGTTTTTCTCCACGAAGGTGGATGCGCGGGCGGTACGTGCAAAGTTAACCCACAGTGACAGGCCAATCGCAATCGTCAGTACGACGATCATCAGATCATCATGTTGTTGCTGTGGCAGGATGCCGCGTGCAATGCCATCAATGAGCAGTGCGGTGAGAATTGCCGGAAGACTCAATTGCACATCGGCTATGCGCATGACAATGGCATCGAAACGTCCACCCAGATAGCCTGCCATAAGCCCAAGGGTGACCCCCAGTAATCCGGCAAATCCAATGGATAACAAGCCGACGGTAAGCGAAAGGCGAGCACCGTACAGAATTGCTGATAACAGATCCCGACCCTGATCATCGGTACCCAGGATGAATTGTGCATCTCCGCCTTCAGAGAAAGCGGGCGGAAGTAGCGAATCCAGAAGATCAAAACTTGTCAGATCGTAGGGATCGCTGGGCGCAACAAAGGTGGCAAGTGCCGCTGCACCCATCATCACAAGCGCGATCAAAGCTGCGATTTGTGCAACGCGGTTGCGCAGGAACAGATAAAGCAGTTCGTTTTCGATTGAGGCTTGCTTGATTCGATCCAGTAGCCTTGCTGGCATCAGTGTGCCGCTCCGGTGCGCACTCGCGGATCAATAATGGCATACAGAAGATCGACGATCAGGTTGATGACAACAAACATCAATGCAATCAGAACCAGGTAAACCGACATGACGGGGATGTCGACATAGCGGATAGAATCCAGAAAAAGAAGCCCCATGCCCGGCCACTGGAACACGGACTCAGTCACAATGGAAAACGCGATGATGCCCCCGAACTGAAGTCCGATGATGGTGATAACCGGTACCAGGGTGTTGCGCAGGGCATGATGATAGTGGACAGATCGCCGCTGGATACCTCGTGCTTTTGCAAACTTGATGAAGTCCGTGCGCATGACATCCTGCATTTCAGATCGCACCAGTCGCATGGTCAGCGTTAGCTGGTAGACACCCAGTGTCACTGCAGGCAAAAGCAGAGAGCGCCAACCGTCAATCGTAAGAAAATTTGTTTTCCACCAGCCAATAGCGACGACGTCACCACGGCCGAACGTGGGCAACCAGCCAAGTTGTACACCGAATAAAAAGATAAGAAAAATACCGATAACGAAGGTGGGTATGGAGACTCCAATAAGGGTGCTGACCAATATGGCATTGGCGGCAACGCCTCCCCGGTGTAGTGCGGTATAGATACCAGCAGGGATACCCACGATCAACGAGATCAGCAGAGATACAAACCCTAATTCAAGAGTCGCTGGCAAGCGCGAAAGAATCATCTCGCCGATCGGTTGCCGGGTGCGATACGAGAAACCGAAATCTCCGGTTGCCAGATTACTGATGAAGCGGGCAAATTGTGTCGTGATGGGATCGTTCAGGCCCAATGAATCGCGTATACGCTCTTGATCGCCGATAGAGGTTTCCTGTCCGACCATTTGCGCCACTGGATCGCCAACAAAACGAAACAGGGCGAAGGCGATCAGACTTACCGCCAGCATGACAACGACGGATTGCAACAACCTCCTGGCGATAAAGCTGAGCATTATCTACCAATAACTCAGCGCATTCGCATACATGTTTTCCAGATCAACCAGGTTAGAGTCACGGGGTGCATTGGCTATTGCACGACCCTGCCGAATAGAGGAATTGGCCAGAGCCTTGATATGTGATTCATCAAAGCCAACGCCGTTAAGTCCATTGGGCATATGGGTTGCGCGCATCAGTTGCACCAATCGATTGGCAAGAACCTCACCCGCCTCATCCGGCGTCGCGCCCTTGTCATCGGCCAAGAGGTGGCGAGCACCCTGCAGATGTCGTTCCGGCGTTGCCTCGGCGGTGTAACGAAAAATGGATGGTGCGTTGACAATGACGCTAATGCCATGGGGTACAAACGGTGTCTTGACCTGATAACCCTCGGTGGTGATGTCTTTCATCAAGTGGGTAACGCCATACGACATGGCATGAGGTAGATGTGTGCCTGAATTGCCGAAAGCGATACCCGCCAGTGTCGCGCCCCACATCAAGTGGTCGCGTGCCTCGGTATCGGATGCATCATTAACGCCGCGGTCCAGGTATTTGCCGACAATTTCCAGGGCTTCGCGCGCAGCGATATCACTGAAGGGATTGGCACCCTGGATATACTGCCTTGCATTAGGGGAGTCGACTTTGGGCAGTTGTGTATAGGCGCGGGCGGTGTAGCACTCCAGCGCATGACAACACAAATCAAAACCGGTGGATGCGACGACATTGGCCGGCAAGCTATCGCATACCTGAGGATCAACAATGGCCACCGTTGGCAGCAGGCAAGGGTTGGCGATCACGAACTTGGTGTCAAGGCTATTGATGCGAAGTACGGAAATCGAGGTGCATTCAGAACCTGTCCCTGCCGTAGTAGGGCAGGCAATGTGCGGTAATAGCGGCCCGTCGATGGCACGACCACGTCCAATAGGAGGTGCAAAGTAGTCGATGGGTTCGCCACCGTGTTTGTGCAAAACGAGTGCAGCCTTGGCAGTATCCATGACAGAGCCACCACCGACGGATACCATAGCTTCAACCCGGGCATCATCCAGGAAGGTCGCGCCTCGAGCAGCAGAATCATCATCGGGTTCTACCCGAATGTCGGAAAACACAATAAATTCAATGCTGGCTTTAGTCAGTGACAGCTTGACGTTGGCAACCAGAGGTCCGTCAAGTAAATAAGGGTCGGTAAACAGTGCAACGCGCCTGACCCCTAGTGCTGCTGCCCGCGGACCCACCTCGGATAATGTGCCACGGCCGACGGTAAGGCGCGGCATGGCGACAGTAAATGAATCTGCGCCATTATCTGTTGGTGCGAAATATTGACATCCCATCGTGGACTCCTGTGCTCACATGATTGGTTCGCTGCCCGATCGAGAAGTGGGGAAGGCTGCTCGCACTAGTGTAACGTAACCGTCTCGTCGTTCCGGTTTTGCAGGAGTATTCGCGTAACGTCTACACCTTTGTGAATCAAGCCATGCCTGATAAAGCCTGCGCCGTTTCTAAGACGTGCTGGTCACGGTCGGGGCAGGCACAGGACAATCAGTTGTTATCCGAGACCGCGATCCGGGTGCTGAGGTTGCGCAAACGGGGTGGGCGGTGCGTATCGATCCGATTGCTCTTGAACGTCAATCCGTCCAGTACGTAACGATACTTTGCGCTCAATCCGCCGGTTGATATCTCGTAAGGTACACAGTTTTCTCTGGCGACAATGGTGTTACCGCTGATGCGGTTAGGGGCATCGTGAACTTTTAGCGAGGTGCCTTCGTGGCACACGAAGGTATTGTTTGTGATGACGTTGTGCTGAGCGTTGTCAACGAATCTTCCTCGTTCCCCGTCAAGTGTTGCGCACCACCCCTTTGAGTGTTTTCTTCCCTGGCGAGATGCTATCTGTAATCCACTGACGCCGTTATCAATGAAGCGGTTATTGCTTATCAGATTATTGTTCGAGGGCGTAGAGCGAATAACAGGACACACGATTCCTTTCAGCTCGCCACAGTTCTGATACACATTAATAGCGCCTTCTCGGTTGTTGATGAATACGGTATTGCTGATCTGGCTATCGTAGGTCGAGTCTATGGCAACCGCCTCGCGTGTCTGGTTATTGCTGATAATAGAGTCGGTGAGAACGATCCGGTGGCTGCCAGCTTCGCTGTATAGTGCGATTCGTTGGCTGTTGTCGATATGCACATTGCTGAGCGTGACATCCGCACTGAAATTCCCGAGGAAAACGCCGGTAATCGTATCTTCGATTTTCAGATTCTCGAAGCGTAATTGTCTGTGCCCCACAGGAAGTTTCTCTGCTCCTGAGATGATGCCGTCACCACCGAGTTGTCCACCAAAAAAGCGGCTGGCTTTTATACCCATATGATTGGTGCCACGAATCGTGCAGTTGCGGACCGTCAGATCAGATAGCGAGACATCCTCTACCAGTCTGATGCCCGGACTGCGTTTGGCCTGTGTTGTTGCCGGGCCTTGGGCAAGTTTTATGCGTCCCCATCCATGATCGATGCTTCCCCCTTTGCAATCCAGAGACTTGCCGGACTCATTAAAGTGTGCCGTAATGGGTACGCTGGTTTGACTGCCGCAGAAGGAGACATTGCGGTCCATGACCAGGCAGGTGTGCTCGGTAATGTCATTGCCTGACAGGCAGCCGGAGAATTCACTGGCGTAGCGCACGCGTTCGCAACGTGAAAGACTTTTATCTGCAACAGGTATTGTGCAGTTTATCGGTTCACGTTCAGCGGTAGCTTTGCATGCAACCAGAATAAGCAGGCCGGGCAAGATGAAGCAGGATCTAATCATCCCGTAAGGCAGCAAATTGGAGGCCAGCACTTATGCATTAAGGGTGGTTTGACGAGCTGAAAAACTGTCGCAAATATAAAATGTCAGATGCGCAAAACAAAAAAAAGCGCGGGTTATAGCCCGCGCTTTTTATAAGACGTTGATCAGTTATTGCCTGGATGCTAACCAGTCATACAGACATTCAGCTTTTATGAGCAGTGCTGATCCGCGTTTTGCTAGCTGGTTTTCTTGCTTAGAATAGTCAAGCCCTTTAAAAGATTAAGCGCTTCAAAAAGCTGGTAGTCGTCATAGACAAGATTGTCCTCTGCGACTTTTTCAGACGCTTCAGCGTCTTCTTCAGCGTCACCTTCGTTGATCAGTGAACCACGCAAGCTGGATTCGGTTAATGGTGTGAAGTTACTCTCTTCATCTGGCCGTACCCACGATCCGGGTTTTGTCTGTATGTCCGGCTCAATGCCCAGTGCCTGGATAGAGCGACCGTTCGGGGTGTAGTACCGCGAGGTAGTCAGTTTGACAGCGCCGCCTGCAGGTAGATCCTGAATGGTCTGTACTGAGCCCTTGCCGAAAGTCTTGCTGCCCAGCACGACACCTCTGCCATGATCCTGCATGGCGCCAGCAACAATCTCTGAAGCAGAGGCTGAGCCACCGTTAACCAGCACAACCAGCGGCGCGCCATTAAGAACATCACCATCGGTGGCATCGTAGCGAAGCTTGGAATCGCTTTCACGTCCATCGGTGTAGACAATCATGCCGTCGTTGAGGAAGGCGTCTGAGACGCCGACAGCGCCTGACAGGACACCACCGGGATTGTTACGCAGATCCAGTACCAGTCCTCTGAGATTACCGCCATCGGTCTCAGCGCTCATTTTCTTGATTGCCTTGAGCATATCCGCCGTTGTTTTGGTCTGGAAATTAGAGATACGCAGATACCCGAAGTCTTCTTCCAGTATTCGATTTCTGACACTGGTGACTTTGATGATATCGCGCTTGATGTCGATGTTCAGCGGCTTGTCTTCACCTTCGCGAATAACCGTTAACGCCAGAATACTGCCAGGCTTTCCGCGCATCAGTTTGACAGCGTCATTCAGGGATAAACCCTTGGTTGGTGTATCGTCGAGTCGGATGATCAGATCGCCCGACTGAATGCCTGCGCGAGCGGCAGGGGTGTCGTCGATTGGTGAGACGACTTTAACGAAGCCGTCTTCCATGCCCACTTCGATTCCAAGGCCGCCGAATTCACCGGTGGTGCCGATTCGAAGCTCGTTGAATTCTTCCGTATTAAGGTAGGCTGAATGCGGGTCAAGGCCGTTGAGCATGCCGCGGATTGCATATTCCAGAAGCTCCTCGTCAGAGACCTCTTCTACGTAATCGTTCTTGATGCGACTGAAAACATCCGTGAACGTACGCATTTGTTCCAGCGGTAGTTCGTTAGCGTTGCGGGCACCCATGACATGCTGTGTCAGCGTCAGTGATCCTCCGATGAGCGCGCCAGCCAGAACAAGGCCTACCGAGCGTGTGTTTAACTTCATGCAGTTCTACTCCGGTTTAAGACGACCCGACAGGCATTGAAAGGGTGCCAACGAGTGTAAATGCCAGTATTTCTAATACGCAGTATTCAACAATACCGACTAATTGCAACTGAGACCACTATTACAGCGTACTGTTCCGCCAATTAAGACTAATGATTTTCAGGTTGGACGGATTAACGAGAGGGTCAATCTGCCCTGCGGCTAGCTGGATGCCGGCTTCAACCAGTCTTGCGGATCCAGCGCCGTGGCGTTGTGACGGATCTCGAAATACAGACCGCTTGTGTTCTGACCTCCAGAGTCACCTACCTTTGCAATTGTTGAACCGGACTCTACCCAGGCGCCTTTTGACGGGATGACGGTGCGGTTACCTCCGTACAGTGTCATGTATCCGTCACCATGATCGAGAATAACCAGCATGCCAAAACCTTGCAGCCAATCGCTGTATACCACTTCGCCATCAGCGACCGCACGCACCCGTTGGCCCTCTCCGGCAGCGATATACAAGCCGTTCCAGCGCAATTTACCCACAGATTTTATTTCGCCAAAGCGGGCGGTAATCTGACCGGCCACCGGCTGACTAAATTGCCCTTGAAGCGCTGCAAAGTAGCCTGAGCCGCCTCTTTGTAAACTTTCCAGCTCCTCCATAAGACTTTGCAGGCGTTGCTGATCCTGTTGCAACTCGGCCACCGTGCGTGTCGTGTTCTGGAGTATATCCTCGACAGTGTCAATCTCTTGTCGTCTGGTTTTTTCATCCCGGGCGAAGGATTCTCGCTGTTCGTTTGCTTTTTCGCGGATGTGATTTAGCCAGTTACGATCTTTAAGCGTGCTCAGGTGCGCCTGTTCAACACCTTGTACAAATTCTATGGCTGACTGTACCTGCCTCTTCTGCGCCTTGAAGAAGTAGCTTCGGTAGAGATCAAGACGCTGTGCCTGGGCGGGATTGTCATGCTGCAGAAGCGTTTTCAGCTCAGTGGCTGCACCGATACTTTGAGAGCTTCGCAGAGATCGGGCTAATTCGCTTTTGCGTCGCTGTATGTCCGCATTGGCATTTGCAACGGACTTTTCCAGCTCTTCCAGGCGCAGGTTGAATTCCGTGATGCGCCCCGTCAGCTCCTGCAGGCGCTGTTCGCGCTCACTGCGCTTTTGCCCAGCCAGTTGAAAGGCGTTTTGCAGATCACGTTTCAGGACGTTATTGCGATCAATGGTCTGTTTGAGTGCTTTGAGTTGCTCATCGGTCTTTTGGATCTGTTCGGCAAGTTCATCAATATTCCTGGCCTGTTCGGCATGGAGTGATGGCGCAAGCGTTGCGCCCAGAAGCGCTATTCCAAACAGGCCCGACCGTAATCTTGAAGGTAAGCTCATCAGCATGAGTGTAGCTGCTGAACAAGAGTTTTCTACCGGGAAGCTGCAATGTGTCTGTCAGCTATTCCTGGCAGCCTTGTCGAGGGTGAAGAAGCGCAGGTTTGCCATGACGCCGGCGCATCCAGTTCAATGAGTTGAACACGGATTCACGGCTGGCGATATAACGCAATAGTCGACGTTTTCCGGGAAAGCGTGCAATTGAAATTCCCATTAACAAGGTGATGAGTCCCGGTCCCGGTATGACCAGCATGACAAGACCGAACACGATCAGTGTAAAACCAAGCAGCGTTCTGATTATATCCACGCACATTCTCACGACGGGGTGGCGGTGTTGTCTGCTCTTCAGCTGCAGGAGATAATCGTCTGGTAGTTGCGCGACAAGCCAGGGCGTTGCCACGATGCTGGCCAGCAACAGTATCGTTGATCCCGCTGCAAGCAAACCCAATAACAGAGAGTTCTGACTCAGCCAGTCAGAGAGCGTTGTGATCATGATAATAGGGGTATTGCCAGATACGCTACCTGCGACATTGTGGGCGTCAGGGTAGCCAGTTGATTTCGCTCGCTGTAAAGTCGTTGACGATCACACTACGCAGGCTTTCAGCCATATAGGATTTATAGGCTGTGGTGGGGATTCGTCCAGCCATGATCTCGGCATTGCGTTGTGGATACAGTGGAGTACGGAGTATGTTGGCGAAGCCGCTGGGATACAAGGGGTTTCCATAATTTCCATACTTGTCGCTTGCGCCAACGGTGTGCAGCATTTCATGAGCAATCACGATGTTGTTTTGATCATTTTGCTGAGGAATGCTAAAAGCGAATACCAGCCCCATAAGACCTTTTTGCATGCCCAGAGAATGTTGCAGGGGCTTGTCGTCGCTGCTCTGGTACACGACAAACATACTCACACGTGTCAGATCTGCCTCATCATCAGGCGTGTTCTTCCATGCCCAATACCGAAACCGGAGGCCCCAGATCAGCACATCTACCGTATTGGCATTGTCTGGAAAGTCAGGCGGGCGTGTTCGAATCTGCTCACCGAGACTGACCTGGAAAGGTGTTTCCAGGGCCAGATTGTGGCGTTTGGCCTCGCGCTCTCCCCAGCGTTCGATAATGCTGAAGTTTTCTTCGTTAAGCGACCTTATGTAAGCATCGGTGGCCAGATGACCATCGCCGTTAATTGGGAAAACGGTAACTTGCAGCGTCTGGTGCCAGTTACGGGTATAGACACGCTGGTGAATACTGGTAAAACCGACAACAAGCAGCAACGTCAGTAACAGACAGATCCGCACGGTTGATGGGCGGGGCAAGGGCATGTATGAGCAGAGCAACCAGCGGAAGTCTTTATGATGTCGGGTCAATCTTGCAAGGCTTGAGAGATTGCCAGCTCAACAGTGCGTCGGGTCTTGTGTTCTTCGCCGGTAATAGGCACTGTTCCTCAAAACCCAACCAATTATCCGAACTGACAGGTGCTTAATGGACTCACGAAATCCGGTTACCATCCAGAGGCTTGATTACCAGGTATCTCCTTGGCAAATCAGTCACACGCGTCTGTACTTTGAGCTGGCACCGGCTGCGACGCTTGTACGTAGTGAGTTGACGATTCAATACACCGCGGCTGCGCAAGGCGCACCGGATAAGCCTGTGCCTTTGCGTCTGGATGGGCTTGACCTGGTGTTGAAAAAAGTGGCTTTAGATGGAGTCGTGTTATCGGCAGACCAGTATCAGCTGGATCAGCGTTGCCTGATCTTGCCAGATTTACCGGCACACTGCGTTATAAGCATTGACACCCTTATCAACCCAGAAGCCAATACTGCACTGGAAGGGCTATACCGTTCCAGTGGCAATTTCTGTACTCAGTGTGAGGCGGAGGGCTTCCGCAAGATTACCTATTACCTTGACCGTCCGGATGTGTTGTCAGTCTTTGATGTAACCATAGAGGCCGATGAACATGAGTATCCAGTGCTGCTCAGTAATGGAAATCATGTAGAGACAACCCGTCTGGATGATGGCAGGCACCGGGTCAGTTGGCACGATCCTCATCCCAAGCCCTGTTATCTGTTTGCCCTGGTGGCAGGTTCCCTGGCCGTCGTTGAAGACCGGTTTGTGACTGCATCTGGTCGAGATGTGTTGCTGCAAATCTATGTGCAGGAGCACAACCTTGCGTATTGTGACCATGCCATGCAGGCGTTGAAAAGGTCGATGCGCTGGGATGAGCAGGTCTATGGTTTCGAATACGACCTTGAGCGTTTCATGATCGTCGCTGTCGATGATTTCAATATGGGGGCGATGGAAAACAAAGGCCTCAACGTATTCAATTCACGCTTCGTACTTGCGGATGTGGAAACGGCCACTGATGCCGACTTCCTGGGTGTCGAGGCGGTGATAGCGCATGAGTATTTTCATAACTGGACAGGCAACCGTATAACCTGCCGTGACTGGTTTCAACTAAGTCTCAAGGAAGGACTAACGGTATTTCGTGATCAGTGTTTCTCCAGTGACATGCACTCTGCAACCGTCAAACGAATCGAAGATGTTCGCCTGTTACGCGCCCGACAGTTTGCCGAAGATGCAAGCCCGATGGCTCATCCGATTCGTCCTGACAGCTATATCGAAATCAATAATTTCTACACGCTGACGGTTTATGAAAAGGGTGCAGAGGTAATCCGCATGCTGCATACGATACTAGGCGCAGAAGATTTTCGTCGGGGAATGGACGAGTATGTTCGCCGGCATGATGGCAGTGCCACAACCTGTGATGCATTTGTGGATGCCATGCAGAGTGTCACGGCAACGGATCTGACCCAGTTCCGACGCTGGTATGAAATAGCCGGTACGCCAAAGCTATCAGTCAGCGAACAGTATGATGAAAAAACGCAACGTTACCGGCTGACGATAAGCCAGCAGATACCCGATACACCGGGCCAGAGTAACAAGCCAGCCTTGTACATTCCCGTGGTCATGGGTTTGCTTGATAGTCAGGGTAGTTCACTGAGCGTTGATGCCGGGCCCGATTCACAGGCCCTGGCAATGCAGGATGATTCGGGCAGTATTATTCTTGCCTGTACGCAGGCGAGTCAGAGTTTTGAATTTGAAAATATCAAATCGAAACCAACGGCCTCCCTGTTACGCGGTTTTTCTGCACCGGTAAAGCTTGAACAAACACTGGATGACAGTCAGCTTGCTTTGCTGATTGCACATGATTCAGATGTATTTAATCGCTGGGAAGCAGTACAGCGTCTGGGCGAGCGAGTTATCCTGGCACAGTTACATGATGGTGAGGCAACCGTGTCCTTGCAGGCGTTAAACGAGTCGCTTGCAAAACTGCTGGCGGACAGCGCTCTGGACAACGCCTTCAAGGCAGAGGCCTTACAGCTACCCTCCATTGATACACTGGCTGAATCACTGGAACAGGTGGATTATTCACGACTGGGTGCTGCTAGTGATCACGTGCAGCAAGCGATCGCTGTGCACAATGAAAGTGTTTTGCGTGATCTTGTTCAGCATGGACGTAACCCCGAGCTTGCGTTGCTTGATGATAAGTCTATGGGTATGCGCTCACTGGCTAATGCGGCGCTGTTGTTACTCACCTATATACCGGAACATGATTGGCCTGATCTTGCCAGAAGTCAGTTTGTTGCAGCCGACAATATGACGGATAAACTGGCTGCGCTGGCGTGTCTGGGTCACGGACATAGTGAGCAACGTACACAATCACTGGAGGAGTTTTACACAAGCGCACGTGCACACAAGCTAGTGCTGGACAAATGGTTTTCGGTGCAGGCAAGTTCGCGACGCCCTGAAGTTACTGATGACGTGCAAGCACTTTACAAGCACCGGGATTTCGACATGCGTAACCCCAATCGTGTCCGCGCGCTGATCGCCAGTTACGCGATGAACAACCCGGTGGCGTTCCATGCCAGTGACGGCAGCGGTTATACCTTTCTTGCAGAGCGAGTCATCGAGCTGGACAAACTGAATCCGCAGGTGGCCGCGCGGCTGGTGACACCACTGACGCGATGGGCTCGCGTGCAGGAACAGCAACAAACCCTGATGCTGGAACAACTGCACAGAATCATGGATAGCGGATCACTGTCTCCCGACGTTTATGAGCTGGTGAGCAAGTCTCTGGATTAGGCATTTCGCCGGTTCAATTGTAACCAACTGTGTCATGCATGCTGAATTCTGCTGCTTTCATGCATCATTTATGAGTCGGTCAGCCGTGCATCGTGAAAAATATTTCGACAACTGTGAACAACCGTGGCAACCGGATTGTCGCTGATCAAATCACCACACATGCATGCTAGTTTTCGTTCTCCAATGCCCAGCGATGTCAGCTGGGTGTAGTAACGATGAAAAGTATGATGGAGGTTGGAATGGGTGATCGTGAGCAAGGTACCGTCAAGTGGTTCGATAACGCCAAAGGATACGGATTCATAATCAGTCCCAGTGGTGAGGATGTATTTGTGCACTACCGTGTGATTGAGGGTGAAGGCTATCGTTCATTGAGCGAAGGGCAGGTTGTAGAGTACGAGGCAACGCAGAGCGATAAAGGTTGGCAGGCATCTGTGGTGTTGACTGAAACAGCAGCCTGACATAACGACCGTAACTGCCGCCGTCGTCAGCCACCACGACGGCGTCATAACTCAACGAGTGCATAGTGCACGTCAAGATAGCGAGCTGGCACCGATCTTGATGATATAGTGGCCCACATTTTACGATGTAGGGCGCTGCAGGCTGTGGCTTCAGTGACCTTTCCTGACCCAGCGACTGTAGCCCATGAGCTCTTCCAACGATCAAGCCAGGACTGCCAGCCAATTCGGTTTGCTGAGGCTACGGCGATTTCTACCTTTCTTTGGAACCCAGCTACTAGGTGCGTTCAACGACAACGTTTATAAAAATGCTCTGGTTGCACTGATTGCTTTTGCAGCCATTCGCACCGAAGGGATGGACGATGCATTACTGATCAACCTGTGTGCCGGTTTGTTCATCCTGCCGTTTTTCCTGTTCTCCGCCCTGTGTGGACAGATCGCCGATAAGGTTGAGAAATCGCGCCTGATACGCCGGATTAAGCTGGCAGAAATCGGCATCATGATTTGTGGTGTAGTGGCGTTATCGCTAAATAGCCTGCCACTGATGATTGGTATCCTGTTCTTGATGGGTACCCAGTCCGCGTTCTTTGGTCCGGTTAAATACGCAATACTGCCGCAACACCTTAGCGAGGCCGAGCTCACCGGTGGTAACGGCATGGTGGAGCTTGGGACATTTCTGGCTATTCTGGTGGGTACCGTTGCGGGTACGCAGCTCATTGCAAAAGCGCCCGATGGTAGCGTGGTGCCGGTCGCTGTCGTGCTTTTGCTGACGGCGGTCGCCGGCTACATTGCCAGTCGCTCCATTCCGCAGGCGGAGGCGGGTGATCCGAGCATCAAGCTATCTTTTAATCCCTTGTCAGAGACATGGAAGCTGGTGCGTAGTACGGCCAGACATCGCGTTATCTTTCAATCCATTCTGGCTATCTCATGGTTCTGGTTCATGGGAGCTACCTACCTTGCTCAGTTTCCAGTCTACGCACGTGATGTGCTCGGTGGCAGCGTTGATGTTTTTACGACATTACTTGCCACGTTTTCCATTGGTATTGCGGTCGGTTCCGTGCTTTGCGAGAGAATGTCGCACGGTCGTGTCGAGATCGGGCTGGTGCCGTTTGGTGCTATTGGTCTGAGCTTGTTCGGCCTTGATCTGGTGTTGGCCACAACGGCCTACGCGCAGCCCGGCTTGAGCGAAAATATGCTGGGAGTTTCTGGGTTTGTGCAGACGGCAGGTGCCTGGCGCATCCTGATGGATATATTCCTCATTGGATTGTTTGGTGGATTCTATATCGTTCCGCTCTATGCGCTAATTCAGAAGACCAGTGCGCCGGATCGCTTGTCGCGAGCGATCGCTTGCAACAACATTATCAATGCCTTTTTTATGGTGCTGTCGGCTGCCGCTGCCCTGATTCTGCTTGGTTTCGGTTTTAGCATTGTGCAGTTATTTCTTTGCATGGCTATCGCCAATGCACTGGTTGCGCTTTATATATTCAGACAAGTGCCCGAGTTTTTCATGCGCTTTCTTATCTGGCTGCTGATCCATACGCTATACCGTGTAGATACAAAAGGCTTGGAGAACATTCCCACAGAGGGCGCTGCGATCATCACTCCCAATCACGTCAGCTTCGTTGATGCCTTGATACTTGGCGGTTGTATAAAGAGACCGGTACGTTTTGTCATGTACTACAAGATCTTTCAGATACCCGTGCTTAATTTCGTCTTCAGAACGGCGGGAGCTATTCCCATTGCCGGTCGTAAAGAGGATCAGGCGCTGTACACGCTCGCCTTCGAGAAGATGGATGCCGCGTTACAGGCCGGGGAATTGTTATGCGTATTTCCCGAGGGGCAGATCACCCACGACGGGCAATTGAATGAGTTCAAACCCGGTATTGTCAGGGTGCTCGAAAAAACACCGGTACCGGTTATACCCGTGGCATTGCAAGGATTGTGGGGCAGCTTGTTCAGTCGTAAGGGTGGGCCTGCGTTTTTCAAACTGCCCAGGCGGATGTTTGCGCGCATAACACTGAATATCGGCGAATCGATGACGCCTCAGGGTCTGGATCTCAGTGCGCTCCAGCAACGTGTTGCACAGTTGCGGGGCGACCGGCTTTAAGGACACCGCTTAGTCATCGAGCGCTTGCGCCCATGGAGTAAACTGCGGGTCATCTCCATTTTATAACAAGACTATTCACGTCATGGTAAACCCGGAAGGCCGCTTTCTGCACCAAGTGCAATTTCCTGTTCGCTGGGGAGATATGGATGCGCTTGGCCACATTAACAATATTGTGTATTTCCAGTACTTCGAGATCGTCAGACTTCAATGGTATGAGCAGGCTGGTTTTCTACCCCTGGGTAGTTCCACTGAAGGCACCGTTATCGTTGACAATCACGCGCTGTATCTTAAGCCTGTGGTCTATCCCGCCTTTATCACGGTGCGCATGGGCGGTCATTCGCCAGGTAGGAGCTCGTTCATAAGCACCTACACCTTGACGATTGAAGATGAGCTCTACACCAGCGGAAGTGCCAAGGTTGTGTGGATTGATACCACGACGGGTAAATCGGTGCCTTTGCCGGACGCGGTGCGTGCGTCACTGACATAATTCAGGCTGGCGCGACAGTGCTAACGCTGAATCTGTCTTTGGTTTTTATGCAACACTAAGCCCTACGGTTTGACTCTACGAGAAAGTTTGCCTATGTCCGATGGTTATTGCACCGAATGTGGAGAGCCATGTCGCAGACAGATTCCCGCAGATGACAACCGGTTGCGGCGAGTGTGCACGGGCTGTGATTTCATTCACTACGAGAACCCCAAGAATGTCGTGGGATGTTTGCTGGTTTGGCAAGGCAAGGTATTGTTATGTAAACGTGCGATAGAGCCTCGCTATGGATATTGGACCTTGCCGGCAGGTTTTATGGAAAATGAGGAAAGTACACTGGAAGGTGCGGCCCGCGAAGCCTATGAAGAAGCCACGGCGCAGTGTGATGATTTACGGTTGTTCTCGGTCTACAACTTGCCGCGTATCAGTCAGGTGTATCTGATGTTCCACGGCCAGCTGCGCGATGGTTACGCCAATGCCAGTGAAGAGACACTAGAAGTGGGTTTGTTTGACGAAGCAGAGATACCCTGGGAACAGCTTGCTTTTCCGGTCGTCACTGAAACGCTCACGCGTTATTTCGAGCTCCGCGAACAACGTGATCATCGTGTATACCATGCCGATATCTATAGCCGGCCTGGCCAGCCACTGGACATTGTGCGCCATTCCTGACCGATATCATTCGTTCACTATGAACGAGCTGCCTCGGTTTTCAAATGGCGCACATGAATCCTGCGGCTCCTTACAGCTCGCGTAACTCGCGTCTGAGTATCTTGCCGACATTGGTTTTTGGCAGCTCGTCGACGAACTGGATAACCTTGGGACGTTTATAGCCGGTTAGCTCTTCCTTGCAGTGTGCCTTGATGTCAGCTTCAGTCAGCGCAGGGTCTTTTTTGACGATGACAACTTTAACCACTTCACCCGAGTGATCATCCGGTATGCCGATAGCGCCAACTTCCAGTACGCCGGGTATTGTGGCAATCACACTCTCTATTTCGTTGGGGTATACGTTAAAACCGGAAACCAGAATCATGTCCTTGATTCTGTCAACAATTTTGAAAAACCCGTCCTCGTTCATGATCGCGACATCGCCGGTGTGTAACCAGCCTTCACTGTCAATGGTGTCTGCCGTGTCCTCTGGTCGCTGCCAGTAGCCTTTCATGACTTGAGGACCTCGGATGCACAGCTCGCCGGCCTCTCCAATGGGCAACGGATTGTTGTCGGGGTCGCGGATTGAGCCTTCGGTTGAGGAGATGGGCAAACCGATGGAGTCATTGTAATCGGCCAGATCCATGGGGTTGATGCATGCAGCCGGACTGGTTTCAGTCAGGCCATAGGCTTCTATCAGAGTTTTGCCAGTGATGGCCTTCCAACGATCGGCTACAGGCTTCTGTACGGCCATGCCTCCACCCAGAGTCAGTTTGAGTTTTGAAAAATCAAGCTGCTCGAACCCTGGCGTATTCATCAGAGCGTTAAACAACGTGTTTACCCCTGTGAATGCGGTGAACTTGAATTTCCCTAGTTCCTTGACAAATCCGGGCATGTCACGTGGATTGGTAATCAGCAGATTCATGGCACCCAGCTTCATATAGGTCAGGCAATTGGCTGTCAGTGCAAAGATGTGATATAGCGGCAGGGCCGTGACAATCAACTCGTCGCCTTCGTCTTGTTCAACAGCACTGATCCAGGTCCATGCCTGTTCGATATTGGCGACCATATTGCGGTGCGTAAGCATGGCGCCTTTTGCGACACCTGTGGTACCGCCGGTGTACTGCAGGAAGGCAAGGTCATCATGTGACAGTTCTGCCTTGGCCTCGGGTAATTGAGCGCCACGTGCGAGCACGTCTTTCATGTTGTGCGCGCCGGGTAAAGAAAATGGAGGCACCATTTTCTTTATGTATTTCAGGACAAAATTGATCAGCAACGATTTGGGGAAACTCAGCATGTCCCCGAAACGGGTGGTAACGACTGTCTCGATACTGGTCTTGTCTATGACGTCAGCCAATGTGTGGGCAAACGCTTCCACCACAATGATAGCCTTGGCGCCGGAATCATTAAGTTGATGCTCGAGTTCGCGATCTGTGTACAGAGGATTGGTATTAACCACAACCAGACCTGCCCTGAGTGCACCGAATACCGCGACCGGGTATTGCAGCAGATTAGGCATCATGATCGCAATACGATCGCCTTTCACCAGGCCAGCTTCGTGTTGGCACCAGGACGCAAACGCCTGCGTGTAGTTCTCAAGCTGCTGGTAGCTGATGGTTGTGCCAAGATTGTGAAACGCCGGACGCTCAGCGAAGCGCGCAGTACTCTCGGTGAAAATATCGACAACCGATGAATATTTGTTGATGTCGATTTCTGCCGGTACCGAGCTTGGGTAGGACTTCAACCAAGGCTTATCCATTTTATGTCCTCACTTTGTGGTTGGACGGCGCCTTCGCTTTGTGTGATGGGCGTTTTGTCCGGTGGTATGACTGCTATCCCTGCCGGGGGTTCAATATACTAACGGTTGGTACGTTGTCGTTACGCGGCCGCGCAACATTTTTTGTATTTTTTCCCGCTGCCACAGGCGCAGGGGTCGTTGCGTCCCTGTTTGGGCTGGTCGCGTTTGAATTGATCAACGTCCGGAACTTCGGCATCGCGAAAGTACCATTGGCCATGGTATTTCTCGAATACACCGCGTTCATGATGAGTATGGCGTCGTCTTGCCGAGTCGCGATATCGTGCCATGAATTCGATGCGTGCCGTTGTGTCTTCTTCGGCATCACCCCCATCTATCTTGAGAATCTGTAAACCAAGCCAGGTTGATTCGCTGGCCCAGCGGCGGGTAGCGGCTTCGTCGATATCTGCCCGTGTGGAGGGATGATGGGTAGCCAGGATGAAATCCATCTCACCGGTTGTGTGCGCCGTGTAACGCGCTCTGATCAGAGCCTCAGCGCTCTGGGCGCGACTATCTCCGTCAATAATGGGTTGGCAGCATTCTTTCAGGGGCCGGCCGGAGCCGCAGGGACAATCAGTCATTGCTTGGTATGTTGTTAGCGTTACGCAGAAGTTCTCCAGTTTACCTCACTCGCAGGCTCTCAATGTACGTAGATACGGTGTCCATCGATATCGCGGGTATAGGGGAAATGGATTTTCTTCAATATGTGCCCCTGCATGGTCACCGACGCGTTGTCGCGGAATTCACCCTGATTCGTGAATTCGAACCCGTAGTGTCGTTCAAGGCAATGAACACCCGCAGCGCTGCGGGTCAGTCGAATGCTCGATAAGGCAACGGTCTGGTCAAGGAACTGCAACTGGCGCTGGCGACAGGCCTGGCGGGCGTGTTCGACGGCCAGTTCACGCGCGCGGGACCCTGTCCACCATAGCCTTACCAGAATTACGGGTATTGCGATGATCAGCAAGTCGTATAGCGCATTGCCAGTCATGGGCGAGTTAGTCTGTCTTTCATCGGGCTATGGAAATATCCATGGTTGCGTCCATGTTATCCGGCAAAGGTCGCATGTGTCAGGGTATCGTCAGCAGAATTTCAGTCATGCGAATAACATGAGGATATTCTTCCCACTCACAAGCGGGCGGTTCTTATAATAGTTAATCAATTTCAGGAGACTGGCGCATGACCCCTATCGACTCACTCGATCAGCAAACCCGTACCGAACTCGAGGCCGCGGCTTTCCGGACACTGGTCTCTCATCTCCAGCAAAGATGCGATGTCCAGAACATCGATCTGATGAATCTGGCAGGATTTTGTCGTAATTGCCTCTCCAAATATTATGTGGCAGCGGCCTCGGAGCGAGATATCGAAATAGGCTATGAAGAGGCTCGCACTCATGTATACGGGATGCCCTATGCACAATGGAAAGACGAGCATCAACTGGAAGCCACTGCCGAGCAAAAGGCAGCGTACCGTGCAACTCACGGTTAGTGTTTGATAAATAACCTTTCACAGCACAAGAATGGGAACCTGATGCAGCAGAAAAGCCAGGCAGAGCAAGCGAGATTTCTTGATGATTGTCTGTTTGGCGAAACACCATTGCAGCTGCTGATCGTCGGTGAGCCGCCACAGCCACTTCTGAACCGGGCCGTGGAAGGGGTATCCATCAGCAGGCTGGAGACTCTGGAAGCTGCTGAACGTCAGGCAGCAAATCCTGATTCAAACGCCGCTCAAATTGCTGATGGCAGGTGTGTGCTGGTGTTGGCCATCGATCTTTCCGACAGTCTTTTCGAGCAACGCCTTGGTCGTGCGATCAGGGCATTTCCGCATCGGGTGCTGCTACATTGCACCACCACGTCCACTCATGCGGGCAAGGGTGATGAGGATTTTTTTGCGTTCGGGTTTCGCAAACTACTGGAAGCCTCAGACGCGGCGAACCCTGATGTGACCATCAAGTGGTTCGAATACAAACTTAGTCAGTACAAGTCCGCACCGGATTGGTTGAACTCGCGCTACTGGGCGAACCCTGATCGTTTTGGTGTCGCCGAGGATACGGATTATTACTCCGAAGACACCGATGACGATGACGAGGAAGAATGAGATTAACCGCTGTCGTAACGCGTTAGTCCATGAAAAAAAAGAATAGGCGTTAGCATGTGCCCCGAATCGGTATACGTACAAGCGCTAAGCGACTAAGCTATGCGGATAAGGGACCCTATTGGGTTTGACGGAACGGCATCCCACTCGACAGCCTGCGGGTTAGCAAGGATCTCGAGAGTGTGTACGACGACTGGCATCGCAGGAGAGTAGATTGAGCAGCGTACAGAGTATTCAGGTAACCGAGTTACAAGGGGACGGTATCGGGCCGGAGCTTGCTGAGTCGGTCCACGCCGTTGCCGATGCGCTACCGCTGGATATCGTTTTTCGCCCGATCGACTGGAGTCTGGCAAATCGCGAAAAACGTGGCGATGATGTCATCGAAGAAGCCGAAGAATCCATGCGTGCCACCAAGCTGGCTGTCAAATACCCGACCATCACCAATAAAAGCAGCCCCAACGCACTCATTCGGCGTCGGTGTAATTTCAGCGTGATCTACCGACCGGCGATTTCTATCAAGGGAATCCACAGTAATTTCAAAGAGGACGTCAATCTTCACATTGTGCGTATCGCCACTGGCGGCACCTACGACGATCCAGGTCAGCTTATTGGCAAGGATGCCGCGGTGTCGCTACGCATGGTGGAAAGAAAACCCTGCGAACAGGCCGCAAAGTTTGCCTTCCAGCTCGCCCGTTCCAAAGGCCTGACGTACGGCAACAGTCATTATTCAATGACCAGTTCTTCCAAGCACACCATCCAGCGGGTTACCGACGGATTGTTCGAATCCGTGGTGGCCGATGTGCATCAGCAGTATCAGGACGTAGAACATAATGTGGAGCTTTTTGATGCATTGCTTGCCAAGATCATCATTGATCCATCGGCTTATGAAGTGGTCCTGGTGTTAAATGAATATGGAGATTTTCTGTCGGATATGGCCTCTGGCCTGGTAGGCAGTCTGGGTACCGGTGCATCAGGAAATTATTCATTTGACGACAACAACGATGTCGACATCGCCATGTTCGACCCGGCTGGCGGCACGGCTCCGGACATTGCCGGGAAAAACGTGGCTAACCCAGCCGCTGTATTGTTGGCATTCGGTATGCTTCTAGACCACATAGATAGATATGACCTGGGACATGCATTGCGGTTGAGCCTTCTGGGATGTATCGAAAGTGGCAACAGTACGCGGGACCTGGGTGGCAAACTGAACACTGATGAATTTACTCAAGCAGTTATTGACAATATGCCGGCGCATCTGTGAAGCAGACAATTAGGTGCAGGCCTGACCTACATAGGTCATGGTACAAATTCCCAGCAAGAGTCGTGGTTTTTACGATAGCCAGAGCATTCTCCGTGCTGTCAGAAACTCTCGTCATTCAAACTAGTAGCATTAAGCCATCAACCCTCACAACGGCCAGTTCGCCGCTGGTTCCGGTCAGGATCAATCAATGAGCGCAACACCCAAATCGCTGGACGATAACGCATCCATGCAGGAACACTGGGACAACTCCATGCTCGGCGGTGCAAATTCGCCCTGGTTGGAAACCCAGTATGAACAATACCTGAAGGATCCCAATTCGGTAGATGAAACCTGGCGGGATTTTTTCGGCAATCTACCCATGGTGGCAGAGAACACGCGTGAGGTTGCCCACTCGGAAGTACGTGCGCAATTTCGCCATATGTCCAGTGCCAGGCCCGCATCCGGCTCTGTTGCACCTACGGCTGCCAGTGCCAGTAGCGAAGCAGAGCTTAAACAGATTTATGTTACTCAACTGATCAATGCCTACCGGGTTCGTGGCCATCAACTGGCAAAAACCGATCCCTTGGGTGTGCACTCTGATGCCATGGTGCGTGAGGTGCGCTTGCGCGAGAACGGCTTGTCCGAAGCTGATCTGGATACCGTCTTCCAGACCCCGTCGCTTGAGGGTATCGATCAGGCGCCGCTGAAGGACATCATTGCGCATCTGGAACAATGTTATTGCGGCTCCATTGGTTACGAGTTCATGTACATCGATTACACACCGCAGAAAGACTGGCTGCAACAGCGCATCGAAAGCGTTGCATCGGCCCCGTCGCTAAATCCGGAAACCCGTCAGTGGCTGCTTCAGCGAGTAACGGCAGCTGAGAGTATGGAGCGACATCTGGGTTCACGCTATGTTGGCCAGAAGCGCTTTTCACTGGAAGGCGGTGAGAGCCTGATCGTTGTCATGAGTGAGTTGGTGCGACGCGCTGGTGCCGCCGGCGTTAAGGATATCGTTATCGGTATGGCGCATCGTGGCAGGCTCAATGTCCTGGTTAATATCCTGGGTAAAAATCCGGCCGAACTATTTTCCGAATTTGAAGGCAAGCACAACGAAAGCTTGTCGTCGGGCGATGTGAAATATCATCAGGGATTCAGTTCAGATATACGTACCTCGCATGGTCATATGCATCTGTCGCTTGCATTCAATCCATCGCATCTTGAAATCGTTTCACCGGTTGTGGAGGGTTCCGTACGTTCGCGGCAGGATCGTTATGGCGACAAAGACGGTGACAAAGTAATACCGATCGCGATTCATGGTGATGCAGCCTTTGCAGGTCAGGGCGTCGTCATGGAAACATTCAACATGGCAGATTCGCGCGGTTTCTCCACAAAGGGAACTGTGCATATCATCGTCAACAACCAGATAGGTTTTACCACCAGTAATGTCGCTGATGCGCGCTCAACTCTGTATGCCACAGACGTTGCGAAAATGATCAATGCACCAATATTTCACGTTAACGGTGATGATCCTGAGGCGGTGTATTTTGTGACGCAACTGGCTATGGATTTTCGCATGGCCTTCAAGAAAGATGTGGTCATCGATATGGTCTGTTATCGCCGTCATGGGCATAACGAAACCGATGAGCCTTCGGTTACTCAGCCGATCATGTACAAGTCGATCAAAGCCCTGGCCACAACACGCGCCTTGTATGCAGACCGACTGGTCAAGGCGGGTATCATCACGACAAAGGATGCCGATGCACTCATCGAAGATTATCGTGAGGCGCTTGATGCGGGCCGTAATGTAGCGCCTGATGTCATCGAAGGCCAGGCCGAGGCGCCTGAGCTACTGGTCGACTGGAGTCAGTACGCGGCAACAGACTGGAAGATTCCCTTCGATTCGACGGTGCCGTTGGCAAACTTGCAGTCGCTGGCAACCGAGCTAACTACACTTCCCGATGGTCTTGCCTTGCATTCGAGGGTTAAAAAGATTGTCGAAGACAGACGCAAAATGACTGCAGGGGCATTACCTCTTGATTGGGGCTATGCCGAGACGATGGCCTATGCAACGCTGCTGGACCAGGGATACTCTGTCAGGTTATCCGGTCAGGATTGCGGGCGTGGAACGTTCGCCCATCGACACGCTGTTCTGCATAATCAGTCATCCATGGGTGCACATGTGCCTTTGCGAGAATTGACCGACAAAGCCAACTTCCTTGTTATCGATTCTGTTTTGTCTGAGGAGGCCGTGCTGGGATTCGAATACGGTTACGCAACCGCTGACCCCAATACGCTGGTTATCTGGGAAGGGCAGTTCGGTGACTTTGCCAACGGTGCGCAGGTCGTTATCGATCAGTTCATAAGCTCGGGCGAAACCAAGTGGGGTCGGTTATGCGGCCTGACCATGTTGCTGCCGCACGGCTATGAAGGCCAGGGGCCGGAGCATTCCTCAGCCCGACTCGAACGCTTTCTGCAATTGTGTGCCGAGGACAATATGCAGGTCATTGTGCCGAGTACGCCGGCGCAGGCTTATCACATGTTACGTCGTCAGATGATTCGCCCCATGCGCAGGCCGTTGATTGTCATGTCACCAAAAAGCCTGCTCAGGCATCGATTGGCGGTATCCACTCTTGAGGATCTTGCAGAGGGAACCTTTCAGCCGGTTATCGGTGAGCTTGACGAACTGAAGCCGAAAAGTGTCGAAAGGCTGGTATTCTGCAGTGGCAAGGTGTACTACGACTTGTTAGAGGCACGGCGCGGGGCAGAGATACATAATGTCGCGCTTATTCGTCTGGAACAGCTGTATCCTTTTCCCTATGATGCCATGACCGACGCTGTCAAGACCTACCCGAATGCCACCAGTATTGTGTGGTGTCAGGAAGAACCCCGTAACCAGGGAGCCTGGCGTTCAAACCGTCATCGTATAGAAAGGGTACTGCCAAAGGGTGTCTCTGAGGTTGAATTCGCTGGTCGAGCACCTTCGGCTTCACCTGCCAGTGGTTACATGAACCAACATCTTATCGAGCAGAAACGACTGGTAGAGGAAGCGTTAGGCGTGATACCTAACAGCCAGTCTTTATAAGTTCTACAATTAGTAAATCCTCCACATTACACATGAAAAGGGCCTGACCAGATGACCTCCGAGATCAAAGTGCCAACGTTGCCGGAATCTATAGCCGATGCGCTGATCGTGACATGGCACAAGAAGGAAGGTGATCCCGTCAAGCGTGATGACGTTCTGGTGGATATCGAAACTGACAAAGTCGTGCTTGAAGTACCCGCAGCTGAGGATGGTGTTCTAGGGGCGATCATTGAGCCGGAAGGCACAACGGTGGCGGCGCATCAGGTCATCGGTTCTATCGAAAAAGGCTCGGCGGTTGCCGCTGAACCCGCAACCACTGCGACCGTTCAGGCAGCAGACACCACAGCATCCAACGATGCAGCCAGCTCGGGTGCAGCTGGCCAGACCAGCCCCTCGGTGCGAAAACTGCTCGACAAGCATGGAATCAGTGCATCGGCTGTCAAAGGTACCGGCAAAAACGGCCGCATCACCAAGGTTGATGTCGAGGCGCACGTCAAAGCCGTAGCTGCTGCGCCGGTAGCCGCACCTGCCGCTGCGCCAGTGGCCGCAGGTTCTGATGTACCTGTCATGCCTCAGGGTGAGCGCGTCGAGAAGCGTGTGCCGATGACAAGACTGCGCGCACGTATTGCCGAACGTCTGTTGTCAGCGACACAAAACACGGCCATGCTGACCACGTTTAACGAAGTGGATATGAGTGCCTTTATCGCACTGCGCAACCAGTACAAAGCGCAGTTCGAGAAGTCGCATGGTGTAAAGCTCGGTTTCATGTCAATCTTTCTCAAGGCAGCTACCGAGTCACTGAAGCGTTACCCGGATATCAACGCCTCTATCGATGGAGATGACGTCGTTTATCATGGTTTTTGTGATATCGGAGTGGCGGTTTCGTCAGAGCGAGGTCTGGTGGTGCCGGTACTGCGCAACACAGAGTTCATGTCGCTTGCCGATATCGAAAAAACTATCGGTGCCTATGCCGAGAAAGCGCGCGATGGGAAACTGTCCATGGATGAGATGACTGGCGGTACCTTCACGGTTTCAAATGGTGGTGTCTTCGGTTCGTTATTGTCCACACCGATTCTCAACCCTCCACAAAGCGCCATATTGGGTATGCACGCTACTCAGGACCGGCCTGTTGCGGTAAACGGTGAAGTGGTTATTCGCCCCATGATGTATATAGCGCTTAGCTACGATCACCGTATTGTGGATGGAAAGGGAGCAGTTGGTTTTCTGAAGACCATCAAGGAACTGGTTGAAGATCCTGCACGCATTGTGTTTGATTTGTAAGCACGGATAGTCTGGAGATAGGGCCCCTTCAGAAGCCCGTCGGGACCCCGTCGGGACCCCGTCCCAAGGCTGCCGCAATAACGCAAGCGTTAGCGATTGTTCTGGATTTTTTCCACACCCAGAAGCTGGCGCATGCGTGCGAGCACATCAAGCCCTTGCATCGCAAGCCAGTGGGGTAGGTCGATAATTACCCAGTTCTCAATCAGCTTGTCACCCTGGCGCCGGTAGATGTCGGTGACACGCATATCTGCGGGAATGTTGCTTGCGGGCAAACCCATAAATCCACCCCGCGCCGTATTGGTCAGGTTGGGCCAGCCGAAAAAACACCCGTAGTTGCCTTCTGCAAAACGGCAGATGTGGCCGTTGAAGGTTTTGCCAGAGAGGTTGAAGCGAAACGGATACTGGTGTTGTTGCTGATATCGATCGATGGTGTAGGTGGCACCTATTCCTTCAGGACCGTACCAGAGCATATTCTCATGCCAGCACCTGGCCAGTACCTCGCGTGGTACTAGATCATCGTTGTTAAGTTGTGCTCGTTTGTTGGCTTCGCTTAAATCGTCGATCATGCGATTGATCAGGGCCATCGTCGTCTGTCCCTGTTCAGGAGGGTGCACAGAATGCAGGACACCATCCGAGCTTGCAGGGCCCGGATAGATGAACGAGGCGCCGGTGCTGGGTGGCAGAGGATATTGGCCTGCCTGGCGCATCACGCTGATGAGGTCTATGAACAGCGCTGATTCACAGATAACGCCCTCGTGAATTCGGTGGAATTCGACAAACCGGATGAACACCATTCGCCCGGTGGGTGGAATGTCGAGCCAGGGTTTATCCATAAGCCCCATGAAATGACCCATTTGGCATGTCCAGATCGAGTTTGCGTGCTCCACTGTTGAAACGTTGTGCTCTGGAGTCTCGATTGTGTTGTGACTGGCAAGGAAAATATCCACCCGCCGTTGCAGCGAGGTGAAAGCCTGACGCAGGGGTTTCCAGAAAACATCGACCACATCAGTAGCCGATTGTTGTTCATTGAATGGATGTAAGCCGCGCCATCGGTAGTGTCTGGCAGTATGTTGCTCAAGTATTGTTGTCAGCTCATCAATCCCGGCGTGATCAAACGCATCGCAAAGGTTGCAAACCTGACGCTTGGCAGCTTCTATGGCAGAGGAATCGTGATGAATCAAAAAAGGGTTCCTGTTATGAAAATGTCGGGAATCGATGCGCAGGATCGTGCTGCAGATGTTGAATGGAGGTAGGCGACCGGCGAAAAGAAACCGATGTCTCTGCCACAGACCCTACCACTATATTTGGCGCATGTTTCATGGAACTTTCGTATCAATAAATGCTCGAAGCGCCTTGAGTTAACGTGTGTAACCTTCACTTGTTACGTTTGTCTGCCGAGTATCTTCATGGCGGCCGTGAATTAAATCTGGACGATTCTGGCATTCAATAGTGTTTTTCACACAAAGGTTGGCACCTTGCTTTCATGAATACTCCTGACTAGGCTCGCTGGCGCGATATACTGTACAACTCCACTCAATAAGCAACCATTAGGACAGAACATGGCCCAAGTCTATGACGTTATTGTGATTGGCGGCGGCCCCGCTGGTTATGTTGCCGCCATTCGTGCAGCGCAGCTGGGCCTGAAGACAGCCTGTGTGGAAAAGTGGATAAATAAACAGGATAAACCGGCACTGGGTGGCACCTGTCTCAATGTCGGTTGTATTCCGTCAAAAGCGCTGTTGGAGAGTACTGAGCTTTATGAAACCGCCCAACACAGTTTCTTCGATCTAGGCATAAACGTAGGTGAAGTGACGCTGGATGTCCCGAAGATGATTGGTCGCAAGGACAAAGTGGTTCAAGAGCTCACTGGCGGCATTCAAATGCTGTTCAAGCAAAACGGAATAGACTGGTTGCAGGGAAGCGGGCAACTGCTAGCCGACAAGAAGGTCAAGGTCACCGACCATGAAGGTAAGCAGAGCGTTTTCGATGCTGGAAACGTCATTATTGCTACAGGCTCTGTACCTATCGAACTCTCGGCCACTCCTCTGGACGGCGATATAGTTGTCGACTCGGCAGGTGCCCTGGATTGGCAGGACGTGCCCGGCAGCGTGTGCGTGATAGGCGCTGGTGTCATCGGTCTTGAGCTGGGCAGCGTCTGGAGGCGCATGGGCTCTGAAGTTGTCTTGCTTGAAGCTCAAGACGCCTTTTTACCGATGGTCGACAAGGCAGTAGCCAAGGAAGCACAACGAACGTTCGCCAAGCAGGGCCTGGACATCAGGCTCAGTACTCGTGTTCTGGGCAGTGCTGTGCAGAAAGGTCGGGTTGTGGTGAAGTTCCAGGACGCTGAAGGTGAGCACGAACAAACATTCGATAAACTGATAGTAGCGGTTGGCCGGCGTGCATTCACTGACAACGTGTGTGCCTCGGAAGCCAACGTACAGCAGGATGAGCGTGGCCTGTTCCATGTTAATGACTACTGTGAAACCAATGTCCCGGGTGTTTATGCTATCGGTGATGTTGTGCGTGGTCCCATGCTGGCACACAAGGGTTCCGAAGAAGGGGTCATGGCGGCTGAGCGTATTGCCGGTGAACACGGATCGGTCAATTACGATGTGATGCCTAACGTCATCTACACGCATCCCGAAGTGGCCTGGGTAGGTAAAACCGAAGAACAATTAAAGAGCGAGGGTGTGGAGTATCAGGTGGGTAGTTTTCCATTTGCCGCCAGTGGCCGTGCGAAAGCTAAAGGCGATACCACAGGGCTTGTCAAGATTCTTCGTGATAAAAGTAATGATCGCATGCTGGGTGCGCATTTGATCGGACCCAGCGCCTCGGAGTTACTTGCCCAATCGGTTCTGGCGATGGAATTCGATGCCACCATAGAGGACATCGCTCATACGATACATGCGCATCCAACGCTTTCCGAAGCTATGCACGAGGCGGCGCTAAGTGCTGATGGCAGGGCTATTCATATTGCCAATCGTAAACGCGGATAATTCAGGTCAATCCGGATACGCATCGTAAGGTTTAATCCTGTAGACAGACCTTTATTCCTGTTTATAGACAGTTAGTTAAGCTCTGGCAGGATTCGACAGCGACAGGCACCAAGTGTTATCACCTGCGTGCCTGTCTTTGCTGATGCCCTTATTGCTTCACTGAGGGCGTTGACTGCCATCGTTGTAAACAGTTACCCGTGTAGAGGCGATCTTAGCCGAAGGTCATTTCCTGAATGTGTCGAGATTACATTGGGTGTTAAGAATCCGGTTGTCAGTGCGGCGTCAAATTTAGTCAATCGACAACCTTTGGTTTTCAGGGAAATGTCGTTATTCAGGAAATGCATTGAAGCAATTCCGATTGAATTCAACGGCATGTTGCAACAGGAAACGTAATGAACCTACATGAGTATCAGGCCAAAGCCTTATTCAAAGAATATGGCATGCCTGTCCCTAATTCCATAGTCGCAAGATCTGCGCAGGAGGCGCGCGTAGCCGCTGAGAAACTCGGCACTGACCAGGTCGTTGTAAAAGCGCAAGTGCATGCCGGTGGTCGAGGTAAAGCAGGTGGTGTAAAGCTGGTTGATACACCAAGAGAAGCAGAAGACTACGCCAAGTCCATGTTAGGCACGCGTCTGGTAACGATACAAACGGATGCCGTTGGCCAACCGGTTAATAAAGTACTGGTGGAAGAGACCTGCAACATCAAAGAAGAATTCTATCTGGCAATGGTCATCGACCGGGCCAGTCAGCGAGTTGCGATCATGGCCTCTACCGAGGGTGGTGTCGATTTTGCGCAGCTCGCTGTAGATTCACCTGGAAAAATCCTCAAAGCCACGCTTGATCCGCTACTAGGTGTCATGCCGTTTCAATGTCGTGAACTGGCCTTCGGTCTCGGTTTGGTTGATGCTCAGGTTAATCAGTTTACGCATTTGCTAACCGGGCTTTACAGCTTGTTTATCGATAAGGATCTGGCATTAGTTGAAATCAATCCGCTGGTCTTGACCGAATGCAGCGATCTTGTTTGCCTTGATGGCAAAATTAATATTGATAGCAATGCCGTTTACCGGCATAAGAATTTACTCGCGCTACGTGATAAATCCCAGGAAGATGAGCGTGAACTCAGAGCGTCGGAATGGGACCTGAGCTATATGGCACTGGAAGGCAATATCGGTTGCATGGTCAATGGTGCCGGGCTTGCAATGGCCACGATGGATATTATCAAGCTCAAGGGTGGGCAGCCTGCGAACTTCCTGGACGTCGGTGGCGGCGCTACCAAGGAGCGTGTAAGCGAAGCATTCAAGATCATTCTGTCGGACCCGGGTGTGAAAGGTATTCTGGTAAACATTTTCGGCGGTATCGTTCGTTGCGACCTGATAGCTGAAGGTGTTATTGCAGCTGTTGCTGAAGTGGGTATTGAGGTTCCAGTAGTGGTGCGCCTTGAAGGCACCATGGCTGCAAAGGGGCGCTCATTACTGGATAAGAGTGGCCTGAACCTGCAAGCAGCTGATGAGCTCGGCGATGCGGCTCAGAAGATTGTAGATACGGTAAGAGCGACCGCATGAGCGTGTTGGTCAACAAAGACACACACGTTATCTGTCAGGGCTTTACCGGAAGTCAGGGGACATTTCACAGCGAACAGTCTCTGGCCTACGGAACCAGACTGGTGGGTGGAGTGACCCCTGGCAAGGGCGGGACTATGCATCTGGGTTTGCCAGTTTTTAATACCGTGAGAGAGGCTGTCGATGAAACCTCGGCAACCGCCAGCGTTATCTATGTTCCAGCGGCATCTTGTAAGGACTCCATTATAGAGGCGGCCGATAACGGCGTAGAGCTTATTGTCTGCATCACCGAAGGCATGCCCACATTGGATATGCTGGAGGCGCGTATTGCTGTTACACAAAATGGCGTTCGGCTTATTGGTCCTAACTGTCCGGGTATTATCACGCCTGATGAATGCAAGATCGGCATAATGCCAGGCGACATACATCTAAGGGGCAAGGTAGGCATTGTATCCAGGTCCGGGACATTGACTTACGAATGTGTCAAGCAGACTTCAGCTCTCGGTTATGGTCAAAGTACCTGTATTGGCATTGGTGGCGATCCCATCCCGGGCACAGGTTTTATTGATTTACTGGCCTTGTTTCAGGAGGATCCTGAAACACAAGCCATTCTCATGGTGGGAGAAATTGGAGGAACAGCCGAGGAGGAGGCAGCTGACTACATCAAGGGTCATGTGAGCAAGCCGGTGTCAGCGTATATCGCCGGTGTCAGCGCACCTGCCGGTAAGCGTATGGGTCATGCCGGTGCCATCATATCGCGTGGTAAAGGCCGTGCAGATGATAAGCTCAATGCACTTGAACAGGCTGGGGTTGTTATTACACGCTCCCCGGTTGAGCTGGGATTGGCGGTTAAAACGGCCACCGGTTGGTAGTTGCCCAGATATCTTGTCGTGTTGGCAGTGCGCTAAATCCGCAACCGGATAAATCATGAAAATTCGCTCCATGACGTTACTGGTGTTGGCAGAAGTTGCTGCCATGTCGTTATGGTTTGTCTCGTCTGCCATTCTGGTGGATTTACAAAACGAAGTCACTCTCGACGCGCTGCAATCAGCCATGCTGGTGTCGGGCGTGGCTGCAGGTTTTGTAGTAGGTGCGCTGGTAGTCGCTACATTCGGTATAGCGGATCGATTTGATCCGAGAAAGGTATTCGCACTATCCGCAATAGTTGCGGCAATTGCCAATTTGTTAATGCTTGGCGCAACGCCAGGTGGTGTAGGCAGCATCACGTTGCGGATACTGACCGGGTTTGCCCTTGCAGGTGTTTATCCGGTTGGAATGAAAATAGCCGTTGGTTGGGGTATCAAGGATCGTGGCTGGCTTGTGGGCCTGTTGGTCGGTGGACTTACACTGGGCTCCGCATCACCTCATCTATTATCTTATCTAGGTGGTACTAACTGGCGCCTTACCACCGTGCTTGCCAGTGGACTGGCCATGCTTGCAGCGTTGCTTGTCATGCTTACCAGGACCGGACCTCACCACACCGCCGCTGCAAAGATGAATTTCAGCGTTATTGCCTTGGCCTGGACTGATACACGATTGCGCCGTGCCTATCTAGGATATCTGGGGCATATGTGGGAGCTCTATGCCTTGTGGGCATGGATAGCGCCAGCCGCTGTTGCATCGTTCCTGCTGCAGACAGATGCTGCGCAAGCCGGGCAATGGGCCAAGTTGACAGCGTTTGTCGCTATCGGATCAGGAGCCCTGTTATGTCCTTTTGCGGGCAAGCTGGCGGATGCCGTAGGTAAAGCCGAACTAACCATACTTTCAATGGCGATTAGCGGAACCTCCGCTATTGCTGCGGCCATGGTGTTCGGTGGGCCAATCTGGCTGATGGTGGTCGTGTTTGTTGTCTGGGGGCTATCGGTAATTCCCGACTCCGCTCAGTTTTCGGCGATGGTGGCAGATCTGGCGCCACCGGAAAGTGCGGGTAGTTTGATGTCGCTACAAACTGCGCTCGGTTTTGCACTGACTATTCTGACGGTACAGGCAACTCCCCTAGTGGTGGATGCCCTTGGTTGGCGTTGGCTGTTCTGTATTCTGGCGTTAGGTCCAGCGGTAGGCATCGTGTCTATGTCTGGACTAACCAGAGCGCGTCTTCGTTCGCGTCGATAAACTGACGTAACGCGTAGCGTTTTTAATCAGCGCTCTACATGCTGCTCACGTGCTGGCGGGCTGTAAACACTATCGATGAATGGTTGATCGGTGATTTTCATACAAAGCGTTACATCAACGTTGGCTAATACTTTTGTGCTTTGCGTATTACCGTATCACCCGACTTTTACTCAGTAAATGTTAATAGACCCCCATGTACTCTTGGTGTAACTGCATTAATTGCCTGTTATTGGTAGTACAGATCGTAAGTGCTAACTGATGAAACATGGTGAGTGAGGGGCCTGGTGCGAGTAAGCCTGTGACTGATACGTTGACACCGTGCAATCGGTGGTTCACAGTATATTTTGAACGTTAATTTTCAGGGAATAAGTGCCACTGTCCAGATAAATTTCAATTCCAAGCAGCTGAGGATGTCGACAATGAGCGAGACCGGGAAAATGAGCCTGACGACCAAAGTATTGGTGGGAATGGCGTTAGGCATGGCCATAGGCTTGGTCATTAATCTTCTTGGCTTGAACCAGCCAGGCTCTTTTATCAACGAATACATCGTCAACGGCTTGTTCCTTGTTGTCGGCAAGATGTTTGTCAACGCACTGAAGATGCTGGTAGTGCCATTGGTTATTTTCTCGCTTATCTGCGGCGTATGTGGCATCGGAGATATTCGCGTTCTGGGGCGTGTCGGTGGAAAATCATTTGCGCTCTATATGCTGACGACGGCAGTCGCAATTGCAACGGCCATTGTCATTGCCAGCACATTCGGTATCGGTAAAGGCATGAATCAGGTCAGTGAAGCTGTATTCACCGGCAGAGAAGCACCACCGTTATCCCAGGTGCTTATCGACATTATTCCAAGCAACCCGATTCAATCGATGGCCAGTGGCGACATGTTGCCTGTCATCTTCTTTTCAATACTCATTGGTATTAGCATGTTGCTGGTCGGCAAAAAAGCAAGAGGTTTTGTCGAGGGCGTGGAAGTGGCTAATGAGATCATGATGAAGATGGTCAATATTGTCATGGCAGTTGCACCCTATGCAGTGTTTGCCCTGATCGCCAAAGCTGTATCTGAACTTGGCATTGACCTGCTTGCATCGCTGGCAGGTTATGTGGGTGTGCTGGTAGCTGCGCTGATGTTTCATCTGTTCGTCACCCTGATGGTTGTGCTCAAGGTCTTTTCAGGACTCAGTCCCCGAATGTTCTTACGCAAGATCCGCAATGTGCAGGTTTTCGCTTTTAGCACCGCGAGCTCGAATGCGACCATTCCTGTCACCATGCGGACCGTCACTGAGCGCTTCGGTGTCAACAATTCGGTGGCCTCCTTTACCGTTCCTTTCGGAGCCACTATCAACATGGATGGAACCGCGATAATGCAAGGGGTGGCAACCGTGTTTATTGCGAATGTCTATGGGGTCGAGCTTGGGATAGCGGGTTACCTGACGGTGATACTGATGTCAGTACTGGCCTCCATCGGTACAGCTGGTGTTCCGGGAGTCGGTCTGATCATGTTATCGATGGTATTCGCGCAGGTGGGTTTGCCTATCGAAGGTATCGGGCTGGTCCTCGGTGTGGACAGGCTCATGGATATGATACGCACAGCCGTTAACGTATCTGGCGATGCGACGGTGTCATGCATTGTCGCTAGAGGCGAAGGCAAACTTGACAAGGCTGTGTTCGATAACCCTGAGGCCGGTCTTATTGATACAGAAGGAACACTGCATATCGATGAGGATGTCGAAGCTGAGATGGCTCAAGTGATAAAGGCGACTCATGAAAAAACTCCAAAACGGGTCGGTGAGCCCATGGTGTAGAGTCCCTGGTATCGTGGTACGAAGGTAAAGTTGAGGTTGTCATAGCGACGTTTTTTAATCGTTATGGCAACAGCCAACTGTTATGGCCGGTCAATGCTGGCCATGGACCTGGAGTTGATTGAGATTTTGGTGAGCCGAGCTTTCTGCCGTATGTACCGGTTGTGCTACACGGTTTGCGCTAACCATTCAACGCTTCACGGAGTCAGTCCATAAACAAGCGCTTGTGAACTCAGGTAAAAATAACGGTAGGTCAAGTACACCAGAATGCTGGCGGCAAGAATACGATTGATTGGTAGCTGGAAGGCTGAGTTCTCATGTACGTGTAGCTGCCAGTCAATACCCACGAGCAATACGGCAGCCAGAACAGCGCCTGCCAGTACGTCGCTTGTCCAGTGCACACCCAGATAGACTCTGGAGAGCGCCACCGCCACGCTCAGGATGCCAGCTATCACAAGAGCCACGCGTCGGGTCTGAACTGGTCGCCCCCAGCTCAGTAAGAGCGCAAGTGTGCCGAATATCAATACGGCTCTGGCTGCATGGCCACTGGGAAAACTCATTAGTGTCAGCGTTGATTCTGTCAGTGCCGGTCGGGGTCGCTGCGTTAGCGATTTAAGGATCGTGACACTCAGTGTCGTACTGAAGAAGGTACACAGCAGATAACACGACAGCCACCAATGCCGCTCAATCAAGAGCACCACAACAAGTCCCATGATCAGGACGGTGCTCATTGGCAGGTCTGCCAGCAAGGTGATCGCAAGCATCAGTTGATCAACAGCCGGACTGCGCAGAGTCTGAATCCAGAGGCTGATCTGCGTGTCCCAAAGCAGGACGTCGTCGAGCAGCAGGGCATAGACGCACAGCGTCACGAAAAGCAGTATCAGACCCGCGAGGGCAAGCAGATGACGTCTGTTCCGCGAGGAGCGGGTGATTGAATTAGCGACAATATGCACAGGAATGAGTCGAACGCTACTGGCTAAAGCGTAGAATGTACGCTCTAGTAGCAAGCAACAGACCGTTCCAGCCAGAATCGCGCCTATGGAATACGACTACATCATTGTGGGTGCCGGATCGGCAGGTTGTGTCGTGGCAAATCGACTTAGTGCGTGTGGCCGTCATAGTGTCTTGCTGCTTGAAGCGGGTGGTCATGATCAGAGGCCCTATGTACAGCTGCCAATTGGTTATGGAAAAACCTACTACGATCAGGCCGTCAATTGGAAATACCTGACACAGCCCGTGCCTGGTCTTGACAACAGGCGTAGCTATTGGCCCCGCGGTAAAGTGTTGGGAGGTTCGAGTTCGATCAATGCCATGGTGTATGTGCGCGGTCACAGGTCTGACTATGATGAGTGGGAGTCGGTCGCACCGGGTTGGGGTTGGGACAATGTCGAACCGCTTTTCCGGCGCATGGAAAACTGGAAAGGGGATGCCAGCAAGTTTCGGGGAAGCGGTGGGCCCTTGGCGGTCACGGACATCAGGGCGCAGGCCCATCCTCTATGCAATACCTTTGTCAGCGCAGCCAACGAGCTGGGATGGGCTTATAACGACGACTACAACGCAGCGTCCATGGAAGGCGTTACGCACTATCAGATAACGACCGACAAAGGTTTTCGAGCCTCATCGGCCAAGGCCTACCTGAAGCCTGCCATGGGTCGGGCCAACCTGACTGTCTTGACGCATGCCCACGCAGAACGACTGCATCTGGTTCAATCACGCGTATCAGCGCTGAGTTTCCGTCACCGGGGACAGCCGTGTCGCGCCAAGGCCAGAGTTGAGATCATTTTATGTGGGGGCGCGGTTAACTCACCGCAGTTGTTGCAAGTATCAGGAGTCGGACCGAAGCGGGTACTGAATCAGGCGGGTGTTCATCAGGAACATGAACTGGCCGCGGTTGGTGAAAATCTGAGTGATCATCTGGGTGCTGACATGATCTGTCAAAGCAATGTACCCACGCTGAACCAGGCGTTACGCCCGTGGTACGGGAAAGTTAAAGCGGGTTTGCAATTTGCCTTGCACAGAAAAGGACCCTTGAGTTTAAGCCTGAATCAGGCGGGTGGGTTTATCAGTACGATTGCAGATAGCGACAGACCTGATTTGCAACTGTATTTTTCACCGGTCAGCTATACGCGAGCGCCACCAGGTACTAGACCGCTGA
Source organism: Granulosicoccus sp. (assembly GCA_045106855.1). Lineage (GTDB taxonomy): Bacteria > Pseudomonadota > Gammaproteobacteria > Granulosicoccales > Granulosicoccaceae > Granulosicoccus. The sequence continues at coordinate 140,627 of JBGCFI010000026.1, forward strand.
TTAATCCGGATGCATTCCCCGGGTTTCTGATCGGTTTTAATCCTTGCAAACCTACCAGTGTTGGTTATGTGCATATCACCAGTTCCGATCCTGCGGATAGTCCCGCGATCCAGCCTCATTACCTGAGTACAGAACATGATGTTGACTTGATGCTTACCGGTATGAAGCTCATGCGTCAATTCATATCGACAGACAGTTTCACTCAGGTGGTGGTTGATGAGATTTATCCGGGAGACGATTGTTCCAGCGATGAACAACTCGTCGAATTCATCAGGGAAAATTCGTGGACCGTATTTCATCCTTGTTGTACGTGCAGAATGGGATCAAACAGTAAAACCGCGGTCGTGGATCCATCCTTGCGTGTGCACGGCTTGCAGGGTTTGCGTATCGCGGATGCATCCGTTTTTCCTACCATACCGACAGGCAATACCAACGCCCCGAGTATTATGGTTGGGGAACGAGCGGCGGAGCTGATTCTCGAGGATGCCCGGCGTTAGTGGCGTAAGCTTTCGAATTCCACTCTCGTATCAATCTTTGACTAGCCTTTACATAATCACTTCTTGAACGTCTAACAGGACTTACATTAATCAATGCCAGACGCACAACGCAATTACGCAAGGATGGCTTTCTGTCTTTTACCGGTGGTGCTGGTTGGATGTGCGGGATACTCAGGTGTACGAGCTCCACAGCTGATTCAGGAACAGCAACTTGCAGAAGAGGCATCCTTACGCGGCAATGAAACCTCGCTTGCCGATACCTACGAAGTACAGGTGCCGGAAGAAGCTGTGCTCAGCGGCGAAGTTGATGATCAGGTCGTCTTTGAAAAGATCGAGGACTCACCGGGAGCGTTGACCGAGCGCGTATTGGAGGAGCGGGAAACGGCGTTCAATCCCTACGTCCTGACAGCGCATAAGCACAATTTCATATTGCCTGTGAGCTATTCGAACGGAATTAATGAAGAGATCTATAAACAGAACGATGTGCCGCTACGCGAAGGATTGCAGCCGGCAGAGGTCAAGTTTCAGATAAGTCTCAAGACACAACTGAATGAGCAGGATCTGATGTTTGCAAATGATGCCTTGTCGGTGGGTATAACGCTTGAGGCCTGGTGGCAATTGTATTCCAGTGATCTCTCAAGTCCGTTCCGGGAGACCAACTATCAACCCGAAATATTCTATCTGGTACCTTTGCTGTGGGGGCCTTTTGGTGGAAGTACAGCCCTGGTTGCAGGCCTGGAGCACCAATCCAATGGACAAGTGCAAGGCTTGTCGCGCAGTTGGAATCGTCTGTACACCGTGTTTATCTATGAGAAAGGAAATTTTGTCGGCAGCCTTCGTCCATGGTACCGATTACCGGAAAAATCCAAGAAGTCGCCAGAAGACCCTGACGGCGATGACAACCCGGATATCGAGAATTTCATGGGTCATGCCGAGCTCAACTTTTCATGGCGTGATAAAACATACGAATACGGGGCGTTGTTCCGTAGCAACCCGAGAACTGGAAAAGGCGCTGTCAAGCTTGGCGTTACCTTTCCATTGTTTGCAAAGTTCAGAGGCTTCGTACAGTACTTTAGTGGCTATGGCGATTCATTGATCGATTACGATCATTATCAGCAACGTATTGGCCTGGGTGTGGCGTTGACCAATCTGTTTTAGTTGTTTTGCTCGAGAAGACTGCTTAAGTCAATAGTGGCACATCCCACGCAGCACCGTTGTCCAGCGTTATAAACGAGTTAGCGTCCACGTTGTGCTCGTTCAAGGCGTGTTTGAGGTCTGTTACAGGCGCATCGTGGTCTTCGTCTGTTAGCTGAAAGGTTCCGTGATGAATGCCCAGTGCGTGTTGGGCCTTTAGATCCTTGAACGCTTTGACAGCTTCTGCCGGATTCATGTGTTGAGGTTGCATGAACCAGCGAGGCTCATAGGCACCGATAGGAATAAGAGCGCAGCGGAAGGGACCCAGATGCGTTTGCGCCTGGCGAAAATGCTCGCCATCGCCGTAGCCGGTGTCGCCGGCAAAGTACACGGCTCCCGACTTGAAGCTGATAACAAACCCGCCCCATAAACACATGTTTTCATCGCCCGGCCTGCGTGATGTCCAATGTCTGGCAGGCACCAAGGTTACCTTCGTTTCGTTATCCAGAGTATGCGAATCCCACCATGACAGCTCAATGCATGGCTTGTCTGCTACAGGGTCGATAATCGAATTGTTTTTAAGCGGGGCGAGTATTGTCGGGCTATCGCGTTCGCAGAGTCGTTTGATGGAACGTAGATCCAGGTGATCATAATGGGTATGGCTGATCAGAATAGCGTCGATGCGTGGCAAGGTATCCAGCGTAAGGCCAGCTGGTCTATAGCGTTTGGGACCGGCAAAACGCACTGGGCTTACGCGTTTCGAAAATACCGGATCTGTAATGATGTTGAGCCCGTCGCACTGTACCAGCACAGTTGCATGATTGATAAAGGTCAGGCGCAATGCGCCATCACTCACCTTATCAAGTACGGGTGAAGGTGCCGGGTTGGTCAGGTTGCGTGGCCACTTCGCAGGCTTACGCGTCACTGCCCAGCGTAATACATCCCAGCGTGATCCCTGTTCTGCGTTATCAGGATAGCTGAATCGTTTTCCATCGAAATTCGGTTTGATCACGGCTGATTCTCTTTATTCATGTCTTTAAATCACAACCCATAAACGTCAGGGACGTACTGGTTTATTTACGCGCTGAGTGCAAACTGTGATGATTGGCAGTGCAAGTCGATATTGATTAACGAGTGTTCGCTTCCGGCCTAGCTTCCCATGATGAAATCGGTACCCTCTTGCCACGATTGCCTATGGCAGAATTGTCTGATCGCATCGCGTCCAGCCGGTTGCGTGACTGCGCAGAGTAACAGTGCATCGCTGCGTTGTTCAGTGAGTTGTTCGTATGTGATAACGACAAGCTGGCGCTTTTTCCGGTTAGACGACGGGCGCGCTACATCAACAAAGCCCCGTACCGTTACACCTAGCGCTGTAAGTTCATCGTGCCAGTTGCGGGCTTGTTTGCCAGTACCTGCAATCCAGACGGCGCGCCCTGGACGGCCCGCCAGAGCGTTATGGTCCTGCGTCAATGCCTGTGCTGAAAGGGCGACGAATGCCTCGCGCCGATAGCGGGTGTCGGTGCGGGTCAGTCTGGCATCATGATCTCGCCAGTCGAGCACCACCGCTGAAGGTTTGCCCATACGTATACCTTTGAGCATGGCTCGCAGTATCAGATCATGATCTTCCGGACCGTCGATCTCGCGATAACCTTCAAGCTGTTTCCAGATGGTGCGACGCGCGAGAAGCGTCGGATGAGGCATGGGGTTTTCCGCATAGCATGCCAGCGCAATGGCTTGCGGATCAGTCAGCTGGTTAAGCCAGTTGGCATAGCGCTTGTTGCCAGCGCCAACATTAATGCTACAGCCAGTGTTGTCGACAAAGCGAACGCCGCCAGCGCACAGAGTTATCTGCGGGTGTTCATGCAAATAGTGAAGCTGTATATCCAGTCGCTGCGGGTAGGCGATGTCATCGTCATCCATGCGTGCGATATATTCGCCTCGCGATTTTGCCAGACCCGTATTCAATGCCCCCGTAATGCCCGGGGACTGTCTGCTGATCAGGCGTATACGTTCATCAGTGATTTGCGCTGAGTGGAGTCCTGCGCTTAAAGGATTAAGGCACTTCTGTCCTATCAGGAGTAGCTCGATGTTCCTGTAACTCTGGTCCAGAATGCTTTGTACAGCCAGATGGGTGGATGCTTGCCATTGCCGTATTGGCAGCACAACACTGACAAGACCCTCTATCTCTTCCACTTGATGCTGCAGCCAACGCTCTGTGTCGATTCCCTGGCGGGTGGTTGCCGGTCGAGAAGTTGCGCTGCGGCGTGCATCAAATCAGCGCCGTCTGCCTGCCCCTTGCCCGGACGACTGTCATCAAACTGGCCGCGGTAATACAGTTTGTGTTGAGCATCGAACAGGTAGATGTCTGGTGTGCACACCGCCGAATAGGCGCGCGCCACTTCTTGCGATTCGTCATGGCAGTAGGGAAATTCAAAGCCTTTTTCCAAAGCCAGCTTGCCCATGTTTGCAGGGCTGTCGGCAGGATATTGTGAGGCATCGTTGGCGCTGATGGCGATAGTTGCAACGCCCTTTTCTGCCAGTTCGTGGGCTGCATGAGTGAAGGCCTCAAGCAAGTGAACAACGTAGGGACAATGATTGCAGATGAATGCGATGAGAACCGGTTTACCGGTAAAGTCGTCCAGCGATACTGCTTGTCCATTGCGAGTATCGGGCAGGGTGAACGGGTTTGCAGGGCTGCCGGGTTCAAGCATGCCGGATTGGGTGAGAGTCATAAGTTTTATCCGAAGCGGTATCTGGCCGTTATAGTAGCTAGGCGCTGGCAATTACGCTGCCAGGGGTGTCGGATTGCGGCTGCATTACATTGTTTCCGGCGTTTTACTATCATCATTTAACTCGATAAAAATTCGATAGACGAATCATGCAGAGCAATCAGGCACAGATGTTCATCGTATCGGCACCATCGGGCGCTGGCAAGACATCACTCGTTCGGCGGGCCATTGCCGAATTGAGTGAACTGACTGTCGCTGTATCCCATACCACGCGTGCACAGCGACCTAGTGAAAACGAGGCCGAGCACTATTATTACGTTAGCCGGGACGAATTTGAGCAGATGATCGACTCGGATCAGTTTCTCGAATACGCGGAAGTGTTTGGCAATTATTACGGCACCAGTATGCAGAGTGTGAATACCGCACTGGCCAGCGGCACCGACGTGATCCTTGAAATTGACTGGCAGGGGGCTGCCCAGGTCAGGCAAAAGCTTTCTGACGTTATCTCCATTTTCATATTGCCACCATCGCGGAACACGCTTATCGAGCGATTGCGTGGTCGGGGACAGGACTCGGACGAGGTCATTGAGAAACGAACCGCCGAGGCTGTGCTGGAGATGCGCCAGTATCACCGGGCAGACTACCTGATCATCAATGATGACTTTGACCAAGCGCTGGCCGAGCTGAAGGCGGTCGTGTTAAGCCACCGGGTGGTCAAATCCAATCAGGCGCTGCGACACGCGGGATTGATCACGAGCCTGACGCATGACTAAACCTTGCGTGGTCTGTGCCTCGACAGGGCATCTTTTTACAGATATCAGGGCATTCACAGAACATAGTCCGAGGATTACTGTAATTTAACGAATAAAAAGGTCTGTTATGCGGCAATTATCCTATAAGTAGATAAGCTGGGTACAGAGAAGGTATGGTCTTTGCCCTCTAGTTTGACTATACTGCAAGGTTCCGTCGAGAGCAGGATTAACGTTTCATGGCAAGAGTAACTGTTGAAGACAGTCTATCAATGGTCAACAACCGGTTTGACCTGGTATTGATTGCTTCCAAGCGCGCCCGCAACATTTCCATGGGTGCCGAGCCGCTGGTGCCCGAAGACGACGATAAACCTACCGTCATCGCGTTAAGAGAAATAGCGGATGGATTGATCGGTGAAGACATTCTGCAGGAAGCTCCAGCTCCAGCTCCCGTCGAGCCCGTAATGTATGACAAAGAGCTGCGCGAAGAATTTTAACGTCAGGCCACCGGGTAGGTGGCCTGATTCAACACCACGTCCCGCGCTGTGGACTTCACCGCGGCGCTGCTCAATTTTGGAGCTGAAACAGGGCAACTGCGAACGTGACGCATGAAAGTCGACGTTCCGACAGCAACTGTTTCCCCACGCCGGCGCAAAGCGTCGAAGCCTGCCACCGAGGCTCAGTGCAATGACAAGGTTGCCGTTGCGACAGAGACTTCATCCGCGGCAGCAGCTCTGATGGCACCCGAGTCTGCACATCAGCCAGCCATCGCTGAGGCACCGCCTGAGGTGCCCATCGAGTTGCAGGCTTTTTCCGCGTTGCAGGATAAAGTCAAAAGCCGCTTTGACAGCCAGCAAATGGCAGACATATCACGTGCATTTCTTTTAGCGCGTGAAGCACACAGTGGCCAGACTCGCAGTTCGGGCGAGCCTTACATCACACATCCGGTGGCAGTAGCGGGTCTGGTTTTCGATATGGGCCTAGATCACATGAGTGTGATGTCAGCGCTGTTGCACGATGTTCTGGAGGACACACCAGTTAGCCGGGATGATCTCGTCGAAGCGTTTGGTGAAGAAGTGACTCACATTGTGGATGGCGTTAGCAAGCTTACCCACTTGAGATTCCGGACCAAGGCCGAAGCCCAGGCTGAGAGTTTCATGAAGATGCTGCTGGCGATGGTGACAGATCTGCGCGTCATCATGATCAAGCTGGCTGATCGTTTACACAATATGCGCACTATCGGGTCTCTGCGACCGGATAAGCGTCGGCGCATTGGCAAGGAGACTCTGGAAGTCTATGCGCCAATCGCTTCCAGGCTCGGTATGTTTACCATCAAGAACGAGCTGGAAGATCTGGGGTTTACTGCCTGCTATCCGATGCGTAGCCGAATTCTGGAAGCCACCGTTGAACAACTCACGCATGGCAATCTGATTCTCGATAGAGTCATAGAGCGTATTGATGCAAGCTTGAGTGAGAAAGGCGTCGTGGCAGAGGTCAGTGGCCGTGAAAAACACCTGTACAGCCTTTACAAGAAAATGCTTAAAAAGCAGGTGAGTTTCGAGCGTGTATTCGATATGCTCGCGTTACGCATCATTGTTGACGATATTGATGAGTGCTACAAGGTGCTGGGTATCGTTCATCATATGTACCCACCTATATTTTCAAGGTTCAAGGACTTTATCGCCTTGCCCAAGCAGAACGGTTATCAATCCCTGCACACAGTGCTCAAGCATGGTGCGGAAAACACGCCGCTTGAAGTACAGATACGTACTCGTCAAATGCACACGATGGCAGAGTCAGGCATTGCCGCGCACTGGAACTACAAGAATGGTTCTGATGCCTCTATGCCAGTGTCAACGCCCGGCTGGCTGGAAAAACTCGTTGATCTGCACCAGAGCACATCGGATTCAATCGAGTTTGTCGAGAACGTCAAGATAGATATATACCCGGGTGAGATCTACGTGTTCACACCCAAGGGCCAGATAATCCAGTTGCCAAAGGATGCAACGCCTGTGGATTTTGCCTATGCGGTGCATTCGGAAATCGGCAATAAAAGTGTGTCCGCGATGGTTGACAAGCGATTGGTCTCATTGAGCACTCCACTGCATAACGGTGAAACGGTTGAAATCTTTACCGGTCCCAATATCGCGGTCAGTCCCATGTGGCTTAATTCGGTCGTTACCGCCAAGGCACGCACCGCTATTCGACAACATTTACGTGCGCTCGATCGAAGTGAAGCAATAAAGTTTGGCGAGCGACTTTTGCGTCGAGCGCTTGGGCGACATTCCATTTCGCTGGACACCATGTCGAAAAAGACGATCAATGCACTGCTGGCTGAGCGCCGTCTGGCTGATCGTGAAGCACTGTTCGCCGACATCGGACTGGGCAATCACCTGCCCAGCCAGATCGCCCAACGTTTGACCGATCTGGAGCAAGGTAGTGAAACAGTCGATGGGGCTGAACCACCGGCAAAGGAAGTCGCGCCGGTGATGATTGATTCAGCCAGTAGCCCCACATTGTATATGGCTCAATGCTGTCGACCCATACCTGGCGACAATGTTCAGGGGTTCATCACTCCCGGTAAGGGCGTTGCTGTCCACCGCTCAGGGTGTCGTAATGTAAGACGATTCCGGCGTCGGCCAAAAGAGTGGGTGGCTGTCGACTGGGCGGCCGAAATCAAAGGGCAGTTTGAAGTGGTGATTATCTGTCATCTGGTCAATCGGCCTGGGGCGCTCGCTCGGGTTACCAATACCATGTCTCTGATTAACGTCAATATCGAGAACATGGATTTCAATAACCGAGGCGAAGATGACATTAGTATTCGCTTTGTGTTGTCGGTTGAGAGCCGGCTGCAGCTGGCTCGCATTGTAAGACGTTTACGCAATCTGACCGTTGTTCGTAGCGTCAAGCGCGAGACCTGAACAGGGCCGAACGAACCAACGTCGGATAATGGCCTGGTACCGGGTTTACTGTGCAGGGTGTTCAGGCTTGTGTCGGTTTATACTATGAGCCTCCTATCACCTGAAAAAGAGTTCGCCATGTCTCGTCAGACCTTCAACACGACAGATGCGCCAGCCGCCATTGGCGCCTATTCACAAGCTGTGCGTGCCGGAGACACGGTCTATCTGTCGGGTGCCATTCCCCTGGTGCCTGCCACCATGGAGCTGGTCAGTGATGATGTTCGAACTCAGATCGTTCAGGTGTTCGATAATCTGGAAGCGGTTTGCAAGAGTGCCGGTGGCTCTTTTGATCATGTCGTGAAGCTGACTGTTTTTCTTACCGATCTGGCCGATTTCCCCCTGGTTAATGAGGTGATGGAAGAACGGTTCAGTAAGCCGTACCCTGCGCGTGCAGCCATAGGCGTTGCCTCCTTGCCGCGTAATGTCGCCGTCGAGGTTGAAGGTGTTATGCACCTGGGCTAGCCGCATGAACGGTGTTCAGGCAAACCCCTCCGGATTGCTGGATGCGGTCGGATAATGCGGGCATCACTGGACACAGTCAGTGTCGAGACACTAAAAGGCGTCGGTGCAGCAATGTCTGCAAAGCTGGGTGCCATTGGCATACAGACGCTACAGGATGTGCTGTTTCACTTGCCTTTCCGCTATCAGGATAGAACCCGATTATCCCGCATCGGCGAGTTACGGCCAGGGCAAGAGGCACTGGTCTGTGGCGAAGTTTTGCTTGCTGAAGTTCTTATACGTCAGCGTCGATCGTTGCTGGTTCGTATCAACGATGGCAGCGGCACAATCACGTTGCGTTTTTTTCATTTTTCGCAAGCGCAGGTTGCCCAGTTTGCACAAGGAAAAAGAGTGCAGTGCTTTGGCGAGATTCGTCGGGGACCCGGTATGTTGGAGATTGTGCATCCGGAATATCGTTTGCTGGCAGACGATGCATCCATGCAGGTTTCGCTGAACGATACATTAACCCCGTTCTACCATACGACGGAGGGTGTACAGCAAGGTACTTTCAGAAAGCTTACCGATCAGGCCCTGGCTGCGCTTGAACAACAGACGCTTATTGATCATCTGAGCGCGGAGCATGTGTCCGGCATGCAATTGCCAGATCTTTGTGCAGCACTGCGTATAGTGCATCGTCCGCCACCGAATGCTGATGTGGCTGCTCTGGTCGAGGGCGTACATCCGGCACACCGGCGTCTGGCACTTGAAGAGCTCGTCGCGCATCGCTTAGGTCTGCGTCTGTTGCGCGTCAGGACGCAAACCATGAAAGCCCCCCTGATCAGGCCGCCGGGAAAACTCATGGCGCAGCTAAAGTCGTCGTTGAGTTTTAACCTGACAAACGCTCAGAGTCATGTGCTTCGTGAGGTTGTCGATGATATGGGTACACCAGAGCCCATGCTCAGGCTGGTACAAGGCGATGTAGGATCGGGTAAGACGATTGTGGCAGCGTTGGCTGCCGCACAGGCGGTTGAAAGTGGTTATCAGGTTGCGATGATGGCACCAACGGAAATACTCGCCGAACAACACATGCTGAATTTCTCTGCCTGGTTTGAGTCCCTGGGTATCGGTGTGGTGTGGTTGACCGGTAAGCTTCGGGCGGCAGCGAGGCGCGCAAGTATTGAGGCTATTGCCATGGGTCACCACAAGGTTGTTGTTGGTACTCATGCCTTGTTTCAGACCGATGTAGAGTTTGCCAATCTGGGACTTGCGATTATCGACGAGCAGCATCGCTTTGGCGTGCATCAGCGTATGGCGTTACGCAACAAAGGTGCAGATAAGCACAGCGTGCCCCATCAGCTGATCATGACGGCCACGCCTATCCCAAGAACGCTGGCCATGACAGCCTACGCTGATCTGGATGTATCGGTAATCGATGAGTTGCCACCGGGTCGTAAACCTGTGACAACCGTTGCGTTGGATAATGCCAGACGTGTCGAAGTTGTTGAGCGAGTCGGTGCAGCGATTGACGAGGGACGGCAAGTGTATTGGGTGTGCACTTTGATTGAGGAATCAGAATCGATGCAGGCAGAGGCGGCTGAGGATACATTGCTAACCTTGCAGGAGTTGTTGCCTGATTGTCGCGTCGCCATGGTTCACGGACGACTTAAAGGGCGTGAAAAAGAGCTCATCATGCAATCTTTCAAGCAACAGGATGTAGACCTGCTGGTGGCCACCACGGTTATTGAGGTTGGTGTTGATGTACCGAATGCCTCACTCATGATTATTGAGAACGCTGAACGACTCGGGTTGTCGCAATTGCATCAACTGCGTGGAAGGGTGGGCCGTGGAAGTGCGCAAAGCAGTTGTATCCTGATGTATCAGTCACCTTTGTCCAACAATGCGCGTGAACGTCTGGGAATAATGCGAAAAACCAATGACGGGTTTGTTATTGCCCAGAAAGATCTTGAACTGCGTGGCGCTGGAGAAGTGCTGGGTACTCGTCAGACGGGGCTTGCTTCGTTCAAGATAGCGCAACTGGGTCGCGACGATGATCTGCTTGATGAGGTTACGCGGATAGCCGACGATTTATTGGCTGGTAATGCGTTCGCTGTGAATGCATTGGTGCAGCGTTGGATTGGAGAGGGGAAAAAAGACTATGGCGGTGTGTGAGTTTCACCAACATGTTTTGTGTAACCCTAGCTATGGGAATAGTTATATTTCTCTAAGTTATAATCGAAGGTGGTGTGGTGGTTGTCCGGTTGTTTTTAGAATGTTGTTCTGCCACTTTCCGGTAACCCCCATTTTCTTTACCCATGTCTATAACGAGAGCGCCTCCAACACCCGACAAGACTAAGAGCACACAAGCTAGTGCTCCCGATCTTGCAGAGGATCTGGATGCCCTGGCGGCAAGCCACACAGGCGGTGATGCGGCAAATGATGCCGGGCCCGAGCGACAAAAGTTCGAGTTGCTGCTGCTGCATGCTCTTCGCGCCGTTGATTCGGACTACGCCTTTGTCTTAAGCCCCGCTGGGCATGGCGCCTATGCTGAACAGTTCGTTAAGTTGCTGGCGGTTGCTGAGCGCACGGATGACGGACAAGTGCAGATTTGCCATGACACTCTGGCGAATCGGCGTCCAGACCCCATGATATTGTCCGTCATGCGGTTGAGTCGTGGTGTGAGTGGCAAGCCGACTGACATCGGGCTTCCGTCCTGCTTGCCCGGATCCCACCCTCCGATTCGCTATTTCCTGTTGCTGCCTATAGAGGCGGGGGAGTCCTGTTCCTCCGTGCTGTTTGTTGCTAATCCAGCCACTCAGGATGTGAAGCATAGTGCTGGCGAATTGATGGAAAAATTAACTGCACTGGTCAAGACCGTTACCAGTCGCCAAGGTGAGGCTTCAGTGTTATTGCCCGAACCGGAGATAAATTCAAGCAAAGAGGACTCTGGTTCACGGCACTATGTGCAGTTGATGAGTGCGTCCATCAACGCGGTAGTCATTACTGACTCTAAAGCCGCAATAACGGCATTCAATCCCGCCGCCGAGAGCCTCTTCGGGTGTCAGAGTGCGCAAGCTCTTGGTAGCACTTTTGATCGTTATCTGCCGCAAGAGTTTCTGATGCCGATCCTCAAGCGATCCGCACGTTTTGATGCGTCATCATCGGCGGCTGAAATTCTGCCCATACGGCAGCGTTCTGTCTCCGCGGTTGTTGAGAGTGGTAGCACTGTTCACCTGACTTGCTCAGCCTATTACACACGGGTCGCAGGCTCGGTGTATACAACCTTTGTCTTTGAGCACGAGAATCAATCGGCTCCGATACACGATAGTAATTCCAGTGCTCAGCAATTTAAGGCGCTGACCAATGTTGCACCGGTAGGCATCGTGCAACTGGGTGCTGAGTGGACTTGCCACTATGCCAATGAGATGTGGTGTCAACTCAGCGGATTGACTATGGATGAGTCCATCGGGGAAGGCTGGGTTGACGCTATTCATGCCGAGGACGTGGTCGATGCGCTGGTAGAGCTGCGAGAGAGTCTGAGTAACAACCAGATCTTTTCCCGTAATATCCGCCTGCAAAAACCCACAGGAAAAATCTCGTGGGTAACCCTGTCGGCAACCATCACGATCAACGAATCGGGTCAGTTCAGTGGTTGTCTACTTGTGCTGCTGGATGTTACCGAGACGCATCTTGCTGTTGAAAAGCTGCGCTTTTCTGCCAGCCATGATGCGCTGACAGGATTAGCTAACCGATCAGCGTTTCTTGATCAGTTGCAGGAACGATTGAATCATCCTGATCTGCGTGTAGGAACTGCGTTGTTGTATCTGGATCTTGACGGTTTCAAGTCCGTCAACGATACGCTTGGTCATGACTGTGGGGATGAATTGCTACGCAAAGTGTCCAGGCGCTTACTGGGCTGTGTGGTTGCAGCAGACCTGTGTGCGCGGTTGGGTGGTGATGAGTTTACGATCATTGTTACCAGTCTCAGGACGCAGGAGGAAATCTGTAATCTGGCCGAGCGAATCGTTAGAAAATTCAATGATATTTTTCATGTGTTTGACAACGAGTTGCATCTGACGACGAGTATCGGCATCGCCATTGCCGATGATCAGACAAGCAGCAGTGATGAATTTATCAAGCAGGCTGATACAGCGTTGTACAAGGCGAAATCGTCTGGTCGATCTCGTTGGGTTGTTTATACCAAGGCATTTCATAACGAGGATATTAAACGTTCGGTATTGCAGACCCGAGTGCGCCGGGCTACCGAGCGAAAGGAGTTCTCGCTTGCTTATCAACCCCAGTATCGCCTCGACAATACCACTATCGTAGGTTTTGAAGCACTGCTTCGGTGGACACCGGACGACATCAAGGTGCCTGACACGCAGGCACTGGTGGATAGTCTTGAAGATAGTGGGTTAATCAATGAAGTTGGTCAGTGGGTACTGGAAACTGCGTGTTATCAATACAGTCGGTGGGATAGAGCAGGTTTGTTGCCAGATGAGTGCACTATGTCCGTCAATGTTTCACCGGCACAGTTGAGTCTTGCCAATTTTGTTCCACGCTTGAATGTCATCCTTGAGCGTAGCGGTATGTTGGCTAAACGTTTAAACCTTGAGATAACCGAATCTGCGCTTATTGAGAAGAACAGTAGTTGCATTCGTGTTATCGAGCAAGCCAAAGAGCTGGGCGTGAGTGTCTCCCTGGATGATTTTGGAACCGGTTATGCCTCTCTAAGTTACTTGACGCGTTTACCGATAGACTACCTGAAAATTGACAAGTCATTTATTGCGGCTATGGATCAAGATGAGTCGAGCCGGGCTATTGTCATGTCGGTGCTGGCTATGGCAGCAACGCTGGATATTGATGTAGTAGCCGAAGGAATCGAGAATCCCCTGGTCCTTGAAGACTTGCGTAAGGCAGGCTGCAAATATGCGCAAGGTTATCTCTTGTGCACGCCTGAGGCGCCCCGAATCCTGGAAATGTTGCTTGTACGAAACAACTACAAGCGCCACCATTTTATTGACCTTGCCTGAGATGATGGCTCAGTTAACAGCTTTTTTGGAGGTGTGACATGTCGTGCTTTTCGTTGATTATTACCAAGGCTGTATCCTTGAATGGAAACCAGCATGTCAGGCAAGTACCTTGGATTTTTAATGATACTTTAACCATGCCGGGACCGACAGGATGAGTCAAGACGACAACGACAATAGTGTCCTTGCCAAAAGAAGCAATATCGCTTCAGGCAAAGGTCCAGCTATTAATGATACTGATGATATTGAGTTAGCCTCCGATGAGGTTGATCTGGCCAAAGCGAAAATAAGCACCGCGCAACCGTTTGATACTAGAGCTGAGAGTTTTCAACCGGGATCATTCAGTTCGCCCATTCTGTACGTCGGTATAGGTGCTTCTGCAGGTGGTCTTGAAGCACTTCGTGACTTTTTTGATCACATGAGTGCTGATAGTGATGCAGCATTTATTGTTGTGCAGCATTTGTCCCCTGATTTCGAAAGTCTCATGGATGAGCTGCTGGCACGTAACACCAGTATGTCTGTTGAGAATGTCATTCACGGCGTCGAGGTACTTGCAAATACCATCTATCTGATTCCACCTAAGAAAAATATCACGCTGGTAGACGGTTGTCTTTACTTGAGTGATCAGGAGCGAAAAGGTGGCGTCAATCTGCCTATTGATCATTTCTTTCAGTCACTGGCGGCAAATGCTAAGCATCGAGCTGTTGGTATCGTGCTCTCAGGTACCGGCAGCGATGGAAGTCGTGGTATTAAATCGATTAAAGAGGAAGGTGGGCTTATTCTCGTTCAGGATCGGGAATCGGCGAAATTTGATGGTATGCCATATAACGCCGCACAGACAGGTACGGCAGATTTTGTTCTGCCCCCGGACGAGTTGGCCGCCTATTTGTCGACATTCCTGAAAAACAGTCTTGTTCGTGGTGCACAGTCTGTCTTACGTGCTACGGACAACAATGAAGAAAGCGTTCTGCAATTGATTTTCAGTTTGCTCAAAACGAGTAGCGGTATTGACTTCGGTCAGTACAAGGCGACGACGGTCGCTCGACGGATAGAGCGGCGTATGGGTATTAATCATGTGCAGAGTCAGTTCGATTACCTGAATTTGTTACAGACATCGAAAGCTGAGATCGAGACTCTGGGGCGCGAGTTGTTGATAAACGTCACAAGCTTTTTTCGCGATGAGGATGCCTGGGAGTATCTTAACAAGCATGTTATTGAGCCTTTGATCCGTGACTGTGACGACAACCGCGAAATCCGGTTCTGGGTAGCCGGCTGCTCGACAGGTGAGGAAGCATACTCACTCGCTATTGTTGTAGACGAAACCGCTAGAAAAATTGGCAAGACTATACGGGTAAAAATATTTGCCACTGATGCAGACAGTGATGCGATTGCGATTGCCTCTACTGCCCGCTATCGGGAAGAGATTATTCATGATATATCCAGTGAGCGACTTGGGCGGTATTTTGTCAAGGTAGGTGATGAGTATGAAATCAGGCCGGATATCAGAAAATCGGTGGTGTTCGCGACTCATAACATGATCAATGATCCACCATTTTCCAATATTGATCTGATTACTTGCCGCAATGTGTTGATCTATTTTCAACAGACTGTTCAGAAAGTAGTGATGTCATCCTTTCACTTTTCTTTGCGTGAAAATGCCCGGGTGTTTTTCGGTTCGTCCGAATCGGTTGGTGAGCTTAAATCGCATTTTAAAGCCATGCATGAGCGATTCAAGATTTATGAAAAAATCAATAATACTCGCTTGCCTATTGCCAGTGTAAACACCGCGGGTTCGGACAAGCCCAAGCTGGGAATGAGACCGGTATCCAATCTGTTGCGAAGTTATCGTTCACATTCGGCGAGCCCGAACCGATTCGAACATGTCAAGGATCACTTGATCAACGATTTTGTACCCGCCTGCCTCATACTCAATTCCGAGCATCAGGCCATGCACATTTATGGTGATGCCAACAAGTACCTTGTCAGGTTTCCAGTGGGTCGTGTCTCGACCAATATTCATGAAATTATCGTAAAAGAACTCTCTGTCGCATTGGATACGGCCTTATCTCGTTCCAAGACGGAGCTCAAGCCTGTCTCATATTCCAATATTAGTACCTCGCTCAATGAGAAATCAGCACTTGTGGATATGCAGGTTGAATTTTTCCCTGAGAAAAATGGTGACGATGCCTACTATTCTGTGGTTCTGAATGATTCGTTGACGAGTCAGTCGCCCAAAAGGGTGTCTGAAAATTATGATTACAACGAAGAATCACAGCAGCGAATTCGCGATCTGGAAAACGAACTTCTGCATAAGCAGGAGCATTTGCAGATTAGCAACGAGGAGCTGGAAACGACCAATGAGGAATTGCAGTCTGCCAATGAGGAGCTGATGTCTTCGAACGAGGAGCTGCAGAGCACCAATGAAGAACTACAGTCAGTCAATGAAGAATTGTATACGGTCAATTGTGAGCATCAGGAGAAAATTGAAGAGCTCATGACCATGAACGATGACATGGACAATATTCTGATTGCAACGTCGGTTGGGATTATTTTTCTGGATGAAAATACGCTTATTCGAAAGTATACGGCGGTCTCTTCCAAGTATTTTAATCTTTTGCTCAGCGATATCGGACGTCCTTTGCATCACATCTCCAACGAACTGGAGTACGAGCATCTTAACGAAGATATTGACACTGTTCGGCGCACGCATCACAGTGTTTACCGTGAGGTATTTACCGTCAACGGAGCACCTGTTCAGATAAAATTGTTGCCTTACTCATCTTCTTCTGTTGATAGTGGGCAAAGTGCGGCTGTTACCATAACGATTACTGATCTGTCGCCACGTCTGGATGCCTATGAAAAACAACGTGACCAGGCCACGCTCGCTAACCACGGTGATCCTGAAGCCATCGTCTCAGCGCACTCAAAGATAAGACTACTGATAGTTGACGACAGTGCCAGCGATCGAAGAATTATTCGTCGTCATCTCGAGAAGATACATAGCTTGTCCATAGAGACTTTTGAGGCTGCGGATGTGAAAGAAGCAACTGTGTCGCTGAGAAATAACGATATTGATGTGTGTCTGGTGGACTATCGCCTGGGTGTGGAAACCGCTGAAGATTTATCTGAGCAAATCCGGCGATATAACGACAGGCTTCCTATAGTCGTCATGTCTGGATTCGATCGCAGTGAACTCGAAGATCATGTGCCAGCTGGACTGTTAACATACTATCTCAACAAGGCCGAGCTCTCACCCCTGCTGCTGGAACTTAGTGTACGCCATGCTGTTAATTCCAGTAGTGCGGCCTTTTCGCATGGAGCATCAACTAGAATCACTATATCTGCACCGGCTTGAACATAGACCGTTTTCGCTTGAGAATTCGGTCTATGTGCTACTGATGTGAGCCATAGGCTCGCAGAAGCACACTTATGCCGCCTCTACCTCGCTGCTGCTGGTGTCTGCTAGTAGCGCAGGTTGGACTGTTCCGCAAGAATTACAGTTGCTGGCTTGTGATCTTGCTGCACTCTCAAGCATTTCCACACAGGCTGCGGGAATGGTCAGGCGCGCCATTGTCGCCGGATGTTGGTGCTGCAGATGTGGCCATACGGGCTCTTGATAAGAGGCTACCAATGTATCGTCTACATGAAGTTCCAGGCGTTGATAGTAGTCTGAGCGCTTTTGTACAAACAACCTGGAACTGCAATTATCCTGTCGCTGTTTGAGAGCTTTAAAGCGACCACATTGAGAAATATGGCTATCGCAGGCGTTGCTCTGCTGTTGGCCACCTGGCTCTTCTGACGGAAAGCTGGCAGCTAACAATTGTAAGAGTGCACTGACCGTTATTGTGATGCAGGGGATATCGCTGTTTTCAAGATGTTGGGTTCTATTCTCGCAAAGCACCCAGGGTCCGGTACTGGTAACCCTGCCCTGTAGTGGTGTTAACCAGGCAAAGCGGTGATTTGTAGGATGGGAGTGCACGTGCGTCATAAAATAGATAAACCAGCAATATTGAGTGATGGTTTTACTAATTCAAAATTTGTGCGCTGTTGCTCTTTCGATGGGCATACTAACGGTTATGCCAAGGTTATATCGGTTCGCTGGTTTATTGGTTCATTGATCCAAGAGGTTGTGGCGTAATTCCGTGGGATAGGAATCCAGAATCGCTTTCCATTCCCGGCGTTGTGTCCTTGTTCCAAGCCTCCGGGTTATATGTGACCATTTTTGTGCACCGATATTCAGAGCTTCCTGTGCTGAAAGCTCACCGTGAATGGTGGCCAAAATCTGTTGCCGAAGCACATCAAGATAATTGCTCTGTCCACTAATGTATAAATCTGGAACACTATTGTTCAGGCTTTTCTCGTGTGCTGCCAGAAATGAATCTCCATAGACTTGCCTAATAGTCTCGTCAAGATAATGGCTCTTGCGGTACGGGTCGAAATATCCATCTGCAGCACGCACAGCTTTGGTTGATATCTGCGGGCATGCGCAGAAGAGAGCCAGTAAATATGCAAGTTCCGGTTGTGAGGAGCTTGCGCCTACCGTGTAGTTCCAGCCCCAGTTGAAATACCCCATCGTGGATGGAGAGCCATTAATCAAAGGTCCGGGTAACGGGCTGTGAATCAAGTTGTCCCGCATGTTGGCCTTGGACATCAGATATTTCTGTGTACCTCCCCAGCCGATATTGCAAAACACGTTACCTGCTGCAAATTCCTCCCAGTTGTCAAACAAACTGTTTGACTCCGAGTTGGGTGTTAGTGAGCGACTGGCAGCGGTGAGTTCTTCAAGTGCTTCTACACCGGCGGCATTGTTGATGTTGGCCCGCATGTCTTTGTCAAAGGGCAAATAACCTTTCGCGTGAAATCTTGCCCACCATTCCCAGACAAGGTAACCCGGGTTGCGAAACAAGTTGCCGCCGTACTGGTTTTGTCCTGGACGATGGAAAAATGCCATCATGCTGTCCAGGTCTTCCCAACTGCTGGCAGGCTGCAGAACCTTGCCGGTTGCCTTGGCATAGGCTTTTATTTCTGCAGGATCCTCCATCATGGATTTGTTGTAGAACATTAAATAGGCATCGCCATCTGTCTGATAGCCGTAGAGCTTGCCATGGTAGTAATCGCCTTTACGATACAGGTAGTCTTCGGAGAAGCCGGGTGGTTCATACTTCTCAGCGTAGGTATCTAGTGGAAGAATAACGTTTGCCTGAACAAGATCAATGAGCCCGAATGTCGCTGGAAGAGCCACGTCAACCGCGTTACTGCGAGTGCCGAGGATAAGTTCTACATTGATTTTATCAACGGCGGTTTCCTGAATTTTGCATTCAACGCCACTAAGGCGCGTAAACTCATCGGTAGCAGCCTTCACATTACTGCCAGAGCCATTGGGTATCAGCACATGTAACATACGTTGCTGGTTCAATAGCCCGGCTTGTCGAGCGATATCCTCATGCCATGGCTTGGTTGCTGCAGCATGTACACGCGTGTAGAAGAGATCAGGGAGCAGGGCGCTCGCCGCCAAGGAACTAACAAAATGTCTTCTGGAAATAGTCATGACAAAAATACCTGTTACGTGATGCTTACTGGAAACAACACCCGGCAGCTGGTTGG
Source organism: Granulosicoccus sp. (assembly GCA_045106855.1). Taxonomy (GTDB): domain Bacteria; phylum Pseudomonadota; class Gammaproteobacteria; order Granulosicoccales; family Granulosicoccaceae; genus Granulosicoccus. The sequence goes on from JBGCFI010000026.1 coordinate 159,765, forward strand.
TTATGCGACAGTGACGATACAGGATACCAATAGGTTAATCGACTGATGAGGGGTTTCAAATCCACAGATAAGCCCTCCTTACTTAGAGTGTTTCTGTTATCCATGGCTGGAATAGTGTTGCTGTTCAGCATCACCATTCTGGTTATGGGGGCTGCCACCGGTGGAATATTGGCACGCGAAGAACAGCTAGTCGCCGAGTTGTTTCCCGAGATGGATGCTGTTCATCAGCTCACCACCGCAACAGCGGGATTACAATCACAAGGGTTTTTATTACGCTCTTCGCAGACCTCAACAGAACTCAACGAGCGCCGCGATAATCTGGGCCGCACGGTTGATGAAATATTAAGAATTCTGGAATCGGTACCTACTGCTGAGCGCAGCATGTTTATCTCGTTGCAACAATCCGTTGATAACGTTGCCAGAGTTGCCAAAGACATGGTGCGCGTCCGCTCACAGCAAATAGGCCTGCAAGCGCAGATTCGTACTGATATGCAAGAGCGTCTGGAGGGGTTAGCCGAGTTGGACAAGAAGGTGCAGCAACAAGTAGTTTTACTTACCGAAAAATTGCTTGAGACGAGCGATATAATAGCGAATTCCAATGCATCAACCGGGGGTGGCTCTTTAAGTGCAGAGCAACTTAACGACCAGATACTTGACTATGAAGCGTTGAGCCTATCAATACAAGATCATCTGATGTTTAGTCAGGATGTGGTTTCACTGATGGCCATCGTGGAGAAAGTGCCACTTCTAACTGATAGGAAAAGCGTTGTATTGGCTCTACAAAATCGGGATTTGATTGTCAGCGCATTGGCCAGTCGTAGTATCTATATGGGAAACACCAATAACAATGACACGCTTCTATCGCACTTGCGTAGCTTGCAAGCCGCATCAAAAAATAAGCAAAGTGTTTTTACTCTGCAGGAACAGGTCGTTGCCCAAGAGATAGAACAAGACTCCATGCACAAGATTTTGCGCGAACGGACTGCTGTGATTCTGGAACAATCCAGTAAGCTTCGTAACGATACGCGTGCTACTGTCAACGATCTGGGCAGGGAGACTTTGAGCGGGTTGGTGCAGCTCCGGATGTTGCCATTGGTCCTCAGCTTCGTCACTTTTTTGTTCCTTGCGTTGGTCAGCTACTGGCTCTTGTATCGCAAGACAGTCCTGCCGCTGATGGAGATCGCTCAACATCTGGATGATGTGGGTAGCGAACGTTTTCCTGACCATCAACCAGACTATGATCTGAAGGAGATTTCCACGCTGGCATCGGCAATGAGACAACTGGATGCTGCCCAGAGAAATATGCTCCTGAAGGATAAGCAGATGGTAAAGATCAATAATGAGCTGACGCGCGCGAATGAAGACCTACAGCAGTTTGCACATATTGCCTCTCATGATCTTCAGGAGCCTCTGCGTAAATTACAGCAATTCAGTGCACTTCTGGTCGAGGACTATGCACAGTCATTAGACGCAGATGCAAATTTTTTCATACAGACCATTCATAATTCCGCTACACGAATGAGCTTGCTCATCAAGGAGACACTGGCGTATTCGCGAGCTGGTAGTAGCAACCAGAAGCGTGAACGTGTTGACCTGTCAGCAGTCATACAGGGGTTGTTGGATGAGCTGGATCTGACAATTAAGGAGGTACAGGCTGAATTTGACATAGCGCAATTGCCGGTCGTCGTGGCGAACGAGTTGGGAATGGCTCAGCTTTTCCGTAATTTCATGGTCAATAGTATGAAGTATTGTAAGCCTGATATTCCAGCCAGAATAAGTATTAGTGTTGATCGTGATTCAGGTAAGGCGAAAGAGCTTGTGTATATTCGCATTGAGGATAACGGCATCGGTATCAAAGCCAAATATCTGGAAAAAATATTACTACCTTTTGAGCGATTGCACGATGGAAGTATTCCCGGAACCGGGCTTGGATTGGCTATCTGTAAAAAAGTGTGTGATTCGCATGAATGGAATCTCGACGTCAGTTCCGAGCCGCAAAAAGGCACCTGTTTTGTTATCGGTATTCCCACATCCAGTTTACGACACTAGCTATTTAGCACTTTGGTGCAGTTGCCAGCGGGTATGCTCCTCGCACCATTGCCATAGTTCATCTCGTAACGCGGGTGTATCGGCCAGCCGTGTTTTGTTGGCCATGTCTATGTCTCGGACTCGGCGATCGTGCCAGAACAGCCCACTGTTCTGTAAGGCAAGCGGGTCTGCACTTAACCAGAGCATGGTATCCGCACCTTCCTCAGGGGTACGTAGCAACCCAAGCGGATTAAGCACTTTTGAAAATCCGGGCAATGCATCAGTGATGCCGGGCGTGTTCACCCAACCTGGATGTAGAGCGTGAAAAACCACCTGCTTTGAGGAAATATTATTTGCCCACAATTCGTTCAATATCACTTGAGCGCGTTTAGCTCGAGCGTATTGTTTTGCGCCATGATAGAGCGAATTGCTCATCTGCAGTTGTTGAACGTTGAGAGCTTCGGTATACATGCCGCCTGAACTCATGGTAAGAACCCGCGCCGCCGATGGTTCAACATGTCGCTTCTCTGCACACGTGTCGTCAGAAGCGGCTTTAAGATTGGCTAGAAGCAAGCCTGTCAACAGAAACGGAGTTGCAACCATAAGTTCGACGGATAAGTCGGTGCCATTGTCTGCATATTTGCGCAGGTTAAACAAGGCTCCCGCATTGTGAACCAGAACATCAATGACAGGCCATCGTGTGGCTATCTCATTGGCCGCTTTGCGTGTATCTTTCTGGCTACCCAGATCGGCTATGACACCATGAATGTCGTTGTTGCCGGAGCTTTTGATAAGTGTTGCGATCAATGCATCGGTTTTTACACGATTGCGAGCGACGATGACAAGTGTCGCCCCCATTTTTGCATACTCTTGCGCACCGGCTTCACCAATGCCCGATGTTGCACCGGTAATGACCACGACTCGTCCAGCGAGAGAATAGGCATCAAGCGACTGCCATTTGAACAATCGTGAGCGAATCCTTGATCCCAGGCTGCTGAAACTGGGGACAACGGATTTCTCCATAATGGCGTCGATGAACGCTTTACTCATACAGATTCCTGATGGCTGGCTTGTTGAGGGACCACTGTTCCGATGATATTGATGGCCAGCAGTTTGATCGCTATGACAGTGTTACACCCTCTGCTACGTAATGGGAGAGCTCTGCGGATTGCGTCTGGCCTGTGATGTGTGAATTCATGGAATTCACTAATGCCGGACGCCAGAAATGGCCGATCTGCACAGCAGAATTGTGTTTCAATAATGCCATGAGTAAGGCCTTGAAAAATTCCCGTGCATTGATGTTTGATGTTTTCGGTACGTTGGTGGATTGGCGCAGTTCCGTACGCCGTTCACTCGAATCATTTTTTGACAACCCGGATACGCGTAATCTCAAGCCGGCAGATGTTTGCTGGGAAACGGTTGCTCTTGACTGGCGAGGACGGTATCAGCCATCTATGGACGCCGTCAGGCAAGGTCAGCGGAACTTTGTCATTCTGGATGTCTTGCATAAGGAGTCATTGATAGAGACTCTCGCTGATCATGGCTTTTCTCCACTTGATGATAACCAGTTAACCAGGCTGAGCCATGTATGGCATCAACTGGATGCCTGGCCCGAGGTTCCGGCTGCGTTGGCAAGCTTACGACAGCACAAAGTTCTGGCCGCTTTATCCAATGGCAATACACAGCTACTCAAGAACCTTAGCCGGTATGCAAAGCTAGACTGGCACGTCAGCCTGGGTGCCGAGCCTACGCGTGCTTACAAACCAGAGTCACACGTGTATTTGCAAAGTGCAGCCTTACTTGCATTAGAGCCTTCCGAGTGCATGATGGTTGCGGCACACAACGATGATTTGTCTGCAGCCCGCGATCTAGGCTTTCGTACCGCCTACATCAACCGGCCCACCGAATACGGTAGCCGACAAACCGTTGATATTGGCCCCACATCGGACTGGGATATTGCCGTGGAATCTCTTGATGCGTTGCTTGAATACTTGTAAGACGTAATGGTAGCCGACTAATACTATGAGTAAAACCACCACACTGACATTGGCCGAGATTCATCAATTGGCTCTGGATGTCCTTTTGTCGCATGGTTTTTCCAGTGATCAGGCTGGCAGTATTGCCGACACGGTAACGGCTGCCGAACGCGACGGATGCCTCTCACACGGCTTGTTCAGAGTTGCCTTCTATGTCGATGCATTGAAAAATCCGTCGGCCAATCCGAACGCCGAACCGGTATTGAGTGTGAAGAATTCCTCGGTAGTACATGTTGATGCGTTGCAGGGTTTCTGTCCTTTGGCCTTACGTACCGGGTTGCCGGCGCTGGTGGAAAAAGCACGTGCGCATGGAACGGCCGCGCTTGCCATTCACAACACCTACAACATTGCAGCCCTTTGGCCAGAGGTTGAATCGCTGGCAGATCAGGGACTCGTGGCGTTCGCATTTACAACAGCTAATGCCTATGTTGCACCGGCTGGCGGGCAGTCTCCTGTGTATGGGACTAATCCCATGGCTTTCGCGTTTCCGCGTAAGGATAAGCCACCGTTGGTGTTCGATCAGGCATCCAGCGCCAGTGCTCGTGGTGAGATTCAATTGCATTTGCGCGAGGGCAAATCCCTACCCGATGGCTGGGCAATTGATCGTGATGGCAACCCGACCAATGATCCTGCCGCAGCACTGGAAGGTGCGCAACTGCCCTTTGGTGGCTACAAGGGTGCAGCTCTTGCGCTTATGGTCGAGTTACTGGCCGGGGCGCTTATCGGTGACAACTTCAGTGTAGAGTCCAGCGCACAGGATTCGCACGGAGTAGGTGCCCCACTGGGTGGCGAACTCTTGCTGGCGATGGATCCTGAGCATTTTGGCTCAGGTAATTATCTGGCGCGAAGCGAATACCTGTTCGAGCAGGTGCTGGCGCAGCCTGGAACACGCCTGCCATCCCAGCGCCGTTATGACGTACGTCTCAAAAGCGACAAGACGGGTGTGGAGGTATCGGATATTCTGCTGGCCGAGCTTGCAGCGCTGAGGGCTTAGGTTTGTGGCTCTGAGGTGACACTCTGGTCGGAAGGGCGCACCATATCCACATGCGCAATACCATCTTCAAGGTAGTGGTCGCTGCAGGGTGTGAAACCCAGGTGGACATAGAAGTTCTCCACCGACACCTGCGCCGCCAACCTCTGGTCATGGCCGCTGAATTCGGATTCGCAGTGTTTTATCGCGCAGCGCATCACGGCCGTTGCCAGACCTTGCCGCCGGTGCGCATGTGCAACCACGACACGTCCAATGCGGGCAGGCTTGTTCGGCAGGTGCCTGGCAGAGTTCTTTTCGCATTCTGGTGCCAATATGCGGGCGTAGGCCACGGGTATATCGCCTTCACAGGCGAGTATATGGAGAGTGCTTTCCAGTAGATCGAGTCCATCAAGCTCTGCGTACGGGCAGGCTTGCTCCACCACAAAAACGTCGATCCTGAGTTTTGCCAGCAAATAGACCTCGCGAGCACTCAGCTGATCAATGCGGCATTGCTTCCAGGTAATCGTTTTAGTGGAGCTCATCTGTTTTCGTCAGTGATGGTTGCCCTTTTTGCAGTAGAAGCAGGGGCGCCAGTACGGCTCCACCAATGGCACCGTACAGGTGAGCATCAACCAGAACCTGTCCTCCCGCGACTGATTCGCTGCCGGGAAGTGCTCCTGCGAACTGTTCCCAAAGCAATTTCCCCACCACTAATAGCAATAAAAGCGCTGCTGATTTGGGATACGTGCGAAGATCAGCCAGGGTTCCGGCGATGATTAATCCGTGCAGGGTGCCTGAAAAACCAACATATGCTTCTACTTCGGGGTTGAAGAACCACAAACCTATCCCCACACCCCAACTACACAGAAAGATAAGGATCAGCCACTGCAGTGCATTGAAATGTTGCCACACCAGCATCACGACCAGTGACAGTCCGGCCAGATTCATCCACAGGTGGCTAGGACCGAGGTGCACGAAATTACCGCTCAGTAATAGCCACCAGTGCCCGTTTGCGATCAGGCTACGCTGGTAATCGAGTACGTCACTAAGGCCCATGTATTGCAGAGTAATGCACAGCAGCACAAGCAACAGGACTAACTGATAGGCCGTTGCTCGAAGCAAGTGTGAAAGTTCAGGAATCATTCGGCTGGCAACAGGTCATATTTGCGGTGCTATCCTTTTCGCGGATAGATATTATTCACCCTTTGAAGATAGCGGAGAGCGGTCCTTATGGGCAGTAGACAAGTACGAACGGGCTTTACAGGTATCAAGCGCGTGCAAGGTGGTTTTACTCTGATAGAAATCATGGTGGTAGTCGCCATCATAGCGATACTGGGAGCAACCGTGGTGCCTCTGATTATGGATCGTCCCAACGAGGCGCGCGTTGTTCGTGCGAAGAACGATATCGGCAGCTATACGGCGGCGTTGGGGCTTTACAAACTGGATAATTTTAATTACCCGTCTACCGATCAAGGGCTTGAAGCGCTGGTGGAAAAGCCAACAGGTGATCCTGAGCCTGGTAACTGGAAATCAGGCGGGTACGTACAAAAGCTTAATAAAGATCCCTGGGGACGTGATTATCTGTATATCGCGGAAGATGGTCGATTTGAAATTATCTCGCTGGGCAGCGATGGCGTTGAGGGTGGTGAAGGTTTCAACGCAGATATCAGTTCACTGGATGTTCAGTGAACCAACGCCCTGAACAGTTGGTATCCATAAAAAAGTAGTCATGAGGACGCGACAGCACCATATTCGCGGCTTTACGCTCATCGAGTTATTGGTGACTGTGGCTATCATTGCCATACTTGTGGGTGCTGTGGTTCTCAATATAGAGTTCCGGAATGTCGGCAAGAGCATGCGCAATACTGCCCTGCGGACTGGCATGCTAATGCAGTTGGCCTCGGATCAGGCGGTGTACAGTCGCCAGCAGTTTGGTATCCGTTTTCATCCTGAAAGTTATGAGTTTTATGTGCTCTCAGCTGACGATAAGGATGAGCGGGTGTGGGAGATGTTCGAAGACGAGCAACTGAAATTTAAAACTCCACCGGTTCTTCTTGAATTCCAGGTGGACATCTCCGGGTTGCCCATTGTGCTGGAGGATCTGGCCGATGAGCTCAAGGATGCTACCGAGGAGAATCCCATCAAGCCTCATATTATCTTTCTGTCGAACGGGGAGATCATGCCTGACTTCAGAATCCTGATAAACGATCTGGAAGGCGAGTATCAGTATGAGGTTGCCACTGGAGAGATTCTACCGGTGGTGGTAGAACAGCTGGCCGGATCATGAATAGGGTTTATGGCCAAGCTTTGGAACGTGCGCACCGACTATCTGGTATGCAACGGTATCATCGTCTCTCAACGCCTCGATCAGGCCGCTCGTGCCCGCAAGACCTTCAGTCAGGTTTTACGCTTATAGAGATTCTGGTGGCGATGACCATAATCGCCGTAGGCGTCTCTGCACTCGTCTCCTCGGCAGGTGCCAGTGCATGGCGTGCAGATTATCTTCGCGAGAGGGAGTTCGGACGATGGGTTGCGAGTAACGCGCTGACCGAGTTGCAGACATTGCCAGCCTGGCCGGATGTCGGCACGACTAACAAGGAAGTGGAGATGGGGCAGTTTCAGTGGTTTATTCGCACGCAGACCCAGGCGGTGGCGGATCCTGATTTGCGGCGTGTGGATGTGCAGGTCAGACGCGAAAAAGACGCTGATAACTACATCTACGTCGTAACGGGTTTTGTCGGAAATCCCGAAACGCGCAGGCCATAATGAGTGACACACTTAACAGATTGGCACATGCAGTTGGCCGCACGAAAACACGCGGTTTCACGCTGATAGAGTTGCTGGTTGCCATGTTTTTATTGGCAATACTCGGTACAGCCGGCTTTCAGATGCTTTTTCAGATTACCGCGACGCGCGATCGTATTGAAGAACAATCCGGGCGTTTAAGCGAATTACAAAGAACCTTCTACTGGCTGGCAGAAGATGTGACGCAAGTGGTCAACCGACCCATCAGGTCTGCCATAGGCTCCACGCTTGAACCTTTACAGTTCAATATTCAGGGCGAGAGCCTTTTCGAATTAACCCGAGCTGGCTGGGATAATCCTGCCGCCGAGGTGTCTCCTGTGCGCTCCAATCTGCAGCGCGTGGCCTATGCACTAGAAGGCGACAAGCTTATTCGACAGTACTGGTATCATCTGGATTCAATCGACGAGCAGCCAAGCCGAAGACGACAGATGCTTACGGGCGTTGATTCTTTGAGTTTTCGGTTTCTGGACACTGAAGGAGAGTGGAAGGACAGTTGGCCGCCCACCGATACGCCGACAGACACACCCACCCCGATTTTGCCTGCGGCGGTGGAGTTCACGCTGGAATTGCAGGACTACGGAAACGTGGTCAGGCTGTTTGCATTGCCAGGATGAAAACTCTAATGACAAACACTATTAGCGGTGTCGCGAACAGTCCTGCAGGGCATATGCGTTTCAAACCTGGTGTTGCTCAGAGCCGCAGGGCAGTGCCCGAAGGCAGGCAACGCGGAGTGGCTATCATAACGGCCATGCTGGTCATCGCGCTGGGTACTATCTCCATGGTTGCGATTACATCCAGCCAGCAGCTGGACATGCAACGCGAGCGTAACGAGGGTCTTATTCAGCAAGCTCGCGCTTTAGGCAGCAGTGGTGAGCGATTTGCTGCGGCTTTATTGTTCCGTGATTTTCAGGCAGCACAGCGCAGTAACAGTGATTCTCTGGATGATGATTGGGCCCAGACAATCCCACCCGTGCCGATCGATAACGCCTCTATTCAAGGTTGCATCGTGGATATGCAGGGGAAATTCAACCTGAATAACCTGGTGAATCCGGACGGTGTCGTGCAGCCGAACTATGTCACGCAGTTCAAAAAATTACTGGAAGAGGTCAATATTGATCCGCTAATCGCCGACGCCGTCGTAGACTGGGTGGATAGTGACGTTAATTTTACCGGCTCTGCGGGTGCCGAGGATGACTACTATACGGGGCTTGAGGTGGGCTACCTGACGGCCAACGCGCCGTTTGTCAGTGTCAGTGAACTAAAATTGGTCAAAGGGTTCAGTAGTGCTGTTGAAGAGGAGGCAGAGAATTACAAGTTGCTACTGCCGCATATTGCGGCGTTGCCTGTTAACGGTGATCCGACGCCTGTGAATGTCAATACGGCGACACCGCAAGTGCTGGCCTCGTTTTCCGAGGATATCAAGTTCGCTGCCAATACCCTTTCCCGTTGGGAAACCAGTGCTTACGAAGATTTTCCGGAATGCGAAAATATCTTTGACCTGGAAGCTGATACCGGGCCACAAGTGCTGGAGAACGAGAACCGGAATATCACACCCTATGAATCGCCGACTGATTTTGTCGATGAGGCCGGTTTGACTGACCCAGACAAAAAAGTGGCTGATGTCGCCTATGATGTTAAATCAAACTACTTTCAGGTAAGAATAGACGTAGAAGCTGAGGGCATCAGCCTGTCCCAGTTTGCATTACTCGAACGCGATGGTTCCGGTCGAACCAAAGTCATCTATCGCTCACGCGATACGCTTTAATAAAATTTCAGGAAATCCCGTGTCTAAACACGTCATCATTTACATGCCCCTGGTGGGCGAGGACAACGTCCAGTGGGCCATCTCCGACGAGAAGGGTACGCTGACCACTGCGGTGCGCGAGGGGACACTTCGAGAGGTGGCCGATAACGTGGAGGGCAGGAAGGCAACCCTGATACTTCCGGCGGATGACGTCTTGTTGGCCCAGACAGTGGTGCCTGGCAATTCGTTAGCACGCGCACAACAAGCGGTTCCTTTCGCCCTGGAAGAGCAAGTCGCCGATGATGTAGATGATCTGCATTTTGCGCTTGGCACAAAGAACCGAAACGATGAATACCCGGTGGCTGTCATTGGCCTGGATGTCATGGATATGATCACCGAGCGCTGCGCGGAGGCAGGTCTCAGGCCCACCGAAATCGTGCCCGAAACGTTGGCCTTACCGCTGCTTTCAGCAGCAACGCCCGGGCTGACTGTCTGGAGTGCCCTGCTCGATCAGGGTCGTGCCGTTGTGCGACTGGCTGAATACCAGGGGTTTGCTACAGATGCCGGAATGGCAAGTCTTATGATTGAAGGTGCATTGACTAGCGTTGAGGAGCAGTCCCAGACATCGCTGGTCGCGTTTAGCACGAATACGGCCGCCCCTCTTGATGTGCCTGCTACGCTGGATATGGAAATACGCCATTGTGATCACCCGCTGGCCCTCTATGCCAGTGGTCTGGCATCAACTTCGCACGTCAACCTGTTACAAGGTATCTACAACCCGAAGAAGAATTTTGATAAAACCTGGAAGCCCTGGCGAGCCACGGGTATTTTGGCCGCGAGTATCTGTCTGGTGCTGTTTGCCGGTAAGTGGATGGAGCTACGTCAGTTGCAGGAGCAGGAGGCGGTGCTCGATACGCAAATTGCCAGTGCATTTAAGCAGGCAATGCCCGGTACCCGGATGCAACGCCCAAGACGACAAGTGCAGTCAGCACTGGAAGGCATGGGTGCAGTCAATAACGACGGGTTTACCAGTCGAATGGCTCAGATCGCTGCAAGTCTATCAACCCAGCCGCAAACACAGCTGCGTACCATTGGTTATCGCAACGGCCGCTTCGACCTTGACCTTAATACCGATGATGTACCAACGCTGGATGCGCTTAAATCAGAACTTGGTAAGCGTGGTTCGCTGGATATGAGCGTGCAGTCTGCCAACCGAGAAAACAACACCGTACGCGGCCGGGTCCGAATCGAATGACATCGTCAAGACAAACACGGGAGGCCAACTGATGAAAGACTGGTACTTACGTCAATCACCCCGCGATCGATTCATCGTCATTGGTGTCGCTTTGTTAAGCGCCGTGGGGCTACTGTATGCGCTGGCATGGTATCCCCTGACCACCCGCCTTGCCCAAACGCAGCAGACTATTATCGGCAAACAGGAAACGCTGCAGTTCATTCGCGAGGCCGCCGGGCAGCTGCAGGGTGCATCCGCAAATGCCGTGTCACAGCGCAAGACTTCCGACAAGGCACCTTATCTTCTCATTGACCAGGTGATTCGTGAGGCATCAATGACCCCTCCCGAGCGAGTTGAGCCAAGCGGTGCCAATGGTGCCCGAGTTCAATTTAGTGAGGTGGAATTCGATAAGCTCGTTGGCGTTCTGGCAGAGCTTGAGCTGTATGGTCTTAAAGTGTCAACGTTGACAATCAGCCGGAAAAACCAGGGCACCGTGAGTGCGCGGTTTAATATGGAGCGTAGTTGATGCGGATCGTCTGGCTGATCATTGTCGGACTGGTTGCCTACCTTGTCGGTGTCATCGCCTTTTTTCCGGCGGCACCGGTTATCGAGCGAATAAAGCCACAACTCGGACCCGTAGCGCTGAGTGGCGTACAGGGCAAACTCTATAGTGGTGTCATCGACAGCGTACGATCTACGGATGATCTGTTGCCGCTTGAGTTCAGTAACGTCGGCTGGACCTTGTCTCCCAGAACACTGATCAGTGGCGGTGCCGGTGCCTCCGTTCGTTTCGAAGGCTATGGCGGTCAGGGAGGAGGATTGGTGGCTCGTCAATGGAACGGAGATATCAACGTCACCGATTTCAGTTTCGATATGCAGGCCAAGCAGCTCGAGCCATTGTTGCCTGTCCCCGTCGCAACGTTCAGCGGACGTTTGTCCGGTGACATCCGACGCATCAAGCTGGTCGAGCAGCTGTTGACGGAATTTGAAGGCACGCTGACCTGGGCTGATGCATTGCTTGAATCACCTGTACCTACCTCTTTAGGGGATGTGCGGGTTGAGATAGAACCTAACGGCGAGCAGACCCATGTTGTCACCTTGAATGCGAATGGCGGAGATATCGCCATGGATGGCACTGTGACCATCACGCTGTCGGGAGATTTTTCAGCGGATATTGTATTTACGCCATCGCCCAATGCCCCGCCTGCAGTATTGAACGGTCTACGTCAGATGGGGCGTCAGGATGCTGAGGGGCGGGTTCGTTTTGTGCGTCAGGGCAACGTAAACAGGTTGATGTGAGAACAAAGCCGCAACAGTTGTAAACTATTACTTTATAGCAATTGTTCAAAAGCTTGCTACGCTTTAATTCGAACAAGCAAAAGAGAATGGAATATCTTGAACACGCCACATGGATTTCTTTGTGTATATTCGCAGAAGTGCGACAACGCTCTATGTATGATTCCTGTTAACTGCCGCTAGTGAGTTAAGTTTCCACGATGCTCAATCCATGAGTTTCGATCTGCCAACAGCCCAAAGTCTGACCCGCGAGGCACTGTCTATCGCCCACAATGCGGGCAGGCGAATTGTTGAAGTCTACGGCGGAAGCTATGAGGTGGACTATAAAAGCGACAATTCACCGGTAACCACGGCCGATATGGCAGCTCACAATGTCATTGTCGAAGCACTGGAAAAACTCAGTCCCTGCCTGCCTGTACTATCAGAGGAATCTGATGGCATTACATTTGAAGAGCGGCATGGATGGCCAAGTTACTGGCTGGTTGATCCGCTTGACGGTACCCGGGAATTCCTGAGAAGAAATGGCGAGTTTTCAGTCAATATCGCTCTGATTCACGAGAACAACCCAATCGCCGGGGTCATCGTGGCTCCGGTGCTGAATATCGCCTATTTTGCCACGCGCGGTTGCGGTGCCTACAAACAGGTGGGCGATAGCAAACCCGATCCTATTCATGTACGCCCGGCTCCCAGCCTTGTGACTGTGGCCAAGAGCCGAAGTCCGAAGGTGGGCCCACGTCTGCAGCACTTTCTGAATGATTTGGGTGAGCACGATGAAATACCTATGGGCTCAGCATTGAAATCATGTCTGGTGGCCGAGGGCGCAGCCGACATTTATGCAAGACTGGGTCCGACGGGCGAATGGGATACTGCCGCAGCGCAATGTATCGTCGAAGAGGCTGGAGGTTACATTCGGGATGTGCATAGTCAGAATCTGACCTACAACGAGCGAGAATCGTTAATAAACCCGGCGTTTCTAGTATTTGGAGACGATCAGATTGACTGGGTACAACATCTACCGCCAGAAGCGCTTTAGACTGTCGCCAAAACCAGCGATTTTTCCAAGGGCCCCGTGAGTAAACAATTCAGTACCCCGGAAGAGGCGGAAGCCGCCTTCTACGATGCGATAGAAAAAGCCGATCTGGCAGCGCTTGATTCCGTGTGGTCGCAGGACGAAAACATCGTCTGTGTCCACCCCGGCGCTTCTCGTATCGAAGGCCGTGCGGCTGTGATGGATAGCTTTGAACAAATGTTTGCTGATGCACCTATCCTGGATTTTTCCATTGTCGACACCTTGTATACCGGTAACGAATCTCTGGCAATTCATCTGGTCAGAGAGGAAATAGCACTGGATGGCCAGGTAGTCAGCATCATGGTATCCACCAATATCTATAAGATAGAAGACGGAGGCTGGCGGATGCTCCTGCATCATGCCTCTCCTGAGCCTGATACAGCCTTTAGCGATGAGCTTGAGGATTATCAAGACTACGACGGGTCCGGTTATGATGATCTGGAAGATGATATGGATGAGTGGGAAGAGCCCGTAAGGCCACCTGTTTTGCACTAGTTCGGCTCATGCGAAAACCCTTGCCCCCAGAGTATCTGTACCTGACCAGAAAGGCATCTGTGTCGCCCTCATGGGTACGCCTGGGTAAAACAAGCTACACGGTTCATTCGATTCTGAAGCTTGAGTACCGTAAATTGCGAATGCCACGTGCGGCCAAATACGCACTGTTCTTTGTATCACTTGTATTGCTTTATTTTAGCGCTGTGCACTTGATGATGAAGTCCTTGCCTTTGCCTATCGCATTGCCTGCATTCATCGGTTCGGCTGTGTTGTTCGCAGTCGCGAGCTGGTTGGCGTTTGTTAAGCCGCCACAATATTGCGTTACGATTTCACTTCTTGATGGCAGTCAGGCCTTCATCAGGTTGCGCAAGGAAGAAGATGCGCAGAACCTGCATGATGCCATTACTCGTGCCATGGACTGGCACAGGGGAAACTCTGGAGGTCACGCGGAACTGATTTCGTCCGCCATAGCGCGTCGCGTGCCACGATCGGCATAGTGGGATTAGACCCCCAGGCATCGTTTTCCTGCTAAGGTCCGACATCGCCTGTTATCCCAGTGACTCTCAAAGGACATCGTATTCGGTGTCATGTCAGGAGGGCGATAGTTTCAGCTAACCGGCTGCCTTCCTTCTGGACATGACTTGTACACTGGAAATCAGAATTCATCTCGCGGCATATTGTTAATGGTGCTGGCAATGGCTGCGTTCGCCATTGCTGACATGTTCATCAAGCTGACAGCAACGACGCTTTCTTCTGCGTATACCGCTTTGTTTCTGATTGGTGGCTCGCTCGTGATTTTCACGGCTCTAGCCAAGCTTCAGGGGCACAGCTTGCTGGATAAGGCGGCGTTAACGCCTGTCTTGCTCGTGCGATATATTGCTGAAATCACCGCAACATTCGGTATGGTTCAAGCGCTGGAGCATATTCCCTTGTCCAGTGTCGGTGCGATACTGCAAGCAACGCCGCTGGTTGCGGCTGCAGGCGCGGTAATGATGTTGGGGGAGCGGGTTAGCTGGCGGCGCTGGAGTGCTATCGGCCTCGGATTCGTGGGTGTTTTATTGATTGTGCAGCCAGGTGCAAAGACGTTTGATCCCCATGTTTTGTGGGCTGTTTTGGCCATGCTGGGTTTGTCGGCCCGTGACCTGACAACGCGGGCAACACCGCCGGGAATGCCCAGCTCATCGCTGGCCGCCTACACCATGATGGCCGCCATGCCATTTGCCTTTCTGTGGGTGTTTTTGACCGAAGTGAGCGTTGTGCATGTCCAGATTAACGGCTGGCTGATGTTGGGCATGATTTTTTTTGCGACCACTGGATATCTCATGATTATTGAGTCTATCCGTGTAGCACCGGTTTCCGTGGTGTCGCCGTTCAGGTATTCCAGACTGTTGTTTCTTCTTGTTTTTGGTGTGTTAGTTTTCGATGAGAGGCCAGATGGATTGATGCTAGGCGGTTCGCTGCTGATTATTGTTTCGGGACTGTATGCCATGTGGCGGGAAAGGCGAGCGCAAAAAATTGCTTAGCGCTTGCCCCGTCAGACTGGTATGGATAATTTGAGTTTTATCTTGTCGCCCGAATATTTCTATACAACCACATCAGGGCTGAAGGACACGATTTTTTCCGGATTCAATTGCCGATCTGGCAGATTGTCGCCCTTGCTGGTAACCAAAATAAGGCCATCCGCTTGTAGTAAGGATTAGATGTGACTACTGAAAATGATCGTACCCACACGGTTCTCATCGTTGATGACAGTAAGGAGGACAGATATCTACTTCAGCGCTATTTAAAGAAAACCAACCTGTCGCTTGTGGTTCTGGAAGCCAGTAATGGTCAGGACGCTATTGATTTTTTTATCACACCCCGTGATGAACTACTCGCACAACACCCCGACATCCAGGAGCCGCTCGTGGTTTTTCTGGATATCAATATGCCAATCATGACCGGCTGGGAGTTTCTGTCGGAACTTGAGCAGCGTCAAGATGAGCTTGCATTGAAGCACAGCATTGTCGTGATGTACTCAACATCGGATGCAGACTACGAAAAAGAACGCGCCGGGAAGTTTTCTGCAGTGAGCCGCTATATTGTAAAAAGTGAAACAACGCCAGAGACGCTAAAGCAAGTTATCCTGGATAGCAAAGCTGATGCCTGAATGTAAGTCAGGACAGGACTAGCGTGTTGACGATGCCTGACTAATCAATTCAACTTCGAGGCGTTCAGAGAGAATCGAGCGTTGGTTGACACACGAATTATTTACGCAGCGTTGTTATATGAGTCGATAATATGCGAGAAAGCGCTCTTGGTCAGCGGCTTGACCAGATAACCGGCTATTTTATATTCTGCGAGTTTGTTTCGATCCAGTAGCGAATCAGAAGTGGTCAGAATGTAGATGGGAACATCGATCTCCGGTCCATGAATCGCCAGATGTTCAAGTAATTCGAAACCACCCATCATGGGCATATTGATATCGAGCAATATGATGTAAGGGTAAACAAGGCCACTCTCATCTGGGCTTTGTAATATTTCCAGTGCTTCGACACCATTGCAGGCACGGACGATGGGTATATTAATGGCGTAGCGCGTGGCTATTCTGCGCACTAACTCCACATCAATATCGTTATCTTCTACCAGTAATAACCTGGGGGTCAGATTTTCAGGCTGCACGATAAAATTCTTCTTCGGATTGCTGATGAACTATCGGCCAGTCGAAAAAGAACACTGCGCCGACGTCTTTACTGGGCTTTATTCCTACGTTACCTCCCATACTCTCCACTGTTTTCTTGACAATGGAAAGTCCAATCCCGCTGCTGTCTGGCGAGGCATAGGGCTGCAGCATAATGAAGGGTTTGAACACGCGCTCATGATACTTCTTATCGATTCCCTTGCCATCATCTTTAACGCTGAAACGGTAATGTCGTGATTGTCTGTCCACCGTTACCGTAATATTGGCAGCGTCTGGCGTAGGATGATACTTGTAGGCATTGCTGATCAGATTCTCAAAAACCTGAGTAAGCCTGATGGAGTAGGTGAACAGGGTCGGCATGTTTGGGCCGATGTGCAATTGAGCGTCACTGAGGTTAAAGGAGGCGGCTATGTTGCGCAGCAGCTCAGTGGTATCTACCTTTTCCAGGCTGTCGGTTTCGTGACCAATTAGTGAAAAATTAAGCAGACCCTTGATGAGAGCCTGACCCCGTTCAGCTTGTTCGTTTATACGTTTAACATGATTTTTAATAACGCTTTTCAATTCGTCAGGAGCCGCAAATTCCTCCATATCCTCCTCAATAAAAAAGGTGAGATTCTGGATTCCTCTGATAGGTGTTTTCAGATCGTGTGACACGATGTGTGCAAAGCTTTCGAGTTCGCTGTTTTTACTCGCCAGAACCTTGGTTTGCAATGCGAGTTGACCCGTCATTGATTCTGCAAGATTCAGCACACGACGATTGGCGCGTGTCAGCATCAGGAATAGTATGAGTAGCATGGCCTCTATGGTGAGGCCACAAATCAGAACAATGGTTGGTTGTGTAAGCCCGGAGGTGGCGAAAAAACCGGGTGCGCTCTGAATGAGGAAAGCCCACTTGCGACCGTAGAAATTCTTTTCTATTTCAATGGAATGAACGGCTTTGTTGGCGGCTTCCGGTTTGGTTGCCGTTTCATCGTACAGAAGGGTGTCGCCATCACTGATAGAGAAAATTACGTGGTGTTCCTGATTACCCCGTACGCCTGCTACCAGATTTTTCATCACCAGTGGTGCATAAACCAGTCCTTCAAAGCCCATGTTGTCAATATACAACGGTGTATAGAAGAGAAAGCCTGGTGTTTTTCCGGTGTCCTGAACTAATTCGATTGGACCAGTAATCCGGGTTAGGTTATTGTTTCGCGCTTGCATGGCTGCGGTACGACGGTTTTCCTCGAATGCCACGTCCAGTCCTATTGCGGCGGCGTTGTCTTTCTCCGGTTCAATAAAAACAATGGGCAGTTTGGTGGGAAAGTTATGGGGCGGAAACACGTTAAAGCCAGGCCATGATCTTTGCTGGGTTCTTTCAAACGAATCAAGATCATCATTGGCAACTTCACGTATCAATCCAATACCGTTGAGCCCCGGGTAGCGACTGGTCATGTTCAGCGATGTGGCATAGTCTTTCCATTGCGCACGCGTCATGAAATTTTTATGAGACTGCAGCGTTGCTACACCAGCAAGTAGCGAATCTTCATAGCGTGACATTCTTATCCGCATCTGGTCTACGACGCGATGAGCTTCTCGTTGAAATCTGTCCAATTCGCTTTTTTGCAACAGCGAATTGGACATATGCCAGCCCAGAAATGTAAAGACAACGGATAGGCAGAGAATACACCAGTGCACCCAATTAAGCCGCCCTTGTCGTCGCAACGAGCGCTGCTGGGCATTCAGACTGGTGTCGTTGAAATCTATTGAGCTGTTTTCCAGGGGCGCTTTCGGCATTTAAGCAATACTGCAATTCGAGCACCATAGTGTCGGACAAAACGAAGTACGTAACCCTAAAATCCGAATGCTGTGTGCGGAGTGTCGAGCGGCTTTGCAGCGAGTCAGGGGTGGCTGTCACACAGAGTAACGTTGTAAGTAGAAACGTTGGTATGTCTTTCTTTTAAAGTGCGATGAGTCTCATCAAACTGTTGCGTTAAAGTTCTGCCCGTCCTGCACGTCTATCCGCTAGATGCTGGATATCTGAACGAGCAAGCTGGTTGTCTTGCGCTACTTTACGTGGAGCCTTTCGTCAAATTCTTTTACACAGCTGTGAAGTTTTTCCACTGATACTAACAAGAGATCGGTGCAGACAATAATGTCTTCGTTAATAATTTTGCTTAAGTGCTCGTGGCTTTTCTCTGATAAAGCCGGTTCGGTATGCTCTATAGCATGCGTAAGGGCGTCTACGGCCTCCTTGAGCTCTGAACTGAATCCTCCGGCAGTTGATACAGGTCCGTGTAGATCGTGCAACAGTCTGGATACTTGAGCAGCGCTTAGGAGAATATCATCTTGCATACGTCTGCCATTCTGATGAGTGTTGAGAAACGACAGAGCCGATTATCGCAAGATGTTTTTTAGCGCTTAACAGTCCACTGGCAACGACACTCGGTTGACGCGCGTAATGAGCCTTGCAACTATAATTCCATGTGAAAACGCATCTAACCTGATAGTTGCAAACGCGCTGGAATTCTCATCTGTTGCAAGGTGCTTGCTTTTAGGAAAGCCCGTTGTTTAAGAGGAGTTGTTATCACTTGCGGACTGTAATTCAAAGTCGTAGTCAATAATCAGTGGCGCATGATCAGAAAAAACCTTGTCTCGGTAGATGCGGGTGCGCTTCACCAATGGGGCAAGCTCATTACTGATTATCTGATAGTCGATACGCCAACCCACATTGTTAGCACGTGCCTGGCCGCGTTGTGACCACCATGTGTACTCGTGTTCTTTCTGGGGCAATTGTCGAAAAGCATCGGCATAGCCGTGCTTGTCAAATAACGCGCCAAGCCACTCCCGTTCTTCGGGCAGGAAACCTGAATTCTTCTTGTTACCCCGCCAGTTGCGAATATCGGCATTAGTGTGCGCGATATTCCAGTCGCCGCAAATCACTACAGGCTTACCTCTGGCACGTAATTTTTTCAAATGTGGAAGAAAGACATCCATCATTTTGTACTTGAAGTCTTGCCGAATCTCACCACTGCTGCCAGATGGCATATACAGGGAAATTACAGTGACGTTGGCGAAGCGGGCTTCGAGGTAGCGACCTTCGTTGTCGATCCAGTCTACACCCAGTCCATGAATTATTTTCAGCGGTTTTTCGCGACTAAACAGTGCGGTACCACTGTAGCCTTTCTTCTGGGCATCGTGATAATGACAGTGCAGGCTTTTGGGGTGGAATACCGGGTCGGTTAACTGCCACTCCTGAGCCTTGGTTTCCTGGACACAGGTGACATCCGCACGTTGACGCAAAGCCCAGGTAAAAAAGCCTTTGGAGGCCGCAGATCGAACGCCATTCAGATTGGCAGTGATAATTTTCATGTAACAGTATTGTACACATTCGTTAAACCTGGCTAGAACATCGCGATAACCCTCACAGAACACAACCATGTGTCTCACGATCACCGCATTCCGGTCGTTACGGTGTGTACGACGAAAACACCCCGGGGTGTCATGCCTATTCGGATACATCTCATCGAGAAACGTGACACGGACCGGGATTAAGGAAATGCCAAGCCATGCCTGAAAAAGATCTCCAGAAGCGCCTGCGTGCTGCAAACACCATCATGCCCGGCCTCCTGCTTGCTTCGTTGGGTTTCGCTGTGGTCAGCCCAGCTGTGCTTGCTGATCCGGTCTATAAGTACGAAGACCGGGGCCTGATTACCTATCAAGATCGTGCACCAGATTCCAAACAGGATAACGGGCACAGTGTCCTGAACAATCAGGGTGTGGTCCTGCAGCAGATTCTCAGTCGGGAAGAGCGTCGTGAAGCGCGTCGTAAAGAGCGTCAGATCGAGCTTGCGAAGATTCGGGATCGTGCCCTGTTGGCCACCTTTACTACTGAGGAGGATCTTATCCGGACACGAGATGACCGAATAGGCATGATTGACGGGCTCATCAGCCGGCTGGATGACAGGATCCGAATTCTCTCGGAGCGCCTGGCGGTTGTGGATACGCGTGTTCAAATGCAAGAGAAGTCCATGGGGCCCGGTAAGGCGCAGGAGTCACTCTATGCAGAACAGCGCAGTATTCAGAGAAACATTGAAAATGCGTGGTCATTGATAGATTCAAAGGCTGCCGAGCGTTATGAGGCCGCTACTAAGTTTGATGATGATCTTGTTCGTTATCGAGAATTAAAACTGACGCGTTAGGCATCGTTCAACGCCTTCACGGTTTTTCTCTCATATGCCCGCGCGGGGCCATCAGCTTGTTCTGCCTGTTATTGCGCTCTGATAGCGATCGGTTTGTTTAAACACTGAATTATGATTGCTGTCTTGCCCGGTGCAATCTGACTTCTGTATTGTATGGCTCATCAATTACTAGAAAGTGCGTAGTGTATGGGCATCGGAAATCTCTCTGACACGGCCGGTAAGGGACTGGATCAAACGCGCCTTGAGCGTATAGGGCGCTGGCTGGATTCGCAGGTGTCGTCTAATCGTGTGGCAGGTGCCAGCGTGCTGATTGGCAAGGGTGGCGAGCCAGCCTATTTTCATGCGTCAGGTATAGCCGGGGCAGACGTAGCTGCCGGTGACGGAGCATCCCCCACGGCACAGACCAGAGCGTTTGACAGGGATACTATCGTGCGGCTGTACTCGATGACCAAGCCTGTGACAACCGTTGCTGCGTTGACGTTGTTCGAGCAGGGCAAGTTTCAGCTTGATGATCCTATCGCCTGGTATCTACCCGCATTTGCTGACGTACGGGTTTGGACAGGTACAGGTGAATTGCAGACACCCGATGAACAGCGTCATCACACCACGCGCCTGGAATCACCGATAACGGTCCGACAGCTGATGAATCACACTGCAGGTTTTACCTACGGATTCATGAATGCAACCCCGGTTGATCGTCTTTACCGGGACGAAGGACTGGTTTTTCCCGGCTCTTCCGAGAAGCTGGAAGCGCTTGTCGACCGACTGGCGCAGGCCCCGCTATTGTGTCAGCCCGGTACTCAGTGGAATTACAGTGTGGCGACTGATGTGCTAGGTCGGCTGGTTGAGATCTGGTCGGGACAATCGCTCGGTGATTATTTTAAAACGTACATTTTCACACCGTTGGCCATGCAGTGCACCGGCTTTCATGTCCAGCAGGAAGAAGCCACACGATTCGCCGATCTTTATACTCCGGCTGCCGGTGGGGATCTGGGCAATGTAGGCGGATCTGCCTCTGTTGATAAGTCTGCCGCACCAGCTGCGCAACAACCTGTGCTGGATCCGCCAGTAGCGGTAGATGTTCTTGCCGGGACATCGTTTCTTGAAGAGCCTGCACTGTACTCTGGTGGTGGTGGATTGGTTGGGTCGATCGACGACTATGCTCGCTTCTGCCAGTGTCTGCTTAATGGCGGTGAGCTGGATGGGGTTCGGTTGCTGGGGCGCAAGACGGTTGAGTTCATGCGTCAGAATCATTTGCCGGACAACCGTGACATGGCTGCGATGGGGCAGGCGGTATGGAGTGAGACCAGCTATCAGGGTATCGGGTTTGGTCTTGGGTTTGCTGTCGTTCTCGATCCGGTAAAGTCCGGTATGATTACCTCGCGCGGCGAGTATCATTGGGGTGGAGCTGCCAGCACCGTTTTCTGGATAGATCCGGTTGAAGATCTGTATGTGATCTTACTGACGCAGTTATACCCATCGTCAAGCTACCCGTTAAGAAAAGAGCTACGTACAGCGGTCTATCAGGCTATTACTTAACCGAACTTCTTGTCCGCAGATGTTTGTCGGGTAAGGGTGCAACCATTTTTACAGGTTTTCAAATTTCCTGGTTATCGCGTTTATCGTGAATCAGGGTGCCCATACCTTGATCAGTGAAAAGCTCTAGAAGCAGTGCATGTTCCACTCGGCCATCAATGATAACAACACTGCTCACACCAGCCGCTACTGCATCCAGTGAACATTGGACCTTGGGAAGCATGCCACCATGCAGTGTGCCGCTGGCGATCAGCGCGGATATGTCAGTTGGTGTCAAACCAGTAAGCAACTCACCCTCGTGATCCAGGATGCCCGGCGTGTTGGTTAGCAGTAACAGACGGGATGCATTGAGCGCTATGGCGATGCTGCTGGCGACCAGATCGGCATTGATGTTGTAGCTGGCACCGTCGGTATCGGTGCCAATAGGTGCTATCACCGGAATGATGTTACTCGACATTAATTCGCTGAGAATACCCACATTTACCTTAGTGACATCACCTACGTAGCCCAGTGAAACATCTGGTTTTCCGGGCAGACTCATTGATGTGGCTTCGATGAGCCCGGCATCCTTGCCGGTAAGGCCAATCGCTTTCCCACCGACCTGATTTAGTAGCGATACCACACTCTTGTTAACCATTCCACCTAACACCATCTCGACCACTTCCATGGTCTGGGCATCGGTGACGCGCATGCCATCAATGAATTCGCTTTCTATGGACAAGCGTTCCAGCATGGTGCCAATTTGCGGGCCACCACCATGAACCACCACCGGGTTGATGCCAACCTGTTTCATCATCACGATGTTCTGGGCGAATGAGCGCTTCAGTTTTTCATCGGTCATGGCGTTGCCGCCATACTTGATGACGACGGTTTGCCCGCTATAGCGTTGCAGATAGGGCAGGGCTTCATTGAGAATCCTTGCCGTTTGTCGAGCGTTGTCTTTTGAAGAGTCAGTCATTGGCGAACGTATGTCGCTGAGATTAGTGATTGGTAAGTGAAAGTATTGCGCTAGTGTTTAAATAAGTGCCTGTCGGAGCGCGCTTGCGCATCAGGTTTTATCCCGTTGCATTTTGTGGAACCTAGAATGGCACCTCGATACTGCTATCAACGGCCTGCATGTTCTTACGAAATTGGGACTGGATACGTTCCATGGCCTCAGGGGTGTCAGCCTCGAAACGAATAACCAGGGATGGCGTTGTGTTAGAGGCGCGTACCAATCCCCAGCCGTCAGTATAATCTGCACGAACGCCATCTATGGTGGTCAGTTCTGCATCGTCAAACGTGCTCTTTGCGACAAATTTCTTGATGAATGCATGCTGGGCACCGTCTTCATCAAGCAACACATTCAGTTCCGGTGTGTTGATGCTGTTAGGGATTTCACCGAAGATTTCACTGGCGGGTCGATCTGTCTTGGACAGTATCTCCAGCAGTCTGGCGGCGGCATACAGGGCATCATCAAAGCCATACCAGCGTTCTTTGAAAAACATGTGCCCGCTCATCTCTCCACCGAGTTGAGCACCGGTTTCCTTGATGCGCGCTTTGATAAAGGAGTGTCCGGTTTTCCACATGTCTGGCACACCGCCGGCGGCAGTGATGGCGGCAGGCAGTACCTTGGAGCACTTGACGTCGTAAATGATCCGGGCGCCTGGATTTCGCTCCAGTACGTCCCTGGCAAAAAGTACCATCTGACGATCCGGCCAGATAACGTTACCCTGGTCGTCGACCACGCCTACTCTGTCGCCATCGCCATCGAAAGCCAGTCCGATTTCATGGCCCTTGTTCTTGACGAGCGCGATGAGATCTTCAAGGTTCTCCAACTTGGCAGGGTCGGGGTGATGATTGGGGAATGTGCCATCAACCTCAGTAAACAGTGAATCGCTCTTGCATCCCAGCGCATCGAACATTTGAGGAGCGGCTGCACCTGCTACGCCGTTGCCACAGTCATAGGCAATACTCATGGGGCGAGCAAGTTTGACATCGCCGATTATCCGATCCAGGTAATCCTGCAGGATGTCTTGTTCTTCGTATGTACCCGTGTTATTGCTGATCAATTTGTCGTCAACCAGACGCGTATACAAGCCTGTAATGCCGTCGCCGAATAAAGCGTCACTGGCGAGCACCATCTTCAGGCCATTATATTCTGGCGGGTTGTGGGAGCCTGTGACCATGATGCCGGTACCGGTACCCAAGTGATAGGTGGCAAAATACAAAACCGGTGTGGGTACCATACCGATATCAATGATGTGGGTGCCAGTGCTCTGGATGCCGCGACTCAGCGCTGCAATCAGATCGGGGCCAGATAGGCGACCATCACGTGCCACCACGACTTTGGGAATATCTCTCTCAACGCATTCTGTGCCGAATGCACGACCAATTTGCTCTACCGCCGCAGGCGTGAGTTGATCGGTGACTACGCCTCGGATGTCGTAGGCGCGAAATATATCTGGAGTAATGTTCATTTTAGTCTTGAGAGTCTGAATGAAGGCTGATAAGTGACACTTTACCGCAGGCGGAGTACCATTATCATGTTCTATGCCCCAATTGAGGGCCGGGAAGCTGTTGTTACTTGATGTCAGCGTCACACCTCTGATAGCTGACGGGAGTTTTACACCGCTTGAGTGCCTGGCAAACGCATTGGTCGCAGGGCTCGAAAGCGCTTGCCTGTGAGTTGTTTTCTTTCGTCAGGATTGGCCTGTCGAGCCGAATCCTCCCTCGCCCCGTTCACTTTGTTCGAAGCTGTCAACGCGATTGAACGCCACCTGTGCGACAGGCACTATGACTAATTGCGCAATGCGGGCACCTATCTCGATAGCAAATGCCTCATGTCCTCGATTCCAGCAAGAGACAAACAGCTGGCCCTGGTAATCCGAATCGATGAGACCCACCAGGTTACCCAGAACGATGCCATGTTTATGTCCGAGCCCTGAGCGAGGCAGAATGATACCAGCATAGCCGGGGTCGGCAATGTGAATGCAGATACCTGTGGGAATAAGGCTGGTGTCGCCCGGGTTCAATGTGAGCGTATCCTCGACGCAGGCGCGTAAATCAAGACCTGCAGAACCGTCACTGGCATAGTGTGGTAATGCAATGGTGTCCCCAATTCTGGGATCTACCACGGTGTAATCGATACTCTTCATAGGTTCTTGCAGCTCTTGCCGAATTGTACGGCAATTATATCCATCAGTGTTTGGGCAACCTGAGTCTTGCTGGCAGCGGCGATGGACTGATGGCCGTTGTCGTCAGTCCAGTAAACATCCAGCGCATTGGTATCACTGCCAAAGACCGGATTATCTGGCTGGCCTACCCGGTTCGCCGCAATTATGTCCAGTTTTTTGTTTTCCAGTTTGGTGCGTGCATGAGTTTCGACATGCTCGGTTTCTGCAGCAAAGCCAACACAGAATGGTCGCTTCTCCAGCGCGGCCACTTGTTTGAGAATATCCGGATTCTTGATTAGCTTAAGTGTCATCTGCTCATCATTTTTCTTGATCTTCTGTTCCTGGACTTCTTCTAGTCGATAGTCCGATACGGCTGCTACAGAGATGAAGATATCGCTACTTTCCGCCACCTGCATGACAGCATCAAGCATCTGGTTAGCTGAAACGACATTGATACGCTGTATGGCGGCGTCTGAGCTCAGGGAAACAGGACCCGCAACCAGCGTGACGCGTGCGCCCATGTTGGAGGCTGCCTCAGCAAGCGCAAAGCCCATTTTTCCGGAGCTGTGATTGCTGATATACCGCACAGGATCAATCGCTTCACGGGTTGGGCCGGCTGTTATCAGAATGTGTTTGCCGGATAGGGGGTTGGGTGCACCAGAATGTGCGACGTCTGACGTTAATGCGTTAAGGATATCGGCAAGTTGGTCGCGGATTTGTTCAGGCTCAGGTAGCCGACCCGCACCGGTTTCTCCGCAAGCTTGCTCGCCCTCGGCAGGGTTGATGAACGTTACGCCGCGGTCTCTGAGAATTTTGCAATTGTGGGTGGTGGCAGCATGTGCCCACATCAAGCGGTTCATGGCTGGGGCGACAACCACTGGTGCATCGGTAGCCAAGCAAAGAGTACTTAACAGATCGTCAGCCAGACCATGGGCAAGACGTGCCAGCGTGTTGGCGCTTGCGGGTGCGATAAGAATGGCATCAGACCAGCGTGCCAGTTCTATATGGCCCATGGCGGCCTCAGCATCCGTGTCCAGAAGGCTTGTGTGCACTGGATTGCCGGTGAGTGCCTGAAAGGTCATGGGTTGTATGAAGGCCTGAGCCCCGGCGGTCATCACCACGCGCACAATACAACCAGCATCAATCAGCCGTCGGGCCAGGATCGCACTTTTATAGGCGGCAATACCCCCTGTCACGCCTAGCAGTATCTTTTTGTTGTTAAGGACAGACATATACCTGCCATGTTATCAGTTTGTCGGTGGAGACAGACAATGTGTTCTCAAGGTGATGGAAATTTTACGAATTCCCGGTTGATGTCCAAGCTGCGTATTTGTGCTGCTGATGGGACACAGAGTTTGATAACAATGCTGAGGTGATGTTCACAGAATGATGAAGCCAAATGAATAATCAAGCCCTGTGCACGGTTAACCATGCTTTACTGCTGTCTCGTAAACCGATCACAAGGATGTTGATCATGACTATCAAGAATTGGCCTCAGGCCGAAAGACCGCGCGAGAAACTACTGCAATTCGGTGCGGCCGCGCTCAGCGATGCAGAACTACTTGCGATTTTTCTCCAAACTGGTGTAGCCGGAAAATCTGCAATTGATGTTGCGCGAGATACTCTACAAAAATTTGGCTCGTTGGGCGCTGTGCTTAGTGCTGAACAACCGGTGTTCTGCCAAAGTCTGGGCTTGGGAAAGGCGCGCTATGCAACCTTGCAGGCAGCACTGGAAGTTTCTCGCCGACATGTGTTGGAAACTGCCATGCAAGGCGATGTACTGAGCTCCCCTGAACACGTGAGGCACTATCTATCACTGCACCTTACCGGATTAGGCTACGAGGTGTTCAGTGGTTTGTTTCTGGATAATCGCCATCGTGTTATAGAGTATCGTCAATTGTTTACTGGCACTATTGACAGTGCAGCTGTTTACCCGCGTGAGGTTGTAAAGCGTTGTTTGTCGTGTAATGCGGCGGCGGTAATCTTTGCGCATAACCATCCCTTAGGTAATATGAGATTCTGTCTATTGGCCTAAAAACACTTGCATTCATGGCTAGATCAAGATGACGACATTCACTTTGTCTAATTGTGATTGTCGTCAAATTGTCCACTTTTGTGCTCGGAACCAGAAATACTGTTTGATGAGTGTATGCGGCTTCCATTATTTAACTCCGCGGATTCTCACCTCGGGCCTAAGGTAAGCGTTCACGGCGTTGCATCAGCCATGCAGCTTGATTAGCTCTGAGTTGCGTATTCTGGCGAAGCTGATCACTCAATCTGGCCCAAGGTGATCACCGCAAACTCTTAAAGCGCAGAAGTCGAGCTTAGCACCGTTAGCTAGTGAGGATTTTCCGGGTAAAGTTATTTCTAAGTCTAAGCGCGCGCGAGACGATTTGGTCGCCGGAATCCATACGGCGGTTACTAGGCAAAGCAGACCCAGA
>JBGCFI010000027.1:0-22499 GCA_045106855.1 Granulosicoccus sp.
GTCGTGTAAGAGAAAAATACATTAAGGTTGTCTAAATCGGCCAGCCCAAGCGGACTACAGATAAACGCTGATGCCCCATTGTTACTCCCCTTCGAACAATCCAGAAACGTATATTTTGCCGACAACCGGACTTGTAATCCGGGTTCATCGTTTTCCGAATTTGCAACCATGGCAAAATTCGATTTAAACGCTGCGAAACGGGATTCGGGTTCGCCTGTCGTTGATGTGGATGTGGATGCTTGCTCTTCAGAACTATTCGAAGCGGCTTCTGATGGTTGCCCGTTAATGGTATCCGACATTTCGGATTGAGCCACGACTGGTTTTATGGCGACCAACAACAAGACAGCGATGCAGACAAAGTACGTTTTACCCATGAAAGCTCTCCCCTTTCCACGCTGTACTCCGCGTTTCGTACAGCTATCCTGTCAACACACTGAACCCATACTAATACAAACGAGCGATGATGCTCTACTACGGTAACCAGCCCATTCGTAGCATCCAGTACATGACGTCAGCCGCTGAACCCCAGACTAATAGATCATCGTATTCCGCGCCGGGCAGGATGGATTCGTCGGTGACAAGAAAATAGTTATCACCGTCCTGATTTTCGGCTTGTAGCCCGCGAGTACTGCCATCGCGCCCTGCACTCATGATAAGAAAGGCAATCTGGTTGGAACGTATACTGCGACCTGAGCAATTCGTGCGAGGCATGGCATTGCACAACGTGATATCCGCGGATAGCTCACCAATACCAACGTTGGCCGCCTCTCCGGAGCTAGTCCAGTCTGGTAGTGCAGCGTTACCGGAATCCGGATTGCTGCTTAGACTAACCACATACTGGAATTCACGGCCCCAGGGATCAAGCAACGCACCCGACCGAGTGAGATTCCCGGAGAGCCCCAAAGCATAAGCAGGGACCAGACCGGAAGAGACCCCACATACCTGAGCGTTACCTTGACCACGGTGGGTGTTGATATCCGTTGGCCGCTCATCCGCTGACCTACCAGCCAACAAGGGGCATGGTAAGGACCCATACGCAACCAGGTACGCGAAGACTGCTTCTCGTACACGTTGCAGATCAGCTTCCGCCTGCCCTCGTTTTCCGTGCTCTTGTAAAGATGCCAGTGGACCAATGGCAACTTTAGTCAGCAACCCGATAATCAGAAGCACAAAGGCCATTTCCACAAGCGTAAAACCACGATCACGAATCCGATTCATGAACGCCGCGTCCAAAACAATTCGATGAACCATTGATGTTTGTGTTTTATTCGACGTGAATCTGGCAACAGGTATAAATCACAGTGCGAAGCCGCCGGTAGCACATCTTCGCAATCCTGATAGTAGGAAAGCTTAATAGACTTGTACCACTCATTGCGTATAAACCAGTGTCGTAAAGCAGGCACACCTTCAATTGTGTTTAATTCAAGACTATTAAACAGGCACCCGTGACCATTTACATGCGGTACATCTAGCACATGCGTTAACAGAGTATCGATTGTACATTCAGGATTCATGCTGCCCGGAGACGGACAAACATCAACCGATGAGCCCCCTTGATCAGTTACTTCATCTTTCGGGCGAGAAGCCGGTAACAAACAAATCTTGCTCCTGACTTGTGATGATCGCTGAATGATCCAGGCAGCAATTGATCCGACCGTAGCCCTGGCCAGAGCCTTACCGCTAATGGTAACCATTGCATCGGGGCTGGTAGTTTTTGATCGTGAAAGGCTGATTGTCGCCGCGGGTGTTTGATCATCAGAATACAGGCGACTGAGATTAACGATACGATTCAATGGATTGTTAACTAAATCGCCGGCAACGCGATAGTCGTAGAGCTGCCACGACTCCGCATGAAAAATATAGCGATAGCCGGGCAGTACAATATGACGTGGCAGCATGCCTTCCGTTGCAATAGTTGCTGCGCAAGGTGGATTGGGGCCGTCCCGACTCTGATTTTTTCCAGATTGAAAACCCATGGCGCTTTGACGATATCCATCCGAATCAGGACAAGGAAGATGCGCAGGACCCGCACCTGTTGGCCCGTATAAATAGGGATATATCGCAGAGTAACTTAACAACGACTGCCTTGCATCGACAAGTCCTTGCCTATCCTTGAGCGACAGAGGTGTTGACGTCACGCCCCTCATACTTGAACCTGATGTCACGCCTATCCAGCCACCACCGATGCTCAATATCAGCACCAGCATGGTGACAAGCGCATAACCTCTCTCAGGGTGACGCTTCATAGTTTGCGACCTGGAGTCAGAACGCCCACAACAAGGGTGCCGTTGAAAACTCGAATACTCTTTTCGTCCGGCAACAAACGTAACGTCAAACCTAATTTATCTAGCGATGAACAAACAAGGCTTGTTTGCGAACGATCAAGCATGGCTTCGGCAAGATCAAAAGGATTACATAACTTCCCGTTAACAACAATATGCAATGCCCGTTCACCCTTGATGTACGCATCATATTGGAGCGTCACCGACGGTACGACCTCTTTCGACGTCGCACTTTGTTCTCTGGAATCGTCGTCGGAATCAAGAGCGCGCCCAACCACTTTCGAACGCTCTTCTTTGTCCACGCTCTTGGCAGGAATACCAGCCGTCTCGGAAGGCAAACGCTGTTTCTCTGGCTCAAAGAACAAGCGCTTGCCTTGTAATACTTTCGGTCTCTCCAATTGTTGATCAGAAACCTCCAGCTCATTGTATTGATCATTAGCCAATACCCTGCTGCCAATTAAAATATAGAAAAAACTCAGCCATAACAGCCTGACAATCAACGGCATCTGCTTACCCATTCGCATCATTGGCAATCACGGTCCAGTGATAGATATCCAGCACACATCTAGCCTTGATACTAGGCATCGGCATTCTGCCCAAATCGCAGGCACGCACCTCCACCGGCCAACCACCAATTTCTACTCTGATGGCATCCAGCATCGCCAGAAATTCCTGTTCATTAGAGAATTGCGCCTGCAAATCCAGCCGGAGGATGCGAATTTCCTCTATCGGCGTGTCTGCTATGGTCAACAGAGTATCTGTGGGCAGCGACTCCGCGAGCAGTGACTGGTCATACATAAGTTGATTCGTTGTTGATTCAACACCAGATGGCGATAGAAATTCAGCAATACGAATCTGCAATGCAGAAACATCTTCACCCAAAACGCTTAACAAGGGGTTGACGGCACCGTCATTGAGCCTACTCAATCGCTGCTCTGCATGTTGGCGCTGTACCATCGATTGACGTACTGAACTGGATGAAATCGCATTCTTACGCTCAAGATTGAAATAATGGAAACATGAAATCAACAGAACGCACAAGGACAGAGTGCCTGCAGCAATGGCTTTAAGCACTATGTTTTTCCCAGAAGTAATGCCACGCGATATCGGCCGAGACGCTTTGCATCTGACTCACTCGACAGTGCCGTATCTACTGGTGACTCGAGAACCGTTATGTCACGGGTTCCTGGAGAGTTGGATAGTTCGCTGACAAAGCCCTTGAGCACTGATTGTTGTGCTTTGAGTGTCTCTCCTGACACTTGTCCGGACATCTCTAGCTGAAAATTGAATCCACGTTCATCGGTTTCAATGCCCTGCCGATGGGATACCGAATCGAGGGAATAAGAGAGCGAATCATAAAGCTCATTTCCCACTACTGGAGCCCAGATAAGACGATCCAGCTGAAGCTCTGGCACCGCGGTAACTACTGTGGCAACTACTTCCAATAAATACTCGGCCGCAAGATGTTCAGACTCCGACCCTGCCAACTTGTCAGCGATGAACAGAGAATCAGCCCCTGCTTCAGGATGTAAAAACAACGCGGCTGAGGTTGAATATATCTCCGTCATATCATTCCCGATGCTCCTCAAGCGAGCTTCGTCCTGAATCACCAATCGCCTACTAGCAACACCATGGTACAGCGCACTTGAGGCCGCAATGGCTGCCATGATGACAAGCACAACTGATAGTTGATAAGCACACGCAACCCGATACGAGGTCTTTGCGTAGCGCACTGAAGGTGCAAGCGAGTCCAGCTCGCGTAATACACTATGCCTTAACGACCAATGAGCGATTGATTTCCGGCATCCAGCCGGGAGACATTCTGAAAACCGTTTCCAGATTTTGAGCACAAGTGCATTCACCGGCAAATATCGTCGATGTTTTTGTGTCCGCTTAGATTCCGACACATCACTGGCATCAGCGCTTTTATCCAACAAGCTGAATTCGTGCTCAACGTGCTGCTCCAGCAGCATAGCCAGCAAGGTTGCCATCTGATATTCCGAATCGATAACCAGCGTGGCATGCACTTCTGTACCAACCACTGTATCAAGATACTCCATACTTTGAGCAATACTAGTCTGACGTGGGTCTTCAGCCACATCCTTACTTTCCCGCAAAGGTACGGTACGCAGAAAAACAACGGCTCCACGTTGCACCAGCATGTGCCGTTCATAATCTGCGACTTGCATGACAATCATCAGGTTTTCTTCCCGGTGCCGCGACCAGAAGGCCGTCAGTTCGCACCCTGTGGCTACACGATGAAATACCAGATTAGAACTCTGAAGCGACAACAACCAGGATGCCCATGACTCTGGAATAGAAGGGTGCATAAGCGCCGCCACCGTTGCATCTTTACCCGCTGACACGGCATAAACCTTTGCCTGGCTGTAGTCTCGGCGGAGCCGAGCCATGGTCATGAACCTGCGATAACGGTTTACAAAAGCAATGTCGCTTTGCTCAACACTCACTCTGTCAATTTCATCAAGAGTGGTATCCAGAACAAGTTCTACTGAAACGGGCCCGGAACCTTCCGACATCCCTGGCCAGGGACAGAGACTTCCATGTGGTGTGCTGTAGCCCGGCAGATATTCATCGAAGCAATCAACCACCTTCTTGCCCACCACCTTGAACCAATGCGCGGTATTACCCTGCAATATAAGCACAATGCGCGGTTTTTCTTTTTTTAGAAGACATGGTATCGAAAGCTTCATGATGCACCTACCACCGTAGCGATAGCCATGGTGTAAACCGGTGCCAACATCGATATTACGATCCATAAAAGCATGGACCCCACAATCATCAGCAACATTGGTCCCAGTAGTTGCTCTGTGCGTTTGATTGACGCCTCTGCAGTCGAGCTTTGGTGGCCACCTATCTGGGTCAATACCTCTGCCAACTGACCTGCTGTTTCCCCAACATAAACCAGTCGCGTAAACAGAGGTGGCAACATTGAAACAGTTTTAAACGAGTCAGCGAGTGTTGATCCACTTACCAACATTATCCTGGCAGTCTGCAGATCAGAACGGATAGTCCGATTTCTGATAGTTCCCTCTGCCAGCGCCATTGACGTTTCCAGTGCAACACCATTTGCATACAGTTGAGCACAGCACAATGCATATCGACTGAGCGTTAGATCAACAACCAGCTTGCCCGTCACTGGGAGTTTAATCACACATCGGTCAAAGAACGTGCGCACGCGCCGACTGCACACCTGCAGGACGAACAACAAGAGAGTTACGGCTATACCAACGAGCAGCGCGGTCACGTAATAACGATTCATCCAATCGGAAAAACCTATCAATGCACGGGTATGCCACTCCAGAGCATCACCCGAGGCCATCAGGAACCCTTTGATTGACGGTACGACCGATACAAATAGAAAACCAGTAACAGCCAGTAGAACACATAAAGAAAACAGCGGATAAATCAATAAAGTGAACAATCGCTGGCGTAAATCATGATGCCATTTCAAGTATTCGTAAATTGCTTCGCAGGCGGAATCAAGCTGACCTCCGGCCTCGCCGGCTTTAAGAAGCGCAATGATGGTCTGGTCTTTCGAACCGGGTTTTGCCACAAGCGCTTGTGAAAGCGACTGTCCCGAGCTGACAAGATCCGCCACACTTCCCCATGACAGGTGACGACGACCCTGCTTATCGAGCGATGCCAGATCATCCAGCGCATCAGACAAACTGACACCGGCGGACAACATGCGCGAAAGCTGAAAGAATGCCATCGCCAAGTCTGTCCGATACGGTATACGCCAACTCACGGACAGCAAGTTGTATATTTTTTGAAACACGTCTGCCACCTCCCTGTGACTGATACAACACTTTCCCCTAAAACGCGTTAATACTGAATCCGGGTTCTGCGTCTGGAAACAACCATCTAATGACCCGACTCAAGCCCCGGTACCGAACACGCGGTTGACTTCCTGTTCGTTTGTCACACCTTCAACTACCAGTGCCATAGCCCGGTCACGCATACACTGGAAACCTGCACGTGCAGAAGCCGCCTGGATGTCTCCGATATCGCCCCCCGATTCAAGCAGCGATCTAATCTCTGTCGTGACTTCAAGCAATTCCATAACGACTTGTCGACCGATATACCCTGTTCCGTGGCAATCAGCACATGATGCATCTCCAGCTTCACAGCTGCTACACAGTTTTCTGACGAGGCGTTGAGCGATCATTGCCACAAGTCCCTGGCCAATAGAGCTGTTAATACTGTGGAGTTCGCGTAAGCGATGCAATGCAGAATGTGCACATCGGGCATGTACCGTAGTAAGTACCTGATGACCCGTGGTAACCGCCCTCAACGCCATTTCACAGCTCTCCGAATCTCTTATTTCGCCGATAAGCAAAACATCGGGATCCTGACGAAGTAAAGCCCGCAACCCCTGTGCGTATCCCCAATGTCGCGCTGCATCAACCGTTGTCTGGCGAATACCGGGCACACGATGCTCAACTGGATCCTCAAGGGTCATCACGCTTAGCGAGTGGTAATCTATCTGTTCAAGCAAGGCAAAAAGCGTGGTGCTTTTGCCAGCACCCGTAGGCCCGCAAACAACGATTAAACCGTCAGGTTTTTGCACAAGTTCGGAGAGCTTTTGCATCAACTCAGCCGGTAGCCCGAAAGCACTCAATGAGTTCAATTGCAGGGCGTTGTCGATTAGTCGCAAAACGGTATTCTCACCGGCGACTGTTGGGAAAGTTGATACCCGGAAATCTATGGGATACGCATCAACGAGCCGACGAAACTGCCCGTCTTGCGGATAACGTGTCTCCGCGATATCCAGTGAAGCCATAATTTTTATACGCACAAGAAGACGGGTAAGCAGTGCTTTATCTATAGTGGCTAAATGCAGTAGAACACCATCAATTCTGAGACGTATCTGAATACAATCTGACTCTGGCGAGATATGAACATCAGAGGCACGCATTCGTACCGCCTGTCTTATAAGCGCATCAACGAGTTCGATCGGATAGTCGCTGACACGGGCAATCTCGTTCTCTTTGTATCGATCCGAATGGGCGAGATTCAGCAACGCTGTCAAAGACAGCTTTTCCCGATAACTGTTCTCTATACACTTGCGCAGCTGATGTTCCGGACAACTGACAAACTGCAATCGATAGTGTGAATCTATATGTTTGACAACACGCTCATGGTTTTCAACTTGCGAAGCATCACTACAGGCGACGAGAAGCACCTCGCACGGCGTCTGCGAGCGAACGGCTAACGGAAGTACACATAAACGTCGTGCACTATCAACAGCAAGACAAGCCAGCGCCTCTGGGCTAGGTATCAAATCACGTAAGTCCAGACGTTCTGGCAATTCACGAGTGTCGTATATCATGAGCGTGGATATACCGAAGCTTTCGAATTTTCCAGAACCGTAGGACGCAGGACAATGAGAAGCTCTGTTTGCCGGCGCTTACGATTTTTCTTCGCGAACAGGCGCCCGATAACCGGTAGAGCACCAAGACCCGGGAGCCTGGCATCATTGTCAGTGTGCGTCTCCTGCATCAGCCCCCCGATAATGGCAACGTTACCACTACGCACCTGCAGCATCGACTCCATTTCACGCACCTGTATTTCGGGCACCCCGTTGCGTACATTCGCCAGCGCCAGTTCCGGATTCGGATCGTCGACAAAGCCCAGAATTCTCGATAAGGTAGGACGCACGTTGAGCATGACCATACCTTGCTCACTGATCTGCGGTGTGACGTTCATAACGAGCCCGACCGGTACTGTATGAATTTCCGTTTCAGTGACAATCTCGTCTTTCTCTTCGGTCTGTCGTCGTTGCACGTTAACCGTAAAATACACCCGGTTATCCACCACCTTCAGTACCGAAGACTGATTATTAAGTGCAATGATGCGCGGCCTAGAAAGTATTCTGACGTCACCAAACTGCTCCAGCAAACTCAATGTAGCCTGAACATCACTGTTGCTTCCCTGTTGCACCAGACTGACAAGACCTGCCGGTGCAGCAAGCCGATTAACGTTATCTACTGATACCACCGGCGCCCCTGTAAGCACTTGTGCAGCACTCACACCACTGATGCCATTAGCCAATACTTGCCAGTCCACACCGGCATCAAAACTTTTCGACAAGGCTACCTCCACGACAGTCGCCTCAATCAGCACCTGACGTTGAGTGTTTCCATGCAGGAGTTTTATATAACGTTGCAAAGCTCTATGAACGTCGGGCTTTGCGTGCACGCTCAGTAAACCAGCTTCTCTGTTTAGTGAAAAACGTGCTTCGGTATCTGACTCGTCAGGCTTCAATTGCAGCAGATTCTCTATATCAGAGGCCAGAGAATCCCAGAAATGATGTTCACTGATGTTTTCTACGCGCGTCTGCGAACTGTTTGCGATAGAACCTCCTGCCGAGTCCGTCGCATTGATGGTACCCACTCGGGTAGCTAGTCCAACACTACTCTGAGTACGCCTGTGAATGTTTAAATAGTTGATAGGATAGCTGTAACTAAACGCATCACCTGCCCATACCTCCAGCGTATTAGCTTGCATCTGCCAGGCAAATCCACCTTGCTGTGCTAACGACAGCAAGGTGTCTTCCATCGTTTGATCAATACTGTTAAGGGTGACAAGATCATCCAGTTCACCATGAATCTTTAATTGAATACCAGCATCACTCGACAGCGCAAACAAGAGCGCCTGAATCGGTGCGCTCACGGCCTCAATAGAAAAGACATCAACATGACTATCGCGCGGATTGTTTAGCGCGCCTGAGTCATCCTGTATCGATCGATAGCGGGGCTTTTCCGAGTATCCATAGGCCTCAAGCAGGGTATTGGTGCTATCAGTCAACGAGGCTGATGGGGAATCCGGATCTTCTAACAAGCGCTCTTTTGTAGCGGCGGTTTTTTCTTTGATTTCAACGGGTGACAAACCAGGTAGAACCTGTTGGTCTGGCGCTGTGTTGACCCTTGAGCCCGGATTGAAGGATGTATCAGGCATTTTAGCCAGATCTACTGCGCAGCCGGAAATGGAAAACATCACCACTAAAGCAGCTAACACTGCGCGAGCTGATGCAAGGTTTGCCACCGGCACGTGCGTTAGCTGGCGATAAATCTGCGCAGGTCTCCCGCGAGCAGGTATCAGATTTTCTGAAACGTTCAAGAACAACTCCCTTTGTTCGCCTCTCGTTTAACAGCTGACGAGAAACTTGCCATCTTCCTGATAGCTTAAGTGGCCAGAGCGCTCTTTATCGAGTAAAACCGAAAAGAGGTCTGATCAAAATACCTGTTGTCGACATTCGAACAACGGTATGGAGATGCTACAACGCATCATCACATCATTGCAATGAGCTGGAACGAGTCTTGTCCGCAATCTTGACGCAGTCGATATATCGACAAGCTACGAGTACCCCTATCAACAGACACAGGTAACAAGACGTTACCGTTATCCGAACAGGTAAAGCACCAACGCCATGGATCCCACAACACAAGACCCCATCAGGGCAACCGTCGTGCGTGGATGCCTTACCAGGAATCCACTGGAGGCCTCTGGTGTTTCAGGCATCGGCAAACCAGCCATTAACAAGTGTGACATCGATAATTTATCGGCATCTTCCAGGTTGGCAATCGTAAACGCATTGCGCGCCAGTGTATTGATGGACTTGAACACCCCTTCCGAGCGGTCTGCGATGAAGTAGGCCATCTCTTTGGTGAAGAGCTCACGCCGATTGAAATCGAACAACATCATATGATGTCGCAGGTACTCGTTAATTTCGGCCAGTGTCAAACGACGCAGCCAGAAGTGGTTTTCAGACTGGTATGGTGTATCTCCCAAGGCCGAATAACACTCCGCATTGGTACTGGCGGTATGGAAGACCACGCAATGCATGATGTGTTCTTGGTCAACCCGAAATGAGCTGAGCCTCTCAATGACTTGTAAGGCGTCCGCATCCAGCGAATCTTTCGAGTCAATGAACAGAATGTACGGTTTGTTGTTCAGTGAATGGCGAACCTGTCCCAGCTGTTCTTCGATACAAAGCAAGGCTTTGTCAATCGATTCATCATCAGCACCGTTTTGCGCCTGCTCCGAGCTTATGAGATCAGAACTTTGCGGCACGAGCTCGATAAGAAGATGGCGGAGCAGTTTGGCTGCGCTGATTTCCGGCAGATCGTAGCGCATTGTGTGGTATCGCTGCTTGATCCGATCACTGATAACCAGGGACAGCATAGTCTTGCCACTGCCAGACTCACCGTGCACATGGATAATGGGTTCCTGTTGCCGGACAGCCCGTATGACGCTCTCGACAATCCTCCCACGGTTCCCACCGCCATAGAACATGAAGATGTTATTGGCGTTGTAAAAAGGACCCTGAGACGAAGAGTAATAGAGTCTTCGTCCAGTATCGACACTTGGTTCGTTGTAATTCATGCCAGAGCTTAATCATTCAGCGAATTGTCTTTGTCCCTTTTCTATCAGCAATGAGGATGCCATCCGCACCCGCCGAGGTTCTTAAGATAGTGTGCTTTGGCGCAGGCAGCAAGCGAAAAGGTATCACGCAGCCAGTTATGTGCATAATAACGTGACTACGATGAACAACACATTGCTTCCATCAAAGCAATGTTGCGTTAAAATTTCCTGCATTACCATTGGTTAGACGCATAGTGTCAGAAAACTTACATGCTCTTAACATCGTCTTATTCGAGCCGGAAATTCCACCGAATACTGGAAATCTGATCCGGCTATGCGCCAATACCGGGATGCAATTGCATCTGGTCGAGCCACTGGGCTTTTCGATGGATACAAAAGCGCTGAGAAGAGCCGGACTGGATTATCACGAGTCGGCAAGTGTCGCGGTGCACGCTGATCTGGAAACGTGCCTGTCCTCGCTGGATGTACCTGCTGGACAGCGTCGCGTGTTTGCCGTCAGCACACGCGGGAGTAGCGCTTACCATCGTGCCGAGTTCAAGCTGTCCGATATTCTGCTATTCGGTCCGGAAACCCGTGGCCTGCCGGCCAACGTGCTCGACGATGAACGAATTCATTCCACTATCCGCATTCCAATGAGAAGCGACAGCCGCAGCTTGAATCTATCCAACGCTGTGGCAATAATCGCTTTTGAGGCACTGCGCCAGCTGGATTTTCCCCAGCTTGCGTGAATCTAACGGCGACTCGTGAACAAAACGAACTGACAAGCCGCCTGCAGAATGCTACTGCGAGGTGTCAGGGGCCGGGGCGTTCTGCTTGGCAGCTTGCACATGCTGTGCATACAGGGCATCGAAATTTACCGGGTCCAGCAACAGCTGAGGAAACCCGCCCTTTTGCACCAGTGATGCTATCTCTTCGCGAGCAAACGGAAATAGCAGGTTCGGACAGAAACTCCCAAGCATCGGCCCAAGGCGCGCTGGCTCAAAGCCTTTGACCAGAAACAACCCGGCCTGTTTTATTTCTGTCAGGTAGGCCACTTCCTCTTCGAGTTTAACAGTGGCCGTGACTGTGAGGACAACCTCATACATATCGTTGTCCAGCTTTGTGCTCTCCGTATTCAGATGCAGGGAGACGTTAGGTTGCCAGGCGGTCCCTCCGACAAAGACACCCGGTGATTGCGGCGACTCGTAGGACACATCCTTTAAATAAACCCGCTGAATCTTGAAAATTTGCGCTGGCTCATCGGCGGCTGGTGCGGCCGCCGGGGCTTTTTCGTTCTGGTTTTCGTCTGCCATGCTTATTGTCTTCTTTAAATGTTGTTCTGGAAATGCGGCAACCCGTGCCGTGAAGGCACATGCAACGTGCCCGATGAATTAGCTATCAGCGTTTTCCCTACCGGCAATAGTCAACTGTCAAAACCGAATCAGGCGCCGATGCTCTCGTATGCCTCATCCAGCTCGCCATTCTGTTCAAGTTCTGCCAGGTCATCGAATCCGCCGATGTGACGCTCGCCAAAGAATATCTGTGGTACCGACGTACGGCCGGTCCGGGATGTCATCTCGTTTCTGAGCGAGTTATCGCCATCGACCACCAGGCTTTCATACTCCCAGCCCTTAGCAGCCAGAAGGCGCTTGGCTGCGCGGCAATAGCCACACCAGTTGGACTCGTACATAACGATGGAGTTAGAGGACTTGGCGTTTGAATCGTTCATTTAACGTTGATAAGCATCCGTTGTCGCTTACTTGGTAACTGTGGGCAGATTTGCCTTTTCCCAAGCAACAAGCCCGCCTGCCAGGGTGAATATTTTGGAAAATCCGGCTTTTTTCAGTTTACCAACCGCACGGCTGGCCCGCATACCGTTGTCACAATAAACAACGACGTCCTTTTCCTTGAATTTCTCTATCTCATGCATGCGTTCCGCAAGCTTAGACACCGGCATGCTGCGGGAATTGAGTAAATGTCCGCCCTTGAATTCTGATTCGTCACGCACGTCCAGAAAAATACTCTCACCAGCGTTCATTTTCTGGGTGGCATCGTAGGGCGAAAGCGCTGTGTTGGCGGTACTCAAACGCATGTACTCGGTATATATCAGCATACCCAAGGTGACGAAAAAAGCGATAAACAGGAGGGTATGGTTACCGACGAATTCTATGATCTGGGACATGTCTTATTCAATACTTTCTGGGCTTGGGCGGATCAACCCGCAAGAATAACCTGCATTGAGCCAATTGCAAACGAAATCTAGCTCTGGCTCGATAAAAATGATGACTGTTCCATCCAGAAGCATTATCTCCACGGCGCCAGCAAAGTGTTAACTTTGTGTCACCCGAAACCTAGGCAAGCTCCCCTGTGCATGACCCATCAGTCATCTTTTCCATGTTTCTGGTCTTCTCCGGGGCGGCCCTTATCGCAACCCTTGCACTGTATGCCCGTCAGGCGCTGTTGATAGCCTATATCCTGCTGGGCGCGCTGATGGGCCCGTGGGCGCTGGATATCGTATCCAACCCAACGCTTATCGCGGACATAGCCAATATTGGCATCTTGTTCCTGCTGTTTCTGCTGGGCTTGAGCCTGGAGCCAAAGGATCTCAGGAAATTGTTCCGTGAGGCTCTGGTTGTGACGGCTGCGAGTTCTCTTGCGTTCGCCGCAATGGGCATTACCGTGGGTCTGGCATTCGGCTTCAGTGTTACAGACAGCCTGCTGATCGGAGCGGCGATGATGTTCTCCAGCACCATCATCGCTCTGAAGCTATTACCGACCAGCGCTCTGCATCATTTACGTATGGGAGAAATAATTGTCAGTGTCCTGCTTCTGCAGGACATGCTGGCCATTTTCGTCCTATTAGGGCTGGAGGGGCTGGGAAACAAGAACAACCTGATGTCAGAGACGCTCATCCTGTTTGTCGGTCTGCCCGCTCTTGCGGCTCTGGCCTGGTGGATATCGACCAGGGTTTTAACCCGGCTTTTCCTGCGCTTCAATCAGATTCAGGAGTACTTGTTTCTGGTGGCTATTGGCTGGTGCCTGGGTCTGGCGGAGCTTGCCACATTGCTGGGCCTGTCACATGAGGTTGGGGCTTTCGTGGCGGGAGTCACTCTGGCAACCAGTCCAGTCTCCCGTTTCATTGCGGATAGCCTGAGGCCATTGAGAGACTTCTTCCTCGTGCTGTTTTTCTTCGCACTCGGTGCAGGTTTTGATATCGGGGCATTGCCACAAGTTCTGCTGCCAGCACTACTGCTTGCGGCTGTGTCGGTGGTGGTCAAGCCGATGATTTTTCGTGTGCTTCTCCAACGGGAGCAGGAGAAAGCGAAAATGGCTCAGGAAACCGGCGCTCGCCTGGGCCAAATCAGCGAATTCTCCTTACTGATTGTGGTCGTGGCTACTGAACTGCATGTCATGTCAGACCGGGCTTCAGCCCTGATGCAAAGTGCGACTATCCTGAGTTTCATCGCAAGCTCTTTCTGGATAGTGCGTCGTTACCCGACGCCTATCTCGATGGATACAACGCTCTACAGAGACTGACGGCAAGGCTTGGTACCTATATAACGAAGCCACAAAAAAGGGCGCTCATTTGGGCGCCCTTTTTTCACAACTGTTTATCGGTTGCGGTCGATCAACGGGCACGGATTGCCCGGACAGACCGTCACCCGTATTACTTGCTCATCAAGTACTGGATTGCGAGCGGAATCTCTTCGTCAGTCAATGCTGACCCACCACGAGCGGGCATCGCGTTCAGACCGTTGATGACCGAAGCGGTCAGCGCAGCCAGACCTTTATCTGCTCGTTCTTGCCACGCAGCGGTATCACCGTGCTTGGGCGCACCAGCTACCCCAGCGATATGACATCCTGAACACACACCATCAACAGTTGCCTTGATGTTGTCGGTTAATCCATCCGGTACTTCACC
This sequence comes from Granulosicoccus sp., assembly GCA_045106855.1. GTDB lineage: Bacteria > Pseudomonadota > Gammaproteobacteria > Granulosicoccales > Granulosicoccaceae > Granulosicoccus. Next base: position 14,593 of record JBGCFI010000027.1, read on the forward strand.
CACGACAAGTGCCGCCACAGTGGACGCCGCTGCAGAGGCTTCTTCAGTGGTTGCCTCAGCCGCTTGCTCAACAGTTTCAGCGACGCTCTGTTCGGCTGCTGGTGCCGCTGCCGAGTCGTCAACCTCGAATAACGCCATTGTTTGAACCGCAAGACGAATTTCGTCATCGGAATACGTACTGGCACCCCTTGCAGGCATGGCACCCTTACCGTTGATGACGCTCGCAACCAGAGCATCCAGCCCCGACTCCCGCCGTTCTGCCCAGGCGGCTTCGTCATTCAGCTTTGGAGCACCCGCCACGCCAGCGATATGACAACCCGCACAGGCTCCATTTACCAGCTCTTCACCGCTCTTGGCAGCACCATCGGTCATGGCTGTGGCCGCACTGGCAACCTCCAGATCATCGGCCGATGTGCGTACTGCGGCCATGGGCTTGATTCTCTGAACAAGCGCATTACGCATCATTGGGTCGGCGGAGGCATCAGGTTCTACGGCCAGTATTCGGGCGGTAAACACGCAGACCACAGCAATAACAGAAAGGCATGCCATGACAATGCCCATCATTTTCACCATACCGCTATCGGTGGCACCACTCATACGTTCTTCTCCACTTAAATTCTGTCTCTAATCTGTCTCGAGGGCGACAATCGCCATCTTCTTGACTCAGCTTGTTACTCATTACTTCAGAGTTATCGGCCGCCAAGGCGGCAGTTCCACCCTATTGTATCAGCGCAAACTGTTCCTACCCATCATGCGATGTAAAACAGTGCTGCCTTTTCTCAGGTGAATGAGTGCTCCAGCGACATGAAAAATGATTAACGCCAATAGCAACCACTTGCCAAGCTCGTGCCATCGTGCGGCGAAAGCCCACCCCAGGTAGTAATGCATTGCCCCACTAATAACCATAGCGAGGGTGACCGCGTACATGCTGACATGGTGTGCCGCCACCCACATTGCATTCTTCTGGGACAAATGGCCACCGTTAAGCGGCACCGCCCGTTTGCGCAATTGCCAGCGCCACAACATCAGCGCAGCAATTCCGATCCCACTCCACGTATGAACGGTAGTCACGAGAAATTGAGTAAAACCCAGTGTCTCTTGACGCTCGATAGCGGCGATGGCATCCCGCATGGGTCCCTGTAACAGGTACTGTCCCAGAAGCAGAATGATAACCAGCCAATGTAACCTGCGCTGAAGCGTTGTGTAGAAAACGGTGGGACCCGCCGTGCGGCTCATGAGATCAAAGTCAGTGAAAAAGGCATCAACTTCGTATACTACGTGTAAAACATGCGAACAGCTTCAATGACTAACTCGATCCCTGACCCAATACGAGCCGCTGCACACCTGGTGGCCCCGGATGCCCCGGATGCTCTGGAAAGACGCATCAAACAAGATGTTTTCGACAGCATCACAAGGATCAAACCGGCAAAAACAGCCGGTGTTGACTTCGAGCAAGACGTTATGCAGGGCAGTTTTTTCGAAGCCCTGCCGCCACCATTGCAAGGCATTGCTATTGCGCGGACCGAAGGTGTATTGGCCTTTTACAACCGGGTGGGATGGCATCCGAAGTTTCTGGACGCCGACTTGAACACTTGCGTTCCTGACGAGGGCATCGAACCGTTATCACAACGCTACCACGCTAAAACCATGCACGATCTGGCCTATGTACATCCCAAGCATTTCGAAAAAATGCTAGGTAAGGCTGGCGCTGCCTCACTGTGGGAAGCGATCAAGCGATTCGTGGACTCGAGTCATTGACGGTTTCCGAAGAACCACTGACTGCAATAAGCGTTGACGGACTCGGCCATGCTTATACCAGCGGGCAAACCCGTACACAGATTCTCGATGGCGCTTCTCTGAGAGTAAACGCCGGACAAACCATCGCTTTAATCGGTCGCAGCGGGTCGGGAAAGTCAACCCTGCTTAATCTGATCAGCGGCCTAGAACCGATTTCGACCGGTGATGTCATCCTGAATGGGAAATCCATGAAAAGGCTGAATGACCACCAACGCACATTATTGCGGGGTAAGCAGATTGGTTTTATCTATCAGGCATTCAACCTTATACCGACGCTGAGCGTGAATGACAATATCGCATTGCCTCTGGCACTGGCTGGCGAAGCCTACGCAAAGCGAACTCAACGAATAGAGCAACTTCTGAGCGCGGTCGGGCTGGAAGGACGTGCAAATGATTACCCTGACCGACTATCAGGCGGGGAGCAGCAACGGGTGGCGATTGCCCGGGCACTGGTGCACAAGCCTGCGCTGATTCTCGCTGACGAACCCACCGGCAACCTCGATGCAAAGAGTGGTCGGCAAGTGCTCCAGCTATTGACTGATCTGGTTAAAAACCAGCGCTCCGCGATGCTACTGGTCACTCACAGCATGGAAGTGGCGCGCAGCGCTGACAGCATTCTTGTATTGGACCAGGGCAAAGTCGACGAACTGCAGGGCAACGCTCTGGAAAAAAGCGCAGCCTGGTAATCACATGCTGCTAAGAATTCTGGCCAGATCCAGCTGGCAATTCTATCGTCATCATCCAGCCCAGCTTCTACTGTCCATGCTGGGTATTGTTTTGGGAGTAGGTATCGTCACGGCCGTTCTGGTGACAAACAACAGTTCACAAAAAGCGTTTGCCCTGTCGACCGAAGCCCTGTACGGCCGCACCACCCACCAACTCAGCGGAGCGCACGGACTGGATCAGAATGAGTACGTAAAACTACGCAAACAATTCAGCCACCTTCCTATGGCTCCGGTTATTGCAGGACATGTAGCAATCGGCGACCGCGTCTATTCGTTATTGGGTCTGGACCCGTTCGCAGAGGCACTTTTCAATAGACTGGGAACAACAATATCGTCAGCCACACAGGATGGGGAGTCACTTTCCGAACCCGATGATTTACCCGCATTGACTTTGCTGCAAAGCAACGCCCTCATTGTCAGCAAGGACAGTGCACAGAATCACGGGCTGCCAATAGGTGGACTGGTAACACTGAAAGTCGGTGGTGAAGACCACGAAGCTCTTCTTGCTGCGACGTATGTATCCGCTAATCCAGCCGCTACTGCCGGATTGATAGTTGGCGATATCGCCTTCGTGCAGGAACTTCTGTCACGTGGCAACAAGATCGATCGCGTAGATCTGATACTTGACGACAAACAGGTACAGGTGCTTTCCGCTGCTATACCAGCCAACCTGCAACTCACACCCGCTTTATCGCGGACTCAAACCATGCGGGCAATGACCAGAGGGTTCCATATCAACCTGACAGCCATGAGCCTGCTAGCTCTGGTTGTCGGTGCATTTCTTATTCACAACACCATGACGTTCGCTGTGGTGCAACGGCGCGAACTGTTTGCCATCAAACGCATTACAGGTATAACAGCACGAACCGTGCTGTACAGTATCTTGCTGGAGGCAGCTTTGATCAGCACAGTGGCATCGCTTGCTGGCATTGTGCTTGGTTACTTTTTATCCAGCGCCTTGATTCGACTTACTACACGAACCATCAACGATCTCTACTTCGTTCTGCATGTCCAGGAGATATGGTTCAGTCCCTGGTTAATTGCCACGGGCCTGGTGCTTGGTGTAGGCAGTAGTGTACTCGCAGCCAGTCTGGCCGCAATGGATGCAGCTGCGACCAGTCCGGTTCAGGCAAGACAGCGATCCTTACTTGAGGAGCGCACACACAAGCTGCTACCGATAATGGCGTTTGGCGGACTAATGCTAATGCTAGTAGGTGTGTTGTTATCCATCTTGCCTGTTCAGTCACTTATTGTCGGGTTCATCGCACTGATGCTTATCATCATGGGATACGGCTTGATCATACCCTGGTCAGTCTATGCAATTACACGAAGCTTGAAGCCATGGCTCGACAAACTTGGGGTCGGCATGTCACTGGCAGCCGGAGGAATCTACAGGAATATAAGCCGAACAGGACTGGCCATTGCAGCACTCAGCATTGCTGTGTCAGCAACCTTCGGGGTCGACGTCATGATTGGAAGCTTCAGGTCAACCGTCGACCAATGGCTGAGCACGACGCTGCAAAGCGATATCTACGTGACAGCACCGAAAGCCGTATCAACAGAGAATGCAAGATTTCTCGCATCGGATAGCCTGCAGCTCGCAAAGGCTATTGAAGGCGTTAGAAGCGTTAGTAGCGGGCGTAGCCTTGACACACGTACCTCTGTTGGCGCTATCGAAATGCTGGTGGTGCAGTCACATGATGAAACTGATCAGGGTTTCGAACTCATCGGCAAATCATTAGACAAGCCATGGCGTCTCTGGCAGAACAATCAGGCGTTAATGATCAGCGAGCCTCTGGCAACCAAGCACGGTTTGCAATCAGGTGACACACTCGACGTGTTTACATCCAAAGATGGCTTTCTGAGCTTTGATGTCGTTGCCGTGTTTCGCGACTACGGATCAAGCCACGGAAAACTGCTCATGGCAAGGCCGGTTTTTGATCGCTACTGGGATGCACCCGGCATCGGCTCGCTAGGCATTCTTCTGGAAGGTACTGCCAATGATGAAGATGTCATCAAGGCGTTGCGTTTGCAGCTTTCCACAACTGACCAACCGCTGCTTGTTCAGAGCAACACGGCCATTCACCGTCAATCGCTAATTGTCTTTGATCGCACGTTTGAGGTAACCCGAGTACTGCGGTGGCTGACCGTCGGGGTTGCATTCGTGGGTATTTTCAGTGCACTGCTCGCACTGCACCTGGAGCGAGCGCGTGAATTTGCCATACTACGCGCCAGTGGCGCGACCCGTCGACGCATAGTCGGTGTTGTGCTGACACAGACCATGCTGATGGGCCTTTTGGCTGGAACCTTATCTCTACCGCTAGGCTGGATGATGTCGGAGGTATTGATCAAGGTAATCAATGTCCGCTCATTCGGCTGGAGCATGCAAAGCATCATGCCGGCGAGCTCTATTCCTGAGACACTCTTTCTGGCACTCAGCTCGGCCATTCTGGCGGGGCTGTATCCGGCATACCGGCTTTCGCGACGGGGTATTGCGGCGCAATTGCGAGATGATTGACTGGCACTGTCACTCCATCCACCTGCATGAATTCTCACAAACTCTTTGCCGATTGAGAACAGGTGCACGTATTTCCAATCACAGATGATTTTAATCCCGACGGATAACCCATCTGTCACAAACTTGCGGTAAAAAGGACGGGGGAGGTAATATTTTTGACCGAGAACTGATCATGCAAACGCCAGTGGACTACCCCATCATCGATGACGCTCACAGCTCGCCCTGTACGATAGATGAACTCATCCATGCAACCCAACTGGATCGAGTGGCCGCACCCGTGCCACCTGACATCCACGATGCAATGATCAACGCCCCCATGTTCAGCCGTAATAGTCCGAAGCGCTCAAAGACCTCAGAGCGATTCCTGCAGCGCCCGTTGACATCCATCGCACAGACTCTGTTGACCCGCGATGGCAATATTTTCAATCGTGTAAGCGATAGGAACGGCATGTTTTCGCGATGGAACCGCGTTATGCGCTAAACCGAAGTACTATCGGGCCTGACTTCACGTTCAGGCCTGATACATGCGCCCACATCGAACACGTTCACAGCTCTCATGGGCATTTTACGATTGGGCAAATTCCGCTTTTGCCACTACGGTCATGGCCGGTTTTTTCCCTCTTTTCTTCAAGCAATACTGGAGTCAGGGAACCGAAGCCACGACAAGCACATTCTGGCTTGGACTAGGAAACTCTAGCGCCAGCTTCATTATCCTGCTTATGGCCCCCGTTCTCGGCGCTCTCGCAGATTCCGGCGGAATCCACAAGCGCCTGCTGGCAGGTTTTGCCTTGTTGGGCATTGTCAGCACGGCCGGGTTTTTCCTTGTCGACGCAGGCGCCTGGCAATGGGCTATCGTACTTTACATCATTGCGATCCTCGGCTTCTCCGGCGCTAACGTCTTCTACGATGCCATGTTACCTGCACTAACCGCGACATCCGATTTTCATCGTTTATCGGCACTCGGTTATTCCTTAGGTTATCTCGGCGGCGGCCTCCTGTTTCTGGTCAACGTGATGATGACGTTGAAGCCTGAGATGTTCGGCCTGGCTGATGCTGCGGAAGCGGTAAGGTATTCGTTCCTAAGCGTTGCCATATGGTGGTTCGTTTTCATGCTTCCACTGTTATTGGGTGTCACTGAATTACCCGCAACCGATGAACGAAAATTGTCTGTTAAACGTGAGATCGATAAACTGCTCGGCACGCTCAAGGAGATTCGCACCCAACGGAATTTATGGATGTTTCTTCTGGCTTACTGGCTGTACATTGATGGCGTGGCAACCATTATCCGCATGGCAGTGGACTATGGAATGGCAATTGGCCTACCAGCTAACAGTCTCATTATCGCTCTGTTACTTGTTCAGTTTATCGGTTTTCCGGCCACCCTTGTATTTGGACGTATCGGTCACCGCTTTGGCGCAAAAGCAGGATTATGGATCGGACTATGGGCCTACGTTATAGCCACCGTCTGCGCTGCCTTCATGACCACCAGCCTTGAATTCTATGCGTTGGCAGTGGCACTTGGCCTGGTACAAGGTGGGGTGCAATCATTGAGTCGATCGCTGTTTGGACAACTGATTCCGGCAGGTAAGAACGGTGAGTATTTTGGCTTTCTTAACATGCTGGGCAAGGCTGCTGCCGTACTCGGCCCGTTGCTGGTTGGCGTGGTTGCTGCAACAACCGAAAACTCACGAATCGGACTGTTGTCTATACTATTGTTGTTTTTATCCGGCATGTGGTTTCTACGCAAAGTGGATGATTCACTTCCACCGGCTACAAACAATGACAACTCTGCTGCGAAAAACATGTCTACATCATGAAAGTAACTGCTGGAATACTCCTGCTATTCGTCGCTTACTGCCTGTTATTTCCGGGGCTGACACAACCCATACTTAGCGTATCGGGTACTGTTGAAAAGGCCAAGCTCGTGGACGTCGGCAAGGAGCTGATCAAGGAGAGTCCCAACACACCGGCTATGGTTAACAACCTGGTGGATATGGTCGTCGATACACTTGATGTATCCGGCACAGTCGACGCCTTCGACAAGACCCGTAGTATTCTAGGCACTGCGCACGAACTGTACTCCAACAATCACTTGCTGGTAGCCGTTCTTATTGTTTTATTCAGTGTCATTGTCCCTTTGATCAAGGGGTTCATTTTACTAAGCCTCCTACTACCGGTAAGCGTTCGGATAAAATCTGTATTACTGTTAATCAGTAACAACATCAGCAAATGGTCTATGGCTGATGTTTTTGTCATTGCCATTTTTATTGCTTATCTGGCAGGCAACGGTATCCAGGAAAGTCGTGGACTTGTTGAATTCCAGGCATCGTTAGGCAACGGCTTCTGGTTCTTCCTGGGCTATTGTCTGGTTTCTATATTGGGCACTCAGCTGCTCAGTGCTGGCCTGGGCGCTCGACTAGCGCTTCCGCTTTCAGACGGTACTGACGGTACTGACGGTACTGATTCTGAAGAGACTGCTGAAACTGCAGAGAATCCTGAGAAACCAGAGACACCCAAAGAACCGGAGGCACCAGAGGAGCCAGCAACACCCGAGACAACTAAGGAATCAGAGACTTCAGAAACACCTGAGAAACCCGAGACACCGGAGACTCCCGAGACACCGGAGACTCCCGAGGAACCGGAGACACCCGAGCAATCTGAGGCGACTGAGGAATCGGAAACATCAGAGGCACCAAAGGAACCTGAGACGTCAAAGGCCCCCGAGGAACCAGAAACACCCGAGCAACCTGAGACAACAGAGGAATCCGAAATATCAGAGGCACCAGAAACACCTGAGGCGCCAGAAGAACCCGAGACGTCTGAGGCACCCGAGCAACCAGAAACACCCGAGCAACCTGAGACAACAG
>JBGCFI010000028.1:0-7366 GCA_045106855.1 Granulosicoccus sp.
CGCATCCGACTCAAGGTGGTGGGCGACCTTGATGGATAAGTTGCGCAAGGTCACGGACAAGGATATGGATGCCATCGAAATCGGCGCAGCGATTCTCGGCACCGGTGGTGGTGGCAACCCGTATATCGGCAAGCTTCGTTGTCTCGAAGAGCTGCGCAAGGGCCGGGAGATCAATGTGATTCCACTCGATGAGCTTGCTGATGATGCACTGGTGGTATCACTCGGTGGTATCGGCGCACCCGTGGTTGGCGTCGAGAAGATCGAACAGGGGGAAGAGTGTCTGCTTGCACTCCGAGCGCTTGAACAGGAACTTGACTGCAAGGTGGATGCGCTGATCTCAGCCGAAATTGGTGGGGCGAACTCCATGGAGCCGATGCTGACCGCCGCCCAGGCCGGCATACCCGTGGTTGATGGTGACGGCATGGGCCGCGCATTTCCTGAAATGCAGATGACGACCTGGTCGATCTATGGTCATACATCCACACCCTCGGCCATGGTTGATGACAAGGGCAATGTGGTTGTCATTCGCGATACGGTGGATGAGTACTGGGTCGAGACGCTGGCTCGCGCGACGGTTGTCGCCATGGGTGCAGCGGCAGGTCTTGCCTCAGCGCCGATGCGCGGCGAGTTCGTCAAGCGCGCGGCCATTCCACATACGATTACCCAGGCCTTGTCACTCGGTCAGTCCGTACTTGAAGCACAAAAGGACAACATCGATCCCATTCAGACTGTGCTCGACCATGAAACAGGCCGCTTGTTGATGACCGGCAAGATTGTCGACTTGCAACGGCATCTCAAGGGCGGCTTTGCGGTTGGTCATGTCGAAATTGCAGGCTTTGGTCACTTCAATGGCGAGACGGGAAGGATAGATCTGCAGAATGAATTTCTCGTCTTTCGTCGAAACGATCAGGTGGAGGTCTGCGTACCGGACCTGATTGTCGTACTGGATGCTGACACAGGCTTGCCGATCACCACAGAGGTTCTACGGTATGGACAACGCATTGCTGTGTTGGCCCTGCCCTGTCATGACCTGCTAAGAACACCTGAAGCGCTGGTGGTTGTCGGCCCCGCAGCCTTTGGCTATCACGACATCACTTTTACGCCGATGCCTCGTTCAACGCAAACACCTGTGCTACGGAGCTGACCATGTCGATACCCCGCTTGTACAGCATTGATACTGCGGCCATGCAACCGATCGCACTCGGTGGTGCCTTTCTCGGCACCGGCGGTGGTGGCGATCCCTACATCGGACGGTTACTAGCCGAACAGGCGATCAACGATAATGGACCGGTGGGTGTGATAGACGTCACCGACCTCGCTGACGATGCACTGGTGGTACCGGTGGCGATGATGGGTGCACCGACCGTCATGCTTGAGAAACTCCCAAGGGGCGATGAAGCGCAGTCAGCGCTGCAGGCACTTGAAGCCTATCTCGGCAAAAAAGCCGATGCCATCTTCTGTATTGAAGCAGGTGGCTTGAACTCCACCATACCAATTGCAGTGGCAGCCGCCTGCGGTTTACCGATAGTTGATGGTGATGCCATGGGTCGAGCGTTCCCCGAGTTGCAGATGGTCTCCATGACAATGCATGACATACCGGCATGTCCGATGGTGATGGCCGATGACAAGGGTAATTCGCTCGTGCTCAATACCGTGGATAACCTGTCGACGGAAAAGTTTGCGCGGGTAATAACGGTCGAGATGGGAGGTGCAGGCCTGATAGCCCTGTATCCCATGACCGGTGCTCAGGCGAAGCTGGCAACGTTGAGAAAATCGATGTCGCTGATTCATTCCATAGGTTCGCTGATCACCAGTGAACAAGCCGCCAATCGTAATCCGGCTGATCGTCTTGCGAAAGACTTGTCCGGAGTGCGTTTGTTTGAAGGCCGCGTCATGGATGTTGACCGGCGAACCGAAGGTGGCTTTGCACGTGGTACCTGCAGCTTGCAGGGGCTTGGGCCTGATACGGGTGGATCGCTCGTACTTGAATTTCAGAACGAGTTTTTGCTGGCAAGAACCGAGGCGGGTGAGCCGCGTGCCATGACACCGGATCTGATATGCCTGCTCGATCTCGAAACCGGGCAACCAATCACGACCGAGCAAATCCGCTACGGTTTTCGCGTCATTGTCTTTGGCCTGCCATGTGACCCGCAATGGCGTAGTGAAAAAGGGCTTGCGCTTGTCGGGCCCGGGTATTTTGGTTACGAGGTGGCGTATCAGGCCATCGAAAAGTTGAATTCAATGTAAATAGCGTGTTGAATGCTTTTAAAGGGAAACCCTTGGAATACAGATTAGGAATTCCAAACCAGACCGATTACACGAGGAAAGTGACGATGAAGATGAGAACGACAAGGCTAAGCTTTTCAAAGTTTCGCCAGCTACTGGCAGCGACGTTGATGGCAGGGGCCGCAGGCCTTGCCAGCGCCGCGAATGTCGCGACAGTCAATGCCGTGCAGATATTCGGCACAATTGATCCTGCCAAGATCAATGACTACACCGAATACATGGCCGGTGTAAACCTGTATGAAGCACTGACCACGTTGGATGGCAAGGGAAACATCCTGCCACTGCTGGCAGAAAGCTGGGAAATATCCGATGACACACTGACCTATACCTTCAAGCTGAAGCCTGGAGCGATGTTCCAGGATGGCTCACCGGTAGAAGCTGCGGACGTTGTGTATTCAGTGACCCGCTTGATGTCCATCAACGAAGGGCCCGCGTATCTGTTTGAAGGCGTGGTTGACGAGAATTCAGTGACAGCAGTTGATGCGTCCACTGTACAGTTCAAGTTGAACAAGGTTTATACGCCGTTCCTGACCAATACACCTATACTGTTTGTCATCAATAAGGATGCGGCAGAAGCTCAGAAGAGCGACAGCGATCCATGGTCGCAGGATTTCCTGGCCAACAACAGTCTGGGTGCCGGTGCCTACATGCTTGACAGCTGGGAACGTGGATCAGCGATGACGATCAAGAAGTTCGATGACTATCATCTTGGCTGGGATGATCAGGCCATTGATGAAGTCCGTTTCGTTGTCACCAATGAAGAAGGTACAGTTAAAGCACTGGCCGCTTCCGGAACCTTGTCCATGTCCAGTGACGCGCAGGCACAGGAAACCTATGATTCGATCGGCAAGATGGATGGCTACAAGATACTGTCCTACCCGACCGCGACCAATTTCTATCTGAAACTCAACCACCAGGTTGCGCCGACTGACGATGTGAATATCCGTAAAGCCCTGGCGTATGCGACTGACTACGATACGATTCGAAACGCATTGCTACCAGGTGAACCACTGGCAGGCCCGATGCCCGCCGTGTTTGCCGATGCCTACCTTGAGGAGCTGGAGGCACCAAGCTTTGATCTGGCAAAAGCAAAAGAATATGTCGAGCAGAGCCAATATGCGGGTGGCGATCCCATTCCGGTTGAAATCATGTTTGTTGCGGGTCTGGCATTCGAGGAAGAGATCGGGCTTCTGATGAAATCAAATCTCGACCAGATCGGCTTCAACACCATTCTCAAGCCAGAACCCTGGAACCGCATGACCGAGCTAGCTGCCAAGCCTGAGACAACACCGGCCGTCAATCAAGTGTTTTACGGTGCCACGTATCCGTCACCCGACAGCTACTTTTTCCCCCAATATCACTCAGCCGCAAAAGGCACCTGGGCATCGATGGAATGGGTGCTGGATGACGAGGTTGACGCAATGATCGACGAGGCCAGAGGCACCAGCGATGTCGCCGCACAGAACGAGATCTACAAAGCGATTCAGCGCAAACTAGTTGACCAGCAGTCCGATGTCTTTCTGCTGACACAGACCAGTCAGCAGGCTTTCTCGGAGTGCATTGACGGGTTTACCTGGGTACCGATGCAGAGCTTCGAGTTCAACTTTCACACAATGAAGTGGATTTGTGAGTAGGAATTGAATGACAACGATCCACCCGGGGCTAAGTGACTGGCCCTGGGTATTCGAAATCGATTGATTCCCCAGGTAGTTGCTGTAGTGCTGTCCCTTAAAAATCAGTCGGAGACACTAGCCATGCACTTGACAAAAGACTCATTTGTAATTGATTCTTGTTCTTTGCACAGTGACTCAAGCTCTTCTTCTACTTCGAGACTACGATTTCGTACTTCCTCTAGCTCACTACGAATCGACTCCACTTGAGCGGCAGTATCCTCGCGGTTAGCAATGGCCTCTTCCAGGGCAATTCGCTGCTCAGCTACCAGCTGCTCAAGCTCTTCAACAGACATACTCTTATTCTGTGCAAAAGCAAAACTTGAGAGTAATAGCAAACCCATAGAAATACCAATAGTTCGCAACTGCAGCGATCCGTTGGGTTGTGTGAATAAACAGACTTTCATTTTCCGGGCAATCCTGTGTTATCAAAGTTTATCAATACATAATGCGTTATCACGCAAAAGCTGAAAACCACTTGTCGATATTTTCAGCATTTATAAAAGCCTCTTTGTCGGGCTTGATCTCACCATCCGAATCAACACGCGTTGCATCACTATCGAATACACTGGACGAGCTGATAGGCCGGACTATCCAAAATCCCCCACAATCTCGTGCTCAGTAGCGCCACCAATTCGGCTATTTCGCAGCCAGTTGATTGCAACGTCCGCGCCAGCACCCTTTATCAACTGACAGTAATCGCTCTTACGAAAGCCTCACTAAGTGTGACATATTACTAAAAAGCGGTCACATTAACTCCCAGTATTGAGTGCCATTTCGTTCCTATTGGTCACGGCCAGTTCGCCCTCAAACCTGGCAGAACTGCCAGCAGTAAGCGTACAGCTCCGACAAAAACCCCTTATCCAAGATCCGCTGAAGCCATATCAGGCTCAGCGAAGGGGATACAGTCAGAGTTCTCAGAGTACTGATTTTTCCCGTGCCAACCGATGCTCTTGTATTACCCGCGAACCTCGACAAACCCGCCCGACCTAAGGAATGTCCCCATTGAGAGCTTTACACTTTTGTCGACAACGGTGACGTTCAACGTCAAACCTTGTGTTGGCACCTATACGATCAACTTAAGCTCTCTGGAACCTGACCGCCTGACTCCATAAAACATCAGCCCCACGCTCAGCATTGACGCCTTAGGACTTTACAGTAACTTAGAGCTGTACCGCCAGATGCCCCGATGCATAGAAGAGGCTACCTTCGTGTCCGATTCATGCATGTTAGGTAGAACTTTGTATGTTATCAGGTTCAATTAGCAATATATCTACACAAGCTCGGCATCAATTACGGACGTTGGTTCCAGTGTGACGCCAACATTAACATGCACCTCACATGATCCAATCTTAACCTACTGTCTACGTGTTTTTTATCAAGCAACCGAGATGTGCCGTGAGAGCATGTTTGTTCATCTGACAATTACAACGGGTACGCCCTACTAACCTAGTCGCATTCAATGTCGCTTGTCGCCCGCATGACACTCGTGTGCCTCGCATGGGATGTGTACCGTTACAAAAAGCAGTCGCTGCCTATTCCACCAGCTCAGTTCAATGATTATCGAGGATAACGTTTACAGGGTGCCGTTTACGGCGGTCATGATCGGCTATTCGCCATGAAGTCGGCATTGCGCCGACCCCATCTCTGCTAAGAGGGCTCAGTCTGTTCTTTATTTACTTTAGTCAAATTTATCGTGGCTTCTGATTCCAGGTTCACGACAAAAAGGTAGGCTCGATTCGCAGAAACACGGAAGCCGTACAGGATAACTCCTGCACGGCTTCCAGGGAGATGATATCCATCTCCATTTCACACGTTATTCGCGGTATAAAAGCCCTTGTCAACTCGGTGATAGAACTTTCGCCATTTCCGCGAAAATACTCTCGTTATCTCTGCGAAGGCGGAGACTAGGAGCCCTTGGGGTATCCATGTTTAGCGTACAAAAATTCCCACCTGCGCGCGTTAGCGTCCGGAATAATCAAAAATCCAGCGTTCACTGTATTTTTTCGGATTTTTCACGCTTGATCTTTCGTTACCAATACTGGGTTTTCTTAGATTCGGGCCGGGAAATCATACCGTTTTTGAACAACGTCAGGGTCATGCTCAGTGAGATATCAAGCTCTTGGGTATTTCGGTCATTTGCCATTAACTGGTATGCACTGATGGTGCAATATATCTGAATTTTCACCGTATTCTTGCTACGTTCCAGAGACTGTTTGAAATTCAGATTTTGCTTTAATCATTTGAAGAGCAGTTCGATCTCCCAATGCTGCCGGTACAGTTTGGCTATTTGTGCGGCGTGACGTTTTCTGTCATAGGTCACTAAGATCAATGGCATTTTCTTGTCTGGTTTTGCCACTGTGAAGCGATTCGTTGTCTTACCGTAACAGGCGCTCTTCGACCGTTCCCGCCAGTCTTCTCAATCTTGAAACCAATAACGGCATCTTCAAGAATGATCCGTTGATCTTGCGGCTTTATCTGGCGCTGCTTAACGACATTGAAGCTGGCATTTTTCCTCAAACGTGTCACATAAGCTGTTAAAACCCTTGCAGTGCTTGTCACTATGCTGCTTATCGACTAACTCATCAATCGTTGAGCGAGGAAGCTTTCAATAATTAACTCAATCGGCTTGCTCGGAGTATTTTTCGCACACCAAAAATCAAGTCTCCCGATTATATTTACATCAACGTAAACGGCTATTTAAGCTTTGAATCTTTATGCGTAATCTTATTCCGGGCACTAATGCGTCAGGGCGGGAATGACGGTAGCGTGTTTTCTGATAACTGCATCACACTTAGAGGGAAAACAGGTGCAGATGAAATCGTATACTCCGTGCCGCATCACGTACCGACTTTTACATCTCATATTCATTGTCTTTATTGGGCGGTTGTAGGGCTAGTCTTATACCTGTTTATATAGCCATAAGAGATAGTGGTAAAGATGTGCTTGTAGATTCTCCGCTGTTGAATACAAGCAATCATTGGTTGTGATCTTTATCATTATTCATAACTATTACCTGTGTCTATATCGTATGGCTATATTGGTTTGGTGCGTGGCTATTTAAAAAATATAACGCCGATATAATTATCTTGCACTAATAGTATAAGGTTTTTAATAATCCCTACAGGAACATCAACGTTGCGTGTCATCTTCTCTGCATCCTTAAGAGCGCTGATATATTTATTTTTATAGACTAAATAACTATTGTTATAGACTGAGGAAGAGTTTGCGGTTATAAAGTTTGCGACTGAATCGAAGAGCCGAAGAACACAGTGTCAGCATCCGTCACGAATGTAATCAGCTTGATTGGCATTGAGTGAGTCTGGATGCGAAAACACCTCAGACGGAAGGACATAGCGCTATTGGGGATTTAGCGTTAGTGAATAACTTATTTAGGGTAGAGAAAAAAA
>JBGCFI010000029.1:0-47889 GCA_045106855.1 Granulosicoccus sp.
GATCTGGTCTATGCGGAATGACCTGGTGTATGCGGGAATGACCTGGTGTATGCGGAATGGCCTGGTGTATGCGGGAATGACCTGGTGTATGCGGGGATGACTTGGTGTATGCGGGGATGACTTGGTGTATGCGGGGATGACTTGGTGTATGCGGGAATGGCGAATGGCTAAGCACTAAGTGCCTGATAGGCTTCCAATGCTCGCCCACTGTACACAACTGACGGTCCACCCCCCATTTCCACGGCCACACCCAACGTTTCCATGATCTCGTCTTCGTTTGCACCATGTCCGATAGCAGCCTTCAGGTGATACACAATACAATCTTCACAACGAATGGAAATAGAGATTGCTAACGACATGAGTTCCTTTGTCTTTGCGTCCAACGCACCGTCAGCACTGGCTGCTTGACTAAGTTGCGAAAAGGATCTCATCACCTTAGTCTGAGCCTTGAACAAAGCACCAGTACGTTTATCGATATCTTTTAGTCGATCCTGATAGTTCTGGCTCATGAGACTCTATGCCTTGGCAACAGTGGTTCTGATAATGTCGTTCACACGCGCGGCATTCTCCATCTGGGGGACATGACCTGATTGTTCAATGATTTCGATCCTGACAGACGAAGGCAGATTTTCCGTATGACTAACAGGAATAATCTCATCGTCTTTCCCCCAAATGACAGTGACAGGAATAGTCAGGTTGGACAACAGCTCACGCAATGAGCCATTTTGTTTTCCAGCGGAGAAATTGGCTTTTATCAGTGTATTCAATCCATCAATAACACCGTCAATTCGCTTGAACTTGAACACTTCTTCCATCATGTCAGAACTAATAAGGTTCTTGTCGTATACCAGTTGCTGAAGCACAGGTTTCAAATGTTTCTGCCGTTTAGCAGCGATATAGCCTTCCAGAAAATCAATATTAACTTCTTCTCCTAAACCCGCTCCGGCAATCAGTGTCAGACTCTTAACAGTTTCAGGTTGGTTTGCTGCAACCAGAAGCGCAACCCCAGCTCCCATTGAATGACCGACGAGATGAACAGCTGACAGTGACATTTCGTTGATGAATTTCTCCACAATACCTGCAATCCAGGAAATGCTTCCATCACCAACCGCTTTGGCTGATTTCCCGTGCCCGGGCAAGTCAAGTGCATAGGTGGGTGCAGTTTCGGACAGTTCACCCTGGTTAAACAACCATCCGTTCATATCAGCACCAAATCCATGCAGCAGGACTATGGGGGTACCTTCTCCATCACCTTGCTTCAGGTACATAAGACGCATCCCATCAACCGTAATCCTTTCCGGCTCCGGACCAGCATCATCGGATTCTTCAGGCACAAAATTTTCCTGGAAACGGGTGACATAGGCGTCAACATCGGCATCAGAAACATCGCTGCCTGCAACCACAGCGATAAGGGCACCCACCGGCAGATCCTCTCCTTCCACGGCCACGCGACGTCTTAGAACACCGCTTAACGGTGATTCGAACATGTTGGCAAGTTTAGTTGTTTCTATTTCGCATATTTCATCCCCGGCATTGATCGATGCTCCTTCATCTACATTCCAGGTAGCAATCAATCCTTCGGTCATTGCTAAACCCCACTTGGGCATAACGATCGGTTGAATACTCTCTGCCATAATGAAATCTCAACTAGTTATCAAAGCATTGGCTTGTGGACAAGTCGCAAACCATTTTTAGAACAATACCGGGTGGTATGTCGTTAATGTCGTTGACATACCACCCGCTAAGCAGCGCGATTAAGCCATCGCTACATTGGCGGCATCGACGATCTTCGCCGGGGTTGGCAAGTAGGCATCCTCCAGCTCCGGCGCAAATGGAACCGGTGTATGAGGTGCTGTTACCATCTGAATTGGACCCTTAAGTGCCTTGAATGCATGTTGTGCCACGATGGATGAGATATCCGAAGCCATGGAGCAACGCGGGTTCGATTCGTCAACCACTACCAGTCGACCCGTTTCCTCTACACATTCAATAATGGTGTCGATATCCAGTGGCGATGTGGTACGAGGATCTACGACCGTCGCAGAAATACCTGCTTTCTCCAGCTCATCCGCAGCCTGATTTGCTATACCGACCATTCGGCCAAATGCAACGATAGTCACATCGTCGCCTTCGCGAGTGAGACGAGCTTCGCCAAAGGGTATTGCGTAAGCGTCATCAGGCACCTCCTCTTCGTCGTCATACATCACCTTATTCTCGAAGAATATAACTGGATCATCATCGCGTATGGATTGGATCATCAAACCTTTTGCTTCGTAGGGTGACGATGGCACAACAACCTTCAAACCCGGCACGTGTGTAAAAATCGAATACATTGCTTGGCTGTGCTGACTTGCAGCACGAAAGCCTGCGCCGTACATGGTACGAATTACCATGGGCGTCACGGCCTTGCCACCAAACATATACCGAAACTTTGCCGCCTGATTGAAAATCTGGTCAAAACAGACTCCCATAAAATCAACAAACATAAGTTCTGCAACGGGACGCAGCCCGGTTGCTGCAGCGCCCGCAGCAGCACCTATGAAAGCACTTTCTGAAATTGGTGTATCGAGCACTCTGTCTGGCCCGAATTCAGGCAACAGCCCTTTTGTTACACCCAACACCCCACCCCAGGCATCCTGTTCACCGTCGCCACCGGTACCTCCGGCATTGTCTTCTCCCCAGACGAGTACGTTCTCGTCACGACGCATTTCCTGCGCGATCGCTTCATTGATCGCTTGCCGATACGATTTTTTGGACATTGCTTTGACTCTCCGGTTTCAGTAACTGACGTAAACGTCAGTCGTCAGTTTCTCAGGGGGTGGTGGCACGGCTTTTTCAGACTCTTTCACGACATCGTCGATCAGAGACGCAACCTCTTTGTCCACTTTGTCCATGTCGGCATCTTCCAGCAGACCAGCATCAGTGACATGTTTTCGAAAAATCTTAAGGCTGTCTTTTTCTTCACGTAATCTAGCAACCTCACCCTCGGCTCGATACGTCATGGCATCACCTTCAAAATGGCCAAAGAATCGATTGAGAATGACGTGCATCAAGCTAGGCCCGCCGCCGGCGCGAGCGCGTTCGATAGCTTCACCAGCCGCTTCATGAACGGCGAAAAAGTCATGTCCGTCTACCTGTACTGAAGGCATACCAAAACCCTTGGCACGTTCCATCTGACTGCCTGCCACGGACCAACTGCTAGAGGTAGCTTCCGCATAGCCGTTGTCTTCTACAACGAAGATAACAGGTAGATTCCAGACTTTAGCCAGATTGTATGATTCCAGTGTTGTTCCCTGGTTTGATCCGCCATCACCAACAAACGCAATAGCAACACCACCGGTTTTTTTGTACTTGGCCGTCATGGCAGCGCCACAAATCAACGGTGGACCTCCTCCGACGATGCCATTGGCACCCAGCATTCCTTTTGAGAGGTCTGCAATATGCATCGAGCCCCCTTTACCGCCACAAAGCCCTTCGCCACGACCGTATATCTCCAGCATCATCTGTCGGACGTCACACCCCTTTGCAATACAGTGGCCATGCCCACGATGGGTACTGGCAATTTTATCTTTATCACTTAAGTGTTGGCAGATACCAGCAGCTGAAGCCTCTTCACCACTGTAAAGGTGTACAAACCCCGGGATGCCGCCACCCGAAAATTCTTCGTGCACGCGTTCTTCAAAATCACGAATCGTGCGCATCACCCGATATGATTCGATCAACTCATCGCGAGACAACTGCATATTGTTTCCTCCTAAGTCTGTTAAGCCACACATCGGCGGCAACCGTGGTGATGAGGTTTTTATTTTTATGATTTCATCACTACCAAACTATCGAGCAACCGTTGTACCAAGCATAACTTGTTGTTTTTATTGGTTATCAGTTGGAATCAATCGTAGACAGGTGTCGCAATTGCGCTACACCTGTCGCAAGATTGCCTTGTGGGTGCAGCTCACAGCGTCAGCCTTGCGCGCTTATGAGTAACCCCCTCCCCCGCATGAATGAGTTCTATCAAACCACCAGGCGTAAATCGCTGTCGAGCAACATGCGACTTAGATGATTCAGAAGCGCTGTACCTAATTCATCCACGTTATTGATGGTCATTGAATTCGCATAATGCCCACTGACATCATGTCCGATACCGATAGCCATAAGATCTACTGGGGAGTGAATTTCGATTTGTTTTACCACGCTTCGCAGATGTTTTACCAACAGGTCTTTGTTGTTGGCTGTTAGTGTTGCTGAATCGGATGGAGCGCCATCAGATACGACAATCAGCAGTCGCTTGTCGTCTGTACGTTTCAACAGTCTCGCATGCGCCCATAGCAATGCCTCTCCATCAATATTCTGTTTCAATACTTCTGGTTTTAGCATTACCGCAAACCGTTCTCTTGCGCGTCGCCATGGCATCTGAGCGGATTTGTAAACAATATGACGCACACTATTCAACCGCCCCGGATTGTTTATTTTTCCCGTGCTTTGCCATCTTGCTTTTGTCGCGCCTCCATACATGGAGACCGTCGTAAAACCAAGCACTTCACTGCTTACTCCACAGCGTTCAAGGGTCCTAGTCAGCAACTCAGCACAAACTGCCGCCAGTTCAATAGGACGACCTAACATGGAGCGTGAATTATCGACCAATATAGTAACTGTGGTACTACGCACTGGTGCTTCGGTCTCAATACGGTAACTGGCAGGCGAACCTGGGTCAGTGATCAGTCGTGGAAGGCGTCGTGTGTCCAGCTCCCCTTCATCCTGTTCATCCAGCCAACTTCTGTTCTGGCGAGCCATAAGAAGTCGTTGTAATCGTGTTGCTAATCTTCGTATTAAATGTGCATGTTGCTCTACTCGTTCCTGCAGTGAGGATTTCAAGATATGAAGCTCCTCTTGATCAACAAGCTCAAGCGCACTGATTTCCTCATCAGCCGTTTTGTCATACACGTTATACGCAACCATCGTCTCGGTATTGTATTGTTCTGCTGACTTTTGCCTGGCGTCGTGTTCAAGTAACTGATTGAATTCTGCAAGTGCAGGTTCTAACCTGTTCTCAGGTTCTGCGTTTCTAACCATGGCAGCCTGATCCAGATCACGAGAGTCGGATGGTGCTGTATCGACGCCCTTCCCCGATTGTTGCTCCTCATCCGGATTGTCATCCTCAGAGGACTGATCATCTAAACTCTGAATTTCTGTATTGGTATCATCAACATTATTGGCATCATCAGAAGCCGCTGGTTCGCTATCGATTGGAAAACCGAGACGATTAATCAGTCGTAAAACCTCTTGCGAATAACGCAATTGATCATAACGGTTCTTCTTCATCTCAATCAAATGCTCACCTATCAAAGCTTCGACGGGATCACGCAACCCATCCATTAATGGTGCTACAGATTCTCGTGGAGGAGCAGTATGCAACTGCTCCCGACACAGGTAGCTGACAACCCATTCCAATTGATCAACGCCGGCAAGACGTTCTATCAGTTCTGGCGTATAACTACCTGCCCACAAAGCGGTCAGATTAATTTTTACGCCGGCAAATATCTCTCCACCTAATGCTTCAAATCGTTCTCGTTCGAAAAGGTTGAACAGCCTGACGGAGGTCTCATCGGTCGGTGCATTCCGGGAATGTAAGTCTGCATCATGGAATTGCCGCATAAAAACGTAAGAATCCAGCAAGCCTCGATGAAGTGTAAGCAGGCGCTTATCGTCTAACGAGCTAAGCGCAGGGGTAACTACGTCTAATTCATCTAGCGGATCCTCCTGACCATATGTGACGGTTAGGGAGGCGTCTCGACTCATCGCACGTAAATAGGCCAGCGAAGCCGCTTCGTAGATTTCGAGTTGCCGTCGGCGTTCTTTTTCACATGTTGTGGCGTCGCCTTCCATTAGCGCTTGGACAAGGCCACCAAGTGAATCATGATGTTAAATATCCCAGTTCTCGAGTATAGGATTCATTCAGACTGGTCACTAGGCAATCTTGCCATTGAGGTTCTTTTTTTACAAGAACATCACTTAAATTTGCATGTGCACGACAATTTACAGATCGGTCTAAACCACAGATTTCATACAAATTGTTTATGGCAGCTACACCAGCATCTATATCAGCATCCAGTAAAATCAGCGCATGAGCAAACACGACTTGCCTCAATTGAACACCACGTACTCTGGTCCATCGCTGAGCGGTACCTGCAATTTTTTGTGTGCCGACAACAATATTGTACTCACCGTCGCAAAAGCTACCGGGTACGCAGCCAGTACGGGCGCGACAGCCATGCTTGATCAACCACTGGACCAACGGTTCACAGAAAATCTCATACACTGCACTAATTGAGGGCCGTTCAGTCGGGTCAAGCGCAAAGGCTACGGCAATGTTTAGAATCCCTGGCCCCTGCGGTGTAACATCGCCTCCAGTCTGACGAAAATGCAAGGGCCAACCCATGGATGATAACAGGGCTGCTGCCTCCTCGATATTGCCTGCACGTCGCAATGAACGAGGTGCAATCAGGGATTGAGTAGTGCTCCACCAGGCGATATGAAAGTTCGCTGAGAGGTTCTTGAATTGATCCAGTAATTGCCGCTCAGCTTCCAGTGCTTTAGCAGGATCAA
This sequence comes from Granulosicoccus sp., assembly GCA_045106855.1. Taxonomy (GTDB): domain Bacteria; phylum Pseudomonadota; class Gammaproteobacteria; order Granulosicoccales; family Granulosicoccaceae; genus Granulosicoccus. The sequence continues at coordinate 6,604 of JBGCFI010000029.1, forward strand.
CATAGTGAACTACCTGAGACTCATTCTGAAAATGGTTGATATAATCTTTCATTGCAAAAGCTTCTCAGGGCGGCTACAAACTAAGTCACAAAACGAGCAAATCCTGCGCGCTGGTGCAAGACTGTCGGATTGAAACCTTTGAGAACGGCCATAACCTCGTCAGTCGCGAAACCCAGAATAGTCAGATGAGTCACGCGACATACCGAGAGAAATTGATCAGCGAACTTCTCGCCAAACATGCCCAGATGAATCATCGCGGCATCAGCATTGGTATATCGTTCATAAATATAACAAACCGTCCCATCATCGTTGAAATTCCACTCATACGCCATTGTGCCTGCCTCCCTGTCGGCTTCTTCGACCAGTGCCTTCATGACTTGCTCGAAGTCACCTGCCTGGGAGTGCTCGATAGAAAGCTCCAGAAGCCAATGTACAGGTTTCATGGAATTCCTCCAAAAATTAGCCTTAAATCATGCCGGGAGCGGTCTTTCTAGATTCCTTTTCCAATACCAATGAGTGCAAGGTAAAGGCCAGTGAAAATTCATTGGAGATCTAACCGCGATACATCACTAAAAAGCGTATGGCAACGCGAATTCAGCGGAAACGTCCGCTTGAGAATGGCAGGGTTATTATCCCTATGTCAGTTTGTAAACATGTAACAACATGCGACACGTTGCTACATATTGAGACAACTTTCAGGCTTTTGCCCAAAAAATAGCACAAGGTAATCAACATATGGAGACTCGATTGCGAAGTTAACAACGCTTCATTCTTGTCGGTCGTTTGTGGTGCCTTCAGATGATACTGGATCGCGCAAAAATCGATACATCGCAAACAGGCCAATGATGGCAAGTGGCAAACAGGATGAAAAAACCCAATAGGCTGTTTCTGATAATTGATGAGGAAGAGCCATATCAATTGTGTTTCCACGATTCAACCCGCTACCATTCGCAAAAAGGGCAAGATATGAAGCCCCCAGTGCATAGCCGACTCGCTGTAGTGTCGGTATAGCACCGGCAACACGCGCATTCTCTGATTCTGAAGCCAGAAGTGTGGCCCTGCGTAGAATAAACGTCCAGGATAGTCCAAAACCAGCACCCTGCAATAATGCACAAGCTGTTATTAGCCACAATGGCCCGGTAGCGACACAGAAAACAAATCCGATAATGCTCGCAGTTACCGTTAACATACCAGCACAGATCATAAATCGATCGTGTCTTTCTGACCTTCCAGACACAGCAATAGCGACCAGATTCCAGGTGACAGCCTCTGCGGCCATGATCATTCCGACGGTGAGTTCATTGACTCCATGGAGCCGCGTAATTAGCAAGGGGCCATACAGAGTTAACGCAATCGTTGAAGCCGCAAAACACAGAACGACGATCATGGCTGAACCAACAGGGTCGTAGAAACTCAAGGAGCGCAGGGGTAACAACCTCGAGTCTCGGCTGTTTCTGTCTCGCTGCAAAAAGATAGCCAGGCAAATCAACCCACCACTACCTGAGATCGTGGTTCGAAGCCATGACACATCTTGTCCAGCGTAGGCAATCATGACAATTCCCGTACAAAGCCAGGCCAATCGTACTACTGGAAATTTTTCAGTCACCTTCTGAACAGGTGCGAATGCCTTTATGTCGTTTTGACTATAAATAAGAAAGGCCATAAGCAGAGCTTGACCAGCAAAGAACGCAAAGCCAATACGCCAGTTTGAATATTGAACAAACAATCCACCAATCATGGGCCCTAACAAGGCTGAAGTTGCCCACAGCGTCGAAACACCACCGAGTACTCGGGCCATGAGCCGTCTAGGAAAGAGGCGATTTACCGCAACGAAAGATAGCGCAAACAGGCCCCCTCCTCCCATACCCTGGATAAGACGTCCAGCCAGAAGCAACCACATTTCATGTGCTATCGCGCTGAACAGGCAGCCAAGTGCAAACACTGTTGCGGCAACGGCCATGGGTAAATGAATGCCATATCGCAGTGCGAGTAGCCCGCCGGCGGCCGCCACTATAATGGATCCCACCTCATACAAAGCCACTGACCAGTGAATCAGATTAGTGCCGCCGATATCTGCAACAATTGATGGCATCATCGTGGCTACGACAAGGGCATCAGCCGCGTGTAGCCAGACGCCCCCACACACGAGCGCTAACGCACCGCGATACTGGGCACTGACAATTTCCTTCCAGGCTACCGGGCGTTGATCATTTGTCATTGTCTAATAAACAATACCGTTGATGTCTATTTAACAGTGTTTTCGAATATCGAAAAAAATAAAACGAAGTCAATTAGCCAGACTCCTTACAATCCTGAATATGAAACAAGGTATCATCAATGCATGAACTTCTAAATCGGTAATTACTAATGGCAATCAAACGAATTGCAGTTGAATTTGGAATTGGTACGGATTTACGCGGTACCGACTATACAAAAGCTGCGTGTCGGGCATTGCGCGACGCACTATGGCACAACTCACTTACTATCTACCGTGCGTTGGGCTATGCACCTGAAGACATGCTGGTCGAAGTGGTTATCGGGGTAACTGAGCCAGAGAAAGTTGATCACGATGCGTTAAAAAAGATTCTGCCATACGGCACAGCCACCATCACTGTTAACAAGGGAGGGTTGGACATTCCACATCAAGATGGATCTGACAACACGATCGTTGCCAATGCAGCCGCAATTGTCTCGCTGAATTTCGATGAAGTTAACAAGGAGTCTGGCAATGTCGCTTAAACGTATCATCGTTGAAATGGGCACCGGTAACGACCTCTATGGTGAGGATTACACCAAAGCTGCGGTAAGAGCGGTCCAGGACGCCTTGCATCACAGTTCGTTAACCTTGTTCAAATCGCTGGACATTGACCCGAATTCCATGATTATCGAAGTCATCATCGGCATCGAAAAGCCCGAACAGGTAGACACTGATATCGTTGCCGGCCAGATTCCCTACGGATCAGTCACGGTTAACGCCAGGCACGGCGGACTGTTTCTACCCGATGTCGAAAACCAGATTACGACCGTCGTCGCCACAGCCGCGGTTGTGGCCAGCATAGATTTACCGGACGAACGCTTCGCGTTGCACGAATAGCGAAAGCGAAGAACCGCCACAAAGCGCTATCCATTGATCTCCGGCTTGCCAACGTCGAGTCATTCATTCATTTTTGGCTCTTCATCGCTATCTCTCAGAACAGAGTGTGCTTTGATTGCCCCCGTAAACTGACTGAGTGCGCGGGACAGGTCTGAGCGCGACAACATCACTTCAACAAGTCTGAATTGTGAGTTGTCAGCCTGTGCCTCGTGAAGTGCTTCGGCAAGCTGCGCACGTGTTTGCACCCGCCTACCCTTCCCACCCAGTGCCTCACACAGATCCGCAAAGTGCCACTCATCAAGATCGTTGTACCGAGTCTCACCCTGAAAAGCTTTGAGCATGCCCCAGGCTTTATTGTTGTAAACGATCACAATGGGTGCGACACCTAGCTTGCGACAATTTCCCAATTCCCAACCCGTCATCTGGAAAGCGCCATCGCCAACCAGAATCAAAGTTCTTTGCTCAGCGGCAATTTGCAATCCGAGGCCTGCGGGCACGCCCGGACCCATCGTCGCATAGTAACCTGGCGCAACCATCTCTGTGTGTTGCATATCCAGTGCAGAAAACAGGCAGTCCCCCATATCAGAAGAAATTGGCATCGCTCCATATTCACCGAACATATCATTGACCGCTAAAGCGACATCACGTGATGTGATCAACTGATCGTCGAGAGGCATCCCGGTATCATAATTTGCGCTCCCTGGCGTCGCACTGCCTATAGTCTCAGCCTGTAGCAGTAGTTGATTGACAAACTCTGTCAGGTATACCTCGTCATAGCGATGGTAATTGATACTAACCTGTGCATCGAAAGCATGTACGGCATTACGCATATCCACTTTCCGTTTCGACACCCCAAAATTGGTATCGCAGAGAATTACGCCAAGCATCAGCAATCCGTCTGAGTGTTCAACGAGTTTTCGAACTGAGTCGTCTCCAGCAAGCCCCAGGTAGGTTCCTGCCAACGGCGCATCGGTTTCAGCCAGAATGCCACGTCCCATGAAACTCGTTGCCGCAGGAATCGATAACAGCTTGGCAAGCTGCGCCACCTTATCGGATAAACCGTAGCGTCGAATTTCCACTCCGAGCAGTAATGCGGGTTTTTCTGCGTTTTTCAGCAATTGCAATGTTTCAGCAGCCGCTACCTGTGCTGCATCAGAATTTGATACAGGCGGCTGATAGGGTTCGACAGCATTTGCAGGTGCTTCAACCTGATCACGGGGAAATTCGATGTAAACGGGCCGGGAAAGATGACGTGCGGTACTCAGTACACGAGCTATTTCAGCACAGGCTGTTCGAGGATCATCCAGAACACATTGTGCGCAGGTGACTTCGTTCATGACCAGTCGCTGACTGTCAAGATGCTTGACTTGATGGTGCAGGCTCAGCCCCATGTCGGCCTCGGAGGCTCCAGGCGCTCCCGATATCACAACTAGCGGGGATTTCTCTGCGTACGCATTTGCCACGGCATTTATCATGTTCAGGCATCCTGCACCGTAAGTTACTACGGCAACACCCAAGGTACCCCGATAACGTCCGGCTGCATCGGCCGCGAAGCCCAACCCCGGCTCATGACTGAAGGTAAAGAGCGGCAAGATGCCAGAGGTCTCTATCTGGCGAAAAAATGGCAAAGCAAAATCGCCAGGAATGCCAAAAACCTCTCTGGCACCATAGTCCTTCAACGCATTCAACAAGCTGTGAGATAGGTTCATGGCCAATCTTCCGGATACCGACACCCATCACTGTACTGCAATGGGTGATCGAGGAAGCGGCAAAATTTGCATCGTCAGGGCAATTTTTGGTTCAAGTACTGGCCTAATACCTGTGCTTGGTATACCGAATACCCTTGACAATGATTCGATTTTTGATCTTAAATGGCTATTCGACTTAGGACACCAGTGGCTTAACGAGGAATAATTAATGAAATTCACCCAGCTTTTAAGATCAGCAACCGTCGGACTCACCTCTCTCGGGGCTGTCGTTGCATTTAGTGCCGTTATGGCAGATGACTACCCATCCAAAACCATAGAAGTAGTCACTCATGCTGGTGCGGGTGGTGGAACCGATGTCACCACTCGCATGATGATGCTCAGAGCACGCCGTGTACTTGGCCAGGATATGGTCATTGTCAACAAGAAAGGTGGCGGTGGCGCTGCGGCAATGGAGTACTACAAAACAGTCCCGGCTGATGGCTACACCATTTTAACGTTTACCGTCGGTCACGCAGCGGAAATGGCAAAAGGTAAAGGCGGTATGTCCATCGCAGACTTACGTCCTATTGCCCGTGGTACAGATGATCCACAGATATTAATGACCCGGTGTGGCGCCTATACGGACGCCAATGAATTTGTTGCGAAACAAAAAGAAGCACCCATCACGTACGGTGTAACACATCTTGGCAATATCGATGATGTGTCCGCATTTATGTTTGCCAAGAAAGGCGAGCTAATGACTCCTAAAATGCTACCTTTCGACGGCGGTGGAGAATTAGCAACTCAACTCATTGCAGGTGCCGTCGATGCCGCGGTTTTGAATCTTGCTGAAGCTGCCAGTCAGATCGAAGCCAAGGAAATCTGCCCGACAGTCGTTCTGGCTGATGACCGAATGGCGAAGATTCCCGATGTACCGACCGCCAAGGAACTGGGTATACCGGTGAGCTTTTCAACAGTTCGCGGCTTTGCCGTACACGCTGATACACCGCCTGATGTTGCTGAAAAAATTGAAGCGGCACTTATCGAATCAATGAACCATACGGTCTACCAGGGATTTCTGACATCCGTTGGCCTCGATGCAACATCTGTCGCTGGCTCTGACGTCTGGGGCCCGCAGATTCAAACGACTGTTAACGAGATGGAAGCTGCGCTGAAAGAACTCGGTTTTATTTAGCCTCCATACCGGGATGGCGACTATTTCGCCATCCCGGACTACGCCTCCTTAAAAATTACAATTAGCTTCGATGTCACTACCCTCAAAACGTCACTCGCTGGAGTCAATAGCGGTATCGCTAGTGATTATTGCTTTCTGCCTGGTGGCGATATGGTTAAGCCTATCGTTTGAACGGATGCCACCAATTTTGAAGCGAGGTGTTCAGCCCGCAGATTTTCCACAAATAGTCTGTGTCGGAATTATCCTGATGACCTTGTTAATGATGTGGCGGGATCCTATAAAAATTACCGAGCCGTTTGGATCGAAAACCGTTGGTACCATGCTGCTAATGGCGAGTTTCGTCGCTCTTTGCCAGTTAGATCTGTTTCTTGGTCTTTCAGCATTCGCAGCTGCTCTGGCGCTTTACTGGGGAGAACGCAGAGTCACGCTGCTCATGTTTGTGAGCATAGCTGTGCCTGTATTTGTATTTATTTTATTCGACCAGGTATTTGAAATCCGGTTTCCGCGAGGAATCCTGACGAATCTCTGGTATGGGTAGTCGGTAATGGATGCGTTCTTAGCTGGCCTTACAGCACTTGCCGACATTCACCTGTTGCTTCTGCTTGTCATTGCGACATTAGGCGGAGTGGTGATCGGTGCGCTACCTGGATTGAATGCCACGACTGGCGCGGCACTGCTGTTGCCATTCACGTTGACGATGGATCCCGTTCCAGCCATCGCTGTGCTCATAGCGATCTATTGCTCAGCGACATTTGCTGGAGCAATAACTGCTATTTTGATTAACACTCCAGGCACATCTGCAAGTGCTACGACCTGTCTTGACGGGTATCCACTGGCAATGCGCGGGGAAGCTGGACGGGCACTGGGTCTGGCCGTTGTGTCATCAACCGTTGGTGGTGTGTTAAGTGTGATTGTTCTCATGCTGGCAGCACCGATGCTTGCAAGAGCCGCATATCAGTTCTCTCCACCGGAGTACTTTGCATTAACACTGTTCGGCTTGTCTATGCTTGCCACCATTGGTGACGGCTCTGCAATCAAGAACCTCATCTCCGGTGCACTTGGGGTATTTCTAGCCGTTGTCGGAGTGGATAAGCTCACGACTGTTGAGCGCTATACATTCGATTCCTATGAGCTGTATGAAGGAATCGGATTCGTTCCAGTCATGATAGGGATTTTTGGCATATCTGAGCTATTGGTGCAGTCCTCACTCCTCCAGACGGTCAGAGAACGGGTCAGGATGGCTTCAGTTCAATTACCCACGAAAGAAGATTACCTGAAGGTCTGGAAAACTATTCTTCGTTCGACAGGCATCGGAACGTTTATTGGTATTTTGCCTGCCGAAGGAGCAACGGTCGCGTCCATGATTGGCTACAACGAGGCACGACGGTGGTCCAAAACACCCGAGGAGTTTGGTCACGGCGCTATAGAAGGAATTGCCGGTTCTGAGGCCGCAAACAATTCAGCAACAGGCGGCGCAATGGTACCTACATTGGCTCTGGGTATTCCGGGGAGCGCGACCGCCGCTGTAATACTTGCTGGCCTGACCGTGCACGGTATACGACCTGGCCCCACCATGTTCACAGAGCAAGCAGATTTTGCATATGCCATTTTCTGGTCAATGATGTTCGTCAATTTACTGTTTCTTGTTATCGGATTGTATGGAGCAAAAGCGTTCGCAAGAATTACGCTTGTGCCCACACAGATTCTTTGGCCTTGTGTGTTTGTTTTTTCCGTTGTTGGCGCCTACGCATTGGATCAGTCCATGTTTGATGTCTGGATTGCACTGGCGGCAGGCGTTCTAGGTTATATGATGCGGCGCTACGGATTTTCTGTTGTACCACTTGCTATAGGCCTTATTCTTGGCGGCATGCTGGAGCAACGTTTCGGACAGTCGATGGTCATGCTCGACGAGAAATGGTGGTTAATCGCAACACGCCCACTCGCCTTTGTCTTTCTCCTGCTTACCGTGCTGGCATTATTCGGCCCCAGCCTGTGGGCACGTTTCTTCGGTCAACGTAAATCGTTGCCGTCAACTACTGAATAGCTATGACAACCATTACCTCAGTACGTACAAAGCTCTATGAATGGACTGGACCAACGGTTCCACCACAAGCCAATTTTTGTACCAATGCGTCTGACCCCTTGCCCGAAATGGGCACAACGGGTCGAGATAATATGGGCTCGTTCAGATTTCATCAATGGTTGGTCTGCGAAATAGAAACCGAAGACGGTACCATTGGTATTGGTAATGCTGCACTTTGCCCTCCCCTGATCAAAGAGACAATCGATCGTTATCTGGCCCCTTTAGTCATTGGACATGATCCATTTGACAGTGCGTATCTTTGGGAAAAAATGTACCGCATAACGCACGCCTGGGGAAGAAAAGGCGTCGGCATGACTGCCATCTCTGCGGTTGATATCGCACTTTGGGATTTAAAAGGAAAACTGTGCGACAAACCCGTATTCAAGCTGCTGGGCGGGCGTACTAAAGATGCCATTCCCTGTTACTACTCAAAACTGTATGCCAACTCAATAGATGCCATGCAACAGGAAGCACAACAATGGCTTGACAACGGATTCAGCATGTTTAAAACCCGTTTTGGGTATGGCCCTAGAGACGGTACCAAAGGTGTTGTTGAAAATCTAAAGCGGGTGGAAGCCGTCCGGGAGGTTGTGGGTTACGACTGCGATCTAATGCTAGAAGCGTATATGGGCTGGAATCTGGATTATGCGAAGCGGATCATCCCAAAACTGGAACGCTTTGAACCACGATGGCTTGAGGAGCCCGTCATTGCCGATGATATTCATGGCTATGCAGAACTTAATGCCGGCCCTATTCCCATCTCCGGAGGAGAGCATGAATTCTCGTTGTTAGGTTTCAAGCAATTGCTTGATGCCAAAGCTATCAGTGTCATTCAATATGACACAAACCGGGTAGGTGGAATTACCGCAGCTCAAAAGATCAACGCTCTGGCGGAAGCACATCAGGTACCTGTCATTCCACACGCTGGGCAGATGCACAACTATCATCTGACGATGGCCAATTTTAATTGTCCGATCAGTGAGTGGTTCCCGGTATTTGATGTGGAGATTGGCAACGAACTTTTCTACTACATTTTCAAAGGCGACCCAGAAGCACAGAATGGATATCTACAGTTGGATGACAACGTACCGGGTTTGGGTATAGAACTCGATCAAGAGCATTTGGATAAATTCAGGGTGACAGAATGAGTGACACCACCTACTCCGGAGTCTATCCAATAGCACCGGTTCCGTTTAATGACGATGAATCGCTTGATCTTGATGGAATGAAGCGTGTACTGGATTGCATGATTGACCAGGGTGTCGACGGCATCTGTATTCTGGCCAATTACTCTGAGCAGTTTCTGCTAACTGACGAGGAACGGGATATTTTATTAAAACTCAGTTTGGAATATATCGCTGGTCGTGTACCCGTTATTGCTACCTGCTCTCACTATTCCACGGCTATTGTATTACAACGAGTCAAACTTGCCAAAGATCTTGGAGCATCCATGACTATGTTGATGCCGCCCTACCACGGAGCATTGCTTAAAGGCACTGAACAACACATATTCGATCAATTTTCCAGAGTCTCGGAGCTTGGACTTCCTATCATGGTTCAGGATGCACCACTATCAGGTGTGACTCTGTCAGTCTCCTTTCTCACTCGTATGGTAAATGAAATTCCCAACGTGACCTATCTGAAAATTGAGACACCTCATACTGCAGATAAGCTGGCAGCTGTTATTGACTCAGCGAAAAGCGCTATTCTTGGGCCATTTGATGGCGAAGAATCCATAACACTATTAGCCGATCTTGATGCTGGTGCAACAGGTACTATGCCAAGCGCAACAATACCCGATCTAATCAAGGGTGTTTTCGACGCGTACATGTTGGGAGACAGAAGCACAGCCGTCGCCCGTTATAATAGAATACTGCCGTTGATCAATTATGAAAATAGACAGTGTGGGCTGCGGGCTTGTAAGACCATCATGATGGAAGGTGGCGTAATCAGATCAGACACAGTAAGACATCCATTGGATCCATTGCCACCAAGGACTCGTCAAGGCCTGTTGGAAATAACGCGTGAGCTGGATCCACTAGCTATCCGGTGGGGAAATTAAGTGACAAAACTGGCCACGACTTCAGATGAGTCCGTTCGTCGTCTAGAACGTAAGAGCCTGGCTGAGCATATCGCTGATGAACTTCGCGACCTTGTACTACTGGAGAAACTCGCTCCGGGAGCACCCATTCCCGAGCGTGAGACGGCGGATGCACTAGGTGTGAGCCGTACGCCGTTACGTGAATCATTACGCATCCTGGCTTCTGAGGGACTCATTGAAATAGCACCTAATCGCCCACCACGTGTCGCTAATCCATCACTGGATGAACTGAAAGGATTATTACAGGTGCAGGGCTCATTGGAAGCACTTGCCGGTGAACTTGCCTGCGACATCGCAACAGATGCACAATTGACTGAAATTTCCCGGCTGGCGGATGAAATGGTCGAGGTATCTGATCAATGCGATCCTCTAGAGTTTTTCCAGAAAGATATGAAATTTCATGAGAGTATTGTTGCCGCCTCGCAAAACCATGCCTTGATAGACACACACAAAACATACAACTCTCGACTGTGGCGCGCACGCTTCATATCATCAAGACGTCGTGTAAATCGAACCGGCACTCTTGACCAGCACCACGAAATTGTCGAAGCCTTGCTGGCGCGACAACGCCGCAAATGTGCCAAGGCATTACGGGCACATCTAGAGGTTGGTTATAAAAATATCAAAACTGCGTTATCTGAATCCAGCCAATCTAACACTGGAAAAACATCATGAGCACTAAACCGGTAATTGGACTTGTACAAGGAGACCCTGCCGGGATAGGACCTGAACTTATGGTCAAACTGCTCAGCGAGAAAGAGGTTACCGATAGAGCGGACATTCTCATCATAGGCGACCCTTCTGTCATCCAGCGAGGCGAGGAAGTTACAGGAAACACGATTGCGCGTGAGCACATTTCCAGTTTTAATGAACGAAACTTTGATGGCAGTTTGTTACACCTGAACTTGCATATTGACGGCATTGAAGAAGTTGCAGCGTGTAGCGTTAGCGCCGCAGGAGGCAAATCCTCACTAGTAGGCCTTGAAACAGCCTTCGGTTTGTCCAGAGATGGTCTTATAGACGGTATCTGCTTTATGCCGTTTAACAAAGAAAGTATGCACCTGGGAGGTAACCCTTTCATGGATGAAATCGGTTTTGCACGAAACTACTTCGGCATTGATACGGCTGCCAGCGAATTCAATATTGCACATGGTATGTGGAACGGTCGGGTCACCTCGCATGTTGCCATGAAAGATGTCCCGTCTATGTTGTCCGAAGAACGAATATGCCAGTCTATTGAACTGGCACATAATACCTTGCGACTGGCAGGGTACGAGCGTCCAAGAATTGTTGTGGCTGCGTATAATCCACATGCTGGAGAAGGTGGTTTAATGGGCCGGGAGGAAATCGACTTCATAAGACCCGCAGTGGAACGTATGCAACAGCGTCAAATGCATGTATCCGGCCCCTTCCCCGCAGATACACTCTGGTTAAAGGTACGCGATGGTGAGTACGACGTGGTCGTTACGATGTACCACGACCAAGGCCAAATCGCTATCAAACTACTTGGTTTTGACCAAGGTGTCTCTATGCTTGCAGGCTTGCCTGTACCCGTTACAACACCTGCACACGGTACAGCTTTCGATATCAGCGGTACTAACCGCGCAAATCTTGACCCCACCAGAAACGCGTTCATGATGTGCTGCGATATGGCAGAAGGCCTGGCAAGCGCTGGCGGTTGGTACGAAGCAACTACAAAAGATCGGAACAACAAAATGCCCTCGTAGTCTGAATTCTTCATGAAAAGACCCAATGTGTTCGTAAGCATCCGGCGCTTCATGATTAGTGTCGGCGAGACATTCACGTAAATTGCAGATATAAAAGATGACTTTCAAGCCCCACGGAAAACACCTGATTGCCGGAAGCTGGATCGAGGGCAGCAAACGCTTTGAATCCAATCCAGCGACAGGGGAGTCTGCCCACTTCTCCACCGGTTCCGTCGAACATGTCAATGCTGCGGTTGATGCTGCCGAGGAGGCCTTCTGGTCTTATGGCTATTCATCGCGCAAAGCTCGTGCAACGCTTCTGAACACCATTGCAGATGAAATGGAATCCAGAGCCGGGGCAATAACCGATATCGGAACCAGGGAGACCGGATTGCCAGAAGCGCGTCTCGAAGGAGAGCGTGGACGGACAACCGGTCAGCTTCGCGTGTTCGCACAGCATATTACATCAGGAGATTATCTCGATAAAAAGCATCAAGCGGCACTACCTGACCGTGCACCGATTCCCGGTCCGGACCTGAAACTGATTCAACGTCCCATCGGCCCTGTTGCTGTTTTTGGTGCATCCAATTTTCCTTTGGCGTTCTCGACCGCAGGCGGCGATACTGCAGCCGCTCTCGCAGCCGGTTGTCCAGTGGTTGTAAAAGCACATTCGGCACATCCCGGGACCAGTGAGATAGTCGCGGAAGCAATCGCTGCAGCTATTGACAAGACCAACACACATCCTGGTGTCTTCTCAATGATTCACGGTGGCTCTCGAGATGTGGGAACAGCACTGGTGCAGCACCCTGATATTAACGCTGTGGGCTTTACCGGCAGCCTGGCAGGTGGCCGGGCCTTATTCGATCTATGCGCGGCACGACACCACCCTATTCCGTTTTTTGGTGAGCTTGGCTCAGTAAATCCCATGTTCCTTTTACCGGCAGCGCTAAAGGCTCGCGGACAAGAAATGGGATCTGCATGGGCAGGATCACTCACTATGGGTGTTGGACAGTTCTGTACAAATCCAGGTATTGCCATTGGAACAAAAGGTTTGATGGATGCGTTTGCAAATGCCGCGCAATCAGCTCTCACCGGCGTGGGCGAACAATTGATGTTAACCGATGGAATTGCAAAAGCCTACGCAAAAGGTTCTAAGAAACTCGGAGCTATCCAAGGCGTAGAACAATTAGTAGACGGGGGCGTCTCAGGTAGATCAGCCACCCCCGTCCTGACTAGAACATCAGGTGCTAATTGGCTAAAACAAAATGAACTGGGAGATGAGGTGTTTGGGCCATTCGGTCTGATTGTTGAGGTGGATTCAATTGACGAAATGCACGCCATCGCCAAAGCACTGGATGGTCAACTTACTTGCACCGTACATATGAACGACGATGATACCAACACTATGCAAGCCTTATTACCAATTCTCGAACGCAAAGCGGGACGTGTGTTAGTCAATGGATACCCGACGGGTGTCGAAGTATCAGATGCCATGGTACATGGTGGCCCCTATCCAGCATCAACAAACTTCGGCGCCACCTCTGTCGGCACGCTGTCAATACGCCGCTTTTTAAGACCCGTTTGCTATCAGAATATGCCTGATGGATTAGTGAATGATTGGGAGTCTTGACAACAGCACAGTAATCGCTCATATCGCTTCGACGCATACGGGCATGCTGGCTTGCCGACAAAGACTTTCCGGAACACAGTTACGATGTCACGATATTGGAGATCAATGGCGCTAGCACCACCTCAAGAGTGATTGGGTGCACGGATAGCACCTGTCAAACACCAGACGCAGATCTGGGCGAGCAAGTGGTCGAGGTTTCAATCGTGTATCCAGAAGGCACGACAACGACGCCACAAGGTGTGGCGTCGCATGTCAACATCACCAACGAATCGTAATTAGTCAATGGATAAACATCGACTCAAGTTCAACAGGAGTATTTAGAGATACCTGGCGCTTTCGATCAGGTGTTCGACATAGCGCTGATTGAAAACAACGGCATCCTGTTTTTCGGGGACATCACTGGGGAATACGATGGTGAGTCAGCTGAGTTGCGGCCGACTACCGTTGAATCGCGACGCTTTGTAAGACAATGGAATAGTCGGGTGATGACCTGAGTCGTTCCACAGATGAACGTATCGAATTCCCAGCTATAAGAGGCATTTCTGGCAAATTCATGGCCCTCGAGCAGAGTTGCTGGGAGGCCACGACGCTGATCTATGCTGGAATGGCAGCTCGTAAGTCTTTAATAGTACATTTTATACTTAGCGGAGGGCACTAACCAGCGCGTAGTGCCTCGGTAAACCCATCCACAATCGTTTTATATGCGTTTAGTCTGGCTCCGTCCGCAAGCTGAGTATTTGTACACGTGAATATGCGTCTGCCATTTTCATTACTACCGCCGCTTTAGCCAAAGCTATTAAGGCGCAGAACTTCTCGCTGCGTTACTTTCAAGCTATATTGGGCGTTCGGATCCTTAACATAGTCGAGCTGACCTGGCTTTTGTACCATTGAGGTATGGTCGACAATCTCATTTAATCCCACGAGGACAAAGTCGCCACGGCTGTGTATACCACCGAGAATAAAACAGTCATTCAGGAAAATTTTCCAACGACTGTCTCCCCCTTTGCAGTGACGTTCGTCAAGAAATATTTTGCCTCCATCAAAGACCGATCTTTTCTCTTTTATCTCTTGTGAGAGGTTAGGAATTAGACGGATAGTCAGGCCTTCTCCGCGCCTTGCGTAAGTTCGTGATTATAGATTTTCCAGGCAACGAAAACTGCTGCGCCTTCCGCGCTCCGCCAGGGTTTTCTGGAAATCCTTGGCAAATTCGGGGAATCCTGTGTAAGCCATAGTAACCTCATAAATAAATGAAACTAATGGAATAAAACCGTATACGTAAGCTCAACTTATGAGGATTATCAAAACCGCCAAATGTACATATACTTGAATGCCAAGATTACATGTTTTTTCCTATGTTCAGCTAGACTGCGATGGCGTGGTTTTCAATGCGTCTTACAACCAATTTTATAAAATACTCACTTTGACTGGACAAATAAAAAAGCAAAACTTATCTACATTCATGAGTTTGATAATACATCGCACCTGTTTACGTTGAAAAATCTTGCGGAATCCATGTCCCATGAAATCCATAAGGCACTCTTCGCGGCAAAATAACGCGTGCGACGGGTTCATCGTCCATTGTTTTTGCGTCTAATACAACAAGCTCAGATGTGCCCGTTTCAGTATCAAACACATAGTTCAATAACCAGCCGTCATCTTCAGACTCAACTGTTGTGCTACGATTTATATTTGAGGCTGTTGATGTTACATTTGGTACAAATACAGCTTCTCCACCATAGCGATTAGAGCCATAGATATGACTTGCTGATAATTTAGTATCAAGATCATATTTAGTCACGCCTGCGAAATGAGGTGTGCCTGTCCGTCTATCGACATGCAAGTTTGCTGTATAACCATAACGATTTCGAAAACCCATCAGTCTATCGTTTAACCGGGGGAAATCATTAGGGCTGTCATCTATCTGAGAACATTTTATGACACCTGTACGAAGATTGAATCTCCACTCGTGAAGTAGAGGCATATTTTCATCTTCCAGGCGAACTAATTGTTCTTTTTTGTGATTGCCCTGTTTGATATTGTTGCCATGCGTCGGTTGTGCTATTGAACCTCTTTCCATCCGAGATGCTATCAGTACAATCACCTCTGTTACGCCATCGTTGCCGGGTACTTCATAGGCATTCATCGTATGATAAATATAGCACGGTGCATCTTCGAACCAAATTATGTTAGTTGAGTTTCCATAGCGGGGCATTATCCCGAAACGAGCTGGTCTGGATGGATTAAAGGAGAAGGGTTTTCCTTTTGTCACCATGGATTTGAGGCTGAACGTGTAAGGCAGGTCCATGAAAATGGTGTAGTTTTCAGTTATCGCAAAATCATGCATGAAGACATTTTCTGACATTCTGATTTGCGCGGTGTGCGTAATTTGGCCGCTTTTATCAGCGACACCGTATTGAAGTTTTGGTCGCGGACCAAGTTGCATTCCGAAAAAAAGCATCTCTCCACTGCTTGCATCGATTTTAGGATGAGCCGTAAACGTATTGAGGGGAAGCCCTAGATCGAATGAACCGATGGTTTTGAGCCCAGGGAGCTGAACTTCATAGGGCTCGCCGACTTCCCACAGAGCAAGGAGCTTACCTGCATGCCATACAAGTGCAGTATTAGCAACATTCTTAGTACGTAGTCCGTTTGGTGGGAATAGAATCTGACGAATATTCGGATAGCCCGTAAGGCCTGACCATAGACTACGACCCTGCTTGCCCTCATGAAGGAAGCCTTCAGTGGCTATAAATCGATTTCGGTACGAAGCCCGACCATTTTTAATCGTGACTCCATGGATCATTCCATCTCCATCAAACCAGTGATAAGAGCCTTTAGGTGGAAATCTAGGGTTAGGGCCGTTTCGTAGGTAGGTGCCATTTAATCTCGCCGGAAGTTTGCCAATCACCTTTAAGTCATCGACAACTATCTCATCGAACACCGGAGAGAAATTGTTCAGTAGATATGGATTGCTGTGATCCAAAACCCAGTGTTTTCTCATTCGATTTTATCACTCACGCACACTAAGGCGATAGATGCGTCTAATTCACGCCTTACGATATTATGACGAGTATCATAAGCTATTTAACAATGCTTGGATTGATATTGGTGCTCTGATAACGCAGAGCTGAACAGAGTTGATTGCGAGGGCATCAACTTTAGTCCAGCCGTGTACTTTCCATTACTATCGAGAGCAACAAATACGTTAGTTTTCAGGAAAGAGTAGCCAGTCAAATGTCGGGTTACTTGATGATGGCGACTGGCCACACTCCGCACGAAGCGCGTTAATGTGCTTCTCAAAAGCAACGTCGTGCAAAGATTGCATACTATCCCAATTCGCCGGGGGCTCTGTGGGTGGTGGCATTGTTCTTTCTGAGGCTAATTGTAGAAAACCCGCAGACCAGGATGATCCACAAAAACTGTCAGCGGGTTGTAATTCAGGAAGTTGGTGACAGGAGTTGCAGCCTCTGTCAGCAACATTCGCCGTTATGTTAAAACCTGGTACAAAAGGTATATAAACTGTTGTTGTTCCCAGACCGACGGTGTCAAGGGCCGTGCTACGCGGCGGATTAACCCAGCCCTCACCCGGGTTAGGACCAAAGAGTGGCTCATACCAGCCACTGGAAGATTGCAGGTTAAATCCCTGTGCCGTCAGATCAAGGGCAGTTCCCGGATGAATAATAAATGCGTTCTCTCCTCGATGACATGCCGCACACTTACCTGTGGGGCCACCCATCGCAACCAGCTGCGGCCCTGTGGCAAAGCGATTCATAGCAATAACATCACCCTCCGTAACTGTGAATTTAGAGCCGTCATCATTAACGTTGTCGAAGAAGCAGGCTTTCGGTGAATCGTTTGCCTGGCAGATCACGCCCACTGTGCTGGCGCTTACGCCGTTACCGCGCGGGAGTGCAATGCAGGACCCGCGTGGATTGTTGCTTTCCCACCCCCAGACAATTGATTTACTTCCTTCGAGAATAAACTCGTTTACCAACTCCCCTTCCAGGAGTGCCCCACCAGGACCATCAGCGTCGAATGCACTCTTGGTCCAACCGCTTCCTCCAAAAAAAGTGGGCACAGGAACCCCCTCTTCGCGGCAACTTCGGATGTAGTCGTTACTAAGCAAATGCGCTAAATCGATAATAATGTAATCAATCAAATTTACTTCAGTCCATAACCTGATGATTGATGCGTCAAATGCTTTTAGGGTGTTTCTTTTCCAGTGAAGAGGCGATCCGAAAGCGTGTCGTATTTGACTCTTCAGGCCTGCGTTTTCTTCAAGCAGGCTAAGCCCTGTGGATCGTTTGTTCTCTGCCCCTTCGGAAAGCAACTGAATCAGTCCTGCATTGGTATAAGCACGGTGAAAATCATCCATTTCAAAGCCATGGAGCTTTTCTCTTATTTCTGCGTAGCGATATTTTGCTTCGCGCGTCGATTGATTTTCCGCCTTTTTTAACAGATTTGACTGCGCGTGCTGAATAAATTCCCGGGTGATCTTTATCTGAGTACGGCTCTTGTCGAACAAGGCACCGTGACCCGCATAGGAAAAGCTGGTTTCCAGTTCCTTAGCATAAATCTGTAGCGACATTAAGCCTAAAACCATGATAACGAAACCAAGACGATGAATAGATAGCATGTTAAGCCCTCTTTGATGCAAGAATGAATTTAGATCATTGGTGACGTTAGCATGAAGAGTGACGTGACAAGCCTGAATAAAGGGCTAGTTTTGGTGTAAAGCGAAATATAAGGACGTAAATATTTCAGTGTTAGTCGGCAAGTTTACGTCTCAATACATATACACATAATAAGCGTGATTATACCCATAAGCTTTCCACGTAAGAAGATCCTCTCAGAACAGGCCGGGTACTACCACAGCCTATACTAAAGAACGTTGCTACAAACAGCCT
Organism: Granulosicoccus sp.; assembly: GCA_045106855.1. Classification (GTDB taxonomy): domain Bacteria; phylum Pseudomonadota; class Gammaproteobacteria; order Granulosicoccales; family Granulosicoccaceae; genus Granulosicoccus. The sequence goes on from JBGCFI010000029.1 coordinate 25,008, forward strand.
GGTAACGTGTCTAATTCATGAATGTATACATACGTTTAATTCACTATAACTAGATATTGAATTCGAGCTACATAGGGGATTTCTAAAAGTTGATTCTTTTTCTAGTGAACACCCACCATAGAAAGCAATGAACTCAGTAAGTAAGTCTGTATATTTTTCTATCATAAATATTTTCAGTACAGTAGATACGACTTAAGTAGAGTCTTTGATCGCCTCGCCCCATATCATCGACTGATACATTTTCACTTCGTTTTTTATCAACACGCTAACAACGAGAAAATCATGAAATTGAAAATTAATAGAGTCCAATCATTCGTTTATACGCTGTTTTTTGCAGTACTTATTTTGTCTTCTGGAGTTTCCGCTAATGCTAATTCAGCAACTCAAGGCAGCGAACCAGAATCATACTTTGGACTGGAATCACTGCAAATCCAGCAAGGCTGCTCTTCGATTCGTTGTCAACGTCGACAACACAACCGAATCTTCAGAGCTGAATGCAGACTGCAAGGAGGGATCGGTATTGTTTTACCTAATAAAAGGATATGTCGTGTGCGGGAAACCGGTAACTAAAGCCAATATTCTACAGCCACAGATTTATTGAACTGATTTTTCGTGCTAGACACTTGCAGATAATTGGAATCTGGGAAGCTCAAATAGTAAAACGACAACCAGATATTTCTGTCGCGTTAACACAATTTGACTCCCTGTATTAACAGATTCCCAAGTTTTCCGAGCTCGCTCGGCCAGCGTGATCCTTTTGCAAATGAAGGCATCTGCTCAATAACCTGAGCAACCATCTTTATGTAAATGTCATTCCAGATTCTTTCATCTAAATACCAAGTTAAAATGATAAGGAGTTATATTATGTTTACTAGACCAATCAAAGGTTGCCTGTTGTATTCAATATTGGTATCAGCTGTGTTTTTTGCCACCACTGCTATAGTCTCGGCGACCGAAACCAATAACCCCGCACCGATATTCGGTGCCGAAACACAACAACAAACTCTGGCCTGTACATCTATAAGATGTCGAAACCGTCAATCCAGACGTATATTTCGAGCTGAATGCCGGCTTGACGGTGGGCGTCCAAGGGGCGACTTATGTGTGTACACTGTTCGTCCAGGCGGTGTACCGTAGTTGACTGATCTGCTGATAAAGCATAAACCCGTTCTGCGGCATGGGGTCGATAACCAGGCTGTTTCAGTATTTGGAAGCCAAAGGCTCTCTTAGGCAGAATCCGTAAGTAAAATGCCAGAGAGCCTAGTAAAACCCGTTAGCGATTCTATTCTGTTTCATTTCACCACTACTCATTACGAATGTGCTGATATCCTGCTAGCGGATATTTTCGGTTTGACGCCATCACCCAGCGTATGTAGCTCATAAATTATAAAAACAACAAAATGTATGTCATAAAAATGCCAAAGATACTTGAATATGACGAAGCTGATTTTCGTTAGTATGCCCAGCGCAAATATCTATGGATTAAGTTAAGCGTATCCCATTGTCTACGTTATCATGCGATACCTATTGCACATATGCATCACAACAGCCGGCCTTCTGACGAATAGCTTTTTCTTGTCACCTCGTCAAATATATTACGTGTAGTAAATCAGGTAATACACATTAAGTAAAAACGCAACCAGCGAACACACGCCCCGAAAGTGATTCCACTGAGTCCATTGTTTGAAGTACAGTGGCCAGATTTCGGACTTCAATTGGTCATTGTCTTTAACAGATGCAAGGCGATTGTTAAGCGGCACATTAAACAACGCCGTACAAAGAAACATGCCAGCAACGTATACCAGCCCCATAGTCACAACCAGCCAGCGCCCAGCAAGGTCTGAATTAAGCAGGGCAATCAGACTCAATAGTGCATACAACACCGTAGTACCGAAGAACAGTGGCATAAACCAGGAACGCAGTATGACTTCATTAATGGCATTCATGGCGTCTGTCGCCTGTGTGGCTGCCAATTGATCGAACGATCGCATGATAAAGCCGGAAAAGGCGAAGTAGACGCCGGCCATAAGGCCAGCGCCAATCGCAGCAATAGTGAGAGAAAATGTCCACATAGACTCAATCATCACGCTAGTTTCGTTGCAGGTGCTCTTCTACTCTGTATCACTAACAAGCAGGCGAGACCGATAGCGGCTTCAAGGACGGCTGCCAGGACTAGTCCCGAGGCCGGTGCACCGTCAACTACCATACTCATTGTGCGCCCGGCCGCGTATGATAGATAAATAAGCGCAGATAAGCCCAAAGCGAAGTTGTAATGCTTTTCCCTGAACACGGCTATAATCATGATAATTCCCGCCGCAAGCAGAAGTCCGGCCGGTGCCTTGAGCTCGTTAAGCAGACTGATATTCTGCCCTAATTCAATGCTGTTCGATCCGAAAAATGCGGCTGGCGATGTGATGATCGCCGCGCCGACAAGTGCCAGCAGTGTTCCGGATACGAACAGGACGACCGCTTGTATTTTCTCAAACGATATTTTCATATTAATTCTCCAATTCTGAGTATAAAGACGGGATGGCTAAGATGCCCCTCTCCTACGCTTGCTGCACCATACCACTGCGGTGCCAGGCGCCGGAATCATGAACTTTACTCAGGTACTCGCGGAAGTCTGTTGCGGGCCTGCCAAGCGCTTCTTCAACACCCGATACAGGCTTTGAATTTCGACCATCGAAAACCACCGTAAACAATTCACGCATAAGCCACAACATATCCTCTGGCAATCCTTGTTGCCGCAGCCCCTCCTGGAATTCTTCAAAGCTAATTTGGGTGAATTTGACAGGGTAGCCCGTAGCTTCTGAAATCTCTGACACAGTTTCGCTGAAGGTCATGGAACGTGGCCCACTGACTTCAAACAAGCGGTTGCGCAGCTCCGGGCGAGTAAGAGCCGCCACCGCAACGTCAGCGACATCGTCTATATCAACGAAAGGTTCAACAATGTCGGCAGCAGGTAACATCAACTCCCCTTGCAGGATGCCTTCAATCATAAAACCTTCACTAAAATTCTGCATGAACCAATTGGCACGAACAACGTTCCAGTCCAGTCCGCTGTTCATCAACACTTTCTCGGCGCGCTCTGCACCCTGCTCGCCACGGCCAGAGAGCAGCACAAGATGCTGTAATCCAACCTCTTTCGCGACAGCAATAAACGACTTTATGCTGTTTTCCGCCGAAGGAATAGCCAGGTCCGGATAAAAAGTGATATATGCTGATTTAGTACCCTCCAAGGCGGCGTGCCAGGTTGTTTCGTCTTCCCAATCGAAGGCGGGATAAGACGTGCGTGAAACACCTTGCGTAAGATAACCCTGCGCTTGTAGCCGTTGCTCAACGCGTCGACCGGTTTTGGCAGATTTTCCAACGATAAGAATGGGTGATTTATTCATAGCTAGCTCTCTAGTTCATTGTTTAGGGTAAGTCTGCAAGCAAATGACCTGCTGACGGAGCCATTCTGCGTTGATTCGACTGGTGTTAAAATCACAAACTGTCTATGATAATTATCCGATCGTCCAAATTTCTCCCAGGCCATGACAGGGTCTAAATTAGAAGCACCGCGTATCGATCCGATATTACCTCCCAGCTCGGATCCGTTCGGCGAAGTCTTGCAGATGCTGCAATTCACTGGTGTTCTTTACTGTAATGCGAATCTTACTGACCCATGGGGTATCGAGATACCACATCTGCCGGGTGTGATGAACGTGGAAGTGGTGACATCAGGTCATTGCTGGATCGAACTCGAGGGCGGGACACCGGTATTTCTGCCAGAGGGTAGTCTCGTCGTTATTCCTCATGGTAAACGTCACACCTTGCGCGGTAATCCCGGTGATAAAACCACATGGCTTGAAGATATACCGGTCGAACGTATTGGGGATCGCTTCGAAGACATGAGATTCGGAGGCGGTGGCCGACTCACGCAGATTACCTATTACGGTGTAAGGTTCGATCCTTTTCTGGCGGATCGACTCATCCGTTTGCTCCCCGACCTACTCCATATGCGTACACAAGACGATGATGACAGCTGGCTGCAAAGCTCCATACAATTTATTGCGCAAGAAGCACGACATCGTTTGCCCGGTGGTGAAACAGTCATGACCCGGTTAGCGGATATTTTCATCATTCAGGCAATTCGTACCTGGATCGAAAGTGTGCGTGACGAGGAGAAAGGATGGATTGCAGCCTTGCACGATAAACAAATTGGCATGGCGTTGTCCTTGATGCATCGGCAACCCGCACGTAACTGGCATGTTGACAGTCTTGCTCGCGAAATCGGCATGTCCCGCTCTGGCTTCTCCGCCCGATTTACATTGATGGTAGGGGAATCCGTTAAACAGTATCTAACCGGACTTCGTATGCTGTTTGCACTTCGTGAGCTACGTGACACTACCGATCCGCTTTCGATGATTGCCGAACGCGTCGGCTACCAGTCAGAACCTTCCTTCAATCGTGCTTTCAAGCGTGAAATGGGATTTTCTCCGGGCACGGTTCGTAAACGGCAAGCATGATCATCGCGACATTGTCATTACGGCCGAGTAATTAGATATACCTGGTGAGCAGTTCACGGAATCAGGCCAACATAGACTTCTATTATGAAACAGCCCACGGTTTGTGAATATACGTGACTCCGCCAACGCGTTAGTTATGCGTTAGCCGATCGGCATATTGACTATCGCAATTGAATCTGACATACCTATCCACATAGCAAACTACACAGGAATTTGTTTGTCTGTTTATGACAACTATGCGCCAGTCGATTTAATCAGCGGTAGCATCGTAGCTGCCGACATGATCGTTTCACGTTAACTCTTACAATTCGCTGGAATAGCACAATTGATAATGCCATTTAACTGCACTGCGATATACAATCGGATGCGTTTTCCAACGGCCATTACCGTTGTACGCCAGCATAAATGAAGGGAAAAATAATGAATTTATCGACACATTGTAAGGATACAAAAATTAACGTCACGCCCAAGCCGAGCGTTCCTCGACGCTTAGTAACTTGCCTCGCAGTGTGCTGCACCTTGGCTTCAACCAGCGCCCTTGCCACTTGGCAGTATTCCACCAAAGCGGTTGCCACTTCGCAGTATTCCACCAAAGCGGTTGCCAAAATTAGCAGTTGTTCCACCACGGCGGTTAGCGGTTTTGCAACCCTTAAAGAACGCGCCTCCAGCGAAGGGATTAAAGAGGTTGAGGTTTTTGTCCAGATGACTGGCCTGGGAGATAGCCAACGCGCACTTCATTTGCACGAAACAGGATCGTGCACACCGTGCGGCTCCGCTGGTGGCCACTTTGACCCTGGCAATGCAGGATTGTCTAATCCGGATGCCAACCATCCCTACCACTCAGGCGATCTCCCGCAAATCACCAGTCAGCGCAACGTCGGCGTCCTCGAAACCGTTACCAGCCGTGTATCTCTGTCAAGTGGTCCACTTAGCCTGCTCGATAGCGATGGAAGCTCTTTCATTGTGCATGACAACCCGGATTCCTATTGTCTGGGAGGAGAGGCAATGGGTTGTGCTGGTGGCTCTCGAGCAGCCTGCGGAATTATCACACCGATAGATCTATCCGATGACTTCGAGGTGTTTGTCAGCAACAGTAGATATCGCAGCAATGCAACAGAGTTGTCCAACAACGAATTGAGCGGTAGGGCGTATGTTTTCCTGACACCGCTGCACCCTAATGAGGCGGTAGCGTCGGTTGATTTCTTTATTGACGGCAGCCCAACAAGAACCGAGACGATGGCACCGTATGATCTGGCAGGCACCAGTGCCTACGGTAGAGCTGGCGGGCTCAACACACGAAGGCTGGCTAATGGTACCCATACTGTGTCTGCGGTTATCAATTTAACCAGCGGTGAGCAAACATTTGTATCTTCAGTGTTTACCGTAGATAACCGTCGCTAAGAGAATGGCGGGTAATTAAGCCTAATCGAGTAGTCTCTCGGCCGTACAGATCAAATACTGTTGCTGCTGAGAGGCTATTCGACGACACGTTCAATTCAGTCTGGAGCTCAATAGCTCGACAAACATTGCACGTCTGTCATTACTTTTCGAGTAATTTCTTTCTATTCAGCACGTAGCCACTCGCTTCATACTCAAGAGTGTCTCGATCAATGAACGGACAGAATGAACGCAATTCCCTATCGGCGTTACACCTGTACGTACAACGCAAAATTTGAATTGTGGTATACCCCACTTCTTGATCACAGCAACTACAGGCAATAGTGCTTTTGCGACGCACATTTAGTGCGCAGCAGCAAGGAGAAGAATATGAGTGAAGCGATCGTTATCAGGAACTATGGCAGCTCTGATGTCCTGCAGCTCGAATCCGTTACCTTGGCAGCGCTAAAAAAGGGCGAGTTGCGCATCCGGCAGAGTGCTATTGGTGTGAACTACCACGATGTCTATGTTCGATCCGGCCTCTATAAAACACTGGAACTTCCCGGCATACCCGGTTGCGAAGCAACGGGGATCGTCGAAGCAATGGGTCCAGATGTAAAAGGCTTCCAGGTTGGAGATCGCGTGGCTTACGTGACTAGCACGTATGGCGCTTATGCCAGTCATAGGATCCTGCCTGCAGCTTTAGCCATTCAATTGCCGGATGAGGTATCCGATGAGGTGGCCGCATCCAGTCTATTGCGGGCCATGACTATCGAAATGCTCAGTGATCAGGTCTATAGGATCAAGCCCGGAACGACAATACTTGTACATGCCGCAGCCGGTGGCGTTGGACGCATGCTGTGTCAAGTCGCTTCCAGCCTGGGTGCTACCGTTATTGGCACCGTGGGCACCGAAAAAAAAGCAATAACCGCACGAGCTAATGGATGTAACCACACTATTTTGTATCGTGAAACCAACTTTGCAGAGGCCGTCGCACAGATCACTAATGGTCTAGGTGTAAATGCTGTGTACGACTCGGTTGGCGCGGATACATTTGCAGGTTCTATCGAGGCGCTTGCAATGTGCGGGCACCTGGTTAATTTTGGTCAGTCCTCAGGGCCGGTAGATCCGTTTTTGATGAGTACCCTTGCAACCAAATCGCTGACAGTGTCGCGCCCTATTCTTTTTCACTATCTGGCAGAGCCGGCGCAGTACCACGCCATGGCGCAGCGCGTTTTCGATAAATTCCGTACCGGTATTTTACGCATGGGCGAGCCTATGCCTGTTCCGCTTAAAGAGGCGAAACGTGCTCACGATACATTAGAGGACATGGTTGGAGGCGGAGCACTGATTCTGATTCCATGATAAGCACATTTATTTTTCTGCAAAATAAGTGCATAGAATATAGTAGGATCTAATGACGCACAGTTAACAAACAAGGGAGCTGCCTGATGGCAACCGTGCCGCTAATTACCGATGTGCAGGCTGAAGCCAATCCAACGGTAAAAGCCGTATTCGATGATATCCGGACAACGCGCGGTTCAGATTTCATCAACAATATCTGGCGTGCACTAGCCGCAGATCCACCGGGGCTAAAACGTACCTGGGAACATGTCAAGTCCCTGATGGCTGAGCCCGGCGTACTGGATCCAAAAACACGCGAGATGATCTACATCGCTGTCTCGGTAGCTAACGGATGTAGTTATTGTGTTCATTCGCACACCTCAGCGGCCAGGGCTAAAGGCATGAGCAATGAAGAACACGGTGAGCTAATGCAAATCATCGGTCTGGCGGCACAAACCAATCATCTTGTAAATGCTTTACAAATTCCCGTAGATCCAGAATTCGAAGTTGACTGACCATAGCGCGTAATTTCAGAAATAGCCAACATTCAATCACCGAGGGAAAAACGATGTGCGATATTTGCGTAATGAACGTTGTGAAAAACAAGATGCTATCACGACGCAGCTTTTTCAAAAGTAGTGCTGCCGGCGCAGTAGCAGCGTTAACCACCTCTACATTGGGAACACCGGCAATGGCCGCCGGCCACGAAAAAGTCGAGGACATGACTCACACCTTGCACGAGGACTTCCCCACCTATTTTGGTGAAAGTCAGTTTTCACGCGAGCAGCTGTTCAACTTTGAGGAGCACTCATTAAATTTGTTTCAATATACGCTAAACGAACATACCGGCACGCATATCGATGCACCCTTGCACTTCTCTGCCGATGGTGCTTCAGTGGACGAGATACCGGTATCCTCGTTAATTGCACCGTTGTGTATTATCGATATTGCTGCTCGTGCAGCTGAGGATGCTGACACCTCAGTAACTCCGGATGATTTAAAGGCGTGGATAGATGCTCATGGCGACATACCGGACGGAGCCTGCGTAGCAATGCACTCTGGCTGGGCTCCAAAAGTGAACACAGATGGTTTCCGTAATTTCGATGGTGAGGCACAACACTATCCTGGCTTCCACATCGAAGCGACACAGATGCTCTTGGAAACCACTAATGCAGCATCTATCGCTGTTGATACGCTCTCGCTCGATCATGGTATATCGACCGACTTTGCCAGCCACTACGCATGGCTGCCTGCAGGCAGGTTCGGCATCGAATGCCTTGCCAATCTGGACAAGATTCCTGTCGCAGGTGCAACCCTTGTAATAGGAGCCCCTAAACATCAAGGCGGAACTGGTGGACCCGCGCGTATTTTTGCGATGGTATAGAAACAAGAGTATTGGGCTTGCTTGCTTGTTTGTGGGCATGCCCATACCCCTTGCAGCCAGAGTGATAATCAAAACAGCTTCTGTTATCGCACGCAGCACTGACATAGCGAGTTAGCCCGGGAAACACAGCTCTATGTCGTGATGATGTCACTATGCCTATGTTTAGTTGCTCAAGAGGCTTTATGGAAGGTACTCTGGCTATGAGGAGTGCGTCGGCCTCCCTGCAATCCGGCTTTTTATGAATCGATAAAAATCAGAGAAGAGATAAATTCATGCCGCCAACCCTTTCCTTCCCTGGTGTCAACGTTATAGAGCAACCTTCACGTGTACACGCAATAAAGGGTGTTAAAACGGCTACAACACTATTTATCGGTATGGCGCAGAAAGGACCATTAGGCCGCCCCACCCCGATTCGTAGCACAAGCCAATACGCCCAGATCTTTGGCAACAGTCACCGTTTTGGAGAAATGGCCATTCAGGTTCATCAGTTTTTTATCAATGGTGGTTCTGAAGCCATCGTCGTTCGCGCAGCAAACATGAATACGGTAGGCACTCTGGCCGTTCAAGCTGCAATCACATTGACTTGCGAGGCTGGTGACGATAGTGGTGGAGCTCAAAAAGTTCTGGCAATGACTGCCAGGGATGCAGATTTGTCGAGCAACGACTTACGTTCAATCGTTGATTACAACACGCCGACACCCGAACTAACCTTCAATATAGAGATTTTCCGCAAATCAGTTGATGCTAACGGGGCTATCAGTATTTCAGAAAACGAACGCTTTAACGATCTCAGCATGGATCCTGAGCACCCACGTTATGTTCGTAACATTCTGGACACTCAATCCGCTCTTGTCAGCGCGACTACATTCGGCGCACCCAGTAGAACGGACATAGCTTTTTCCCTCAGTGGTCTTGTGCTGCACAACGCTGAAGCAAGTGCTGCAAAAACGCTGAACGAGGTGGTTGGATGTGGTGGCAATATATGCGTGACGCTTGGCAATACGACGACTGTGACTATTGGTGTGCCGCCCGTTACTTCGTCAACCACTGCTTGGGTCCGCGAAGTTCAGGATGCAATCAACATCGCACTGGAAACGATTTCACCCCCAACTACCGTTGACGTGTCTCTGGTTAAATTTGCGACGGGTCAATGCATCCGAATTAGTCCCACAGCGGGTACTGCCAATAGTCAGAGCGTGACTGTTACTCCTGCCGCTGTTAATGATGTTGCCGTTGCCTTGCAGCTAGGTAGTGTCAGTGGAGGAATAGAGATAGGACTCTATTCCCGTTTCAGACCCGCACCCAGTGGCTATGTAACGCGCATCAATGAGGCAATTTCAAATACCTTCGATCAGAACAGTTCGCTGCAACGATTAGAATCATTTGTGCAGATAGTGCCGGAAAGTCTAACGCATTGGGTATTTGACGAAGGGCTCGGTGCTATGGAACTCAGACCCTCCGTCAGGCTTTCCTTCCGTGGTGCAAAAAAAGACCTTCTGGAAGGCAACGCCAACAATGATGGCGTAGGTTCACTTCGCAACACACTCCGTCATTTTGACGAGCTGGTGGCCAGTTTACGTCGTGAGCTTGGCACTACCTGGAGTGTATCTCGATGTGGCTTTCGTATTGCCATAACACCTACATCGGGCACTTCCAACGCCGGAGTGGATGCTGTACTGACAAGTCCGGGATTAGCTATTCTATCGGATACCAGTAAGGGTGTATTCACGGCTGCACAGGCAGCTAACACGGCACACTACTCCTTTGGTACTTCGGGTACTACTCGACGCCAGACAGACGGTGTAGCTGGTGGCAACGGCGATGATGCAGATCCACCTCAACTCGGTGAGTATCAGGAAATTTTTAACACCATTGAACAGAATTTCAAATTCAACCTCATGATTCTGCCACGTTGCCCGGGACAGACTGATGCTGAACGAGCACGTTTTTGGGGACCTGCCAGCCAGTGTTGCCAAAAGATGCGCGCTCTCCTGATCGTCGATCCGCCCTCGGATACAAACACTGGGTGGACTAACGCGACTGATGTGCTTCAAGGCATCAGCGCACTTCGGGCGGGGGCTGTCACAGATCACGCTGCCCTTTATTGGCCACGAATCAAAGTGACAGAGCAAACCAGCGCAATAGATCCGTCAGGTACTGTCGCTGGAATTATGGCTCGCACCGATGGCCTACGAGGAGTCTGGAAAGCACCCGCAGGAGTCGAAGCGAAAACCCTAGGCTCAAGGGGATTTGAGCACATGCTCTCAGATACCGAGAACACTGCCATAAACCGCGAAGCGATCAATACACTGCGTCAGTTTCCACACGGTGATGTTATCTGGGCCGCACGTACCATGGCTGGTTTCAGCAATTCCGGGAAGATAAATTATCGATATGTGCCGGTTCGACGCACGGCAATGTATATCGAAGAGAGCCTGCTCGGTGGATTGCGGTTCGCGGTCTTTGAACCCAATGATGAGCCCCTTTGGTCTCAGATCAGGCTGGCAACTAACACATTCATGCAGGGCTTGTTTCGCCAGGGCGCGTTTCAAGGGCGCACACCCTCTGAGGCTTACACCGTCCGCTGTGACTCGACCACAACCACCCAAAGCGATGTCTCAATGGGTAGAGTTAATGTCCTTGTCGGCTTTGCACCGTTGCGTCCTGCAGAGTTCATCGTGTTGACCGTTCAGCACAAGGCCGGTCAGATAGAACCCTGACTGGGTGCCAGCGAAGGCCTGGAGCAAAACACCATGGAAACAAAAACAGCTTAGATAGCTGTCCTTTTTGTCTATCGCTGACAGTCTCGACCAACAAATACCTGCGTACATCTTTATGAACGAAATGAGTCGCCCCGACGTCGAGGCGACTCACCTTCAAACGCTTATGCGAGCAGGTCGAATCGATCAGCGTTCATTACTTTGGTCCAGGCTGCAACGAAGTCGCTGACGAACTTCTCGGCATTGTCGTCCTGGGCATAGACTTCTGCATAGGCGCGAAGAATAGAATTTGAACCAAAAACCAGGTCGACACTGGTAGCCGTCCATTTCACATTGCCACTCTTGCGGTCGCGAATCTCAAAGGAGCCATCAGACTCAACCGGATGCCAGCTATTATCCATGTCAGTGAGGTTAACGAAAAAATCATTACTCAACTGACCTACTCGATCGGTGAAAACACCGTGCATTGAACCACCATGATTGGTACCCAGTACACGCATACCACCGAGCAGTACAGTCACTTCGGCTGCAGTCAGACCCAGCAGTTGTGCCTTGTCGAGCATCAACTCTTCCGCAGCAACTGAGAATGTCTGTTTCTGAAAGTTTCGGAAGCCGTCTGCCAGAGGCTCAAGTACGGAAAAACTATCCGTATCGGTCATCGAGTCAGTAGCGTCACCACGGCCAGCCGTGAATGGCACTGTCACGTTATGACCCGCCGCCTTAATGCATTGTTCCAGACCAACGTTGCCAGCCAGTACAATCACATCGGCCAGGGAAGCACCGGTCTCTGATGCGATCGGCTCCAGAACTTGTAGCACTTTACCTAATCTTTCTGGTTCATTGCCTGCCCAGTCTTTTTGCGGCGCTAACCGAATCCGTGCACCATTTGCGCCACCTCGTTTGTCTGATCCGCGGAAGGTTCGGGCACTGTCCCATGCAGTTGCAATCATATCGGCAGCGGTCAATCCGCAAGACGCAATCTTTGACTTGACCGCATCAACATCGTATGACGTAGAGCCTGCAGGGATCGGATCTTGCCAGATCAAGTCCTCAGCGGGAACGTCCGGCCCGAGGTAGTTTGCGCGTGGCCCCATATCACGATGAGTGAGCTTGAACCAGGCACGAGCAAATGTATCGGCAAAATACTCGGGATCGGCCATGAATTTCTGGCAGATTTCGTTATAGATTGGGTCAACCTTCATCGCCATGTCGGCATCCGTCATCATTGGATCGTGACGGATAGAAGGATCACTGGCATCAACTGGCTTGGCGTCTTCTGGCATATCAACCGGCTTCCACTGATTTGCGCCGGCTGGAGATTTAGTCAGCTCCCATTCGTAGTTGAATAGATAGTCAAAGTAACCCATATCCCACTGTGTTGGATGCTTGGTCCATGCGCCTTCTATACCTGAAGTAAATGCATTGGATGCTTTGGCAGAGTGGCCAGGATTGGCCCAACCGAAACCTTGTGCTTCAACGCCAGTGGCTTCAGGTTCTGCACCAATGTTGGCATGGTCACCACCACCGTGCGCTTTACCCACTGTGTGGCCACCGCAAGTCAACGCTGCTGTTTCCTCATCATTCATGGCCATGCGGGCGAAGGTTTCGCGCACGTGCTTAGCTGTTCTGGCTGGATCCGGGTTTCCGTTTACACCTTCAGGGTTAACGTAAATCAGTCCCATGTGCACAGCTGCCAGCGGGTTGTGCATGGTAGATGCGTCGTCCAGATCATCATAACGATTGGCGCTGTCAGCCAACCATTCGTCTTCCAGCCCCCAGTTGACATCCTTCTCAGGACCCCAGATATCTTCACGACCAAAGCCGAATCCAAAGGTCTTCAAGCCCATTGATTCGTAGGCCATGTTGCCTGCCAGAATAATGAGATCAGCCCAGGAAAGCGCATTTCCATATTTCTTTTTGGCCGGCCAAAGCAGACGACGCGCCTTATCAAGACTGGCATTATCAGGCCAGGAATTCAAAGGAGCAAAACGAATATTGCCCGAGCCTGCACCACCGCGGCCATCACCCATTCGATAGGAACCTGCCGAATGCCACGCAAGCCGGATCATAAGACCCCCATAGTGGCCCCAGTCTGCTGGCCACCACTCCTGACTGTCAGTCAAAAGCGCTTTAACGTCAGCCTTGACCGCGTCGAAATCCAGCGCTTTGACCGCATTACGATGGTTGTAATCCAGGTCCATCGGATTGGTGCGCACACCATGCTGATGCAGAATGTCCAGATTGAGAGCATTAGGCCACCATTTGGTGACCGGCTTTTCTGTTGAAGTGTTACCACCGTGAGCGAAGGGACAACCTCCACCGGTTAAATCACCGTCCATACAAGTCTCCTTATTTAAAATGATTGTAAAAGTTAAGTTGTTGTTTCATCAGACTGGCGTGAGCTAGCCGAATGTTGGTGTGATTATGTTGTTGTAAATACTGTCTCTGTTAATCGATAAAGCGTTTCTCGACAACCGTGCTTTGCGTTTACTAAAAAGAGCTTGTTTAAAAGCTTTTCAAAAAATCATCCGAGCACAGATTATTGGCAATCCGGACAAACGCCCCAATAGATAACCTCAGCCTCATCTATCTGGTATCCGTGATCCTGTTCGGCAACCAGACAAGGCGCTTCTCCCACAGCACAATCAATGTCTATAACGTTACCGCACTCCCGGCACGCCAGATGGTGATGATTATCAACTCGATGCTCGTAGCGAGCTGCAGAGCCTGCCGGCTGTATACGACGAATCAGTCCATGCACGGCCATTGCGTTGAGCGCATCGTAAACTGCCTGTCTTGATATAACCCCAAGCTCTTCCCTGACCGCTTTGCAGATGTCATCGGCAATCGTATGCGGAGTTTTTTCCACCGCACGATACACGGCCAGACGCTGAGCAGTCACCTGCAAGCCTGCCTTTTTAAGGGCTGCCGGCACGTCTATGGAATCTGATGCAATTTCTGACGAGTTCATCAGATATATATTGAACCCAATTCTTTACCTTGTCAAGAATTGGAGGAAAATGATCTGAACAATCAATCGTTCTGCACTAATGATTCAATCAAATATCATTGGGAAGCTCTACAGGATCATATGCTTGCCGCTGTTCGGCTGATGCATCCGGCTGTTTCAGCTCAGGCTTGAACCTGCTTACCGATCAAACCTCATCGGAGACTGTCTTATTTAAACATCGACACGTACGAACTCGTGATTAAATGTCATCAGACGCCTGAAAAACCAGATTTCACGACATAAGCGCCTTTTAACATCGCTACACTGATTTGCTACAAAATACCTCACCTGATCGTGTGATATTTACTCTTCGTAACTAAGCTAACGTTATTTCCTACACAATCGCATTAGGTCAGAGAGGATCTGATGTGATGTAAAGGGGGCAATATTCACACTACCTCGGGAAAGCAGATAATTTCACATGGACATCAGGCTCTTGCTAAGGCAAATTAGCTGGGGTCAGGCAAACTCTATCTCATGTCAAGATTTTATGTGTCGCCCGACCTGATTTCAGGGCAACAATGTGAATAACGAGACTTTGACACTTACCATCAGCGTTGATGATGGAAAAATATTTGTTCTATTAACCGATACAAAACGTTTCAGCCGACAGGGCTGGGCTAGAACCGATTTACAGAATATTCGCGATGTCGCCGCAACTGTAGAACCGCCGGTATTGCAAGACCTGATTTTCCCAGTATCCATCAATCAGGCGATCGAAAAATCAGGCGCTGAGGTTCTGCAGGTTCAGATTCAATCTGATCTTGCATTTTTACCGATTGAATCATTTCAATCACACGGCCAACGATGGTGTGAGCGGTATGCAATGGCCTGCTACCTGCCTGGGCCAGAGCTCCCGAAAAACCTTCCTTTCCGCGCCACCAATCCGGTACATCAACAGATACAGGTATCGTTTACAACGTCTCTACGTCGTCAGGATAATGTATCGGTTCTTGCCAGCCATCTGACCGGGAATGGATTTTTCTTCATCGAAAATGATTCTCTTCGTCGCTCCTCAACAGCACTGGTGGCTCTATCGGCAAACGATGCCGCAAAACATATCCGTGAAAGCGCTAACGTTCCCCCGGAACTGTGTATCTGGCCAACCGATTCTTCGTCCGACACTTCTGGCACAGAAGTCGCCGAGTTCAGTACCGAGTTTCCGGGGTGCGCAATTGTAACCGGTTGGGATTTTACATCCATAGAAGATCTCATTCTTGCCTCCACTCAGGTTCTGTCAGCGATAAACACCGGACTGACTCCCCGTCGCGCAGTCCAGATTGCCTCTCAGAGCGATGAAAATACACATCGAATTCTTCGTCTCTACAACTGTGACGACAACGCCCTATGCGCCCCTCGATCAATTACACAGCTAGAGACCGAAAATCGCACCATTACCGCAATGTCGCTCGACCTAGTCAACTCGACAAAAATGATGCAGAAATTGGGCAATGAACGTTATAGCGAGGTGCTTGCCACACTCAAAGAGCGTTCTATCAAATGCATATACGATAGAGGCGGCAGTTCAGGTGGGCGTGCGGGAGACGACAGTACAATGGCCTACTTCGGGCTCCCCAGCGCGTTGGAGAATACCGCAAGTTGTGCATTAGATACCGCAATGGCGGTGCGCGCACTGCTTCCAATACTGCCCGGGCAACCTGAGCTACGAATTGGCATTGCCACGGGTCGAGTTGCCGTACGCTCCGGTGTCCCATACGGTGAACCCATCCATCTGGCTGCGCGGCTACAAACATTCGGACAACCCGGTGACATCACTGTTGATACCAACAGTCAATGGCTTGCCCGTGAAAAATTCGAGTTCGAACCATCCGGTGACTACACCAAGTTCCATGGTATCGATCATCCAGTGTTACCGATGAGGCTGATTTCCTACGCAAGGGATGGATCGGCGAGCACAGCACCGCGAACTTCCATGCCGTTTTTGGGACGCGATGATGAGATATTGGAACTAACCCAATCCTGGCATCGCGTCTGTCGGGGTGAGCAAACTGTCGTCTGCGTGCGTGGCGAGGCAGGCATAGGCAAGTCCAGGCTCGTCCGCGAGTTTCTGGCGACAGTGCTACCTGAGGGTGCGCGACTCTTTAAAATTCAGGGGCTATCCGATTACCAGGGGGGTGTTTTCTATAGCCTGAAAGAATCATTGCGACGAGGATTCGGAATCCAGATCGGAGATTCGCAGTTACAGGTAAGGCAACGCATCCAAGAGTTCGCCTCATATCCACCTGGAACGGTAAGGAATATTGCGGTTTTGGCTGAGCTACTCGGCATAACCAAGGCTGATGAAGCACAACCCGACCCAGGGTTAATTCCGGCAGGTAGTCCAGAATTAACTGACCGAGAGCATCTGTTCGAATTAATGACTGAGGCCATAGACATCGCTGCCCGGGACAAACCGTTGATATTAATGGTGGATGATCTTCAATGGGTAGATCCGTCTCTGCGAGAGGCGCTGGAACATGTCATAGACGTCTTGAGTTGCCGCAGTGGCTTACGTTTTATGGTGTTGTGTACAGAAAGAGATGGTCTGGTCTGCAATTCCTTACCCAGTGCTGAAAATTTAAAACTCGGCAGGTTGCCGGTGCAAGTCGCTTATCAGTTCATGCGAACGGTTGTAGGTAACAATCTGGCAAGTGACGCTGTCAATCGACTGGTTACCCGCGCCGAAGGTGTACCTCTGTTTCTCGAAGAATCTGCCAGGCTGGCACTGGACCAACCCCATGGGATATCAGATTCCACCTTAGTCGTTCCCGATTCGATCGATGCGCTGCTAAAGTCGCGTCTCGAACATCTGGACAAGGCCGGCAAGTATCTCGTGCGGGTTGCATCGGTTATCGGACGAGATGTCCCGATTGAGCTCTTGAGAGCTGTCGTTTTCAGTTTGACAAATTCTTATAGCTTGCAAGACTTTCAATCGCAGATAGATTCCTTCCGTGAGCTTGGCATCCTCGTAGATTCAAAGTCAAAAGGACTAACCAGACTATCGTTTCGACATGAAATGATACGTGATGTGGCCTACTCCTCCATGTGGGAGCGTCACCGAATACCTGTTCACGCGGCCATAGCGCGTGTTATCCAGCACGATCAGGATCATATGTTCGATGGTCAGCCGGGAATGCTCGCCCATCATCTTTCTTCGTCGAACCAGCATCAGCAAGGTGCGAAACAATGGGAGATAGCGGCACACCTGGCTGCTGATGCTTCAGCTAACCAAGAAGCTATCCACAGCCTGCGTTCAGCACTGGTATCGCTTGAGAAATTAACCAGCAAAGAGGAAACAGCTGAACAGGAGATGAGGCTGCAGCTAATGCTTGCCGCGCGTCTTATCGCCAGTGAAGGATATGGATCTGAAGAAGTGCGCAGTGCTTATGAACGAGCAGATACACTGGTTCGTCAGTTTGGTAATCAGCGAGAACAATTGAAAGTCATGCTGGGCCTTGAAACTGTTCACGTTATGCGTGGCGAACTGGAAAAGGCAGAAGCTCTGGCAATCGCGGCAGATGTTATAGCCAGCGATTTATCTGACCAGAAATCGCGAATTCTGATGGTAATACAATGCCGATGGGCATTAGGCAATATAAAATTTCATCAAGGACATACCAAAGAGGCACTGCTTCTGATGGATCAATGTCTAAAAGACTGCCGCTCCACTAGGCATAGTCCAGCTGCGGTTCAAGATCCGGAAATCATGTGCCTTTGCTACGGAGCCTGGTCTCTATGGGATCAGGGATATTCAGATACCGCTGACATTCGTTCCGCGCAGGCAGTTAATCTGGCGAAATCAAGAAAACATCCTTTTAGTGAAGCGGAAGCGCACGGATTCTATGCCAGCCTTGCGATGTTTCGAGGTGAGTACGCTACGGCCATTGACCACGCTGATAATGCAATCGCTATCTGTGAGAAAGAAAATTTTCTTGTCTGGCTGGCACATGCGAGAATTATTCGCGGGCGCTCGATGGCATTGACAGGCTACAGAAAAGACGCACTCATTCACATGGATCAGGGTTATGCCGAATGGGTTAGCACAGGCGCGGTTATTACTCGTGCATTTTATCTGTCTCTCATAGCAGAGACCCTGCTTGAAGAGGGAGAACTCGATACAGCGATAGAAAAAATAGTGGAAGCGGAACAAATCATTATCCAATCAGGCGACCGTTATCACCTGGCAGAGGTGTTACGAATTCAAGGACTCATTGCATACGAAAAAGAAGATATTCAAACGGGTGATGCGCTGATGCATCAATCGCTGGACGTCGCCAACAAGCAGCAAAAGCAGGCTTATGTCCTCAGAACGTCTATGGCGTTGGCTGAATCCCTGGCTTTGCGGGAACGATATACAGAAGCGAACACGACGGTAACAGCGGCACTCTCTGCCTTGAACGAAGGCGATTCTACCCATGATGTCAAACACGCGCATGCACTGCTATCCAGGTGGGCAACCCTATCAGGCACGGAAGATAGCTCGCAATCACCGTCCGACAAAAGTGGCGATAACAGGCGTAGTTGCATTCTCCCTTTTCCACAAATCGCGAACGATTGACCTCTATTTAACAAAATGACACCGCTATGACTGCTTACGAAAAAATGCCCAAATGGCCGTTTTATTCGACGGATAATCAGAGTAGCCATACCGATCTCGACCTGAATCAGAGTTTGTCTATCATTCTGGATGATGATGATTTAAGAGACGAACTAATCATAAAATTCCGGGATCCAAACGTTAAACCGGTACAGGCCTTTGCTAGCTTTTTTCACCCCGATGACGATGAGCGCTCAAGGCCATACAGCTATGTCCCTCCCGGCAAGCACAGAAAAAACACTTGGCTTGTTGCTGGATATGATGAGGTACGGAAGATTCTGGAAAACAAGGGAAATTACTTCAGTAATGTGTCGTACGCCGAATTGGGTGATCGTAGCTTTGTTCTCGCTCTCGATCCCTACAATACGACAGAAAATCCGGATGCCCATCAGCTGTATTCACGTCAGCGAAAGTACATGAATGATCTGGTGCGAAAGCCTGCCGGTCTTCAATTGCAAAAACTGGCTGATGAATCTGTACGCCATGCCGTGGTTTCAGGTCTGACGCATAATCAATTTGACTTGGCACAGTTGGCTGAACAAGCGGCTGTAAGGTTTTGTGGACTCTGGTTTGGATTTGCCAGCACCGATCATGATCTGATTCAAAAAACTGCTACCACCAGTTATCGAGCCTTGGTGTATCTGATCATGGGCAAGCACTTTTGTAACGAGCCGACAGCAGTTCCACAAGCAAGAGCTGCAATGGCACAACTCACAGAGCGTGCTTATACGCTGATTGCAGAATACCGAAAAGTTGCCTGGGAACCACGCGAAGTTCGTGGAAACCTCAAGAATCGTATCAGCCGTACTAAATGGCCAGAAGGCGTTACCCCACTAGACGAATGGGGGCTGAGTGACATAGGTCAACCCTTACTTCAAAGAATGGCTCTGGAAAGTGAAGATTTCACCATAGCGGAGCTTGCATCGATGACAACCGGTCTGATTGCAGGGGCAATTGGAAATATCCAGGCATCCATTTGTACATCAATTCAACAGATATTCGCTGATCAGGAAAATCACTATAAGCGTCCGGGACAGAGCTTCAGGAATAAGCAGGAGGATCAACAGGATCCTCTCGCCATTGCTATTGCAAAGGCTGAGAAATATCATAAATCAGAAACTGACGATCAGTTGCATCAATTGGTAGGGCAACTACTCATGAATTATCCCCCTGTTGCTTACTTGCCAAGACGCGCTGCGAAAGATGTAACGCTGGGTGGCCAGGAGATTAAGCAGGGTGAAGAAATTATTTTATGGCTTACTGCTGCCAGTCGACTGAAAAGGCTGAGATACACCGATGGAAACTATGACCTACCATTTGGTGCTCCGGATCTGCAAATTAGTAAAACGACAGATACAAGTAACAAGGCGCAGACACATCCTTGTCTTGGTAAATCTGCGGCACACTCTTTGGCAACAGCAATGGTCGCAACCGTATTGAGACTGCCGTCAGTAGCAGAAGTCATTGATCCCTTCACCGGCAAACCCGAAGGGATGACACGTCGCTGGGGATTTTCCTGCCAGTCATACCCGTTCACTCACAAACGTGCCATGCGCCTGGCTCAGCAACCACTCAATGTCGTCATGCGGGTAAAATCTCCTACCGATTTTCATAGCTCCGCACTTCGACATATCATTCACGTCGGTGCCCCGCGTGTGGAAAAAGTGCTGAACGAGTCCGGCCATGTTCATTTTGCCTGGTTTCAACTTCTTGATCAGGGTCGCTACCTTGCGCTTCACACCGTCTACGATGGTGATTTTCATGCTTACATACAGGACTTCGCCCTGAAAGTGGACGATTTGTTCGATCTGTTGTTTGAACATGTTGAAGGTGCCCCGAAACTACCAGTTGCAGAAAACCCCGGATCCTTCGTCGATGTCATTCGCGCCAACAACGCCCCTGCAGTCAACGGGTTCTTTTACAGCGCTATGCCGAATATAGAAGCAAGCGATGTCGCCAGACATGTTGAGAGGGAAGCATGACCTTGGACGAGGATGTCATCGTTGATACACGCGACGTCCAGCAACTACTATTACGTGCATCGCGAGCCAGATGTGTAAAACATGTTTTTGTGAAATTCAAGTGCGCTGCCAGCGGAAGAGAATTCATGAACGCTTTACTCCATGAAGTTACCTGGGCTAACGACGAGAATGAAATTCCTGAATACGAAATTGCCGTAGGTATTAGCTTTCGCGGCTTGCAGGCGTTAAATATCCTGGATGGTTATCAGCATATTTTTCGTCATCTTGCACCAGCATTTTCACAAGGGGCTGCAGAACGAGCTGCCGAATTTCTGGGTGATGTTGGTGCAAGCGCTGCCCGTTATTGGGATGCTGTTTTTGCGCCTGATGGAGTTCATGCTGTTATCACTGTTCATAGCTCGCCTGACTCAAAAACAGAAACGGCGTGGCAAGATCAGACTCTTGTTCCGAGCTTAAAAAAAGTTGAAGAACTCGTGACAATTACCCGGGTTTATCATGGAAAACATCTGGAACCACCAGAAAAGGATGAGAACGAGCAACAATCCTGGCATAACCCCAAAGACGAAACCTTTTACGATCCTCCAAAAAAACCGATACCACCGGTCTGGTTGCACTTTGGTTACCGTGACGGATTAACACGCCACCAGCTACGCACCAATAAAAAACAGGGCACCGCAAGAAACATCCATCAGGCAGGTGAATTACTCCTTGGAGAGCCACGTAATATCGGTGACAATCCCTGGAGCTTGATTGATCGTTCGGATCGTATTCGAGGTTTTTTTCGTCACAGCAGTTTCGGGGCTTTTCGACTCATTGAGCAAGACGAGAAGGGCTTTCGGAAATTTGTGCAACAGTCGGCTGATAAGCTGATGCTGAAACCGGAATGGGGAGGCTTGCCAGAACTAACCACATATATACGCGCAAAGTTATGCGGTCGTTGGCCAAACGGCCAGGTTGTAAGGCCTGATGACACCCCGAATGAACTACCCAAGCGCCCTATCGAGCGCAACGAGTTCAGTTATACCCAAGACGATCAAACTGATGACACGTCCATCATAGACACTACGAATAGAGAAGATGACTCGCTTGGTCGAGGATGTCCCTTTGGCTCACACATCCGCCGAATGAATCCACGTGATGTGGACGGTGTTCAGGCGCACAAGCGGCCGTTGTTCCGACGCGGTGTACCCTACGGTCCGTGGTACAAAGTCAATATCAATGAAGATGAACCTCGTGGTTTGCTTGGTCTGTTTTTTTGTAGTGATTTACGCAACCAGTTCGAACACCTTCTGGGCGAATGGGCAGACCGAAAACCGCTAGGAATCACTGGTGACAGACAGCTTAAAGATCCACTAATTGGCAGTCATGGCAATAGTGATTCAGCATTCACCCTAACCCGCGCCCTTGATCAAGAGCGAGGAGAGGAGCCTGACTACCACAGTGCGAAGCTAATGAACTTCAGGTCATTTTCGCGTACTCGAGGCACGGTATATTGTTTTTACCCATCACGAGCTGCGCTCGAGGACCTGGGTAAAGACGAGGTATGGGTGAAAAAGACCGAAGAGCAGTGGCTGGCTCGTTGATGCAATCACTGTCCGCCGACTCAACCCCTACCCCCCTACCTCCCCCATTACTGGAAGAGCCCCCGAACGATCAGTGGTGCGATATTGTGATGAAGGGTGGTGTTGCTAGCGGCGTCGTCTACCCATGGGCAATACTGGAAATTGCACGAACTTATCGTCTGCGTAACCTGGGTGGTACATCTGTCGGAGCTATGGCTGCCGCCATAGCAGCAGCCTGTGAATACGGTAGAAGAAAAGGTCAGTCTAATTCGTTTGAAGTACTTCGTCAGTTGCCTTCAGAGCTGGGGAAAACTGCTACAGGAAATGAGGGCGATGAAAAAAAGACTATTATGTTGTCGCTTTTTCAACCGGCAGAATCAGGTCAGAGAATCTTC
>JBGCFI010000003.1:0-13961 GCA_045106855.1 Granulosicoccus sp.
CAGATCTGAGTCTTTGTCCATGCTGATTGAAAGTGGTTGTTTTATTCCGGGCACAATTGAGCCAAAGCAGGTACAGACGCTGGTTAACTGGGCGCAGGACGCACGGTTTTATTCAATGGAATACTCTTGCCTGCAAGAGGCGGAACACGCGCTGCGTTCACTGATAAATCAATAGCGGTGCCGTGCGGGCATATCAGCTGTGTTGCAAGGCTGAGGTTAACGGCACTCAGTGTCAAATGATCTGCACTACATCACACTAACAGGCGTTCGACTCGGCAAAAACGCTCATCAATCGACAAAACCTACCTGCAATTCCTTGACAAAGCCGTAAGAAAGCGTGGGTATCTCTTTGTTCCGGTATAATCATTTGAGAATAAGTAGTACTACACTTACCTTTTACCGTCGATATTGGAGTTGTACCTATGGAAACGCAAAACGGCGAAACACCCGTCGAACAGACTGAGACGTCTGTTGATGAGAATGTATCTTTGAATCGTCGTAAAACCCTGACTAAACTGGCCTATGGCTCTCCGGCTATCGCAACGTTGTTCCTGTCAAAATCTGCAGCAGCGCAAGCCTCTTTTCCTCCTTTTCCTAATCCCCCTACTTTCCCATAAAGCACGGGCTTAGCACGGGCATCCTGTTGGTGATATCAGGCTTTACCCTTCTCGGGCAAAATTGCCAGTTGAAGTAAAACCCGGCATCACCAACAGAGAAAGCTCAACTTTAGTATCGGTTCTCCGTTGCCCATCACACACTGACAACGAAACAATTCAGCACCAGTCTGCCGCTTTACACTATTGACTATTGCCCCGGAGCCGGTGGCGGCTGAAGAAGAGAATTGGTGTCACGATTAGGATCACTCGGGCCACCCGGAAAATCCAGTGGCGGAGGCCCGCCCAATCTACCGGGGCCACGCTCCTCTTTCGGAATGAAGTATTTCGCAGCGTCCGTGACAGGATAGCTGCTGGGAACCACTACAGGTTCAAGTAGCGAGCGCTGTGAACCACCCTCATCCACCTCGTTTGTTTGCGCAACTGGCTGTTGCTGTACGGCTTGTGTCTGTGGGTTAACTACCGTCGGCTCCTCAACCTTAGCTGGGCTCTCAACCAGTGCAAATGGTGAACTACCAGAGTCAGTATCCGGCTCAGCAGTATCCGACTCAGCCGTGTCTAAGCTGTCAGTTTCAGACCCCGCACCCGTGTCATCCCCCGACTCCGCAGACTCCGCAGACTCCGCAGACTCCACATTCTCGTTTACGACCTCGAGAGGATTGGGCACTGAGCTACCAGGCTCTGCACCAGACACATTGCCATCAACGACAATCTCCACACTTTCCTGCGCGCCTGAATACCACCAGATCCCACCAGCCACCGCTAATGCAACGATTAAAACAACTACAGGTTTCATAAAGACTTTCCTTGCCGAGTAACATATCGATAAAACACGAGTCTGGGCTTTATCTTAGCCCAGTGCGTCATAAAGCCCTCATGACTGTGAAGTAACTAGGGCAGCCGCTTTTCCTGATAGACCTTGATGTAATCAATGACGAGTTCTGCAGGTAATTTGGATGTATCCACCGGCTTGGTATTAAATGCCCCGCCCACAGCCAGATTAGCAATGACATACATAATCTGATACGAGACATCAGGATCTGTAAAGGTTGCTGTCTCCTGCCCATCGACAAACCAGGTAATCGTGTCGTGTGTCCACTGCACACCGTAAGTATGAAAACCATCGCCAAAGCCTAAATCACCAGAGCCACCCTGGGCACGGTGGCTGGATTTTACATCCATGCCCATCGCATTGGTCCAGTGATACGTATGCGCCACCGTTCCCGGATCTTCGCCGATGATTTCCATTATATCGATCTCCGGCTGCCTGCCCACGTAATAGCTGTTCAGCAACCAGAAGGCCGGCCACAGTCCATCACCTGCCGGTATTTTTGCGCGTATTTCTGCATAGCCATGTGTGAACCGAAAAGAATCCCGTGACGTGATAATGCCCGAGGTATAGTTTTTCGGTGTGTAGTCGGGTTGGTAGAAACCGCTGGGGATATCATCCCAAAAAGGATCACCTGCCGGGTACTTCGGTGGCACTGTATTAGCCGGGGACTGGGTGCCTGTAGCCGCGGCAGTAATGGTCAAATTCCCGTTGCTGACTGAAAACGGCGTATAACCCAGACCAGAATCAATGCCGTGACTGTCAATGTAATGCTGCTCTTCATTGTTGATGGTTAGAAACGGGCCCCACAGGAAACGCGTGGTCCATTTGTCAGGATCGAGGGTAGACCCCGTGAAATCGTCCGAAAACACCAGTTCATACTGATTGAGATCCAGCGGCCGATCCATCTCTTTTTTGTACGCGCGAATATAGTCCAGCTCAAAAACCGCCGGAAACTCGGTATTGGGATCTGGCGATGTTGGCCAGTTACCGCCCACCGCAAGATTAGCCAGGATATACATGGCTTGATTAGGTATGACCCATTCGGAAGAATCTACCCGACGGGTTTCCATCCCATCGACATACCAGATTATCTGCTCAGGATCCCAGGACATTGAAAAGACATGAAAGTCTTTGGAGTAGTCCGGGCCAATGGTCTCGTAAGTGGGTGTCCGAATTGTTTTCCAGCCCGCCGGGATATCGAAGTAGTGATACGTGTGATAAGTCTCGTTGGGATATTGTCCAATGTATTCCATGATGTCGATTTCAGGAACATCAGCAACGTAGTGTGTGGGAAGCGTCCAGAACGCCGGCCACAGTCCTTTGCCCTTGGGGACCTTTACCCTGGCTTCCACATACCCGTGCGTAAACTTGAACGCCTCATAGGTGTTGATCATGCCTGATAGGTACTTGACGTTGCTTTCCACATACGCCTGTTCATTCGGACGTGGATAGCGGTATTCAAGAAACTCACCCCAGATAGCATCATTAGGGTCCGGGATGGGCGGCGGTCCGCCTACATCCGAGACTTTTTCTGCGGTAATTTTTAACGTGCCTTCCGGGGTGAAAGAAAAAGGATTGTATGAAAACCCTTCATGCATGCCCAGACTGTCAACGTAAAACTGCTCTTCATTATTGATGATCACATACGGACCCCAGAGAAATCCCGTGTTCCACTTATTGGCATCCAGCGTCGGGCCATTGAACTCATCATTAAAGACCATCTGATAGTCGCTGAGATCGGGCGTTTGTGGTGCTGCCAGTTTCCTGGGAACCTCCAGGCTAATCGTCTGTCCAGCAGCTCCGGGCAACACGGCTAGCCAGAACCCCTCCCACGGCGATGTGGAACTATTGTCGGTTAGCAACTCGTAACCCGTGGCCTCACCGTTGTGACGATACACGGTGCCGAATACCATATTGGCAGTCTCAGCCTCACTCAAAGTACAACCTGTGCTGCAAGCGCCAGACTCGCTGAGTACACGCACACCCGACAATTCAATGGGTGATGTTTGAGACAATCCGACAAGATTCCAGCCGACCGGCTCGCCGGCTTTTATTCCCAGATCAATCGAGAAACACCCAGCCACTGAGTGACAACCGCGCACTTGACGAGTCGCCGTTGCCGGCGTCGCAGATGGGAGATCAAGAGTTACCGGACTGCCGGTAATCTGCACTATCCAGTAAGCCTCTCCCGCATAGAGCCGAGATGTTCCTGTGAGCTGCTCGTAACCAGCTATATTGCCACCCGGTTTTCGCCAGCGATAAATCCGCCAGGTTCTATCCAGATCAGCAACAGGAAGATCATCGCCGAAAATGCTGGCAACGGTACCCGCCACCCCTGGCTCGCCTGGCAGAGAAATAAGCACCCACTCGGCATTGACCAGGACTTTGCTACTGGCAGAAGTATTCAGACTATCTGGCGAACCTTGCTCATCTGCTGATGCGAGTGCAGGCCAGATAAAAAGAGAAATCAGAAACGCAACAAAACGTACAGCTAGAGAAATACTAGACATAATGACGAACGATTCCAGATAACAACATGCAGGCCATTGGCCAAGAACTCAGAGTGTGTACTGCCTCACATGTTACCTAATTACAGCCATCTCAGTCGCATTTCATGCTACGAAAATGTCTACATCCTCATCCGATTGCCCGTAAAACAAGGCAAAAGTTGTTAAAGCTTTACTTAACAAACTAGCTGAAAGGCGTGCAATACGTCGGGAATAACAATCGCGCAGCACCCAGTGAAGGAGGGATTGACGTGGGCAACCAGTAGCCATCGCCAGCCTGCAGCAGGTCATTTGCCGGTACCGCCACATACTGCAAACTCTCAGCATCGAACCGGTAAAACGAACTGGCGGCCAGTCCGGCATCAATAGCCTGCTGTAAGGTGCAACCATTCTGACAAGTGCCCGAGTCTGTTACCAGCATCACATCCTGAACTTCAACACCCTCTGGGAACGGCACGCCAAGAAGCGACCATACGGACGAACCTAACGATGGCAGGGGATAAACATGACAACCAAACGACGCCTGGCAAGGTGCCGCGGTAGACAGAGGAACAGTGGGAGCAAAAACATCTATCTCAAGCTGGATTGCATTGTCAGACATATGCACAAACCAGAAACCCGCACCGGGCTCAATAGGGCTGTTTAATGCGGCTTGTGAATATTGCTGAGTCTGGTCATCAAACAGAAATACTGTCCACTGGGAACCGTACTGATTGGGATTAAGCTGGCCAGCAAACATCTGGGCCGTGGTGCGACTGTCGCTACCCGATGCTGACAAAGAATGCCACTTTGCGGGCTCGAGGTTCAATGTAAACGCATGAACCGAGCCTGCGCACAGTAATGCCATGGCGACACCGACAATCTTGCTCCACACTCGCATATTAGTTTCCCGGATAACGAAGATCGTGATTACACCAGAAAGCTTGAATACATAGGCGTTACCAGACGTTCAGAAAATTAGCCCATGGTATAGCGATCGATAGCGATGTGAAAATGATCAGATTGCACTATGCGCAACGACCAAGGCTTATATTTCAAGTGTCTACTACCACGCGGCGTACCCAGCACCGGTATTGAGTCATCAACGCAGGGGGGTTTAAGACCCAGCTCACCTTTTTAGAAACGCGTATCCGCTAATCCGAGACGTGACGGATGACACCGAAGACACAACTAATGCGTTTTTTACTGATCCGTTTAGACCGTTCTGACGTTCATTACCATTAACCAACTATCGCTCTTTATATTCGCAAGCGAGCGCACAAAAGAGCTTTTCTTAGCGCTTGCGCCCGCCGTAAATCAAGTATCGTTCCCCTTGGCTTTCAAAACCCCTGTGGTTTCATGACCGGTTTCCTGATTCACTCTCCACTCGAGCATTTTGCACGCAACACACCGCAACATCCGGCGCTGGTGTGTGAAGGTGTGGAGATGAGCTATGCCGAACTCGACCAACGCAGCAATCGTCTCGCACATGCGCTAATCGACAATGGCGCGCAGCGCGGCGATCGTGTCGGCATTCACATGCACAAGTGCCTGGAACTGGGTGTAGCCATCTACGGCATCCTGAAAGCCGGTTGCGTATTTGTACCTCTGGACCCCTTCATGCCTGAGGCCCGCATCAGCTTCATTATTGACGACTGCGACATACGGCATCTGCTCACCAACGATGCGCTAGCGCCTGCCATCCTGTCTATCCAGAAGCAGCAGCCACTGCATATCTATGGCACCAAGCACGATTCATCGGCCAATGTGTATTCCTGGGACGCCATAGCGCAGTATCAGGATCTATCCCCCAATCTGCCCATGATCGACCAGGAACTCGGGTATATCATGTACACCTCCGGCTCAACCGGGGTCCCGAAAGGCATGATGCACACACATCTTGGAAGTGTAACCTATGCACGCTGGGGAGCAGACCATGTCAGCATGAGCGCCAGCGATCGCGTCGCCAGTCACGCCCCTTTACATTTTGATCTGAGCATCTTCGATTTTTTTTCGACGGTGCAAAGCGGTGCCACTGTCGTACTGGTGCCCGAGCCGGTCACCCGATTTGCCGCCAGCTGGACACAAACCATCGAAAGCGAACGCATCAGCGTTGTGTTTACTGTCCCTTACACCTTAATTACCATGGTAGAGCAAGGTGCGATGGATTCTCGCGATCTCAGCTCATTACGTTGGGTGCTCTTTGGAGGCGAACCGTTTCCTCCGGATAAACTGCGGCGTTTGATGCTGCAGCTGGAGAATGTGTCGTTTACCAATGTTTATGGCCCGGCGGAGGCTCCCTCGTGCACCTGCCACGATGTACTACTTCCTGAGGAAGGCAGTGAGGAACCTATATCCATCGGTATTGTGTCGCGAAACTCCTCTGACATCATCATTGATGAGAACGACGAGGACTGCCCCGACGGCCAGCCCGGAGAACTCTGTATTAGAAGTACCACGTTAACGCGTGGGTACTGGAACCGGCCCGACCTTAATAAGGTAGCCTTTTTGACACGGCAAACCGTCGAAGCCTTCCCGGCTGTGTACTTCAGAACCGGTGACCGTGTAGTGCGCCAGCCCGATGGCAATCTTGCTTTTCTGGGACGCATCGGACGCATGGTCAAGGTACGCGGCCAACGAGTAGAGCTTGACGAAGTGGAATCGGTGCTGGCCACCATGCCGGATGCGCAAGAGGTCGCTGCCATTACGGTGCCCGGCCCGCATGATAGTCTGCAAATAGTTTGTGCGATCACGCTCACCACGGGTTCCAGCGCTGTTGCCGCCGATTTTCTGAAACTGGCGCGCAGCCGCCTCCCGCCTTTTGCAGTACCCGGCGAAATCCAGATACTGCAAGAACTTCCGCATACTTCTACGGGCAAGCTTAATCGTAAACAGCTAGCCGAAGCCTGGACCCACCAAACGCAATGACACTGCCCGATACCAATAGCATCGCTCACCACATCACCCATGAGCTTCTGAACGATCCCGACGTGAGCATTGCAGCCGATGAGGATCTGCTGCTCTCCGGACTACTGGATTCAATAAGCGTCATGCGCCTGGTTGCGTGGTTGGAAGCGCAGTGTGGCATCAGCATTGGCGCAGGCGATATCGTTCTGGAGCACTTCGGCTCACTCAATCAGATGCGTGCGTATCTTGAGACACGCTCGGGTTAAGCATTAGCTACATTGTTGTAAAGCGCAACGATATCACCAATGGCCACGCCAGACGATGAGTAGTCGCAACACACCTAAAGTTGTTGGTATCGGTCTTAACAAGACGGCGACCAAATCGCTGGCGCTTTGCTTCCAGACACTGGGATACCGCAACCAGAGCTATTCGCTGGAGGCGTTCCGTTTATACCAGGATAAGAACTGGCAGGCCTTGTTCAACATAATGGATGAACACGATAGCTTTGAAGACTGGCCCTGGCCACTGATGTACCGGGAAATCGACCAGCGCTACCCGGATGCGCGTTTTCTGCTCACCGTGCGCAAGAGTCCAGAGGCCTGGTATCGCAGCCTGTGCAAAATGGCCGTGCGCATGGGCCCGTTAAGCGACTTTGAAAAGCCCATCTACGGTTACGCCATGCCGCAGGCCGCCAAGGCAGAGCATCTTGCGTTTTACGAAAACCACAATGCACAGGTGCGCGCCTATTTCGCCGATCGTCCCGGCAAGCTGCTGGAAATCTGCTTTGACCATGATGTGGACATGACAGCGTTCTGCCAGTTTCTGGATGAACCCACTATCGAGCTGCCAAAGCCTCACGTTAATCGTAGTGCCAATGTCTATGCCGGCGACAATATATGGCTGGCACACCTTAACCGGATAGTCTTTCAAACGCATTGGTACAGTGTAAAAGCACTGAAACACGTAAAAGGCAGGCTAAAAGCATTGCTAAGACGACCTGCCTGATAAGCTTAGGGAGGAAGGTTTAGTCAAACCCCTCCAGTAACCGTTCCAGCTCATCAGCTTGCAGACCGGAGTCTGTAAAGTCCTCAGCCGCAGGCTCTGCATATCTTCCATCATCTTGGCACAGCGCTGACAACTCGTTAAGAAAATCCACCTGCCAGGCGTTGATATCCAGAGTTTGTAAAATCTTGCGATCTATCCGCCATAACACATCGATATTGCCCCTCTCGCCATCGAGTACGATGCAATCCACAGGGTGGGAACGTGGGCTTGACGGATGCCGCAATCGATCATCCAGTACGGGCATGAAGCCTGCTGTGTTGTCAGCTTCTTTTGAGACCGTCGTGCTTGCGCCCACTAGAAAGTTATACAACATCGGTAGATGCATAACACGGGTATTTTCAGCGGTCTCTTGCACCTCGCTGAAGAAGCGCTCGGGCTCTCGGATAAATGCTTCCTGACCTTGCTCCCGGGATTGTCTGATCAAACGGGAAAAGGCCGTCGCCTGCAGGGTGTCGATATCGCAGGAAGGTACCCGGTAAAAGCAGGTAAACCAGCCCACGGTGCCACTGACATCGATAAGCTCAGCCATCAGCTCACGCCCATGCATCTCGAGATCCACCTGGACACTGGCCCGGCAACTTGCGGCGCGCATCAGGGCAAACAGGATAGCTTCATGCAAGTCTGTCCCCGATGTCTTGCAATAAGTGCCCAGACCCAAGACCAGGTTTTTGTCGATACTAAAACGCATACTCTCAACGTCGCTTTCAAGCCAGCGTGCCGGCATCGGTGCATCCTGTGTATCCTCACCAGATGCACTAAACGACTCAGACATCTGGGTGGCCCAGTAACGATAGGGATTGTGCTCCTGGCTTGGTGACTCACCAGAGCTTATCGCCTGTAATAACAAGCCAGCCAGGGACTGATTAGAGAGTGCATCAGTGACCAGATGATGGAGCACGACACCAATGCGTTGACAATCACCCGCTGCACTTTGCGCCAGTACAAAACCCGTTAAGCAACCAGATGCCAGGTCAAATGACGATTGTGCCTCCGCCAGAGCAGCACCCCAGCCGTCATCGTCAACGGGCTCTTGAACACGCATCACCAGATTGTTCACGGGCACATGCTCCGGGATATGAGCGCTCCATCGACCCTCGTGTCGGGTAAAGCGTGTGCCAAGCACAGGCAAGCAAGCCACCACTTGTACAATTATCCTGGTTAGAACTGTGCAATCAACGCTGTGCGCAAGCGTAACGGTAAAACCCATATTCCAATGCGCGGGGTCTGGCATTTCCTGGGAGAAAAACCAGCGTTGAATAGGCGTGAGTGGAGTATCACCAAAGGCTGCCGTATTGAGCTTCGAAGTATCTGTACCAGACACTTCGGCAGCACTTTTATCCAGTGCCTGGCCAAGTGCATCGAGCGTCGAAAACTGCGACACCATAGGTATGCTTATTCCAAGACCTTGTTCGCGGCATCGGGCAACAAATCGGATAGCGCTTAGGGAATCGCCACCTAATGAGAAAAAATTATCCTGCGCGCAGACACCCGTGATATTCAGTTGCTGCTCTAGTAAATGACACAACCGAGCCGTTGTTGAGTTATTACTGATGGAGGTATCACGACCATCTGCACCAAGCGGTTCATACGAGGTATGTACCGGTCTCGATGCTGGCGGCAACGGGAATCCGTATTTGTCGATCTTACCGTTAGGCAAGCGTGGCAAACAACTCACAGCGATGAACCGGGATACAGCGAAGTACGCTGGCAACTGTTCAGCGATGCAGTCTGATGCCAGTGATGCGATTCGATTCAGTTGCGGCTCAAGTTTTTTTTCGTCCAGTAAGCGGCACGGCCCGGAAGTTTCGTACCCCTCGGGTACGACATAACACATCAGTTGTGGTGCCGTATGGCTGGGGATGTTGTTACCCGTTGCGGCATCATCGTTGTCGCAAGTGACGCCTTTATCGTTCGGCCCAACCGGTACTGGCAACGATACCGGCAAACAATAGGCGGCATGCACCCCAGCCAGAAGCTCGACTCGCCAGGTGACCTCTGCAGGCTCAATCCGATGGCCACGTATCTTAACCTGCTCATCTACACGACCGCTGAAATACAATTGCCCGCCCGGCCCCGTGAATCCCAGATCGCCACTTCGATAGTATCGGCTCTCACCCCAGATACCATCAGCATGAGTTGATGGTTCAAACGGCAGAGCATCGACTGGTGACTCACCACGATAACCGGCAACAACACCCGGACTACTGATAACAATCTCACCCGTGATGCCAGCCGGGCACAGATTACCGATGGTATCTCGTATCTGAATAGTGCAACCGGGAATCGCACTACCAATGGCCACCTCTTTAAATCCCGCATTGGGTTCTGCGTTATCACCGCGCAACTTGGGATGCAAACACGCAACCGAAGCCCAGACCGTGGCTTCTGTTGGCCCGTATTCGTTGTACAAGTGTGCTGCGGGCAAGACCTGCCGGTGATGACTTGGCAAGTTACCGGGGCAGGCTTCCCCTGCCACAATAACCGTACTCAGGCTTTTCAGGCTATCAGCTGCTGCGTACTGCAACAGCAGTGCATATAGCGACGGCAAGCACAAGGTGTGGCTTACCTTATACCGCTGAATTAGCTGGGCAAGCTCGTGGACATCGTTGTGAGTGTTGTTGTTTTGCAGTACCAGAGTACCGCCGGTGCATAGCGTCCAGAAAACCCCGGCCACGGAACTGTCAAAAGCCAGCGAGGACAGTAACAAGTAAGCGGTTGGCTGCTCCGGATAGTAAGCTATACGAGCCGCTGTTGAATAAAGCAGGTTTCTGTGCGACACCGGCACCGGCTTTGGTGTCCCCGTAGAGCCCGAGGTGAAAATCAGGTACGCCAGACGCTCATCATCAGAGGTGTTGTTGCCAGCCAGTTCGGCAATGGTTTCTATCAGCTTTTCTTTATCGGTTTCTGAAACAGGTTTATCAACAGGCCCACAACAACTAGTGCAGATAACGTCAAGCTTGTTACTTGTAGCGTTAGCGTTTTCAGCGCCAGGTGCAGGCTTGCTCTGTTGATCAATTTGAGTGGAGATATCCAGCGCGGTTACAGCCAGGCTTTCAAGCGCTGAGAGTTCCTGCAAATGGGCAATAACCAGCGTGCAGTTCGCCGCTTGTACCATGTGCTGGATGCGCTGCGCCGGCCACTCCACATCCAGTGCCAGATACCCTCGCCCGCTTAGCATCACCGCAAGCACTGCAACAATCTGATCGGCACTGCGACTCATGTACACACCGATGCACTCTGTCTGTGGCGACCTACCCTGAATGTCTTTTGCCAGAGACACCGCTCGCTGCAACAGCGCACCATAGCTAAGGTGACTACCTTTATGCGTAACGGCTGTGGCATCAAGGTTGGCAAGTGCCGCGTCTACCAGCCACTTGTCCATGGTATTGAACGATGGGCGAGGCACAAGCTGGCTCACAGGCGGCACAACAGCATCCGGATGAAGCAATGCCTGATGCTGGCTTAACACCGCACGAATACTCGAATGTTGACGGTTGCAAAGGCTGGTTAACAGCGCGGTAAAACTGTTCGCCATGCGTGCCAGTAACTCTGCATCAATGAAGCTGGCGCTGGCCAGAAAGTGAATCTCAGGCTGATCGGCTGGAAACACCAATACGGTCAACGGATAGTTGCTATCGGTTTCATAACGGATTTCGCCAAAGCGAATGGGCTCTGCGTTGGTGCTGGCAAGATTCAGGTTGGCACCATGGGATTCAACCACCAGCACGGATTCAAACAGGGACACAGGTGAGTCAGACTTCCGGACACTCTGTAGCACGCTCAAAGGCAGATGTTCATGAGCCATCTGGTCAAATAGCTGTGCCTGCACCCCGGAGGCAAATGCAACCGGTGTTTGCTCCGCATCTATTGTTATTTGCGTTGGCACTGTGTTGAGAAACAGCCCCACTGCACTCTCTATACCGGCTAGCGGACACGTTCGCCCCGACACGGATGTACCAAACAGCGGCTGGAATGAACCGGCGTATTGCGATAGTGTCAGCGCCCAGGCCGCATGAAACAGTGAGCTTTGTGTCACCCCGGTCTGCAGCGAAAATGCAGAGACGACTTGGGTACTGTGCTCATCCAGCTGACGTTTAAGTCGTGGATGAAACTGCTTTTCGTCGACGCTTGCGTCGTTTGTTGATAACTGCCCGACGGGCAAGGGAGTCGGCAGCGCTTCATGCAGCTTGTTATTCCACCACGCTTCACTGGCGCTGAAATCGGCAGAGCCAAGCCAATCCACATAATCAGAAAAACTCAAAGCAACAGGCTGATCGTCTGCCACTACCGCGGCATCGCCTTTAATGGCTGAATAGTGTTCCAGCACATGCTTCAGCACTACCGGTGTAGACCAGTCATCAGCAAGCAAATGATGAACGGTCCATATCAGACTGGCACGTTGTGGCGAAAATTTTATCAGGCGAAAGCGTAACGGGGGCTGTTCGCTGAGCGACAGGGATGTGGTGCGTTCGTGATGTAACCACCGTTCTTTTATCAACGCCTCATCGAGTGTTGCTACGCCGGTATTGTCAACCATGCTCTGGTTGCCGGACGACACCATGGCATCAACACTTTCCCAGCAAACACTGGCATCAGAATTCACAAGCTGAAGAGGCTCGTCCAGCTCTTCCCAGATAAAGCGCGTTCGCAGTGTATCGTGGCTGTTTAACGTCTCGGTCCAGGCCTGCTTGAAGGCCGACTCGTCCAGAACACCCTGAATATCAATCAGTACATAAGCGACATAGATGTCTGAATCGGGTGACTTGAGTACCTCATACAGGATGCCTTCCTGCAGCGGGGTTAGTGGATAGGCGTTATCGATTCCATCAAACATGCTTAAGCGTTATGCCCACCACCCTACCCGACTTCCTAACCAGACGGTGGCCACAACAACCGAAAACGCAGACAGACAAGGCATGATGACACGGCTGTAGGCGAGTTTGTTTCGAATAAAGAACAGTAAAGGCAGTACCAGAAGCACCACGACAACCTGTCCGACCTCTACCCCGATATTGAACATCAGCAGGATTTTTTCGATACTCACGTTACGAAACTGGAGATCGCCAAGCGCGCTTGCAAAACCCACCCCGTGAATTAAACCAAAGCTTAGTATCAGCAACCAGGTATGCGCAGCAAATACCGGAAAAATGTTGTTGAGTGCAACAACAATAATAGACAAGGCAATGATCGCCTCTATCGGGCCGGAAGGCAGATTGATGTACCCCAGCGCGGCTAGCGCCAGCGTAATGGAGTGCGACAAGGTAAATACCGTGACAATGGTTAAGGTATTGAGGAAAACCTTGCGCCAGCCGGGAGCCGGCTCCCAACGGCCTGCCGGTCTGATAAGAACCACGGTGAGCAACAGTGTCAGCAGAAACAGCATGTGATCCAGCCCAAGCCAGATATGCAGCAGCCCCTGATAGAAGAAATCCTTCCACACCAGAATTTGCGGCGGGTCTGCAACATCCAGTGTTTTCTCCAGGGTATCAGGCCCAAAAACCAGCGCCGTACTTTCATGCCCGAAGTCCAGCCCGCGATACTTGTTGTACTCCAACACGATGAGGCTGCGATGCAGGCGATCATCTTTCATGAAGTTCTCCGTGAGAAACACCGTATTGCGGATGCTCACTTGATCGTCCTCAGGCACACCCTCCACCCGAAAGTGATACTGGACAAACGCACTGGTGTCATTAAACAGGCTATTGTCCAGAAACTGGATGTCCTGCTGCTCACCGTTGTAACTCAGCGCAAAGTTTTCAAGGAGATATTGCTGTACCTGAGCCGCTGAGTCGTTCACGGCCGAAAGCAACTCATCACCCTCGCCGGGAAGTTCAATACCCAGTTTTTTCTCGATGTCTCCCTTATTGATTTCGAAGCGGCCACTGACGTGGTCTGACTCGATATTCACCCACACGTAGTTTTCACGTGGCGCATGCGCGTGTGCAGATGGCGAGAGAACGGCATGCATGACGACCAGCAACACCAGGCTGGCAAGCCAGTGAAGTACACGAGTGTTTGATTTGTCTGATAAAACCACGATAAGGTGCTCTTGAGACT